>NZ_JACHLM010000001.1 GCF_014207965.1 Brevundimonas bullata
CATCGCCAACCGCGCGATCGATGCGGCGGCGGCCTCTCAGCCGGTCGCCGAGGTCGAGGGCGCCAGGGCGAAATCAGAGCCGGTCTGAAGGCCGATCCTCGAACGAGCCCGTACAGCGTTCCCGCAGCTGCGCCGCGGTGGCTTTGCCTTCCAGCGTGAAGACGTCCGACTGGGTGTAGCCTTCCTTCAGTAACGCCTTGCGGACGTGGCTCGGTATCCGGAACTGACCCGAAGCCGCCAACTCGAAGGCCCGTTCCAAGATCGGCTTCCTGTTCAGCATCGCACAAAGCTCCATTTGTGAGGCACGCACGGTGCGAGAAGGCCCCAAGCGCACGTCATCGCCATCCTCGAATGCGGCCCGTCCCTGAGCCATCGCAAGCAGGTTCGGGACGAGCCGCTGCGCCCTGAGCCCCTTAGGGCGCTCACCCATAACACCGAACTGTAACGCTCGTTTCACAACAATCTGAACTGGATACCGACATGGACCGAAAGGCCCTGTTCGACGCTGTGCGCCCCTATGCGCCCGGGGCGAAGCTGCGCCCCGAGTGGGTGCCGATGATCGACGCCCTGGCCGACGCTATGGGCTTGCCGCGCGGAGCTGGCGCGCCTGGCGGGCCAGACCCAGAACTGATCGCGGCGCTGAAGAAGGATGAGGGGCTGCGGCTGAAAGCTTACCCCGACCCGCTGTCGCCACGCGCCAGGACCGGCAAGGGATCGGGCGCGCCCTGGACCATAGGCTACGGCCGAGCGCGAGGCATCCAGGAGGGCCAGGTCATCACCGAAGCAACGGCCGAGGCGTGGCTAGTCGAGGACGCGCGGGAGCACAACACGGTCATCCACGCGGCTCTGCCCTGGCTGAAGCGGCTCGATCCGGTGCGCCGGCGCGTGGTCGAGAACATGCACTTCAACATGGGCTGGGATAACCCGAAGACCCCGTCCGTCGAGGGCCTGGCCCAGTTCAAGAACACGCTCAGCCACATCGAGGCAGGTCGCTACGCCGAGGCTGCGGCAGCGATGCGCGTCAGCCTGTGGGCCAAGCAGGTGAAGGGCCGCGCCGTGCGTCTGGCTCGCGAGATGGAGACGGGGAGGGTCGCGCAATGATCGCCCTCGCCCTCCGCATCGGCCGCGCGCTCACCCCGACAGCATGGATCACCATCGCCGCCCTCACCGCCTTCCTGATCTTCGGCGGATACTGCGCTCACAGGGGCGCTGAGGGCGTTCGTGACCGTCAGGCCGTCAAGGTCGCCAAAGACGAGCGCAAGGCGTCCAGCGGGCGGGAGGCGGCCGCCAACCAAGACCTGACCGACACCACCACCATCACCAACCGGAAACTGGAGAGAGACCATGCCGCGCAAGCCCTTCCTGATGGCGTGCCTGATGATCGTGAGCTGCGGCGTCGCTGTCGCCAGTTGCGAGACGACGGGCGCAGCCCTCCCGCGTGCCGAGGACTTGAGGGTCCAGCCTAAGCCGGTGCAGTCCGATGAAGTGCTGACCAGCCGCATCGCTGGCGAGAAGCACGACAACGCCGTCGAGGCGTGGGGCGAGGCGGGATGGGCTCAGGTCGGGCGCCTCTGCCGCTTCTTCGACGGGATGGGGATGAAGGGGCTCGACTGTCCGGCTCCGGAGACCCGACCGAAGCCGGGCTAGCAAACATGGATGCTCACCATCCATGCTAACGCCTTAACATGGATGCCGGCGTCGAGCCGTCAGGTTCCGCTATCAGGCCCGCCATCCTTCGGGGTGGCGGGCTTTCGCAATTCCGCCGCGAACGAAAACAGAACCTTGCGGCGCTCTTGCAGCGCTCGGAGCTTGTGGGAATGAATGGGAGGCCGAGGAAAAGGCTGTAATTTCAACGCACACAGAAAAGCCGATCAACCCACCAAAATAGGGAGCAGATCAGCTCTAAGTCATTGAAATATAAAGTGGTGCGAGCGGCGGGGGTCGAACCCGCAAGACCGAAGTCGGCAGATTTTAAGTCTGCTGCGTCTACCAGTTTCGCCACGCTCGCGGCCTCAGCCCTTCAAGGCTAAACCCCTTAGGGCTTGGCTTCTGTAGCCGCCGAACGCAGGGCGCGGAAGTCCACATCGGAATCGGCGATCAGGCGCACCAGGGCGGCCCAGGCGGCGACGTTCTGGGTCATCTGCGCCGGGTCGATCTTGTCCAGGGTGTCGTCCGCCGTGTGGTGCAGGTCGAAATAGCGCGTGCCGTCCTGACGTAGGCCAAAGACGGGCACCCCTGCCCGCGCCAGGGGTCCGATGTCCACGCCGCCGAACAGCTCGGCCTCGCCCGACAGGACGGCCAGCGGACGCAGAACGCGCTCCGCGATCTTGGCGAAGTCGGACCCTTGCGCGCCGGGCGGCAGGCCCAAGGCGTAGATGCGGTCGGCGCCGAAGTCGCTCTCGCCCGCGATGACGTGCTTCTCGACGCCCGCCACGCCGATGTTGCGGACATAGGCGCCGCCGCCGTTGCCGGTGTCGGTCGGCTGGGCCACTTCTTCCGAACCATAGAGCACCACACGCACGGTGCGAGCCGGACGCCCCTGCTCGGCGACCAGCTTGGCGGCGGCCAGGGTGATCGCCCCGCCCGCGGCATCATCGATGGCCCCGGTGCCGAGGTCCCAGCTGTCCATGTGCGAGCCCAGGACGATGATCTCGTCCGGCCGCGTCGCGCCGACGATGTCGCCGATCACGTTCTGGCTGTGAGTCTGATAGGTGTGGGCGGTGGACTTCAGGCGCAGCCGCACCGGCTCGCCCATCTGCACCAGTCGCGCCACCTGGTCGGCGTCCGGCGCGCTGAGCGCAAAGGCCGGCAGCGGCACCTTGCCCTCGACATAGCGGGTCGTGCCGGTGTGCGGCATGCGGTGCTCGTCCGACCCGGCCGAGCGCATGACGAAGGCCACGGCGCCGCGCTTGGCGGCCTCGGTCGGCCCTACGCTGCGAATGCGCGACAGCGAGCCATAGCCGGAGCCGTCCTGCATCCGCACCATCTGGCCGCCGTCGACCACGGCGATCTTGCCGGTCAGCGACCCGACGGGCGCGGCCAGCAAAGCGTCCAGACCGTCGAAGAAGACCACATCGGCTTCAATGCCGTTGGCCGGCGTGGCGATGGAATGGCCCAGGGCGGCGGCGACCAGACGCTGCGGGCGGGCGCCCAGAAGTTCGGCGCTCTCCTCGCCCCGCTCCCAGCCCACCAGCGGGAACTGTTCGATGCGGACGTTCTGGAAGCCGTGGGCGCGCATGTAATCGGCGGCCCAGTCGGCGGCCGCCTGTTCCGAGCGCGACCCCGCCGGGCGCGCGCCGAAGCGGGTGGTGACCTGGGTGACGTAGTCGAGGGCGATGTTGGCTTGCAGCGCCTGGTCGCGCACCTGCTCGGCGGCGCGAATGGTCCTGGCGTCCTGAGCCATAACCGGCGTGGCGATTAGGCCGAGCGCGATCGCGCTGGCGGCCATCAGACGGGCGTTGAACGACATGGAGCGCCTCCCAGACTCACTCAAAAGAGGCGGCACGTTAGCGAGTGGGACCTGCGACCGAAAGCCTCAGGTCCCCGCCAAAAATCACTCGCCCTTGAGGAAGGGCTCGACCGGGCCTTGCAGCTTGACGGTCAGGGCCTTGCCGCGACGGTCGACGCGATTGCCAACGGCCAGGCGGACCCAGCCTTCCGAGACGCAGTATTCCTCGACATTGGTCTTTTCCTCGCCCTTGAACAGGATGCCGATGCCGCGCGCCAGCAGGTCGGCGTCGTGGAAAGGGCTGTCGGGATCGACCGAAAGGCGGTCAGGCAGGGCGTCGGACATGGAATGGTCTCGCGAAAATCGAAGCGCGCTGAATAGCGGTGCGCGACCGGTATGCCAACCGCGCCGTTGTTCGCCGCGCTCGGACTACTGAACCGACTGGCGCGCAGCGGGCGGCGCGGCGTCTGCGGCGGGCGGCGTATAGGGGCGCGGGCCGGCCTCGGCGGGGGCGGCCGGCTTGGGCGCAGCCGGACGCGGCGCAGGACGTTGAGCCGCCGGGCGCGGGGCTGGACGGCGCGCGGGCTGGGCTGCCGGTTGAGCGGCGGCGGCGGCAGCCGGCTTCTCGGTCGCTGCGGCCGCAGTACGGGTCGGAGCAGCGGCGGGCGCCGCCGCCGGGGCAGCCGTCGGAACCACAGCCGGGGTCGCGGGCGCAGCGCCGGCCGTCGCGGCGGCGGCGCGGGCGGCGTACTGCTGGGCCTGGAAACGCTTGGCCAGCTTCTCGGTCAGCTCACGCGCGCCGGCGGGCGGCATCTGGGCCATGATGGCGGCCAGGGTCCGGGGCCGCATGGCGGCGGCGACGGGCAGACGCACGCTGTCGTCCAGGGTATTGAACACAGCCGCCGCCTCCTTGGGCCGCATGGCGGAATAGACGGCGACCAGACGGTCGTTCTCGGCCTTTTCCTTCTCGTCGACCTGACCGACCAGGGCCGCGATCTCGCCCTTCAGCGCTTCCAGCGCCTGCAGCTTGGCGTCCAGCTTCTGCTCGGCGGCGACCATCAGCGGCAGGGTGGTGGCGAAGTCGGCGTCGCGGGCATCCAGCGCGTCGCGGCGCTTGGACAGGGACTGGATGATGCGCAGTTCAGCCGGCGAAATCCCCGCCTGCTGGGCCAGCTGTTCCGGCGTCAGGGCGCAGACCGCCGGCACGGGCGCGGCCTTGGCGGCGCCCCCGCCCTCGCCCGGCGTCTCGGCGGTCACGGCTTCCTGAGCCCAGGCAGTCGCGCCCTGGAACAGCTCCGGCGCCACGCCCGCTGCGCGCACGGCCACGACCCCGCCGATGGCGATGGCGATCAGGGGCAGAAGGCGGGGCAGCTTGCTCATCGGTGGCACTCGGTAAGGCGGTTCAAACGCCGCACAGGCAGGGCTACAAAAACACTTCGCCCCTCAAGTCGTCCGAGGCCGCGCCTCGGACATAGGGCAAAAAACGAAACTTCCCCTCAAGTCGCCTGACGCCGCGCGTCAGGCATAGGGGTCTATGCATCATGCAGCGAAAAGATCTTCGTCCAGGCTACGACGGGCCCGGTTTAGGCTCTGTTGCGCAGCATGGTTAGCGGCCAGGGCCTGACGCACCGGGGCGAAGGTTTCTGCGGGCGCCGACGCAGGGGCGGGACGCGCCGCCGGGGCCTTCATCACGGCGCGGGCGCCTTCGATCCGTTCCATCAGCGAGGCCATGCGGCGGGCCCGCGACTCGTCGTCCAGCAGGGGCGAGACCTGCGACGTCGGCGTGTTCAGCTCCAGCACCGGCTCCTCGCGCGCCTCGGCCTGCGACGCGCGCACCGGCAGACCGGCGGGGGCGCGGGCGATCAGCACCTCCAGCTCCTGCTTCACGGCGCGGGCCTTGATGATGCGGTCGTGCAGCAGGTCGGTCTCGTGACCCGAGGCGCGCAGCGTCGCCAACGCCTGTTCGGCGCGTCCGGCGGCCGAGTTCAGCTCGCTCACCGCGCCGGCGAAGGCCAGTTGGCCGTCGCGCAGGGCCTTGAGCTTCTTCTCCAGCTTGATGCCGTAGCCAATGGCCGCGGCCAGCAGCAGCATGAGGATGGAATCGAGAATGATGCCGGTCATGTCAGCGTTTCCCTCGGCTCAGATTGGCGGCGATGTCGGGGTTGATCGGGCCTTCGACGCGCACGGCGATATGCTGGCCCCTGCGGCCCATCTTGCCGGTCGTCAGCGGAATGGACCCCGCCCGCACCGAGACTTCGGAATCCGGCGAGACGTTCAACATCAGGGTGTCGCCGACCTTGAAGTTCAGCGCCTGGGACAGCGGAATCTGCTGCTCGTCCAGCACGCAGCGGACCTCGGTTTCCGTGGTCCACAGCTCGGTGGCCAGGTGGCCTTCCCAGATGTTGTCGCGACCGAACTTCTCGCCCATGAACTGCTGCAGCAGCATCTTGCGGATGGGCTCCAGCGTCGAATAGGGCAGCAGCAATTCGACCCGGCCGCCGCGGTCTTCCATGTCGATGCGCAGCTTGACCAGGATGGCGGCGTTGGCCGGGCGGGCGATGGCGGCGAAGCGAGGATTGGTCTCCAGCCGGTCCAGGGTGAAATGCACCGGCGTCAGCGGCTCGAAGGCGGCGCGCGCGTCGTTCAGGATGACCTCGACCATGCGCTGCACCAGCACCCGCTCGATGGTGGTGTAGGGCCGCCCCTCGATGCGCAGCGCCGCCGTGCCGCGACGTCCGCCCAGCAGCACGTCCACGATGGAATAGATCAGGTTGGAATCGACCGTCAGCAGGCCGTAGTTGTCCAGCTCCTCCGCCCGGAACACCGCCAGGATGGCCGGCAGCGGGATCGAGTTCAGATAGTCGCCGAACCGGATCGAGCTGATGGTGTCGAGGCTGACCTCGACGTTGTCCGAGGTGAAGTTGCGAAGGCTGGTCGTCATCAACCGCACCAGGCGGTCAAAAACGATCTCGAGCATCGGCAGACGCTCGTAGGACACCAGGGCCGAGTTGATGATGGCGCGAATGCCGCTCCGTTCGGAGTCGTCGCCGTCGCCCATGTCGAAGCCCAGCAGGCTGTCGATCTCATCCTGGTTCAGCACGCGCTCGGACAGGGCCGCGCCCATGTCTGCTTCACCGCCGAAGGGGTCCAGTTCGTTCTCGGCGGCCAGGGTGTCGGTCATGCCTAGGACACCAGCATTTCTTCGATCAGCACGGCGTCCACCTTGCCCGGCGCCGCGACCAGATTGACCCGGCGCAGGATCTCGGCGCGCAGCTGATAGGACCCCGCCGAACCGGCCAGGTCCTCAGGACGCAGTTCGCGCAGGAAGCCCTGGAACATGTCCTGCATGCGGGGCATCTCGCCCTGCAGATGGGTCGCCAGCTCGGCGTCCTTCATCTCCAGCGTCAGCTTCAGCTTCAGATAGGTGGGGCGACCGTCCGGCGACTGAATGTTCACGATCAGCTCAGGCAGGGTGTAGAAGGTCACGCCGTCGGGACCGGCCGCGATCTTGCCCAGAGCCGGGTCGGCTTCACCGCCCTCAGCGCCGCCATGGCCGCCGCCCTTCTTCTCTTCCTTCTTGCCGTGGGCGTCAGCCTTCTTCTCGGCGCCGTGCTCGCCGGCCTCGGCCTCGGCAGGCTTAGGCTTCATCAGCAGGAAGGCCGCCGCCCCGCCGCCGCCCAGCACGACCAGGGCCGCCGGAATGATGATGAACAGCAGGGGCAGCTTCTTCTTGGCGGGCGCGCCCTCGCCGCCTTCGCCATCCGACACGGCGGGCAGGTTGACGTCGTCGCCGCCCGGCGCCGCGTCTTTCTTCTTGCCCAGCTTCAGCTTCAGCATCCGCACGTCGCCCCGATCTTCGCAGCCTTCCTGATGAAGCGATTTTGGTTAACGAGGCGTTTACGATCGGCAAATCCTGCCGGGCGCCGCACGGGTCAATTCCGCTCAAATCCCC
Organism: Brevundimonas bullata; assembly: GCF_014207965.1. Taxonomy (GTDB): domain Bacteria; phylum Pseudomonadota; class Alphaproteobacteria; order Caulobacterales; family Caulobacteraceae; genus Brevundimonas; species Brevundimonas bullata_A. The sequence continues at coordinate 7,401 of NZ_JACHLM010000001.1, forward strand.
GCTGTGACTGGATTAACCCTGTTGGCACGGTCGTTGCGACGAGATTGGCGAAGGAGCCGCACTCGTGGAAAACGCCGCCTACATCGGATTGTCCCGCCAGATGACGCTTCGCCGCGAGCTCGACATCGTGGCGAACAACGTCGCCAACGCCGACACCACCGGATTCAAGGTCGAACAGCTGATGGTCGGGACCGAGGTCGGTCAGCGCGCCCGTAACGACAACATCCGCCCCTCGGCCAGCTTCGTGCTGGACAAGGGCGTGGGCCGCGACTTCGGCCAGGGCTCGATGAAGCAGACCGGCCGGTCGCTGGACTTCGCCATCGAGGGCGAAGGCGCCTTCTTCGCGGTCCAGAGCGGCGCCGGCCAAGCCTATACCCGCGACGGCGGCTTCACCACCAACGCCGAGGGCGTGCTGACCACCAAGCAGGGCCTGCCGGTCCTGGGCGACGGCGCCCCGATCACCCTCGACCCCGAACTCGGCCCGGTCAGCGTCGGCGCCGACGGCACGATCAGCCAGCAGGGCCAACCCGTCGGCCGCCTGAACGCCGTCCGCTTCGACGCCCTCGGCGCCTTGCAGAAAAGCGGCGACGGCCTCTACCGCAACACCTCCAACGCCCAACCCACGGACGCCACGGACGTGCAGATCCGCCAGGGCATGCTGGAGGGGTCGAACGTCAACACGCTTCAGGAAATCACCAACCTGATCGAGATCAGCCGCGCCTACGAGCGTGTCACCAAGATGATCGAAAACGCCAACGACCTGTCACGCCGCTCGGTCGAGCGGCTGGGCCGGGTCAGCTAGTAAGGACGCCTGAACGATGCGCGCTCTCAGAACCGCCACCTCCGGCATGCTGGCTCAACAGCTGAACGTCGAGGTCATCTCCAACAACATCGCCAACATGAACACGGTCGGCTTCAAGCGTCAGCGGGCCGAGTTCCAGGACCTGCTGTACCAGAACGTCGAACGCATGGGCTCGCAGTCCTCGACCCAGGGCACCGTCGTCCCGACCGGCATCCAGATCGGCGCCGGCGTCAAGGCGGGCAGCGTCTATCGCATCACCGAACAGGGCAGCCCCACCCGCTCGGGCAACCCCTATGACATCGCCATCGACGGCAAGGGCTACTTCCAGATCACCATGCCCTCGGGCGAGATCGCCTACACCCGGGCCGGCAACTTCGCGGTGAACGGCGAAGGTCAGCTGGTCACCGAAGACGGCTATGCGGTCGAACCCGCCATCACCATTCCCCAGGACGCCATCGACGTCTCCATCTCCAAGTCGGGCCAGGTTCAGGTCACGACCCAGGGCCAGACCGCGCCGCAGACCGTGGGCCAGCTGGAACTGGCCACCTTCTTCAACGAGGCGGGCCTGGAAGCCATCGGCGACAACCTGCTGCTGGAAACCGCCGCCTCGGGCGCGGCCACCATCGGCGCCCCCAACGAGCCGGGCTATGGTCACCTGCTGCAGGGCTATACCGAGGCCTCCAACGTCGACGCCGTCAGCGAGATCACCAACCTGATCGTGGCCCAGCGCGCCTATGAGATGAACTCCAAGGTCATCACCACCGCCGACGAAATGCTGTCCGTCTCGGCCCAGGTGAAGAGCTAGGTCATGGCCATGATCCGCAGCCTTTCGCTGGCCCTGGCCCTCGCAGCCCTGGCCGCCCCAGCCCTGGCCGGTCCCGTCAGCCTGCTGCCCGATCCCGTCGACGACGACGGTCGCGTCACCCTGGGCGAGCTGTTCGACGACGCGGGCGCAGCGTCAGGCGTCGTGGTCGGCCAGCGCCTCGGCGCCACGGCCGTCTTCGAGGCCAGCCAGATCCAGGCCGCCGCCCGCCGCGCCGGTCTGGAATGGGCCAACCCCCAGGGCCTGCGCCGCATCGTGGTGCGCGAAGGCGGGGCGGCTCCCGCCGAGGCCTCGGCCCGCCCCGCCGCCGCCACCGCCACCGTGGCCTCGCGCCCCGGCGCCACGGTCGAGGTCCTGACCTACGCCCGCAGCCTGGCCGCCGGCGACATCGTCCAGCCCGCCGACGTGGTCTGGTCCACGGTTCAGGCCCACCAAGCCCCCGCCGGCGGTCCCCAGGACGCTGATCAGGTCGTCGGTCTCTCGGCCAAGCGGGCGCTGCGCGCCGGCGCCGCCGTGACCAGCCGCGACCTGGCCTCGCCCCAGGTCATCGCCCGCAACGACATGGTCGAGGTCGCCTATGTGGTCGGCGGGGTCGAACTGACCGTCACCGGCAAGGCCACGCGCAACGCCTCGGCGGGCGAGCCCCTGCCCGTGCTGAACGTTCAGTCGGGCCGCACCATCGACGCCGTGGCTGTGTCGCCGGGCCGCGCCGTCGCCGGGCCCGCCGCCCAGATGGCCCGCGCCAATCCGCAACAGTTCGCCGCCCGTTGAGAGATCCCGTCATGCGTAAAGTCCTGATCCTCGCCGCCGCCGCTTCCGCCCTGTCTCTCGGCGCCTGCTCCACCGCGCTCGAAGCCGTGAGAGGCCCGGAACTGGCCCCCGTCGGCTATCCCGCCGCCCTGGTTCCGATCGAACAGGCCTATCTGCCGACTCCGACCCCGGCCTCGCCGAACAGCCTGTGGCGCACCGGGGCCCGCAGCTTCTTCGGCGATCAGCGCGCCCGTCGCGTCGGCGACATCCTGACGGTCAACATCGACATCAACGACCGCGCCCAGACCCAGAACTCGACCCAGCGCGCCCGTAGCAACGCCATTTCCGGCGGCGTGACCAACTTCTTTGGGCTGGAGAATAGTCTGGGCCGCGCCTTCCCAGGCGGCTTCGACCCCGCCAAGATGGTCGGCACCGAGGGCGAGTCCAACGCCTCGGGCTCAGGCAGCGTCAACCGCTCGGAGCGCGTCAACCTGACCGTGGCCGCCGTGGTCACCGCCGTCATGCCCAACGGCAACATGGTCATCCAGGGTCGGCAAGAAGTGCGCACCAACCGCGAGGTCCGCGAACTGACCGTCGCCGGCATCGTGCGCCCCGAGGATATCTCCTCGGCCAACACCATCGCCCACACCCAGATCGCCGAGGCCCGCATCAGCTACGGCGGTCGCGGCGACATCAGCCGGATGCAGTCCACGCCTGCCGCCCAGTCCCTGGTGGAGCGCTTCAGCCCGTTCTGATCCGCGTTCGTCGAGCGTGTTTTTCCAGTGACTCGCCATCACGGAATCGCGCGCGTTCAAGCGGAGCGGTGAACCCTTAACAAGCGACCCGCGTTTGCTCTGTCGAACGCGAGTGATTTGTAATGTTGAAGTCCCTGCTTCCCGCCGCCGCCGCCCTCAGTCTCGCCGCTCTTGCGGGGCAGGCCATGACCACCGCCCCAACCGTCCCCGGCGAAGGCGCTCCGGGCTGGCATCTTCTGCACGAAGGGCCGATGGCCAAGCTGGCCTATGGCCTGGCGGATTCCGATCAGGTGGCCCTGATGCTGACCTGCTCGCCCGGCGACCGCACCGCCGTCGTCTATGGCGACACCCAGCCGCAAAGCCCCGCCCTGACGCCCGCGTCCATTGGGCCGCAGCCGATCGACCCCCTGTCTGACGGCGAGGCCTATGAGGCCCGCCTGCCCCTGAGCGACGCGGCCCTGACCGGCTTGGCGCGCGGCGGGCGCATGACGGTCCAGACCGAGGCCGGCGCCCGGCAACTGCGCGCCAGCCGCGCCGAACGCCGCATGGTCCAGGGCTTCATCAGCTATTGCGCTTCCAGCCACGCCTGATCACAGTCCCCCCGAACCCATCAGCGGGGGCTGAACCATGACCACCTTTCTCGGGCTTGCGCTCGCCTTGACGCTTCAGACCGCGCCGACAGCGACCGCCGAGGCCTGGACCTGGACCCTCTATGCCGACAACGGGCCGCTGGTCCTGGCCAATGAGATCCCCGACACCCCGCGCCTGCTCACCACGTTGGAATGTGCGCCTGGTTCCAGCATCGTGCGTCTGACCCTCTATGGCGCCGCACCCGTCGAAGGCATCGCCGTCATCACCTCGGGCGCCGCCTCCGCCAATGCCGAAGTCCGCCCCCGGCGCGGCCAGCTGCAGACCATGCTGCGCGCCGACCATCCTGTCTTCGCCGCCTTCCAGGCCAGTGGAAAACTGCAAGTCTCGGTCGGCGAACAGACGTCGCCGGTAGAGATCGATCGGGCGAATCTGTCCAAGCTGCGCCGGTTCGCCGAACTCTGCACCGGCTGAGGACCACCATGCGCCTGACCGTCTGGACCGCCCCCGCCCTCGCGGCGCTCGCTCTCGCGGGTTGCGCACCCACGCTGAAATCTGAGTTCGCCGGGGCCTCCAGCGGCGCTCCCATCCCTGTGGCCGGCTACGACTGGCATCTGAACGAGGACGCCGAAGAGGCCAGCCTGTCCTACGGCATGGCCGAGACCGACGACGTGCCTCTGGACCTGTCGTGTCGCCCCGGCTCGGGCGCCCTGCAAATCCTGCAGACTGTCGCCGAGGACCACCCCAAGGTCATCGCCCTGGAATCCGGCGGCGACACGGAAACCTATCCCGCCAAGGCCGAGCCCTCGGCCATGCACGACGGCGTCGATCTGACCGCCGTCGCCCGCACCACCGACCCGGTCTTCCTGCGCTTCCGCAAGCTGGGCTGGCTGGCGACCTACGGGCTCGACTATCGCACCCCTCTGGTGGCCCAGCAGGGCTCGGACAAGCAGATCGACCGCTTCTTCATCCTCTGCGGCTGACACCCGACATAGCTTGACCGTCGGCTGCTACGCCTGTCTCCTCCGCTCGCTTGAGGGAGGACAGTCATGCACAAGCAATTTCTGATAGGGGCGGCTCTGGCTGCATTCATGGCGGCGACGCCGGCTCTGGCCGAGGCGTCGTCACGCGCAGCGCCCGGCGCTCAAACCTCGGCCCAAAGCACTGCCCTCGCCAGCGTCCTGGCCGACTACGAAGCCTACCTCCGCCGCGTCGACCCGATCAGCGCCGGCATGGAGGGCGACCGCGAGGCCTTGTCGCGCCTGCCCGACCCCACCCGTGCGGGCGAACTGGCGCGCGTCGCGCCCCTGACCGCCCTGCTGAACCGGGTCGAGGCGATCAGTCCGTCGTCCCTCAACGAAGACGAACAACTGAATCGATCCTTCGTCGCCTATCTGATCCGCCGCAACCTGGACGCCATCCCGCTGGACGGCGGTCGCCTGGCCTTCAGCTCCGAAGGCGGCCCCGGTCAGGGCGTGGCCTATCTGGCCAGCTCGACCCGCATCACATCGGCCGCCGACGCCGAGGCCTGGCTGTCACGAATGAGCGGCATCCCCGGCCTCTACGACGCCGCCATCGCCGACGCCCGCCGCGGCCTCGACACCGGTCTGGTTCAGGCCCGCTCCGTCGTCGACAGCGCCCTGGCCCTGGCCGAAACGGACGTGAAGCCGCGCGAGGGCGGCGACATCCTGATGCAGCCGTTCAAAGCCCTGCCCGCGACCATTCCCGCCGCCGAACAGGCGCGCCTGCGCGCTCGCGCCCAGGCCTTGATCGACGGCCCGGTCGCCCAGCGCCGCCTCGCCTGGCGCGACCTGCTGAAGAACGACTACCGACCGCGTGCCCCCGTCGAGCCCGGCATGACCCACCGCCCCGGCGGTCGCGAGCTCTACGCCAACGCCGTGCGCAGCTACACCACCACCGACCTGACCCCGGATCAGGTGCACCAGATCGGTCTGGAAGAGGTCGCTCGCATCCGCGCCCGGATGCAGGACGAAATGCGCGCCGCCGGCTGGACTGGCGACTTCGCCGGTTTCCTCAACTTCCTGCGCACCGATCCGCAATTCTATGCCACCAGCCGCGAACAGTTGCTGGAAAAGGCGTCGGAAATCTCCAAGCGCGCCGACGACGGCCTGCCCGCCCTGTTCGGGACCCTGCCCCGCCTGCCCTATGGTGTCCGCCCCGTCCCGCGCGAGATCGAGGACAGCTACACCACCGGCCGATACAATCCCGGCTCGATACAGAACGGCGTGGCCGGCGGCTATATCGTCAACACCTCGAAACTGGATCAGCGCCCGCTCTATGAGTTGCCGGCCCTGACCGTCCACGAGGCCGTCCCCGGCCACCATCTGCAGATCGCCTTGCAGCAGGAGGCGGCGGATCAGCCCTACTACCGCCGCGGCGCCGACGTGACCGCCTTCACCGAGGGCTGGGGCCTCTATTCCGAGTTCCTGGGCGAGGAAATGGGCATCTACCGCACCCCCTACGAACGCTTCGGCCGCCTCAGCTACGAGATGTGGCGCGCCTGCCGTCTGGTGGCGGACACCGGCCTGCACTGGCGGGGCTGGACCGAAGAACAGGCCCGCGCCTGCTTCCGCGACAACTCGGCGCTCGCCCCGCACAACATCGAGACCGAGCTTCAGCGCTACATCGGCTGGCCGGGTCAGGCCACGGCCTACAAAATCGGCGAGATCCGTCTGCGCCAGATCCGTCAGAAGGCCGAACGCGAACTGGGCGACCGCTTCGACGTCCGCACCTTCCATGACGCCCTGCTGGTCGACGGCCCCCTGCCGCTGGACCTCCTCGACGCCCGCATGGACCGCTGGATCGCCGAGCAGAAGGCGAGGCCCGCGACGTAGCTAGAGCCCCAGTTCCGCCCGCGCCTTCTTCGTCAGCTTGCCGACGATGATGGCGTGGGCGGACTGGATATGGTCCGCCAGCTCCTCGTCCGCCCAGTCGTCGATCTGCGGCAGGTTCACCCATTTGGCGCGCGCCATATAGGGCGCCGGTCGCGCATGGCCGCTCTCGGTCAGCACCTCATAGGCGATGTCCGAGACCTTGAACGACACCCCGCCCGTCGCCCCCACCATGACGAACATCTTGCCGCCGACCTTGTAGGCGTCGTGGTCGTCGCCGAACGGATGGTCCAGCGTCGCCCCCGGCAGCGCCAGACAAACCCGGCCTACCCCCTCCCGGTCCATCCTAGGCTTCCACGCCGACGCCGATCGGGCAGACCACCCCGGTCCCGCCGATGCCGCAGTATCCCGCCGGGTTCTTGGCCAGATAGCCCTGATGATAGTCCTCGGCGAAGTAATAGGGCCCGGCCGGTTCGATCTCGGTCGTGATCGTTCCCTTGCCCGCCGCCGACAGCGCCGCCTGATAGGCGTCACGCGAGGCTTCCGCCTCCGCCTGTTGCGCCGCGTTCAGCGTATAGATGGTCGAGCGGTACTGCGTGCCCTGATCATTACCCTGGCGCATGCCCTGGGTCGGGTCATGGTTCTCCCAGAAGGCCTTCAGCAGATCGCCGTAGGAAATGATCTTCGGGTCGAACACCACCTGCACCACCTCGGCATGGCCGGTCCGCCCGGAACAAACCTCTTGATAGGTCGGGTTCGGCGTGATCCCGCCTGCATAGCCCGCCGACGTCACCCAGACGCCCGGCAGCTGCCAGAACACCCGCTCCACGCCCCAGAAGCAGCCCATGCCGAACACCGCGGTCTCGAACCCCTCCGGATGAGGCCCCTTCAGCGCATGACCCAGCACGAAATGGGTCGCATCGGTCGCCAGCGGCGTGTCTCGCCCCGGCAGCGCCGTCTCGGCGGTCGGCAGTTCGGCGGCTTTTTGGAACAGCATTGAAAAAATCTCGCAGAAATCAGCGGCAAAATCGACTTCCCCCCATATGGGGCGTCAAAGGGCGCTTGCCGAGGGGGTCATGCTGTTCTATCAGCCTCGCTCCGCTGGATCGACCGTCCGGCGGCTACACGGCGACGTCGTGGAAACGGACAGGTGGCGGAGTGGTCGATCGCGCACGCTTGGAAAGCGTGTGTAGGTGAAAGCCTACCGAGGGTTCGAATCCCTCTCTGTCCGCCACGATGCGTTTTCAGGCGTTGATGTCCGGTGAACGCCACGAGCTCATGCGCAGAACAACCGGCCTCGCCTATCCGGCTGCTCACCTGACCATGCCATATGCAGTTTCATATTTCTGGTCTGCAACGTCGTCGGACGGATACTAAACACGGGAGCTCAGGCGCTCGACAGACGCGCGGGGCACTCTCCATCGTTGCAGTTCAGTGGGCGCCGGAAAAAACGGCGCTGATCGAGCGTTGTGGTTTTCGACCGTTCAGAGCTATCCACAGACTTGCCCACTGCCCCCGGCGCGGCTGTCCACAGCCCGGCCGGTCCCAATCGTTGCTCGACCAAGGCGTATCCTACCGAGGAACGAGGCATCGCAAAAGAAACGCTCGAGAACCCCGATGCAGGCCACAGGCCCCTATTCTTTGGCGTCTTGGCGCGGGGATTATAGAGAATGGAACCAGGGCTTCAGCCCGGCTGCGTCCGCTCGTTCAATTCTGGCGTGCGCCGCCGCGTTGAAAACCTTCCCAAGCCCGCCGTCGCCGCCTAAACCCTCAGTTAATGACCTTCGACCGACTCTCCCGCCGCAACCTGCTGCTGGGCGCCGCCGGCCTGACCGCTGCGGGAGCCCTGTCCGCCTGCGGCCGCACCGAGGCGACGGTCGACGAGGCTGGCCGCGTGCGTCTGCGCCTCGCGGCTGGCGGTCCCGTCACCGCCGCCCATGGCGGCTTTTATCAGGCCATCGCCACCGGGACCTATGAGCGGCGCGGTCTCAATGTCGAGATTTTGACGGGCGCGGCGGGCGCCGACATACCCGCCCTGCTGGCCGCCAGCGCCGTCGAACTGGCCGTCGGCGTCGACAGTTTCGCGCCCATGCGGCTGATCGCCGACCGCGCCCCCGTCAAGGCTGTCGCCGCCTTCCTCCAAAAGGACCCTGTCGTCCTGATGGCCCGCCCGGACCAGCCGCTGGAGGCGCTGTCCGCTCTGCGCGACCGTACCATTCTGATGAGCCCCGCCGACCAGGCCGGCTTCTGGAACTGGCTGCAGACCCGCTTCGAGCTGACCGCCGATCAAGCCCGGCCTGGCACACCCGAGGACAACCTCAAGGCCTTCCGCGACGATCCCAAGGCGGTTCTGGTCGGACGTCTGACGGCAGGCGATCCCACTCTGATCGCGCGCGAGGCCGGCTTCACGCCGCGCGTCCTGATCCCCGCCGACGACGGCTACCCCTCCTATTCCAGCCTGGTTCTGGCCCCGAACGCCTTCGCCCGCGATAACGCCAAGGCCCTGCGTGACTTCATCGCAGCCTCGGTCGAGGGCTGGCGCGACTATGTCCATGGCGACGGGTCGAAAGCCGATACCCTGATCCGCCGCGCCAACCCGGACCTGAACCAGCGTCTGCTGAACGCCGTCCGCGAGAGTCTGAGGACCGAAGCCGTGGTCGACGGCGGCGACGCCGCCCTCTACGGCCTGGGGACCATGACCGCCGAGCGCTGGCAGGCCTTCGCTGAACAGACCGAGGACGCCTATCCTTCGGCCCCTGACTGGCGCGAGGCCTTCACCGTCCAGTACCTGCCTGGACGTGGCTGACCACTGCACTGGCCCCGCGTTAGCAGCGGATTAAGCCGTCCCGGCCTAGTCTGCAGACTGAACGCCGTCCCGCAGCAGGAGGCCGTCCGTGCGACGCCCGCCCATGATCGCCATCCTGACCGTCGGGGCCTGCGCCCTGGGCGTCGTCGCGCCCTCCGCGGCCCAGACGCCGCCCCCCCAAGCCGCGCCATCCAGCGCCGGGCCCGCAGGCCTGCGCTACCTGACCTGGCCCGGCCGCGCCTATCGCCCCGCATCCGTCGCCCCCGCCTCTGGCGCTGGGGAAACCGCGCCGCTTTCGGCTGCGAGCACGCCGACCCGCCCCCCGATCATTCCCCACGGCGGCCAGCCCGCAGCCTACGGCGCCGCCCCGATCGCGAGCATCGCCCCGCGTCAGGGCCTGACCCCCGCCAGCGCCTGGATTGGCTCTCAGGCTCCGGCCTACGCGCCTCATGCCGCGCCGCCGGTCGAGGGCCCTGGTCCGCAGCCCTATTACGCGTCTTCATCGGCGAACACGCCGACCCAGACGCCTTGGCGCAGTTCGCGCGCCGTCGCGCCCGCCCCGGCTCCCGCGCCGAGCGGCTATTTCGCCGAGACCGCTGAGGCCGCGCCACCATCGAGGCCCGCCGTCGCCCCGGCGCCGACCCCGACCCGCGCCTATGTCGAGGCGCCTGCAACCGCCGCGCCGGTCGCGGCTCCGCCCTCTATCGTTCAGCCCCCCGTCGCAGAGACGGCCGCGCCGCCCGCCGCCGACCCCATGGCCCCGCGTCGCGACGCCCTGATCTTCAGTCTGCAACGACCTGCGGCTGCGCCCGCAGAGGTCGCGCCAACGTCCCAGCCGTCCGCCCAGCCTCAGCCCCAGGCCGCGCCAGTCGCGGAAACGGCCGGCGCCCAAGGCGGGGCCCGCTACTATTCGGTGCATCGTCAGGCGGGCCGTCAGCCCGACGCCACGCCCCTGCCGGCGCCGGTCTATCTGGACGCCCTGCCTGTCGATCTGACCACTACCCCCGCCTCGCCCGATCTGGCTGAGCCGCCCGCCGCCCCCAATCTGATCCGCAACGCGAACGGCCGCATACAGGCCCTGCCCGCCAACGAAGACCCCACACTGCCATGAGCGACGGCGCCGCCCTGCCCCCGACCGCCGACGTCTCCTCGCGTCTGCCCGACCTGATCGCTATGGCGCAGGAGCCGTCCAGCGAGAAGCGCCGCGCCCTGCTGCGCGAACTGACCGACCACTTCTTCGGCGCCGCCAAGCGCACCGAGGCCGAGACCGCGCTCTACGGCTCGGTGCTCAGCGACCTGACCGACGCGATGGAACTGGCTGTGCGCGCGGAACTGGCCGAGCGCTTCGCCGAGGCCGTCGACGCCCCGATCCAGTTGATCCGCCGCCTCGCCAACGACGAAGCCGAGGATGTCGCCTGTCCCGTGCTGCAAGCCTCGCCGGTCCTGACCGAGGCCGACCTGATCCAGGTCATCCGCTCGCGCGGCCAGGGCCATATGCGCGCCGTCAGCCAGCGCGCCGTCGTCTCCGAAGCCGTGTCCGACGCCATCGTCGATCGCGGCGACGACGAGACCTTGGGCGTTCTGCTGGGCAACGAAGGCGCCCAGATGTCGCGCGCCGCTTGCGAAACCGCTGTCGAGCGCGCCCGCGCCAATCCGGCCCTGCACGCCGCGACGGTCGAGCGCGCGAGCCTGCCCGCAGACCTGCTGAACGAGATGTATTTCGAGGTCGAGGCCCGCCTACGTCAGCGCATTCTGGAACAGAACGCCCGCATGGATCCAGCCCTGCTGGAAAGCGCCCTGGCCGCTGGTCGGACCCGCGTCGCCACCGACGACGGCGCCCTGCCGGTCGACTACGCCGAGAGCCTGGCCTATGTCGAAGAACTGAACGTCGCCGGTCAGTTGACCCCGCCGGTCCTGGCCCGCTTCCTGCGCTCCGGCAGTCGGACCTCCTTCCTGATCGCCCTGTCGCAACTGGCCGACATCGACTTCCATACCGCCCGCCAGATCGTCGAGCGCCGCGAACTGGACGCCCTGGCTGTGGTCTGCAAGGCCGCCGACCTGGATCGCGCCCTGTTCCTGACCTATGCTGTGGTGCTGCTGAACACGGACGGCGACGCCATGGGCAAGGCCCGCGCCTATGCCGGCATGTACAACGACCTGACCAACGAGGCCGCCCAGCGCACCCTGCGCTTCTGGCGCATGCGCAAGGCCATGCACGCGGCCTGAGCCAAAGCGCGACGCCTCTCCCTCCCCTTAATGGGGAGGGAGAATGTCGCGCGCTCCAAAGCGCTCAAGCAGCCCGAAGGGCGTTAGCGCCCCAAGAATGCCAAAACGCCCGCCTTCCTTCCGGAAGACGGGCGCTGCATCCAACCTTGGAAGGTCGGTCTTACTTCTTGGCGCGGGGAGCGCGAGCCGGCTTGCGACCGCCCTGGCCCAGGCCCATCTGCTTGGCCAGGTCCGAACGGGCCTTGGCGTAGTTGGGCGCGACCATCGGATAGTCCTTGGCCAAGCCCCACTTCGCCCGGTATTCCTCGGGGCTCATATTGTATTTCGTGCGCAGGTGACGCTTCAGCGACTTGAACTTGCGGCCGTCTTCCAGGCAGATCAGGAAGTCGGGCGTAATCGACTTGCGCACCGGAACCGCCGGTTCCTTGGGCTCGGGCTCGATTTCAACGGGGCCGGAAGACACGCCCGACAGAGCGGCGTGGATCTGAGCGATCAGGCCGGGCACGGCGTCGGCCGAGACGGTGTTGTTGCTGACATAGGCCGACACAATGTCCGCCGTCATTTCGAGCAGTTCGGGTTTTTCTTCCATTGGGGGATCGCCTGTTGCAAGAGCCAAACGCGTTCGACTGATCTAACCCGACCCGCCGGTGATCCGTTTCATACGGATGTTTGATGGTGAAGGCAATGCAAGCATAGATGATCGCCTGGCGGGCGAAATCTTCTACTCATCTGCACTGAATGCAGTCGTCGATTTTCAGCGACCAAAGTTATCCGCGAGCGCCAGCATGGCGGCCCGCTCGGGTGCGGAGTATTCGTCGATCAGCTCTTCATCGCCTTCGCGGATGGCGCGAAGAAGCGCAGGCGTCAGGGCCGACGACAGCGACCAGTTCCAGTAACGGAGCACGGTCTGCGCCCGATCGACGGCCAGCATCTCATAGGTGATCTGCACCCGTTCCCAGTCGGGATGGACCTCGCCATCAGCCGTCAGTTCGGGACGACGCATGGCCCGCCACAGGGTCTGCAGGTCCAGCCGCGACAGGCCGGTGGCCTTGCACAGGATGGCCAGGGCCTCGCCGCCCGCATCGCCCATGATCTTGGCCGCGGTCAACGGCTTGATGCCCGACAGATAGCCGATCTCGCCGACGATCTCGCGCGTCACGCCCCGACTGGCGGCGGCAACCGCGTCCTCCAGGCCGTTGTAGGGACTCTTGTCGATGGCGGCGCGATTGCGCTGGCGCCGCTCGATGAACTGCAACGCCTTGCGCGTCACAGGATCGGACCAGCCCTCGGCGGCGGCCATCGCGAACAGGTCCTCGACGCTGTCCTGCAGCACTTCGCGCGACACGGCGAAACGCTGCAGCACGGTGCGGCGCTCGTCAGGCCCGCACCACCAGAACATGACATAGGCCCCCGACGGCCTCAGTTCGGGCCGTTTCAGCAGCGGTGCGCACAGACCCCGGCTCTGGCGGCTCAGCGCCACCACGCCCTCGATAGCGACCTGCGCCAGACGCGCCGAGGCGTTCTTCAGCACCGCCTCGATGACGGAGTCCTCGCCAAAGCTCAGCAGGGTCTCGGTGACCACTTCCGACAGGCCGCGTCGCTCAGCGATCAACAGCCGATGCTCGATCCCGGCGTCGCGGGCGCAACCGATCAGGTCCACGTCGGTCAGGGACGCGCACTGCTCGATCAGCGGCCCCGCCACCGTTGGTTCGTCGCGCAACAGAAGCCGTACAAGACTGTTGGGCAGTTCCGCCAACGGGGCCAGCCGCATCGCCACCCGCCGCCGCTCCTCTACCGAGGCCAGCCGCAGCAGGTCCACCAGCAGATCGCCCGTCACCGCCCGCTCGAAGGCGTTGATCCGGCTGGCGGGCAGACAGACGACATCGGCCAGCCGCCGCAGCAGGGTCTGGCGAGCTTTCGACGCCTGCGGAGCGTCGGCGTCTGAACTGACAGCCGGGATCGACATGGCTTCTACCCTAACGCGAGCCGGTTAACCGCGCGTGAGGGGCGAGAAAGACGAGAGAGCATCTCCCTTCCCCTTCACAGGGAGCGCAAAGACGACCCCTACAGCCCTTCAAACAGGGCCGTGGACAGATAGCGCTCGGCGAAGCTGGGTATGATGGCGACGATGGTCTTGCCCGCATGCTCGTCCAGCGCCGCCAGGCGGAAGGCGGCCACCAGGGCGGCGCCCGAACTGATGCCGACCGGCAAGCCTTCGGTACGGGCCACCTTGCGCGCCATTTCGAAGGCCTCGTCGTTGGAGACTTGTTCGACCCCGTCGATCACAGCGCGATCGACGATCGAGGGCACGAAGCCCGCGCCGATGCCCTGGATCTTGTGCGGACCGGGCGCGCCGCCCGACAGGACGGGCGAGGCGGTCGGCTCGACCGCGATCATCTTCACCGAGGGCTTCTTGAACTTCAGCGCGTGGCCGACGCCGGTGATGGTGCCGCCGGTGCCCACGCCGGCGATGACGATGTCCACCGCCCCCGCCGTATCGTTCCAGATTTCCTCAGCGGTCGAGACTTCATGGATGGCCGGGTTGGCCGGGTTCTCGAACTGCGAGGGGCTGACGGCGCCCGGGGTGCGGTCCAGAATCTCCTGCGCCATGCCGATGGCGCCCTTCATGCCTTTTTCGGCCGGGGTCAGCACCAGTTCGGCGCCCAGCAGGGCCAGCATCTTGCGGCGCTCGATCGACATGCTCTCGGGCATGACCAGGATCAGCTTGTAGCCCTTGGCCGCGGCGACGAAGGCCAGGGCGATGCCGGTGTTGCCCGATGTCGGCTCGACCAGGATCGAGCCCGGCCGGATCTTGCCCGCCTGCTCCAGTGCCTCGATCATGGCCACGCCGATCCGATCCTTGACCGAGGCCAAGGGGTTGAAGAACTCAAGCTTGGCCAACACCGTCGCCTTGGGCGCCAGCTCCGCCGTCAGATTGGGCAGCCGCACCAGGGGGGTGTCGCCGATGGTGTCGATGATGCTGTCATAGACCCGGCCCCGTCCGACCTTCTTGTGGCGGCTGGCGTCGTAGGCGGTGTCGGACATGGGAGATCTCCGTGCGGCGGTTTGGTCTAGGTGACAGCCCTTATACGCATCAGACAAGATGCGCACTGCACAGGAATTCTAAGCGATAACCTAGAAGGGATGGAATGAACCATTCCGCAACGCCTCGCCTGCATGACAGGGCGCGCTCATCCAATTCGGGGGATCCCGCTGCATGACCGAGATCAGGATTTCCGGCGTCAAGGCTGTGCGCTGGTTGCGACGCGCGCCCCAGGATCTCGACCTCCTGCTGAATACCGGCCTTGAGGACGACCGCCACGAATACCTGTGGCGCATCATGTCGGCGACCGGCGACAGCCTCGTTCTCCAGTGTGAGGAAACCGGCGTCCGGCGCAGCCTTTCATTTGCTCAGGTCGCTCGTGCGACCATCATTGTGCCCGACGGCCACCCGCTGATCGCCAGCGTGGAAGCAATGATCGATCCCGCCGAGCGTGCGCTCGAGGAAACGGCCCGAGCCCTGGCGCCTCATCTTCAGGGCGGCCTGCACAATCTCATGGACGCCCCGATAATCCTCAAGGCCGTGCAGCAGGGGGCCGCAGGGGACCTCCCAGACCGTGACGGGCGAAAAAACCAGGCTTCCGCGCTAAAGGCCAACGGACAGTGGCGCCTGGGCGCACGCATCGCTGAAAGCTGGCGAACGGCGGCGTCGGCGGCCAAGGTCCCTGCCGCAGACATTGATATCGATCTTGCCCTCTTCCTGCGAGAAGCCGGAGAGGTTCGATCCGCCGCCCGGGTCGTCGAACAATTCCTGGCGGACCGCCCCCCGCCCGGGGCCGAGGCTGTCCTTCGTCGGCAATTCGCGGCCCTGCTCGCAGACCTGTTCGAGCGCGGCCGTCGACGGGATCCCGAGTTGCTGAATAGAGCCGAACGCGAGGCTCGCCACGCCTACGCCATCACCATGAACATGGCGCCGCCGGGACGAGCCGCACAAGCGGACCCTGAAGCCGGCGCCCTGTTCAATCGACTGAAGTCCCTCGCCGAAGCGCCCTAACGCAGCCCCCGCCGCGCCGGGTCAAACGGCAACACCTCCCGGATCGAGATCAGGGTCTTGAAGGCCCGTACCCGGGCGTCGTCGTTCAGCACCTCGCGGGTGAAGACCTCATAGGCCTCCATGGTCGGCACGCGGACATAGAGGACGAAGTCGGTCTCGCCGGTCACGTACCAGGCGGCCTGAACCTCGGGCCGAGCCGTCAGGCTGTCGATCAGGGCGTCCAGCACCCCTGTGCCCTCGCGCTCCATCTCGACCAGGACGTGCATGGTCAGGGCGCGGGCCAGCCGGGCCTCGTCGATCACCGCCACGTCGGCGACGATCACGCCCTCCTCACGCAGACGGCGCAGACGGCGCGACACGGCCGATTCCGACAGCCCCACCTTGTCCGCCAGCACGCGCGCGGGCTGCAGGTTGTCGCGCCGGACCAGATCCAGCAGCCGGCGGTCAAAATCGTCGAGCGCGACGGTTTCCCGCATCTCAATTCACCCAGACCACGTTTTCTTGCATTCTATCAGCAGATTTCAGCGAGAAACACAGGCGGCTTTTCACTAGGTTCCCGGCCGATGTCCTCCCCGACCCTGCCCCTGAATTCCCCGCGCCTTTCGGCCGCCCTGCCCTATCTCGCCCTGGTCGGCGGGATGGTGTCGCTGGCGGTCGGCACCTCCTTCGCCAAGGGCCTGTTTCCGCTCGTCGGCGCCGAAGGGACGGCGGCGCTGCGCGTCGGCCTGTCGGCCTTGGTGTTGGTGGCGATCTGGCGACCGTGGCGGTTCCGCCTGACGCGCTCGGACGCCGGACGGGTTCTGCTTTACGGCCTGGTGCTGGGCCTGATGAACCTCAGCTTCTACATGGCGCTGCGGACCATTCCGCTCGGCCTGGCCATCGCCATCGAGTTCGCCGGGCCGCTGAGCCTGGCCCTGATCCATTCGCGACGCTTGGTGCATTTCGCCCTGGTCGGCCTGGCCGTCGCCGGTCTGGCCATGCTGCTGCCGATCTGGAGCGGGGTCGAGGGGCTGGACCCGGTCGGCGTCGGCTTCGCCGCCTTCGCCGGCCTGTGCTGGGCGCTCTACATCGTCTTCGGCAAGCGCCTGTCGCACATGCACGCCGGTCAGTCGGTGGCCCTGGGGATGAGCACCGCCGCCCTGGTCATCCTGCCCTTCGGCGTCTCGTCTGCGGGCCTCGCCCTGCTGGCGCCCGCCGTCCTACTGATGGGTCTGGGTGTGGCCCTGGTGTCCAGCGCCCTGCCCTATTCGCTGGAGATGATCGCCCTGCGCCACATCCCCAAGCGCACCTTCGGCGTTCTGCTCAGCGTCGAGCCCGCCATCGGCGCGGTGGCGGGCATGATCCTGCTGCACGAACAGCTCAGCCCCCTGCAGTGGCTGGCCATCGGCTGCATCATCGCCGCCTCCATCGGCGCCGTCCTGACCGCGCCCCGAGGTCAGGCCCAGGTCCTGACCGAACCCGGCGCCCCAGCCTGATCAGACACCTATGAAGACCCTGCTCGCCTGCCTGCGCTCGCCCGTGCTGAACATCGCCGTCGGCCTTCTGTTCGGACTGATCTTCGCCCTCGTCATGCGGCTGGCCATCCAGCGCGTCTTCTGAAGGATCAGAAGGCGGCGCGCAGCCGCGCCCTCTGATCCTCCAGAGCAGCCGGCGCCCCGGGCGCCCCGGTGCGGAAGCCTCCGACCAGTCGCGCCAGGCCCTCGGCCTCGGCCTTCAGGTTGGCGGCCGCCGCCGTGGTCTGCTCGACCATCGCGGCGTTCTGCTGGGTGACCTGATCCATCTGGTTCACCGCCGCATTGACCTGACTGAGGCCCGACGACTGTTCCTGGGCCGAGGCCGCGATCTCGGCCACCAGGGCGTCCATCTCGCCCACCTTGCCGGCGATGGCGTCCAGCGACGCGCCCGCCTCGTTGACCAGCTTCACCCCCTGCGCCACCTCGGCGCCCGAAGCCGAGATCAGGCTCTTGATCTCCTTGGCCGCCTCGGCCGAACGCTGCGCCAGGGCCCGGACTTCGGAGGCCACCACCGCAAAGCCGCGTCCGCTGTCTCCCGCCCGCGCCGCCTCGACCCCGGCGTTCAGGGCCAGAAGATTGGTCTGGAAGGCGATCTCGTCGATGACGCCGATGATGTCGCTGATCTGGTTCGAGGTCTGGCGGATTCCGTCCATGGCGTTGATGGCCTCGCGCACCACCACCCCGGAGCGGTCGGCCTGACCCCGCGCCTCGCCGGCGACGCTCGCCGCCTGACGTGCGCCCTCGGCGCTGCGCTTCACCGTGGCGGTGATCTCGTCCAGGGCGGCGGCGGTTTCTTCCAGTGACGCGGCCTGCTGTTCGGTGCGCCGCGACAGGTCGTCCGAGGCGCTGGAGATTTCATCCGAGCCGCCGCGCAGACCCGAGACCGACTGCAGCACCTGGTTCATGGTCTGGCGCAGGCAGTCGACCGCATTGTTGAAGTCGTCCTTCACCCGACCGTGGGCGCCGCCCATCTCGCGGTCGATCAGGGCCGTCAGGTCGCCGTCCGACAGCTTGGACAGGCTGTCCGCCAGGGCTTCGACCAGTCCGTTCTGCGCCGCCTCGGCGCTCAGCCGATCGGCCTCGCGGCGCGCGGCCTCCTGCTCGGCCTCGGTGATGTCCACCGCCAGCTTGATGACCTTGACGGGCCGCCCGTCGGGCCCGAGCACCGGATTATAGCTGGCCTGCAGCCAGACCTCGCGCCCGCCCTTGGCCAGACGCCGGAACTTGGTCGCCACGAAACGCCCCGCGTTCAGGTCGCGCCAGAAGGCGGCATAGGCCGGGCTGGCGGCCTCGGCGGGGTCCATGAAGGTGCGGTGATGCTGCCCCCGGATCTCGTCCAGAGCATAGCCCATGGTCGTCAGCAGATTGTCGTTGGCGTCGAGGATATGCCCGTCCAGATCGAACTCGATCAGGGCCTGGGATCGACCGATCGCGGCCAGCTTGCTGTCCAGGTCATGGAGCTTCTGCTCCGCAACGCGCCTCTGACGTTTCCTGCCGAACATCCAGCCCGCTCCCCAGCGTTAGACTCGATCGATTGCCCCTGAAGCGTAAAATCTGAAACCTTAGTTTTCCTGCGGCGCGATCTACGGGCATTCCCGTAAGCTGACTTCACCGCTCGTTAACCACGATGAGGCATCCGTTAACGGTTAGAGCCGCTGCGTTTGACCCGACGCGGCCTGAGGGGCCCCGCTTGCGTAATCTCGTCGCCGCCGTCGAAGCGATCGACCCGCTGGTCGTCACCGGCAAGGTGGCGGGCGTCAGCGGTCTGCTGATTGAATCGCGCGGCGGCCTGTCCCGTCTGGCCGTTGGCGCCCGCGCCGAGATCCAGCGGCGCGGCCAGGCCCCCCTGCCCGCCGAGGTCGTCGGCTTTCGCGACGCCAAGGCCCTGCTGATGCCCTTCGGCCCGGTCGAGGGCGTGGCCCCCGGCGCCGACATCAAGATCATCGACACCGCCGCCAGCGTGCGCCCCACCACCGCCTGGCTGGGCCGCATCATCGACGCCTTCGGCCTGCCCATCGACGGGCTGGGACCCTTGCCGCAGGGCGCCGTTCCCTATCCCCTGCGCGCCTCGCCGCCGCCGGCCCATTCGCGCGGTCGCGTGGGCGAGCGGCTGGACCTGGGCGTGCGCTCGATGGACGTCTTCACCACCACCTGCCGAGGTCAGCGCCTGGGCATCTTCGCCGGTTCGGGCGTCGGCAAGTCGGTGCTGCTGTCCATGCTGGCCAAGCAGGCCACCTGCGACGTCGTGGTCGTCGGCCTGATCGGCGAGCGGGGCCGCGAGGTCCGCGAGTTCATCGAGGAGACCCTGGGCGAGGAAGGCCTGAAGCGCGCCATCGTCGTGGTCGCCACCTCGGACGAACCGGCGCTGAAACGGCGCCAGTCGGCCTATATGACCCTGGCCATCTCGGAATACCTGCGCGATCAGGGGCTGGAAGTCCTGTGCCTGATGGACTCGGTCACCCGCTTCGCCATGGCCCAGCGCGAGATCGGTCTGGCGGCCGGCGAGCCGCCGACGACCAAGGGCTATACCCCCACCGTCTTCACCGAACTGCCCAAGCTGCTGGAGCGCGCCGGCCCCGGCCCGATCCGCGCCGACGGCACCGAAGCTGGTCCCATCACCGCCCTATTCACCGTCCTGGTGGACGGCGGCGACCATGACGAGCCGATCGCCGACGCCGTGCGCGGTATTCTGGACGGTCACATCGTCATGGACCGCAAGATCGCCGAGCGCGGCCGCTTCCCCGCCATCGACGTGCTGAAGTCGGTCAGCCGGACCCTGCCCGGCTGTCAGACCCCGCCCGAGCGCGAACTGAACCGCCGCGCCCGTCAGTGCCTGTCGGCCTATGCCAACATGGAAGAGCTGATCAAGATCGGCGCCTATCGCACCGGGGCGGACCCCATCGTCGACCGCGCCATCGCCCTGAACCCCGCGCTTGAGAACTTCCTCGGCCAGGACAAGGACGACCACACCAGTTTGAGCGAAAGCTTTGACCGTCTGGAAACCATTCTGAACCAAGGAATGGTCTAACCGTGATCTGGAAGACCTCTGTATGACCGCCTGGGCCCAATCCCTGATCCGCATCTCCAACTATGAAGTCGAGACGCTGCAAAAGCGCCTCGCCGAGGTCGCCGCCCGCAAGGCCGAGGCCGAGATGCGCGTCGCCGTGCTGGACGCCGAGGTCGAGATCGAACGCCAGAACGCCCGCCTGGACCCGGCCTGCGGCATGATGCTGCAAGCCTATCTGAAGGGCTGGGCGCTGAAACGCGCTGACGCCGAAGGCGTAGTCGCCGCCGTCGCCGCCGAGGAAGAAGGCGCTCGCGACGCCCTGACCAGCGCGTTTGAAGAGTTGAAGAAGTTCGAGCACGTCGCCGAGGCCACCCGCCTCAGCAAGCTGCTGGCCGCCGCCAAGCGCGAAACCGCCGCCTTCGACGAAATGGGCCTGAGGCGCCGTGCCGGGGGCTAAGACGCCTCTTGATCCTCCCCCGCGCGCGGGGGAGAGGGACCATGCGCAGCATGGTGGAGGGGGCGAACCCGCCCGCCGCCATTTCTCATCCGATCTCCTGCCTGTATCCGCCCCTTCCACCGCTTCGCGGTCCCCCTCCCCCGTTTCGCTGCGCTGCTCGGGGGAGGATATGTCGCGCCGCACCCTGCTAGCCTCGACGCTCGCCCTGGCCGCCTGCGGCTCCGGCGAGGCCGCCGTCGACCGCCCCGTCCGAGCGCTCAAGTCCCTCGCCCCCTTCCCGGTCGGCACGGTCTGCATGACCGGCCAGCTGTCGGATCAGGCCTGGTTCCGGCTGGTCTCCGAACACTTCTCCCAGCTCACGCCCGAGTGGGAAATGAAGATGGAGTACATCCTCCAGCCCGATGGCTCGCTGCGCTTCGACGCCCCCGACCGCATCGCCTATTTCGCCCGAGATCTCGACCTGCGCCTCTTTGGCCACGCCCTGATCTGGTACGCGCAGGACCATCCCTGGTTCAAAGCCCTGACCGGGGACCGCGCCCGCTTCGCCGTCGAGTACGACCGCTATATCGCCGCCGTCGCCGGGCGCTGGCGCAGTCAGATCGTCGGCTGGGACGTGGTCAACGAGCCGGTGACGCACGACGGCAAGACCTTGCGCGAGTGCGTCTGGAGCCAAGGCCTCGGCGGAACCGACGCCTACATCATCCGGGCCTTCGAACAGGCCAGACTGGCGGCGCCCGAGGCGGTCCTCTTCCTCAACGACTACGACCTCGAGAACAATCCGGTGAAGGGCGCCACCTATCTGCGCCTGGTCGAGCGGCTGCTGAAGGTGGGCGCCCCGGTCACGGGCCTGGGCACGCAGAGCCACCTCGACATCGACATTCCCGCCGGCCAGGCCGCCGCCTTCATGCGCGAACTGTCCCAGTTCGGCCTGCCCATCCATGTCGCCGAACTGGACGCCTCCCTGCGCACCGGCAACCGGCTATTCGACCTGAAGCCGCGTCAACAGCGGGTCGAACAACAGACCGCCCGCGTCGCCGAACTGGCCGAGGCCTTCATGGCCCTGCCCCGCGCCCAGCAGTTCGCCTTCACCGTCTGGGGCGTGCGCGACACCGACAGCTGGCTGCGCCGCGGCGGCGAAGACGACGGCAAGGACAGCCCTTTGCTGTTCGACGCCGCGGGCCGGGCCAACCCGATGTTCCATGCGGTCGCCTCTTCCTTCTCCCCTTGAGGGAGAAGGGATCGAGCAAAACAAAAACGCCCGCCGGTTTCCCGGCGGGCGTTTCAAGCTTCAAACCTGAGTGGAGGCTCAGGCCGTCATTCAAGCGGCGACGTTGATGGCGCCTTCCGACGGGTCGCGTAGGACATAGCCCCGGCCCCAGACGGTTTCGATGTAGTGCTTGCCGTTCGCCGCCGTCGCCAGCTTCTTGCGCAGCTTGCAGATGAAGACGTCGATGATCTTCAGTTCCGGCTCGTCCATGCCGCCATAGAGGTGGTTCAGGAACATTTCCTTGGTCAGGGTCGTGCCCTTGCGCAGCGAGAGCAGCTCCAGCATCTGATATTCCTTGCCGGTCAGGTGCACGCGGTGACCGTCGACCTCGACCGTCTTGGCGTCCAGGTTCACAGCGATCTCGCCGGTGTGGATGATGGCCTGGGCGTGGCCCTTGGAGCGACGGACCACGGCATGGGTGCGCGCGATCAGCTCGTCCTTGTGGAAGGGCTTGGTCAGGTAGTCGTCGGCGCCGCCGCCGAAGGTCTTGACCTTGGTCTCGATCTCGTGCGTGCCCGACAGGATCATGACCGGCGTATTGATCTTGCCCACGCGCAGCTGACGCAGAACCTCAAGACCGCTCATGTCGGGCAGGTTCAGGTCCAGCAAAATGAGGTCGTAGTCATAGATCTTGCCCAGATCGATGCCTTCTTCACCCAGGTCGGTCGTATAGACGTTAAAGCCTTCCGACTTGAGCATCAGTTCGATGCTTTGGGCGGTGGCGTGATCGTCTTCAATCAGCAGGACGCGCATTCATGCCCCTCCAGGCAAAGCTTTGGTTCGGCCGCCAAGGGAGCGGCAGCCGGGTAACCTTGTTCCAACGTTAACGGGTCAAAACCTTAAGAAGGGTTAACGGGTCCCGATATGAAACGCTTAGGCTGATTTGCGAATCGCCGTCGAGAGTCCCGAGTCAAGGATTCGTTAATTTATTAACCACGTCGCGCATCTTGCCCCCTTGACGTTCGCAACATCCCCCGTCGCGCATCCATTGCTCCACAGCCGATCCCACGCCCGGCAAGGCGAAACGACCGATTCTGACGTTTGTTAGGACAAGATTCCTAACATACCCCTCAATAGGACAGATGATGGGGACAACAGAAAAATAGGTTCGGGAGCAACTGACGACATGGAATCCTATCGGGCCGAGCCCTATAGCGTGCCGGTGACGGAGGGCGACCGCATCCGCGCCGACGCGGCCCTGCATCTGGCGGCCTACGCCTTCGGGGTCCCCGCGACCGAGATGCTGCGGCGCGAACGCACCCGCCCGCGCGCCTGTCGCGCCCGCTGGTCGGCCATGTACCTGGCCCATGTCTCCTATGGCTGGCCTCTGGAACGGGTCGGCCACGCCTTCGGCCTGAACCGCGCCACCGCCTCGACCGCCTGCCGCTGGGCCGAGGACGAACGCGACGACGACAAGTACGACGCCGTCATGGACGGGTTGGAGACCTGTTTGCGCGCGGTGTCCGAACTGCCCGCCATTGATCTGGCCCTCAGCACCGGGGCCGCACGATGAGCCGCGCATTAGAGCGAGCCCGCTCCCTGCTGGACCGTCCCGGCGCCTGGCTGGATCAGTCGGGCGCCGCCTATCCCTTGCGGCTCGGCGGCGACCGGCGCGGGCGGGTGGTGCTGACCCTGGACGAGACGGCGTTCCGCGCCCTGATCGAGCGCCCCGGCCTGAGGCGACGTGACGGCGGCGGCTGGCTGCCCCGCCCCACGCCCGCCTGCAACACCTCGCTTTCACCAGGCTTGGCGCCCAGCCCGCCGCCAGGCCGTCCCGGCCTGATCGAGGGGGAGCGCGCCGTCATGGAGGCTGACGGGCGCGTCAGCACACGCCGCGCAAATCTGGGCGAAAGCCCCGTCGCCTGGCTGGCCCGACGCAAGGACGCCTCGGGCCGCCCCTGGCTGAGCCCCGCGGAGGTCGCCGCGGGCGAGCGGCTGCGCACCGAGGCGGAGATCGCCCTCAGCGGCCCGTCCCTGACCATGCGCTGGGACGCCCTGCCCCGTGCGGGGGGCGGCAGCTCCGCTCGCGTCGAACCGACCGACCGCGCCCTGTCCGCCGGCGCCCGCGTCGAGGCGGCGCTGAGCGCCTGCGGCCCGCGCCTGCGCGGCATGGTCGAGCGCGTCTGCATCCAGGGCACGTCGCTTCAGCTGGCGGAGGAAACCCTGTTCCTGCGCCGCCGCCAGGGCAAGACCGTGCTGAAGCAGGGCTTGCAGGCCCTGGCGGAACACTACGGGATCGGGTGAGCGAATAATGATGATCCTGCTGACCCTACCCCCGATGGGTAGGAGGCAACCTGACACCGGGGGCAGGGCAAAAACCGCCCACAAAAATCGTCGTTATCCACAATTGACAGCAATTGTTAAGGACTCCCATTCCGACGTTATGGCTCCGTGATTCGAATGGAACCCCTGGGGGAAGCTGATCGCGCTCTGGATGCCTTGTGGCGTGGCCTTTACGGCCAGCCGCTTCCGCTCCGCGGCGCGCCGGAACTCGCCCTCAAGGTCATCATTGAAAGCGAGAGGCTCCAATGGCTGCAAGAACCCGCCGACGTCGTTCCGCTTGGTCGCTCTCGCCGTTTGAGGCGATGCTCCTGATGCTGGCCATCGCCGCCCTCGTCGGCGCCTTCCTGACTGCCTTGTGAGGTCGCGTCCAAGCTTCTGACGCGTCGCCTAGGCTTCCGCCGCCGCTTCGCGGATCCGCCCGACCATGCTGTTCAGGCCATTGGCGCGCTGGCGCGTCAGGGCCGAAGGCAGACCCAGGCGGTCCAGGGCGGCGCGGGCGTCGAAAGCCAGGATCTCCGCTGGGGTGCGGCCCGAATAGAGCTTCAACAGCAGGGCGATATTGCCCTTTGACAAGGCGCTGTCGGAGTCAGCGTCGAAGAACAGCCGCCCCTCGGCGCGATGGCTCGACAGCCAGACCTGAGCGGCGCAGCCCGGCACCTTGTTGGCTTCGACGCGGGCGTGCTCCGGCAGGGGCGACAGCCCCTTGCCCAGATCGATGACGTATTCGATCCGGCCTTCCCAGTCGCCCAGCAGGTCGAACTCCTCGACCAGTTCGGCCAGGGTCTCGTCGAGGGTCTGCGTCGGAACGGCGTCGGTCATGCTCATGCGGGCGACATAGGCCCCGACGCCCGTGACGCCAAGCCCTGCGCCGTTTTGAGACAATCGCCCGCGAGGCGAGCAGCCTAGGGCACGGCCCCGTCAAGGTTTAGACTGCGCCCTTGAATCAACTGCGCAATGCCCCGGATTGAACGCTCCCGTCGCCCCGTCCCCGCCGACCGATCCCGCCGCTGACGACGCGCGCGGCGGCTCGGCGCTGGCCGCATGGCATGCGGGCTGGGCGGTCACCGTCGGGCTGACGGCTCTCGCGGCCGTCGGCCTGGGACAAGGCGGCGAGGGTTTGGACTTGGCCGTCCCCGCCGCCCTGACCATGGCGACGCCCGGCCTATTGGGTCTGATCCTGCTGGGTCGCGACGGCGAAGCGTTGCGCGCCGCTCTGCTGGCCGCCTGGGCGCTGGCGGCGATCGCGGCGTCGGGTCTGTCGGGCGGACTGACCGGGCCGTTAGGCGGGTTCGTCTTCATGCCTCTGGCCGCCGCGGCAGCCCTGGGATCGTCCCGGCTGGTCCCGTTCGGCGCGCTCGGTTCGGCGCTAGCGACCTTGGTCGGCCTGATCGCCGTCGCGGTCCACGGCGCCCCGGACGCCTCGCCCGGCATGGCGGCGGTCTCCGCCCTGTTGACGGCGGGCGCGGCCGCCATGGCCCTGCGTCTGAGCGCCGCCCGACAGACCCGCCGCCTCCTCGCCGTCGAAGGCGCGGTGGCTCAAGCCGAGACCGTTCTGGCCGGTCAGCCGGGGCTGACCCTGGTGCTGGACGCCTCGGGCGCGGCGCTGGCCGCCTATGGCGCAGCGCCCGCCGCCCTGCCGGTCGATCCCCTGTTCGAAGAGGGGCTCGTGGCCGCCGTCCACACGCCTGACCGCCCGGCGGTGCTGGCCGCCTTGGCCAAGGCCGCCGCCGGGTCCGAGGTTCACGTCCGCTTCGCCCCGCGCCTGGCGCTGGACCGCCGCATCCTGCTGGTGCTGCGCCGCCTCGATATCACTGAGCCGCCCCGCCTGATCGCCCTGGCGCTGGACGCCACGCTACAACACGCCCGGGAGGCCGGGCTGGAGGCCGCACGCGCCGAGGCCGAGGTCCAGAACGCCGGCAAGTCGCGCTTCCTCGCCAATATGAGCCACGAGCTGCGCACCCCGCTGAACGCGGTGATCGGCTTTTCGGACATCATGCGCCAGCGCCTGTTCGGCCCTATCCCAGACCGCTACGCTGGCTACGCCCAGTCGATCCACGAAGCCGGCGGCCACCTGCTGGACCTGATCAACGACGTGCTGGATGTCAGCCGCATCGAAGCCGCGCGATATGACCTGAACATCGAACGCTTCGACGTTCGCGAGATGGTGTCCGAGGCCCTGGCGCTGGTCCGGGTGCAGGCCGACGACAAGGGCGTGGATCTGGCCGCCGTCCTGCCGCCCGCCCCCCTGACCGTCGCCGCCGACCGCCGCGCGCTGAAGCAGATCGCGCTGAACCTGCTGTCCAACGCCGTGAAGTTCACGCCCGCCGGCGGCTCCGTCACCGTTCGCGCCGAAGCCCTCGGGCCGGATCTGGAGCTGACCGTGGCCGACACCGGCGTCGGCGTCGCGCCCGAAGACCTGGCCCGTCTGGGCCGCCCCTTCGAACAGGCCGGCGGCGCCGAACAGAGGGCGCAGGGCACGGGCCTGGGCTTGTCGCTGGTCCGTTCGCTGGCCGAACTGCACCACGGCGCGATGAGCATCGACAGCACCCCCGGCGAAGGCACCGCCGTCACCGTCCGCCTGCCGGTCGTGATTGCGACGCCCGCCCGCGCCGACGTCGAGGGCGAGGTCATCCCGCTAGACCGCAGCGCCTGACCCGACCGGGACGCGCGGCGAGCTTGCCGCCCCCGGCGCCGCAGCCTATGACATACCCATGATCACTCAGATCTTTCTTCTCGGCGCGGGACTGATCCTGCTGATCCGCCCCGACTGGTTCGCCGGCATCTCGGAAGGCCGTCGTCGGCGTCGGCTGGCGGCGCTGAACGCCGGCGCGACCGAGACCTTCTTCGAGGAGAAGCGCGCGCTGGAGGCCTATCCGGCGCGGCGATCGAGCCTGGGCCTGACGCGGCTACTGGGCGGCGTGATCGTCCTGACCATGCTGGCGCTCCTGCTTCTGCCGCTCTGATCCCGAGTTCCCGTTCATGATCGAACTGCTTTTCTCCGCCGCGCTGGCGGCGTCCCCCGTCGCTGGCGAGTCCCAGAGTCTAGGCGCCTGCATCTGGTCGCGTCTGCCCGCCGCCGATCAGCAGCAGATCCTGACCGCGTATGACCGGGGCATGACCTCGGCGACGAACGCCCTTCAACATCGGGATCTGCGGCTGATGGGCGCCGCGCCTGACTGCGCTGGCCGCACCGACTTGCCCACGCTCTGGGTCCGCTCGGCCGTCGCCGGCCACATCGTCCAGACAGGCGCGGCCGCCGCCGTATTGGCGGAAAAGGGCGTCGACCGCGCACGACTGGATGCAGCGTGGAGCGCGGCGCCCGCCGAGGCCCGCGATTGCGCCCTGGCCAACGCCGCCAAGGTTTTCGCCATCGACGGCCCCGTTTGCGTCAACCGCCGCGCGTCAGAGGCCTTCGCCCGCGAGCTGGGCCTCGATCCCACCGCGCGCGCCGACCGCAAAGCGTCGGGACAGACCCTGACCTATATGAACGCCAAGGCGTTGGAGTTGATCGCCCTGACCCTGATCGCCCGCGCGCCCCGGTCCTGAGTCACCGCCGCGTCGGGTTCCGGACGGCTGGGGTCGAACCTAGATCGCCCCCATGGCCAGGAAGGCGCGGCCCGCGGCGAAGTCCCCCGCCTCGAAACGGGCCTCGGCCACGCTGTCGTCGCGGAACAGGAACTGGATGACGAAGCTCTCGCGCGGGTCCAGCTGGGCCAGGGCTTCGGCGGCCTCGGTCGAGAAGGTCCAGGTCTCGCCCTGACGCGCGCCCTCGGGCAGCAGACTCGGTTCTGCGGCCTGGGCTGCGGCGGCGAAGAAGGAGCGACGCACCGATTCCGGCGGCAGCCCCCCGCCCGTCAGCCAGACGCGCGGGGCCTGGTCGCGATCACGCATGACCAGCCGCGCCGAATAAGGTCGGGGGCGTCCGACGAAGGAGACCACCGCTACGGGCGTCGTCGCCTTCGGCCCGGTTCCCGCCAGACCGAAACGCACGGGCGAGCCGCCGGTGGCGCTGTCCTGCACCAGCCGCCAGCCGATCGCCTTGCTTTCATAGCGATCCCCGCGCCAGGCGGAGCGGTCGCCGGGGAAGCTCATTCGGGCGGCGCGCGACCAACCGGAGAAACCCGCCTCGACTCGTGTCCGCACACGGCTCAGATCACTGTCGTCGCACGATGTACGTGAGGCCCTGGACCGCGCCCGCGCCGCCGCCGCCGACAGATCCGCCGCCGGGGTTCCCGCCCGCAGCGCCGCATTGCGCGCCTGCAGGGCCGCGGCGTCCAGGGCGGCGATCAGCTGAGGCTCGAACAGGTCGCACTTCTGATGCGCGGCCAGCATGAAGGCGCGATCATAGAAGGCGTCGGTCACCGCCGCGCGCGCCGCACCGACCGGCACCGCCAGCGTCATCGCCGCGAGCGTCGCTGCCAGCATTCTGCTGGCGGAACGGGGGGAAAGGCCTATCCTCATGAGCTTGATCCTAGGGCCGCAAGGTTCCGGTCCCGTGTCCAATCAGGGTTAGCGAATTGCTTCTTTCCACCGACGTCTGGGCCGGCGCCCTGATCCGCCGCGCCGAACTGGAAGGCGCCTACGCCACTGTGGTCAAGAAGGGCGACCCACGCGGCGGCGCCGTGATCGTCAAGGCCTACAACACCTCTGACCGCACTGCGCGCCTCTATACCGAGGCCACCGGCATGGACGGCGAGCCCCTGTGGATTCAGCCCGTCGTCAGCGACATGGAGAGCGAACTGGACGCCTATATCGAGCGCCAGCGCCGCTACGACCCCGACCTCTGGGTGGTGGAGATCGAGGACAAGCAGGGCCGGCACTTCCTGACGGAGAAGGTGCAGGAGGAATAGAGCGCGCCCGTCTTCCTCCCCATTCCATGGGGAGGTGGCGCGGCGCCGAAGGCGACGTGACGGAGGGGGCGGCGCCGCCCTGTCCAAGTTTGCGCTTCATACAGTCAGCGTCGCGTCGCCCCCTCCACCACTTCGTGGTCCCCCTCCCCATAGAATGGGGAGGAAAGCAGAACCAAGCAGGCCTCAAGCAGCGCGAAGCGCGGTAGGCCCCACAAAAATGGTAACCGCCCTGTTCACCGCGTTCGTGAACGGGACCGCAAGCGAGTCGGCCGTAAGCCTGTCTCATCGGGCCAGAAGGGCCTGGATAGCGGTGGACGGCCCATGCTGTTTCTCTTGAACGACGTCGTCTTCGATCTGGACGAGGCCTGCCCGGCCCCGAGTCATGACGTGCGACGCTTCGAGAAGCTGGACTTCGACTATGTGCTGGAGATGGGTTGCGACCTGTTCGCCGAGGACCCCATGCTGCACCGGAACGATCCGGCCCGCGCGCGGCGCCTGGCCTGGCTGATCGCGCACAAGACAGAAGGCGTGAACGCCGCCCTGTTCGCCGCTCCCGACGCCGGCTGCGCACCCGAACTGGTCGAGCCGCGCTTCTGCGCCCTGCCCGAGATGATCATGCGCCAGCTTCAGGCCCGCGCCAGCCACGGCCGCCTTAGCGCCGTCGCCGCCGACAAGGCCGTCTGGGGACGCATGGCGGCCTGACGCCACAGGCCCTTCCATCAGACAACGACGTTCGCTATCCCTGACAGGCATCGCCACCGGGGCCATCGACGTGAAGTTTTTCAACCCTTTGCTGCAACACCTGCGACGTGGCACGACCGCCGCTGTCCTGTCGATCCTGGCCGCGATCTCGGCCGGCGTCGCCCCCGCCCACGCCGACTGGCTCAAGGCCGAGAGCGAGCGTTTCATCGTCTATAGCGACGGCGGCGAGGGCAAGCTGCGCGAGTTCGTGCAGGAGTTGGAGACCTTTGACCGCTTCCTGCGGCTGCGCATGGGGCTGGACGTCAACGAGACTCCGCCACGCAAGCTGCCGATCTATCTGGTCGCCTCGCGCCGCGGCCTGACCCAGGTTCGCCCCGACCTGCCCGAGAACGTCGCCGGCTTCTACATGGCCACCGACGAGGACATCTTCGGCATCGCCCTGCGCGACCAGACGGTGAACACGCTGAAGCACGAATACGCGCATCACTTCATGATGCAGAACTTCTCCTATCCCTATCCGGGATGGTTCGTGGAGGGGTTCGCCGAATACTTCGCCACGGTCGAGATCGAAAAGTCCCGCATCCTGGTCGGCAAGTACAATGAGAATCGCGCCTACTGGCTGCAGGCGGCGTCGTGGATGCCGATGACGGAACTGTTGTCCAAGCGGCCGCTGCAGAGGGCGCGCAACCGCGAGACCTATTATCCGCTGGCCTGGCTGCTGACCCACTGGTTCCTGGGCGACCCCGAACGGCAAAAGGCCCTGGACGCCTATCTGCGCGATGTCGGCGCCGGCGGCGATCCGGTCGAGGCGATGCAGCGGGCGACCGGGCTGGACCCGACCGAGCTGAGCCGCACCCTGCGCCGCTACATGAACGGGCGGATTCCCTACCAGGCGGTGATGGTGACCTATCCGCCCGTGCCGATCATGGTGACCACCCTGCCGCGCTCGGCGGACGACCTGCTGTTGCTGAACCAGCGGTTGAAGATAGGCGTGCCCGCCGACAAGCGCGCCGCAACAGCCGAGGAGGTGCGCCGCGCCGCGGTCCGCCATCCCGACGCCCCTCTGGCCTTGCTGGCCCTTGGCCACGCTGAACTGCATTTCGGAGATCCCGCCGCAGCCGAGGCGCCCCTGCAACGCCTGCTGACGCTGGAGCCGGACAATGTCGAGGCCCTGCAATATCTGGTTCGCGCCCGGCTGAAGGCCGCGGAAGACGCCGAGACCCCGGAGGAAACCGACCGCCTGAAGGGCGAGGCGCGCAGCCTTCTGCACCGCGCCTACCGCGCCGACAACGCCAACTACGCCACCCTGTTGCTGATCGCCGAGAATCGCAGCGGCGGCGAGGGCTACCCCAACGACAATGACGTGACGGTGCTGGAGCAGGCCTTCGCTCTGGCTCCGCAGTTGGGCCAGGCCCGACTCAACCTGGCCCACGTTCTGATGATCCGCGACCGAAACGCCGAGGCCGTGACCCTGCTGGAGCCCCTGGTCAATGACCCCCACCGCCCGTCAGCCGGCGCACGCGCCCTGCTGCTGCGCGCCAAGGGAATCAGCGAAGCCGACGACGACGCTGCAGAGGCCGAACTTCTGCGCAAGGGCGAGGCGGAAGGCGAGGACATGCCCGAGGCTGACTGACCCCGGGCCATCAAATGGCGGCGTGGCGCCGCCTCGGGTGTTTTGGCCCTGACTAGGACGCTCGCCCGGCAAGGGCGGCGACCGCATCCGCGGCGCGATCCAGTTCGGACGGGCCGCAGTCGGTCAGATCGATCTGGCCGATGTCCCGCACGTGCTCGCGCGAGGCTCGCCGATAGGCGGGGTCGTAGTGATGGAGCATCAGGGCCGTCGCCAGGCCCGCGATGTCGCCGTCCTGCGACAGCTTGCGCCATGTCGCGATGGCTTCGCGGCTGTGATGGCTGGGGAGACGCCTCAGGGCGTCGTCGCGCGCGTCGGCGTCCAGTTCGAAAGCGGCGTAGTCATGAAGCACCAACCGAACCCGCGCGGCGAGCGGCGCGGTCAAATGGATGCGCGGCGCCGCCTTCATGGCTGACCAGATCATCGGCGGCAGGGTCAGCCGGCCGATCTTGCTCGACTCGGCCTCAACCACGATCGGCCGGCCCGGATCGAGCCGGTCTAGCGCTTCGACCAGGCGCGTCTCGAACAGCTTCTGACTCGGCTGGGGCACGCCGGTGGACCCGAACAGCGACCCCCGGTGCGCAGCCAGGGCTTCCAGATCGAGGCTCTGCACGCCTCGGGTCGCCAGTCGAGACAGGACGGCGGTCTTGCCGCTCCCGGTCAGACCGTCCAGCAGGAGCAGCTTGAGCCCAGGCTCGGCGGGTTCATAGAGGCGTGACACCACATGCCGCCGCCAGACTTGATAGCCGCCCTGCAACTGCGTGATCGGCCAGCCCACCTGCTCCATGATGGTCGCCATCGCGGTCGAGCGTTGCCCCCCTCGCCAGCAATAGACCAGAGGCTGGAAACTGCTGTCGCGATCCGCCAAGCCGCCTTCGAGGTGAGCAGCGATATTGCGCGCCACCAGCGACGCCCCCAGCCGCCGCGCCAGGAATTTGGAGCGCTGGACATAGATGGTCCCGACCTCGGCCCGCTGGGCGTCGTCCAGAACCGGCAGATTGATCGCCCCCGGCAGGTGGTCCTCAGCGAACTCGCCTGGGCTGCGGACGTCGATCAGGGCATCGTACCGCGCAAGCGCCGCAAGGCTGACGTCGGCGGACTTGCGGATCATCAGGCGGACCGTCCCACGATCACCGACGGCGCGCCCGTCATGACCCGGCCCACGCAGCGAGAGGCGGAGAAGCCCATGGCGCAGAGCATGTCCATCACGGCCTCGACGCCTTCAGGCGCCGCCGAGATCAACAGCCCGCCGGCGGTTTGAGGATCGGTCAGCAGATCGCGCCGCCAGACCGGCAGATCCGGGGGGAGCGTGACGGACCCGCCATAGGCCGCCCAGTTCCGGGTGGAGGCCCCGGTTCGCACGCCGTCGGCGGCCAGATCGCCGGCGCCGGGCAGATAGACGGGGGCCGTCGGGTCGATCTCCACAGCGACCCCGGATCCGCGCGCCATCTCCAGCGCGTGGCCCAGAAGCCCAAAGCCGGTGACGTCGGTGACGGCGTGGACGGCTGGAAACGCCGACAGTCCTGCGCCCGGGGTGTTCAGTTGGGTCATCGAGGCGATCATGGCCGCATAGCCCTCCTCGTCCAGCCGCCCCTGCTTGAAGGCCGCGCTCAACACGCCCACGCCCAAGGCCTTGGTCAGGATGAGCACGTCCCCGGCCTGAGCGCCGCGGTTGGTCAGAACCCGATCCGGATGGACCAGGCCCAGGGCCACCAGACCGTAGATCGGCTCGACGCTGTCGATGGAATGCCCGCCCGCGATCGGCACGCCCGCAGCGGCGCAGACCGACGCCCCGCCTTGAAGCACCTTGCCGATGGTCTCGGCGGACAACTGCCCGATGGGCATGCCGACGATAGCCAGGGCGAAGATCGGCGTCGCCCCCATGGCGTAAACGTCGGACAGGGCGTTGGTCGCGGCGATCCGCCCGAAGTCGAAGGGATCATCGACCATCGGCATGAAGAAGTCGGTCGTGGCCACCAGGGCCTGCTCGTCGTTCAGTCGCCACACGGCCGCATCGTCCGAGGTCTCGGCGCCCACCATCAGATTGGCGAAGGGCGCCGCCTGGGGTGTCGAAGCCAGGATCGACTGCAGCACGTCCGGTGCGATCTTGCAGCCGCAGCCGCCGCCGTGAGCAAGCGAGGTCAAGCGGGGTTCTGAATGAGTCATGCTTCGCCCTCTCGCGTCGTGAGCGAGGCGTCAACCTCCGTTTCGCTTCTGAAAGCGTCAAGGCGCGGGCGCCAACCCGTGAAGAGCCCCGATCCGCGCCGCCCTGCGCCCGCGCCTTGACCCCTGGCCGGTCGCGCCCGAAGCTGCACCCCTGTTTCAAAAAAGGCCTCTGATGAGCAAGCGAGTCACAATCATCACCGGCGCCTCCGGCGTGCTTGGACGGGCGATCGCGGACGCGGCAGGGGCGCGTGGCGATATCGTCGTCGCCGTGGACCACGGCCCCGTCGAGCGAGCGGACAGCGACGACTGGATGGGCCTGGGCGGCGTTGACCTGACTGATCCGACCGCCGCCGCCACGGCCATGGAGGCCGCGTTTCAGCGTTTTGGCCGCATCGACCACCTGCTCAACGCGGTCGGCGGCTTTGTCTGGCAACCGACTAACGGCCCGCTGGACAGCTGGGATCGGATGCACCGGATGAACGTCACAACCGTGCTCAACGCCTGTCGCGCCGCCCTGCCCCATCTCCTCCAATCGACCGCCGGACGCATCGTCAATGTCGGCGCCCTGGGCGCGATCCAGGCAGGCGCGGGCATGGGAGCCTACGCCGCGTCCAAGGCTGGGGTGCACCGGCTGACGGAAGCCCTGGCCGAGGAGACCAAGGCGACGGCCCTGACGGTCAACGCCGTCCTGCCCTTCATCATCGACACCCCGGCCAACCGCGCCGACATGCCTGACGCCGACGTCTCGACCTGGGTTCAACCTGCGGAACTGGCGGCGGTCATGCTGTTCCTCGCCAGCGGCCCGGCATCGGCGGTCACGGGCGCGCTGGTGCCGGTCAAGGGACGCGTCTGAGAAGGCGCGTCGGCGAGCAAAGACGACGACTTTCGCCGCCCTGAGCCCTTGGACATCACCGAAGACCACGGCATCGTGGAGGAATCAGCGTTGCCGCTACGTCATGTGTTGAGCGCCCCGCTGCTGCTTTTGACAGGAACGCCATGATCAGACCGTCCACCCCCGCCGTTGCGCGGACCCCAGTATCGCGTCGCCGCCCCCTGCGGGCACTGGCCTGGACGGTCGGTTTCGCGGCCTTCGCCCTGACCAGCACCAGCACCCTGGCCTATGAGGCCGCGCTGGCCGAGGCGCCGGTCGCCGTCCCGGCGCCCGCCACGGCTTCACGCATCACCTCGCCGCAGGAGGCCTTCGGCCACGCGGTCGGAGCGGACTATCACCTGGTCAACTACACCCAGTGGGAAGCCTATCTGAAGACCCTGGCCAGCCAGTCGGACCGGATGAAGCTGGTCGAGATCGGCAAGTCCTCCGAGGGCCGCACCCAGTATATCGCCATCGTCTCCACCCCCGAGAACCTGGCCCATCTGGACCGCTATCAGGAGATCGCGCGTCGCCTCGCCAAGGCTGAAGGCGTCACCGAAGACGAAGCCCGCGCCATGTCCGCCGAGGGCAAGGCCGTGGTCTGGATCGACGGCGGTCTGCACTCGACCGAGACCGTCCCGCCCCAGGCCCTGATCGCCGCCGTGCATGAATGGCTGACGGCGGAGGACGCCGAGGCCCTGCGCGTCCTGAACGACACCATCATCCTGTTCGCGCCGCTGAATCCGGACGGGATGGAGCTGGTCTCCAACTGGTACATGCGCAACGCAGACCCGCTGAAGCGCGAGTTCGCCTCGATCCCGGTGCTGTACCAGAAGTACGTCGGCCACGATAACAACCGCGACTACTACCTGTCGGCCATGGCCGAGACGACCAACGTCAACCGCCAGTTCTTCCGCGAGTGGTTCCCGCAGATCATCTACAACCACCACCAGACGGCGCCCGCCGGGACGGTGGTCTTCATGCCGCCCTTCCGCGACCCGTTTAACTACAACTACGACCCGCTGGTCATGGGCACGCTGTCGGAAGTCGGCGCGGCCATGCACAGCCGCCTGATCGAGGAAGGCAAGCCCGGCTCGACCATGCGCAGCGGCGCCAGCTACTCGACCTGGAACAACGGGATGGAGCGCTCCATCACCTACTTCCACAATGCGGTGGGCCTGCTGACCGAGATCACCGGCCACCCGACGCCCAGCCAGATCAGCCTGATCCCGCAGAACCAGCTGGCGCGCAACGACCTGCCCATGCCGGTCGCGCCCCAGACCTGGCATTTCGCCCAGTCGATCGAATACTCGCAGTCGATCAACCGCGCCGTGCTGAACTACGCCTCGCGCAACAAGGACCGGCTGCTGTTCAACATCTGGCGCATGGGCCAGAACGCCATCGACAAGGGCAATACCGACACCTGGCGCATTACACCGACGGGCGTCGAGGCTCTGGTGGAAGCGGCTCAGGAACAGGGCGCCGTCGCGGGCCGTCGCGGCGTCGATCCGGCCCTCTATGAAAAGGTGCTGCGTGATCCGGCGCGTCGCGATCCGCGCGGCTATGTGATCCCGGCGGATCAGGCCGACCTGCCCAACGCCGTGGCCTTCCTCAACAGCCTGATCAAGACGGGCGTGGATGTGGACCGCGCCACGCGCGCCTTCACCGTGGGCGGCACGACCTATCCGGCCGGTTCCTATGTGGTGAAGACGGCCCAGGCCTATCGCCCGCACGTGCTGGACATGTTCGAGCCGCAGGATCACCCGCACGACCTGCAGTATCCGGGCGGCCCGCCCGCCCTGCCCTATGACGCCACCGGCTACACGCTGGCGCTGCAGATGGGCGTGAAGTTCGACCGCATCCTCGACGGCTTCGAAGCCCCGACCGAACGCGTCGCCGACGTCATGGCCCCGCCCGCTGGCAAGATCGACGGAACGGGTCGCGCCGGCTGGCTGATCGATCACGCCCCGGTCAACGGCTACATCCTGTCCAACCGCCTGCTGAAGGCCGGCGTGCCGGTCTTCTGGCAAGAAGGCGAGACCCGCGCGGGCCGTCAGACCCTGGCCCCCGGCGCCCTGTGGATTCCGGCCAGCGATGCGGCGCGTCCCATCGTCGAGGCCGCCGTGCGCGACCTGGGCCTGAACGCCCACGCCGCCGCCCGCGCCCCCGGCGGCGACAAGATCGCGCTGAAGCCCGTACGCGTCGGCCTGGTGGATCGCTACGGCGGCTCGATGGCCTCGGGCTGGACCCGCTTCATGCTGGAGCAGTTCGAGTATCCGTTCGAGGTCGTCTATCCGCAGCGTCTGGACGCCGGCGATCTGGCCAAGGACTTCGACGTCCTGGTCTTCGCCTCGGACATGATCCCGGCCGACCTGTCGGCGGCCGCCCAGCGCGACCAGCCCGAGCCGGAATCCATCCCGGCCGAGTATCGCGGCTGGCTGGGGCACATCACGACCGAGAAGTCGGTGCCGCAGATCGACGCCTTCGTGCGCGGCGGCGGCAGCGTCGTCACCATCGGCTCGTCGCACCGTCTGGCCACGGCCATGGGCGCGCCGGTTCAGGACGTGCTGCTGAATGCGGACGGCAAGGCTCCGGCCTCGACCGACTTCTTCATCCCCGGCGCCGTGCTGAAGACCGAGGTCGACAACCGTCAGCCGCTGGCCTTCGGCGCCCCGGCCCAGATGAACGTCTTCTTCAACCGCAACTCGGGCTTCCGCCACACCGGCGAAACCGGCTCCATCGTCCGCTATCCTGAGCAGGTCGCGGTCGCCAGCGGCTGGGCCATAGGCAAGCAGAAGCTGTCGGGTTCGGACGCGGTTCTGGACCTGCCGCACGGCGAAGGCCGCGTCATCGTCCTCGGCCCCGACGTGGTCAACCGCGCCCAGGCCCGCTCGTCAGTCCGCCTGCTGTTCAACGCCCTCTTCTATGGGCCGGCGATCAGCGCGGAGAAGTAAGGACGGCGGCGGCGGTCTTCGGATCGCCGCCAGCCTTCCGGCAAGCGACCTGCATATATCCGCTCATCCCCGCGGAAGCGGGGACCCAGTGAGAGCGCAGTCTGAGCGCCTTCCATTGACCGAAGACCCTTGGAGCCAAAGCACTGGGTCCCCGCTTCCGCGGGGATGAGCGGGCAATCAAATGGCGCGCACAGCAAAAAGGCCGCCCCATCGCTGGGACGGCCTTTTCATTTCCAGCGCCTGGTAAGCTTAGGCGACGGCGGTCTGGGGCGCGTCGGGCCCGCCCTCGGGGATGTCATCCAGTTCGCCTTCCCACTTGGCGACCACGGCGGCGGCGACGGAGTTGCCGACCACGTTGGTGGCCGAGCGGCCCATGTCGAGCAGGTGATCGACGCCGAGCACGATGGCGATCCAGGCTTCCGGCAGACCGAAGTAGGTCAGGGTCGCCATGATGACCACCAGGGAGGCGCGCGGGATGCCGGCGATGCCCTTCGACGTCACCATCAGCAGCAGCAGCATGAAGACCTGCTGCGAGACGCTGAGGTGCACGCCGTGCGCCTGCATGATGAACATGGTGGCGAAGGTGCAGTAGAGCATCGAGCCGTCGAGGTTGAACGAATAGCCCAGCGGCAGGACGAAGCTGACGATGCGGCGGCGCACGCCGACGGTGGGCAGGGCGTCCAGGATGCGCGGATAGGCGGCTTCCGAGCTGGCGGTCGAGAAGGCCAGCAGGGCCGGGGTGCGGATCACCTTGAACAGCGGCAGGACGCGACGGCCCAGCACGGCGGCGGCGGCCACGAACAGCAGGCCCCACAGGATGGCCATCGAGCCGTAGAAGCCGAGCACGAACTTGGCGTAGACGGCCAGCATCTCCAGACCTTGCGTGGCGATGGTCGAGGCCAGGGCGGCGAAGATGGCCAGGGGGGCCAGCTTCATCACGAACTCGGTCACCTTCAGCATGATGCTGGCGGCCTGTTCGACCAGATTCAGCACCGCCGGGGCCTTGTCGTCCAGGGCGGCGACCGCCGTGCCGACGAACAGGGAGAAGACCACGATCTGCAGAATCTCGTTCTTGGCCATGGCGTCAAAGATCGAGGTCGGCACCAGATGGGTGACGAAGCCGTGCAGCGAGAAGGCGTCGGTCGAGGCCGCCGGGGCCGTGGCCAGCGCCGCCTGCGGCAGGTGCATGCCCGCGCCTGGCTGCAACAGCTGCACCATCATCAGGCCCAGCAGCAGCGACACCACCGAGGCGCCGATGAACCAGGTCATGGTCTTGACGCCGATGCGGCCGACCGAGGCGGCGTCCTCCATGTGGGCGATGCCCGCCACCAGGGTCGTAAACACCAGGGGCGCGATGATCATCTTGATCAGACGCAGGAAGACATCGGTGATCAGCGACAGATTCGTCGCCGCCGCGGCCGCCTGATCGGCGCTCAGATACTGGTTCACGCCCCAGCCGACCAGCACGCCCAGGATCATGGCGCCGATGATGAGGTAGGCGAATATTCGGTTCATTTTCAATGTTCCAACTGCACTCGGCTCACCCCGTCGGAACATTCCCCCCCGACCGTACGAGCCTCGTCCGTCCATACAAAAGCGGGGCGGCAGACGTTCGAAACATCCACCGCCCCGCCTCGTTCGCGTCTTTGCTAAAGCCTATCGGCCCGCACGA
This sequence comes from Brevundimonas bullata, assembly GCF_014207965.1. Taxonomy (GTDB): domain Bacteria; phylum Pseudomonadota; class Alphaproteobacteria; order Caulobacterales; family Caulobacteraceae; genus Brevundimonas; species Brevundimonas bullata_A. Next base: position 46,430 of record NZ_JACHLM010000001.1, read on the forward strand.
CTAGATCAGAACGACTTGCGGATCGTCGCATACCACCAGCGACCACGGTTCGAGTGGACGCTGCCGTCGTAGCCGTAACGTTCGTTGGCCAGCGGCGGGTCTTCGTTCGTGATGTTGCGAGCGCCGACGCGAAGGCGCGTGCCTTCCATGCGACCGCTCTCGAACTCGTACTGGACGTAGAGGTTGTGGGTCAGCCAATCCTCGACGACCCAGTAGTCGCCGCTGCCGACCAGGGTGGCCGAGGTGTCGTAGTAGTCGCTGACGTAGCTGGAATAGATACCCGTGCTCCACGGACCATTGTCCCAGGTCAGGCTCGACGACGCCTTCCACTGAGGACGACCGTTGCGACGGACCAGTTCCTCGACGCCCGAGACGGTGACGCCCGAGATAACGCCGTCCTTGAGGCCGTCCAGCAGCAGCTGGTGGTCTTCATTGGCGTCCTGATACAGCTTCAGCCACTGGCTGACGTTGACGCTCCAGGTGAAGGAGCCGATCGGCGTCTGACGCAGGCTGTAGTGCATCCGGTAGTCCACACCTTCGGACTCGCGCGGCTGCAGGTTCCGATAATCGTCCTTGATCGACAGGATGGTGCCGACCGGCGCCAGACCGGCGGCCAGACCGTCAGCGATCTGCTGGGCGTCCGGCGCGGCGCGCACGACGTTCTCGTTGAAGCTGCCAATCTGACGCAGATAGTAGTCCATGATCAGCTGGTTGGTGCCGCCGAAGATGCCGACCAGGTCGGTCTGGTTGATCTTCCAGTAGTCCACCGCGAACGTCAGCACGCCATAGTCGCTGGACCACAGCTTGGGCTCGAAGACGAGGCCGGCGCTGAGGTTTTCCGAACGCTCGGGCTTCAGATCCGGGTTGCCCGCGCGGTTCTCGATCCGCGATTCCGAGGCGCAGTAGTCGTTCGTAGTGCCCAGGTTCGGAATGGCGCCGATCGCCACCTGAACCGCGCAGGCGGCGTAGTCGCGGCGCGAGTTCGAGCGCTGGAAGTCCGGCTGATGCAGTTGCGTCAGGTTCGGGGCGCGGAAGCCCTTGGACCAGGCGGTGCGGAACATCAGCCAGTCGTTCGGACGATAGGCCAAGGCCACCTTGGGCGCCCCGACCAGACCGAACAGGGAATAGTCCTCCAGACGACCGGCCACCTGCATGTCGATCGACTTGACGAAGGGGATGTTCATCTCGGGCGAGACGACCGGGATCGCCAGTTCGGCGAAGGCCGAATAGACGTTGCGCGCGCCCGAGCTGTCGGGGGTGTAGGTCACGCCCATGATGTCCGACTGGCTGGTGACGCCCGCCAGATCGGTGAAGGTGATGGTGCCGTCCAGGCGGTCGTCGCGGTCTTCGGTGAAGCTCTCGCGACGCGCCTCGACGCCCGCCGCCAGACCGACGTCGCCGGCCGAAAGCGTGAACAGATCAGCGCGCGAGACGTGGAAGTCCCACTGCATCAGTTCGGTTTCCGCCGTGCGTCCGACGCGAACCGTGAAGCTGTCGAGGGTGTCCTGGTTGTTCACGCCGAAGACGGCGTTGCGCGGGTTGTTCAGATCGCCGCCGACGAAGGGGTTGTAGGCGTCGGCCGTCGTCCGGTTGATGGCGGCTTGCAGGCCGGTCATGCTGACGCCGTCCATTTCGTCTTCGGTGCGCGCCTTGGAGTAGAGCAGCGCGCTTTCCCAGTCGAAGCCGCGGTACTGGCCACGCAGACCGCCGACGAAGCGGGTCGTGACGTTTTCCACGTCGACGCTGCGGTAGCCCAGGTCGGCGAAACGGTAGTCCTTGATCTCGACCGGCGCGCCTTCCAGCGGCACGGAGCCCGCGCCCGAGACACCGATGCCCGGCAGACGCGCGGTGACGCCCAGGGTGCCCAGCGGGTTCCAGTAGGCGGTCGGCGACATCAGCACGCGCTGGAAGTCCAGCGGCGTGTCCTGCTGGCGCTGCGACCAGGTGCTGGCCTGATAATAGCCGACCTCGCCAAAGGCCTCGATGCCATTATCGAACTGGTGGTTGATGAAGGTGAACAGGTTGGCGCGATCAACAGCCGAGCTGATCGTCCGCATCGTGTCCAGGTCGTAGCGCAGGTTCTGGTCTTCGTTGTTCGTGGCCGTCGTCAGCGACAGCGTCGAGTTGTCGAAGCAGGTCCCCGCGACGAAGCCCGTCGCCACGCAGCCTGGGTTCGTGCCCGGCTGGATATGGAAGGAGCCGGCGGTGGCGGTCAGCGGCTTGCCGCCGACGGTCGTCGTCGCCCTGCCCGGCGCATAGGTGCCCGGCTGCAGCCGATAGCCCTCGGCCCAGGCCGTGATCGAGCTGTAGGTGACATAGTCCAGGCCCGTGGCCCGGTCGCCGAAGCGGTTGATCCGGCCCTCGACGGTCGCGTAGTCGCGCTCCCAGATGAACAGGGCGTCGCGGGTCAGATAGTCGCCCATCACCGAGATATTGGTGCGGCCGTCGTTGAATTCCTTGCCGGCCTGGAAGTTGAAGGAATACTCCTCCATCCCGCCTTCATCGCGGCCCATGCCCGACTGAACCGTCAGACCGTTGAAGTTGCCGCGCAGGACCGTGTTGACCACGCCTGCGACCGCATCCGTGCCGAACAGGGCCGCGGCGCCGTCAGCCAGCACCTCGACGCGCTGGACGCCCATGACCGGGATCGAGTTGGTGTTGACGGTCGTGACCGGCACATAGTTTTCGATCTGGGTGCCGGGGTGAGCCACCAGGCGGCGGCCGTTCAACAGGGCCAGGGTGTTGCCGGTGCCCAGCGCCCGCAGGTCGATCGAGGCCACGTCGCCGCGCGCGCTGTTGATGCCGCCGTTGTCGGTGTCGGCGTCGTTGAAGTTGACGTCGCCGGCCTGCGAGATGGCGCGATACAGGTCGTCGCCGTCAACGGCGCCGATGGCGTCGATGTCCTGAGCGCCGATCACGGTGACCGGCAGGGCTTCGTTGATGCGGGTGCCCTTAATGCGGCTGCCGACCACCACGACCTCGTCGACCTGGGTGGCGTCGGTCGTCTTTGGGCGCTGGCGCAGGACGAAGGTCGTTCCCTCGTGGCTGACGATCTCCAGATCAGTGCCGTCGATCAGCAGGTTCACCGCAGCCTCGACATCCATGACGCCGTTCACTGCGCGGGTGCGCACGCCCGTCAGATGCGCCGTCGGCGCCGAAATCTGCACGCCGGCCTGACGCGCCAGTTCCGTGATGGCCTGGCTGATCGGCTGGGCAGGAACGTTAAACGTTCGATCCTGCGCCTGAGCCCCATTCACTGCACACAACAGCGCCAATCCCGCGGCGCTCGCCGCCAGGCCCTGCTTCCAAGACGCTCTCATAACCCCGACCCTTGATACTTTTCTGGACGTCCGCCGTGCGACGGATCTCCTCCAAGACGCGGGGGGCGCGCAAATCCTCCAAAAAAAGCAATTCGTGGTCGGAAATTAGACCAGACGGCGGCTCAACCGGATTTCCTCGGCGTTCACCGTCACGTCCAGATCCAGACTTCCGGCCGCTGCACGGGCGAAACTGACGGGGTCATTGGCCACGAACAGGCCGGTGATCCGCAGGCTCGCGACCAAGGGATCGGCGGGGACGATGCGGGTGGGGTTGTAGCGCGCGAACTCCCGCGCGGCCCGCATCAGGGTCTCGTCTTCCAGCTGGATCCGGCCATGACGCCAGGCCAGTTCGCGGTCCGCGTCGATCTCTCCAGTGTGAACCGGCGAGGCCCCATCGGACAGATAGGCCCGCGTATTGGCCGCCAGATCGAGCGCCTCGCCTTGCGCCCCGTTCAACTCGACCTCGCCGCCGAAGGACACGACCTGGAGGGGCGACCTGCCCAGACGACGCACCAGGAAGCTGGCGCCGTTGGCGATGACCGCCGCCTCGCCCGAACGCACAATAAAGGGACGGCCCGCGTCGGCGACCACGTTGAACAGGGCCTCGCCCGTGTTCAGCACGATCTCGCGCGCCTTGCGATTATAGCGGACGTCGCCCTCTGACAGCGTGTTCAGCGTCATCACCGAGCCGTCGTCCAGCGGCACGACCCGGGTCTCGCCCATGCGGGTCTCGAACGGCTGGGCCTGGTTCCGCAGAGCCGCCAGCGCGCCCGCGCCGCCGACCGCGACCACCGAGATCGAGGCCGCGATCAGGCCGCGTCGGCTGATGACCGGCTTGGGCGTCGGACGCGTGAGCGGAATGGCCCCGCCCGCAAGGGCCGCCGCCCGGCGACTGTGCACCGCCACGGCCCGCGCCCGCGCAAAGGCGCCCAGACGCCGCACGTCGCCCTCCAGCCAGGCGTCCAGCTCCGCCTGATCCGCCGGGGACAGCGGCCCGTCGTCAAGTCTGGCCGCCCAGAGGCAAGCCGCTCGCTCAACCTCCTGGCTTGTCTGCCTGACCATGAACCTTACCGCGTTGTTGTTTCTCAGACTTAGACGCGACCACCGCGTCAAATCCGCCATTGGCGTAGGCGCTCATCAACAGGCCCAGCCCCTTGGCGATGTGTTTTTCGACCGTGCTTTCCGCAATACCGGTCCGACGCGAAACTTCCTTCTGCGAAAGCCCCGAGACCCGGCTTAAAAGGAATATCTTTCGCGTTTTTTCCGGCAGACGGGAAATCATCTCAGCCAGGACCTGAAGCTCGTTTCGCGCCATCACCGTGTCTTCCGGCGTCAGCTCATCCACCGCCAGTTGCAGGCTCTCGACCTCGGCCAGAGAGCGGATCGAGACGACGCTCTTGCGGCGCACCCGGCTGACCAGGACCGAATAAGCCGTGCGGAAGAAGTAGGCTCGTACATTGCGGATTTCGGACACGTCGGCGACCGTCACCAGCTTGGCGTAGGCTTCCTGAATAATGTCGTCGACGTCGAACTCGGCCTGACGCCCACGGCGCAGCCAGCCGCGCACCGCAGGCTCATGCGGCATCACATGCGTGGCAAGCCACAGCGCTCGTTCGTCAGAAACCCCCATGCGTCGCTTCTGCATGACAGGGCCCGTCCGGTTCAACCGCTATTTTAAGCGCCCGCACTCTGTGCGCCGACGAATTATTGCAACTCATTGCAAAACTGGATGGGCGCGATACAGTTTGTTCAACTGATTGCATAACAGGCGGCCGTCATGCCCTACCCCGAACTGCTCAAGCCGCTCGATCTGGGCTTCACCACCCTGAAAAACCGCGTGCTGATGGGCTCGATGCACGTCGGGCTGGAGGAGGTCGAAAACGGCTTCGAGCGCATGGCCGCCTTCTACGCCGAGAGGGCGCGCGGCGAGGTCGGGCTGATTGTCACCGGCGGCATCTCGCCGAACGAGCGCGGCCGCCCCATGCCCTGGGGCGCCAAGCTGACCACCGAGGAGGAGGCCGAACATCATCGCCTCGTCACCGCCGCCGTCCACGCCGAGGGCGGCAAGATCGCCTTGCAGATTCTGCATTTCGGCCGCTACGCCTACCACCCGGACCTGGTCGCGCCCTCGGCCATCCAGGCCCCGATCACCCCGTTTGCTCCCCACGCCCTGACCGGCGAGGAGGTCGAGCAGACCATTGAGGACTTCGTGCGTTGCGCGGCTCTCGCCCAGTCCGCCGGCTATGACGGCGTCGAGGTCATGGGGTCCGAGGGCTATCTGATCAACGAGTTCATCGCCGCCCGCACCAACCAGCGCGACGACGAATGGGGCGGCTCGTACGAGAACCGCATCCGCCTGCCGCTCGAGATCGTGCGCCGCACCCGCGAGCGCGTAGGCCCCAACTTCATCATCATCTACCGCCTGTCGATGCTGGACCTGGTCGAGGGCGGCTCGACGGCGGAAGAAGTGGTGCAACTGGCCAAGGCCATCGAGGCCGCCGGCGCCACCATCCTCAACACCGGCATCGGCTGGCACGAGGCGCGCATCCCCACCATCGCCACCAGCGTCCCGCGCGCGGCCTTCGCCTGGGTGACCAAACGCCTGAAGGGCGAGGTCTCCATCCCCTTGGTCGCCACCAACCGCATCAATACGCCCGAGGTGGCCGAGCGCCTGCTGGCCGAGGGCTATTGCGACATGGTGTCGATGGCCCGCCCCCTGCTGGCCGACCCCGCCTTCGTGCAGAAGGCGCGCGAGAACCGCGCCGACGAGATCAACACCTGCATCGGCTGCAACCAGGCCTGCCTCGACCATACGTTTGCGGGCAAGATCACCTCCTGCCTGGTCAATCCGCGCGCCTGCCACGAGACCGAACTGGTCATCGCCCCGGCTGAAGGCGCGAAGAAGATCGCCGTCGTCGGCGCCGGTCCCGCCGGCCTCGCCTTCGCCGTCACCGCCGCCGAACGCGGCCACGACGTCACCCTGATCGAGGCCTCCGGCGAGGTCGGCGGCCAGTTCAACATCGCCAAAAAGATCCCCGGCAAGGAGGAGTTCGGCGAAACCCTGCGCTACTTCCGCAAGCAGTTGGACCTGACCGGGGTCAAGGTCCGCCTCAACACGCGCGCCGAGGCTGAAACCCTGGCCGACGAGGGCTTCGACGAGATCGTCCTGGCCACCGGCGTGACCCCGCGCACGCCCGAGATCGATGGCATCGACCACGCCAAGACCCTGTCCTACCTCGATGTCCTGCGCGACGAGGTTCCGGTCGGAAAGGCTGTCGCCGTCATCGGCGCCGGCGGCATCGGCCACGACGTCAGCGAATATCTGGTCGAGCGGCACGCGCCGCCGTCCATCGACCGCTTCTTCCGCACCTGGGGCGTCGATCCCGACTACCGCACCGCCGGAGGCCGCACCGCGCCCCAGGTCGAACCGGCGGAGCGTCAGGTCTTCCTGATGCAGCGCTCGACCGGCAAGGTCGGCGAGCGCCTGGGCCGCACCACCGGCTGGATTCACCGCGCCGCGCTGAAGATGCACGGCGTCGTCACCGCCAGCGGCGTCGCCTATCGCCGCATCGACGACGCGGGCCTCCACGTGACCATCGACGGCGCCGATAAGACCCTGCCGGTCGATCATGTGGTCATCTGCGCCGGACAGGAGCCCCTGCGCGATCTGCACGACGATCTGATCGCGCGCGGCTGCTCGGTCCATCTGATCGGCGGCGCCGACGTCGCCGCCGAACTGGACGCCAAACGCGCCATCGACCAGGGCGTACGCCTGGCCGCCGCCCTCTGAGGAAGGAAAAGCTCATGACGCCGACCCTGCATCCCGCCGCCGCCGCTTCGCTCACCCAGTGGCATGACATGGTCGCCGCCCAGGACCTGAGCGGTCTGCACGCCATCACCCATCCCGAGGCCGTCTTCCGCTCGCCGGTGGCGCACAAGGCCTATCACAGCGCCGACGCCGTGGTTCTGGCGGTCAGCACCGCCGCCAGCGTGTTTTCCGACTTCGCCTACCACCGCGAAGCCGCCACTGCCGACGGCCTGAGCGTGGTGCTGGAGTTCAGCGCCAAGGTCGGAGACAAGAGCGTCAAGGGCATCGACTTCATCCGCTTCAACGAAGACGGCCAGATCGTCGATTTCGAGGTCATGATGCGTCCCCTGAGCGGGGTTCAGGCCATGGCCGAGGAAATGGGTCAACGCCTCGGCGGCCTCCTGCCCGCTTTCAAGGCCTCCTGAGGTTCGGCTATTCAGCCCCCGTGTCCCTGCCCCATGCCCTGCTGACGTCATTGGCCGAACGCCCCGGTTCGGGGTCCGAGTTGGCTGGCCGCTTCGACCGCTCGATCGGCTATTTCTGGCAGGCGACGCATCAGCAGATCTATCGCGAACTGGCCCGCCTCGAAGCGGCGGGCTGGGTCGAGGCGGAACCCGTCGAGGGCGCGCGCGGCGGCAAGCGCCGCTTTCGCATCCTGCCGCCCGGACGCGAGGAACTGCGGCGCTGGATCAACGAGCGACAGGACCCGCCCGCCATCCGCGACGAACTGATGGTGCGTATCCGCGCCGAGGCCGTCGTCGGCCCGACCGACCTGGCTGATGAACTGGCCGCTGTGGCCGAGCGCCATCGTGACAAGCTGGCGGCCTATCTGGAGATCGAGGCCCGGGACTTCCCCAACGAACCCGTCTCGCCCGAACGGCGCTTGCAACACCTGGTCCTGAAGGCGGGGATGGCGTTCGAGCGTCACCGCATCGCCTTCTGCGACGAGGCGCTGGCCATCCTGAAGACGCCGCTCTAGGCCCCCGCCCGCGAAAACGCCCGTTGTCGTCCTTCCAGCTGTCGCCTTGGTTTCATCGCGCCCATGATCCGTGCGAAGAGGTGCGCCCCCTCTCCCCAGGAACCGCCATATGGGCCGCTGGAACGTACGCAAGCGCATCGACGCCGACACTCAGAACACGCATGACGGGCAGGCCCTGCCGCGCACCCTGAGTTGGCCGCATCTGATCGCCATGGGCGTCGGGGCCATCGTCGGCACAGGCATCCTGACCCTGATCGGCATCGGCGCCGACAAGGCCGGGCCCGCGGTCCTGCTGTCCTTCCTGATCGCCGGTTTCGTCTGCGCCTGCGCCGCCCTGGCCTATGCCGAAATGGCCTCGATGATCCCGGCCTCGGGCAGCGCCTATACCTATAGCTATGTCGTCATGGGCGAGGTCTTCGCCTGGATCATCGGCTGGAGCCTGATCCTGGAATACAGCCTGGTGGTCAGCGCCGTGGCGGTCAGCTGGTCCGGCTACGCCGCCCCTCTGCTGAACGGCTGGGCCGGCGTGCCCATGGCCCTGATGCAGGCGCCGCACGCGGGCGGGATCGCCAATCTGCCGGCCCTGTTCGTCATCGCCGTCGTCGCCGCCCTGCTGATCGCCGGCACGCGCAAGAGCGCCGGCCTGACCATGATCCTGGTGGCGGTGAAGCTGTCAGCCCTGGGGGTCTTCGTCTGGTTCGCCCTGCCGCATTTTGACGCCGCTAATCTGGAGCCCTTCAGCCCCTATGGGTTCGCGCGCAACATGGGCGCTGACGGCGTGGAGCGCGGCGTCATGGCCGCTGCCGCCATCATCTTCTCCGCCTTCTACGGCTTCGACGCCATCGCCACCGCCGCCGAGGAGACCCGCAATCCCAAGCGCGATCTGGCCATCGGCATCATCGGCTCGATGTTCGCCTGCGCCGCCATCTATACGGTCATCGCCCTGGCGGCCCTGGGGGCCACGCCCTTCACCCGCTTCGCCAACAGCCCCGAGCCCCTGGCCCTGATCCTGCGCGAAATCAACCAGCCCGGCGCCGCCCGCTTCCTGGCCGTGACCGCCGTCATCACCCTGCCGACCGTGATCATGGCCTTCTTCTACGGCCAGAGCCGCATCTTCTTCGTCATGGCGCGCGACGGCCTTCTGCCCCACGGCCTGTCCAAGGTGTCGGCGGGCGGAAAGCCGATCCGCATCACCCTGTTCACGGTGGCCATCGTCGGCGCCATCAGCCTGTTCCTGCCGCTGGATGAGATCGTCGCCCTGGCCAATGCCGGTTCGCTGGTGGCCTTCACGGCGGTGGCGGCCTGCATGCTGATCATGCGCCGCCGTGCGCCCCACGCGCCGCGCGGCTTCCGCACACCGCTGGCCTGGTTCATCGGGCCGATCGCCATCGCCGGCTGCCTCTACCTGTTGGCCAGCCTGCCGCAAAAGACGCACCTGTGGTTCCTGTTCTGGAACCTGGCAGGCATCGCTGTCTATCTGGCCTATGGCCGTCGCCACAGCCTGGCGGGCCGCTAAGTCTCGATCAGCCGCCCGCCTCGTCCGGACGCGCTCGCCTCAGAAATACTCGGCGTTGGCCGGGCACTGGGCGCTGATGCGGCGCGCAGTGATGCTAGCCGGGATATAGGGAGTGCCGCGCATCAGCTGGGCCCCGCCGTTAAAGCGGAAGCTTTCGGGCTGATAGGTGCCGTTCAGGCGCACGTTGACGCGACGGCCCTTCTTGTCCTGACAGGCGCCCTCGAAACGGGCGACGCCATTGCCGACCTCGCGCGTCGAATAGGTGCACTTCCAACGGTTGGTCGACAGACCGCCAAAGAAGCGGTTGATCTCGCTGGGGCGCACGCACTTGGTTTCGGTGTCGCGGCTGCCCAGGGCGCTGGTTGTGTATTCCCAGTAGCCAGGCAGGACCGGCGGCGCAGCCGCAGCCGTCTGAGCCTGAGGCGCAGCGGCGGGGGCGGCAAGCATGACGGCGCCCGCCACCACGGGGGCGACCACAGCCAGGATGCGGGCCAACGAAACAGGCAGCGTCGTCATGGGGAGCAGCTTCCAATGGGTCTTCATGCGATCCTCTATATAGCAGGTCGTTGAACGCGGGCTGAACGAAGGCGATCCGTCCGTTCATCGTGCGCCTTCACCTCGGGGCTGATCTCCGATTTGGGCCCAGCCTGACTCGACTCCAGCCTTGACGGGCTCCGAGTCATTCCTCTATACGGCCACCTCTCTCGCAGGGGTCCGCCCGCTGCGAACACCTGTTTCATGCGTCCGCTCTCGTATCGCGGATGTGACCTTGAGGATCTTAAGATGTCGCGTCGCTGCGAACTCACGGGTATTGGCCCGATGGTCGGCCACCATGTGAGCCACTCGAACGTCAAAACCAAGCGCCGGTTCTTGCCGTCGCTGAAGACGGTCAAGCTGGCTTCCGAATCGCTCGGCCAGACCTTCTCCCTGCGCATCTCGAACGCTGCCCTGCGCACGCTCGACTACAAGGGCGGCCTGGACGTCTTCATCGTCAAGGCTCGCGACGAAAAGCTTTCGACCTCGGCCCTGCGCATCAAGCGTCAGGTCAAGGCCAAGCTGGCTGAGCAAGCCGCCGCTTAATCAGCGTCGTCTGACAAGATTTGAAGAGGCCGGTGGAAACGCCGGCCTTTTTCTTTGCCCGCCTGGCGGCGATGGCTAGGTTGGCGGCTCAATCCGCCGGAGCCTCAGCCTTGCGCCTGACCACCGCCCTCTGCCTGACGACCGCCCTGCTCAGCGCCCCGGCGCTCGCCCAGGAGCCCGCCCCGACCCGCGATTCCACGCCCTTCACCCTGTCCAGCGGCACGCCCCGCACGCCGGAACAACTGGCCCTGCGCTTCGACAAGGCGGACCTGTCTTTCAAGCTGCTACCCGAGACCCAGTCCATCGAGGCCGTCGCCGTCCTCGACTTCACGGCGACCGCGCCGAGCGCCGCCGTCGTGGTCGAGCTGGACACCCTGTTCGCCATCGCTTCCATCGCCGTGGACGGCCAGACGGTCGTTGGCTGGTCCAATCCCGAGGGCCGCCTGACCATCCCCCTGCCGAGCGCCCTGAAGCCCGGCCAGACGGCTTCCGTGCGCATCGCCTATGCCGGTCGGCCGCATCAGGCCAAACGCGCACCCTGGGACGGCGGCTTCGTCTGGACCACCACGCCCGACGGCAAGCCGTGGATCGCCAGCGCGGTGCAGGGCGAGGGCTGCGACCTGTTCTGGCCCTGCGTCGATCATCCCCAGGGCGAACCGGACCGCGTGGATCTGCACATCACCGTCCCGTCCGACCTCAGCGCCCCCGCCAACGGCCGCTTCCTGGGCAAGACCGACAACGGCGACGGTACGACCACCTGGAACTGGACCGCGCGCCAGCCGGACACCTACGCCATCAGCCTGAACGTCGGCCCCTTCGTCGAGATGGCAGCCGACTATCCCAGCCGATTCGGCAACACCGTGCCCTTGCGCTTCTGGCGCCTGGCCTCGACCGACCCGGTCAAGGCCGCCGCCCTCTTCGCCGAGTTCCCCCAGCAGCTCGACTTCTATGAGGCGACCATCGGCCCCTTCCCCTTCGGCGACGAGAAGATGGGCGTGGTCGAGACGCCGCACCTGGGCATGGAGCATCAGACGATCAACGCCTACGGCAACGGCTACAAGCTGGACGGCAAGGGCTATGACTGGCTGCTGCAGCACGAGCTGGCGCACGAATGGTTCGGCAATCAGCTGACCAACGCCGACTGGGACGACATGTGGCTGCACGAGGGCTTCGGCACCTATATGCAGCCCCTCTACGGCCGCTGGCTGAACGGCGAGCGGGCCATGCAGTCCGAGCTGCAGACCATGCGGCTGACGCTGTCCAACCGCTTTCCGATGGTGTCGGGCCAGCCGCAGGACGCCGGAACCGTCTATGACGGCGCCACCGGGCCGGGGCTGGACCTCTATTACAAGGGCGCCCTGATCGCCCATACCCTGCGCCTCTACATCGGCGACGAGGCCTTCTACGAGAGCCTGCGCCGTCTGGTCTATGGCCGCCCGGATCCCAAGCCCGGCAACTTCGCGCCGCGCTACGCCACGACGCCGGAGTTCATCGCCATCGTCAACGCCGTGACCGACCGCGACCTCGGCTGGTTCTTCGACGCCTACCTCTATCAGGCCGCCTTGCCGGACCTGGTCATGGGCCGCGACGGCGAGCGCGTGACCCTGGAATGGAAGACTGGAAACGGCCGCCCCTTCCCCCTGCCCGTCGAGGTCGAGGTGGACGGTCGCTTGCGCGCCCTGCCCATGACCGACGGCCGCGCCGCCTTCACCGCGCCCGCCGGCGCGCACATCCTGCTGGACCCGGGCTCCAAGGTGCTGCGCCGCCTCGAATACCTCGAGATCTGGAAGGCGTCCCAGGCCCCCGCCGCCAAGCCCTGACCCCAAACGCAAAAACCCCGCAGCCGAAGCTGCGGGGTCCATGCCGGACTTCTAGCCGCTGATCAGTACTTCAGCGCCAGCTCCAGGCCGATGGTGCGCGGCGTGTTGAAGTTGCCGTAGTCGCCGATCGTGGCGCGGTTCGACGGATCGCGGCGATAGACATACTGCTCGTTCAGCAGGTTGCGCGACCACAGCGACACCGTGGCCAGAGGACCGCCGGGGCGGGTGGCGATGTCGGCCAAGGCCAGGCGAGCGTTGACGATGAAGGAGCTGTCGTTCTTCAGCTCGAACTGGTCGAAGGCTTGAGTGGCGTCGGCGTAGTTGGCGTCCACGTGAGCCTTGAAGGTCGCCCCAAACAGCGGCGCCGTATAGTCGGCGGCCAGATTGAAGGCGTTCTTCGGGGTGAAGGCGATGAAGACCTGCTGGACCACGCCGTTGAACGGGTTGCGCGTCGGCGGCACCTCGGCGTCCGTGTAGGCGTAAGCCGCCGACAGGGTCAGGCCGTCGGTGACCTGCATCAGGCCTTCCAGCTCCACACCCTTGATCTTGGTCGTGCCGGGGGCGTTGATCGTCTCCAGGGTGTTGCGCGTCGAGGCGCCGATCACCGTCACCAGGCTGAAGTCGATCTGGCTGTCTTCACGCTCCGAATAGAAGGCGGCGGCGTTCAGGCGCAGGCGATGATCCAGCCAGTCGCTCTTCAGACCCAGCTCGTAGGAGGTCAGGTCTTCCGGGCCGAACGAGCGATAGGTCAGCGAGCGCGAGCTGGCGCCGCCGGCGCGGTAGCCCGTGGCGTACTTGGCGTAAACATTGACGGTGTTGCTGACGTCATAGGCCACCGTCACCATCGGGTTGAAGCGCTCGTTCTTCTCGTTGAACGTGAAGTTGGTCGCCACGTTGTTGACCTTGGACAGGACGCCCGACTTGTCGTCCCAGGTGAAGCGGCCGCCGGCGGTGATGTGCAGGGCGTCGTTCAGGACGGCGGGGGTCCAGGTCGCCTGACCATAGACAGCCTTGGATTCGGACTGGGCGCGGCTGGCGCGGTCGATCGAACGGAAGCCGCGGATGGTCGGGGTCGGGTCCAGGATGGTGTAGCCGGTGCCGTCGGCGTTCCACCTGTTGGTCGACGGCGTCGCGGCGTCGTCCGAGGCGGTTTCCTTGAAGTAGTAGAGGCCGCCGACGTAGTCGATGCGGTCGCCCAGCGAACCGACCGCCTGGAATTCCTGGCTGAACTGGTGCTGCCACAGGCCCGCCAGCGAGTAACGGCTGAAGTTGGCGTTGGGGCCGACGACCGGCGGACGGTGGGCGCCGGCGATGTTGTCGTACTGCTCGACGTCGACTTCGCGATAGGCGGTGATCGAGCGCAGCTCCAGATTGTCGTTCGGGCGATAGGACAGGTGCAGGTCGACGCCGCGGGTGTCGTCGACGCTCCACTGCTGCGGCGTGCCGATGTCGGCCCGCTTCATGATGCTGTCGCCGTTGACCTGAACGATCGGCGCCAGGGCGCGGATGCTGCCCTTGGGCACGCTGGTCGAGGCCCAGGGCACGACGGTCAGGCCGTCAGGGTTGAAGTTCAGCAGCTGGCTGTAGAAGGGGGTGTTCTTGTCCTTGCCGATGTCGGCGGCCAGGTCAGCGGTGAAGTTGGCGGTCGGGGTCCAGCGGACCTGCCCGCGCAGGCCGCGACGGTCATAGGCGCCGAAGCCTTCCTCGCCCGGCAGGATGTTCTTGGTGACCGGCCCCTGGACCGAGATCACCCCGTCCATCTTGATGGCGAAGTCGCCGATGGCGTCGAAGTCGACGTGCAGTTCGCTGTTGTAGGCGCTCAGGTTGCCGACGCCGGCCTTGGCGCGCATGCCGAACTCGCCGGTGGGCTTGCGCGTCACCAGCGACAGCGCGCCGCCTTCGGTGTTGCGGCCAAACAGAGTGCCTTGCGGGCCCTTCAGAACCTCGATGCGCTCGACGTCCAGCAGGGCGGCGCCGAGGCCGTGCTGACGGCCCAGATAGACGCCGTCGACATAGACGCCGACGCCCTGCTCGCGAGCCGGCTGGTTCGCGTCGTTCGGCACGATGCCGCGAATGCCGATGGTCAGGGCCGACTGGCGGGCCTCAAAGGTGGCGATGCGCAGGCCGGGCACGGCGCCGTCGGCCAGGTCCATCAGGCTCTGCACGTGGCGGTCTTCCAACGCCTCGCTGTTCATCACCGAGATGGCGATGGGTGTCTTCTGCAGGTTGGTCGCGCGCTTGGTCGCCGTCACCACCACGTCGGGCAGCTGCGTCTCGGACGCGGCGCCGGCGACGGCCTCGGGGGCGGGCTCTTCAGCGCCCGGCGCACCAGCCTGGGCCTGTCCGGCCAGGGCGAGAGAAAGCGCCGCCAGCGAAACGGCCGATGCAAAACGTATCATTAGGAATCCCCTCCTCGCGCGCCATGCGTCGAGCTGTTGGGGCGTTTAGTCGCACTGCGTGAAGCGCCCGCGACCGATGGGCGGCGCCGGTGCGACAGCTTGGCGGCGGTTTCACAACGACTGCTCCGACCGCTGAAGATGCCCCGCTGACGTCACCCCAATGGGTTCTCGACGCCAGACGCTGGGGCCTGACGGTACTGATCGACAGGCTGAAGATGCGATGAGAGCGCGCGCGGCCCTTGGCCGCGGCCGCAGTCTCGTTTTGACTTGAAGACGCGAGAGGTCAGCGACGCAGACGCGCGTCGTTCTATCTTAACGTCCCCGACGGAAGACTAATCGAGGTGTGCGGCTAGAGCAGGCCGAACAGCAGGTGCACAGACGTCGCCGCCAGGCAGATGACGCCAAAGCCCGCCAACAGACAGATCGCGGGATGGATTTCTCTTTCATTGCGGGCCGGCGGGACCTTGCCCGGATGCACCAAAGCCATGTCGTTTCCTTTCCCTTGCGGCGTCGATCTCATGGACCGGCGTCTCACAGAAACGAGCATGCCCCCAAAAGCCCCGCTTGGCGAAGGGTCTTTCACAGCATCGTGACAATCGACTTTCGGCCCCGCTCGCGCTACCTGCCGCCCCATGTCGAAACTCACGCTCGCTGAAGAGGCCGGTCGCCGCCGGACCTTCGCCATCATCGCTCACCCGGACGCCGGCAAGACGACGCTGACGGAGCATATCCTGCTGGCCGGCGGGGCCATTCGCGCGGCGGGCGCCGTGCGGGCGCGCGGCGAGAACCGGCGGACCCAGTCCGACTGGATGAAGATCGAGAAAGAGCGCGGCATCTCGGTCTCGGCCTCGGTCATGACGTTCGAGCACACTACGTCCGACGGCGTGGCCAAGATGTTCAATCTGTTGGACACGCCGGGCCACGAAGACTTCTCGGAAGACACCTATCGCACCCTGACCGCTGCCGACTGCGCCATCATGGTGCTGGACGCCGCCAAGGGCATCGAGCCGCAGACGCTAAAGCTGTTCGAGGTCTGCCGCCTGCGCGACATTCCGATCATCACCTTCATCAACAAGCTGGACCGCGAAGCCCAGGACCCGATGGCCCTGCTGGACGAGATCGCGTCACGTCTGCAACTCGACCCCGCTCCGATCTGGTGGCCCGCCGAGAGCGGCAACCGCCTGCGCGGCATGGTCGAAATGGGCACCGGCAAGTTCCAGCCCTATGCGAAGAAGCCTGCCGGCTCGAAAGAAGACGTGCCCCACCCCGCGGCCCTGCCTCTGGCCGACGCCGCCCAATACTTCGAAGCTGGCGAGCACGAAGCCCTGATGGAGACCCAGGAGCTGATCGAGGCCGGCTATCCGACCTTCAACCGTCAGTCCTTCCTGGAAGGCCATATGACGCCCGTGCTGTGGGGCTCGGCGCTGCGCCACTTCGGCATCGACGAGCTGCTGGCCGCCATCGGCGAGTGGGCGCCGCCGCCCAAGGTCATGCCGGCGCGCAAGGAAGCCCCGCCCGAGACCCGCAACGCCCCGGCCCCGGTCGAGATCGAGGTCGAGCCGGGCCATGCCGAAGTCACCGGCTTCGTCTTCAAGGTCCAGGCCAACATGGACCCCAACCACCGCGACCGCATCGCCATGTTCCGCATGGCGTCGGGATCGTTCAAGCGCGGCATGAAGCTGAAGGTGCAAAACACGGGCAAGTCGCTGAGCGTCAACGCCCCCATCATGTTCTTCGCCTCGGACCGCGAACTGGCCGAGGACGCCTATGCGGGCGACGTCATCGGCATCCCCAACCACGGCGTCCTGCGCGTCGGCGACAGCCTGTCGGAAAGCGGTCTGATCCGGTTTGCGGGCCTGCCGAACTTCGCTCCGGAAATCCTGCAACGGGTCCGGGTCAAGGACCCGCTGAAGGCCAAGCACCTGAAGAAGGCGCTGGAAGGCCTGGCCGAAGAGGGCGTGACCCAGTTGTTCCGCCCCGAACTGGGCTCGGACTTCATCGTCGGCGCCGTGGGCCAACTGCAGTTCGAGGTCATGGCCGACCGTCTGGGCGAGGAATACAACCTCGACGTCATCTTCGAGCCCAGCCCCTACGCCGAGGCCCGTTGGATCGCGCCGACCGCAGACGGGACCAAGGCCGACCTTGACGACTTCGCCGGCAAATACCGCCCGCAGATGGCCGTCGACATCGACCAGGCCCCGGTCTTCCTGGCCAAGTCGTCATGGGAAACCGGCTACGTATCCGAACGCTTCCCCAAGATCGCCTTCACCAAGACGAAAGAGCGGGGCTAGCCTCCTGCGGCTAATCGCCGTTTTGCGATTACCATGAGAGCGAAATAGTCTCCGCCTTTAGGGGGAGGTTCGCATGCGGACGCAGAGGGTTGGCGCATCCGGGGGCGCATTGAAGCGGGCCCTGCGCGGGCTTGCGCTCGGCGCGGCGACGCTCCTGCTTTCGGCGCAGACAGCCCAAGCTGAATGGTGGCGGGCCGAGACGGCCAACTTCGTCGTCTATGGCGAAGGTTCCCGCAACGACCTACGCCGCCACGCCGAAAAGCTGGAGCGCTTCGACGCTCTGCTGCGCCGCCAATTCAGCCTGTCGCCGATGGACGGGGCGCGCAAGCTGCCGGTCTATCTGGTCAGCTCAGGCAAGGAGCTTCGCGAGCTCTATCCTCGCCTGCCGGAAAACATCGGGGGCTTCTATTCAGCGACACAGATCGACGTCTACGCCGCCTTGAACCGACGTGGCGGCGACGACACCCTGTTCCACGAATACGCCCATCATTTCATGCACCAGAACTTCCCTGGCGTTTATCCGGGCTGGTTTATCGAGGGCTTCGCCGAGTTCTTCGCCACCGCATCCGTCGATGACGCACGCAAGATCACGGTCGGCTACTTCAACCCGGGCCGACTGGCCGGACTGAACACCCAGCCCTGGCTGCCGATCGAAACCCTGCTGACGGTGCGACCGCTGCAGTTGGAGGGTTCAAGGCGATCAGCCTTCTATTCGCAGTCCTGGCTGCTGACCCACTACCTCTTCTCGGATCCCGAGCGGCGTCGGGGTCTGGACGGCTATCTGGCGGCGGTCGGGCGCGGGATGCCTTTCGACGAGGCCCTGAAGACCCACCTGAACCATACGCCGGAAAGCCTTCGCAGCGCCCTTCGCGCCTACCTGGATGGGCGCATGCCATACGCCCAGTTCGATATGGCCGACATCCAGCCGCAGATGCAGTTCAGCGTCCTCCCAGACAGCGCCGACCGGATGCTGCTCTACGGCGTCGCCCTGCGCTATTCGAAGTCGCCAGAAGAAATCGCCGAAATCCTGCCGCGCGTGCGAGCCGACGCCGCCCGCTATCCCGACGACCGCCTGGCCCTTGTGACGCTGGGCCGTACCGAGCTGCGCTGGGGCGATCCGGCGTCCGGCGAAGCGGCCCTGAAACGGGTGCTGGAGATTGCGCCCGGCGACGTTGAGGCCCTGCAACTGCTGGCGCGCGCCCGACTGGAGGCCGGCGACAAGCTGGACGGCGCCGAACGCGGACGCGAGATCGCTCAGGCCCAAGCCTACCTGGCGGAGGCGATGCGCAACGACGCCACCGACTACCGCACCTATGTAGCCCTGGCCCGGGCCCGCAGCGTAGCGAGCGACTATCCCAACGAGAACGACGTGGCGACGCTACTGCTGGCCCTGGCCTACGCGCCTCAGGTCATGGGGCTGAGGATGCAGACAGCGGACGCCCTACGCCGCGCCGGCCGTCCGGATGAAGCCGCCGCCCTGATGGCCGCCGTCGCCAACTACGCCCATGAGGGCGGGACACCCCCGACTACTGAAACGCCACTCCCCTAGCCGCAGCCCAGTCAGGTCGTCGCCGCCGGGATCACCTCGCGCTTGGGAGCGATCTCGAACCAGGGCAGCATCAACTGGATCAGCGGGCCGATGGCGACGGCATAGACCACCGTGCCCAGCCCCACCGAGCCGCCGAGCAGCCAGCCAAGGGCCAGCACAGTCCCCTCGATCCCCATGCGCGTCCAGCGCAGGGGCCAGCCCGTGCGGCGCGCCAGTCCGGTCATCAGGCCGTCGCGCGGCCCCGGCCCCATGCCCGCGCCGATATAGGCGGCGCTGGCCACGGCGTTCAGCATGACACCCGCGAATAGAGCCAGGCCCTGCACCGCCAGATGCTGCAACGGCGGCATCAGATACAGCGCCAGATCGGCGACCAGACCGATGACGAAGATGTTGCTGATCGTGCCGATACCCGGCCTCTGTCGCAGCGGGATCCACAGCAGCATCACCGCCGCCCCGACGATGATCAGGATGGAGCCGAGGCTGAGCCCGGTCTTTTCCGACAAACCTTGATGGAAGACGTCCCACGGATCGAGGCCCAGGTCGGCCCGCACCAGCAGGGCGAGCGAGACGCCATAGAGGCAGAGACCGAGCTGAAGCTGGATGAAACGACGTATGAACATGAGGACATAGAGCCGATAATTGGCCTTGTTTTATAGAGCCGGTTTGCAGACGATGGCCCTATGCGCGATCTGTTCGTCAATCCCGCCTCACTGTCGCGCCAGCTGAACGGCTGGCGCGGGCCGGAGGGCGAGCCCGCCTATCGCCGCCTGTCCGAAGCGCTGAAGCTTATGATCCTGGACGGGCGATTGCCGCTGGCGACGCGCCTGCCGGGAGAGCGGCGGCTGGCCGAGACCCTGGGCGTCAGCCGCATCACCGTCAGCGCGGCGCTGGACCGACTGCGGGCCGAGGGATTTGTCTCCAGCCGGGTCGGCTCAGGCAGCTTCACCGCCCTGCCCACCAGCCCGGCGGCCCGCCCCGCCCCGCGTCTGGACGGCCCGCTGCAACAGGCCGTCCCGCCCGGCGTCATCGACATGGCCACCGCCGTCATGCCCGCCGACGAACAGGTCCACGCGGCCTACGCCCGCGCGCTGGAGGCCCTGCCCGCCTATCTGCCCGGCCATGGCTATGAGCCGGTGGGAGTCGAGGCCCTGCGCCAGGTCGTCGCCGACCGCTACGCGGCCGAGGGGCTGGCCACCTGTCCTGACCAGATCGTGACCACGGCGGGGGCGCAGAACGCCCTCGCCCTTCTGCTGCGCGCCGCCACCCGGCCCGGCGACGCCGTGGTGATCGAGCACCCCACCTATCCCCACGCCCTGGACGCCATGTTGCGCGCGGGTCTGCGCGCCGCGCCGGTGGCCATGACGGCGTCGGGCTGGGACATGGAGGGGCTGATCCCCGCCATCGAGCGCGCCCGGCCGCGCCTTGTCTATCTGATCGGCGCCCATCAGAACCCGACCGGCCACGTCCTGTCCGCTGAGGACGAGGCCGCGGTTGCGCGCGCGGCCCAACGCGTCGGCGCCCTGCTGGTTCTGGACGATACCCTGCGCGAGGTCTGGTTCGACCGACCGCCGCCACCGCCGGCCGACCACGGCCCGCACGTCGTGCGGCTGGGTTCGACCAGCAAGCCCTACTGGGGCGGTCTGCGCGTCGGCTGGCTGCGCGGTCACGCCGAGGTGGTTGATGCTGTGGTCCGTCACCGGCCTTCGCTGGACCTGGGCGCCCCCGTCATGGAGCAACTGGCCGCCGCCATCCTGCTGAGCGGCGATCCCGCGCCGCTGAACGCGCGTCGCCGTCTGCTGGCGGAGCGCGAGGCGCGCCTACGCGCCGGTCTGGCCGCGGCCCTCCCCGAGTGGAAGACGCGCCGCCCCGACGGCGGCCTGTCGCTGTGGGTCGAGCTGCCCCGGCCCGACAGCACGCGACTGGCTCTGGCCGCGCCCGATCACGGGGTGCGCATCGCGCCCGGGACCCGGTTTGGCCTGAACGGCGCCTTCGACCGCTTCATTCGCCTGCCCTTCAGCCAGACCGAGGCCGATCTGGACCGGGCGGTCGCGGGTCTGGCGTCAGCCTGGCGCACCCTGGATCGCAGCGCGCCCCGCAAGGCGATGACACGCGACCACCTCGAGCCGGTGATATAGGCCGCTTTCGTCAGCCTCAGGCTTGTCGCCGAGCGGATCATCCCCAACGCCATCGGCCCGGTCATCGCGCCAGCTCTTGCAGGCGACGATCCGCGCGCGATGGTGCTGACCGCGCCGCGCCTGACCGCGCGCACCCACCCCACGGGCTGGAAGGACTGGTCGACGCTCAGCGGGCAGGCGTCGACCGCCACGTCCGAACGCCCGGTGGCCCACCTGCACTTTGTTCTGGACGCGGCCCTGGCGGGCTGGGGCGCAGCGGTCCTCCCTTGGGTCCTGGCGGCCGAGGCGGTGGAGGACGGACGGCTACTGGCCCCGTTCGGTTTTCAGGCCGACAGCGGCGCCGTCGCGGCCATTCCCGGCGCAGGCGAGCCGTCCCGGGCTCGACGCGCCTTCGTCCGTTGGCTGGTGGATCAGGGTCAGGCCTCGCCCCCCGTTCCTAGGCCGGCGCCGACGCCCCTTTGACTGCAACCTGAAGTTTGGCTGAACACGTCTTTCATCCGTCACAAGGGCGTGGTTCTCTAGGCAGAAAGCGGCGCCGGGTTTTTCTTCTCGTCGGGGCGCAGCGGAGTTTTGGATGTTCATCGCTGTCGTCACAACCGCGCTTGCGGTTCTGGGCCAAGCCCCGACGACCCGCCTCGTCTCATATGACGAGGCGGTGCGGTGCGCCGGGCTGACCCAGGCCGCTTCGGAACTGGAAGGCGGCGAAAGCCGCTATGGCCGCACCCTCTATGACGCGGCGCTGTATTGGTCGTTGGCGGCGATGCAGGCGGCCACCGCCGCCGGGCGCGACCCGGTCGCCTCCGAAAACGACCAGACCCGCGCCCGCCTCGATTCGGTGAAACGCCTGTCTGCAGGCGAAGCCGAGGCCCGCGCCGTGCTGACGCGCTGCCGCCAGAAGACCCCGCGCCTGGGGTGATTCCTCCGCCGAAGGCCGCTCGACGAATTTTCGCGCATATGGTCAAGCCGAACCCATTCCACGGCGCTGCGTTTGCTTGTCCGTCAACGAGATCGCCCCTGCGGTCTCGAAGCGGGACGATGAAGGCCAGCGATGTTCGAATTCGGCAGAGATCTGCGGCGGCTGTTCGAGAAGGCGCGTGACAGCGACGATCTCGGCTGGCTGGAGCTGATCGGCGTCGGCCTGGTCGAGGTCGAGGCCCGACAGCAGACCGTCGATGCGGGCCGCGTCTCCTGCCCTCGCCCCCATGACGCAAGCCTGCGCGCCTCGGCCCTGTGGCGCGAACACGCCCGTCGTTGCGGCGCCGCCGCCAGCCTGGAAAAGGCCGAGAGCGCCGCCCGCGAGGCCGTCCGCCACGCCCATAACGACGACGAAACCATCCGCGCGACCCTGGAACTGTGCCAGAGCGGAATGCTGGCCTTCGACCTGTGCGGCGACCCGGCGCGCCTGAATGCGGTTCTGGCCCTGCTGGCCGCCCTGCCCGTGGCGCGGCGCGGCGACACCGCCGCCGCCGTAGCCGCCCTGCACGCCCGGCTACGGGCGCGGCAGGCCTCGATTTCAGGCGAGACCGCCACCTTGCAGGAGGCCGCCGCCCTGCTGGACGGAGCCCTTCACGGATTGAGAGGACAGCAGCGCGCGCTCGAAGACGATCTGCGCCTGGACCGCGCCGCCCTGATGCTGGAGGCCGGGCTGGCCGCGCGGGATCCGCGCATGCTGGATCAGGCCGGCGCTGACCTGCGCGCCCTGGTCGAGGCCGCCACGCCGGAGCAGCGCCCGCTCAGCCGCGCCCGCGCCCTGGCCCTGTGCGCCGCCGGCATGGCGGCGCTGGCGGCCATCGCCGGGGACGTGACGGCCCGCGATCAGGCCCACGCTCTGTTCGACGCCGCCGCCGACCAGTTCACCCCCGACCACAGCCCGCTGGACTGGGCCGCCATTCAGGTGCTGCGCGCCGAGCGCGAAACCCTGCCCTTACTCGTGCTGGTTCAGGCCGAGGCTCTGACCGAAGGGGGCGGCCTTATCCTCGGCGCCCTGGCCCATGAACGCCGTGTGGCGCAGGAAACGACGCGCGCCGGCTCGATCGGGGATCTGACGGCCCTGCTGGAGATCGAGACCGGCTTGCGCCGCCGCCTGACGCGGCCCTCAGTCGTCTCGACGCCGCTGGATTGGGTGTCGGATCAGATAGGCATGGCTCGCATCGCCCTGGCGCGCGCTCGCTGGACCGGCCAGACTCCGCGCGAACTGGGACTGATGCTGATCGAGGCCGCCGCCACCGCCCGCGAATACGGCGCTCCGGCCTTGGCCCAGCGCGCCGAACGGCTGACGCCCAAGACCGAAACGGCCTGACGCATCCGGTCGCGGGCTGTATCTGCGCGCCCCGGTCGGCCTTGACCCAGCCCCATTGGGCGCCTAGCTGACGGGCTTCTCTGAAAGGCCCCTTACCGTGACCGATCAAACGACCGTCCAAGCCGCCGACCCTGTCCACGCCTTCATCGCCCAGACCGTGGCCGAACATGATGTGGTCCTGTTCATGAAGGGCACGCCGGACGCGCCGCGCTGCGGCTTCTCCTCGCTGGCGGTGCAGATCCTCGACCACGTGGGCGCGGCCTTCGTCGGCGTCGACGTGCTTCAGGACGAAGCCCTGCGCGACGGCATCAAGAGCTTCACCGACTGGCCGACCATCCCGCAGCTCTACGTCAAGGGCGAGTTCGTCGGCGGCTCGGACATCGTGCGTGAGATGTTCCAGGCCGGCGAGCTTCAGGCCCTGATGGTCGAGAAGGGCGTGCCCCTCGGCGAGGCCTAAGCCTCATGGCCCGGCCGCAGCTGCAACCGCGTGAAGACCGCGAGGTCTTCGTCGTCCCGCTGGACGTGCGGCCGGAGCACATCGACGAGAACAACCACGTCAACAATGTCGTCTATGTCGGCTGGCTGCAGGACGTCGGCACGGCCCACTGGAACGCGCGCTTCGACGAGGCGACACGGGCGAAATGGTCCTGGGTCGCCCTGAGGCACGAGATCGACTACCTGCGCGCCATCGCGCCCGGTTCAGTCGGCGTCGTCGCCCGCACCTGGGTCGGCGACCCGCAAGGTCCCCGCTTCAACCGCTATGTCCGCATCGAGGACGGCGAAGGCCGCCTGTGCGCGCAAGGGCTGTCGGAATGGTGCCTGGTCGACGCCGAAACCCTGCGGCCCGCTCGCATACCAGCGGAGATGCTGGGGCCGTTTTCGGCGTAACAATCATCTTCCTTCCTCTCCTTGCGGGAGAAGGTGGCCCTTGAGGGCCGGATGAGGGGTGTCGGCGGCACAGCCGATTATCTGACCATCAGGCGGCGAAGCCCTTCACAGGATGCGAGGCGCTGACACCCCTCATCCGTCAGGCTTCGCCTGCCACCTTCTCCCGCAAGGGGAGAAGGACTTTTGACTACAAACTGATCGGGTTCAGCACACGGACGGCGGCGCCTGATTTCAGGCCCAGTTCGGCGTAGGTCCAGCTGACGGTGACGCCTTCGCGAACAAGGGCCTTGCACAGGTCGGGCGTGCGGCGGGTCAGGCTCAGTTCGGTCGGGTCGCCATCCTTGATCTTGACCTCGAAGCTGGAGGCTTCGGTGCAGCCGTTCGAGCCGACCACGGCCGTCAAACGCTGACCGTCGAAATCGACCTTGCGGACGGCTTCCAGGACTTCGGACTCAACGACGACCTGTTCGGCTGCGTTGATCGAGACTTTCCGCTCGCCGCCCTCGTTCGAATAGATGACGCAGCCGCCCAGCAGCGGCAGCAGGGCGACGGCGGCGATGGCGGCCAGACGCATTATTGCGCTTCCGGCGCCGAGTGAATGACGCGGGTGGTCGAGGGCTTTTCACTGGCGATGATGATGCAGCCCGACAGCATGGGCGCGGCGACGGCGGCGACGGCGAGAGCGATAATGAGACGGCGCATAGGTGTTCCCCTTCTTGGCTGGCGCCAAACTGCCAGCGTCGCCGTTCCGGATCACGTGAATAATCGGAAAGGCGGGACTTGAACGGAACAGCCACAGTCATAGCTACTGTGTCGCCCGCCTCCCCGGGATCATCGAGAAAGCCAAGCATGAGCCTGTTGTTCACACCCCGCGCCGTCGGGCCGCTGACGCTGAAGAACCGCATAGTCGTCGCCCCCATGTGCATGTATTCGGCCGTAGAGGGCGTGCCCCAGCCCTGGCACGCCCAGCATATTGGGCGGCTGGCTCTGTCCGGCGCCGGCCTGGTGGTGATCGAGGCCACGGGCGTCGAGCCGGCGGGCCGTATTTCGTGGGCCGACACCGGCCTGTGGAACGACGAACAGGAAGCCGCCTTCGCCCGGATCATCCGCGACATCCGCACCTATTCGGACACGCCCATCGGCATCCAGCTGGCCCACGCAGGGCGCAAGGCCTCGACCAATCCGCCCTGGATCGACCGCGGCGGCCCCGCCCCCGCCGATAAGGCGTGGGAGACGTTCTCCGCCTCAGCCCAGGCTTTCAAGGCCGACTGGCATACGCCGACGGCGCTGGATCAGGCAGGCATGGATCGGGTGGTCGAAGCCTTTGTCGATTCGGCCCAGCGCGCCGACCGGGCCGGGTTCGATCTGGTCGAGCTGCACGCCGCCCATGGCTATCTGCTGACCCAGTTCCTGTCGCCGCTGTCGAACGAACGGACGGATGAGTTCGGCGGGTCGCTGGAGAACCGGATGCGGTTCCCGCTGCGGGTGGCCCAGGCCCTGCGCGACGCCTGGCCCCGGACCAAGGCGCTCGGCGTGCGCTTCAACGGTTCAGACTGGACCGAGGGCGGCATCACCCCGGACGAGGCCGCCGCATTCGGTCATGCCCTGGACGCCATGGGCTACGACTATCTGCACCTGACCAGCGGCGGCAATGTCGCCACGGCCCGCATCCCCGGCGATCAGCCCAACTATCAGGTCGCCTTCGCCGAGGCGGTCAAGGCGGCGACGCCTGAGGCCAATGTCATGGCGGTGGGCATGATCGTCACCCCGCAGCAGGCCGAAGACCTGCTGGTCCAGGGCAAGGCCGACCTGATCGCCCTCGCCCGCGCCGTTCTGGACGATCCCAACTGGGGCCACCACGCTGCCGTGGCCCTAGGCCAGCCGGAAGGCCTGCCCGTCCAGTACGAACGAGCCGGCGCCGCCCACTGGCCGGGTTATGCGACGGCGCGGGCCTTGGCTGACGGGTCCGTCGCGGCCTGATCCTTCAACGGCGTCGCCGGAACCACGGCGGCGCCGTTCGACAGGGCGTCGGCTTCGGGCTGGGGCCGGCCCAGCAGATAGCCCTGCACCTCGTTGCAGCCCTGGGCGCGCAGGAAGGCCAGCTGCTCAGCCGTCTCGACGCCCTCGGCCAGAACCGGGATCGACAGGCTCTCGCCGATGGTCAGGACGGCGCGGATGATGGCCCGCGACTGGGGCGCCTCGCCGTCCAGCTCGGTCATGAAGGAGCGGTCCAGCTTGATCTTGTCGAAGGGGAAGG
Source organism: Brevundimonas bullata (assembly GCF_014207965.1). GTDB lineage: Bacteria > Pseudomonadota > Alphaproteobacteria > Caulobacterales > Caulobacteraceae > Brevundimonas > Brevundimonas bullata_A. Next base: position 72,771 of record NZ_JACHLM010000001.1, read on the forward strand.
CCCGCAGCGTCGACAGCGAGGAATAGCCGGTGCCGAAGTCGTCCATGGCGATGGTGACGCCCAGGGCCTTCAGCTGACGCAGGACATGGGTGGTGCGCTCCATGTCGCTGATCATGGCCGTCTCGGTGATCTCCAGCTCCAGACGCGAGGCGGCCAGACCAGTCTCCAGCAGGACCTGATGCACCAGACGCGGCAGATCGACGTGACCTAGCTGCACCGGCGACAGGTTGACGGCGATGCGGTGCGGTTCGGTCCAGGCGGCGGCCTGCTTGCAGGCCTGACGCAGCACCCATTCGCCGATCGGCAGGATCAGGCCGGTCTCCTCGGCCACGGGGATGAAGTCCGACGGCGGGATGTTGCGACCGGTCTCGTCCTTCCAGCGCAGCAGCACTTCGTAGCCGGTGGCCTTGCCGGTCTCGACCGAGGCCTGGACCTGATAGTGCAGCTCGAACTGTTCGTTATCCAAGGCCTCGCGCAGGGCCTGGGTGACGCGACGGCGCGCGCGCACGGCCTGATCCATGTCCGCCTCATAGAAGCAGATGTCGACCGTCAGCGAGCCCTTGGCCCGGTACATGGCCAGATCGGCGTTGTTGATCAGGGTCGACAGGTCGTCCGCGTCCTGGGGCCACAGCGAGACGCCGATGCTGGCGCCGCAGGACAGGTCGGCGTGTTCGATGTTGACGGGCTGGATGATGGCGGCGCGCAGGCGCTGGGCCACGGCAAGAGCCTCGGCCTGCGACGCCACCGGCGCCATGGCCACGAACTCGTCCCCGCCCTGCCGGGCGACGAACTCGCCGTCCTTCAGCGCATCCCGCAGATGGTCCGCGATGCGGCACAGCAGCTGATCGCCGACGGCGTGGCCGTACAGGTCATTGACCTCCTTGAAGCGGTTCAGGTCCAAGGCGAACAGGGCCAGCGTCTCGCCGGGCTTGGCCGTGGCGGTCTGGCGGTTGAGCCGTTCCAGGAAAGAGGCCCGATTGGGCAGTCCGGTCAGGCTGTCGTTGCGCGCCAGATGGGCGATGCGGCGTTCCTGGGCCTGACGGGCGCGCAGGTCGCGGACCGAGTAAAGCATGACCTCGCCCTCGCTGGCGTGGTCCCGCTTGGCCGCCAGTTCGACCGGCAGGATCTCGCCTGACACGGTCTTCAGCGACGACTGGACCATGTCGCCGTCGATCAGACGCGCGGCGTCCTCGGCCCAGACAGCCAGGCTGCGGCCGACCACGGCCTCGCGCTCGGCGCCGAGCAGGGTCAGCAGGGCGCCGTTCAGGGCGATAATGACGCCGTCGCGCTCGACCGCCATGCCGTCCACGCTGCCCTCGATCAGATGTTGCAGGCGAACCTCGGCCTGGCCGCGCGACTGGCTGTCCAGCGCATAGCTGGCGGCCCCGGCGCCCAGCACCAGCAGGCCGACACCCGCGACGCCCAGCGCGACGACATGCTTGGCGTCCTCGCCCGTCAGAGCGCCGCCCAGCGGTGCAAAGGGCAGGATGGTCATGGCCGACATGGCGGTGAAGTGCAGGACCACGATGCCCAGCACCATGAACAGGATCGCCAGCCAGCGCCCCTTGGCCGTCGGCCAGATCTTGTCCGCCTTGAAGGCCAGGGCGCTGAACAGCACCGAGCCCGCCAGGGCGACGACGACATAGGGCGCAGACCATTGGATCACGGCGTCGATAGCGAAGGCGGCCATGCCGATGAAGTGCATGGCCGCCACACTCAGGCCGAACAAGACCCCGCCCACCAGGCCCGAACCCGGGAAGCGCTGGGCGGCCAGGAGTTGGGCCGCTCCGGACCCGCAAATCGCCACCAGCAACGACAGGCCCGTCAGGCCCGGCTCATAGGTGACCTGCAGGCCTGGCTCATAGGCGATCATGGCGACGAAATGGGTGCACCAGACGGTCGCACCGCCCGCCACGGCGCCCAGGAAAACCCAGGCGGCGCGCGCGCCGGCTCGCGTGCTGCGGACCCGCTTCAACAGGCTGATGGTGATCCAGCTGCCCAGCACGCAGACAAGCGCGGCCAGAGCGACCAGCGCCAGATTATGGGCGTTGGTCAGACAATCTACGAGACGCATGGAATCCTGGGGGGAAGGATACTGAAACGACCCTTTCCCTAGAGCCGCAATCCTTAACCCGCCGTCCTCCGGGATGGCTAACGAAGCCTTGCTGGCAAAACGCAGATCGGGAAGCGGATCAGGACGCGCCCTTCGGATTGCCGTCCTGACGCATCATATAAGGGTTGTTGACGGTCACGTCGGCGCCTGGCGGCAGCCCCAACTCCTCAAAGCTCCACTGCAACTGAACCCCGTCGGCGCGTGGCGTGGTGCAGCGATCCTCGTCCACCCGGCGCAGGGTGATGACCGCGCTGTCGCGCAGGCGGGTGATGAAGGGTTTGACGTCTTCCTTGCCGGTGCAACCGTTTGAACTGACCCAAAAGACCGCAGTGTCGCGCGTGAAGGCGGCGGCGTGGATCGGCTCCAACTGACCCGGCATATCGACAGTGCGCACGGCCTGGTCGCTGGTCATGGCGCAAGCCCCGGCCAGAACGGCGACGGCGGCAAGTGCGCAAAGGGCGGCGGTTCGTCTCATCTCGGCCTTCCGGGGCGGACCCTGTCCACCCGGTCAGATTGCGCTGTTTCCTTCCCCAAGGGAACACTGCATCCTGAATAAGAAAGAAGCCCCGGTTTTCACCGGGGCTTCCATCAACTCTATCGTCGATCGCCTGAAATCAGGACGAGTAGTATTCGACGACCAGGTTCGGTTCCATCTTGACCGGGTACGGCACGTCGGACAGTTCCGGCACGCGGACGTAACGGACCGAGAAGCCGCGATCACCCTGTTCCAGGTAATCAGGCACATCGCGTTCCGACGACTGCTGGGCTTCGAGCACCAGAGCCATGTTGCGCGACTTTTCCTTGATCTCGACGACCTGGCCCGGCTTGACGCGGTACGAACCGATGTCGACCTTCTTGCCGTCGACAGTCACGTGACCGTGGCTGACGAACTGGCGAGCGGCCCAGACAGTCGGGACGAACTTGGCGCGGTAGACCAGGGCGTCCAGACGCGATTCCAGCAGACCGATCAGGTTTTCCGAGGTGTTGCCCTTGCGGCGACCGGCTTCGTCGTAGATCGCCGAGAATTGCTTCTCGGTGATGTTGCCGTAGTAGCCCTTGAGCTTCTGCTTGGCCTTCAGCTGGATGCCGAAGTCCGAAACTTTCGACTTACGACGCTGGCCGTGCTGGCCGGGGCCATACGAACGCTTGTTAACCGGAGACTTCGCGCGGCCCCACAGGTTTTCACCCATGACCCGATCGAGTTTGTACTTGGCGCTATGGCGCTTGGACATAAGTCACTCTTCATGCTGATGCGGCCCGGCCCCTCCCCGATTGGAGCGGCGATCTCAACGGCGGTCCACGCATCGTCCGTAGTCAATCTGCGCCTCGGGCCGAGACCCGATGCGAGAAGGGTGGGCATATGAAGGCCCACCCTCCCGGAGTCAAGCCAGACGGGCGTTTCAGCCCTTGGCGGCGGCGAACAGGTCGTTGACCTTGTTCCAGTTCACGATCGACCAGAAGGCGGCCAGGAACTCGGCGCGACGGTTCTGGTACTTCAGATAGTAGGCGTGCTCCCAGACGTCGGCGACGAGCAGGGGGGCGCCCTTCTCCTCGGCGAAGTCCATCAGGGAGTTGTCCTGGTTCGGCGTCGAGATGATCTTCAGCTTGCCGTCCTGCACGATCAGCCAGGCCCAGCCCGAACCGAAACGGCCCAGGCCGGCCGCGTTGAAGGCCTCCTTGAAGGCGTCCATGCCGCCCAGGTCGGCGTCGATGGCGGCGGCCAGTTCAGCCGAAGGCTCGCCGCCCGTGCCGACGGGGGCCAGGCCTTCCCAGAAGAAGGTGTGGTTCCACACGCCGCCGGCGTTGTTGCGCACCGCCACCGGCAGGGTCGACATCTTGGCGAACAGCTCGTCGAACGACTGGCCTTCGACGCCCGCAGCGGCCACGGCCTTGTTCAGGTTGTCGACATAGGTCTGATGGTGCTTGTCGTAGTGGAAGCCCATCGTCTCCTTGTCGATGACGGGCTCCAGCGCGTCATGGGCGTAGGGCAGCGGGGGCAGGACGAAGGCCATGGGAGGTTCCTCTCGGCGGTTTTGATTCTTCTGGCCCCTATCTAGGGCGGCGCACGAAAGACCCAAGCCTTTAGCGCGGCCTTTGTTCAGTTTTTCGCTCAAGGAGGGCCGATTGGGAACCGGACCGGCGAAATACCCGTTTCCCCGAGGTCATCCGACGCCTTCGAGAGCCCTCCCGAAAGGACGATCGTCATGTCTGCTCGCTCCCTCCGTCGGCCCGCCCCTATGACCGACGCCGAAGCCGAGACCCTGCGGCTGCAGTTGCTGGAGATCATCCCGCGCCTGCGCCGTCATCAGTTGCTCGATCTGGCCGACACCCTGCACGAGGCCGCCCGAGAACGCCGCGGAGCCGAACCGCGCCATTTTGATCTGAGGGTGTAGACCTCTGGCCGGATGGCGGGGCTGACGCTTGCGCGGCGCGCCGGGTCAGGCAGACTGGCGCGAAGCGGAGTTGTGGGGAGCATCGCCATGCTTAAATCTTGCGCCATCATGGCCGCCGTCCTGGCCGCCGAACTGACCCTGTCCGCCTGCGCCGCCGGCCCGGCGGAGGCGGTGCGGTCGGCGGACGCCGCCAGGGCCCAATGCCGAACCACCCCGCAGCCCGGCGGCGGCTCATCAATGGACTGCACCCTGTGGGAACGGACCACGACGACAACCACCACCACGACCAGCGGGCCCAATGGCGAAACCACCACGACGGTCGAGCGAACCCGGACGGGCGGCGACGCCTAGTCCGGCGAAGTGACCGCCTTCCTCCCTGTCGTGCAGCGATGGGAACCCGACAGCCCCCTTGAGGCAACCGTTCGCCGGGATGCACTGCCGTTCACCGATCCAGGCGTACCACTGACCGAGCCTGGGTGGACGAGCGTGCAGCGAACGGGTCAACCGATGACCGTGACCAGCCCATCTCTCAGTCAACGCGTCGTTGCGCCCTAAGCTCCGGATAACCAAAAGAATGCTGAACAAAATTCCTGCCGCCATCGGCCTGATTGCGATCATCGGCGGTCTTGCCGATAGCGCAAACGCCCGCACAACGCAGATCGCGAGAGCGGACGACAAGACCGTTGCGATTGAACGCCTGGTCCAAAGCGAGATGGCGTCTCGCAATATTCCCGGGCTCCAGCTGGCGATCGTGAAAAACGGCGAAATCGTATTCTCCGGCGCTTACGGCCAGTCCAACCTCGAGACCGCCAAGCCTGTAACCGAACGCACTGTTTTCGGCGTCAATTCGATCAGCAAGGCCTTCACCGGCGTCGCGGCGATGCAGCTTGTCGAGTCCGGAAAACTCGATCTCGATGCCTCGGTGACGCAATATCTCGAAGAGCTTCCGCCATCGTGGAAAGAGATCACTGTCCGCCAGATCCTCACGCACACGTCCGGCCTGCCCGAGATCATTGACGACAATACCCGACTGATAGACGGCGCCGAACCCGACGCCGCCTGGGCGAAGGTGCAGGAACTTCCTCTGAAGTATGCGCCCGGGACGCAGTACGCCTACAATCAGACCGGCTATGCCCTGATGGGCAAGATCATCGAGAAGATCTCGGGCCAGCGCTTCGTTGATGTCGTTCGCGAGGGGCAGTTCAACGCGGCGGGCATGGAGCAGGCACGCTTTGGACACACCGCCGATACCGTGCCCGAGCTCGCCTCGCTCTATACCTATTTGACGCTGCAGATAACGGACATGAGGACCGTCGGCGTCGAACGTAGCGAGACCCCTATGGCGCGCCATGAGACGTGGCCCGCCTACATGCATCCCACGGCAGGCGTTCAGGCCACAGCCACGGATCTGGCCGCATGGGTTATCGCGCTACAGACCGGGAAACTGGTCAGCGAAAGAGCTCTCGAACAGCTATGGACGCCGCATCAGCTGCCCGACGGAAGCTATCGCGGTTTCAACAGGACCATCAATGGCTATGGACTGGGCTGGCCGTCCATCCGCCGCGCCGAACATCCGGCGATCACGCCCACGGGCGGCGATCGCGCGGCTATCTTCATCTACCCCGAGGATGACCTTACCGTGATCGTTCTGACGAACCTCTTGGGCGCTGGGCCCCAGAGATTTGCTGACAAGATTGCTGCGCAGTACCTCCCCGACCTCGCTGTCGAAAACTGACGATAGCCTTTCGTCGCGAGGGTGGCTCTCACGCCCGAGCCTTCCCCACCGTCATCCCGACCATAGCGAAGCGCAGCCCCAGGATGACGGGCGGTGAAGGCTTAAGCGGCGTGCAGTTCCTGCTTCACGCGTTCGGCCAGGGTCTTGATGTCCAGGGGCTTGGGCAGGAAGGAGACGCCGGTCTCGTCCTGCAGCAGGTCCGAGAAGTCGCTCTCGGCATAGCCCGAGATGAACATGACCGGGGCGTCGCCGAGGAAGGGACGCGCCTTCCTCAGCAGGGACGGACCGTCCAGCCCCGGCATGATGACGTCGGAGATCATCATGTCGATCTGACCGGCCCATTCCTCGGCCAGGATCAGGGCCTCCTCGCCGTCGCAGGCCTCGATCACCTCATAGCCGCGCTGGCGCAGCAGGCGGGCGGCGATGCCGCGCACGGCGGCCTCGTCCTCGACGAACAGGATGCGGCCGGCGCCCGACAGGTCGCGCGGCGCGGCCTTGACCGCCTTTTCGACCACAGGGGCGGCGACCAGCTCCTCGGCCGAGGCGGCGGGCAGGAAGATGCGGAAGGCGGCGCCGGCGCCCTCAAGGTTGGTGACGCTGATATGGCCGCCGGCCTGCTGGACGATGCCATAGACGGTAGCCAGGCCCATGCCGGTGCCTTCGTTGACCGCCTTGGTGGTGAAGAAGGGCTCGAAGATCTTGTCGAGCAGTTCGGGCGGCACGCCGGGGCCGGTGTCGGACACCTCGATCAGGGCGATCTCGCCGGAGGCCTCGCGCCAGCCCAGGTCGCGGGCCTGGGCTTCGGTCAGGCGGCGGGTCCGAATCGTGACCACGCCCGCACCCGGCTCGACCACGCCGCGCATGGCGTCGCGGGCGTTGACCGCCAGGTTCATGACGGCGGTTTCCAGCTGGCTCTTGTCGGCCAGGACCAGCGGCATGTCGCGGCCGTAGTCGGTCTCCAGACGGACGTCCTCGCGCAGCAGGCGGCGCAGCAGGACGGCGAACTCGCCGACCAGTTCGCCCAGGTCCAGACGCTCGCGCCGCACCGTGGACTTGCGAGAGAAGGCCAGGAGCTTGCGCACCAGATCGGCGGCGCGGATGCCGGTCTGGCGGATCTGGTTCAGGCCGTCATAGGAGGGGTCGCCGACCGGGTGACGCTCCAGCAGCTCGGACAGCTGCATCTGGATGGCGGTCAGCAGGTTGTTGAAGTCGTGGGCCACGCCGCCGGCCAGCTGGCCCACGGCCTGCATCTTCTGGGCCTGCGACAGTTGCAGCTCCATCGACTTTTGCGACGAGACGTCGAACAGCCAGACGCGGCGCTTGTCGCCCTCGGGAGCCACATAGAGGTGCAGGTGGCGGTCGGGATAGGCGCGGGCCACCAGCTCGATCGGACCCGAAGACCCCGCCGCCAGCTTGGTCTTGGCCTCGGTCACGCCCGCCAGGTCGAACAGGTGGCCAAAAGCCGCGTCGCCGGAGGCCGCGGGGCCGGTCAGGACGGCCAGCGCCGCGTTGGAATCCTCGGCTTTGCCCGCGAACAGGTCGTCGCCGGCGATGACGGTCGAGCCGAAAGGCGCGCCGGCGGCCATGGCGCGGGCCTCGCCGCTGACCTTGGCGGGGACGGCGACGGGGGCGGTCTGAGGCACCGGCAGGACGGCGTCGGGCGCGGCGCGGACCAGGAAGCGCCCCTGCCCCGCCTGACCGATCAGGACCTCGATCTCGCGCGCGCCGATCTGGACGATGGCGCGGCCCTGATGGCCTTCGCGAGCCTGGGCGAAGGCCATGTAGAGGGCTTGCGCCGACTTGCCGCGCGGCAGGGCGGTGACGGCGCCGTTCTCCTCGGCCCAGGCGGCGTTGTAGGCCAGCACCTGACCAGACGGCCACACCAGGGCGGCGGGCTCGGCCATGGCGTCCAGCATCTCGACCGCCGTGTCGCCGTGGGCGCGGCGCACCTCGGCCCGGCCAAAGGCGAACAGCCAGATCAGGGCCGTGGCCCCCGCCGCAAAGATCAGGATCAGGCCCGGCGCCGTCATCGCATTGGTGCGGAACGCCGGATAGACCATGGCCGCCACCGCCAGGGCGAAGCCCAGGGCCATCACCACCAGCAGGGGATCAAAGGTCGGGCGACGCGTCGTCGTCGCTTTCGGCCGGGAAATCGTCATGGCGTCCTGCCCGCGCGAATCAGTGGTGGTCAGCATATCGGAGCTCCGGCCTGCGCCATAACGAGGCACATTTCTCCCTCCCCGTTCGGGGAGGGTGGTCGCGCAGCGACCGGGTGGGGAAGGGCCGGGTGATAGGGCCGCGGCGCTTGATCAGCCAAGCCGCCCCCACCCGACCTCGGCTACGCCTCGGCCACCCTCCCCATGAAGGGGAGGGAGAATTTCGGCGACCGATCAACGCCGCTTCCGTCCCTGCATGACGAAGCCGATCACCTTGGCCGCGGCCTCGAAGTGCTCGCGCGGGATAGTCTCGTCGACCTCGACCGCGGCATAGAGGGCGCGGGCCAGGGGCACGTTCTCGACGACCGGAACACCGCTTTCCTTGGCCAGTTCCCGGATGCGGAAGGCCACCGCGTCCACGCCCTTGGCGACGCAGATCGGGGCGGCGTCGCCCTGATCGGGCTCATAGCGCAGGGCCACCGAATAGTGGGTCGGGTTGGTGATGACGACGGTGGCGGTCGGCACGGCCTGCATCATGCGCTGGCGGCTGCGCTGCATGCGGATCTGGCGCAGCTTGCCCTTCACATGGGGGTCGCCTTCGGTCTGCTTGTAGTCTTCCTTGGTCTCTTCCTTGGTCATCCGCATCCGCTTGGCGAAGCGGAACTTCTGCCAAATAAAGTCGGCCCCGGCGGTGAAGGCCAGAAAGATCAGGGCGGAGATCATCAGCGACGCCGCCAGATCGCGGGCAAAGGGCAGGATCAGGGCCGGGCTCATGGCCGCCAGGTTTTCCAGCTCGCGCGTGTGCGGCTTCAGCACCCACCAGCAGACGGCGCCGATGGCCACCAGCTTGAGGAAGGTCTTGATGAACTGGACGATGCCGTCCGGACCAAAGATGCGCTTGAAGCCCGACAAGGGGCTGACCGCCGACCACTTGGGCTTGATCTTCTCGGCGGTGAACAGGAAGCCGGACTGGGCCAGGTTTCCCCCCACCCCGCCGATGATGACGGCCAGCATCAAGGCCGCGAGAAAGGGCGTCACGGCCCAGACGGCGCGCATGCCGATCTCGACCCCGGCGCCGGCCTGCAAGCCGCCGATCATGGCGTGGGGCTCGGCCAGGAAGGGCAGCATGTCCTCGGCCATCTGACGCGAGAAATAGCCGCCGCCGATCAGCAGGACCGCCGTCGCCCCCGCCAGGGACATGGCCGCCGCCACGTCCGGCGACTTGGCGACGTCGCCCTTCTTCCGCGCTTCCTCAAGTTTTCGCGGGGTGGCGTCTTCGGTTTTCGACTCGGGATCGGAACCTTCAGCCAAGGCTCCCTCCCGTGAACACCCGCGCCAGGGCGCGATAGCGGTCGATGAAGATGGTCCCCATCACGCCGAGGCTCAGCGCGAAGATCGAAAGCCCCAGCAGGACGCTGAGCGGGGCGGCGGCGAAATAGACCTGAAAGGCCGGCATGACCCGCGCGATCAGGCCCGAGGCCAGGTTGAAGATCAGGGCGAAGACCAGAACCGGCGCCGACAGCTGGACCCCCAGCATGAAGCTCTCGCTCAGGGTCCGAACCGCCATGGCCGCAAAGTCCGGCGCGATCATCGGCTTGGCCGGAGAGATGGTCTCATAGGACCCCAGGATGCCGGCGATGAACAGGTGGTGGGTGTTGGTGGCGAAGATCAGCGTCACCCCCAGCAGCATCAGAAAGGCCGACAGGGTCGAACCGGGCGAGGCCTGAAGCGGGTTGGCCGTCTGGGCGAACCCCAGGGTCGTCTGGGCCGAGATGATCTCGCCCGCCGTGACCAGGGCCGTCATGAAGCTGCGCAGGATCATGCCGATGGCCAGACCCGTCGCCACCTCGCGGATGATCCAGCCCGCCATGCCCCCCAGGGTCGGCGGCAGGGCCGGCAGGGTCCCGGCGACCAGCGGCCACAACACCAGTGACAGCAGCAGGGCCAGCGACAGGCGCACGCGCGGCGGCACATAACTTTCCCCGATGCCGGGAATGGTCATCAGGATAGCGCCCACGCGCGCGAAGATCAGCCCGCCGGCCCAGACCTGATCGGCGGTGGCGTAAGGCTCCACGTGCGACCTACATCCCGGCGATGCGGGCGGCGATCTCGCGCATGAAGCCGCCCAGCAGCGCCCCCATCAGCGGCAGGAACAGCAGCAGCGAGACGAAGATGGCGATGATCTTGGGCGCATAGATCAGGGTCTGTTCCTGAATCTGCGTCAGGGCCTGGAACAGACCAATGGTCACGCCGACCACCAGACCGACCACCAGCACGGGCGCGCACAGCTGAATCGTCAGCCAGATGGCGTCGCGGCCAATATCCAGAACTTCCGCGCCGTTCATCGACCACTCCCGGGAACTGGGCAGAAAATGCCGACAGGATGGTTAACAGGCCGTTTAGGAAACCCAATCTGTCCGCCCAAGCGTACAGTCCATTTTCGGGCGACGGTCATCTGACGGCTGGATTGATCGCCGCTCCCGGCTATATGGACACGCTATGACCGACCACGCGCACAAACCCTCCGTCTCGCAGGCCGAAGCCGAAGCCGCCGTCCGCACTCTGATCCAGTGGGCGGGCGACAATCCCGACCGCGAGGGCCTGCTGGAAACCCCCAAGCGGGTGGCCAAGTCCTATCGCGAGCTGTTCCAGGGCTATGAGGTCGAGCCGCGCGAGTATCTGGAAAAGACGTTTGAAGAGGTCGGCGGCTACGACGAACTGGTTGTGCTCAAGAACATCCGCTTCGTCAGCTTCTGCGAACACCACATGCTGCCGGTCGTCGGCGTGGCCCACGTCGGCTACCTGCCCACGGATCGCGTGGTCGGCATCTCCAAGCTGGCCCGCGTGGTGCGCGGCTTTGCGCGGCGCCTCCAGATCCAGGAAAAGATGACCTCTGACATCGCCCACGCCATCCAGGACGTGCTGCGCCCTCATGGCGTCGGCGTGGTGATCGAGGCCGAGCACAGCTGCATGACCATGCGCGGCGTCGACGTCCCCGGCGCCAGCCTGTCGACCAGCTGCCTGCTGGGCTCCGTCCGCGAAGACCCCCGAACGCGCGAGGAATTCCTGCGGCTGGTGCGGGGCTAGGCCTGCCCTTCTCCCCTTGTGGGAGAAGGATTTTGGAGCGCTACGCCTCCGGCTGCTTGAACGCCTTCTCCCGCAAGGGGAGAAGAAAGAGGACAACGGCCCCCTTCTTGCGTGTCCCCTTTCTGAAGGGAGCCATCGCCATGGGCTGGAGCGTGTTTTCGTCTCATAACGAGCCGCCGCCGATCATGCGCGGGGGGTGGCTGGACGCGCTGCGGTTCATCGTGGCGTCGCTGATCATCCTGCATCACTTCCAGGCCTCGGCGCCCATTCCTCTGGCCGAGGGCGTGCATCCGGTGTTCGAGCGGGGCGGCTTCCTGCTGACCAACTTCTTCCTGATCGACAGCGGCTATGTGCTGATGCGGGTCTACGGCGCCTCGGTCGCCGGGGGCCGCATGTCGAAGACGGACTTCTTCCTCAAACGGTCGCTGCGGGTGTTTCCAGCCCATCTGATCATGCTGGCCCTGCTGGTGGCCATGGTGCTGCTGGGCACCGCCATCGGCCTGCCGCCGACCCATCCCGAGTGGTTCGCCTGGGATCAATTGCCGGCGCAGGCGGCCCTGGTGCAGTCGTTCGGCGTCTATGGCGGCCTGGGCTGGAACGCGCCCAGCTGGTCGATTTCGGCTTTGCTGGGCTGCTACCTGGCCTTCCCCTGGGTGCTGCGCGGGCTGACGCGGGTCGGGCCGTGGATGGCCTTGGGGCTGGTGGTCGTCGGATATCTGGCGGCCAATGAGCTGTGCTGGGCCATCCTGAACTATCCCGTCTATCAGATGCCGCTGAACCTCGGCATCTGGCGCGCCCTGCCTCTGTTCGTGCTGGGCATGGGACTGGCCTGGTTCGCGCAAGGCGTCTGGATCAATCCGCGGCTAGCCGGATGGGCCCTGCTGCTGGCGGCGATCGGCCTGGCGGTGGTGCAGTATTTTGACAAGAACGCCCTGATCTCGCTGGCCCTGATTTCCATCATCATCCTGGCGGCGGGCGCCGTACCGGTAACGAAGCCGTCGAAACTGGTGGAACAGGCGGCGGTGGTCTCCTTCGCCATGTTCATCTCCAACGAAGTGGTCCGCATCGGCTGGTTCGGCCTGGCCGAGGCCACGGCGAACAAGCTGAACCTCGGCGAAATCTGGCGCTGGGGCCTGTGGGTCATGGGCGTAGGCGCGGCCTTCGTCTTCGCCTTCCTGTTCCACTACGGCGTCGACAATCCGATCCAGAAACGCATCCGCGCCTGGCTGAAGAAGCGCGGCCATTCGCGCGCCGAGATCAAGCAGCCGGTGGTGTCGCTGGAGGGGTGATTGATCCTCCCCTGTCGCCTGCGACGGGGGAGGGGGACCGCCGACCCGAAGGGCGGCGCGCAGCAGCCAAGGCGGTGGAGGGGGCGAGCCTCGCACGTCGTCCTTCGGTCTAGAAGCCTCAGCCTGTATCCGCCCCCTCCACCATGCTGCGCATGGTCCCCCTCCCCCGCTGCGCAGGGGAGGATCGCCGTCACCCCGTCGAACCCACCAGATGCAGGATGTTGCCGTCGGGGTCCTTGAACCAGGCCAGACGCATGGTCCCGCAGACGTGGATGTCGCCCTGGCGCCCCATGTCGTCATAGTGCTCGAACGTCACGCCCCGAGCCTTCAGCCCGGCGACGATGTTGTCCAGCTCGACCCCGACGTCCCAGCTGACGGCGTTGGCCTGATTGGTGCCGGCGAAGTCGGATTGATAGACCGTCAGCCAGGTGTTCCCTGTGCGATAGCCCAGCATCCCCTCGTTCGAGGTGTCCGCCAGGTTCAGCCCCAAGACGTCGGAATAGAAGGTCTTGGCCCGGTCCAGGTCCTTCACCGCGACGATGGCTGACGAATTCTTGTCCTTGAGCATGATGTCTCTCCCTGATGCGAAGAGAAGCGTTGACGGCGGCGGTTCGATCCCGCCGACATTACCGCCGTTTCATTTGACACCCCGTCGCGGCGCCGCTTTCTGACGAGCCTGGCTTTGAGGGGAACCGTCATGCGTCGGTGGGCTTTGGCGATCAGTCTGGGAATGGGTCTGGGTTTGGGCCTCATGGGCGCCAGCGCCCTGGCGCAGACCTCGCCGATTCAGCTGGAAGACGGCGACGTCGCCCGCTTCTGGACCGCCTATGACGCCGTGCGGGCGGCGGACACGCCCGAGGCGCAGAAGGCGGCGTTCCAGCGCCTCTATATCGATCAGGGCACGCCGGGTCTGGCGGCCTTCATGGAGGCCAAGGGTTATACGGCGGACACCTACCTGAACGCGATCCGCGCCTATCCGGCCTACTGGGACAGCGTGCGGCCGCGCACGGCGCTGGCGACCGGCGCCCTGACGCGGCTGGAAGGCCATCTGGAGCGGTTCAAGACCCTCTATCCCGAGCTGCGTCCCGCCGGCATCTACTTCGAGGTCGGCGCCCTGCGCTCGGCCGGGACCACCCAGGGCGACAAGGTGCTGCTGGGCGTCGAGATGGCCACCGGCGACGCCAGCGTCGACATCTCTGAAATGCCGCCGGGCCTGCAACGCTTCTTCGCCTCCTACTTCGCCAGCAAGCCGCTCGACAATCTGGACCTGCTGGCCGTGCACGAGGTGGTTCACACCCAGCAGATCGGCGAGCGCGGCAACCTACTGTCACAAGCCGTCTATGAGGGCGTGGCCGATTTCGTCGCAGAACAGGTGACGGGGCGGATGCCCGATCTGGCCTATGTCGCCTATGGCCCGGCCAACGATGCCGCCATCAAGGCCGCCTTCCGCCGCGACATGGCGGGCGAGGACTTCAGCGGCTGGCTTTACAACAACACGGACAACGCCTTCGGGGTGCGCGACCTGGGCTACTATGTCGGCTACGCCATCACGCGCGGCTATTATGATCGCGCCCCTGACAAGGCGGCGGCGCTCAAGACCATGATCGAGCTGGACTATTCCGACCCGGCGGCGGTTCAGGCCTTCGTCGCGGCCTCGGGCTATCTGGCCGACTAGGCGGACGGCCGTCAGCGTCGAGCGGGTTCCTCTCTCCCGCTGTCACCCCGGACGCCCCGCAAGGGCGATCCGGGGCCCAGACGTTTCAGCGAAAACGGCCGAGAACCACGAATGCACAACCGCCTGGGTGCCGGGTTCCGCTACGCGGCCCCGGGATGACGGCAAGAGGAGCCGTCAGATCGGCATCCGCATGATTTCCTGATAGGCGGAAATGACCTGGTCGCGGACGGCCATGACGGTTTCCAGCGAGGCTTCGGCGGACGAGACGGCGGTGACGACGTCGATCAGGCTGCCCTGGCCCTGGACCATCTGGGCCATCTGGGTTTCGGCGCCGCGGGTCTGCTGCGCCGTCTGGGTCATGACGTTCTGCAACAGTTCGGAGAAGCCCGGCCCCTGCGCCGCCGAAGCGGCGCTGGGCGGGGTCGCGGTCGGCATGGCGCCGCCCTGAACGGCTGCATAGGCCTTGGCCGCCATCATGGGATTCATGACCTAGGCCCTCTTATTTCTTGATGATGTCGAGGGTGCGGGCTTCCATGTTCCGCGCCGTCTCGATGACGTTCAGGTTGGCCTCGTAGGCGCGCTGCGCCTCGCGCATGTCCATGGCTTCGATCAGGGTGTCGACGTTGGGGCGCTGGACATAGCCCTCCGCGTTCGCCGCCGGGTGCGAGGGATCGTATTCGACGCGGAAGGGGCTTTGGTCCGGACGGACCTCGGCCAGGACCACGCCGGTGGCGCCGTTGACGTTGCGGGCCTGGAAGATCGGCGTCTGGCGGCGATAGGGCTCGCCCCCCGCGACATTGGCCGTCGACTGGGCGTTGGCGATGTTCTCGGCGATGATGCGCATGCGTGACTGCTGCGCTTTCAGCGCGCCAGAGGCGACGGCCATGGCGGTGTTGCGCGGCGTGACGTTGACGGGATCAGGCATGGCTTAAGTCTCCTGCCTCAGGCGCCGGGCTTGCGGGCGGCCATGCGGATCATCTGCATGGACTTCTGGTAGAAGCCGATGGCGGCGTCATAGGCCATGCGGCTCTCGGCCATCTTCAGCATCTGCTCCTCGACCACGACCGAGTTGCCGTCGAGGGTGGTCTCGGAGTCCGGCGCGTTGAGCGAATCGAAGCGCGCGGCCTGGCCCGGCGGGGTGATATGGCGGGCGTTGGTGGCGACCATCTTCAGGCCGCCGCCGGTGCGCATGGCCTCGGCGAAGTCGGTCGGCGCCTTCAGGTCGCGCGCCATGAAGCCGGGGGTGTCGGAGTTGGCGACGTTCTGGGCGATCACGCGCTGACGATCGTCGAGCCATCCGAGACGGCCCTTGATCTGGTTCAGCAGCGGAATGTCGGTGACGGACACGCGGGTCCCCTCGGACGGTTGATCGGCAGAATTTGCCGCCTCCATGGTTAATATTCCGTGTTCCTAAACGCGGCGTTAACCACGAGCGACGAAACGTGCGGGCGAAGCGGCGCGCCTGTGAGCGCTGTTGGGGCCTCGAACCGCATGAATTTCCTCGACCTGTTCCGGGCGGTGTTCGGCCTGGCGATCACCCTGGGCCTGATCGGTCTGGCCGCATGGGCGGCGCGCCGCTATGCGCCCAAGATCCTGGCGAAGCTTCAGGCCGAGCGCGGCGCGCGGCGGTTGCAGGTGATCGAGACTCTGGTGCTGGATCCGGCGCGGCGTCTGGTGCTGGTGCGGGTCGACGCCGAGGAGCGGCTGATCCTGCTGGGCGAAGGTCGCGAACTGATCGAACCGCGCGGCCCTGTGATCGAATCGGGAGATGCGAAATGAGCCGCCCCGCCCTCTTCGCCCTGCCCAACCGCGCCGAGTTGAAGCGTGCGGCCCTGCTGTCGCTGATCACCACCGCCCTGTGCCTGGTCTGGCCTCTGGGCGCGCTGGCTCAGGAGGTGGCGCAGAACGGGTCGGCCATCAATATCGACCTGGGGAGCGGCGCCGGCCTGACCCAGCGCGTGGTGCAACTGGTCGGCCTGATGACCGTGCTGTCCCTGGCGCCCTCCATCGTCATCATGACCACCAGCTTCGTGCGGATCATCGTGGTGCTGAGCCTGCTGCGGACGGCCCTGGGCATGCAGCAGTCGCCGCCGAACGCCGTCCTGGTGTCGCTGGCGCTGTTTCTGAGCGCCATCGTCATGGCTCCAACCTGGCAGGATTCGTATGATTCGGGCATCCGCCCCCTGCTGGATCAGCAGATGGAGCTGCCCCAGGCCTTCGATGCGGCCTCGGAACCGGTGAAGACCTTCATGCTGGCCCAGGTGGATCAGGGCGACCTCGCCCTGTTCACTCGACTGTCAAAAATCACCCCTCCGACGGACGTGCAGGAACTGCCCCTGCGGGTGGTCACCCCGGCCTTCATGATCAGTGAGCTAAAGAAGGCCTTCACGATCGGATTTCTTCTTTTCGTTCCGTTCCTTGTGATCGATCTAGTGGTCGCCAGCGTGCTCATGTCCATGGGTATGATGATGCTGCCGCCGGTGGTCATTTCCCTGCCCTTCAAGCTGATCTTTTTTGTCCTGGTGGACGGCTGGCGACTGGTGGCCGGAAGCCTGGTCGAGAGCTTCCAGAGAGGCGCTGGCGGGGGATAAGTCCCCGGCCTCAGGGGCTTTGAAGCTCAGCCGGGCTTGCCAAGCCTACACAAACGCGTGTTGATCCACGGGTCTTCGTTCGGGAATCGAACGACCACCTTCTGGGAAAACCCTTATGACCACTCAAGCCGAACTGATCGCCGCCGTCGCCAAAGACGCAGGTGTCTCGCAGGCCGACGCCACCCGCGTCCTCGACGCGATCGTCAAGAACATCCACAAGAGCCTGGTTTCGGGTTCGGACGTCCGCATCTCGAACCTGGGCGTGTTCGACACCGCCGAGCGCGCCGAGCGTGAAGGCCGCAACCCGGCGACGGGCGCGACCATCAAGATCGCTGCTTCGAAGGCTGTGCGCTTCCGCGTGTCCAAGCCCCTGAAGGACGCCGTCAACGGCTAAGCCTTCGGACCCCCGCGGGGGTCCGGGCGCCTCTCATCGCAGAGGCAAGGCCATTAGGCGGCTGCGGGTCTCGCAGCCGCCGCCGGCTGATTTCGGGCGGGGGTCGCAGGGCGGTCTCCGCCCGTTTTCTGTCTGAACTCAGCCTTCGTCGCCGCGATCCAGCCGGCGTAGGTGTCGGCCCCGGCGCTGAGGGTGGCGAAGTCCTGCGGACGGCCCGAGCCATCGGCCCCGTCCAGCCCGGCCAGGGCGATACGAATGGCTCCAGCCGAACGGGCCTTGTCAGCAAAGCCTGAATAGTTGCGCGACAACCGGTTCAACCCGCCCGCGTCGCGCGCCAGCGAATAGCCGACCCCGGCGCGGATCAGCCGGTTCTCCTCGTCCGCCGTCAGCGGAATGACCGCGTCCTTGTAACGATCGCCCAGACGCTGTTCGTAGAGGGCGGCGGCCGGCCCCCACTGCTGCTGCTTCCAGAAGATCTCGGCGCGCACGTCGCGACCGGCGGGCGAGGCGTCCTTGCCCAGGACCTCGAGCGCATGGTCGTAACGACCCAGCTCCATCAGGGCGCGGGCCTCGAGCGCCCGGCGCTCGATGTTCATGGCGGTGGGCAGAAGCGTGGTGCGCGACGACCACAGGGCTTGCAGCGCCTGTTCCGGCTGGCGGTTCATCAGATAGACGGCGGCCAGATTGGTCGAGACCTGGGCCTTGGCCACGCCGTCCAGACGGTTGTCGGCCTGATACTTCAGCAGCTCCGCCGCCTGATCCAGCAGGTCGACGTCGATCAGACGCCGGGCCAGGCGGCGCACCATCTCGTCGCCGTCGGCGCCGACCGGGGTCAGTTCGCGGAAGTCAAAGAAGAGGGCCAGGGCCTGCACCGGCTGCAAGCCGTCGGCGGCGCCGTCGAGGAAGAGGGCGCGGAAGGCGTTGTCCAGATCGGACTGCAGCTTGTCGCCGCCGGGCAGGACCACGATCTTGCGGCCCGCCGCCTTCAGCGTCGTCAGGGCCTCGCGATAGCGGCCCTGCGACAGGTAGAGCTCGCCCAGGCTGCGGATCACGGCCAGTTCGGTACCGTCGCCGCGCCAGCGCCACTTGAGGGCTTCCAGCTGGGCCGCCGCCGCATCGGGCTTTATCGTCCCCTTGGCCATCTCCAGACGCACCACGCCGAGGCGAGCGGGCGTGGAAATCCCGTCCAGCGGCGCGCGGGCCACGGCCTTGTAAACGGCCAGAGCCTGGGCCGGTTTCTGCTCCAGCTCGAACAGTCGGGCCTGGACCAGACGGGCGGTCAGCTGGTCCGCCGCCGAGACGCCCGGCTGACTGAAGACATAGGCCAGCAGTTCAGTCGCAGCGGCCAGGTCGCCGGTCTCGACGGCGGCCAGGGCATGGGCCGTGCCGAAGCGGGCGCGCCATTCGGGGGTGAAGTTGTCGACCACGCCGGACCCGGCGGCGAAGGCCTGACGCGCCGTGGTCCAGTCGCTGCGCTGGGCGGCGATATAGCCCTGCCAGACGCGGGTCGAGGGATCGCCCGCCAGGGCCCCGGCGGAAAAATCGGCCTCGGCCTCGGCGTAGCGACCGATGGCGGCGCGGGCGGCGCCGCGCAGGCCGCGCACCTCGGCCACGCCCTGCATGGCCGGGGTCTGCTTGACCAGGGCGTTCAGCACGCCGATGGCCTCATAGCCCAGGCCCTGCCCGACCAGGAAGCGGGCGTAGGCCATGCGGGCCTCGATGGGGGCGCGCGGGTCGTCGGCGGCGCGGCCGCTTTCCAGCTCGGCGGCGGTCTGGAGGATGCGGTGGCGGTTGCTGAAGCTGTCGCCGCCCAGATCGGCCCAGTCGGCGATGATCAGGGCCGGGCGGACGGCGGCGCGCGGGGCGTGGACCTCCTGCGCGGCGGCTTCCAGCCCCACGGTCGGCGGGGACAGGCGCAGGCCCTTGGGCCGCGACAGGGTGACGATGTCGCCCTCGGCCTTGACCGTCAGGTCATCGGTGGGGGTCTCGACCGCCAGGCCGTGGGCGGTGGGCAGCAGAGCCAGATCGACGGTGCGGCGGCCCCGCGCCATGCCCTTGCCGGGCGCCAGAGCGGTGACGGCGGCGAAACGGTCGCCGACCATGGGATCGGTCAGCCAGACGGTCTTGGTCGCCCCGGCCATGCGCGCGGTCAGGGCCGTCTGGACGCTGTCGTCGCGGCCGATCTCGACGCCAGTCACGCTGGGCGCCGTTCCGCCCAGGGTGACGATCCACGACGCCCCGTCGGCGCGGGCGGACACCGTCTGGCCCTCGGCGGCCGGAATGCGGATGGCGGTGAAGTCGGGCCCGGCGGCCCAGCGCGCCTTGGCCGCGTCGCCGGCCTTGGCGGCGGCGGGCATGTTCATGCGGGCGGCGGCGTCGAACACCACCCAGACGGCGTCGCCGCGCCGGAAGACGGCGGCCCCGACCGGCGCGGCCCAGGCGAAGGTCAGGCGGGTCGTCGCGTCCTTGACCTCGGCGGCGACAGGCACAGCCCCGCCGGCGGGCACAACCGAGGGTCTGGCGCCTTCCGGCACGGCGCCGGGGGCATAGAGGTTGAGCCAGACCGCGCCGTCGGCGGCGCCGGAACGGACCCCCGCCCCCTCGGCCAGGGTCAGGACCAGTTCGGTCGCGCCCTGCACCGAACGGGTCTCGACCTTCTCGACCCCCTTAGGTGGATCGACCTTGAGGCGACTGACGTCCGGGGCGGCGGTCGTGCCGATGCGGATGATGACGGCGCGGCCGTCCTGGCGCACCCGCGCCCGCGAGCCCACGGCCCCGGCGAATTCGATCTTGGTGAAGCCGGTGTTGGCGCCGACGCGGATATCGACCGGGCCGCTGCTGGCGGCGGCGCCCTCAGCGTGCGGGGCCAGGGGCGCGAACACGACGACGCCCGCCGCGGCGGCGGCCACGGTCGATTTCAGAACGCGCTTGCTGACGCTGGCCCCGGACATACGCGCGCACCCTCGCGCGAAAGGGCTTTCATCGCGGTTAACGCCAGTTAAAGCGCCGCCTGACGTCATGGTCCCACAGCCTCGCCGCGCAGGTAGGACAAAACACCCGCTTGCAGCGCGCGCGCGAAAGGCCGACATCGGCAGTGTCGACGTCATGTCACGCCGTTTTTCAGGTGCTCCTTCGTGTCAGACCCCGCCTATCCGCCCATCAGCCCGCTGAAGACCGGCATCCGCTGCCGCTGCCCGCGCTGCGGCGTCGGCCCGCTGTTCCAAGGCTATCTGACCATCCGCAAGGAGTGCTCGAACTGCGGTCTGGACTACGGCTTCGCCGATCCGGCGGACGGCCCGGCCTTCTTCGTCATGTCGGCGGTGGGCATCGTCGGCATGATCGGTTTCATGATCTTCGAGTTCAACGTCCACCCGCCGGTCTGGGTGCATTTCGTCGTCACCCTGCCGATCCTGGCGCTGATGTGCCTGGGCGTGCTGCGGCCCTTCAAGGGCTGGATGGTGTCCGAACAGTATTTCCACAAGGCCGAGGAAGCCGTCTTCTCCAGCGTCGGCAAGCACGGCGAGGGCTATGGCTGGCGCGGCCAGGCCGAACGCGCCGCCAAGGACGAGGCGCGCGAGAAGATCTGAGACCCTTCTCCCCTCGAGGGAGAAGGTGGCAGGCGGAGCCTGACGGATGAGGGGTGCGAGGAAATTCGCACATGGCCTCATGTCAAAACGCTCCGCCCCAACCCCTCATCCGAGCGCCTCCGGCGCCCACCTTCTCCCGCAAGGGGAGAAGGAAGATATCTAGCGCACCACCCGCAGCGTCACCCCTACCGTGCGCGGGGCGCCGAGGAAGGCGCCGAGGGTGCCGGACTGGAAGGGCGCGCCGAAGGCGACCTGGCGGTAGTCCTGATCGAACAGGTTGCGGCCCCACAGCTCGACGCTCCACGCCTCGTCTTTGGCCAAAGCCACACGGCCGTCCACTAGCCAGAACCCCGGCTGGCTCTTGGCCGGGTCGAGGTCCGAGCCGGTGTTGTATTCCGACGAATACTTGGCCGCCAGCGTGACGCGGCCGGTCAGGCCCGCCCCCACCGGACGCTCATAGGTCCCGGCCAGCGAGCCGCTCCACAGCGGCGCAAAGGCCAGGCGACGCCCCGCCAGCAGGGGCAGGCCGGCGATCGGGTCGTGGCCGTATTCGGTCTGGGCGTAGGTCAGGCCGCCCTGCAAGGACAGGCCCTCGACCGGCGTCAGCACGAAGTCCGCCTCGACGCCCTTGGCCCGGACCTGCGGGATCGAGCGCACCAGGAAGGTCGTGCCGAGGAAGGTGTTGAGCTGGAAATCGTCATAGGTCTGGCGGAAGGCGGCGGCGCCGACCAGCAGGCGACGGTCCAGCAGCACGCTCTTGACGCCCGCCTCGAGTGCGTCGGCGGTTTCGGCCCCGAAGGCGCGCGAGGCGTCGGGGACCAGATTGGTCTGGCCTCGGTCCAGATTGAAGCCGCCGTTCTTGCGACCGCGCGACCAGCCGGCGTAGAGGCGCGTTGCCTCGGTCGCCTTGAACTCGGCGCGGGCCAGGCCGGTCCAGGCCTCGTCCTTGACCGTCTCGGACGAGGTCAGGCCGTTGAAGGCCGGGTTCGACCAGGGCAGGCACAGGGTGGCGTTGGTCACGCCCTTGGCCAGGGCGGCGGCGCAGGCGCGACCGCCGTCGGTGTTGGAATAGGCCGCGCTCATGTCCTTGGTCTCATGCGTGCGGCGCAGGCCCCCGGTAAGGGTCAGGCGGTCGGTCACAGCGTAGGAGACCTGGCCGAACAGGGCCGCCGACTGCGCCGTCTGCCAGTAGCGGTCGCGCTGGCCCTGGCCCTCGACGAAGCTCTGGCCCACGGCCAGGCCGGTCAGGGTCGAGACATGGGCCGGATCACCCAGCGGATTGGCGGTCGAGCGCGACAGCAGGCGGCTGACATAGGCTTCGTAGTCGGCGCCGTAGAAGAGGCTGTCGCGACGGGTCAGCTTCTCGTCCGAGAGGAACAGCCCCGCTGACCAGTCCAGACGCCCGCGCTGACCCGACAGGCGGACCTCCTGCGTCAGGGTGCGGAAGCGGTTGGACCAGCTGCCGTCGTCGGGGCGATAGGCCAGATCGGCCGAGGTGAAGTCCCAGTCCTGACTGATGACGCCGCGCCAGTCGCGCACCGCCGTGGTCGAATCCAGCTGCGCCCAGCCGAGGTCGGCGCTCAGGTGCAGGGCCAGGCCCCGGTCGCGGATGCGGGTGTTGGTGTCGCGGTTCGACCAGGCGACGCGGTCCCAGGGCCTGGGCGTCGCCGCCACGCCGCCGTCGGGCGCGAAGGTGGCCAGAAGCGGCGCGGTGCCGCCGGTCACAAGCTGCACGCCGACGCAGCAGCGCTCGTCCCGCTCGGTCCAGTCGGCGGTCAGGCGGGCGGTCAGGTCGGGCGTGGCGCGCCACAGCAGCTGGCCGCGCACGGTGTCGTAGTGCTCGTTCTGATCATCGGTTTCGCTGCGCGGACCGTCGCCCGTCCTGACGTCATAGAGGCCGTCGCGACGACGCGCGGCCACATAGAGCCGCCCGGCCAGAACCTCGTCCACGAGGGGGCCGGTCAGCGAGACCGAGCCGCCTGTGGTTCCGTAGTCGCCAAAGGTCGCCTCGCCCGCCAGACGCGGCGTGAACGACGGCGCCGCAGTCACGACGTTGATGACGCCGGCCGAGGTGTTCTTGCCGAACAGGGTCGCCTGCGGGCCTTTCAGCACCTCGATGCGCTCGACCTCGCCGAGGTCGCCCAGGGCCACGCCGTTGCGCGGGCGATAGACGCCGTCGATCATGACGCCGACCGAGCTTTCCAGCCCCGGATTGTCGCCCACCGTGCCGACCCCGCGAATGCGGGCCGTGGTGAAGGTCTGGTTCGAGGTCGAGACGACGATCAGACCCGGCGTCAGGATCTGCAGGTCCTTGATGTCGCGCACGCCGACGTCGTTCAGCAGGGGCTGGGCCGTCACCGTCAGCGACAGGGGCGTCGACGCCAGCGCGGCCTCGCGCCGCTGGGCCGTCACCACGATCTCGGACACCTGGGTCGGGCCTTCCGGCGCGACGCCCTCTGCCCAGGCAGGCCCCGCGAACACGAGCAGGGGCAAGGCGACGGACGCGAGTTGCGCGGCGCGGAAGGGGATCGTCATCGGGGAGGTGAACCGCTTGGAGCGCGACGGCCACGGCCGGATCGCGGACAGAGGCCGCGCTCTAGCAGTCAGGCCGGCGGGTTGAAAGCCTCGCCTTGCGTCAGCAGAGGATGACTTTTCAGGCCCGCCCAGCCACCGGCCCGGAGGCGCAAGGGGCAAAGCTGACGTCCACCCGGCTGCGATGACGGCTCAAGTCGTTTCGCACCGCGCCGCCCACCCTGCACAGGGCGGCGAGATCGCCGTCCACGCCCGCTTCATGCACCGTAATCAAATCGAGCAGCCGTTCGGCCTCAGCCAGAGAACTCGGCTTCTGCTCCAGCAGCCAGCCCTCAAGCGCATCCAGGTCCACCGCCAGCCCGCCCGCGCGAACTGCGCCTTCGACCTTGCGTCTATTCCACTGAAGCAGCAGCGCGCGCGCCGCGTCCATGGTCCATGCTTGAGCCATCACGACCCTCCCGGGCGAAGCGCCGGGCGGCCGAGGCCTCCCAGACGCCGACGAAGACGCAGAGGCTGTCGAGCAGCCACACGCCCCAGTTCACGGTGATCACGGCCCATTGCAGCCGCTCCCAGGCGAAGAAGGGGGCCAAATGGGCGATCACGGCGATCAGTTGAAACCCCGTCAGGGCGACGATCCACCACCGTTCGCCGCGCTCCGCCAAGGCCCAGAGCGTGAAGAACAACAGCACGTCCAGCACCGCCACCCAGCCGAACAGACCGGGCACGTTCAGCAACTGCAGCACCCCGGTCATCGCCACTACGGCGACCAGCGCCAGGGTGGCGGCGCGATCGATCCATTCCCCGCGCCAGAGGATCAACCCCAGCCCGAGCAGGTTGGCGCACAGCATGACGATATGAAAGGGATGCACCGTGTGTCGTCAGCCCGTGCACGGCCCGCACCCGCTGCTTGCGGATACAGGGGCCCGCACCGGGCGCCTCTGTTTTAAACCTGGCATCGCCGACGAGCCTCCTGAGTGACGATCACCGCAGGCGTTGGACGGACTCGAGAATGGGGTGGACGAGGCTGACGCCGACCGCGATGACGATCAGCCAGGCCAGAGACCAGGACAAGATCAGCCACAACAGGGAGCCCCCCAGCTTCCTGGGTCGACGCCAGCCATCCAATGCCGCGTACCGCTCGTAGAGCGATCGCCGCATCTTCCCGCTCTCGAGCGCCGTCGAAGGCGCCGCAGAGACCGGGTTCATTGGGCTGAGCGAGGCGTCGCCGGATATGGGGAGTGATTCCCCTGAGTAGAGATCACTCAGGCGGCGCGCGGCCTGCAAACGGTCGGAGACCCCCAGTTTTTCATAGGCGCGATGCAGGTGGTTCTGGACGGTGCGCGGCGACAGGTTCAACTGCTGCGCGATCTCCTTGTCGCCCAGCCGCAACCCGGCCATCCGGACAATCTCCAGTTCGCGCGGCGTCAACTTGGGGGCGGAAGCGTCCTTGGTCACGCCCCACCGTTACCCAGTCCAGCCCCGTGGCGTCCAGATGACAAAAATGCACCATGGGCTCCTATCAAGGCTCCCCCAAATCCCGCGCGCCCGCTAGTGCAGAAGGCGGCCATGGATCGGGCCATGGGTCGGGGAGGCGCCAATGTTGATTTTCGCAGCCTTCCTGGGCGGCGTCGGCCTGATCGTCGGCAGCTTTCTGGGTCTGGTCAGTCTGCGTCTGCCGCGCGGTGAAGACGTGGTGTTCGGGCGCTCGCGCTGCGGCGGCTGCGGGCAGGCGTTGAAGCCGTGGCGCATGATCCCGGTTCTCAGTTGGGCCCTGTCAGGCGGACGCTGCGCCGAGTGTGGGTCGGTCATCCCGATCCGCTATCCGCTGATCGAGCTGGCGTCGGGCCTGATCGGCGTCTGGGCGGGGTTTCACTCCGCCGACTTCGCCACCGCCCTGATGACCGGGGTGCTGGGCTGGAACCTGCTGATCATCGCCTTGGTCGACGCCGAGCATTTCTGGCTGCCCGACCAGTTGACCCTGCCCCTGTTCGTCAGCGGCCTGATCGCAGCCGTCTTGCTGCACCCCGCCGGCTTGCCTGTCGCCATGCCCTCGGCCCTGATCCCGCCCCTGATCGGCGCCTCGGTCGGGTTCGGCGGACTGTGGCTGCTGGCGCGCCTCTATAAACTCGTGCGCGGGCGCGAGGGTCTGGGCGGCGGCGATCCCTTCCTGCTGGGCGCCGGGGGAGCCTGGGTCGGCTGGACAGGCCTGCCCAGCGTCCTGCTGTGGGCCTCGGTTGCGGGGCTCAGCGTGGTGCTGGCCATGCTGATCGTACGGCGTCAGGTCTCGGCGACCGACCGCCTGCCGTTCGGCGTCTTTCTGTCCATCGGCGTCTGGCTGACCTGGCTCTACGGCCCGCTGGGGCTGGTCTGACTCACAGAGACAGCAGGTCGGCCCAGCGCCACTGGCCGGTCCCCAGGGCCAGACGCGGCGCGCCCGCCTCGTCGCCCAGGGTCAGCACCACATAGCCGCGCACCGTCTCGGTCTTGCAGGCGCGCGGCGAGAAGCCGACCGTGACGGCCACGGCCTGACGCACCCCCGCCAGGCCCTTGCCCTCCTGGCCGGGGCTCAGCACCCAGTCGCCGTCCCAGATCAGAATGGCCCGCCCGTTGGCGCCCGAGTTGCGATAGGCCTCGGTCAGGGCGGCGCGCACGCCGGGCGCATTGCGCAGGGCGTCCTGCAGACGCCGCACCATGTCGCACGAGCCGCCTGTGCCCGATCCCGATCCTGAACCGCTGCCCGAGCCGCTGCCGACCCCCGTGCCGCTGCCCGTTCCCGAGCCTGCGCCGTTCCCTGCCCCGCCGCCAGCGATCATGGCCCCGGCCAGGGCGGCGTCGCCCATGAAAACGTAGGAGATGCTCGGCGCCGGCGCGGTGATCGGCACGGGCGCGACCGTCGGCGAGCGCGGCGCCGGGCGACTGGGTCGTGGCGAGGGCTGCGTCGGCGCGGCGCGTTGCGCCTTGGCCGGCGTCTTGACGGGCGTGGGCGTGGCGACCGGCGCGGGAGCCGGCGTCGGCGCGGGCGCGGGCGAACCCCCGCCGCCTTCATCGGGCGACGGCACGGGCGATGGCGGCGGTGGATCGATCAGGGTGATTTCGATCGGTTGATATTCAGGCGGGAAGACCGGCGTCTTGGTCGGGGAAAGCAGAATGGCGACCAGCACCAGCAGGTGCGCGCCCACGCTGACGATCACGGTCAGGGCCCGCCGCCGCGCCTTGCGCCGCTCGGCGCTCAAACGGCGACTCCCATCAGGTTCGCCCCGCACAAGACAAGCTTTGAAAACATGAATATCCTGAACCGCGACCTCATGACTAGGAGGCGACCTTTTCGAAACCACCGGTCCGCGTCAGGATCATGGCGCCGAGGCTTGAATAGGCTCAACTTGCAAAAACCGGTGATTTGCAAAACTTTTCTACAGTTAAGCTGAAACCATGTCTCTGGTTGCGCGTCTTTGCTGCGCCGTCTCCTGCATCTGCGGGTGCAGCAACGCGCAATCACCGGAGTAGCGCACCGGCACGAAGGAGACTTAACTTGATCAAACTTACATCTAAGGCGGTCGCGACCAGTGCAGTGGTGGTGCTGGTAGGGTTGACCGCAAGCGGGTGTGCAAGCCATCGCTTCGTTCGTGACAATGTGGCTGTGGTCGATGAACGCGTCACGCAGGTGGACAACCACCTTACCCAGGTGGAAGGCACCGCCGGCGAAGCTCTGGCCCGCGCCAACGCGGCGCACAAGCTGGCCGAAGGCAAGTTCCTGTACGAAGTGGTCCTGTCCGACGACTCGGTGAAGTTCCCGGTCAACCGCGACGCTCTGTCGCCCGAGGCCGAACAGCGCCTGTCCGAACTGGTCCAGCGCCTGAAGGCCGAGAACCGCAACGTCTATCTGGAAATCCAGGGCCACACCGATTCGTCCGGTGACGCCCGCGCCAACGAGCAACTGGGTCAGGCTCGCGCCGAAGCCGTGCGTCGCTACCTCAGCGATCAGGGCATCGCCCTGAACCGCATGGCCACCATCTCATACGGCGAGACCAAGCCGGTCGCGCCGAACAACACCCGCGAAGGTCGGGCGCAGAACCGCCGCGTGGCGATTGTGGTCCTGAGCTAGTCTGAGAGGCGGCGGCTCGCATCCCCCGAGCCGCCGCCTGATTTTTCAGGAGTTTTCATCACGCGGGCGAGGCCCGATCCAGGATCGCCCGTGTGTCGATGACGGCGTCAAAGGCGCCATGGGCGGACCCGCGCGGTTGCAACCGCAAGCGGCAGAAGGCCTCGGCGACGGGGCTCTCCCCTGACAACAGGATCGCCGCCTGAGCCGCCAGAGCCAGCCGCTCGATCGACAGGCGCGCCGCCCCTTCCGACGACGGGGCGAAGTCCAGCGCGTCGAGCCAGCGATCATAGACGGCGTCGCGCCCGCGCGCCGTCCCCAGAAACCCGCGCAGCGCCTCGACCGCCTCAGGCTCGCGCCCGAAGGCGCGCAGGACGTCCAGGGCGATGACATTGCCCGACCCCTCCCAGATGGCGTTCAGCGGCGACTGGCGGAACAGGCGCGGCATCGGCCCGGTCTCGACGTAGCCGGCCCCGCCCAGGCTCTCCATCGCCTCATAGACCAGACCGGGCGCGCGCTTGCAGACCCAGTATTTGGCGATAGGCGTCAGCAGCCGTCCGACCGGATCATCGCGGTCAAAGGTCCCAGCCAGATGCAGCGACAACGCCGTCGCGGCCTCGCTCTCGAGCGCCAGATCGGTCAGCACCGCCGCCATCATCGGCTGGTCGATCAACCGCTTCTGGAAGGCGCTGCGATGCTGAGCGTGCCAGATGGCTTGCGCCAGCGCCCCGCGCATCTGCTGGGCCGACCCCACCACACAGTCCAGTCGCGTATGCTGCACCATGCGGATGATGGCGGCGACGCCGCGCCCCTCGTCGCCGATCCTCTGGGCCAGGGCGCCGTGATACTCGACCTCGGACGAGGCGTTGGAGCGGTCGCCCATCTTGTCCTTCAGCCGCATGACGCGGAAGCCGGCGTTGCGCGTCCCGTCGGGCAGCCAGCGCGGCAGCAGGAAACAGGTCAGGCCGCCCGGCGCCTGGGCCAGGGTCAGGAAGGCGTCGGACATGGGCGCCGAACAGAACCACTTGTGCCCCGTCAGCCGATACCAGCCGTCCTCGCCCGTGGCCTCGGCGCGGGTGGCGTTGGCGCGCACGTCGGACCCGCCCTGCTTCTCGGTCATGGCCATGCCGAGGGTGATGCCGGCCTTGTCCGGCGCGGGCCGGACGGCGGGGTCGTAGCGTCCCCCCCTGATCTTCTCGATCCACGACGCGCCGACGCCGGGCTCGACCGCCAGGGCCGGCACCGAGGCATAGGTCATGGTCATGGGACAGCTGGTCCCCGAGTCCGCCTGTCCCGTCAGGAACAGGATGGCGGCGTGCAGGACGTGGCCGTTGGCCGTGCCGTCCCAGGCGCATGAGGCCAACCCCGCCTCCAGCCCGAGTTGCATCAGCTGATGATAGGCGGGATGAAAGGTCACCTCGTCGATGCGACGGCCATAGCGGTCGTGGGTGTCCAGCACCGGCGGCACGCGGTTGGCCTGCACGCCCCAGTCGATGACCTCGGCCGAACCGCAGCGGGCGCCGAGCGCCGTCAGCCGAGCCTCGTGCCGCGCCCCGCCGCTGCGGCGCACGGCTTCCAGGAGCGCCCGGTCGCCGGTGAACAGGTTGATGTCCTCCAGCGGCGGCGGCTGGTTGGTCACGTCGTGGGTATCGAGGTGGTCGACGGGACGGAAGGACGACATGGACGGGCTCCGTTCAAGCTCGGCGCGAACATGCCACGGGTGCGGCGAGAGGCGAAGCCGGCCCCCTATTTCCGCTCATCCCCGCGGAGGCGGGGACCCAGTGAGAACCTCACGCTCTGACGCTGAAAGCAGCCACCCAGCCAACCGCCCGCCTGCAAGCCAAAGCACTGGGTCCCCGCCTCCGCGGGGATGGGCGGGGGGTGGGTCAGTCCGCCCGCTTCTGCACCGCGCCGACATGCCCGACGCCGCGGCGCGTCGCGATCTCCATCTGCTTCTGCCGCTCGGCATAGCCCTCGCGCTGCTCGTCCGTGCGCGTATCGTGACAGCGCGCGCAGCAGACGCCCTCGACATGCAGCGGCGACAGCCGCGCCTCGGGGCTGACCGGCATGCGGCAGCCGCGGCACAGGCTGTGGTCGCCCTCCTTCAGCCCATGGCCCACCGCCACCCGCTCGTCGAAGACGAAGCAGTCGCCGCGCCACAGGCTCTCGGGCTCGGGGATGGTTTCCAGGTATTTCAGGATGCCGCCTTCCAGATGGAAGACCTGTTCCACGCCCTCGGCCTTGAGGAAGGCGGTGGCCTTTTCGCAGCGGATGCCGCCGGTGCAGTACATGGCGACCTTGGGCGGATTGGGCCGGTCCAGCAGGGCGCGGCCCTCGGTCCTGAACCAGTCGGGAAACTCGCGAAACGTCCGCGTATTGGGCTGAATCGCGCCCTCGAAGACGCCCACCTCGACCTCATAGTCGTTGCGGGTGTCGATGAGGATGGTGTCGGGATCCGCGATCAGAGCGTTCCAGTCCTGGGGCGAGACATAGGCGCCGACGCCGTCGACCGGGTCGATGTCGGTCACGCCCATGGTGACGATCTCGGCCTTCAGCCGCACCTTCATGCGGTGGAACGGCATGACCTCGGCGGTCGAGTATTTCAGCTCCAGCCGGTCGAAACCCGGCAGGGCGCGGATGCCATCCACCACGCGAGCGACGGCGGCGTCCGGCCCGGCGATGGTGCCGTTGAGACCTTCGTGCGCCACCAGAAGCGTGCCGCGCACCTCGTCGCCGCACAAGTCCAGCAGATGCGCCTGCACGGCCTCGCGATCGGCGATGGCGGCGAAGCGATAGAGGGCGGCGACGCAGACGGGCGAGGCGGTTTCAGGCGTCACGAAAAGCATCCGGGCGGGCGGCGATGAAAAGGAAGCGGCCTCTATAGGCCCCGCAGACCCGCGCGTCACGGCGACAGCTTGTTTACAACTATGAGTTATATTCAGAGCTCAACCCAGAGGATGACCGCCTTGCTGGAAGCCGCGCCCGTTCGAGATCCCCGCATTCGCGTCATGGTCGTGGACGACAGCGCCATCGTGCGCGGCCTGATCGTGCAGACCCTGGAACGCGACCCGGCGCTGCGCGTCGTGGCGCGCGCCGCCCAGGGCGAGGCGGCGCTGGCGGAGTTGGACCGGACGGCGGTAGACGTGGTGGTCCTCGACATCGAGATGCCGGTCATGGACGGGCTGACCGCCCTGCCCCTGATCCTGAAGCTGCAGCCCGAGGTGAAGGTCATCATGGCCTCAACCCTGACGCGGCGAAACGCCCGCATCAGTTTGCAGGCGCTGCAGGCCGGGGCGGCCGACTATGTGCCCAAGCCCGAGACCGGGGGACTGGTCGGGGCCGAGGAGTTCGCGCGCGAACTGACCGCCAAGGTGAAAGCTCTGGGGCGCAGCGGCGGCCTGCCGACGCCGCCGACGCCCGCCCTCGCAGTCCCCCTCGTTCGCCCCGCGCCCCTGTCCCCGCCCATCCGCCCCCAGGTCGTGGCCATCGGCGGCTCTACGGGTGCGCCGCCCGCCCTGATGAGCCTATTCGCCGACCTCAAGGGCGAGTTGGAACAGGCGGTGCTGCTGACCCAGCACATGCCGCCGACCTTCACCGCCATGCTGGCCGAACAGTTGGAGCGAACCGGCGGTCGTCCGGCAGCCGAGGCGCGCGACGGCGAGCCCATCCTGCCCGGCCGCATCTATGTCGCCCCCGGCGGCTGGCACATGACGGTGGGCCTGAGCGGGCGCGTGCCGGTCATCCGCCTCAATCAGGAAACGCCCGAGCATTTCTGCCGCCCCTCGGTCGATCCCATGCTGAGGTCGGCGGCGGCGGTCTATGGCCCCGGCGTGCTGGCGGTGATCCTGACCGGCATGGGGGCGGACGGGGCCGAGGGCTGCCGCGTCGTGGCCGAGGCCGGCGGGCGGTTCGTGGTTCAGGACGAGGCGACCAGCGTGGTATGGGGCATGCCGGGCGCCGCCGCCAAAACGGGACTGGCCGAGGCGGTCCTGCCCCTGCCCCAGATTGCGCCCTGGGTTCGGAGGGCCTGCGCATGACCGTCGCCTATGAGGGGTTTCGCAAGCTGGTGCTGGACCGCTCCGGCCTCGTGCTGACCGCGGACAAGGACTATCTGCTGAAAAGCCGGCTGGAGCCGCTGGCGCGCAAGGACGGGTTCCTGGGGCTGGATCAGTTGCTGGCCAAGGTCGGCGCCGAGCCGTCCGGGGCTTTGGCTCAACGCTGCATCGACGCGATGGCGACGCATGAGTCCTTCTTCTTTCGCGACACCACGCCCTTCGATCAGTTGCGCGACACCCTGTTGCCCGACCTGATCGCGGCGCGGGCGCAGAGCCGAACCCTCCGCATCTGGAGCGCCGCCTGTTCCAGCGGGCAGGAGCCCTATTCCCTGGCCATGCTGCTGATGGAGGAACAGGCGCGGATGCCCGGCTGGCGCATCGATATCCTGGCCACCGACATGTCCCTGCCCATACTGGAGCGCGCCCGCACTGGCCTCTACAGCGACTTCGAGGTCAGGCGCGGCCTGTCCGACGCCCGGCTGGCCCGCTGGTTCACGCGTCAGGGCGACCAGTGGCTGCTGTCGCCGCAGGTGCGGTCGATGGTGCGGTTCGCGCCGCACAACCTGCTGGCCGGGACGGCGGGTCTGGGTCGGTTCGATCTGGTCTTCTGCCGCAACGTGCTGATCTATTTCGACCGCGAGCATAAGCGCGCCGCGCTCGGCCAGATGGGTCAGGCGCTGGAGCCGCACGGCGCCCTGGTGCTGGGCAGCGCGGAGACCGTCGTGGGGTTGGACAGCGCCTTCGCGCCGGTCGTGGGGCTAAGAAGCGTGTTTAGGCCGGGCTGAACGTCAAAGCCCTCCCCCTCGAGGGGGGAGGGTTGGGTGGGGGTGGAGGCAGGCGTTGTGTCGGAGGACGCAGGAGAAGCGACCCCGCCTCATGCGCCCAGTCTCAAACCTCGCGCCCTCACCCCCATCCCCGACCCTTCCCCCCTCGAGGGGGAAGGGAGGCTGGAGGAGTTTAGGGGGCGAAGGCGGGGCCCGCCGCCTTCGCCCCCTCGTCGCGTCGCGGCCCTCGGGGGCTCAGGCGGCGGCGAGACGGTCCATTTCCGCCGTCAGTGCCTCGGCCTGGCGGGCCAGTTCGCCCGAGGCGTTGAGCAGTTCGGAGGAGGCGTCGCTGGTCTGGACCGCGGCGGCGTTGACCCCGGCGATGCTGGTCGAGACCTGGCGCGTGCCCTCGGCCACCTGGGTCACGTTGGCGGCGATTTCGCGGGTGGCGGCGGACTGTTCCTCGACCGCGCCGGCGATGGCCGAGGCGATGTCGGCGACCTTGCGGATGGTGTCGGTGATGCTGCCGATGGCCCCGACCGAGGTCTGGGTCGCCGACTGCATGGCCGAAACCTGGGACGAGATTTCGTGCGTCGCCCGCGCCGTCTGGTCGGACAGGCTCTTCACCTCCGAGGCGACGACGGCGAAGCCCTTGCCCGCCTCGCCCGCCCGCGCCGCCTCGATGGTGGCGTTCAGCGCCAAGAGCTTGGTCTGGCCGGCGATGTCGTTGATCAGGGTGACGACGTTGCCGATCTTCTGCGCCGCCTCGGCCAGGGTGCGGATGGCCTCGCTGGTGCGGTCGGCCTCGGTCACGGCGTGCTGGGAGATGCTGCTGGACTCGGCCACCTGACGGGCGATCTCGGCGATGGAGGCGGTCAGCTCCTCACCCGCCGACGACACCGTCTGGACGTTGACCGAGGTGACCTCGGCCGCCGCCGTCACCGACCCGGCCTGGCGCGTGGTCTCCTCGGCGGTGCCGGCCATGCTCTCGGCCGTGGCGCGCATCTGCGAGGCCGCCGAGGCGACGATGCCCGAGATCTCGGTCACCCGCGCCGCCACCTGTTTCTGGGCGCTGATGTCCGTGGCGAACTTGACCACCTTGAGCGGCGTCCCGCGCGCGTCGAGGATGGGGTTGTAGCTGGCCTGCAGCCAGACCTCGCGCCCGTCCTTGCCGACCCGGCGGTACTGACCGGCGTCGTATTCGCCGCGCCCCAGCTTCTCCCAGAAGGCGCGATAGGCGCCCGATTGCACCTCGGCCGGATCGACGAACATGGAGTGGTGGCGGCCGACGATCTCCTCCAGCCGATAGCCGGTGGTGCTCAGGAAGTTGCCGTTGGCGCTCTGGATCGTCCCGTCCAGATTGAACTCGATCACCGCCTGGGCCTTGCTCAGCGCCTCCAGCATCCCGGCGTGCTTGCGCAGCTCGGTGACGTCGTTCCACTCCAGTACGTTGCCGACGTAGTCGCCGCCGGCGTCGAGCACCGACATGACCCGAAGCGCAAAACGCGGGTCGCCTACGCTGATCTCGGCGATGTGCGGTCGGGCCAGCGGGTGGGCCAGCATGGCGCGCTGGTGGCTGGGATCCTTGTGGAAGACATCGATGGAGGTGCCGATCATCCGATCCAGCGCCACCCCGGGGAAGGCGCGGGCGAAGGCGGCCTCATTGGCCTTCAGCAGGGCGCGTGTGGCGTCGTTCAGATCGATGATGGTCAGGTCGCGGTCGACCATCATCAGGGCGGCCGAGGTGGACCGCACCACCGCGCGGGCGAAGGCGTCGGGATCGTCCTCGGGCCCGGCCACGATCAGGTCGTCCAGGCGTTCAGCAGCGTGGGCAGCGGCGGTGCGCGACATGGCAGGCTCCTTGATAGTTCGCTCAGGCCCCAGCGGCCGGGGCGGACAGGGTGAAGGTCTGTTCGATGTTGAGGATCAGCAGGGAGGCGTCGTCGTGGCGGTGCAGGCCGTCGCACAGGGCCCGCCATTCGGGCGCCAGGGTGACGGGCAGAGGCTCCCTCGCCGCCCGGTCCAGCCACAGGACGTCGCCGACGTCCTCGACCTGAAGGGCGTAGAGCTCGCCGCCGCGCTCGACGATGACGCTCATGTGCGGCTGGCCGATCTCGCGCGGGGCCAGGCCCAGACGGCGACGCATGTCCACCGCCGTGATGATGCGCCCGCGCAGGTTCAGCGACCCCGCCACCTCGAACGGGGCCAGAGGCACGCGGTCGATGCGCACCGGGGCGATCACGTCCTGAACCCGCAGCAGGGGGACGCCGATCATCTGATCGCCGACGCGGACGGCGACGAGACCTTCCAGCGAGGGTTCGGTCGTGGCGGGTGTCATGCGGCCTCCTGATCATCATGAGAAGACGGCGTGTCCGACAGGGCCTCAGCGACATCGGCCAGCAGGCCGTCGTCAGCCGGGTCGCCGCCCGCCATCCGGCGCGTCCCTAGCCCCAACAAGGGCGTGGCGTGCCAGGCGGAGGCCCGGCCAAAGGCGCTGGCCAAGCGCCGCGCCGCCGGGCCCGCATGGCTGGTGTCGGCCAGGATCAGGTCGAAGGCGACCCCGGCGTCGTGCATCGCCAGCGCCGCCTCGGCGTCGCCCGCCACCTCGACCTCATAGCCGGCCTGCGCCAGCAGCGGCCCCAGCAGCATCCGGGTGAAGGGGCTCTCGTCCACGACCAGCAACCGCTTGGAGGCGCGGACGAAGGCGCCGACGCTCTGGGTCTCGACCGGCGGCGCATCAAGGCGCGGTTCCGCCACGCCGTCGCAGCGCCGCCAGTAGAAGTCGACGTCGATCAGTTCGGTCGCCCGGCCCGCCACCACGACGCTGCCGCTGACCCCGGTGGAGGAGCCCGCCAGTTCGGCGGTCGCCGCCGCCTCGACGATGTCCACGATCTCTTCGGCCATCAGGCCCAGGCTGCGCTCGCCGCGCGAGAAGACCAGAAGGGGGCGCTTGGTCGGCGGCGCCGACGTCAGCGGCGCGCCGTCCGCGTTCAGCACCGGCATCAACTGGCCGCGATACTGCAACAGCGAGCGCCCATCGGCCCATTCCAGTGCGGCGGGCTCCAGCTCCTCGATGCGCGCCACCCCTGCCAAGGGCGCGGCCTTCAGCCCGCCGTCGGCGGCGCGGAAGACCAGCAGGGACTCTGTGCGGTCATCCGAAACAGCGGTCTCGGCGGCCATGTCATCGCCGCCGTTCAGCAGGGCGCCCGCGCCCGCCTCGACCGCCATGCCCTTGAAGTCGAGGATCATGATGACCGCCCCGTCGCCGAGGATGGTCGCGCCGGAATAGAGCTTGAGGTGACGCAGGATGGTCGCCACCGGCTTGACCACGATCTCCTCGGTGTCGAACACTCGGTCGACGATGACGCCGAAGGTGAAGGCCCCGACGCGGGCCACGACGATGCAGGCCTCGCCGCGCGGTCCCTCGGGCGCCTCCAGCCCCAGCAGGGCCTGTAATGAGACCAGCGGCAGCAGGCGGTCGCGCAGGCGCAGCACCTCGGCGCCGTTGATCTGTTCGATGCGTCGGCCCGCCGCGCCGTTGGCGCTGACCAGTTCGATGATGCTGGCCTGGGGCATGGCGAAGCGCTCGCCGCAGCATTCGACCACCAGTCCGGCGATGATGCTGAGCGTCAGCGGAATGCGGATGGAAAAGCGCGTCCCCTGCCCCTCGACCGAGGCCAGTTCGATGGCCCCGCCGATGGCCTCGATATTGGTGCGCACCACGTCCATGCCGACGCCGCGCCCCGACACCGCCGTCACCGAGGCGGCGGTCGAGAAGCCGGGCAGGAAGATCATCTGGCGCGCCTCGGCGTCGCTCATCGCCGCCGCCTGAGCCGGGGAGATCAGCCCCGCCTCGACCGCCTTGTCGCGGATGCGGGCGGCGGGCAGGCCGCGCCCGTCGTCGGCCATCTCGATCAGTATGGCGCCGCCCTCGTGCCGGGCCAGCAAGGTGATGCGGCCTGTCTCCGGCTTGCCCGCCGCTCGGCGTTGTTCCGGCGTTTCCAGCCCGTGGTCGGCGGCGTTGCGGATCATGTGGGTCAGGGGGTCGCGGATCAGCTCCATGACCTGACGATCCAGCTCGGTGTCCTCGCCGGTCATGACCAGGTCGATGCGCTTGCCCAGGTCCGAGGCCAGGTCGCGCACCAGGCGCGGCAGCTTGGCCCAGGCGCCGCTGATCGGCTGCATCCGGGTGGTCATCACCCCTTCCTGCAGTTCGCTGGTCACCTGATTAAGCCGGTGCAGCGGCCCGGCGAAGGGGGTCTCCGGCTGGGCGCGCAGGGTCTGGATCAACTGGTTGCGGATCAGCACCAGCTCGCTGACCATGGTCATCAGGCCTTCCAGCGTGTCGACGCCGACGCGGATGGTCTGCGGCCCCTTGGCCGGTTCGGAGCGGTCGGCGCGGGCGGGTTCGGCCTCGCGTTCGGCGGGCGGCGCGGCGAGGAGCGTATCGACGGCCTCGGCCTCGCCTTCCAGATCGATCAGGTTCTGACGCACGGCCTGAACGAAGGCCGCCTCATGCCCCGCCAGCGCCTCGCCGAAGGTCTCGGCCAGGGCGCGCTGAAAGGCGCCGGGCGCCGCCGTGGCCCGGGCGACGCCGCACAGGGCCTCGCGCCATTCCGCCTGCACCCGGTCGAGATCGATCCCGGCGAACAGGGGGCCGGTGACGGGGACCGTGACCAGCAGGGCCAGCGCGCCTTCGCAGGCGGCGTCCAGCGTGGCATCGCCGCCGACGCGTTCCAGCAGGGAGCGCGACGCGGCAGACGCGGTCGCCGCCGGGGCGCTGTCGCCCGCATAAATGCGGTCCAGCCGCCCGATCAGGGCGCGGTCGTCGCCCTCAGGCTCGACGCCGGTTTCGGCCAGTCCCTCGATCACGGCCCGGACCACGTCCACCGCGTCGAGGATGACGGTGACGGACGCCGCGTCCACCGCCAGGGTCCCGTCGCGATAGAGGCCCAGCACGTTTTCGGCGGCATGGGTGACGCTCTGCAACCGCATCAGGCCGAGGAAGCCCGAGCCGCCCTTGAGGCTGTGGATCAGGCGGAAGATGTCGCCCAGCAGGTCCGGGTCATCCGGCGTCTGCTCGAAGCGGACCAGCTTGGCGTCCACGGCCTCGATGCCCTCGCGGGCCTCGGCGATGAATTCGTTGATGACGTCGTCCACAGTCGAGCGCCCCCTTTGAGGGCGGCGGAACCGCCCCTGTTGAATGCAACCTTCAAGGGAAATCGGTTAATCCAAGCTTAAGCGAATACATCTTAAAGCTGCATTGCTGGCCCTGAGGGGTCGGCGCGTCCTTCAATCACAGCGGCCTGTATGGCCGCGCCTGTGCAACGAGGAATGGAATGGCCGCGGACAAGAGCATGAACGTCCTGGTGGTGGACGACTACAAGTCGATGGTGCGGATCGTGCGGGGGATGCTGAATCAGTTGGGCTTCGTCAACGTCGACGACGCGCCCGACGGGGCGGCGGCGATGGCCCTGCTGAAAGAGAAGGATTACGGCCTGGTCCTGTCGGACTGGAACATGCAGCCGGTCACGGGGCTGGAGCTGCTGAAACAGGTCCGCGCCGAGGAGCGCACCAAAAAGACCCCCTTCGTCATGGTCACCGCCGAGGCCAAGGTCGAGAACGTCATCGCCGCGCGTCAGGCCGGGGTGAACAACTACGTCATCAAGCCCTTCACCCTGGCGGTGCTGAAGCAGAAGCTGACCTCGGTCGTGGGCGAGATCTGATCATGACGCCCCCGATGACGCCGCAACAGATCCTGGCCGAGATCGACCACCTGCGGCGCGAACTGGCCGCCGCCGCCGACGACCTCCTGTCCGCCGCCGAACAGGGTCTGGCCCTGACGCGGGCCCAGCCGATGGACGCCGAGGCGGTGACGGCCAGCTTTCACCACATCCTCGCCGCCTGCAGTTTTCAGGACCTGGCGGACCAGAGGATCGACCGGCTGCTGACCGCCCTGACCGGGCGCAAGGCCCCACCCCGGCCCGACGCCGCCCTGCTGAACGGCCCCGCCATGGCCGGCGAGACGGGCCTGAACCAGTCGGCGGCGGACGCCCTGCTGGCCCGATAGCCGCCCCCCTCACCGCTCATCCCGGCGAAGGCCGGGATCCAGATTGTAAGGCGCTCTGCTGACAGCAGGCGACGCCATAGCGCCATTTGAGGCCAGCCCTCCGTCATATGATCTGGATCCCGGCCTTCGCCGGGATGAGCGGGATGAAGTGGCAGCGCCAATATAAACCCTTCGCGCCTTGCCAAGCCGTCGCCAAAGGGGTGCATTAGGGCTTCGTTCCGCAGTCACCATTCGGGCGCCGCCATCCTGATCTTCCGCCACAGCCGGTCCGCGTCATGACCGCCCCCGAGACCGCGCCGCGCGTCCGCACCGGGGCGCTGGCACCGCTGAACCATCCGATCTTCCGCGCCGTCTGGATCACCAGTCTGGCGACGAACTTCGGCGGTCTGATCCAGTCGGTCGGCGCCGCCTGGATGATGTCCTCCATCGCCTCGGCCCAGATGGTGGCCTTGGTCCAGGCCTCGATCACCCTGCCGATCATGCTGCTGTCGCTGGCGGCGGGGGCGCTGGCCGACACGGTGGACCGGCGCAAGATCATGCTGGCGGCCCAGACCTTCATGCTGCTGGTCTCGGCGGGGCTGTCGGTCATGACCTATCTGGGGCTGATCACGCCCTGGGTGCTGCTCGGCTTCACCTTCCTGATCGGCTGCGGCGTGGCCTTCAACGGCCCGGCCTGGCAGGCCTCGGTCGGCGACATGGTCCCGCGTGAGGACCTGGCCGGGGCCGTGACCCTGAACTCCATGGGCTTCAACCTGGCCCGCAGCGTCGGGCCGGCCATCGGCGGGATGATCGTGGCGGCGGCGGGCGCGGCGGCGGCCTTCGCCGTCAACGCCGCCAGCTACATCGGCCTGCTGGTCGTCCTGTTCCGCTGGAGACCGGATCGACCCAAGCAGGCCCTACCGCGCGAGGGCCTGCTGGCGGCCATGGTCGGGGGCGTGCGCTACGCCTTCCTGTCGCCGCGGGTGACGGCGGTGTTGTTGCGCGCCGTGGTCTTCGGCGTCGGGGCCAGCGCGGTTCAGGCCCTGATGCCGCTGGTGGCGCGCGAGGGCGGCGGCGGGCCTCTGGTCTTCGGCCTCTTGCTGGGCGCTTTCGGCGTCGGCGCGGTGGGCGGCGCCCTGTTCGTCGGCAAGCTGCGCGCCAGGTACGAGACCGAGACCATTGTCCGCGTCGCCGGTCTGGCCTTCGCCGTCGCGGCGGCGACCATAGGCTATAGCCCCTGGGTGGCT
Organism: Brevundimonas bullata; assembly: GCF_014207965.1. GTDB lineage: Bacteria > Pseudomonadota > Alphaproteobacteria > Caulobacterales > Caulobacteraceae > Brevundimonas > Brevundimonas bullata_A. The sequence continues at coordinate 112,537 of NZ_JACHLM010000001.1, forward strand.
CTGACCCTGCCGGCCCTGATGATCGCGGGCGCGGGCTGGGTGCTGGTGCTGTCGACCTTCAACGTCACGGTGCAGATGTCGGTGCCGCGCTGGGTCGTGGCCCGGGCGCTGGCTCTGTACCAGATGGCGGCGTTTGGCGGCATGGCGGGCGGCAGCTGGCTGTGGGGTTCGCTGGCGCAAAGCCAGGGCCTGGACACGGCGCTGGGCCTGTCGTCGGGGGTGCTGCTGCTGGCGGTGCTGATCGGGCTGCGGGTGCCCCTGCCCTCGACCGCCAACCTGAACATGGACCTGCTGCGGCGCTGGACCGAGCCTGAGACGCAACTGGCCATCGAACCCCGCAGCGGCCCTGTGGTGGTCTCCATCGCCTATCGCATCCGCGAGGAGGACATCGACGACCTCCTGGCGGTGATGGACGAGCGCCGCCGCGTCCGCCGCCGCGACGGCGCGCGGCAGTGGCGTCTGCTGCGCGACCTGGCCGAGCCCGACGTCTGGGTCGAGAAATACCAGACCGCGACCTGGCTGGATTACGTGCGCCACAACCAGCGCATCACCCAGGCCGACGCCGACATCTCGCGCCGCATCTACGCCCTGCATCAGGGACCGGACAAGCCGGTGGTCCACCGCCTGATCGAGCGCACCACGGCGCCCCTGGCCGCCAACCTGCACGTCGACCGCCACTTCGGCGAACCGCTGACCGACCCGACGCGGGCGTCGTAGGATTTGCACCCCCAATCCCGCTCATCCCCGCGGAAGCGGGGATGAGCGGATAAAAGAGACCCGCCCTCAATGCGGCGAAGCGATCGGCCCCTCCCCCTCTCGCCCCTGAGTGCGGACGCAGGCGACGGCGAAGACGGTCAGCAGCAGATAGCCCGCCACCGGCACGAAAAAGCCCAGGTGGATGTCGCCCGAGCGGTCCGCCACCTGCGCCGCCAGCAGCGGCAGGATGGCCCCGCCGATGATGCCGAAGACCAGCAGGCCCGAGGTCGAGGCGGCGGGCGCGCTCGACCGCTCCAGCGTCAGGGTGAAGATGCTGGGGAACATGACGGAGTTGAAGAAGCCGACGGCCAGGGCCGCATAGGCCGCCGTCATCCCGCTCGTCTGGGTCACCAGCAGACACAGCGAGGCCGCCACCACGGTGCAGAGCGTCAGCAGCACGCCCGCATGCACCCGGGTCAGCAGCCAGGATCCAACGAAGCGCCCGACCATGGCCCCGCCCCAGTAGAGGGCGACCATCTTGCCCGCCTCGTGGACCGGAATGTTCAGCACGTCGGGGCCGGACAGGAAGTTGGTCAGCATGTTGCCGATGGCCACCTCTGAGCCGACGTAGATGAAGATGGCCAGGGCGCCGAACAGGGCCCAGCGCGAGCGCAGGGCTGACAGGATGGCGGCGGCACCGACCGGCTCGGCGGCGTCATGCACCGGCGCGGCGGCGTTGATCTGCTTGCGGGCGGAAAAGATGAAGGCGGCGATCAGGGCGAAGACGCCGGCCATGCTGAGGAAGGCCAGGTCGATGCTGCGCAGGGACTGGCCGCGCGTGGCGACCGTGACCACCGCGCCCGCCGCGAAGACTCCGCCGGTCAGCAGGACGTGCGCCCCCAGCCACGGCCCGAGGGTGGCCCCCAGGGAGTTGAAGGCCTGAGAGAAGACCAGACGGAAGTGCGAGGTTTCCTTGGAACCCAGCTCGGCCACCAGAGGATTGGCCGCGACCTGCAACAGGGTCACGCCCGAGGCGATGACGAACAGGGCCAGCAGGATGCCGGGATAGAAGTCGATCAAGGTGGCCGCCGGCACGATCAGGCAGCCCAGCACCATGGTCAGCAAGGCCACGACAATGGCCCAGCTATAGCCCAGACGCGTCAGCACCGCCGCCGCCGGCAGCGAGGCCACGCCATAGGCGATGAACCAGGCGAAGGTGGTCAGGAAGGATTCCGTATAGCTGAGGTCAAACACCCGCCGCACCGCCGCGATCAGCGGGTCGATCAGCGAGGTGGCGAAGCCCCAGGCGAAAAACAGGCTGGTGACATAGGCGAAGGCGAGGCCCGTGCCGCGCTTTGCGCCCCCTGTGGCGGACTGAGGCTGGCTCATGATCGCTTCCCAAGAGGCCGCCCGCAAAGGCGGCGAGACCCCGACTGTCTAGCCAGAGCGGCGCGGCGTCCAGAGCCGGGTTATGTGGTCCCGAAATCTTGATCCGGCGCCCAGACCTTCGACTCGACTCGCCCATTGCCTTTCCTCATGCGCCCGCCCACCGTGACGGGACGACATGATCACCTCCCCTGCCAGATCCGGTCCAGACGCCCATCAGGAATGGTGGCGAGGCGCCGTGATCTATCAGATCTATCCGCGCAGTTTCGCCGACACCAATGGCGACGGGATCGGCGACCTGAAGGGGATAACGGCCCATCTGGATCATGTCGCGTCGCTGGGCGTGGACGCGGTGTGGATCTCGCCCTTCTATCCCTCGCCGATGAAGGACTTCGGCTACGACGTCGCCGACTATTGCGACGTCGATCCGGTGTTCGGGACCCTGGCCGATTTCGACGCCCTGCTGGCCAAGGCGCACGCTCTGGGGCTGAGGATCATCCTTGATCAGGTCTGGTCGCATACCTCGGACCAGCACCCGTGGTTTCAGGCCAGCCGACAGGACCGCACCAACGCCTTCGCCGACTGGTACGTCTGGGCCGACGCCAAGGCCGATGGGTCCCCGCCGAACAACTGGCAGTCGGTCTTCGGCGGGCCGGGCTGGACCTGGGACGCGCGGCGCGGCCAGTATTATCAGCACAACTTCCTGGCCGAGCAGCCGCAACTGAACGGGCGCCATCCGGCGGTGCAGGAGGCCCTGCTGGCGGTGGGCAAGTTCTGGCTGGATCGCGGGGTGGACGGCTTCCGCCTGGACGCCGTCAACTTCATGATCGGCGATCCGGGCTTGCGCAGTAATCCGCCCCTGCCGCCCGGCGGCAAGCGCACCCGGCCCTTCGATTTTCAGGACAAGATCCACAACCAGTCGTCCCCCGACATCCTGCCCTTCCTGGAGCGGGTGCGGGCCCTGACCGACAGCTATAACGCCCGCTTCACCGTGGCCGAGGTCGCCGGCGACCACGCCGCGCGCGAGATGAAGCAATACACCGCCGACGCCCGGCGGCTGAACAGCGCCTACGGCTTCCTCTACCTCTACGCCGAGCGGCTGACGGCGGACCTGATCGCGGCGGGCGCCGAGATGTGGCCGGGGGCTGAAGGCGAAGGCTGGCCTTCGTGGACCTTCTCCAACCACGACGCGCCGCGCGCGGTGACGCGCTGGGCCGAGGGCCGCGATGAGCGCCGACTGGCCGAGATGCTGATGCTGCTGCTGGTCTGTCTGCGCGGCAACGTCTTCGTCTATTACGGCGAGGAACTGGGCCTGCCGCAGGGCGAGGTGCCGTTCGAGCGGCTGGTCGATCCCGAGGCCATCGCCAACTGGCCCCAGACCCTGGGCCGCGACGGCGCCCGCACCCCGATGCCGTGGAAGGCCGACGCCCCCTTCGCCGGCTTCTCGACCGTTGAGCCCTGGCTGCCGATCGACGCGCGCCATCCGGCGCTGGCGGTGGATGTTCAGGAGGCCGATCCGACGTCGATGCAGCACGCCACGCGCCGCATCCTGGCCCTGCGCCGCGCCCATCCGGCGCTGCGGGGCGACATGACGGTGCTGACGACGGAGCCGCTGCTGATCTTCAGCCGCGAGGGCGGCGGCGAGACCCTGCTGGCCGTGTTCAACCTGGGGCATGAGCCGCAGACCTGGGAGCAGCCCGAGGGCTATACCGTTATCGACGCCGTTTATATGGGCGAGGCGAACACTCTGCCGCCGCTGGGCGGGGTTCTGCTCCGCAAACAGCTGGGCTGAATTCGCCCCGGATCTGGGTCAAGTCTCCCCCCACCGCTCATCCCGGCGGACGCCGGGATGAGCGGGATAGGGAATGGTCGCCATGCCGCGTCCATGAGAGAATTTCCGCTCAACTATCATCGAGTCCGCGCCCAACCGTTTCAATCTCACGCCATGTTGCAACGCACACGTTCCGGCAGCGCTCGACAAACGCAAAAACTGGTCTAGAGCGAAATCGGTTCAGATGCCTTCGCATCCGAACCCAGAATATTCGCTCCAGCATCTATCCTGGAGCCTGATTCACGGCGTCGGTGGAAGCGCGAAGTGCTTCCACCTCAACCGATCAGGCTCTAGGGAAACGGCGCGGGGAACTTCGCGTAAGGTCAAGACCATGAAGATCGCAGTCCTGGGCGCCGGCGTCATCGGCGTGACGACGGCCCACTACCTGGCCAAGGCCGGCCATGAGGTCACGGTGATCGACCGCCAGAGCGGCCCGGCGCTGGAGACCAGCTTCGCCAATGCGGGCGAGATCTCGCCCGGCTATTCCTCGCCCTGGGCCGCGCCGGGCATCCCGGCCAAGGCGGTCAAGTGGCTGTTCATGCGCCACGCCCCGCTGATTTTGCAGCCCCAGGTCGATGTCGCCACCGTGCGCTGGCTGCTGGCCCTGCTGAGGAACTGCACCTCGGCCCGCTATGCGCTGAACAAGGCGCGGATGGTGCGCCTGGCCGACTACAGCCAAGAGGTTCAAACCGCGCTGAACGCCGAGCTGGGCCTGGACTACGACCACCGCACGCAAGGCACCCTGCAGCTGTTCCGCACCCAGAAGCAGCTGGACGGCATCTACAAGGACACCGAAGTCCTGCGCGAAGGCGGGGTGCCGTTCGAGGTGCTGGATCAGGACGGCTGCATCCGCGCCGAGCCGGGCCTGAAGGCCACCCGCGACCTGTTTGTCGGCGGCCTGCGCCTGCCCAAGGACGAGACCGGCGACTGCTTCAAATTCACCAACGCCCTGGGCGATGTGGCCGAGGGGCAAGGCGTGACCTTCCTCTACGACACAGCCATCAAGGCCCTGATCACCGACAAAGGCCGGATCAGCGGCGTCCAGACCGACAAGGGCGTGATCACCGCCGACGCCTATGTGCTGGCGCTGGGGTCTTACTCGCCGCAGATGGTCAAGCCGCTGGGCATGACCCTGCCGGTCTATCCGGTGAAGGGCTATTCGATCACGGCTCCGATCATCAACGAGCCCGCCGCCCCCGTCTCGACCATCATGGACGAGAGCTACAAGGTGGCCATCACGCGCCTGGGCGACCGCATCCGCGTCGGCGGCATGGCCGAGATTTCCGGCTATAACAACGTCCTGCCCGAGCCGCGTCGCAATACGCTGGAGCACTCGGTGGGGTCGTTGTTCCCCGGCGCCGGCGACCTGAAGGCGGCCAGCTACTGGTCCGGCCTGCGCCCCATGACGCCGGACGGCACCCCGGTCATCGGCGGAACCAGGTTCGACAACCTGTTCCTGAACACCGGCCACGGGACGCTCGGCTGGACCATGGCCTGCGGCTCGGCCCAGGTCATCGCCGACATCGTCAGCGGCAAGACCCCGGACATCGAGACGGCGGACCTGGGGATCGCGCGGTACGGGTGAGCAACCTTCCTTCTCCCCTTGAGGGAGAAGGTGGCAGGCGGAGCCTGACGGATGAGGGGTGTGAGCACCGCCCATCCGATCAAGGCCGAACGTCTGACCCACGACATTTCAACCGTCGCGTCGACACCCCTCACCCGGCCCTGACGGGCCACCTTCTCCCTCAAGGGGAGAAGGATTTAGGTGCGCGCCTTCGCCGCCACCGACCGCAGACCGGCCAGCAGGGCGTCGCTGGTCGCGTCCGCCTGACAGCCGCCGGTCAGGATCATCCGCATGGCCTGAACGTGGACGGCGACATTGGGCCAGCTCCAGGCGCCGCTGGACTGCATCCGATCGGCCACGTCACACAGGCTGTAGCCCGCGTCATAAAGGGGGCCGGTATCGAAGAAGCCCGCCGTCGCCAGCAGGGCCGAGGCCAGCCTGTAGACCTGCGGCTCCGAGCCCGGCGCGGCGGCGGCGACGACCAGCTCCAGCTCGGTGATGGTTCCCGCGACCGTGACCATCACGTCGTCGCGGTGACGCTCCAGCCGCTCATTGGCGCGACGCTCGACGTCCGCCAGGGTCCGGCCGCCCGGCTGGGCCATCTGGCGGGCCAGGCTGGTCTTGATCTTCAGGGTGCGGGCTTCGGTCACTGAACGGTACTCACAGGGCGACGCGCTGGGGCTTCAGCAGCATGTCGATGTCGGATTGATCCATATTGGCTTCGACGGCGGCGCCGACGTGAGTGGACAGGTCGCCCTGACGGCGTCCAGGCATGTTCAGCGGCGGCCCGAAGTTGCGCACGCGGCGATCAGGCCCGACGTAGTTCTCGCTCTCGACGAACTCGCGCTCGTCGCCGGCCAGCCACAGGATGCGTCGCAGAAGGACGGCGGGGGTCAGGGGCTTGGTGACCACGAAGCTGACGCCGCAGTCTCGGCCTTCCTGCACCTTGGCCTGAGAGGCGTGGCCGGTCAGCAGCATGATGGGGATGAAGCGCAAGGGCGCCGGGGTCTCGCGCCGCAACCAGCGGGCGAAGGCGTAGCTGTCCATTTCCGGGTCGGAGCAGTCGATGACGATCAGATCGACGGCGCGGTTCTGGATGATGCGCACGGCGGCGGTGGCCGAGGCGCACTTGATCTGTTCCTTGACGCCGAAGCCCTGGAATACAGAGCTGAGCATGTCCAGCGCCTGCGGATTGTCGTCAATCAGCAGGACGATCGATTGCTCCAGATTGACCCGGTCGGCGGCGCTCATGAGATCAGTCGAACAGCAGCAGGTCGCCGGCAACGGCGGCGGGCGCGGGTTCCGACAGCGGCCTGCCTCGGAACGACAGCTCGCGCAGACGGTCGGCCATCTCGGCCAGAGGCAGGGCGGCCAGGGCGGTGTCCATCGGCTGATCCTCGGACAGGGCCGACGCCAGACCGGCCAGGGCGTCCACGCGCTGGCTCAGCACGTCAAAGGCCTGCATTCGCGTCAGGAAGGTCAGGCGCTGCTCGGCCGGAGCCAGGCGCAGCAGTTCGGACACCAGACCGCCGGCCTCGTCCACGCCCGCGCGGATGTCGTCCAGTTCGGCCGCGACCGCGCTCAACAGACCCTTGGCGTCGTATTGGCTCATCAGAATAGCTCCAGCGCACCGGCGTCGACGGGCGGCAGACGCGGCGGCGTCGGACGCGGGGCGACCGCATCCGTGACCGCGCGTTGCAGCGCCCGACCGGTCACCGGCCAGTAGTGTAGTCGACGCCCCCCGGCGCCCCTCAGGCTGGCGCCGACGACGGGAATGCCCTCGTCAGCCAGAAAGCGTTCGGCGAAGTCGGCGTTGGACGCGCCGACATCCTTGAGCGAGTCGAACATGCGGCCGCCGCCGAACAGCTTGGCCTCCAGACGGTCGCGACGACCGCCGGCCTTCAGCACGTCGTTGATCAACAGCTCCATGGCATAGGCGCCGTAGCGACGCCCCGCGTCGGTCCCCGCCCCCGCGCCTTCGGGCAGCAGGAAGTGGTTCATGCCGCCGACCCCGGCCACGGGATCGCGCAGGCACATGGCGACGCAGCTGCCGAGCACGGTCGAGAGCACGACGTCGCGATCGGACGTCACATGGTGCTCGCCCTGGCCGACATGGACGCGCCTTTCGACCGTCTGCTGATCGCGGGCGGGGTTCACGTCAGCGGGCCGAACACGCCTTCCAGCTTCTCTTTCAGCTGGGCGGTGGTGAAGGGTTTGACCAGATAGTTGTTGACGCCGAACTGCACGGCGCGCTGCACCAGTTCGCGGTCGGCGCGGCCGGTCAGCATGATGAAGGCGGTCTTGGACGTCGGCGGGTGGGCGCGGATGGCGCGCAGCAGGCCCAGGCCGTCCAGGTTCGGCATGTTGAAGTCGGAAATGATCAGATGCACCGGCTTGGTGATGGCCGCGCGCAGACCCAGCTCGCCGTCGGCGGCTTCGGAAATCTCACGCACGCCGATCTGTTGCAGGCTGTTGCGGATCAGGGAACGCATGGTCAGCTGATCGTCGACGACCAGGACATTGAGGGCGGAAGCGGCGGGCATACGAGTAGTCCTTACGCAACAGGCTTTGAGGCGGGGGCGCCGGCGGCGCACAGATCGAGGATGGCGGGGGCGAGACGGGGCAGAGACAGCTGGCGCTCGACGGCGCCCAGCTCGAAGGCGGCGCGGGGCATGCCGTAGACGACGCAGGACTGCTCGTCCTGGCCCAGGGAGCGGGCGCCGGCCTGACGCATGGCCAGCAGACCCTTGGCCCCGTCCTTGCCCATGCCGGTCAGGATCACCCCGGTCATGGGGCGGCCCAGACGGGCGACCGAGTTGAACAGGACGTCCACCGACGGGCGATGGCCGTTGACCGGGTCGGCGGCGACCAGACGGCAGCGGCTGCCCGACACCTCCAGATGGGTCTCGCCGCCGGGGGCGATATAGACGTGACCGGGCATCAGGGGGGCGCCGTCCACGGCCTCGGTGACGGTGGCGCCGGACGCCTTGTCCAGACGCGCCGCGAAGCTCTTGGTGAAGGTGGCGGGCATGTGCTGCGTCACCACCGTCGCCGGACAGTTGGCCGGGAAGGCCGACAGGATGTTCAGCAGAGCTTCCACCCCGCCGGTCGAGGCGCCGATGGCCAGGATGTGGTTGGGGTCGGCGCGATAGGCGCCGTCCACCGCCTTGGCCTCGCGCGTTTCCAGCGGGCGCACGCGCGAGCGGGCGGCGATCTTCACCTTCTCGGCCAGGTCGCCGAAGGCCTCCTGGGCCGAGACGCCGGGGGCGGGTTTGGCCACGGCGTCGACCGCGCCGATTTCCAGCGCCGCCAGGGTGACGTCGGTGCCCGCCTGGGTCAGGGTCGAGACCATGACCACCGGCATGGGCCGCAGCCGCATGATCTTTTCGAGGAATTCCAGCCCGTTCATATTGGGCATCTCGACGTCGAGGGTGATGACGTCGGGGTTCAGTTCCTTGATCGCGGCGCGGGCCTCCAATGGATCGGCGGCCGTGCCGACCACGGCGATCTCGGGGTCGCGGCGCAGGACGGCGCTGATCAGGCTGCGCATGGTGGCGCTGTCGTCAACGATCAGGACGCGCACAGGATGGCTCATGCGCGGCCTCCCAGGCGATAGGCCGTCAGGCCGCAGGTCTGCAGCTGCGCCGTCGCGGGGCCGCTGACGCGCTCGGAGTGGCCGATGTAGAGGGTCGCGCCGGGGGTCATCATCGGGGTGAAGCGGCTCCAGACCATTTCCTGGGTCGCGTCGTCGAAGTAGATGACCACGTTGCGGCAGAAGATGACGCCGAACTTGCCCTTCATCGGCCAGTCGCCGATCAGGTTCAGCTCGCGGAAAGACACCAGGCGACGCAGGGTCGCGTCGGCGCTGAACTGGCCCGGCGAACCGGGGACCGGGGTGAAATGCTTGCGGCCAGACGCCGGCACCGGCGACAGCAGCTCGTCGGAATAGATCCCCGCCGCGCCCTCGGCCACCATATTGGGGTCGATGTCGGTGGCCAGGATGCGCACGTCCAGATCCGCCGCTTCCGGCAGGACGTCCAGCACGGTCAGAGCCATGGAATAGGGCTCCTGTCCGTTGGAACAGGCCGCCGACCACAGGCGCACGCGCCCGCCGGCCCGCGCCCGCGCCGCCAGTTCCGGCATGACCTGATCGCGCAGGTGATCGAAGTGGTGCGGCTCGCGATAGAAGCGGGTGACGTTGGTGGTCAGGGCCGCGGTCATGGCCTGACGCTCGTCAACGCCTTCCACGCCCTCGATCAGGGCGCAGTAGTCGCGGAAGCTGCGCAGACCCAACACGCGCAGCCGCTTGGCCAGGCGTGAGTAAACCAGCGCGGCCTTGCCTTCGCTCAGGGCGATGCCGGCGTAGGCGTGCAGGGTTTGGGCGATGTGGCGGAAGTCCTCGGCGGTGAAGACGAACTCGCCTTCGACCAGGGATCCGCGCCCGGCGGCGTTCGTCATGCGGCTTCGGCTTCGCTTTCGGCCGGCAGAACGTGCTCCAGATCAATCAGGCTGATCATGCGGCCGCCTTCGACGGCGAAGATGCCCTTGACGAAGGTCTTCACGTGGTCGCTGGCGACGTCGGGCGTCGGCTGGATCGTCGAATCGGTCAGTTGCACGATGTCCGACACGGCGTCGACCAGCAGGCCGACCAGACGCTTGCCGATATGGGCCACCATGATGACGTGGCGGGCGGTCGGCTCGGCCGTGGCCAGGCCGAAGCGGGCGCCCAGGTCGATGATCGGCAGGACGATGCCGCGCAGGTTGATCACGCCCTTCATGTAGGAGGGCGAGCGCGGCAGCGGGGTCGCCGGGGTCCAGCCGCGGATCTCGCGGACGTTCATGATGTCGACGCAGAATTCCTGCTCGCCGATGCGGAAGGCGATCAGTTCCCGGTCAGTGCCGGCGACGTTGGAAGTGACTTCGGTCATGTTACTCAGCTCGCCATCTTCAGTTCGGGGCGGTTGGATTTGCGGCGCCCGGCGGTGACCAGGGCGTCGATGTCGAGGATCAGGGCGACGCTGCCGTCGCCCAGAATGGTCGCGGCGGAGACGCCGTCGACGTGGCGGTAGTGGGTTTCCAGGCTCTTGATCACGACCTGGCGCTGGCCGTTGATGGCGTCGACCAGCAGGGCGGCGCGCGAGCCGGCCTCGGTCTCCACGATCATGACCACCCCGCCCGTCAGGGTCGTGGCGTCGTCGCGGAAGCCCATGACGCGGCCCACGTCCACCATGGGCACAAACTCGTCGCGGAAGCGGATCACGGCGTCATGGCCGCCGACGTGGTGGATGTCTTCCACGCGCGGGGTCAGGCTTTCGACGATGGCCGACAGGGGCGCCACCAGTGTCTGTTCAGCGGCTGACACCACCATGCCGTCCAGCACCGCCAGGGTCAGCGGCAGGCTGAGGGTGAAGGTCGAGCCCTTGCCGGGGTTCGAGCTGATCGAGATGCGGCCGCCCAGGGCCTGGATGGAGCGGCGCACCACGTCCATGCCGACGCCGCGACCCGAAACGTCGGTGACGGTCTCAGCGGTCGAGAAGCCCGGCAGGAAGATCAGATTATCGACTTCGTCGTCGGTCAGCACGGCGTCTTCGGCGATCAGGCCGCGATCAACGGCGATGCCGCGCACGCGGGGGCGGTTGATGCCTTTGCCGTCGTCGGAAATCTCGATGACGATCCGGCCCGAGCGGTGCAGGGCCGCCAGACGCACGGTGCCCTCGGCGGGCTTGCCGGCGGCCTCGCGCTCCTCGGGGCTTTCCAGCCCGTGGTCGATGGCGTTGCGCAACATGTGGGTGATCGGCTCGGCCAGGCGTTCGACCACGGTCTTGTCGACCTCGGTGTCCTCGCCTGCCGTGACCAGACGCACGCGCTTGCCGGTCATCTCGGCGACTTCGCGGACCAGGCGCGGCATGCGCTGGAACACCGACTTCACCGGCTGAGCGCGGATGGCCATGACGCTGTCCTGGATGTCGCGCGTCAGCAGCTCCAGGTCTTCCAGACCCAGGGCGATGTCGGACGAACGGGCCAGGCCGCTTTCCATGACGCGTTGGGCCAGCATGGCCTGCTGGATGACCAGCTCGCCGACGACGTTGATCAGACGATCGACGCGGTCGAGGTCGACGCGGATGGTCACCGGGGCGACAGCAGCAGGGGACGAAGGCGCAGCGGCGGCCGGAGCGGCGGGCGCGACCGGCTTGGGCGCGGGAGCGGCCGGCGCGGCGACGGGAGCCTGAGCGGCGACGACCGCCGGCTCAGGGGCGGCGACGACCGGAGCGGGCGCAGGCGCCTCGACCGGCGCAGCGGCCTTGGCCAGCAGGGCGGCGATGTCGAACTCGGGCTCGGCGGGGGCGGCGTCCAGAACCGGCAGGGGCGGCAGATCGGCCTCGACCGAAGCGGGTGCGCCGCCCAGGGCGGTGATGCTCAGGTCGCAGTCCATCTCGACGAAGTCGAAGACGTCGCGGACGGCGGCCTCGGAGACGTCGCCGGTCAGGACGATGGTCCAGATCAGATGGGCGTCCTCGGCCTCCAGCGCCTCCAGCGACGGCAGGCCGCTGGCGTCCAGCTCGACCGAGGTCTGGCCCAGACGGGTCAGTTCGCGCAGCAGCAGGCTGACGTCGTTGGCGCTGGCGTAGAGGCGAGGATGCGGACGGAAGACGATGCGCCAGCCGGCCGCCGACGGCGCGGCCAAGGGCGCGGAAGTCAGCGCAGCCAGGTCCGGCAGGTCGAGCGACGGCAGCTCAAGGGAAGGCAGTTCCAGCGACGGCAGTTCAACGGGCGCGCCAAAGTCGGCCAGATCCAGCGTCAGGGGCGTGAAACCGAAATCGTCTTCGTCGGCAGCAGCGGCGACGGGCGCGGCGGCCGCGGCGGCGGCGGCCTGACCGTGGGTCAGGACTTCCAGCTCGGCGACCAGACCCGCCGAACGCGCAGCGTCCACCGGCGGGGCGACGCCCTGGGCGGCACCGATGTGGTCGGCCAGGACGTCGGAGGCGCGCAGCAGGGTCTTGATCGTGACGTCGTCGCATTCCTTACGGCCCGAGCGCAGCTCGTCCATCAGGGTCTCGAAGACGTGGGCGAAGCGCACCAGGTCTTCCAGACCAAAGGCCCCTGCCCCGCCCTTGACCGAGTGGACGGCGCGGAAGACGGCGTTGATCGTCTCGATGTCGCCCTCGCCGTTTTCCAGCGCCAGCAGATTGGTTTCCAGATCGCCCAGCAGTTCGCTGCACTCCTGGAAGAAGGTGACCTTGATGGCCTCGAACGGATCGTCGCTCATAAGTCTGGTGTCCTCAGGCCGCAACGCGACGGACGGCGTCGACCAGCTTGGCCGGGTCGAAGGGTTTGACGATCCAGCCGGTAGCCCCGGCCTCACGGGCGCGCTGCTTCTTGGCGGCGTCGCTCTCGGTGGTCAGGACCAGGACCGGCGTGGCCTTGTGGTTGGGGTCGGCGCGCATGCCTTCGATGAAGCCGAAGCCGTCCATACGGGGCATGTTGATGTCGGTGATGACGATGTCGGGGTTTTCGGCCCGCAGCACCTCCAGACCGTGGACGCCGTCCTCGGCCTGAACCACGCGATAGCCCGCGCCCTTAAGCGCCAGCATCAGCATGTCCCGCATGGTGCGGGAATCATCGACAGTCAGGATGGTCTTGGTCACGCGAGTTGTCCTTGCGGAGCGAGGTCCGCGGCGGAGGCCCCAAAGGCGCTCCATTGCGAGGCCAAGGCCTCGGAAACATTGATAAAGGTCAAGGCCTGACCATCGGCGCGCCAGGTGGCGAGCGCCGACAGCAGGACCTGAAGGCAAAGCCCGCCCAGACGCTCGACGTCCGAACCGTCCAGGGTGGTCTCCTGGCCGCGCACGGCCAGGAGTTGCGTCTTCAAAGGCTCGGCGGCGCGTAGATCAAGCACCGCCGGAAGCGAGATCGCGACCGACATCAGAACTCTTCCCATCCATCTTCGACCGCGAGCGGTGCGGGCTTCAGCGCAGCGCCGCCACGACCGACCGTGCGCATGGCCGCGACGGTCTGAGCCACCGGTTGCGGCGTACGAGCCGGCGCCGGAGCGTGAGGCGGGGCCGCCTTGCGGGCGACCGGAGCGGCGACCTGGCCGGTGCGGAACTGCGACACCGAGGCGGCCAGGGCGTCGGCCTCCTGCGACAGCGAGTGGCTGGCGGCGGTGGACTGCTCGACCATGGCCGCGTTTTGCTGGGTGACCTGGTCCATCTGGTTCACGGCGGTGTTGACCTGTTGCAGGCCGGTGGCCTGCTCCTGGGCCGAGGCCGAGATTTCCGAGACTAGGCCGTCGATTTCCGCCACGCGGCTGACGATGCGTTGCAAGGCCTGACCGGTCTGACCGACCAGGTTGACGCCCGCGCCGACCTGCTGACCCGAGGCCGAGATCAGGATCTTGATCTCCTTGGCGGCCTCAGCAGAGCGTTGCGCCAGGGCCCGGACTTCCGAAGCCACGACCGCAAAGCCGCGACCCGCATCACCCGCACGCGCGGCCTCGACGCCGGCGTTCAGAGCCAGAAGGTTGGTCTGGAAGGCGATCTCGTCGATGACGCCGATGATGTTGCCGATCTCGGTCGAAGAGCGCTCGATGGCGTTCATCGCCGCGACGGCGTCGCGCACCACATTACCACTCGTCTCGGCGTCGCCGCGCGCCTGCTGCACCACGCTGGAGGCCTGACGGGCGCCGTCAGCGGTCTTGTTCACGGTAGCGGTGATTTCATCCAGGGCGGCGGCGGTTTCTTCCAGCGAGGCGGCCTGCTGCTCAGTGCGGCGCGACAGGTCGTCGGAGGCCTGCGAAATCTCGCCGGCGCCAGAACGAATGGCGGCGACGTTGGAGACGACCACCGAAACGGCCTGCTCCAACTGGGCGATGGCGGCGTTGAAGTTGGCCTTCAACTGCTCGGCCTTGGGGGCCACAGCGACCGTCATGCGATGCGTCAGATCGCCTTCGGCCATGGCCGACAGACCCTCGCCCAGCGCCGTGATGGCGACGCGGTCTTCCTCGGCGGACCTGGCCTTCTCGGCCTCAACGCGAGCACGCTCTTCTTCAGCGGCCGCGCGTTGGGCCACGGCCTCGGCTTCCAGACGGGCGTTGGCGATGGCGGCGTCCTTGAAGGCTGTGACGGCCGAGGCCATCTGGCCGACCTCGTCCTTGCGGCCCATGGCCGGAACGATGATCGAGGTGTCCCCGCCAGCCAGACGACGCATGGCCGACGTCATCGACAGCAGCGGCTTGCCCAACAGGTTGGTCAGCAGGAAGGCCATGGCGGCGGCGATGATCAGGGCCAGGACGACCCCGCCGATCAGCACCATCCGCACCGACTTGGCGACGGAGTCCTGAATCTCGCCGAAGACACGGCTCTGCTGCGACTTCTCATCAACCAAAGTCTCGAGGGCGTCCTCGGCCGGGCTGATGTATTTGTCGGCCACGCCTTCGCGGCCGACCATGGCCACGGCCTGGGCCTGCGTCGCCGGGTTGCCGGCGAGGACGCGGCCCGCCTCGACAACGTTCTTGGCCCATTCGTCGGCGGCGACGCGCGCCGCGCGGACTTCATCGTCGCTGGTGCGATCCAGTTGGGCGATCCGGTCCAGGCTCTTATTGAAGTTTTCCCGGTGCGCGGTCAGTCGCTCCAGGTAGTAGACGTCACTCGACAGCAGGAAGCCACGATAGCTGCTTTCCTGGCGCGCCAGGTAGAATTTAGCCGTCTCGGCTTCTCGCTGCACGGCCGACGCCCGCACCCGGTCCATACGCGCTTTTTCCAGCGCATTGACCTGCACGAAGACCGTCACGCCCATGATGGCGATGGCGGCGATGACGACCGCGAAGGCCGCCATCAGTTTCTTTTCGATCTTCAGATCGCTCAACATGTTCATTGGTCTTCTCCCCCCGGAATTTCTGTTCAGTCGGCTCAGAGCGCGAACGTCAGCGCGCCCACCAGGCGGCCGTCATAGTTCTCGCCCAGGGCGTGGCTGTCGGTGTCGTACCAGCGGACATCCAGAGCCAGTTTCTCGGTCAGCTTGTGCTTCACGCCAACATTCCAGGCGGCGTACTCCGCGCCGCCGTCGGCGGTGCGGTCAGCGATGGAGGCCGAGGCCTTGGTCTTGGGTCCGACCGAGACCGTGCCCTGAAGTTCAATCCACCAGGCTTCCTTGGCCGCGGCGAAACCATCGGGCGTATAGTTGACGCGCAGGCGGGTGCTGACCGGGCCGATCTTGCGCGAGGCGTCGGCCTGATATTCCCAGTAGTTGGCGTCGACGCCGGCGCGGGTGCCCGGCAGGTCGCGGTTCACGACCGACAGGTCGAACTTGTAGCCAGCCGCCTCCGGGCGCCAGCCGACGGCGCTGACGATCTCGGCGTCAGAACCCTGCGACAGTTTGGCGGTGGAGGCGAAGACGTTGGCGTAGAAGGCGCCGGTGGAGATTTCGACCGAGCCGTTGACGCTGGGGTCGCCGGCGCTCTTGCCCAGACCCTTGCCGACATATTCGCTGGCGACGCCGACCTGGGCGCTAAAGTCGGGGGCTGCAATCGCGTGCGCCTGGACGGCGCTCGCCCCCATCACCACGGCAAAGCCGGCGAGGAGCGGGATGTAGGGCGCGCCGTTCTGGCGCTTAACGGGACTCTGTTCGAGCATTTTTACCTCGGTGACTATGAGGTCTATGTGAGCGAACAACCGTAGATTTCTGTAAATCCGGACCTACGTAGAACTCCGCACCCAGTGAGTTTTGCTTCGACAACGGCCCAGAGGGTTAAGCCTTCGTTGCAGACGGAAACCCTCGAGACTTCATCGTTAACGGCCGAAAACCATCTTTGCAGTAATGGCCATTTTTTTGCCTATATACAAAACAGCGATATCAATTAAGTCTTGAGCGTGTCCCTGAAACGTCATGGTTAACCCGGGGTTTGCGAAATACTCGACCAGTGTATAGAAGGCGCTCCTCGGCCAGATTCTGTAGATTGCTCTTTCACAGCTTCAACGTCCGGCGGCCTAGAAGCGTGAGGAGTCCTCCCATCCCATCGGCGATGCAAAGCATCCTGTCTTTCGCAAGCGCGATATCGCGCCGACGCTGGAGCGGCGTGCTGCTGGCGATCGTCGCCGTGGGCGGGGCTGTGGGCTTCAGAACCCTGCTGGAGGGTCTAGGCCAGTTCTACTACCTGCCCATGGTGCCTGCTGTCGTGATCACGGCCATGCTGGCGCGCCGCCCGGCCACCGCCCTGGCCGTCGCCCTGTCCATCGCCGTCAACCTGGCCCTGGTGCCTCGCGAAAGCCTGTCGGACGCCCTGACCAACGCCGCCCTGTTCGCGGGCGTCACCTGGCTTCTGGCCGAGATCTGCTGGGGTCTGAGGGCGCTGGACGAGCGGACGCGCGATCTGTCGCGCCAGCTGGCGGCCAAGGACGCCATGCTCAATACCGCCCTGGCCTCGGTGCCGGTCGTGACGCTGGAGGCCAATGGCGAGATCCGCCGCCTGAACCCCGCCGCCGCCGACCTGTTCGCCCTGACCGAGAAGGCGGCGCGCGGACGCCCCTTCGCCGAGCTGGCTCCCGGCTTCGACATCAAGGCCACGACCAGAACGGGGGCGACCGGCGGCCCGCTGGAGTCCAAGGACGCTCACTGGAACGGCCTGCGTCCGGACGGCGCGACCTTCCCGCTCAGCATTCAATACGGGATCGTGCCCGGATCATCGGGCGGCGAACATGTGGCCCTGTGCCTGACCGATCTCAGCCGTTGGCACGCCGCCGACGCCCAGGCGCGCGAACTGCACGCCCAGTTGAACAAGGTCTGGCGCCTTAATTCGCTCGGCGAGATGGCCGCCACACTGGCCCATGAACTGAACCAGCCGCTCAGCGCCGCCGCCACCTATCTGCATGCCAGCCAGGTGGATATGGAGCGGGCCGGGCCCTTGGGCGACAGCGCCCTGCGCACCGCCGAACTGGCCAAGGGTCAGTTGCTGCGCGCCGGCAAGATCATCCGTCGGATGCGCGAGCTTCTGTCGCTGGAAGTCCGGCGCATGGATACCGAGCGCGCCTCCTCCATGATTGAAGATCTGGGCCCCATCTTCACGATGATCGGCGCCAGCAAGGGCGTCGCCATCCGCCTGGACCTTGAAGCCGAGGATGATCGGGTCCAGGCCGAACGCATCCAGTTCCAGCAGGCCATGGTCAACCTGACCCGCAACGCGGTCGAGGCGGTCGGCGACCGCACCTCGCCAGAGGTCGTCATCGTCGGTCGCACCGTCTCTGACACCCAGTACCGCATCAGCGTCGAGGACAATGGCCCCGGCATCGCCGACGATCAGATCGACCGCATTTTTCAGCCGATGACGACCACCAAGTCCGGCGGCATGGGCCTGGGCCTGTCCGTCACCCGAACCATCGTCGAAAGCCACGGCGGACGACTGCAAGTCTCGAGAAGCGCGCTGGGGGGCGCGGCCTTCTCCTTCACCCTCAACCGAGAACCGAGCGTCGAGACCGTATGAGCCTCCACTCCGTCTTCATCGTCGACGACGACGCCGCCGTCCGGGATTCCCTGCTGATGCTGCTGCGCGGCGAGGGCATCCGTGCGCGCGGATTCGCCAGCGGCGTCGACTTCTTCAGCCACCTGCCCGAGGACGCCACCGCCTGCGTCATCACCGACGTGCGCATGCCCGACATGGACGGCGACGAGGTGGTGCGCCGCCTGAGCCAGATGCGCGGCAACGCCTGGCCCGTCATCGTCATCACCGGCCATGCCGACGTGCCGATGGCGGTGCAGATGATGAAGGCCGGCGTCGTCGACTTCATCGAGAAGCCCTTTGACCCGCGCCGCCTGATCGAGACCGTGCGCGGCTGCCTGGCCCGTCTGAACGATGTCGGCCACGAGCAGGCCTGCCGCGCCGCCGCCGAACTGCGCCTGACCCGCCTGACCCCGCGCGAGCGTCAGGTCTTTGACGCCTTGATCCTCGGCCATTCCAACAAGGCCATAGCCCTGAACCTGGACATCAGTCCGCGCACCGTCGAGGTCTTCCGCGCCAAGGTCATGACCAAGATGGAGGCCGACAGTCTGTCGGCCTTGGTCCGCATGGGACTGGCCTTGACCTAGACGTTTCATCGTCTTGCAGCCGCAGGCCTTGCGGCGCGTTATGTCGGCTCCCTTCGCCTCAGGAGCCGCCCATGTCCGATCCCGCCCGTCTGCTTCGTCACCAGGCCTATATCGACGGACGCTGGATCGACGCCGACGACGGTTCGACATTTGAAGTGACGGACCCGGCCACGGGCGAGGTTCTGGCGACCGCGCCCAAGATGGGCGCCGCCGAGACCCGCCGCGCCATCGTCGCCGCCGAGGCCGCAATGAAGCCCTGGGCGGCAAAGACAGCGAGCGAGAGGGCGCGGATTCTGCGCCGCTGGTTCGATCTGATGATGTCGGAGCAAGACGCGCTAGGGCGTCTGCTGACGCGCGAACAGGGCAAGAGCCTGACCGAGGCGAAGGGCGAGATCGCCTATGCCGCCAGCTTCATCGAATGGTTCGCCGAGGAGGGCAAGCGCACCTATGGCGAAGTCATCCCCACCTATGACGCCACGAAACGGCTGATCGCCATCCGCCAGCCGGTCGGGGTGGTCGGGGCCATCACGCCATGGAACTTCCCCGCCGCCATGATCACCCGCAAGGTCGGCCCGGCCCTGGCCGCCGGCTGCGCCGTGGTGCTGAAACCGGCCAGCCAGACGCCGCTGTCGGCGCTCGCCCTGGCGGTTCTGGCGGAGGAGGCGGGTCTGCCGCCCGGCCTGTTCAACGTCGTGACCGGCTCCGCCTCGGACATCGGCGGCGAGCTGACGTCCAACCCGACGGTGCGCAAGATCAGCTTCACCGGGTCGACCGAGATCGGCCGCACCCTGATGCGGCAGTCGGCCGAGACCATCAAGAAGATGAGCCTGGAACTGGGCGGCAACGCTCCCTTCCTGGTGTTCGACGACGCCGACATCGACGCGGCGGTCGCCGGCGCCGTGGCCTCCAAGTTCAGGAACAGCGGTCAGACCTGCGTCTGCACCAACCGCTTTTACGTGCAGTCATCCGTCCACGATGAGTTCGTCGCCAGGCTGGCCCAGGCGACCGCCGCGCTCAAGGTCGGCGCCGGGCTGGAGGACGGGGTGCAGATCGGCCCGCTGATCGACGCCAAAGCCGTCAAAAAGGTCGAGGAACATATCGCCGACGCGACGGCTAAGGGCGCCAAGGTGGAGACAGGCGGCCAGCGCCACGCCCTCGGCGGGACCTTCTTCCAGCCGACCGTGCTGTCGGGCGTCACGTCCGACATGCTGATCTGCAAGGAGGAGACCTTCGGCCCCGTCGCGCCCGTCGTCCGTTTCGAGACGGAGGAAGAGGCGCTGAGGCTGGCCAACGCCACCGAGTTCGGCCTGGCTGGATACTTCTACGCGCGCGACATGGGCCGCGTCTGGCGCGTGGCCGAGGCGATGGAGACCGGCATGATCGGCGTCAACACCGGCCTGATCTCCACCGAGGTCGCACCCTTTGGCGGGATCAAGCAATCCGGCCTGGGTCGCGAGGGCTCGCGCCACGGCATCGAGGACTACCTCGAACTGAAATACGTCTGCATGGGCCTGTAGGGCCCGCAGTTCCGTTGGACCGTCAGTCCTCGGACGGCTGCTCGTCGTCGTCGGTTTCGCCCGCAGCCTTGGCGGCCTTCTTGGCGGCCTTGGCGGCGGCCTTGGCTTCGGCCTTCTTGGCGTCGGCGCGCTCGCGCTCTTGCCGTTCGAAACTGTAGTTGGGCTTACGGGCCATTGATGTCCTCTCGCGCCGGGTCGCCAAACGGCGACGTCAAACCTTCATTTGGTCGCAGTCGCCCGCTGCGACAACCGTGAAACGGCGCCTGAGGCAATATTTGCGCCTCGCCCGCGCGACAGGCGCCGCCGTTCGACCAAAGTCGCTCTCTGCAAATCCGTCGGCCTGCTGTCAGTCTCACCCTCGACGATCCGGCAACAGGATCGCGAGGAAACGGTCGCGAAACGCGACCCTACAGGAAGGGACTGCCCATGACCGACCGCACCATGGATGCGGCGGAGGGCGTGGAACACACGGTCGACAAGAACGACCGGCTCGTGATTCTGGCGTCGTCCGTCGGCACCGTCATCGAATGGTACGACTTCTATCTCTACGGCTCGCTGGCCGCGATCATCACCACCCAGTTCTTCTCGGGGGTGAACGAGACCACCGGCTATATCTTCGCCCTGATGGCCTTCGCCGCCGGCTTTGCGGTCCGTCCGTTCGGCGCCATCGTCTTCGGGCGGCTGGGCGATCTGTGGGGACGCAAGAACACCTTCCTCGTCACCATGCTGCTGATGGGCCTGTCGACCTTCGTGGTCGGCTTGCTTCCGCCCTATGCCGCCATCGGCATCGCCGCCCCGATCATCCTGGTGCTGATGCGCCTGATCCAAGGCCTGGCGCTCGGCGGTGAATACGGCGGCGCCGCCACCTACGTCGCCGAGCACGCCCCGCACGGCAAGCGCGGCTTCTACACCTCCTTCATCCAGATCACGGCGACGGCGGGCCTGGTGCTCAGCCTGTTCGTCATTCTGGGCGTCCGCTACGCCGTCGGCGAGGAAGCCTTCGCCGCATGGGGCTGGCGCATTCCCTTCCTGGTCTCGATCCTGCTGCTGGGCGTGTCGCTGTGGATCCGTCTGAAGCTGGCCGAGAGCCCCTCGTTCAAGCGCATGAAGGCCGAAGGCAAGGGGTCCAAGACCCCGCTGAAGGACAGCTTCATGAAGTGGCCGAACCTGAAGCTGGTGCTGATCGCCCTCGTCGGTCTGACGGCCGGTCAGGCAGTCATCTGGTACACGGGTCAGTTCTACGCCCTGTTCTTCCTGGAGCGGGTGCTGCGGGTCGACGCCACCCTGGTTTACGTCCTGCTGGCTGTCGCCCTGTTGCTGGCCTCGCCCTTCTTCATCTTCTGGGGATGGCTGTCGGACAAGGTGGGGCGCAAGCCGATCATCCTGGCCGGCTGCCTGCTGGCGGCGATCACCTACTTCCCGCTGTTCAACGCCCTGACGGAAGCGGCCAACCCGCGTCTGGCCGCCGCCGCCGCCTCGGCTCCGGTCACGGTCTATGCCGATCCCGCAGACTGCCACCTGCAGTTCGATCCCGTCGGCAAGACGGTGTTCAACCACTCCTGCGACGTGGCCAAGTCCTATCTGGCCAAGGCCGGCGTGACCTACACCAATGTCGCCGCGCCCGCAGGCACGGTGGCCGAGGTCCGCATCGGCGATCAGTCGGTCATCCCCAGCTTCCGCGGCGACGCCATGACCACCGCTGACTTCGCCGCCCAGAAAAAGACCTGGGATGCGGGTCTAGGCGAGGCCCTGACCACCGCCGGCTATCCCGCCAAGGCCGACAGCGCCCTGGTCAACAAGCCGATGGTGGTGCTGATCCTCTTCATCCTCGGCTTCTACGTGACCATGGTCTACGGACCGATCGCGGCGGCCCTGGTCGAGATGTTCCCGACCAATATCCGCTACACCTCGATGTCCCTGCCCTATCACATCGGCAACGGCTGGTTCGGGGGCTTCCTGCCGACCACGGCCTTCGCCATGGTCGCGGCCACAGGCAATATCTACTACGGCCTCTGGTATCCGATTGTGGTGGCGCTCGCGACGGTCGTGCTGGGCTTCCTGCTGGTCAAGGAAGGCAAGGACGTCGATCTGAACGCGTAACGTCTAGAGTTCGCCAGCCTAAGGGGGCGGTCCGGCTTCGGTCGGGCCGCCCTTCTTCTATCGGCCAGTCATCCCGGCCGCAGCCCTCGCGAAGGCGAGGGCGGAGAGCCGGGACCGCCCAGAACACTACGGGCAGCGCTTCTTGCGGTCCCGGATAGCGGCTGCGCCGCTTCCGGGAGGACGGAAGAGGGTGCTGTGATCCCTTTTCTCCCTTGTCCTAAAGCCCCGCTGCGTCCCACATGCCGGTCATGTTCAGCCTCGCGACCCTGGCCCTGGTGGCCGCCTATATGGCGACCCTGTTCGCGGTCGCCTGGTGGTATGAACGCCCGTCGATCAAGACGCGCGGCGGAGCCTTGGGGCCGTCGCTATACGCCCTGTCGCTGGCCATCTATTGCACCTCGTGGACCTATTACGGGGCGGTGGGGACGGCGGCGCGGTCGGCGTGGGAATACCTGCCCATCTATATCGGCCCGGCCCTGGGGGTGACGGTGCTGTTTCCGCTGTGGAAGCGGATCGCGGCGGCGGCCCGGCGCGAGAACGTCGGCTCGATGGCCGACTTCATCTCCTCCCGCTACGGCAAGAGCCCGGCCCTGGGCGCGGCGGTGGCTGTCGTCGCCATCCTGGGGTCCCTGCCCTACATCGCGCTGCAGCTGAAATCCCTGTCGATGGCGGGAGAGATGATCACCGCCGGGACCCCGGTGGCGGGCTCCGAGAGCGTGACGGTTCTGGTCATGGCCGGGGTGCTGGCCGGGTTCGCCATCCTGTTCGGCGCGCGCCGTCCCGACCTGACCGAGCACAATCGCGGCCTGATCCAGGCTATCGGCATCGAGTCCATCGTCAAGCTGGCCGCCCTGCTGGCCGTGGCGATCTTCGCCCTGGTGCTGCTGCGCCACGCCCCCGCCTCAGCGGATATCACCGCCAGCCTGGGCGATCTGGCGCGCTGGCCCGATCTGGACGGACGCTTCTGGGCCATCGTCCTGGTGGCGACGCTGGCTATCTTCTGTCTGCCGCGTCAGTTTCACGTCGCCTTTGTCGAGGGCGGCGACCCGGCCCAGGTGCGGCGCGCGCGCTGGATCTTTCCCCTCTATCTGCTGCTGACCAGCCTGGCGGTCCTGCCTCTGGTGGCGGCGGGCGGCCTGTTCGCGCCAGAGGTCAATCCTGACCTGCTGGTCCTGGCCCTGCCGCTGAACTCCGGCCAGTCGGCCCTGACGGCCATTGTCTTCGTCGGCGGCTTCTCGGCGGCGACGGCCATGGTCATCGTCGAGGCCGTGGCCCTGTCGGCCATGGTGTCCAACAATCTGGTCCTGCCGTTATTGGCCGCCGAACGGCGCCGACGCGGCGAGCGCGCCGGGGACATGGCCCGCGCCATCCTGAACATCCGCCGCCTGGCCATCGTCGCCCTGCTGCTGATGGCCTGGCTCTATTATCAGGCCATGGACCAGTCGCGCGGTCTGGCGGCCATGGGGCTGGTGTCGTTTGCGGCCCTGGCCCAGTTGGCCCCGGCCCTGTTCGGCGCCGTGCTGTGGCGGGGCGGGCGCTCGCGCGGAGCGCTGGCGGGCTTAAGCGTCGGCATGACGGTCTGGCTGGTCCTGCTGGCGGCGCCGCAGTTGGCCCCCGGGTTCGGCCTGAACATTCCGGCCATGTTGGGACTGGCCGATCCCTTCGCGGCCGGGGTCTTCCTCAGCCTGGGCCTGAACCTCGGCGTCTTTGTTCTGGTGTCCAAGCTGAGCCGTCCACGCCTGATCGATCAGGTTCAGGCCCGCGCCTTCGTCGACCGTCTGGGGCCGGACTGGATGGAGGGGCGCGGCGGCCTGGCCGGGGCCTCGGTCGGCGACCTCAAGGCCCTGGTCGCTCGCTTCATCGGCGACGAGCGCGCCGAGCGCGCTTTCGCCGCCTGGGCGCGCGAAACCGAGATACGCCTACGCGACGCCGACCCCGCCGACGCCGGCCTGGCCCGCGCCGCAGAGCGGATGCTGGCCGGGGCCATCGGCGCCGCCTCGGCCCGGCGCGTGCTCGCCGCCGCCCTGGCCGCCGGCGGCCGCGCCCCCGAGGACGTGGTGCGGATGCTGGACGAAGCCTCGCAGGCGGTCCAGTTCAACCGCGACCTGCTGCAGACCACGCTCGACAACATCGACCAAGGCGTCAGCGTGGTGGACGAGGACCTGCGCCTGACCGCGTGGAACCGGCGCTATGTCGAGATGTTCGACTTGCCGCCCGGCTTCGTCCACGTCGGCCTGCCCATCGCCGCCGTCTATCGCCTGAACGCCGAGCGCGGCGAGAGCCCGCACGACATCGAGGCCTGGGTCGAGCGGCGCCTCGAGGCCCTGTCTCGCCGCATCCCCCACGACCATGAGCGCGAGCAGCCCGACGGCCGCATCCTGCGCTCCTCGGGCGCCCCCATTCCCGGCGGCGGCTACGCCACCAGCTATACCGACATCACCGCCCTGCGCCGCGCCGCCCGCGATCTGGAAGAGGCCAACGAACGGCTGGAGGCCCGCGTCGCCGACCGCACCGAACGGCTGGAGGAAGCCCGTCGTCTGGCCGAGGACGCCACAGCCTCCAAGACCCGCTTCCTCGCCGCCGCCAGCCATGACCTGTTGCAGCCCCTGCACGCCGCGCGCCTGTTCATCGCCGCCCTGAAGGAAGAACCGGCCCTGGCGCCGGGCTCGCCGGGGCGCGGACTGGCGACCAACGCCGACCGCTCCATCGACAGCGCCCACCGCCTGCTGACGGCCCTGCTGAACCTGTCCAAGCTGGAGGCGGGCGGGGTCCAGCCCGCCGTGGCCCCCCTGTCGCTGGACGCCCTGTTCGCCGAGCTGCGCCGCGAGTTCGCCCCCATGGCCCGCGCCAAGGGCCTGCGCCTGACGGTGGTGCCGTCGGGCCTGTGGGTCGCCTCCGACCACGACCTGCTGCGCTCCATGCTTCAGAACCTGGTCGGCAACGCCATCCGCTACACCGACACGGGCCGGGTTCTGGTCGGGGCGCGGCGCGACGGCGAGACGGTGCAGATGCTGGTCTGCGACACCGGACGCGGCATCCCCGACGCCGACCGCGAGAGCGTCTTCGGCGAGTTCGTGCGCTTGCCCGGCGCCCCGGTGGACGAGCCCGGCGCAGGGCTGGGTCTGGCCATTGTGCAGAAGCTGTCGGACCTGCTGCGCCATCCGCTGTCCATGGCGTCCCGCGTCGGGCGCGGCACGACCTTCCGCGTCAGCGCCCCGCGCGCCGCCGCGCGCCCTGTTCCCGCTGTTCCAGTCGAGGGCGACGCCCGCCTGCCGCTGGCGGGGTTGCGGGTGCTGTGCGTGGACAACGAACCGGCCATCCTCGACGCTTTGACCGCCCTGCTGAGCCGCTGGGGCGCGCAGACGACCACGGCGCGGACCGTGGCCGAAGGGGTCGCCGCGCAGGGGCCGTTCGACGCGGCTCTGGTGGACCTGCATCTGGGCGACGGCGCGGACGGGTTGACGGTGGTGGACGCCCTGAGGGCGCGCGGCCTGCGCCGCATCGGGCTTGTCACCGCTGACACCCGCGAGGGGCTGAAGGAAACGGCCACGGCGGCGGGCGCGACCCTGCTGCCCAAACCGGTCAAGCCGGCGGCGCTGAAGGCGTTTCTGTCGCGTTGATCGTGTTCCTTCTCCCCTTGTGGGAGAAGGTGGGCGCCGGAGGCGCTCGGATGAGGGGTGTCGGCGCGACATTTCGAATGTCTGACGGACCCGCGACGACAACCTTCAGATGAGGTGCTGACACCCCTCATCCGTCAGGCTCCGCCTGCCACCTTCTCCCACAAGGGGAGAAGGGATTCAGAGATCGATCGACTGAGCCAAAATCACCGCTTGCGTCCGGTTATGCACCCCCAGCTTGCGGAAGACGCTGGTCAGGTGGGCCTTGATGGTGGCCTCGGTGACGCCGAGGTCGAAGGCGATCTGCTTGTTCAGCCGCCCGGCTCTCAGGCCTTCGAGAATGCGTAGTTGCGAGGGCGTCAGGCTGGCGATGCGGGCTTCCAGATCGCCTTCCTCGGGACCGGGCGCGCCGACGTCGGGGGCCCAGCTGTCGCCCGACAGGATGGCGGCGATGGCCTCGACCATGATCGGCAGGGCGGCGGACTTGGGGATGAAGCCGGCGGCGCCCAGCGTCAGGGCGCGACGCACAGTCGGCGGCTCCTCGCTGGCCGAGACAACGGCGACGGGCACGGCGGGATATTCGGCGCGGATGCGGGTCAGGCCCGCCATGCCCTCGCTGTCCGACAGCTTCAGGTCCAGCAGCAGCAGGTCGGTCGCGCCTTCGGCCAAGGCCGCCTGAACCTCGGCCAGACTGGCGCATTCCGCAATCACGGCGCCGGGTGCGGCCTTTTCGACGGCCGATCTCAACGCCGCCCGAAACAGAGGGTGGTCGTCGGCGACGACGATGCGATCCATGAAAATCCTTCCCGCACGCGGTTCTTTTTCGGGTCGAGGCCGCGCTGTGACGACACCATGCCGCGCCTCGACTTTGGTCGAAACTAGACCAATGGCTAATGGCCGCATACCGCCCCCGCGCGGAATGCTGCGGTCTCGAGGTTCGCATCAGACGCACCCGGGAGGAAATGACATGGGAAGATACCGCCTGCTCGGCGGCGCGGCTGCGGCTGCGCTTCTGTTTGCGCCCGGCGCCGTCCTGGCCCAGGACGCCAATGCGGCCCTCGAAGCGCGCATCGCCCTGCTCGAAGCCGAACTGAACAGTCTGAAATCCGAGGTCGCCGCCGCGCGAACCCAGCAGACGACCCAGTCGCAGGCCATGGCCCAGGACATCATCCGTCTGGAAACCCGTCCCGCCGCCACGCCGGTTTCGGCCCCCGCCGCCCCGCGTGAGGAAGGCTTCCGCATCGGCGATCACACGGTCAAGTTCGGCGGCTTCATCAAGGTCGACGCCATGGCCTCGAACTATTCCGGCGGCGACCCGGCCAACGGCGACGCCCTGCGTGACTACCACCTGCCCGGCTCCATCCCGGTCGGCGGCGCCGACGAGGACACGGCCACGGACTTCAACGCCCGCCAGACCCGTTTCTGGCTGACCACCGACGGCCTGGTCGGCGGCCACAAGGTCGGCACGCGGCTTGAGATGGATTTCCAGAGCCTGCCCGGAACCGGCGACCAGCGCATCACCAGCGCCTCCACCCCCGCCCTGCGCCGCGCCTTCGTCACCATCGACAACTGGCTGATCGGTCAGGAGTGGACCAACTTCCAAAACACCGCCGTCCTGCCCGAGTCCGCTGATTTCGTCGGCGCCGCCGAGGGCACGGTCTTCGCCCGCCAGGCCCAGGTCCGTTACACGCGCGGCCCTTTCTCGATCGCGGTCGAGAATCCCGAGACCACCGTCACCCCCTTCGGCGGCGGCGCCCGCATCATCGCCGACGACAACAGCCTGCCTGACCTGACGGCCCGCTATGCGATCAGCCGCCCCTGGGGCGACGTCCAGTTCGCAGGCCTGCTGCGTCAGCTGAAATACCAGAACCCGGCGACCAGCATCGACGACACGGCGACGGGCTGGGGCCTGTCGGCCTCGGCCAAGCTCAAGGTGGGGGCGCAAGACGACCTGCGCTTCATGCTGTCGGGCGGCGAGGGCGTGGGCCGCTATCTGGGGCTCAACTTCTCCAACGACGCGGTGCTGGACGCCTCGGGCCAGTTGGACGCCATCGGCGTGATCGCCGGCTTCGCCGCCTATCGCCACGTCTGGACGCCCGGCTGGCGCTCCAGCCTGATCTGGTCGGCCCAGAGGGTGGACAACGACGTCCTGCTGACCGGAGCGAGCGCCAACCGCTCGGCCCAGAGCCTGCACGCCAACCTGATCTGGTCGCCCGTGACCGCGTTTGATATCGGCGCCGAACTGATGTTCGCTGATCGCAAGCTGGAATCTGGGCTGGACGGGGACATGACCCGTCTGATCCTGTTCGCCAAATACGGCTTCTAAAAACAAGAAACTGGGAGGAAAGCGCGCGTGTCCACCGAACCGGAAATCTATCCCGTCCCCGCCGACCTGGCCGCCCGCGCCCACATGGACCGCGCCGGCTATGAAGCGGCCCGGATCGCCGCGCGCGAGACCCCGGACGCCTATTGGAGCGAACAGGCCAAGCGCCTCGACTGGATGACCTTCCCGTCGAAGATCAAGGACGTGTCGTTCAACAAGGAAGATTTCCGCATCCGCTGGTTCGAGGACGGGGTGCTGAACGTCTCGGCCAACTGCATCGACCGCCACCTGCCCCACCGCGAAAACGATACGGCCATCATCTGGGAAGGCGACGAGCCGACCGACAGCGAGCACGTTACCTACGGCCAGCTGCACGAGCGCGTCTGCCGCATGGCCAATGTGCTCAAGGCCAACGGCGTCCGCAAAGGCGACCGCGTCACCATCTATCTGCCGATGATCCCCGAGGCCGCCTACGCCATGCTGGCTTGCGCGCGGATCGGCGCGGTCCACTCGGTCATCTTCGGCGGCTTCTCGCCCGACAGCATCGCCGGGCGCATCGAGGACTGCGGCTCCACCTTCGTCATCACCGCCGACGAGGGCTGCCGCGGCGGAAAGAAAGTCCCGCTGAAGGCCAATGTCGACAAGGCGCTGGAGAAGGTGTCCGGCGTCGACGGCGTCCTGCTGATCCGCCACACCGGCGCGGACGTGGGCTTCGTCGAGGGCCGCGACCGGGACTATGAGACCGAGGCGGCGAAAGTCACCGCCCACTGCCATCCCGAGCCGATGCAGGCGGAAGACCCCCTGTTCATCCTCTACACCTCGGGTTCGACCGGCAAACCCAAGGGCGTGCTGCACACCACCGGCGGCTATCTGTTCTGGGCCAGCTATACCCACGAACTGGTCTTCGACTACCGTCCCGGCGAGGTCTTCTGGTGCACCGCCGACGTGGGCTGGGTGACCGGCCACTCCTATGGCGTCTACGGCCCGCTGGCGAATGGGGCGACCACCCTGCTGTTCGAGGGCGTGCCCAACTATCCGACCGTCAGCCGTTTCTGGGAGGTCATCGACAAGCACAAGGTCGAGATCTTCTATACCGCCCCCACCGCCTTGCGCTCGCTGATGCGCGAAGGCGATGCGCCGGTGAAGGCGACCAGCCGCAAGAGCCTTCGCCTGCTGGGCAGCGTCGGCGAGCCGATCAATCCCGAGGCCTGGCGCTGGTATCACGAGGTGGTCGGCGACGGTCGCCTGCCCATCGTCGACACCTGGTGGCAGACCGAGACCGGCGGCGTCCTGATCTCGCCCCTGCCGGGCGCGACCGACCTCAAGCCTGGCTCGGCGACCAAGCCCCTGCCCGGCGTCGAGCTGCAGATCGTCGATGCGGAAGGCGGGGTTCTGGAGGGCGCGACCGAGGGCAACCTCTGCATCACCGACAGCTGGCCCGGCCAGATGCGCACGGTCTATGGCGACCACGCGCGCTTCTTCGAGACCTATTTCTCGACCTATCCGGGCAAGTATTTCACCGGCGACGGCTGCCGCCGCGACGCCGACGGCTACTACTGGATCACCGGCCGGGTCGACGACGTCATCAACGTCTCGGGCCACCGCATGGGCACGGCCGAGGTCGAGAGCGCCCTGGTCCTGCACGACGACGTGGCCGAGGCCGCCGTCGTCGGCTTCCCCCACGACATCAAGGGTCAGGGCATCTACGCCTACGTCACCCTGAACAAGGGGGTGGTCGCCACGGACGCCCTACGTACGGCTCTGGTCGCGCAGGTGCGCCTCGAGATCGGCCCCATCGCCGCCCCCGACGTGATCCAGTGGGCGCCCGGCCTGCCCAAGACCCGATCCGGCAAGATCATGCGGCGCATCCTGCGCAAGATCGCCGAGAACGAACTGGGGGCGCTGGGTGACACCTCGACCCTGGCCGACCCTTCGGTCGTCGACGACCTGGTGAAGAACCGGGCCGCCTGACGACCACCCCCGCTCTCCCCGGAGCAAGCGGCCGGCGTTCCGAAAGGGGCGTCGGCCGTTTCGTTATTGGAACCGGAGCCGCAGCGGCGCTAGACAGCCCCGACAGCGAACAGGAGCAGACCATGAGCGGAACCGTCCTCATCACCGGCGCCACTTCGGGCATCGGACAGGCCGCGGCGCGACGCTTCGCCTCGGCGGGCTGGAAGATCATCGCCACCGGCCGCCGCGCCGGGCGTCTGGACGACCTGGTCGCCGAACTGGGCGCGGACGTGGTCCATCCCCTCGTCTTCGACATCCGCGACGAGGCCGCCATCGACGCCGCCCTGGACGCCCTGCCCGATGGCTTTGGCGACATCGACGTCCTGATCAACAACGCCGGCCTCGCGTTGGGCACCGCCGCCGCCCAGGACGCCGATCTGGATCAGTGGCGTCAGATGATCGACACCAACATCACCGGACTGGTCACCATCACGCGGCGCCTGCTGCCGCGCCTGATCGCGCGCAAGGGCGCCATCCTGAACATCAGTTCGGTGGCCGCGACCTACCCCTACAAGGGCGGCAACGCCTATGGCGGCACCAAGGCCTTCGTGCGCCAGTTCTCTCTGGGCCTTCGCTCCGACCTGCACGGCACGGGGGTGCGCGTCACCTCCATCGAGCCCGGCATGACCGAGACCGAGTTCACCCTGGTCCGCACGAGCGGCGACCAGGCGGCGTCGGACGCCCTCTATGGCGGCGCCCAGCCCATGACCGGCGAAGACATCGCCGAGACCCTGTTCTGGGTCGCCACCCTGCCGCCGCACCTGAACATCAATGCGCTGGAGCTGATGCCGGTCAGCCAGTCCTTCGCGGGCTTCCAGGTGGCGCGGGGCTAAAGACCCGCTCTTCCTCTTTCGTCATCCTCCGGCAAGCCGCGCAGCGGCGCTGACCGGGGGACCCAGCGGCGCCCGTCAGGGCGACATCCCACGCACCGCGCTTGCCGTGAAAATCGCCTTCGGCGCCGCTGGGTCCCCCGGTCTCGCTCCGCTCGTCGGAGGATGACGGAAGCAAGAACCTGCCGCAGCTTCGCCGCTTCCGGGATGACGCCATGAGGCCTAAACTCCCCCCATGGCCTCGCCCGCAACCGAAACCGAGCTGAAGTTCCGCCTCGGGCCGGGCGCGGTCGTGCGCCTGTCGGGCCACCCGGCGCTGCAAGGCCCGCAGAGCAGCCAGGCCCTGCGCTCGGTCTATTTCGACACCCCCGACGGCGTCCTGCGCGCGGCCGGGTTCAGCCTGAGGGTGCGGACCACGCCCGACGGCTTCGTCCAGACCCTGAAACGCCAGACCGCCCCCGGCCAGACCGCCCGTGACGAATGGGAGATGCCCGTCGCCTCCGAGGCTCTGGACCTCGCCGCGCTGAAAACCACCCCCGCGCACAGGCTGCTGAAAGACCGCCGCGCCGATCTGTCGCCTCGCTTCGCCACCACGGTGGTGCGGCGCATCCGCATGGTCGAGCTGGACGGCGCCCTGATCGAAGCCGCCTTCGACGCGGGCGAGTTGTCAGCCCCAGACCCGGAGGGGCGCGACCGCCGCGAGCCCATCTACGAGTTGGAGCTCGAGCTGAAGCGCGGCGACCCCGCCGTCTTATTCACCCTGGCCCGACGTCTGGCGCGCGACCTGACCATCGTTCCGGTGTTCGAGAGCAAGTCCGAGCGCGGCTGGCGCCTGGCCGAGGGGAGCAGTCGCGCGCCCCGCCGCGCCACGTCCACGCCCCTGTCATCCGAAGCCACGACCAGCGACGCTTTCCGCACTATCGCCATGGCCTGTCTGGCCCAGGTCTCGGCCAACGCCGAACTGCTGCGGGTCGTGCGCCGTCCTGAGGCGGTGCATCAGCTGCGCGTGGGACTTCGCCGACTGCGCGCCGCCATCGGCGTCTTCAAGCCCCTGCTGGCCGAGGCGGATCGCCGGCGCATCGAAACCGAGTTGAAATGGCTGGCGCAGGAATGCGACGCCGCCCGCGATCTGGACGTCTTCATCAGGGACGTCTTCCACCCCGCAGCACTGGAAGCGCCATTCGCCGGTCTGGCGGTTCTGGGCCGGCATCTGCTGGGGGCACGGGGTCAGGCCTATGACCGTGTCCTCGCCGCCATCGCGTCGCCGCGCTACGCTCTCTTGATGCTGGAGACGACCGCCTGGACCGAGACGGCGGCCCTGCCCGATGAACCCGTCGCCCCCTTCGCCTCCAAGGCCCTCAGCCGCCTGCACCGTCAGGTCGAGAAGCGCGCCCGCGACCTGACCGATCTGGACGCGGAGGCGCGGCATCACCTGCGCATCCGCGCCAAGCGCCTGCGCTACGCCGCCGAGTTCTTCGCCGACCTGTTTCCCGCGCGCCGACGCCGCAAGCGGTATCTGAAGGCGCTGGAACGGATGCAGGACTCGCTCGGCGCGCTGAATGATCTGGCCGTCGCCCGCGATCGAATCCCCGGCGAGGCCCATCTGGACGACGCCGAAGTCGCCTTCGCCGCCGGTCGCGTCATCGGTCGGCGCGAGCGCGACGAAGCAGCCTTGTTGACCGCCTCAGTCAAGTCCTGCCGAGGTTTGCAGGATACGAAGCCCTTCTGGCGCGGTCGCGCGAAACGTCAAAAACGGTCGTAGTCCACATTTGTTCTCCTCGCCAGGAATGAGAACATCTTGTGAACCAGAACAAACCATGCACATAGTCCGGCTCACAGAGGGAGCGGGTCCTGGCGGGTCTCTCCCAAAGCCCAGAATGGAATCATGGCAAGGGAGAGAAAACCAATGGCACAGGCGGCATTGAAGCTCGTGGGTAAAGAAGACGGCGATAAGCAACGCGCTCTGGAGGCGGCGATCGCGCAGATCGATCGCGCCTTCGGCAAGGGCTCGGTAATGAAGCTCGGCAAGGCCGGGGTGGTGGCCGAGATCGAAAGCGTCTCGACTGGCTCGCTCGGTCTGGACATGGCGCTCGGCATCGGCGGCCTGCCGATCGGCCGGGTGATCGAGGTGTTCGGCCCTGAATCCTCGGGCAAGACCACCCTGGCCCTGCACACCGTGGCTGAAGTCCAGAAGAAGGGCGGCGTGGCTGCCTTCGTCGACGCCGAGCACGCACTTGACCCGGTCTATGCCCAAAAGCTGGGCGTCAACCTGGACGACCTGCTGGTGTCGCAGCCCGACACCGGCGAACAGGCCCTGGAGATCGTCGACACCCTGGTGCGCTCCGGCGCCGTCGACATCGTGGTCATCGACTCGGTTGCGGCCCTGACGCCGCGCGCTGAAATCGAAGGCGAGATGGGCGACAGCCTGCCCGGTCTGCAAGCCCGCCTGATGAGCCAGGCCCTGCGCAAGCTGACGGCCTCGATCTCCAAGTCGAAGTGCATCGTCCTCTTCATCAACCAGATCCGCCACAAGATCGGCGTCATGTACGGCTCGCCGGAAACGACAACGGGCGGCAATGCGCTGAAGTTCTACGCCTCGGTCCGCCTCGACATCCGCCGCACCGGCGCGATCAAGAACCGCGACGAGGTCGTCGGCAACACCACCCGCGTCAAGGTGGTCAAGAACAAGGTCGCCCCGCCGTTCCGCGAGGTCATCTTCGACATCATGTATGGCGAAGGCATCTCCAAGCTGGGCGAGGTCATCGACCTGGGGGTCAAGGCCGGGGTCATCGACAAGGCCGGCAGCTGGTTCAGCTATGACTCCACCCGCATCGGTCAGGGCCGCGAGAACGTGCGCGAGTTCCTGAAACAGAACCCCGACATGGCCGCCGCCATCGAGGCCGCCGTGCGCGCCTCGACCAACAAGATCGCCGACGAGCTCCTGGGCACGCCGGAGCCTGACGAAGGTCAAGACCTGGAAGGGTGAAACTGAAGGG
Organism: Brevundimonas bullata; assembly: GCF_014207965.1. Classification (GTDB taxonomy): domain Bacteria; phylum Pseudomonadota; class Alphaproteobacteria; order Caulobacterales; family Caulobacteraceae; genus Brevundimonas; species Brevundimonas bullata_A. The sequence goes on from NZ_JACHLM010000001.1 coordinate 146,484, forward strand.
CTGATCCAGCCCTTCCGCCAGCTTCTCCGTCCGCCGTCCCCCGCGACCCGCCAACGACCCCGCGGGGCTCGGGCCGGACGGAGCAGGCCCGCCCGATCCGCATCGGGCGGGCCTCTTTTTGTCTGTGGCCTACAGTTTCCGCTCATCCCCGCGGAGGCGGGGACCTAGTGAGAGCGCCAGACCGGCTGGATATCCCTCAAGCGAAGCCCCTTGAAGCCAAAGCACTGGGTCCCCGCCTCCGCGGGGATGAGCGGACTTCTTGAAGTCTGCCCCTCTTTTCTCATCGTCTCGGCTGTTCTCGGCCCGCCCCACCGGGCAAACTCGGCCGTGAAGAACGGAGCCCGCTATGACCCTCGCCACCGCCGACCTCTGCGACGCCCATCCCGATGTGGTGAAGGTCTGCCACATCCCATTCCGCAGCTTCGGCCAGGTCACGGCCTTTCACGGGCCGATCCGCACCCTCAGCGTTCTCGATGACAACGCCCTGGTCCGCCAGGCGCTGGAGCGGCCCGGTCAGGGCGCGGTTCTGGTGGTCAACGGCGGCGGATCGCTGAAACGCGCTCTGGTCGGCGACAACCTGGCCAAGCTGGCCCTCGACAACGGTTGGGCCGGGATCATCGTCCACGGCGCCATCCGCGACAGCGCCGTCATCGACACCATGAACGTCGGCATCAAGGCCGTCGGGACCATCCCCCTGCGCGCCGACCGCGACGCCATCGGCGAAGTCGACATCCCCACCGCCTTCGGCGGCGTCATCTTCACGCCAGGCGACTGGCTCTACGCCGACGCCGACGGGGTCATCGTCTCCCCTCATCGTCTGCACGATTAGAACCCGCCCTGTCCCAAAAGCGCCGCCCGGCCCGCATGATCACGCGCCAGTGATGCGCTCGGCGCAAAATCCCTATATGACGCCGGTTCCGACATTCTCCCCGCGCGCCCGAACTCCTTAGAGCGATACGCCATGACCAGCCTGAAACAGATCCGCTCCACCTTCCTCGACTACTTCGCGGCGGACGGCCACGAGAAGGTGCAGTCGGCTCCGCTGGTGCCGCAGAACGACCCGACCCTGCTGTTCGTCAACGCGGGCATGGTGCCGTTCAAGGACTATTTCACCGGCGCGGCGACCCCGCCCTACAAGCGCGCCACCTCGTCGCAGAAGTGCGTCCGCGCCGGGGGCAAGCACAACGACCTGGACAACGTCGGCTATACCGCGCGTCACCACACCTTCTTTGAGATGCTGGGCAACTTCTCGTTCGGCGACTACTTCAAGGACCACGCCATCGAGAGCGCCTGGGGGCTGCTGACCAAGGAATTCGGGCTTGATCCCAGCCGCCTGCTGGTCACCGTCTATCACACCGACGACGAAGCCTTCGACATCTGGAAGAAGATCACCGGCTTCTCGGACGACAAGATCATCCGCATCCCCACCGCCGACAACTTCTGGGCCATGGGCGACAGTGGTCCGTGCGGTCCGTGCACCGAGATCTTCTACGACCACGGCGACCACATCTTCGGCGGCCCTCCCGGTTCGCCGGACGAAGACGGCGACCGCTTCGTGGAGATCTGGAACAACGTCTTCATGCAGCATGAGAAGGAGAACGATAAGATCGTTCGCGACCTTCCCAAGCCCAGCGTCGACACCGGCATGGGTCTGGAGCGCATCGCCGCCGTGCTGCAGGGCGTCCACTCCAACTATGAAGTCGATCTGTTCAAGAGCCTGATCGGCGCCTCGGAAGAGCTGACCAGCACGAAGGCCGAGGGCGAGCGCGCCCCGTCCCACCGCGTCATCGCCGACCACCTGCGCTCGACCGCCTTCCTGATCGCCGACGGCGTCACCCCGTCGAACGAAGGCCGCGGCTATGTCCTGCGCCGCATCATGCGCCGCGCCATGCGCCACGCCCACCTGCTGGGCGCCGCCGACCCGCTCATGCACCGTCTGGTGCCGACCCTGGTCCAGGAGATGGGCGAGGCCTATCCCGAGCTGGGCCGCGCTCAGGCCTTCATCGAGGACACGCTGAAGCAGGAAGAGATCCGCTTCCGCACCACGCTCGGCCGCGGCATGAACCTGTTCGATCAGGCCACGACCGGCTTCAAGGCCGGCGACATGCTGGACGGCCAGACGGCCTTCACCCTGTACGACACCTACGGCTTCCCGCTGGACCTGACGCAGGACGAGGCTCGCCGTCGCGGCTTCTCGGTCAACGTCGATGGCTTCGAAAGCGCCATGGAAGAGCAGCGCGCCCGTTCGCGCGAACACTGGACCGGCTCGGGCCAGACCGCTTCGGCCGGCGCCTGGCTGGCCCTGCGCGACCAGCACGGCGTGACCCAGTTCACCGGCTATGACAGCGAAACCGGCGAAGGCCAGGTCGTCGCCATCCTCAAGGACGGCGTGGCGGTCGAGGCCGCCGAAGCCGGCGAAGTGGTCGAGGTCGTCCTCGACAAGACCCCCTTCTACGCCGAAGGCGGCGGTCAGGCCGGCGACAAGGGCGGCTTCGTCTGGAGCAACGGCGAAGGCCGGGTGCTGGACACCAAGAAGCACGCCGACCTGTTCGTTCACACGGTGCAGGTGGCCCAGGGCGCGGCCCTGACGGTCGGCGCCGTGGTGACGGCCACGGTCGAGGTCGGCTCGCGTCCGACCACCCGCGCCAACCACTCGGCCGCCCACCTGCTGCACGCTGCGTTGAAGAACGTGCTGGGCCCCCACGTCGCCCAGAAGGGCCAGATGGTCGATTCTGAGCGCATGCGCTTCGACTTCAGCCACAACGCCCCCCTCACGGACGAAGAGATCGCCCGCATCGAGGACGAGGTGAACGCGGTCATCCGTCAGAACCTGCCGACCACCACGGCGCTGATGCACCCCGAGGCCGCCATCGAGGCCGGCGCCGTGGCCCTCTTCGGCGAGAAGTACGGCGACGAGGTCCGCGTCCTGACCCTGGGCCAGGCGCTGACTGGCGAGGGTGCCTATTCGGTCGAACTGTGCGGCGGCACCCACGTGGCCCGCACCGGCGACATCGCCCTGTTCAAGATCGTGTCGGAAGGCGGCGTCGCCGCCGGCGTGCGCCGCATCGAGGCCCTGACCGGCGAGGCCGCGCGTCAGTTCCTGCTGGCCCAGGCCAATGTCGCCCGTTCGCTGGCCCAGAGCTTCAAGATCCAGACCGCCGACGTCCCGGCCCGGGTCGAGGCCCTGAGCGCCGAACGCAAGGCGCTGGAGAAGCAGGTCGCCGACCTGAAGAAGCAGCTGGCCCTGGGCGGCGGCGCGGGCGCCAATGCGGCCCCGGAAGAGATCAACGGCGTCAAGCTGATCGCCCGCGTCCTGGACGGCGTCGACGGCAAGGGCCTGCGCGGCGTGGCCGAGGACTTCAAGAAGCAGCTCGGCTCGGGCGTGGTCGCCCTGGTCGGCGTCACCGACGGCAAGGCGGCCGTCACCGTCGCCGCAACGCCAGACATGGCCGGCAAGGTCAATGCGGCGAACCTGGCCCGCGACGCCGTCATCGCCATGGGCGGCAAGGGCGCCGGCGGCAAGCCCGACTTCGCCCAGGGCGGCGCCCCGGACGGGTCGAAGGCCGAGGCCGGTCTGGAAGCGATCCGGGCCGCGCTGAAGGGTTAAGGCCTTCTCGGCGTTGAAACAGGAAAGGGCGGCGCATCGGATGCGCCGCCCTTTTTTTCTTTCGCCAGATCACCAACAACCCGCTCATCCCCGCGGAGGCGGGGACCCAGTAAGAGCCTCACGCACTATCCTTAGCTGTTGGCGCTTGAAGCCAAAGCACTGGGTCCCCGCCTCCGCGGGGATGAGCGGGTATTATTTACTCCGGCGCGCTCAGATCAATCCCCGCCAGTTTCCAGCCGAACAGGTTGCGGCGCTTCATCAGCAGGGAGACCTGCTCGTCCGGCTGGTCGTCGCGGGTCAGGGTAACGGCGAAGGTGTCGAGGTCGCGGTAGCCCCAGGACTGGCGCACCTTCTTGCTCTCCGGCTTCGGCCCGACGTCCGGTTCTACCTTGGCCAGATCGGGCTTGGGCGCCTGGCCTTCCTGCACCATGACCGCGATGGCCTGGGGCGTGACGAAGGCGTCCACCGCGCCCGACACCAGGGTCGGGGCCAGCAGCATGCCCAGGCCCGAAAGACCGCCCAGACGATCGTCCTTGCGCATTTCAGCGACCATGCGGGCGCTCAGCTCGTCCTTCAGGCTGGCGCGAAAGGCCGGAAAGTCGACCTGACGCTCCAGCGCCCGTTCGTCGCCCGTCTTGGCCGCCTGCACCAGCGACCGCGCCGCCAGCAAGGGCGATGCGGCATAGGCCAGGACGAACACCGCCACGGCGGCGCCCCCCAGTCGAATGATCAGTTTCTGGTTCATCGGCCCTCCCCTGCCTTACGAACGCGACGGGTAGGCGACATGTTGCACCACGACCCCCGAAAATCCCCAGGGACATTAAGGGCATGGTTCGTGGAGGGGCTCAAGCGCGGCGTTAATGCTTGGCGTTCATTGCGCCCCCTCCCGCCGTCATCCTCGGGCTTGACCCGAGGATCGAGCGCAAGGTCGCACTCAACCTCACCCACGTCGCGCAGGCGGACAATCCGATCCTCGGGTCAAGCCCGAGGATGACGGCGGTTGGGATGGACAGCGCCCAGTAGAAAGGCCCGCCGGATTTCTCCAGCGGGCCCATTCTTGGTGCGTAACGCGCTCAAGCAGCGCGAAGCGCGGTAGCGCCCTTAGCCGATGTTCGGCAGGGCCTTCTTCAGGTTCTCGGAGACCTTGTCGAGGAAGCCTTCGGTGGTCAGCCACGACTGCTGGTCGCCGACCAGCAGGGCCAGGTCCTTGGTCATGAAGCCGGCTTCGACCGTCTCGACCACGACGCGTTCCAGGGTGGCGGCGAACTCGGCCAGCTCGGCGTTGTCGTCCAGCTTGGCGCGGTGCGAGAAGCCGCGCGTCCAGGCGTAGATCGAGGCGATCGAGTTGGTCGAGGTGGCCTCGCCCTTCTGATGCTGGCGGTAGTGGCGGGTCACGGTGCCGTGGGCGGCTTCCGATTCCAGCACCTTGCCGTCCGGCGTCATCAGCACGGAGGTCATCAGGCCCAGCGAGCCGAAGCCCTGAGCGACGATGTCCGACTGCACGTCGCCGTCGTAGTTCTTGCACGCCCAGACGAAACCGCCCGACCACTTGATGGCCGCGGCCACCATGTCGTCGATCAGGCGGTGCTCATAGGTCAGGCCCTTGGCCTTGAACTCGGCGGCGAACTCTTCGTCGAACACCTTCTGGAAGATGTCCTTGAAGCGGCCGTCATAGGCTTTCAGGATGGTGTTCTTGGTCGACAGATAGACCGGATAGTTGCGCTGCAGGCCGAACGAGAAGCTGGCGCGGGCGAACTCGGTGATCGAATCGTCCAGGTTGTACATGCCCATGGCCACGCCGGCCGAGGGGAAGTCGAAGACCTCGTAGTTCTGCTCTTCGCCGTTGGCGCCGACCCACTTCATGGTCAGCTTGCCCGGACCGGGAACCAGGAAGTCGGTGGCCTTGTACTGGTCGCCGAAGGCGTGACGGCCGACGACGATGGGCTGGGTCCAGCCCGGAACCAGACGCGGCACGTTGGAGCAGATGATCGGCTCGCGGAAGACAACGCCGCCCAGGATGTTGCGGATGGTGCCGTTCGGCGACTTCCACATCTTCTTCAGGCCGAACTCGGCCACGCGGGCTTCGTCAGGCGTGATGGTGGCGCACTTGACGCCGACGCCGTGCTTCTGGATCGCGTGGGCCGCGTCGATCGTCACCTGGTCGTCGGTGGCGTCGCGGTTTTCCATGCTGAGGTCGTAGTAGTCGAGGTCCAGGTCCAGATAGGGGAAGACCAGCTTGTCCTTGATCATCTGCCAGATGATCCGGGTCATTTCGTCGCCGTCGATGTCCACGATGGGGTTGGCGACCTTGATCTTGGCCATGCTCTGCCTCTGTCTCTCAATCTGGGAAGGAATATCGTGCGGGCGGTATAGCGAGGCGCGGGCGCGGGCGCAAAGGGTCAGGGGCCGCAAGCGCCTTCCTGTGCGCAAAGGCCCCGATCCGACTTGAACCGGAGGCCGGCTTGACCGTTCATGGCGTCCCGCTCCTGTCGCCGGAAACGCCGCCCATGATGCTTCGCAGCCTGTTGCTTACCGCGTCCGCCGCCCTGGCCCTGGGGGCCTGTCAGGAAGGGGCTTCGACAGAGCCGACCGCCTCGACCGCCGTCGCAGCGGCGCCCGCCTCCCGCGACGCCGCGATAGCCACGGTCAAGACAGAGACCCGCAAGTTCCGCGACTGGCTGGTCGTCTGCGACAACGGCAACGCCTGCTCCGCCTTCGGTCCCGCGCCCGACGGTCAGGGCGGCTGGGTGCGCGTCAGCCTGGGCGCCGGTCCCGACGCCCGCCCCGCCGTCTCCGCCGGCTTCTGGGGGGATCAGGAAGAGGGCGGCGCCGGCCCCTTCACCCTGACGATCGACGGCCGCGCCTTCCCCGCCGCGCAGGCAATCGACCCCTCCAATGATCAGGCCTACGCCGGGATGATCGAGGGCGACGCCCTGCCGGTTGTGGACGCCCTGGCATCAGGCCGCCGCCTGACCCTGTCGCAGGGGACGGAGAGCACGCCCATCTCCCTCTCCGGGGCCGCCGCCGCCCTGCTGTGGATCGACGAGCGTCAGGGCCGCCTGAGCACGACGACTGCACTCGTGCGGCGCGGATCGAAGCCCGCCTCCACCGTGCCCGCCGCCCCGGCCCTGCCCGTGGTCCGCCCCGCCCCCGCGGTGGCCCAGACCAACCTGCCCAAGCCCGTCCTGTCCGCCGCCTTCGAGGCGCGGGCCGACGTGAAACAGTGCCGCGCCGACACCGTCCAGAGCCCGAACTTCCAGACCGCCGTCACCGTGGACCGCCTGTCGGCGGATCAGGAGTTGTGGGGCGTGCCCTGCTCGTCGGGGGCCTATAACTACAGCATGCGCTATTTCCTGACCGGCCCGAACGGGGCCGGTCCGCAGGCCCTCAGCTTCCCCACATCGCGCACGCCCGACGACGAGGTGGTGGACAGCGAATATGACCCCGGCAGCCGCACCCTGCGCGGCTTCAACAAGGGGCGCGGCATCGGCGACTGCGGCATCGACTCGCTCTGGGTCTGGACCGGCCGCGCCTTCGTCCTCGCGGCGGAGAGCGAGATGCGGGAATGCTGGGGCGTTCCGTCCGACCAGTGGCCGACGACCTGGCGCAGCCGCTGACATGAAAACGGCCCGGATGCGGACATCCGGGCCGGTCTTCAGTCGATACGGCCCCTCAACCCCGCATCTGGGCTTCCAGCACCGCCAGCGGCAGCGAGCCGTTCATCAACACCTTGTCGTGGAAGGCGCGCAGGTCGAAGCCGGGCCTAGCCTCGGCATCGGCCCGCAGGCGGGCGATGACCGTGTGGCCGACCTTGTAGGAGCAGGCCTGGCCCGGCCAGACGCAGTAGCGGTTGATCTCGCTGTTCGAGGCGTCCAGCGGCTTGGCGCCCGAGGCCGCCATGTACTCGACCGCCTGTTCGCGGCTCCAGCGCTCGGAATGCAGGCCGGTGTCGACCACCAGACGCACGGCGCGGAACAGGTAGGACATCAGGAAGCCGACGCGGCCCAGCGGGTTATCGGCATAGGCGTTCAGGTCGTTGGCGGCGACCGCCTCGGCGTACAGCGCCCAGCCCTCGTTGTAGGCTGAGAAGCCGCCCGCGCGGCGCCATTGCGGCAGTTCGCCCGACTCGCGCTGCAGGGCGACCTGCAGGTGGTGGCCCGGCGAGGCCTCGTGATAGGTCAGGGTCGGCAGGGCGAACTTCGGCCAGTTCCCGCTGTCGCGCAGGTTGATGTAGTAGGCGCCCGGTCGCGAGCCATCCAGCGGCGGCCCCTGATAATAGCCGCCCGGCGCCCCCGACTGGATCGACACCGGCACCCGGCGAATCTCGACGTGGGTCTTGGGCAGACGACCGAAGACCGTCGGCAGTTTCGGCTCCAGAGCCGCCACCTGCTGGTTCAGCCACTGCAGCAGTTCTTCCTTGCCCGCGTCGGTGTTGGGGAAGAGCTGGGCCGGGTCCTTGTTCAGGGCCTGGATGCGTTCGCCGACGGTGCCTTGCGTATAGCCCTGGGATTTCAGGATGGCGTCGATCTCGGCGCTGATCTCGGCCACCTGTTCGCGGCCCATCCTGTGGATCTCGGCGGCGCTCAGGGTGGTCGTCGTGTTGGACTTCAGACCGTTGGCGTAGAAGGCCTCGCCGTCGGGCAGACGCCAGACCCCGGCGTCGTGCGTCGCCTGCGGGCGGATGGCCTCCAGGGCCGCGACCTGACGGGCCAGGGCGGGCTTGATCTGCTGATCGACGATGGCGGCTGCGCGGGCGTCATAGCCCGACAGGTTCAGCGCGGCGGTCTTGCGCACCAGCGACTTGATCATGGCCAGGTCGGCGGCGGGCGTGTCGCGCAGGGTGCGGACCTGCGGCAGCATCCGGTCGATGATGAAGTCTGGGGGGATGACGCCCAGCCCAGCGTCCTCGCGCACCTTGTCCGTCTCGCCGTCCAGAACCCCGGCGAAGGCCGACAGGCGCGACAGGAAGGCGTCGGCGCCCGCCGCATCCTCGATGCGGTGCTGGTTGTCCATGAAGTCCGGCGTCTCGAAATAGGCGCCCGACAGCTGGGTCACGACATAGGGCGACGGACGGCCCGGCCCCGCGCCGTAAGCAAAGCGCGAGGTTTCGGCCGAGGTCTCGCGCCCGAAGGCGGCGATGGCGTAGTTCAGGGCGCCAGCTTCGGAAAGGCCCGTCTGGTCGAAGGCGCGCAAGCTCGCCCAGCGGCTGATGGCCTTGTCGCGGTCCTTGCGGATGGCGTCAGGACCGGCCTCGCTCAGCTGCGACGACAGACCGGCGCGGGCGCCCTTGTCCAGGCCCAGGTTGGTGGCGCGCTCGGGCGACTCGTCGATGTCGGCCTCGAACCAGCCGTCCAGCAGGGCGTTCAGGCGCGCATCCGCGTCATTGGCGGCGGCATGGGCCAGAGACGGCGCGACGGCGGCCGTGGCGGCGGCGGTCAGCAACAGGCGGCGGCGGTCGATCATGGTCTTACTCCCCGACGAGGACGGCGCGACGCCGCGCGCCCCCTCATACTCAGACAGTCGTCGGGCCGGCGCGCCCGGAGTTCAAAAGGCCTAGGCCGGCGTCCAGGCGTTCATGGTCCGCTCCAGCACCGTCAGCGGCACGCCGCCCAGGTTCAGGCCGGTGTCATGGAAGCCCTTGATGTCGAAACGGTCGCCCAGACGCTTCTTGGCGTCTTCGCGCAGCTTGACCCAGGTGGTGTGGCCGACCTTGTAGCTGGAGGCCTGACCCGGCCAGACGCAGTAGCGCTCGACCTCGGTGGCGATGCTGGATTCCTGATCGCCCAGGGTATCGACCATGTAGCGGATGCCCTGCTCGCGGCTCCAGCGCTTGTGGTGCAGACCGGAATCGACGACCAGACGCGCGGCGCGGAACATCAGCGACTGCAGATAGCCGATCTGGCCGAAGGGATCGTTCTCATAGGCGCCGATCTCGTCCGCCAGTTGCTCGGCGTACAGACCCCAGCCCTCGGAATAGGCCGAGAAGCCCATGACCTTCATCAGCAGCGGCGTATCCGGTTGCTCCTGCTGCAAGGCGATCTGGAAGTGATGCCCCGGCACCGCCTCGTGATAGGTCAGGGTCGGCAGGGTCCACTTGGGCCATTCCGCCGTGTCGCGCAGGTTGATGTAGTAGGCGCCCGGACGCGAACCATCCAGAGCCGGCGACTGATAATAGCCGCCCGGCGCCCCGGCCTCGGTGGCCTTGGGCACGCGCTTGATGTCGCACGGTGACTTGGGCAGGCGGCCGAAATAGTCCGGCATGCGCGCCTGCATGGCGACCATCTGGGCGTTCAGCTCCTGGATCAGCTCGTCCTTGGCCTCGTCCGTGTTCGGATAGACGAAGCGCGGATCCTTGCCGAGGGCGGCGATGCGCTCGCCGACCGTGCCCTGGGTCATGCCTTGCGCCTTCAGCAGGGCGTCGGCGCGGGCCGAGATGTCCGCCACCTGCTCCAGCCCCATCTGATGCACCTCGTCCGGCGTCATCGACGAGGTGGTGAAGTATTTCAGGCCGAAGCGGTAGTAGTCCTCGCCCTGCGGCAGACGCCAGACGCCGCCGTCGTGGGTGGCGCCGGGACGCACGGTCTTCAGGGCCTCGGCCTGACGCTGGATGGCCGGATAGACCTCGGCCGTCAGGATGGCCTGAGCCTTCGCGGCCCAGTCGCCGGGGATGTTCTTCTCGGCGGTGCGACGCGCAACCGACTCGCTCATCACCGAGTCGGCCGGGGCCATGCCGGTGATGGCGGCCATCTGGGTCAGGGTGCGGTCGATGACGAAGTCCGGCGGCACGGCGCCGGCGGCGAAATCGGCCTGCATCCGCTCGCGCTCGGCGTCCAGCCCCTTGGCGAAGTCCGACAGGCGCGACAGGTAGGCGTCGGCGTCGTCCGCCGCCTCGATGCGGTGCTGGCTGTCGAGGAAGTCGGGGATCTGCTGGTACGATCCCCCCAGCTGGCTGACCGTATAGGGCGAGGGGAACATGCCCCCGCCATAGGGGAAGGCGTAGCCCTCCTGCACCGTGTCGCCGAAGAACTCGAGCGAGTCGTAGTAGGTCTGCTCGGTGGCCGTCAGCTGAGCCTTGTCGATGGCCTTAACAGCCGCCATGCCCTCATTGAACTTGGCCTTGTCCGCATCGATCTTGGCCTGGGAGCGATCACTCAGCTTGAAGCGGGCGGCGGCCATCGGTCCCCGATCCATGCCCAGAGCGGTCAGGGTCTCGGGGTCGGACAGGATCATCTCCTGCGCGATCTTGTCCAGCAGGGCAAGGAACTGGGTCGAGGCGGGCCCCGCAGGGGCGGCTGCGGGGGCCCCCGCAGCCTGGGCCAGGGCGCGTGCGGCGCCGGAGGTCGCGAACGCGCCTCCAAGCGCAGCGGTCATCAACAGGCGGCGACGGTCCATCATCGAGGCTTCCTCCCAAAAGCAGTTGGGAAGGACACTATCGAAGCGACACCGCCCCGCAAGGCGTCACCGTCACGCGGCGGATGAAGTTTCGTCCACCCGCCGCCGTTGGATCAGATCAGTCGGGCTGGACGTGGGCCTTGAGGCAGTCCCGCACGGCCTTCTTCAGGTCGCCGGGCGCATTGGGTTCGTCCACACCGTCGGCGGCCAGCACCGCCTTCATGGCGGCGTCCAGACCCTTGGGCAGGGCCGCGATCACCTTCTTCTGACCCTTGTCATGCAGGCAGAAGCCCACCTCGCTGCACAGGGCGGCGAACATTTCGTCGAAGTCCACGTGGTCGAAATTGGGGGCGGCGTCGGTCATCGTTTCAGGCTTTCAGGCGGGTCGCATGGAAGGCCACGTGGTCGTCCACGAAGCTGGCCATGAAGAAGTAGGAGTGATCATAGCCCGGCTGCATCCGCAGGGTAAGCCGCTGTCCCGCCGCCTTCGCCGCCGCCGCCAGCAACTCCGGCTTCAACTGCTCGGCCAGGAAGGGATCGGCGTCGCCCTGATCCACCAGGATGTCGTCGAAACGGCCCGCCGCCGCGCCGCCTTCGATCAGCAGGGCGGCGTCGTGTTTGGCCCACTCTGCGCGGTCCTCGCCCAGATAGGCGGACAACGCCTTCTCGCCCCAGGGACAGCGCGTCGGCGACGAGATGGGGGCAAAGGCCGAGACCGATTTGAACAGGTCGGGGTGGCGCAGGGCGAGCGTCAGCGCCCCGTGGCCGCCCATGGAATGACCGAAGATCGAACGCGTCTTCGTGGTCGGGCATTCGGCGTCGATCAGGGCGATCAGCTCGTCCGTGACGTAGCTTTCCATGCGGAAGTGCGGCGCCCAGGGCGCTTGCGTGGCGTCGACATAGAAGCCTGCGCCCTGCCCCAGGTCATAGGCGGGGTCGTCGGCCACCCCTTCGCCGCGCGGGCTGGTGTCGGGCGCGACGATGATGAAGCCATGTTCAGCGGCGGCCTTGTAGGCCCCGGCCTTGGTGGTGAAATTATCCTCGGTGCAGGTCAGGCCCGACAGCCAGATCAGGACCGGGAACGGCCCCTCGCCCGCGGGCGTGAACACTGACAGGGTCATGGGCGTGCCGGTCGTCGCGCTGTCATGCTTCAGATAGCGCAACGTGCCGCCGTAAACGGCGTGGCTCTTGGTGGTTTCCATCAACTCAGACTCCTGAAGATCAGTCAGGCCAGACGCGGGCCATGAAGGCGTCGTCCAGTCGGCCGCCGTCCTTCGGGAAATAGCTGTACCAGTCGCGCGGTATCGGCGGGTTGGCCCCGGCGGGCGGCGCGCCGCCGCCCCAGGCCTCGAAACCGACGCCGACCAGGATCGGTCCCTCGCGCACGGCGGGGGCCGGCACGGCCTCGACCGCCTTGACCACGGCCGCGACAGTTTCCGCGCTGGCGGCCGGCTCGCCGGTCACGACCCACGCCTTCGAGCGCCCGCCCGGCTTGACCATCAGCAGCAACATGCCCGAGGCGCCGGCCTGGGCGGGGGCCGCGCGAATCGCCCCCTCAGCCGCAATCGCCGCCGCATTGACATAGGGCGACAGGGCCGCGACCTCGACCCGCGCCTTCATCACCGGATCGGGCAGATAGAGAACCACGTCCTTGCCCACCCAGGCCTCGGCGGGGGTCTCCGCCGCCACGGGCGCAGGCTCGCGATTGCAGGCGGCGAGGCCCATGACGACCGCAAGGGCCATGATCGACGCGGTCGCCGCCTTCTTCATCGTTTCAGTCCTCAGCCCGGCCGGTGAACGGCGCAGATCTTGTTGCCCGACGGATCGCGCAGATAGGCCAGGTGCATCTTGCCGAAGGGGGTGTCGCGCGGACCCGCCGGGTCCTCGATGGCCGTGCCGCCCGCCGCCACGCCGGCCTCGGCGAAGGCGACGACCGCTTCCGGGCTGGCGGCGGCGAAACCGATGGTGCCGCCGTTGGCGTGACAGGCGGGCTCGCCGTCGCGCGGCGTGACCACGCCCAGCATGCCGCGCGGCGTCATGTACCAGACGCCCGGCCGGGGTTGGTCATTGTAGGCGCCGGGCTGATGGCCCAGGGCGCCGAGCACCGCGTCATAGAATTTGTGCGACGCCTCGACGTCGTTGGCGCCCAGGGTGACGTGCGTGAACATGATCTTCCTCCCGATGTGACGCCCGGCCGGTTCGCCGGGCGCCGCAAGCTAGGCTTGGTCAGTTTCGTTTGGCAACGTTCTTTTAGAAGACGATCACCGAGCGGATGCTCTTGCCTTCATGCATCAGGTCAAAGGCCTCGTTGATGCGTTCCAGCGGCAGAGTGTGCGTGATCATGGGGTCGATCTCGATCTTGCCGTCCATGTACCAGTCGACGATCTTGGGCGTGTCGGTGCGGCCGCGCGCGCCGCCGAAGGCCGAGCCCTTCCAGACGCGGCCCGTGACCAGCTGGAACGGACGGGTCGAGATCTCCTTGCCCGCCTCGGCCACGCCGATGACGATGCTCTCGCCCCAGCCCCGGTGGCAGGCTTCCAGCGCCTGACGCATGACCACGGTGTTGCCGGTGCAGTCGAAGGTGTAGTCGGCGCCGCCGCCGGTCAGTTCGACCAGATGGGCCACCACGTCCGAGACGTCCTTGGGATTGACGAAGTGGGTCATGCCGAAGCGGCGGCCCCATTCTTCCTTGTCTGCGTTGATGTCGACGCCGACGATCATGTCGGCCCCGACCAGCTTCAGCCCCTGGATGACGTTCAGGCCGATGCCGCCCAGACCGAAGACCACGGCGTTGGCGCCCGGCTCGACCTTGGCCGTGTTGACCACCGCGCCCACGCCCGTCGTCACGCCGCAGCCGATGTAGCAGGCCTTGTCGAAGGGAGCGTCCTTGCGGATCTTGGCGACGGCGATCTCGGGCAGCACCGTGTAGTTCGAGAAGGTCGAGCAACCCATGTAGTGGGCGATGGCCTGACCCTTGTAGGAAAAGCGCGAGGTGCCGTCCGGCATCAGACCCTTGCCTTGGGTCGAGCGGATCGAGGTGCAGAGGTTGGTTTTGCGGCTGAGGCACGACTTACACTGGCGGCATTCCGGCGTGTAGAGCGGGATGACGTGGTCGCCGACGGCGAGGCTGGTCACGCCCGGCCCGACCTCGACCACCACGCCCGCGCCCTCGTGGCCCAGAATGCTGGGGAAGATGCCCTCGCTGTCCAGACCGTCCAGCGTATAGGCGTCGGTGTGGCAGACGCCCGTCGCCTTGATCTCGATCAGCACCTCGCCCGCGCGCGGGCCTTCCAGATCGACCTCGACGATTTCGAGCGGGCGTTTGGCTTCAAACGCAACAGCGGCGCGGGTTTTCATGGTCTTGATCCTTGGGACGTCTCTAACGCTCGCCGCACGGCGGCTCGCTGCTTGAGAGACAGAAGGCTTGAGTAGTGAATTGGCGTCTGTTCTACGCCGGTCGCGGCGGGGCGGATATGGCGACAACCGCAAAACATTATTGTCGCACCGCAACAATCATGATCGAACGTCCCGATGAGCCGCTGGGACGGGATCGACGAATTCACCGCTGTCGCCGAACAGGCCAGCTTCTCGGCCGCAGCCCGGCGCCTGGGCCTGTCGACCTCGGCGGTCAGCCGCGAGATCGCCCGGCTGGAGGATCGGCTGCAGACCCGCCTGCTGCATCGCACCACCCGCCGGGTCGAGCTGACCGACGCGGGCCGCGACTTCCTGGCCCGCTGCCGTCGCCTGATTGACGAACGCGACGAGGCCCTGGCCGCCGTCCAGCCCGATGATCAGGCCCCGCGCGGCCTGCTGCGCATGACCTGCTCGGTCTCCTACGGCGAGCGCTTCATCGCCCCCGCCGTCAACGCCTTCGCGCGCCAGAACCCGGAGCTGAGGATCGAGCTGGATCTGGACAACCGGCTGCGAGACCTGGTCGGCGACGGCTATGATCTGGCGGTGCGGTTCGGCCACCTGACTGACTCGCGGCTGATGGCGCGGCGGCTGGCCTCGCGACGACTGATCCTGTGCGCCAGCCCCGACTACCTGGCGAGGCGGGGCGCCCCGCGCGACCTGTCCGAGATCGCCAGCCACGACGGCCTGATCGGCTCGTCCGAGCAATGGCGTTTCACCGAGGCCGGGCGCGAAGTCAGCCTGCGCCCCACCGGCCGCTGGCGCTGCAACTCCGGCGCGGCGGTGCTCGACGCCGCCCTGCAAGGCCTCGGCCTGTGCCAGTTGCCCGACTTCTACGTCGCCGAAGCTCTGACGTCGGGCGCGTTGGCCTCCCTGCTCGACGAGGCCCGCCCGCCCGACGAAGGCGTCTGGGCCGTCCATCCCCACCCCCGCCACGTCCCGCCCAAGGTCCGCGCCATGATCGACTGGCTGCATGACAGCCTGGCTAGCGCACAAAGGAGCCCCGCATGAACCTCGTCGTCCTGACCGGCGCCGGCGTCTCGGCCGAGAGCGGCGTGCCGACCTTCCGCGCCTCGGACGGGCTATGGGAGGGGCATCGTATCGAGGAGGTGGCGACGCCTGAGGGATTCGCGGCCAACCCGGCCGTGGTGCAGGATTTCTACAACCAGCGGCGGCGGCATCTGGCGCGCGTGCAGCCCAACGCCGCGCACCGAGCTCTGGCCGATGTGGCGGCGCGGTGGGATGGCGACTTCCTTCTGGTGACGCAGAACGTCGACGACCTGCACGACCGGGCGCACCTTGAACGGCCGCCCGCACCGGGCTTCGAACTGATCCACATGCACGGTGAACTGAACAAGGCGCGCTGCACCGCGTCGGGTGTCGTCTGCGACTGGACCGGAGATCTGGAAGCTGAGCACGCCTCGCCGCATCACCCGCAGGGGATTATGCGGCCGCACATCGTCTGGTTCGGGGAGATGCCGCTGGAGATGGAGCGGATCGAGGCGGTCTTGGAAAGGTGCGACCTGTTCGTCTCCATCGGCACCTCCGGCGCGGTCTATCCGGCGGCGGGCTTCGTCCAGTCGGCGCGGATGGCCGGGGCGCGGACGGTGGAGATCAATCTGGAGCCGACGCAGGGCGCGCGCCTGTTCGACAGAGGCGTCTATGGCCCCGCCACCGAGGCCGTGCCGGGGTTCTTCGCGGACCTCTAGGCTCGCGGTCCGAGCAGGATCACCCCCGCCCCGATCAGGCAGACCGCTCCGCCAACCAGGTCCCAGCGGTCCGGCGTCGTCTTCTCGACCAGCGCCATCCACGCCAGCGAGGCGACGATATAGACCCCGCCGTAGGCCGCAAACGCCCGCCCCGCCGTCTCGGCCGGAACCAGGGTCAGCAGCCAGGCGAAGGCGATCAGACTGATCACGCCCGGAATCAGCCAGACCGGCGACCGGTCCAGCTTCAGCCAGGCCCAGAAGGCGAAGCAGCCGCCGATCTCCGCCAAGGCTGCGAGGGGGTAGATGAGGGCGAGCTTCACTCGCCCTTCTTCGCTTCCGCCGCGCGCTTCTCAGCCAGCTTGGCCAGCACCCGGCCGCGGCCCTTGGCGAGGGCGTGGATGGCGCCGCGCATGGTGGCGACCTCCTGTTCGGTGAAGGCCGCGCGGCCCAGCATGACGCGCAGGTTCTGGCTCATCGACGGCTTCTTCTCGGGAGGATGGAAGAAGCCGCCGGCGTCCAGCTCCGCTTCGAAGTGTTCGTACATGCCTACCAGCAGTTCGTTCGAGGCGGGCGGATCGCCCTCCCGGAAGCGCGGCGGGGGGGCGTCAAGGATCAGGGTGCGCCACTCATAGGCGTTGATGGCCACGGCCTGGGCCAGGTTCAGCGAATGGTGCTTGGGGTCGATCGGGATGGTGGTGATCCCGGCGCACAGGGCGATGTCGGTGGTCTCCAGCCCCGCCCGCTCACCGCCGAACAGCAGGCCGGTCTTCAGGCCCGACGCCGTGTCGTCATAGAGGATGCGGGCGCTCTCGCGCGGGGTGCGCACCGGCTGGCGCGTCTCACGCGGGCGGGCGGTGGTGGCGAAGACGGTGTTCAGGTCATGAACGGCCTCGGCCACGCTGTCGAAGACGCGCACGCCCTCCAGCACCCAGTCCGCGCCGGAGGCGGTGGCCCAGGCGCGCTCCTGGGGCCAGCCGTCGCGCGGCGTGACCAGGCGCAGTTCCGACAGGCCGAAGTTCGCCATGACGCGAGCGACCGCGCCAATGTTCTCGGCCATCTGGGACTTGTCGAGGATGACGACGGGGGGCGTGAGTTCAGTCATGGGGCGGTCTTTAGCCCTTCTCCCCTTGAGGGAGAAGGTGGCCCGTAGGGTCGGATGAGGGGTGTCGGCGCGACGTTGGACAGGAAGCCCTCAGCCCAGCTTCCTCGCACCCCTCATCCGTCAGGCTTCGCCTGCCACCTTCTCCCTCAAGGGAAGAAGGAAGCGGGATCAGTCCTCGCCGATCATCGAGGTCCAGGGGTCGACCGCGCCGGCTTCGACCTCGGCCACCTTGACGGCGGGCCAGCCGATGGAGGCCGTGCCGCTCTCGCGCCAGCTGAGGATGATCAGGTCGCGCAGTTCCGAGGCGCCAGCCGCCAGACGCTCGTTGACGAAGGCCGCGCCGCGCGGGTCGGCGTCCTTGAAGCCGCCCGCCTTCTCCAGATGGTAGAAGGGAATGACTGTGCCCAGGGTGGTCTTCAGATAGCCGGCGGTGCGGGCGCGCAGGTCCAGGCCCGAGACCTGAGGCTGGCTCATCGCCGCCTCGACCGTGTCCAGACGAGCGACGCGCGAGGCGAACTCGCCCTCGAACACGCCGTGGGTGCGGCGCGAGTTGGTGAAGCCCTCCGGATTGGGATAGTCGCCCCATCCGTTGAAGTGGATCGACAGGTGGTGCGGCTGCGAGCCGTCGCCGACATAGTGGGCCAGGACGCCGATGTCGCGCAGGATCAGGGCCTCGCGGCGCTCGCGGTCGGCGCGGTACCAGGCCTTCTTGCCGGGATCCATCTCGCGGCCCTCGGCGGCGGTCAGCACGCGCCAGTAGGCGAAGTCGCGGCCCAGGTTCTGATAGGCGTCCATCATGGCGTAGGGCAGGTAGCCGACCTCATCGATCTTGAGCCCCGCCTGGACCAGGGCCGTGTCGAAGTCCGACTTGAGACGCGGCAGGGCGTCGATGGAGGGCCCCTTCTCGTTCATGGCGAAGCCGTTGTCGTCGAAGTCGATGAAGTGGGCCGTGTCGCGCTCGCGGTCATGCGGCTGGCCGCCCCCCTTCCAACGGTCGGGCTCGCGCGCCAGTTCGCCGACGTCGGCGATCGAGGCCGGGGTCCGCAGGAAGGCCGGCAGGTCGTCGCTCAAAGCCCGCATGGCCGCGACGCCGATCAGACGGTGGCCGGTATTGCCCCAGGCGTCGACCTGAACGGCGGGAGCCGCGACCAGCATCAGGGCGGCGGCGGAGATCATCAGGCGTTTGACTTGACGCTTCATCGGAGGACACCGGCGGAAAATTTCGAAGGGAAACGACCGCTTATCCCATTCCCGGCCCCGCCTCCACCCATACGGTCCACGACGTGGCCGCACGATCACGCCGACGTTATCTTAAACCGAAACACAGACTTTCTTCGCAATAAAGTGTTACACGAGCAGACTTAGGTGTTAACCGGATAGCTGATCCCATCAGTATAGAAGCCAAGCCTCACGAATACTGAATTCGTTGCTGCCACATATGCTGTGACATTTAGACGATATGCTCATGGGCCTGTGGACTAATCGAACAATGATCGTGACGCAGGGCCGCACCTGATCTCATTCGCCGCGTTTTTGCCACAATTGGAGATCAGAAACCCGTTGCCGGATCGTGTCGGGACCGGTGCTTCCTGAGTTTGTTCGATGCTGAACACAGCCGCTGCGCTTGCCATGTTCTGGGCGATGGCCTTCTCCGGTTCCGGAGAGCCTCAGCCCTATGAAGCCGTTGTCGCTATCGATACGGCTGCAGTGGAAACCGCCGTAGCGGATGAAAGTTCCATCGATGCCTCCGCCCTCTCCGCCGAACAGGCCGAGCTGATGGCGGGCGATCCCGACTGGCGCGCCTCGGCCCGCCTCTATCACGCCGGCGGCGGCGGCGCGACGGGCAACGACTCGCTCGGCTGCCGTCCGATCGCCATGCGCACGGTCGCCGTCGACCCCCGCGTTATCCCGCGTCGCACCAAGTTGTTCATCCGCGAAACGGTCGGCATGCGCCTAGCCAACGGCGAGGTTCACGACGGCTACTGGTACGCCTCGGACACCGGCGGCGCGATCAAGGGCGCCAAGATCGACCTCTATACCGGCCACGGTCGCGGCTCGATGCAGCAGGCCCGCAGCCTGAACATGAAGACCCTGACCATCGCTGACGCCGGCGATTTCGACGGCTGCCCGCCCGCCTGGCAGACGGCTTCGAACTAAGAGCGACCTATCCCGCAGACAAAAAGGCGACCGGAGCGATCCGGTCGCCTTTTTGCTGTTCGGCTGCTCGTCATCCCGGAAGTCCGCAGGGCTATCCGGGATCGCAGCAAACTCGGCGTCCTGAGCGCCCCCCGCTCTACGCCTTCGGCTGCGGCCGGGATGACGGATGCGGACTAGAACCGTCTTTTCCCGCTGACCGTCTCGAAGAACAGCCGGAAGTCGCCCATCAGGCTCCACAGCGGATATTGGAAGGTCGCCGGCCGGTTCTTCTCGAAGAAGAAATGCCCGACCCAGGCAAAGCCGTAGCCGACCAGCGGCATGGCCAGCAGCCACCAGGGGTTTCCACTCCAGGCAAAGGCCAGGAAGGCGGCGATCACCAGCCCCGTCCCGACCACATGGATGCGGCGGCAGGTCCGGTTGGAATGTTCGTGGATGTAATAGGGATAGAAAGCCGCAAAGGAGGCGTATCGCTCTCCAGGGTCGCGGCCAGTCTGCGGATCGCCTGCGGTCATGGCCGCAGCCTGCCCCCGGATCGAACCGGGGGCAAGTCAGCGATCATGGATCAGTCGAAGCGCTTGCCGGGCTTGCCGGCCTTGTTGAACGGCTTGGCGCCGGCCGGTTTGCCGCCCGGCTTGAAGCCGCCCGGCTTCGCGCCGAAGGGCTTCTTGGCGTAAGGCTTGTCGCCGTCCGTGCGCGGGCCGCGCTCAGCGTCGGTGCGCGGGGCGTAGGGCTTCTTCTTGAAGTCCGGGCGCGGGCCGTCGCCGGTGCGCTCGTCGCGGTTGAACGGCTTCTTGGCGAAGGCCGGACGGTCGCCGCCACGGTCGTCGTCGCGCTTCTTGAACGGCTTCTTGAAGCCGCCGCCGCCCGGCGTCGGAGCTTCCGACGGGGTGATGGTGACGTCGTCGCGCGGGCTGTTCTTCAGGGCGTCGCGGAACAGGCCTTCGTGGGTCTTGGCGATCTCGAAGCGGGTCTCATCCGGGAAGGTGCGGATCGCGCCGATTTCCTTCTTGGTGATGTGACCGACGCGGCAGATCAGCGGGATCAGCCATTTCGGGTCGGCGTTCTTGTTGCGGCCCACATCCATGCGGAACCAGACGACTTCGTCGGCCTGCAGGCGGTCGCCCGGCCACGGGGTCGGCGAGAAGTCCTCACCGCCGCCGGCGGCGCTGCGGTCGCGTCCGCGCGGCTGATGGATTGCGCCCGGATCGAGCAGGTCTTCCGGCGCTGGCAGGTCCTTCTTGATCACGCGGATCAGGGCGGCGGCGATTTCGTCGGCGGTGCGCTCGCTCATCAGGCGACGCGCCAGCACCATGTCCTCTTCGGTCACGGCCTGTTCGAAGATGTCGCCGCCCAGCAGGCGGGTTTCGTCCTTGGCCAGGATTTCTTCAGCCGTGGGGGCGCCGGCCCAGGTGGCGTCGACGCCAGCCGAGTTCAGCAGCATCTCGGCCTTGCGGCGGCGCGTGTGCGGCACCAGCAGGATCGAGACGCCCTTCTTGCCCGCGCGGCCGGTACGGCCCGAACGGTGCAGCATGGTCGCCTTGTTGATCGGCAGTTCGGCGTGGATCACCAGGCCCAGGTCAGGCAGGTCCAGACCGCGCGCGGCCACGTCGGTGGCGACGCAGACGCGGGCGCGGCCGTCGCGCAGGGCTTGCAGGGCGTCGGTGCGCTCGCGCTGGCCCATTTCGCCGGACAGGGAGACGGTCGAGAAGCCGCGCTCCAGCAGCGACGACTGCAGGTGACGCACGCTGTCGCGGGTCGAGCAGAAGACCAGGGCGCCCGGCGCTTCATAGAAGCGCAGCACGTTGACGACAGCGTGCTCGATCTCGTTCGGGGCGATGCGCAGGGCGCGGTATTCGATGTCGCTGTGCGGGGCGCTGCGGTCGACGGTGTCGATGCGCACGGCGTCGCGCTGATAGCGCTTGGCCAGCAAGGCGATGTCGCGGGCGATGGTGGCCGAGAACAGCAGGGTGCGGCGCTCGGGCGGCGACTGCTCGAGGATGTATTCAAGGTCCTCGCGGAAGCCCATGTCGAGCATCTCGTCGGCCTCGTCGAGCACCAGCACTCTCAGCGCCGACAGGTCGAGGTTGCCGCGGTCGATGTGGTCCTTCAGGCGGCCGGGGGTGCCGACCACGATGTGGATGCCGAAGTTCAGCGCGCGGGCTTCCTTGCGGGCGTCCATGCCGCCGACGCAGGTGGTGATCTTGGCGCCCGACTGGCCGTACAGCCATTCCAGCTCGGCCGAGACCTGCAGCGCCAGTTCGCGCGTCGGCGCGATCGCCAGCATCAGCGGCGCGTCGGCAGGCCCGAAGCTTTCGTTGTCGCCCAGCAGGGTCGAAGCCGCCGCCAGACCGAAGGCCACCGTCTTGCCCGATCCGGTCTGGGCCGAGACCAGCATGTCGGCCTCGCCGTGGCCATCCAGAACCGCCGCCTGGACGGGCGTGGGCTCAGCATAGCCTTTGTTGACGAGAGCGCGGTCTAGCGCGGGGTGGATCGCGGGAAAGGGCATATACGACCTGAAAAAGAGCAATGCGGCCGCCGAAACGACCGCGCCCGGCCAAGGCAAACAGCCGGCCGGGCGAGGAGAAGACCGCCTCTATACACCAATATTGGCCCCGATGCGGCGTGTTTCCGGAAAAAGACCGCCGTTCACCACGCTTGTTCAGGCGACATTGATCGCAAAGCCACGATCCTGACCGCTCGCACACCTTCCCGTCGCCCGGAGACCGCCATGACGATCCCGCCCCTGAGCATCGCCGCCGCCGGGATGCAGAACGCCGCCAACCGCTTCGAGGCCAGCGCGCGTCGCACGGCCTCGGGCTCGCTGGATGATCTGGCGGTCGAGGCGGTCGAGCAGATCCGCGCCAAGACAGACTTCGCGGCCAATGCTGCTGTCGTTCGCACCGCCGACGAGATGGTCGGAACCCTGTTGGACGTGCTGGCCTAAACCTATTCCGCTCATCCGCGCGGAGGCGGGGCCCCAGGCTTTGGCTTCGAGCGCGGGGTTAAACATTTGAGCGTGGCGCGCGTGGCTCTCACTGGGTCCCCGCCTCCGCGGGGATGAGCGGGCGGTTGCGGCTCAACCCGCCTTTTCCGGCAGATGGAAGAAGTCGATGAAGCGGGCGAAGACCTCGCGGTCGCCCTCGATGGTCATCGCCCCCTGGCCTTCCAGCGCCGCCAACGGAACCTTGCCGTAGACGGCGGCGGCCACGACCGGCGGGGCGGCGCGCACCACCACGTCGCCATCCTCGACCGCGCCGCGCCGCGTTGTGATGACGCCGTCCGCCACCGTCACGACCATCCGATCCTCGTCCATCGCAAAGCCCAGGCGCATGGCCGCATCGCCCGCGCGCCCGGCGTCGAACATGGTCTCGAACGACTGCATGACCGAAACCGCGCTGATCGGCAGGGTCGGATCGTGCTGCGGCGAGCGCGCGGCCCAGCGGCCCAGCACCATGAAGACCGGCTTGATCTCATAGCCCCAGTCGGTCAGCTCATAGACCTGAACCGAGGCGGGCGGCGGCAGTTTGCGGCGCTGGACGATGCCCGAGGCCTCCAGCCCCTCCAGCCGCTGGGTCAGGACGTTGGCCGACAGCCCGCACAGGTCTTTGCGCAGATCGCTGAAACGGCGCGGCCCCATCATGAGTTCTCGTATCACCAGCAGCGCCCAGCGCTCGCCGATCAGGTCGAGCCCGTGCGCCGCGCCGCAGGCGTCGTGATAGCGGCGCGACCGACCGACAGGCTCTTTAGTTACTTTTTCTAACTTCATGGTTGACTAACATAACATCGAGACGCAAGACTTGCATCATCAGAGAGAGGGAGAACGCCATGTCAAAGATGATTTTCGTCAACCTGCCGGTCACGGACCTGCCCCGCTCGGTCGCCTTCTACGAGGCAGTGGGCGCGACCAAGAACCCGATATTCTCGGACGACACCGCCGCCTGCCTGGTGTTTTCGGACACCATCCACGCCATGCTGCTGACGCACGAAAAGTTCTCCAGCTTCACCGACCGCGCCATTCCTGATGCGCACCAGACGGCCCAGGTGCTGATCTGCGTGTCCGAGGACAGCCGCGACGCCGTCGACGCCGTGATCGACCGCGCCGCCAACGCCGGTGGTCAGGCCGACCCCAACGCCACCCAGGACTATGGCTTCATGTACGGTCGCAGCTACGCCGACCCGGACGGCCACATCTGGGAGGTCATGTGGATGGACGCGGAAGCCGCCGCCCAGGGTCCCGAGGCCTTCGCCGCCCAGATGGGCGGAGGCTGAGCCATGACCGACAAGATCGTTCCCTGCATCTGGTACGACTTGGGCCAGGCGAAGAAGGCGGCGGAATTCTATGTCTCGCTGGGTCTGCCCGACAGCCGCATCGACCGCGTCGCGACCAGCCCCGCCGACAATCCGTCCAACCCCGAGGGGGCCGAATTGGTGGTCGAGTTCACCCTGGCCGGGCGGCCCTACATGGGCCTGAACGGCGGGCCGATGTTCCCCCAGACCGAGGCCGTCTCTTTCATGATCATGACCGATGATCAGGCCGAGACCGACCGCCTGTGGAACGCCATCGTCGGTAACGGCGGACGCGCCAGCGACTGCGGCTGGTGCAAGGATCGCTGGGGCGTGAACTGGCAGATCACCCCGCGCCGCCTGATGGCCTACTTCAGCGACCCTGATCCCGCCCGCGCCAAGGCCGCCTTCGAGGCCATGATGACCATGCAGAAGATCGACATCGCCGCCATCGAGGCCGCTGCTGACAAGGTTGGGTAGTCGCTCAAGCTAAGCTTTCCGCCTGCCCTGTCGCTTTCGACCAAGACACGACCACCGCCCGCCCCTGACTATCCGCCCCTGCCCCAGCAAACCGCCGCGCGACGAGCCATAGGGGCCAACAACAAAGAGGAGACACCAAGATGAGCTATGTCACAGGATTTCTGACCCCGGTGAAGGCCGAGAACAAGGACCGCTATATCGAGTCCGCCCGCGTCGCCTGGCCCCTATTCAAGGGCTATGGTGCCCTGGCTCAGGTCGAGAACTGGGGCGTCGACGTGCCGGACGGCAAGGTCACCAGCTTCCCCATGGCGGTGAAGCTGGAGGACGGCGAGGTGGTGGTCTTCTCCTGGCTGGTCTGGCCGGACAAGAAAACCGCCGACGACGCCTGGGCCAAGATGCAGGAAGACCCCGCCATGGCCGACATGGACATGCCATTCGACGGCAAGCGGATGATGTGGGGCGGCTTCGAGACGGTGTTCCAGAACTGAGGCCGGCTCAGTCCTCCCCTGCAAACGGGGGAGGATTTTGGAGCCACCATCTCCACAGGCATCGGAAACAAAAAGGGCGGCTCCATCGGAGCCGCCCTTTGATCTTTGTCGGATCGCTTAGGAGTCCAGGAAGCTCCGCAGCTTCCGCGACCGGCTCGGGTGCTTCAGCTTGCGCAGGGCCTTGGCCTCGATCTGACGGATGCGTTCGCGGGTCACGCTGAACTGCTGGCCGACTTCTTCCAGGGTGTGGTCGGTGTTCATGCCGATGCCGAAGCGCATCCGCAGAACGCGTTCCTCGCGCGGGGTCAACGAGGCGAGCACGCGGGTCGTGGTTTCGCGCAGGTTCGACTGAATCGCGGCGTCGATCGGCAGGATCGCGTTCTTGTCCTCGATGAAGTCGCCCAGGTGCGAGTCTTCCTCGTCGCCGATGGGGGTTTCCAGCGAGATCGGCTCCTTGGCGATCTTCAGGACCTTGCGGACCTTCTCCAGCGGCATGGCCAGCTTTTCGGCCAGTTCTTCCGGGGTCGGCTCGCGGCCGATCTCGTGCAGCATCTGGCGGCTGGTGCGGACGATCTTGTTGATCGTCTCGATCATGTGCACCGGGATGCGGATGGTCCGCGCCTGGTCGGCGATCGAGCGGGTGATCGCCTGACGGATCCACCAGGTCGCGTAGGTCGAGAACTTGTAGCCGCGGCGGTACTCGAACTTGTCGACCGCCTTCATCAGACCGATGTTGCCTTCCTGAATCAGGTCCAGGAACTGCAGACCGCGGTTGGTGTATTTCTTGGCGATGGAGATGACGAGGCGCAGGTTGGCCTCGACCATTTCCTTCTTGGCCTGACGGGCTTCACGTTCGCCCTTCTGGACCGTCTGGACGATGCGGCGATAGTCGTCGATCGGCAGGCCGGCCTCGGTCGCCACGGCGGCGATGTCGGCGCGGATCTTGGCGATCTGGGCGGCTTCGTTGTCGCTGAACTTGGTCCAGCGCACGCCCATTTCCTTGACGCGCTCGGCCCAGTTCGGGTCCAGCTCCGAGCCGAAGTAGGCTTTCAGGAACTCCGGCCGCGAGATGCCGTAGCTGTCGGCCAGACGCAGCAGACGCCCTTCCAGACCGATCAGGCGCTTATTGATGGCGTAAAGCTGCTCAACCAAGGCCTCGATGCGGTTGTTGTTCAGCTTCATCGTCTTCAGACGATCCGAGATCGTCTTGGTCAGCGTCTCGTAAGCCTTGTGGTCCTTGGCGCTGAGCACCTCGCCCTTCAGGCGGGCCTCGACCAGCTTGTCCTGCAGCTTGCGGAAGGCGCCGAAGTCGGCGGCGATCGCGTCCAGCACCTCCATGACGCCGTCGCGCAGCTCGGCTTCCAGGGCCGAGATCGACATGCCGCCGCCGTCGTCGAAGTCGTCTTCGTCGTCGTCGTCGCTCTCAGGCTTTTCAGCCTCGCCGGCGGCGGGGGCGGCGCCCGGCAGGGCGGCCGGCGGCTGGTTGTGCGGCAGCGACGACGGGTTGAGGATGCCGTAGGTGGCGTCCAGGTCGATCACTTCGCGCAGCAGGATGCGGTTGTTGGCCAGTTCCTCGCGCCAGACCATGATGGCCTCGAAGGTCAGGGCGCTTTCGCACAGACCCGAGATCATGGCGTCGCGGCCGGCTTCGATCCGCTTGGCGATGGCGATTTCGCCCTCGCGGCTCAGCAGTTCGACCGAGCCCATTTCGCGCAAATACATGCGCACGGGGTCGTCGGTGCGGTCGTAGGCGGCCTTGGCCGGGGCCTCGGCCACCGAGGTCTCGGCGGCGGCGGCCACGTCGGTGCCGGTCGATTCCGCGGCGTCTTCCTCGGCCTCGACGACGTTGACGCCCATCTCCGACAGCATGGCCAGCGTGTCTTCTATGGCGTCGGGGGTCACTTCTTCGCTGGGGAGGACCTTGTTCAGCTCCTCCATCGTGACATAGCCGCGCGCCTTGGCCTGCTTGATGAACTTCTTGACGCCGGCGTCCGTCAGATCGAGCAGGGGCCCGTCGGTATTGGCTTCAGTGTCCTGCGTCTCGGTCTGCGCGCTCATTCAGTCAGTCTCCACGACCGCTCGGGGGTGATCAGTCCCCTGCGGCGAAAATACAACGCCCGGCAACTTCGTTAGTTACGAAGAAGCCGCGTCTTCCCAAATCGTTCCGGTCTTGATGGCCCGTCGCAAAGCATCGCGCTCGGCTTTCACCAGGGTGAAGGCCGAGTTATCGAACGCCTGATGGGCGCCCGACTTTGCTGACGCCAGCGCCTGCTCCAACGCCGCTACGCGGGTCAGAGCGTCGAACGCTTGCGACCACCGGATCCTCGCCTCGCCGAGGGGCTTGTCTGCAGCCAGGAAGGGCGCGCCGGACTTTGCCGCCGCCTTCTCGACCTCGTGCATCAAGGCATCATGACCCGAGTGGGCCAGATGGCGTCGGATCGCGGCAGAGTCAAGGCTCTGACCGCCAAACCGCAACCGAACCAGTTCCTGCGCCAGCCCATCCAGCGCCGGATCGCCGAACCCATGCCGGGCGATGGCCTCCAGATGGTCGTCCATCCGCTCGGGATCATCGACCGCGCCGTGGGCCAGGGCCGCCGCCACCGGCTCGATGGAGCGCGACAGGGCGTGCATGGCCTGGGCGCCCTCGGCCGTCTGGCCCAGCTTGGGCGGCGGGCCGCGCCAGCGTCCGCCCATCCCGCCACCTGGGCCCGGTCGGCCCCCGCCCTGCTGATAGGGTTGGCCCTGCTGTTGTTGCTGACGAGGGAACAGGGCGTCGAACCGCTCGAACAGGTCGCGGCGGTATTGCTCGGCCAGATCCTTGTCCTGAATGGCCGAGGCCGCCTGACGCAGCCGCCCCTTCAGCCCCGCCTTGCGCTCGGGCGTGTCCAGAGGCTCGGCCTCGGCCTCGCGGCGGAACAGGACCTCGACGAAAGGCCGGGTCTCGCTGATCGCGTGGCGCAGGGCCGGCGCCCCCTTGTCGCGCAGGATGTCGTCCGGGTCCTGACCGGCCTCCAGCAGGGCGAAGCGGAACGACCGCCCCGACTTCAGCAGGGGCAACGACCGCTCGATCGAGCGATAGGCGGCCCGCAGCCCCGCCGCATCCCCGTCGAAGCACAGCACCGGCTCGGCCGAGACGCGCCACAGCCGCTCCATCTGTTCTTCGGTCAGGGCCGTGCCCATGGGCGCCACGGCCGGCAGGCCCGCGCGCTGGCAGGCGATGACGTCCATATAGCCTTCGACGACGATGATCCCCTGCTCGCCCTTGCTCTCGGCCCCCAGGATGCGGCGCGCCTCGGGCAGGCCGTAGAGGGTGGCTCCCTTGTGAAACAGCGGGCTTTCCGGCCCGTTCAGATACTTGGCCCGGTCGTCGGGGTTCATGGCCCGCCCGCCGAAGCTGACGATCCGCCCGCGCGCATCCAGAATGGGGAACATCAGCCGGTCGCGGAATCGGTCATAGGGGGCGCCGCCGCTCTCCGGCGAGATCAGCATCCCGGCCTCGACCAGATCGCCCGGCTTGGCCCCGCGCTGGATCAGGGCGTTCTTCAGCCCCTCGCGGTCGTTGGGGGCGTAGCCCAGACCGAAGCGCTCCCACTGGTCCTCGGGCAGGCCGCGCTTTTCCAGATATTCACGCGCCGCCTTGCCGACCGACCGGCGCAGATTGGCCGCGAACCACTTCTGGGCCAGGTCCATCCAGTCGGTCAGGCCCTGCTTCTTGGCCTCGCGCTCGGCGGATTGCGGGTCCTCGGCGGGCAGCTGCATCCCCGCCTCGCCCGCCAGCCGCTGCACTGCCTCGACGAAGCTGAGACGCTCCGTCTCCTGCAAGAAGCTGATGATGTCGCCGTGCTTGCCGGAACTGAAGTCGTGGAAGAAGCCCTTGTCGTCATTGACGAAGAAGGACGGCGACCGCTCCTTGGAGAAGGGGCTGAGGCCCACATACTCGCGTCCCTGACGCTTGAGCTTCACCGTCCGTCCGATCACGTCGGACGGGCGAAGGCGGGCCTTCAGTTCTTCAAGGAAACGATCGTCGAAACGCACGATCCCAGACACTCCGGCGCGATGACCAGGGGAAGGGCCTCCGCACCCTCAGACATGGGCATCCCCGGTTCTGTTTTCCACAGCCTGTGAAGATCGAGGAGAAGTCCGTCGCTTTCAGAGGTCGCCTACTTCCACGCCTCGCCCGTCCGGCCCAGGGCCTCGCCCAGGTCATAGACGGCCTGCATCGAGGCCTGGCTGAAATCGAGGCTGTCGGCGCCGTCGAAATCCTCGGGGATGGCGGCGACCTGGAACTCCAGTCCGTTGCGGCTGGCAAAGGCCCGATTGGCGGCGATGGTGGCGCGCAGCTGGCCGCCCAGCACCGCGTCCAGACTGCGGGTCAGGACGGGAATGGCGGCGTCGCGGGTGACGGCGAAGCGCGGCGCGTCCTTGCCGTTGACCACGACGTGCAGACGCGCGCCCTGGAACACCCCGGCCACGTCGTCCCAGTTCCACATGATCTGCGGCAGGGCCACGAAGGGGTTCATCACCCCGCCGTCGACGTGCATTTCCTCGAACACCGCGCCGCGCCCCTGCGAGCGGATCATGACGGGAGGAAAGGCGCCGGGAATGCTGGCCGAGGCGATCAGCACGTCGCGAAACAGGGCCAGAGCCTCCGGCCCGCCGCGCTCGGCTATGGCGCCCATGTTCCAGATGACGCCGCGCTGGGCGTCCAGATCGGTAGTGGCGACCAGCAGCAGCCGCCCCTTGGCGTGCTCGGCGGCGACCTCGGTCAGCATCGCCTGGTCCACATTGCTCTCGACCAGTTCACGCAGGGGTTCGCCGCTGAACACGCCCGATCCGATCAGGGCGCGCACGCCCCGGCTTTTCAGCAACCCTGTCGCCTGCCCGCCGGTATAGGCCTCCTTCAACCGCCCATCCCAGCGCGGGCCGAGGAAGACGAAGGGCGCGGCCAGCGCGCCGGTCGACACCCCGGTCACGACTTCAAAATCCGGCCGTTTGCCGCTGGCGGTCCAGCCGTTGATCAGACCCGCCGTGAAAGCGCCGTTGGCCCCGCCGCCGGATAGGGCGATCAGGTCGAAATGACCGTCCGGCCCTTTCGGCACGCCCTCGCCCAGCTGCTGCTCGATCTTCTGCGCCGCCGCCTCGTCCTCAATCGAAAAGCGGACATTGGGAAAGCCCACGGGCGAGGCGGCCTCGCGCTCGGTCAGGCCGAAGTCGCTGCGCGCCCCGCTGGCGCAGGCCGACACCAGCAGACCGGCGCTCAGAACGGCCGCGACCGTACGCATCAGGCTGAAACCCATATGGAACCTCCAAGGCTCGCACCCTAGGCGCTTTCCATGACAGGAGGAAAAGCCCATCGCCCGAAAAAGCTGCGTTAGGTTTTGATTAACCAAGAAGGCCGCTTCGGACGCGCCATCGTCCGAATGCGGACCCAATCCGGCGCGACAACAGAACTATCCACAGCCTGTGGACTGATTCGCTTTACGGAAGCTCCTCATGTTCATCGCCATCGCCCGCCCGGCGGTGGAGCCCCAAGGCCCCGACGCCGTCGCCGTCCCCGGCTCCCCCGCTGTTCCGACCCTTTCGCCCCGCGCCCTGCACGCGCGTCTGCTGGACACCGCCGCGCGTCGCCGCCGAGGACTCGAGCGCAAACAGGCCGGGCGCAACGACGACGCCGCCTACTGGATTTCCGCCGCCCCCATGGCGATCCGCAAGGCCTGCGCCTTGCGCCAGGCGGATTTCGCGACCCTGCCGTAAAGCCCGGAGACGGCGGGAATGCGTGAAAGACCTCGCATTCGAATCTGCTCGAACGTCCCGAGCGTTTCGCAACCCCGGGAATTACAGAAATATTCAGGCGTGCCGACTATGTTCAGGGCCTCCCCTTCTCGAGTTCCCCATGCCTGACGCCGCCGCTCCGCATTCCGCCTTTCTTCGCCCCATGCTGGAACTCATGGCCGAGCATCTGGGCGGCGCCGTCATCCTGCACGCCGCCCCGACGGGAGAGATCCTGATGGCGGCCGGCGGCGTGCCGGGCCTGGCCTTCAACAACGCCGTCGGCGCTACGACCGAAGACTATGTCGGACGGTTTGAAGTCTACGCCCAGGACGGGTCCGTCGCGAAGATGGAGGCCCTGCCCGTGGTGCGCGCCATGACCACAGGCGAACCCGTCGTGGACGAAGTATGGCTGTTGGGCGCGGGCGGGGGCGCGGCCCCTGTGCCGGTCTTCGTCGATTCCTATCCGCTGAAGGACGACAGCGGCGCCGTCATCGGCGTGATCGCCACCAGCACCGATCCCAGGCGATGGGCCACGCGCGCAGAACGGCTGAAGCAGTCGATCTCGCTGCGCGATCGGTCGGTCAGAGACTGAGCTTCAGCGCAGTTCCGGCAGACGCCGCATGAAGGAGTCGCGCAGCTTGCGCCGACGCTCGGCCGAGGACTTGGGACGAACCCGCTCGCGGTGCTCCATCCCGCCGCCCCAGCGCTCGTGCATGGCGGCGGCCAGCGCCGGATGGCGGTCGTGCTGGTGGACGATGGGACTGACGCCGCCGCCCGGGTTGACGATGCGGCCATCCACGAGGCGCAGGTCGGCGGTGGGCGTCAGGCCCAGGGTCGCCACGCGGCCGTAGTTGGGGCCGATCTCGCCCTCGATCAGACCCAGGTGGACGGCGATGTTGCAGGCCGCCTGATCAGCGCCGAACGCCCCGCCGATCTCCGAACGCGGCACGGCGGCCAGCATCAGCAGGGTCCGGCAGAAGCGCATCATGGCCTCGCGCGGCCCCATCACGGTGCCGACGCACAGGCAGGGCTTGTCGGCCAGGGCGCTGGCCACCGCCTCGCCGCCGACACCGCGCAGATACTTCATGTTGAAGGCGTGGTCGGCCAGAACCCCGTCGGCGTACTCATTGAAGAACTCCAGACCTTGCGGCTGGGGCTCAAACGGCGCGGCCTGAAAGACCACGTCGCGCACATCGGTCAGCAGGACATTGCGCGCATGGGGCCGTTCGCTCATCAGCCGGTCAAAGGCGGCGAAGCGCGCCACGACCGGATGCGGCGCCCAGCCCTCGACCGTCGCCGGGGCCACGGCCTCGATCCGGTGCTCGGCCAGGAAGGCCAGCAAGGCCGGGTCCTGATCCACGACCAGCGCCACAGGCCCGTCGAACACCGCCCGGAGCGACCGCACGAACGGGGCCACGTCGGCGGCGTCATAGCCCGTGGCGTAGCCCAGGATCAGATCGTCCGCCGCGTCGGAGGCCGTAGCCTCGCGCCTGCCCAGCATCGCCCCGGCGAGCCAGTCCAGATAGGCTGACTTCGCCGCTGGCGCCGTCATTTTAAGCCGTCATCGAGGCGGTGAAGCGGTCGAACAGATAGAGGCTGTCGATCGGACCGGACGAGGCTTCCGGGTGATGCTGGACGCTGAACACCGGATGGCCCTTCAGGGCGATGCCGCAGTTGGTGCCGTCGAACAGGCTGACGTGGGTTTCCTCCACGGCGTCCGGCAGGCTGTCGCGGTCGACCGAGAACTCGTGGTTCATCGACACGATCTCGACCTTGCCCGTGGTCAGATCCTTGACCGGGTGGTTGGCGCCGTGGTGGCCCTGATCCATCTTGATGGTCTTGGCGCCGAGGGCGATGGCCAGCATCTGGTGACCCAGGCAGATGCCCAGGATCGGCTTGCCGCTGGCGACCAGCTTCTGGATTTCCGGCACGGCGTAGGCACCGGTTGCGGCCGGATCGCCGGGACCGTTGGACAGGACCACGCCGTCGGGATTGCGGGCCAGGATGTCCTCGGCCGAGGTCGTCGCCGGCACCACGGTGATCTTCACGCCGGTCGAGGCCAGGGCGCGCAGGATATTGCGCTTCACGCCGTAGTCGATGACCACCACCGACTTGGCGCCGGCTTCAGGCTTGGCGTAGCCGGCCGGCCAGCCCCATACGCCCTCGGTCCATTCAAAGGTCTGGGTGGTCGAGGCTTCCTTGGCCAGGTCCAGACCGACCAGACCGCTCCAGGCCTTGGCCTGACCCACCAGGGCGTCGAGGTCGAACCGGCCCTCGGGGTCGTGGGCGATGACGGCGTGCGGGGCGCCCTTGTCGCGGATGATCTTGGTCAGGGCGCGGGTGTCCACCCCGGCCAGGCCGACCACGCCGCGCGACTTCATCCAGCTGTCCAGGCTGCCGGTGGCGCGCCAGTTGGCGGGCTCGGTCGGGACGTCGCGGAAGATGGCGCCGCGAGCCGCGCGCTCGGGCGAGGCGCCGATCTGCTCCACGTCTTCGTGGTTCACGCCGACATTGCCGACATGGGGGAAGGTGAAGGCCAGGATCTGGCTCATGTAGGAGGGATCGGTCAGGATTTCCTGATAGCCCGTCATCGAGGTGTTGAAGACCACCTCGCCGAGGACCGAACCGACGGCGCCGACGCCAATGCCTTGCAGGATGGTGCCGTCAGCGAGCGCGAGGACGCCAGTGGCGCCGGACAGAATCTGGGTCGTCATGGCGCAGGCTCCTAACAATGAATACGGGCAGACAAACGGCGGCGTCACTAAAGAGATGCCGGGGCGGGGTCAACCGCCCTTGGCCCTTTAGATCTTTTGGGCTCTTCAGACCTTCTGGGTTTTCCGCACCCAGATCCAGGCCAGGCTGGTCAGGGCGAAGAATCCGACGCTGGGCAGGATATAGCCCCCCGCCGCCGCCGCCACCGCAAAGGTCGAGAAGACCAGGCCCGCCACGGCCAGGGTCCGCCAGCCCGCCTTCCGGGTCAGTTTCCAAAGCGTCATCGAACACAGCGCGTAAAGACAGAGGGTCAACACTGAGGTGACGCCGATCAGGACGCCGAACTGCTGGCCCAGGGTCGGCTGTGCGCTAGCGACGACCATGGCGCTCATGACGACGCAGTTCAGGATGGGATTGCTCAACGGGGTCTTGCCCTTCTGAGCCCCGCCGAACCAGCGCGGCATCCAACCCGCCTCGGCGGCGCCGCGCGAGGTCTCGCCCGCCAGCATGGTCCAGCCGGCGATGGTGCCCAGCACCTTGATGACGGCGCATGCGGCGACCAGGCCGGCCACGGACGAGCCCATGACCCGCGCCACCAGATCGGCGTAAGGGCTGGTCGAATGCACCAGCACATCCGCCGGAATGACGCCGAAGACGGCGATGCTGGCGGCCACATAGACAATGAAGGCCAGGGCGACGCCGCCCAGCGAGGCGCGCCCCACATCGACGGCGGGGTTCTTGACCAGACTGGACAGGGCCGCGGCGCTCTCGACGCCCAGGAAAGCCCAGAAGATGATGGCCAGCGAGGCCGGCACGGTCTTCAGCAGGGGCTGATCGCCGGGGCTCCACGAGGCGGCGAAGGTGTCGCTGTTGAAGGCCATGACCCCGGCTATGATGGCCAGAACAATAGGGATCAGGCCGAGGCCCAGGGTGATGGCGCCGAACCGCGCAGCCGTCCGGGCGCCTGAGGCATAGGCGGCCGAGGTCAGCCAGATCAGGGCCAGATTGCTGACCGCCGCCCACAGCGGCTCCTTCAGCGCGGGAATAAAGAAGGCCAGATAGCCGGTGCCGGCCACCGCCAGCGCCACGTTCCCGGCCAGGCAGGCGGCCCAATAGGCCAGCCCCGTCTGATAGCCGATGAAGCGGCCCATGCCGCGTCGGGTGAAGTCCGACAGGCCGTCGGCGTCCGGCTGCATCCGCCCCAGACCGCCGAACACCAGCGCCAGGGTCACGGCGCCAACGCCGCAGATCAGCCACCCGATGATGCTGGAACTGCCCGTCGGCGCCAGGGTCGCAGGCAGCAGATAGACGCCCGAACCGATCATATTGCCGGCCACCACCAGGGCGGCGAGCGCCCAGCCGATGCGGTGCGGCGGATCGGGCAGAATTTCAGTCTGGGTCATCCGCGCCCCTTTACGCGGGAATCTGCGCTCCGTCCCATGCGAATACGCCGCCGCTGTCCGCCGGCGTCAGCCCCTCAATCACCGCCAGCAGACGAAACGCGGGCGAGAACAGCTTGTCGGGCTTGACCCCACGCTGGAAGGGCGCGCTCAGGGCCGTGTCCACCGTGCCGGGATGCAGGCCCGCGACCACCGCCTGCGGATGGGTGCGCGCCAGTTCCACCGACAGAGTCTTCAGGATCATGTTCAGCGCCGCCTTGGACGCGCGATAGCTATGCCAGCCGCCCAGCCGGTTGTCGCCGATGGAGCCGACCCGCGCCGACAGGGCCGCGAACACCGCCCGCTGGTCGCGCGGCATCAGGGGCAAAAGGTGACGCGCCGCGAGCGCCGGCCCCACGGCGTTGATGCGGAAATCCCGCATCAGATGCTCCGCCGTCAGCTCGCGCCAGCTGCGTTCCGGCGTCTGGCCGGAATGCAGCACGCCGGTCGCCACGACGATCAGGCTCGGTGCGGGCCCTTCGGCGATGCGCGCCGCAGCGCCGGCCATGCTGGTCTCGTCCTCCAGATCCAGATAGCCGTGCGTCACCCCTTCCATGGGGGCGGCGGGCGTGCGCGAAAGGCCGTGCACCACGCGGTCGCCCGCCTGCCCCAACTGCTGCGCCAGCGCCCGCCCAATGCCGCCCGACACGCCCACGATGATCGCCGAACCCTTGGCCATGGCCTCCGTCCTCTCTGTTGTCGGAAGAAATACGTCACCGAGCCGCCGCTGGACCGCCCGCCGCCCTACCCTCGCCGCCGACGGGGGTTTAGGAAGCGCCAGCCCTCACCCCGCCTCACCCGGACGCCCCATGACCATCACCACGGTCGGCCTCGATGCCGACGACACCCTGTGGCACAACGAAACCATCTTCCGCCTCAGCCAGAAGCGGTTCGTGGACCTGCTGGCCGATCACGCCGATGAGCCGGTGATGATGGACCGCCTGTCCCAGGTCGAGCGGCGCAACCTTCGCCTCTATGGCTACGGCGTGAAGGGTTTCACCCTGTCGATGCTGGAGACGGCCATGGAGCTGTGCGACGGCGCCGCCCCCCCGCACATCGTCCGCGAAATCCTGGCTGCGGGTCGCGAGATGCTGGCCCATCCGGTCGAAACCCTGCCCGGCGTCGATGGCGTCCTGGCTGAACTGTCCGAGAAGTACCGCCTGGTCCTGATCACCAAGGGCGACCTGATGGATCAGGAGCGCAAGCTGGCGGCGTCTGGCCTCGGCGACCTGTTCGCCGCGGTCGAGATCGTGTCGGAGAAAGACCGCTCGACCTATGAACGCATCTTCGCCCGCCACGGCACCGGCGCCGCCGAGGCTGTCATGGCCGGCAATTCGATGAAGTCCGACGTCCTGCCCGCCATCGAGGCCGGGGCCTTCGCCTGCCACATCCCCTACCACATCACCTGGGCGCACGAGCTGGCCGACGCCCCGGAAAACCACCCGCGTTACGTCTCGCTCAGCCGCATCGGCGAGTTGCCGGACTGGATCGCCACGATCGATAAGCCTGACTAGATATCAACGCTCTTGGAACGAAAATATTCATTTCAAAGCATAGAGATCACCGAACACCGTAACTTCACAATATGGCATGAAGATCGTCTGAAATGTGTCTTGATTGCACCACTGGCGAAACAAGACGACGCTTCGTCCACAGTTAGACCAAACCTAGGCAAACTTAGCCCCATTTCGGTCACACCTTGAGGAATGTGTGGCCGCTTCCGGCTTTTTTGTGTCAGGTGTATTAAAGTAATGAGAGCATTCCTCCTCGGTTCGACGGTGCTGGTCAGCGCCATCGCTCTGACCGCCCCCGCGATGGCCCAATCGGTCGAAGCTGCGCCCAAGTCCGACGTCGCCACCGAAGTTGGCGAAATCGTCGTCACGGGCTCGCGTATCCGCCGCGACCCGACCAACGCTCCGACCCCGCTGATCCAGGTCACGCAGGAAGAGCTGCTGTCGACGGGCCAAACCAGCGTCATCGACTATCTGGCTACCCTCCCGGCCCTGCAGAACTCGACGGTTCCGTCCGACACGACCGGTTCGAGCCTGAACACCGGCGGCCTGTCGCTGCCGAACCTGCGCTCGCTGGGCGCCGGCCGCACCCTGACGCTGGTTGACGGTCGTCGTCACGTCAGCTCCTCGGGCGGCGATCTGTCGGTCGATGTCGACACCATTCCGCGCCTGCTGATCCAGAACGTTGAAATCATCACCGGCGGCGCCTCGTCGGTGTACGGCGCGGACGCCGTTTCGGGCGTGCTGAACTTCATCCTGAAGAAGGATTTTGAAGGCCTCGAGATCGACGCCAACTACGGTCAGATCAACAGCAACGGCGAAGCCAGCCGACGCGTCTCGGCCTTGGTCGGCAAGAACTTCTTCGACGACCGTCTGAACGTCTACGCTCACGCGGAATACGAAAAGGTCGACAATGTCGACTCGATGGACATCAACTGGATCCGCCGCGGTCCGATCCGCTTGGCCGTCGATGCAGACCCGACCAATGCCCCTTATGACGGCGTGCTCGACGCTGACGTCTTCTACGGCGTGAACCGTCTGGACATCCTGCCCTGGGGCCAGACCACCCTGGCCAACCTGCTGCAGCCCAGCGCCCTGACCAACCCGAACATCCCGTATCAGAACTGCCTCCCTGGCGGCAATTTCTCGTACGCCGCCAACTGCTTCGGCATCAATCCGGGCAAGACCTTCGTCTATGAAGGCAACACGGCTCGCGCGGCCAACTTCGGCGACCGCGTCGGCAACGTCGGCCACAACCGCCCGTACAACATCGGCGGCGACGGCATGCCGCTGGGTGAAGTCGCTGGCTACAGCCGCGTGCCGGAATCGAAATCGCAGCGCTATCAGGTCGGCGGCAACTTCCAGATCACCGACGCGATCTCGTTCAACGCTTCGGCCAAGTACATCACCGAAGAAACCTACATGCGCGGCCAGCGCACCTTCTTCGACATCGATCTGGACAACGGCTCGTACGGCGCCAACGAGACCGCCTCGCTCTGGGGCACTTCGGCCTTCGACCTGCGCTGGGCCGACAACGCTTTCCTGCCGCAGAACGTGAAGGACGCGATCGCCGCCAACCGCATCGACGTCTACGCCCCGCCGACCGCCGCCAACGCCGGCCAACTGACGGGTTCGGTGGCTCTGCCGATCGCCCGCCACACCTTCTTCGGCCCCGAACGTTCGCAAACCAACACCCGCGACGTCCAGCGCTACACCGCCGGCTTCAAGGGCGATCACGGCCCGATCAGCTTCATGAAGTCGCTGTCGTGGGACCTGGGCTACGTCTACGGCAAGGCCGAGATCGAGAACATCGAACGCGGCGTCGACACCCAGCGCATGTCGCTGGCCGCTGACGCTGTGGTTGATACGGCCGGCGTGCTCGGCAAGGCCGGTGCCATCGTCTGCCGCGCCAGCCTGCTGAACGCCCAAGGTCTGGCGGTCGCCGACAGGCATCGCCTCGATGCCGACGGCAACCCGACCGACCTGCGCGACACCCAGTACGGCCGCGACTCCATCGCTCAGTGCACCCCGCTGAACATCTTCGGCGCGGGCAACCAG
This sequence comes from Brevundimonas bullata, assembly GCF_014207965.1. Taxonomy (GTDB): domain Bacteria; phylum Pseudomonadota; class Alphaproteobacteria; order Caulobacterales; family Caulobacteraceae; genus Brevundimonas; species Brevundimonas bullata_A. Next base: position 184,606 of record NZ_JACHLM010000001.1, read on the forward strand.
TCGGCCGAAGCTCTCGAGTACGTCGACGCCTTCGTCCGCGTTCAGGAAATGAACGAGCAGCACCAGGCCATCGGCTCGGTCGCGACTGAGCTGTGGGACTTCTGGGGCGCCGGCAACATCGGCGTGGCCCTGGGCGCCGAATGGCGCAAGGAAACCACCTCGGCCGTCGGCCGCAGCTCGACGGCGGGCGATCGTCTGCTCTTCCTCAACACCGGCGCCGATTTCCCGGAAGTCAGCTACGAGTCGAAGGAAGTCTTCGCCGAGCTGTCGCTCCCGCTGTTCCGCGACAACAAGTTCCTGGGCGAGTACGCCGAGCTGAGCGGTTCGTACCGCTACGCCGACTACTCGACCGTGGGCAATGTCGACGTTTACGGCGTGAACCTGGTTTATCGCCCGATCCGGGACATCACGTTCAAGACCAGCTTCAACACCTCGGTCCGCGTGCCAAACCTGGGCGAAAACTACTCGCCGTTCAGCCAAACCTTCGCGAACAACTTCGCTGATCCTTGCGCCACGGCCAACATCGCCGCTGTCAACGACCAGGAAACGAAGGACAACCGGATCAAGAACTGCACGACCCTGGCTGCTCAACAGGGCCTGACGTTCGACTTCGCCGGCGCCACCGCCACCAACCTCGACGACTTCGTGCCGAACTACACCTCGGGCATCGCGGGCTCCTCGGGCGGCAATCCCAACCTGCAGCCGGAAGAGTCGGAATCCTTCACCTTCTCGACCGTCCTGAAGCCGCGCTTCGTGCCCGGCCTGACCATGACGCTGGATTACTTCGACATCCGCATCGACAAGGTCATCGCCTCGGTCACCGCTGGCACCATTGCAGCCAACTGCGTCAGCGGCGCCGAGCTGAACATGGACGCCTGTAACTCGATCTTCCGCAACAATCCGAACATCGAGTTCGGCGTTGGCGCTCCTTCGGGCGACGCCGTCGGCGGCTTCATCGAGCGTTCGTTCAACTATGCGGCCCTGGAGACCCGCGGCCTCGACTTCGGCGCCAACTACTCCTGGGACACCGCCGACTGGGGCAAGGACTGGGGCTCCATCGACTGGCGCCTGAACGGTTCGTGGCTGATCGAGCAGAAGCAGTACCTGAACGAGTCCGACGCGAGCGACTATGATGAACTGGCCGCCGGTCTGAGCGGAAGCAGCATCTACCCGCGCGTCCGTATGTCCTCGTCGGTGACCTGGCGTCCGAACGACATCTGGAGCCTGAACTGGACCGCCGACTGGCAGTCGAGCGTCAACATCGTCCGCGCTCGTGACTTCGTGAACAACGCGGACTCGCGCCTGACGGACCAACTGGACACGGGCAACTTCACCCGTCACGACCTCACGGTTCGCTACAACGTCCGTGACGATCTGAGCCTGCGCGCAGGCGTCGTGAACCTGTTCGAAGCCGAACAGCGCGACATCCTGGGCACCACGATCATCTCGAACTACGACCCCTATGGTCGCCGGTTCTTCGTGGGCCTGAACTTCCGTCCCTGGTAAGTTCACGCGTCGCTAAGACGATTAAGGGCGGTCCTTCGGGACCGCCCTTTTTCTTTTGCCCGCTCCCTGCATCGGCGGCATGTGACAGGCCGTAACACGCCGTGCGACGATCGGGGGCCGCAGGGGCTTGCAAGCCGGGGGCGCCGTCTCTAAACGGACCGCTTAACCGACAACCTGAACGGATCGGTCGCGAGGCTCGCCTTGCGTCCGGTTTCTTCGCGCGCGTGGAGCCCCGCCGCTGACCAGCCATGACGAAAAGGATGCTATGGTGCGCGCTGCTCTGGCCGAGCAGGGCGACAGCGGGATCACCCCGCGCCATACGCTGTTCTATTTCTATGGCGACGGCGACCACGGCGACCTCAACGAGGTGGCCCGCCGCGCCGGGTTTCTGACGCGGGGCCAGGACGATCTGACCGTCCTGGAGACGACCATAGCGGTCGACGAGGCGTCGTTTTCGCCTGTGTCGGCCATGATGCAATCCTGGGCCGCGGCCTTCCAGCTCGACTACGACGGCTGGGAGTGTGCGGTCGTGACGAACTGAGTAGCAGCCGATGCCCAAACGCACAGACATCAAGTCCATCCTGATCATCGGCGCCGGCCCGATCGTCATCGGCCAGGCGTGTGAGTTCGACTATTCCGGCGTTCAGGCCTGCAAGGCGCTGAAGGCTGAAGGGTACCGGGTCATCCTGGTCAACTCGAACCCCGCCACCATCATGACCGACCCGGAGGTGGCCGACGCCACCTATATCGAGCCGATCACGCCCGAGATCGTCGAGAAGATCATCGCCAAGGAGCGCCCCGACGCCCTGCTGCCGACCATGGGCGGCCAGACCGCGCTAAACACGGCCCTGGCCCTGAACGCCTCGGGCGCCCTGGCCAAGTACGGCGTCGAGATGATCGGCGCCAAGGCCGAGGTCATCGACAAGGCCGAGGACCGTCAGAAGTTCCGCGACGCCATGGACAAGCTGGGTCTGGAAAGCCCCCGCAGCCGCGCCGTCCACCACATCGATGAAGCCGACGACGCCCTGGCCTTCGTCGGCCTGCCGGCCATCATCCGCCCGTCCTTCACCCTGGCCGGCACCGGCGGCGGCATCGCCTACAACATCGAGGAGTTCCACGAGATCGTGGAGCGCGGTCTGGACCTGTCGCCGACCACCGAGGTGCTGATCGAAGAGTCGGTGCTGGGCTGGAAGGAATACGAGATGGAGGTCGTCCGCGACACGGCGGACAACTGCATCATCATCTGCTCGATCGAGAACATCGACCCGATGGGCGTCCACACCGGCGACAGCATCACCGTAGCCCCGGCCCTGACGCTGACCGACAAAGAATATCAGTTGATGCGCACGGGCTCGATCAACGTCCTGCGCGAGATCGGCGTCGAGACCGGCGGCTCCAACGTCCAGTGGGCGATCAACCCGGCCGACGGCCGCATGGTCGTCATCGAGATGAACCCGCGCGTGTCGCGTTCGTCCGCCCTGGCGTCCAAGGCCACCGGCTTCCCCATCGCCAAGGTCGCCGCCCGTCTGGCCGTCGGCTACACCCTGGACGAGCTTCAGAACGACATCACCATGGTGACGCCGGCCAGCTTCGAGCCGAGCATCGACTATGTGGTCACCAAGATCCCGCGCTTCGCCTTCGAGAAGTATCCGGGTTCGGAACCGCACCTGACCACGGCCATGAAGTCGGTCGGCGAGGTCATGGCCATCGGCCGCACCTTCCAGGAATCCATGCAGAAGGCCCTGCGCGGTCTGGAAACCGGACTGAACGGCTTTGACGACATCGAGATCGAAGGCGTGGCTGACGCCGAGGACGACGCCGGCGCCCGCGCCGCCGTCATCCGCGCCCTGGGCCAGCCGACGCCCGACCGCATCCGCGTCATCGCCCAGGCCTTCCGTCACGGCCTGACGGTCGAAGAGGTCAACGCCGCCTGTTCCTACGAGCCCTGGTTCCTGCGTCAGATCGCCGACCTGATCCGCACCGAGGGTCACGTCCGCGTTCAGGGCCTGCCCACGACCGAGATCGCCTTCCGCAAGCTCAAGGCCAAGGGCTTCTCCGACGCCCGTCTGGCCGAGCTGACCGGCGCCACCGAGGTCGCCGTGCGTCAGGCCCGTCGTGCGCTCAGCGTGCGCCCGGTGTTCAAGCGCATCGACACCTGCGCCGCCGAGTTCGCCTCGGCCACGGCCTATATGTATTCGACCTATGAGACCGGCGCTCTGGGCCAGATCCCCGAGTGCGAGGCCGCCCCGTCGGACAAGAAGAAGGCCATCATCCTCGGCGGCGGTCCCAACCGCATCGGTCAGGGCATCGAGTTCGACTACTGCTGCTGCCACGCGGCGTTCGCCTTCGCCGACATCGGCGTCGAGTCGATCATGGTCAACTGCAACCCCGAGACCGTCTCGACCGACTACGACACCTCCGACCGCCTCTACTTCGAGCCTCTGACCGAAGAGGACGTGCTGGAACTGATCGACGTCGAGCGCTCCAAGGGCGATCTGATCGGCGTCGTCGTCCAGTTCGGCGGCCAGACCCCGCTGAAGCTGGCCCACGCCCTGCAGGAAGACGGCGTGCCGATCCTGGGCACCAGCGTTGACTCGATCGACCTGGCCGAGGACCGCGAGCGCTTCCAGCAGATGCTGCAGGCCATCGGCCTGCAACAGCCGCCGAACGGTCTGGCCCGCTCGGCCGAGGAAGCCGCGCAGAAGGCTGAGGAAGTCGGCTATCCCGTCGTCCTGCGCCCCTCCTACGTCCTGGGTGGTCGCGGCATGATGATCGTCCACGACCGCGAGCAGCTGGACCGCTACGTCCATGAGGCCATGCGCGTCTCGGGCAGCGATCCGGTCCTGATCGACCACTATCTGAACCGCGCCACCGAGGTGGACGTGGACGCCCTGTGCGACGACGAAGACGTCTTTGTCGCCGGCGTGCTGGAACACATCGAGGAAGCCGGGGTCCACTCGGGCGACAGCGCCTGCTCCATGCCGCCCTTCTCGCTGCGCCCCGAGATCGTGGCCGAACTGAAGCGCCAGACCACCGCCATGGCCAAGGCCCTCAAGGTCCGCGGCCTGATGAACGTGCAGTTCGCCATCGAGGAACCGCACAGCGAAAACCCGCGCATCTTCGTGCTGGAGGTGAACCCGCGCGCCAGCCGCACGGCGCCCTTCGTGGCCAAGACCATCGGCCAGCCGATCGCCGCCATCGCCGCCAAGATCATGGCCGGCGAGAAGCTGGCCTCCTTCGGTCTGGTCGATCACGAACTGGACCATATCGCGGTCAAGGAAGCCGTCTTCCCCTTCGCGCGCTTCGCCGGGGTCGACACCATCCTGGGCCCGGAAATGCGCTCGACCGGCGAGGTCATGGGCCTGGACTGGAAGCGTGAAGGCGAGGCCGATCTGGCCCCCGCCTTCGCCCGCGCCTTCGCCAAGTCGCAGATCGGCGGCGGCACCGTCCTGCCGACCGAGGGCTGCGCCTTCGTCTCGGTCAAGGACGCCGACAAGCCCTTCATCCTGGAGGCGGTGAAGTCGCTGCTGGCCCAGGGCTTCTCGGTCGTCGCCACCTCCGGCACCCACGACTATCTGGCGTCGGAAGGCGTCGAGGTCGGTCTGGTCAAGAAGGTGCTGGAAGGCCGCCCCAACATCGTCGACGCCATGAAGAACGGCGAGATCCAGCTGGTCTTCAACACCACCGACGGCAAGCAGGCCCTGGCCGACAGCTTCTCCATCCGCCGCACGGCCCTGATGATGAAGATCCCCTACTACACCACCGCCGCCGGTTCGCTGGCCGCGGCGCAAGGCATCGCCGCCATCCGCGCCGGCGAACTGGATGTCCGCCCGGTGCAGTCCTACAACTGAGCCCGCGCGGTTTCAGTGTGATCCAGCCCCCGGTGTTTCGACGCCGGGGGCTTTTTCATGGAAGCTAGCCAAAGCCCTCCCCCTCGAGGGGGGAGGGTTGGGTGGGGGTGCAGGCAGACCGTTCAGATCCAGAAACGGGGAGACGCCGACGCCTCACGCGCCAAATCCAGAAGCGTCGCGCTCCCACCCCCAACCCCGCCCTTCCCCCCTCGAGGGGGAAGGGAGCAGCAACTCAGGCTCGGCAAACGGAACCCTATGAGCGACGCCATCCCCCTGTGCCTCCTGGCCCTCTCCCTCGCCAACCTCTTGGCCTTCAGCCTGTTCGCCATCGACAAGGCGCGGGCGCGGGCTGGCGGACGCCGCATCCCTGAACGCGTCCTACTTCTAGCAGCCCTATTCGGCGCCCTGGGGGCCTGGCTGGGCCAGCGGCTGCTGCGTCACAAGACACGCAAACAGCCCTTCGCCGCCTGGCTGGGGCTGATCGTGACGCTTCACGCCTTCGCCCTGCTGGCGGTCGCCATCATCGTCTGGCGCGGCTAGGCCGCAAGCTCGCCCCTTGCCGCCCCCCACGAAAGGCATAACCTCACGACAGGGATCAGGGGGTGACGACATGAAACAAACGACGATCACGGCTGCTCTGGCAGTGGTGCTGGCGGCGGGCGCGGTTCCTGCCATGGCGCAGGACGCCCGGCTGAAGGCGGCGGTGAAGGCGGACTATGACGCCAACCTCGGCGCCCTGTTCGACCACTTCCACCGCAACCCTGAACTCTCGGGCCTGGAGGTCCAGACCGCCGCCCGGATGGCGCAGGAGCTTCGCGCGCTCGGCTATGAGGTCACCACCGGCGTCGGCGGCACAGGCGTGGTTGCGGTGCTGAGGAACGGCGCCGGGCCCACCGTCATGATCCGCGCCGACATGGACGGCCTGCCCCTGGCTGAAAACTCCGGCCTGGCCAACGCCTCGACCGTGCGCCAGATCGACAGCGACGGGGTCGAGAAGCCCGTCATGCACGCCTGCGGCCACGACGTACACATCACCGCCCTGGTCGGTACGGCGCGCCAGATGGCGGCCAGAAAAGCCAACTGGTCCGGGACCCTGGTCCTGATCGCCCAACCGGCCGAGGAGCGCCTCTTCGGCGCCCGGGCCATGGTCAACGACGGCCTCTACTCCCGCTTCCCCAAGCCGGACTACGCCCTGGCCTTCCATGTCTCAGCAGACACGCCGACGGGCCGGATCGTGGCCCCCCAGGGGATCGTCTATTCCAGCTCCGACAGTGTCGACATCACCGTCCACGGCGTCGGCACGCACGGCGCTTCGCCGCATCTGGGCGTCGATCCGGTGTTGGTGGCCTCGCAGATCGTGGTCTCGCTGCAGTCCCTGCGCAGCCGTGAGACCAGTCCGCTACAGGGCGCCGTGGTCACCGTCGGCGCCATCCACGGCGGCATCAAGCACAACATCATCTCCGACCGGGTCGACATGCAATTGACGGTGCGCGCCGACAGCCCGGAGGTCCGCGCGCAACTGCTGGACGGCGTCGACCGCATCAGCCGCAACACGGCCCTGGCGCTCGGCGTCCCTGAAGACAAGCTGCCGACCGTGACCCGGTCTGCGCTGGAGACCACCCCGCCCACCCTCAATGACCCGACCGTCGCCGCCCGCGTCCGCGCCGCCCTGGCCGTCGGTCTGGGCGAGCAGGTTCTGATGGACGTACCGCGCTCGGGCATGGGCGCCGAGGACTTCGCCCACTTCATCACCCCTGAAAGTGGGGTGAAGGGCGTCTATTTCGCCGTCGGCGGCACCCCGGCGGATCAGACCCACAGCGCGCCGGGCCACCACTCGCCCCTGTTCCGCATCGCGCCCGAGCCCGCGGTCACCCTCGGCGTCGAGGGTTCGGTCCTGGCCGCCGAAGCCCTCATGCCCCGGACCTGAGCCAGGCCTGATCCCTGAACCGTCGGGCGGCTGATCCGTTCAGCACCGGTCGCCCGATCTTCACGGAGTTCCGCCCATGCGTCTGCCTCGCCTTTCCACCGTCCTCGGCGGTCTGCTGCTGTCGCGGCGCGGCCGCGCCTTCGCCGGGCGTCACGCCGGCAAGCTCGCCTTCGCCACCCTGGCCTTCGAGCTGTGGCAGAAACATCAGACGCAACAGTCCGGCGCGGCGTCGAAGTCCGCGTCCGCGACCAGGCCGACCGCCAGGCATCACGCCCGCAGCCGCTGGAGCGGTCGTTCCCGTCGTTGATCGACACGCAGCGTCTGGACGTCCCCTAGGTCACGCGCCCAAGCTGGGCCTTCAATAGACGGAGCGCGTCCATGATCGTCGTCCATCACCTGAACAACTCGCGCTCGCAGCGCGTGCTCTGGCTGCTCGAAGAGCTGGGCCTGCCCTACGAGATCAAGCGATATGAGCGGAACGCCGCCACCATGCTGGCCCCGCCCGAGCTGAAGGCGGTGCATCCCCTGGGCAAGTCGCCGGTGCTGGACGACGGCGAGGTGCGCGTGGCCGAGACCGGGGCCATCGTCGAATACCTGCTCGACGCCTATGATCCCGAGGGCCGTTTGCGTCCGGCGCGCTCCACGGCGGAGGGGCGCCGTTTCACCTATTGGCTGCATTACGCCGAGGGCTCGGCCATGCCGCCCCTGCTGCTGAAGCTGGTCTTCGCCCAACTGCCCAAGCGCGCCCCCGGCCTGCTCCGGCCCATCGTCAACGGCATTGCGACCAAGGCCCAGACCCGCTTCATCGACCCGCAGCTCAAGGCGCATGCGGACTGGCAAGAGGCCGAACTGGCCGCCACCGGCTGGTTCGCCGGCGTCCATTTCAGCGCCGCCGACATCATGATGAGCTTCCCGCTGGAGGCCGCCGCCAGCCGCGCCATCGACCTGGCGGCCTATCCCAACATCGCCCTGTTCCTGAAGGCGATTCACGCACGTCCGGCCTGGAAACGGGCGCTGGAGCGGGGCGGTGACTACGCCTACGCCTAGCTCCGACATCGGCAGATCACGGCTCCGCGAGGTCGCAACCCCGACCGGGCGACGACGTTAACGAGCCCATGCGCCTGTCAGTCATTCAAGTCGTGGCGGCCCTCGGGGCCGCTGTATGTATCGTGATCGCCTTCATCGCCGCGGGAATCGGCCTGATATCGGGCTTCTTCATGTTGCTGGCGGTCGCGGCCCTGGGCTTCATCGCCTGGACCGCTATCCGCCGCGCCATGGGCTATCATCGGGAGCGCAACGCCGTGTCGCGCAGTTCCGGGTCCATGCAACCCTGACCTCGATTCAGCGGCCGCCGTTCGCTCCCGCCGAGATGCTCTTGAGTTTGGCGAAAGGGCGCCCTACCCTCTTTGGCCGATCACGCGCGCCCCGTGATCGTGACTGTGCTGATTATACGTCTCTCCTTAGTCTCCGGGCGAAACAAGAAACTCACGACACAATGGAAAAAGTGCCGATGACGGCCGAGGGCTACCGTGTCCTCGACGAGCAACTGAAGCAATTGAAGCAGGTCGAACGACCCAGCGTCATCGCCGCCATCTCTGAGGCGCGCGAGCACGGCGACCTGTCTGAAAACGCCGAATATCACGCTGCCAAAGAACGCCAGGGCTGGATCGAAGGTTCGATCGCCGACATCGAGGACAAGCTGTCCCGTGCTCAGGTGATCGACGTGTCCAAGCTGTCGGGCAACCAGGTCAAGTTCGGCGCCACCGTCACCTTCGTTGACGAGGACACCGAGGAAGAAGGCGTCTATCAGATCGTCGGCGAACACGAAGCCGACGTGAAGCTGGGCAAGATCTCCATCGCCTCGCCCATCGCCCGCGCCCTGATCTCGAAAGAGGTCGGCGACGTGGTCGAGGTCAACACGCCCGGCGGCGTGAAGGCCTATGAGATCCTCAAGGTCGAGTGGAAGTAAGCTCTCCTCCCTCTGAGAAGGTCACAAGGGCGCGCGGTTCTACCGCGCGCCCTCTGTCCATCTGGGTGGTGTCCGACGGCCGGACCGGCATCCAGAACCAGGCCCTGGGTCTGGCCGAGGCGGTCGCCCGGCTGACCCCCGCCGACATCGCCATCAAGCCCGTCCGCTGGCGGCCCCTGTTCGACCGCTGGCCGTCAGGGCTCAAGACCCCCGCCATGCTGGCGCCGGGGTCGTTCGATCCGCGCGTCGTCACCGACTGGCCCGACCTGTGGATCGCCACCGGCCGCGCCAGCCTGCCCCTGTCGGCCAAGGTTCGCGACTGGAGCCACGGCAAGACCTTCACGGTCCAGACCCAGGACCCGCGCTGGCGCAACGCCGCCTATGATCTGATTGTCGCCCCCGCCCATGACGGGTTGGCCGGCGACAATGTCTTCGAGATTGTCGGCTCGCCCCACCGCATCACGCCGTCGAAGCTGGCCGAGGCCGCGCCCGCCTTCGCCGACCGCATCGACGCCCTGCCCCATCCCCGCGTCGCCGTGATGATCGGCGGCAGATCCAAGGCCTTCGACCTGCCCGGGGTCCACGCCGCCGCCCTGGCCGAGCAGATCAAGGCGGCGGTGCAGGCGGCGAAAGGGTCGCTGCTGCTGACCTTCTCGCGCCGCACGCCCGAAGCGGCCAAGGCGGTCATGACCGAGCGCCTGTCAGCCTTGCCCGGCTGGATCTGGGATGGCGACGGCGACAACCCCCTGTTCGCCATGCTCGACGCCGCCGACCACATCCTCGTCACCGAGGACAGCGCCAATATGGCGACGGAGGCCGCCTCGACCGGCAAGCCGGTCCATATCCTGCCCATGATCCCGCTGAAGCCTGCGGGCAAGTTCGCCCGCCTGCACGCCGACCTGGCCGTCCATGGCGCCGCGCGTCCTTTCGACGGCACGCTGGAGCCCTGGACCTACGCCCCGCTCAACGAGACCGAGCGCGCCGCCCGGGCGGTGCTGGAAGCCATGGCCGCACGCGGCTAGACCCCAAGCCTCAGTCAGCCCAGCGACAGCCGCGCCAGGTTCTGATCGCCCCGGCGGCACTCTGGACCCGGCTCAGCGCGGATCGACACGCCCGCCGCCGCCAACTGGGCGCGGAAGGCCTCGCCTGCATTCGGCGAGGGTTCTTGGTCCTCGGCCACGGCGGCGCCCGGCGCAGGGCGGCAGTCCCGAACCGCTGGACTGGCCCTCCAGCGGGTCAGAGCCCAGACGGCTCGCGCCCTTGCGCCCGCGTCGCCCAGATCGACCACGGACATTTCCTGTACCGGCGGCGTGACCCAGACGTCCACGCCTTCAAAGCGCCCCCGCAGGCCCGCCTCCAGGGCATAGGCGCTGGCCAGATCAAGCCCGGCGTCGGGCCGCAGCAGGACGAGGGCGCGACGCCCCTCGGCGTCGACCATGACCGCGTCGGTGGCGAAGGGCACCGCGTCGGACAGGCGGGTGCGCAGGGTCGCGGTCGGATCGGGGCTCGAGCCCGCGCTGGCCTGGACCGCGCGCGAGGCCGCCTGGGGATCGGCTACGACGATCTGATCCAGGGTCGCCGTCACCGGGACATGCAAGGCCGCCGACAGCCGGTCCTGCAGCTGTTTCTGAGCATCCGGGACCAGCTTGCGCGTGCTGACCAGGGTCGAGACGGTGACGCCCTGGCCCTCGCTGCGCGCGTCCAGAAGGGTGACGCGCGAATCCGCCCCGGCGAAGATGTCGGCGACCGCCGTCCGGGTCTCGGCCGTGGCCTGGCTCTCCAGCCCAATCGCGCGCAACGAGATCACCAGCGGGATCGACAGCAGGACAAAGACCGCCAACACCGCCAGACCCCGCCACGGCGAAGGCCGCTCCCTCAACCGAGGCCGGAAGCCGTAGAAGCCCGCCGTCAGCGTCGCCGAGAGGGCGATGGCCACCAGGTTGGTCATGAACAGATAGAAGGCCCCCACCGAGATCGACAGGTCCCCCGTGCCGATACCGAACCCCACTGTGGCCACCGGCGGCATCAGGGCTGTGGCGATGGCCACGCCGATGATGGTCTCGCCGCGCTGACGGATCACGGCATAGGCCCCCGCTACGCCGGAGAAGACGGCGATCAGAAGGTCGAAGAAGTTGGGCCGGGTCCGCGCCAGAATCTCGCTGGTCGGCTCCTTCAGCGGCGACAGCAGGGTCAGCAGAATAGCCACCGTCAGCGCCACCGCCATGCCCACCGCCAGGCAGCTCAGCGACTGCTTCAACCGGCGCCAGTCCAGCAGGGCCAGGGAGAAGCCCAGGGCCACGATCGGCCCCATCATCGGCGACACCAGCATGGCCCCGATGACCACGGCGGGCGACGACAGCATCAGACCCAGGGCCGCGATGGCTGCCGAGATTACCGTCATCATCAGGTAACGGCCGCTCAAGCCCCCGTTGTCATAGACCGAGGCCTCGACCGCCTCCCTGTCGACCCCGCGCCGCGCCGCGGCCAGCAGACGGCGCACGTAACTGCGCGTTTCACGTACCGGATCGGCGGCTGCGGTCATGGCGACACCCTATTCCTTGAAGGAGCATGGGCCTGAGCGCCGGACGCCGTCAATCGAGGGCGGCGCCTCGACTATCACTGTGGTGCGAGCACTTCCTGGCGTGGAAACGACAAGCTGGCATCGCGCATTCGGGAATCAGGCCCTAAATAGGCGCCATGAGCACGCCCCGTACTGTCCGCCTCGCCGTCATCGGTTCCGGTCCCGCCGGCTGGACCGCCGCCATCTACGCCGCCCGCGCCTCGCTGAACCCGGTGGTCATCGCCGGTCTGCAGCCCGGCGGTCAGCTGACCATCACCACCGATGTCGAGAACTATCCCGGCTTCGCCGAGACCATCCAGGGTCCCTGGCTGATGGAGCAGATGCAGGCCCAGGCCGTGCACGTCGGGACCGAGGTCATCCACGACATCGTGGTCAAGGCCGACCTGTCGCAGCGCCCCTTCCGCCTGACGCTCGACAGCGGCACGGAGCTTCTGGCTGAAACCGTCATCATCTCGACCGGCGCCCAGGCCAAGTGGCTAGGTCTGGAGTCCGAGAACAAGTATCAGGGCTTCGGCGTCTCGGCCTGCGCCACCTGCGACGGCTTCTTCTATCGCGGCAAGCAGGTCGCGGTCGTCGGCGGCGGCAACACCGCGGTCGAGGAGGCCCTGTTCCTGACCAACTTCGCCGAGAAGGTCACGGTCATCCACCGCAAGGCCGAGTTCCGCGCCGAGAAGATCCTGCAGGACCGCCTGTTCGCCCATCCCAAGATCGAGGTGATCTGGGACGTGGCGGTTGATGAAATCCTCGGCGTCGTCGACGGCGTGGCCCGCAACGTCACCGGCGTGCGCCTGAAGAACGTCAAGACCGGCGACCTGTCGGAAATCCCCGCCGACGGCGTCTTCATCGCCATCGGCCACGCCCCGTCCTCGGAGCTGTTCGCCGGTCAGCTGGAGATCAACTCCGGCGGCTATCTGCGGGTCAAGCCGGGCACGGCCTCGACCGCCATCGAGGGGGTCTATGCGGCGGGCGACGTGACCGACGACGTCTATCGCCAGGCCGTCACCGCCGCCGGCATGGGCTGCATGGCCGCGCTGGAAGCCTCGCGTTTCCTGGCCGAGGAAGACCACAAGGCCGCCCACAACCCCATCAGCCACGCCGAAGCCGAGAAAATCGGCGCCTGGTAGGTCTAAAGGCGAGGGCTACGGCCCTCGCCGCAAGCCTCTAGTTGAAAACCTGCAACTCGGGCGGCGCGTAAAGCGTGGGCTCGCCTTTTCGACGCTGCAGGGCGTATTCGACCGCGCTTTGAATCGCATAGTCGTCCGTCGGCTTGGGCAGAACGCCGACCGCGCCGGCCACGCCGTCGCGCACCATGCCGGGATTGGCGGTCATGAACAGCACGGTGATGCCCCGCTCCTGTCCCAGTTCGCGACCCAGCTCTATCCCAGTCGGTCCGTCCGACAGATGGATGTCCACCAGCGCCAGATCCACCTCGGATTCACGCACAAGGTCGAGCGCGGTAGGCGCATCCGCAGCCAGCCCCACGACCTGGTACCCCAGGTCCAGCAGGGCGAACTTCAGCTCCATCGCCACAAGCGCCTCGTCCTCGATGATCAGAATACGCGCGGACATACTACCTTCCTGACTACTCCAGTTCGACTCGGACTGCAGAGGAGCGCAGACCTCATGCCGTTTTCAACGCCGCCCTGCGACGCGACAAGGCCGTCGCGGGCAGGTCAGCCTTCACCACCAAACCCTCTGCCAGCCACAGACGTTCCAACCGGCCGCCCAACTGGCCTTCGACCGACAGCGTCGACAGGGTGGTGCCAAATCCGGCGCGCGTCGGCGCGCCCGTCACCGGCGGTCCGCCGTGCTCGCGCCAGACCAGGATAAATCGATCATCCGCCTTGCGCGTCTCCAGCGTCACCCAGCCGTCAGGCTCAGACAGGGCGCCGTATTTGGCGGCGTTGGTCGCCATCTCATGAAACAGCAGGGCTACCGAGGTCGCCGCCTGGTCGTCGAACACGGCATCGTCGCCGCTCAGCAGCACGCGGGGCGTGCCCTGAACCCCGGTGTAGGGCCGGAACATCGCCTCAAGAAAGGCGTGCAAGGTCATGGCGCCCACGCTGGGAGCGGAGACCTCCGTATGCGGCCGCACGAACTCATGCGCCCGGGCCAGGGCGTTGATGCGCGTCCGTAGCGACTGCGAAAAAGCCTTGGCTTCCGGATGCTGCCGCGCCGACAGAGCGACCAGGGCGGAGACCACGGCGAATATGTTCTTGATCCGGTGGCTCAGCTCCTGGCTGACCAGTTCCTTGCCGCGCTCGATCTGCTTCAGGTCGTCGATGTCGGTGCAGGTCCCGAACCAGCGCACGATCTCGCCCTCGTCGTCCCGGATCGCCGTCGCCCGTCCCAGGGTCCAGCGATAGAGGCCGTCGTGGCGACGCAGCCGGTATTCGATCTCATAGGGCTCGCCGGTGGCGAGGGACTCGCGCCAGACATCCCAGGCGCGTTCCCGATCCTCGGGATGAAACAGGTCGCTCCAAGCCGCCCCGTCGGTCGATCCCGGCGTCGTCCCGGTGAACTCGTGCCAGCGCGCGTTGAAGTAGTCGTGAAAGCCGTCGGGGCGCGTGGACCAGACCATCTGCGGCATGGAATCGGCCAGGGCGTCGAACCGGGCGTTGCCCGCCCGCTCGCGGGCCAGGCCTCGGCGCAGATCCAGCAGGGTCATGACCTGATTGGCCATCACCTCCAGGGCCCGCAATTGCACGGGCGTCAGGCCCTCGGGACGCGGGACCACATCCAGGACGCACAGCGTGCCCAGGGGCGCGCCATCGTCGCTCTTCAACAGCACGCCGGCATAGAAGCGAAAGCCCCCCTCGGCTGTAACCAGCGGATTGCAAGCGAACCGCGCATCCTCGCGCGCGTCGGGCACCACCAGCCGGTCGGCTTCCAGCAGGGCGTGGCGGCAGAAGGAGGTTTCCAGCGGCGTCTCGCGCACGCCCAGCCCGACCTCGGCCTTGAACCACTGCCGCTCGGCGTCGATCAGATTGACCACGGCCACCGGGGTTTCGCACAGGCTGGCGGCCAGCTCGACGATGTCGTCAAAGGCCGGCTCGCGATCTGTGTCGAGAATGCCCGTCGCCCGCAACGCCTTCAGGCGGTCCGCTTCGGTCCATGTAGAGGTGCTGGCGTCGGTCAAGCGTTCAATCCGGAAAACCTCTCAGCGGGCCAGCAGAAATGCGTGAAGCGACAAGTCGTTGCAGTAACCCACGCCTCAAGCCGCCGGCTTGCCGACTTCCTCGACCGCCATCGCCGTGACGCCCGGCGGCGGCGCGACCGCGACGGTCGGCGCCTCATAGGCTTTCAGCCGCTCGTTGATGGCGGCGATCTCTTCCTTGCTGGCCTGACGACGACCGCCCAGGCTGGCGATGCCGACCACGCGGGTCTGGCCGTCAATCTCGACGGTGCGCAGTTGGCCCGGCGCGGCCCCGGCCAGGGCCTCCTCGACGCTGTCGGCGGCGCTGGCCAGAAGAATGCGGGGCTGGGCGAAGCGGGCTTCGTCGATGACCGGCTCGCGGCCCGCCGATCTCTGGACGAAGGCGTTGCTTTCGCCGGGCGCGCCCTTCCAGCGATAGAAGATGTGCGCCCCGACCTGGGTGATCTTGGCCAGGGTCGGCGACCACCAGGGATGGACGTAGTCGGCATGATAATGGGTCGCCGTGCCCACGCGGGTCGCCACATGGCCGGCCAGGGCGCGCTCGGCCACGCGGGCGGCGCGGGTCCAGGCCCAGGGGATGGGGGCGCGGCTCAGCGCCCCGTCGCAGGTGAAGCTGAACTGGCAGCCCGTGGTCCGCTCGGCCCCCTGATAGACGACGCCGCAGACGGTGTTCGGATAGTTGGGATCGCGGACCCGGTTCAGCACCACCTGGGCCACGCCCTCCTGCCCCTCGGTCGGCTCCAGCGCCGCCTCGTAATAGACGGCCTGGGTCAGGCAGCGCAGGGCGCGCTTGCGGTCGGCCTCGGTGGCGGGACGCAGGTCGAAGGGCTTGGCGGGTTGCAGCGCCCCAAAGGCGTTGGGCATGGCCGCATTCAGCTGCTGGGCCGCAAGGCCCGAGACGCCCGTGTCCAGCGACGGCTTGCCGCCCAGGGTCAGGCTCTCCCACCCGGGGGTCAGATCGTAAAGCTCGGGCAGGTTCAGCGCCGGATCGAAGCGGCGCGCGACGGCCAGCTGGCCGGGGTCGAGCCGCGCCATGATCAGCTTCAGCCCGCGCGGGGTCAGGTCGCCGCCGGTGGCGCGGGCCACGGCCTCGGCGGTGCGGTCCATGTCGGGCCGCACGCTGGAGCTGGCCGAAATGGCCAGGCCCATGACCGCCAGACTGACAGCCGCGACCATGGGCGCCGCGGCCAGGGCCTGACGTCCGGTCGTCTTCAGCTGCGGCAGTCGGCCTTTCAGCATCCAGCGTCCCAATCGAGCGTCCCCTGTGCGGCGCTGGCGAGCGCCGGAGGGAGATCGGAGTGACCGCCCAATCCGGCGCTTTTCAGGCCCGAAGATTACCGTTCCGTCAGCGCCTAGCGGTCGCCGAGGCTGGAACGCAGCATCCAGGCGGCCTTTTCATGGGCGGCCAGACGCTGGGTCATCAGATCGACGCTGGCCTCGTCGCCCACCTTGTCGGCGGCGTCCAGGGCGGCGCGGGCCGTGGCGATCAGCACGCCGTGGTCCTTGATCAGTTCCTTGAGCATGGCGCTGGCGTCCTTTTCAGGATCGCCGTCCTTGATCGAGGTCAGGTTGGCGAAGGCCGAGGCGCTTTGCGGCGCCAGTTCGCCCAGGGCGCGGATGCGCTCGGCGATATCGTCCAGCGCGGTCCAGATTTCTGTGTATTGCTGCTCCAGCAGTTTGTGCAGGCTGAAGAACTCCGGCCCGCGAACGTTCCAGTGATAGCCGTGCGTCTTCTGATAGACGGCGAAGCTGTCGGCCAGAACCTTGGACAACTCCTGCGCGACGTCGCCGCGTTCCTTGGGTTTCAGGCCGGTATCGATGGAAGCGGTCATGTCTGCTCCTGCTGCGTGACGAAAGAAGGATCCAGCTCTGCAGTTAGGCCTTTTCGCGCGCTCGCCAAGGGGCGGCGCAGACCTGCGCACGTGAATCTTCTCTGTCTAACGCTGAAGTCGTGGGGGCGTTGCAGGAACGTCCTTCTCCCCTTGCGGGAGAAGATGGACGGCGAAGCCGGACGGATGAGCGGTTTTGCGAGGTTCAACTCGCCGTCTTCATCCGCCCAGGAACACGCCTCATCCGGCCCTGACGGGCCACCTTCTCCCACAAGGGAGAAGGGCCGTTAGAAGGTTTTAGCGCTGACGCGACTTGCGCGCCGCATAGCGGGCGTCGCGAGCAGCCTTCTGCTCTTCCTTGGTCAGCTGCTTGCGCTCCTTGCGGGCGGCGCGCTTGGCGGCGTCGACTTCTTCCTGGGCATCGTTTTCAGCGGCGATGCGAGCCGCTTCCTTCTCGGCCTTTTCGCGACGCAGTTCAGCCTTCTCCAGCTCGAACTGTTGGCGCTGAGCCTCTTTCTCGGCGGCGCGCTTGGCCGCGAGCTTTTCGAACTCGGGATCCTGGACCGTCGGCTTGGGCTTGAACTTGGCCAGCAGAGCCTTCTTGGCTTCCTGCTGCGTGGTGATGCGGTCGTTGAAGCCGGTTTGTTTAAGGTCTCGCATGCGTAGAGGCGGTCTTCCTTGGAATCTGATGAGGGGCGACGCCGATCAGTGGCGGCCCGGCAGGCGTGCGGATGCGCGAACGGCCCGGCGCGCTGCCAAAGCGGAATCCAGAGCAAAAATCAAGCTCTGCCGCCGTTTCAGGGCCTCAAACACGCAATTTAGGGCCGAAATCGCGTCCAGGGAGGCAAATGGGCGCTCGCAGCCTCGCAAGCAAGCGAGGCCGCGAGCCGCCTGATCAGTGGGGCTTGTCGATATGGCCGACGGCGGCGCCGGCCGCGCCGCCGACCGCCGCGCCGACCGGCCCGGCCACCACGGCGCCGGCGATGGCGCCGGTCGCGGCCTTCTGCTCGATCGTATGGCCGCAGGCGGAAAGGGCCACGGCGGAGACTCCCAAAGCGAGAAGGGCGGCGGCGCGGATCGGGAAGCGGGTCATCAGGCGGAGAACTCCTTGAAATGGTTGAGCTTGCAACGCCGTCACAGACAGAAGGTTCCCGTCTCAGGCGAGCGCACGACAGGCAAGTAAAGCGACGCCTTCGAATAGGGTTTCCGGCGAAAATGTCCCCGGACCGAAATCATCACGACGTAATCGAATACAGATTCCATGAGATGTTCTGAAGCAATGACACAACGTCCTCACAGATCGTCGAAACCCCTGCTTTAGGGGCGCGACGAATTGCTGCGACGCAACGATATCTGGCGAATCAACCACATTGAGGTCATAAACGAGTGGCTTAAGGCCCGCCTTCCGGAGGTCGGCCGTTCGTCGATCTCTGGTCCGGAGCCAGTTCGCGACGCGTCATGTCGCCTGGGTTCGTTGAGTACAGGGGCGGCATCCTCGCCCTGCTGAACAGGACTACGCCTTTGAGTTTCTCTTCGCAGACGCGTGCGCTGATGCACGCCGCCCAATCTGTTCGCCTGCGCCCCAAGACGGCGGCTGCGGCGTTCGGCGGCGTTGTCAGCCTCGCCGTCGGTGGAGCCTATCTGGGCGGCGTCGCCGCCCAGGCTTCAACCGTTCGCGCCCAAGCTGAACGCCTGCAAGGCGCCGGCTCCGAGGGCTATACCCAGGAAGCCATGGCCGCCGCGGCCGGCGGCCTGGACGCCAGCGCCCTGGCCATCGCTGATCGTCACGATCCCTATTCCGTCGCCGGCGCCGCCCAGCGCGATCGCCAGGCGGAACTGCTGACCGCCCGCCTGGAAGACAGCCAGAACGGTCTGCGTCGCGCCAACCTGACCAACCCGGCGGCCAAGCCCTTCAATCTGGGCAGCACCCTGGATCAGTCGCGCGACCTCGATTGCCTGACCAAGGCCGCCTATTATGAAGCCCGCGGCGAAGGCGTGGACGGCATGAAGGCCGTGGCCCAGGTGGTTCTGAACCGCGCCCGCCACTCCGCCTTCCCCAACACCGTCTGCGCCGTGGTCTTCCAGGGTTCGAACCGCAGCACCGGCTGCCAGTTCAGCTTCACCTGCAACGGCGCCATGCGCGGCGCGGTCAACCGCACCGCCTGGAACCGCGCCCGCGACGTGGCCTCCAAGGCCCTCTCTGGTCAGGTCTATGCCCCCGTCGGCAACGCCACCCACTTCCACACCACCGGCGTCTCGCCCAGCTGGCGCAACAGCCTGGTCAAGGTCGGTCAGGTCGGCGACCATCTGTTCTACCGCTTTGGCGGTCGCTCGGGCTCCAGCGACTCCTTCCGCTATACGCCGCGTCCTTCGACCGCTCCGGATGCGCCGCGCCTGATCCAGGCCAGCCTCAAGACGACCGAAGCCGCCAGCGGCCCCGTGCCCTACAATCAGATCGCCTCGGAAACCGCCGTCGCCGGGTAATTCCCCGACGGCGGCCTGACCGGGGACTGCCGTTCAGCGGTCCTGCGTCTTCCACTGCGGCGTCATGTTCTGCTTCAGGTTGCCGAACCGGCCCTGCTGGCCCGTGTTGACGTCCGCATCTCCCGGCTGGCCCGACTGGGCCCCGGTCGCCAGATCGCGCCGGTCAGCCATGTCCTGAACGGACCGCGCGCCGTGATCGGCGAAGCTGCGCTGCTCCTTGGGCACAGACGGTGATTTGGTCATAGCGGGCTCCTTTCACCGAAACGAAACGAGCCGGGGCGCAAGGATGTTCCCGGCCCGCTTCTTGCTGCGGCCCCCACCGAACGCCCCGACGTCCCGGAAGCCGCCGCATGACCCTGACCTCCGCCGCCCCCTCCACTGCTTCGAAAACCCGCGGCGGCGCGCTCGATGCCCTGAGATTCGTCGCCGCCCTGTTCGTGGTGGTGTTCCATTTCGGGGACTCAGCGCCGGTCTCCCTGCAAACGATGCATGGCTTTCTGGGACGCGGCTATCTGGCCACCGACTTCTTCCTGATCCTGTCAGGCTTCGTTTTGGCCAAGGCCTATGGCGCGGGCGTCGCCAGCGGCAAGGTGTCCCTGGCCCGCTTCTGGTTGAAGCGGCTGGCGCGCTGTTACCCGACCCACATCATCACCCTGGCCATGCTGGTCGTCATGGTCCTGGCCGCCGGGGCCCTGGGGATGCAGGCGTCCAATGAAGGCCGCTTTGACCTGGCCGGCCTGCCCGCCCAGATCCTGCTGCTGCACGCCTTCGGGCTGGGCGGCGGTCACTGGAACATCCCCAGCTGGACCATCTCGACCCTGCTGATCTGCTACGCCTTCTTCCCCATGCTGTGGCGCGCCATGCTGAGGATCAACAGCGTCTGGATCAGCCTGGGCCTGGCGGTCGCCATCATCGTCGGCTCCAACGCCCTCAGCCTGGCCCTGCTGGGCGAGCAGCAGTTCAGCCTGCCCTTCCAGTGGTGCATGTTCCGCGCCGCGCCGCTCTTCCTGGTCGGACTGGCCCTGGCGCGCGCGGTTCAGACGGGGCGCTGGGCCGCCGGTTCGGCGCGGATCGTCGGCTTTGGCGGCGGGGCCCTCCTGCTGGCCAACGCCTGGCTGGTCGGGCCGGACCTGGTCAACGTCCTGGCGATCTGCGCCGTCATCATCGGCTGCGGCGCCTCGCCGGTGACCAAGCCCATCCCCGGCGCCGAATGGGGCGCCAAGGTCAGCTTTTGTCTCTTCATGGTCCACACCATCACCGGGGCCATCTGGTTCGACGTGGTCGAGCCCCTGGCCGCCCGCCTGCATCCGGCGATCGAGAGCGTGGCCTGGGAGGCCTGGGCCATGTGGTTCGGCGCCCTGGTCTTCACCCTGATCGCCTCGGACCTCTATAACCGCTTCATCGACGAGCCGATCCAGCAATGGATCGGCCGCAAGTGGTTCGCCCGCCCCGTCAGCGCCTCAGACGTCAGCGTGCGTCCAGACCCACGTCCAGCTGCGGAACAGAGTGTGTAAGGGCGCCGACCGAGATCACGTCCACCCCGGTCGCGGCGATCCCGGCCACGGTGTTCAGATTGACCCCACCTGAGGCCTCCAGCGCCACCGGACCAAAGGCGCTGGCCTTCGCCCGACGCACGGCCTCTTCCAGATCGGCCAGGCTGAAATTATCCAGCATGATGACGTCGGGACGCTCGGGCAGGACCTCGTCCAGCTGATCCAGACCGTCGACCTCGACCTCGACCTTCATCAGGTGGGGCGCAAAGGCCTTGGCGCGGCGCACCGCCTCGCCCGCCCCGCCGCAGACGGCGACGTGGTTGTCCTTGATCAGGATGGCGTCATCCAGACCGAAGCGGTGGTTCAACCCGCCGCCGCAGGCCACCGCATGCTTCTCCAGCGCGCGCAGGCCGGGCGTGGTCTTGCGGGTGTCGGCGATGCGGGCGCTGGTTCCCGCCACGGCCTGGACATAGGTCCGCGTCAGGGAAGCGATGCCGCACATCCGGCCGAGCAGGTTCAGCGCCGTCCGTTCCGCCGCCAGCAGGGCGCGGGCGTTGGCCTCGACCTCGACCAGAACGGTCCCGGCCTCGAAGGCCTCGCCGTCGGCGACCTTCACCTTGACCTTGGCCTGAGGGTCCATGGCGTGGACCGCGATCCGCACCACGGCGCCGCCGGCCATCACGCCCGCCTGACGCGCGGCGAAGACGGCGTTCATCCGCGCGTCCTCGGGAATGCAGGCCTGGGCCGTCACGTCGCCGGTGCGGCCGAGGTCCTCTGCCAGAGCCATCCGCACGACAGGTTCGATCAACAGGTCCGGCAGGGTACGGGTCATTCTTCTTCACCAATCCTCCCCCGTCCCCGACGGGGGAGGGGGACCACGCGCAGCGTGGTGGAGGGGGCGGCGACATCCGCCCCGGTTTGTGTTTTCTCAGCGCTCAGAGACGGTTAGGCAAGAGCCCGGCTCCGCCCCCTCCACCGCTCCGCAGGGGAGGATCACAGGCGTCAGCCGCATCCGCGTATGTTCCGCCGTCGGCAGACTGTCGGGATGGTCGGCGCGGAAATGCCCGCCCCGGCTCTCGCGCCGGTTCAGCGCGCCCTCGGCGATCAGCCGGGCGGCGGTCAGAACCACCGCCTCGGGATAGGGCTTGGCCAGCCGGTCGATCAACGCGATCAGGGCCGTCAGCCCCGCCTCGTCGCGCACCACGCCGGCGAACCGGCTCATGGCGGCGCGCAGCTCGGCCATGGCCTCTAGCGGCAGGTCCTTCGACGCCCGCGCCGGCTTCAGCGCGACCTTCGGCGGCTGAACCTCCTGCGCCGCCGCCCGCCCGGCGCGTCGCCCGAAAGCCCCCGCTTCCAGCAGGGAGTTGGAGGCCAGACGGTTGGCGCCGTGCACCCCCGTCGCGGCGCATTCGCCGATGGCGTAGAGGCCGGGAACCGTCGTCCGCCCCTCGTCGTCGGCGACGATGCCGCCCATGTGATAGTGGGCCGCCGCCGCCACCGGAATGGGGCTGACGCGCGGGTCCAGACCGGCGCGCATGCAGGCGGCGAACACCGCCGGAAACTCGTGCGGGAAGGCCTCGCCCACCGCTTTCGTCGCATCCAGAAACGCCCCGCGCCCATCGGCCCTTGCGGCGTGCACCGCCCGCGCCACGATGTCGCGCGGGGCCAGATCGGCGTCGGGGTGGTCACCCAACAGATAGGCGCCGGTCCCGTCGACCAGCCGCGCCCCCTCGCCGCGCAAGGCCTCGGTCGCCAGCGGAGCCGGGTCGAGGCCGACGTCGATGGCGGTGGGATGTAACTGCACGAACTCGGGGTCGAGGATTTCAGCCCCCGCCTCATAGGCCAGGGCCAGTCCCTCGCCGCGCAGGGCCGAGGGGTTGGTCGTCACCTCATAGAGCCCCCCGACCCCGCCGGTGGCCAGGACCACGGCAGGGGCGAAGACCTCGTCCACCCGCCCGCCGGAGCGCTCGATCAAGGCCCCGCGCACCCGGCCATCCGCGTCCTGGATCAGGCCGCGCAGCCGTCCATCTTCCCAAATCTCGATATGTTTCGACGCCCGCGCCGCCGCCACCACCGCCGACAGAATGGCCCGCCCCGCCCCGTCGCCGCCGACCCGCGCCACGCGCGGCAGGCTGTGCGCCGCCTCTAGGCTGACGGAGAAACCGCCCGTCTCGTCCCGATCAAACGGCGCCCCCAACGCGGCCAGCCATTCCACCGTCTCGCGCCCGCGCTCGGTCAGGGCGCGCGCCGCCTCGGGTTCGACCAGCCCGGCGCCCGCCCCCTCGGTGTCCTTGGCGTGCAGGACCGCGCTGTCCTTCGGCGACAGCGCCGCCGCCAGCCCGCCTTGGGCCCAGGCCGAGGAACAGGCGTTCAGCAGCAGGTCCGGCGTGACCACCAGGGCCCCACCTTTGTGATTCTGGCCCGGCGCAGCCTCCAGCGCGGCCGACAGCCCCGCCAGTCCGCCGCCGATGATCAGCGGCCCCTCATGCCGGATGCGCGCCATGCGTCTAGCGGCCTCCCACGCCGATGAATCGCAAGCCCATGTCGAAGGCCGGCTCCACCGCGCCGCCGGTCAGGGGCAGCAGGGCGCCGATCGCCGCCGCCGCGCAGACCGCCGCCGTCGCCAGATAGAGGGCCAGGCTGCGCCCCGCCTCGGGCCAGCTCAACTGCCCCCACGCCGCGCGCCAGACGCCGCGCTTCAGGTGGCTGAACACGGCGATCCCGAGGAAGGCCGCCAGAATGAACCGCCCGGTCGACAGACCCCACCAGACGGCCAGGCCGCCGACAGCCAGCAGCGCGACCTGCTCCAGACGCGGATGCACCCGCGTCAGCACCGGGCCGAGCGCCTTGGACCCGTCCAGCGGCGGGGCGGGCAGCAGGTTCACCAGATTGATCATGGCGATGAAGAAGGCCCCCATCAGCCACTCGGGCGACTTCAACGCCAGCCCGATCGCCACAAAGGGGATCATGGCGATCAGACCAAAGGCCGGCCCCGCCAGCGACACCAGCACGCCGTGCCACTCGGTCTTCGGATTGCGCTGGGCCTTGGCCAGCCCGCCCAGGAAGGGAATGATGTAGATGCGCGCCGGCCCCATGCCGAGCTTGTTCATCGCCAGCACGTGGCCGTATTCGTGCACGAACAGGCCGAACAGCACCGCCCCCGCCACGATGACGCTGCCCGTGATCCACCACAGGAACCCCGCCATCAGCAGGGTCGAGGCGATGGCCCAGGCCGGATGCTGGCCCTTGTCCTCCAGCGGCGCGGACTGGCGCGCGCGCACAGGCTCGGGCGCCGCCTGTTCCGGCGGCAGGTCCCAGGGACCGGGACGGCGTGTGGTGTTGTCGATGTCGCTCATGGCGTCGAACTGGGCGCGCGACGACCGGCCCGCAACGGGCCGCATCGCCGCAGGACCTCAGATCAGCTCCACATCAACGTGGTGCCTGGCCTTGATCAGGTCATAGCGCGCCGGGATCGCGGGCGGCGGCAGGTCGATCATCCGCTGCACGGCCAGACGCCCGCGCTCGGCCATCTCGGGCTCCACCGTCACCTCGAACTGCATGTATTTCAGGCAGTCGCGGATGTTCTCCAGCGTGATGCGCTTCATGTGCGGGCACAGGTTGCACGGACCGATGAAGTCCACGCCGGGCACGTCGCCCTTGACGTTAGAGGCCATGGAGCACTCGGTGATCATCACCACCTGCTTGGGCTTGCGATCCGTCACATAGTCGATCATCGCCGCCGTCGATCCGGCGAAGTCCGACGCCGCCAGCACCTCTTCCGGGCATTCCGGGTGGGCCAGGATTTCCGCACCCGGATAGGCGACGCGCATCTCGGCGATGTCGGCGGCGGTGAAGCGCTCATGCACCTCGCAGCGGCCCTTCCAGGCGATGATGCCGACGCTCGTCTGGGCCGCGACGTTACGCGCCAGGAACTCGTCGGGGATCAGGATGACCTTGTCGACGCCCCATTCCTTCGCCGCCCATTCCACCACCTGAACGGCGTTGGCGCTGGTGCAGCAGATGTCGGTCTCGGCCTTCACGTCGGCGGTGGTGTTGACATAGGTGACCACCGGCAGTCCCGGATAGCGCTGCTTGATCAGGCGCACGTCGGCGCCCGTGATCGAGGACGCCAGCGAACAGCCCGCGCGCAGGTCGGGGATCAGGACGGTCTTTTCCGGCGACAGGATCTTCGAGGTCTCGGCCATGAAGTGGACGCCCGCCTGGACGATCACCTTGGCCTTCGACTTTGCGGCCTCCTTGGCCAGGCCCAGGCTGTCGCCGACATAGTCGCCGACCCCGTGGAAAATCTCGGGCGTCATGTAGTTATGGGCCAGGATGACGGCGTCGCGCTCTTTTTTCAGCGCATTGATCTCGCTGATCAGCTTGGCCTGTTCCGGCCACTCCAGCGGCGTCACCAGACCCTTGACCTTCTCCCACACGGGAGCGGTCTCGCGCGCCAGTTCCTCTGACAGGCCGAAAGCGCCGTCCGCCATCTTCATCGCTCCCTGCGGTCGTCTGCGCGACCCCGACTTATGCTCAAAGTTAGCATAAGCAGGCGCAATGTAGTCCTCCGGGCGCGCGGCGCAAGGGAAATCGGCTCAGTCCTCCAGCGTGAACAGGGCGTCCAGCGGCACGCCCAGCGCTCGCGCCAGCGTCAGGGCGACCAGGACTGACGGAGTGAAGACCCCGTTCTCGACCGTGTTCACCGTCTTGCGCGACAGCCTGGCCCGATCGGCCAGCTCCTGCTGCGTCAGTCCCGCCGCCGTCCGCACCGCCTTCAAATGGATGACCAGACGCGGCTCAGCCACCGCTGGCCCGCCGGTCCAGCTGCCAGTAGCGCAGCGCCGACGCCGACGCCGTGACAAACATCAGTCCCGGCAAGGCCGCCACCGCCGCCTCGGGCCGCCACAGTCCCAAAGCAAAGACGCCCAGCAGCCCGACCATAACCACGGCCAGCGCCACGTTCAGCGCATCGCGGCGGAAGGACAGGGTCAGTTCGTCCTCCAGCAACCGCTTCATCTTCTTGTCGCCGGGATTGTCGAGGCCCGCGACCATCAGCAGCAGGACGATCGAAACCATCGGCGACAAGCCGACCATCATCCAGTCCAGCCCTTCGCCCTGACCGCTCGCGATCTTCCAGCCCCCAAGCGTGCTCTGATAGACCAGATACAGCGATGTCAGCGGCATCACCGCCATCGACACGGCCCGCTGCTTCTGCACCAGGTCGCGATAGCCGCCCTTGGCGTTCTCGACGCGGACAGTGTCGCCGTTGGGCAGGTAACGGCCCGCCAAAGGAAATGAGGCGACAGCGGCGCCCAGTCCCGCAAAGGCGAGCACAACGCCTGCCGCTGACGCCCATCCCTCGCCGTTCCCGGCGAGCACAAGACCAAGCACGCCCGCCGTCGCCCCCAGGCCGCCCAGCGCCGCGACCATCCGCAGCCGCCACACCCGACGCCGTTCGTTCGCCTTCGCCCGCTGCAGTTCCTCGTCCATCCGCCCCTCCATGACACCTACAGGTTACATATCACCTATGGGTTACATGGCAAGTGCCTTCGCTACAGCAGTTCCGCCTCCAGCCGCGCGGCCCACAGGGCGGCGCGCTTCTTCAGTTCGTCCTTGCGGGCCATGTCGGACAGGTCGGGCGACAGGCGGTCCAGTTGCTCGAAGCGGAAGCTGTCGGCGCCCTGGTCGTTCCATTCGGCCTGCAGCGACCGGAAGGGGCTGCTGCCCATCTTGAGCGAGAACCACAGGCCGTTCTGCTGGGTGTCGATGTGGCGGCTCTGCCCCACCCAGGCGCGGCCAGTGGCGGAACAGATGACGGCGAACACCCCGGCGATGGTTTCGCGGTCCTTGTACTCGGCGATCATCGCCTTGCGGTCTGCGGACGTCATGGACGCCTCCTTTTGTTTTACCCGGGTTTAATATCGCACATTATTACCCGGGTAAATATCAGACGCCACCGGCAGCGGCGAAGCCCCGATACGCAAGGGCCTTCCCCTGACCGCCGCTTCTGCCCTAGACCAGAGGTCGATTGATCCTCCCCGTCGCGTCGCTCCGAGAATTTCGTGCAAGACACCGTCCGCCGCATCCTGACCGCCCGCGTCTATGACGTGGCCGAGGAAACCCCTCTGGACCCGCTGAAGCGTCTGTCGGCGCGGCTGGACCGCCCGGCCCTGCTCAAGCGCGAAGACCTGCAGCCGGTCTTCTCGTTCAAGATTCGCGGCGCCTATAACAAGATCGCGGCCCTGACCGAGGCCGAACTGGCGCGCGGCGTCATCTGCGCCTCGGCGGGCAATCACGCGCAAGGCGTGGCCCTGGCGGCGGCCAGGCGCGGCGCGGCCTCGACCATCGTCATGCCGACCACCACGCCGGGCATCAAGGTGGCGGCGGTCAAGGCTCTGGGCGGAAACGTGGTCCTGCACGGCGACAGCTTCGACGACGCCTACGCCCACGCCCGCGCGCTTGAGAAAGACACCGGCGCCGCCTTCGTCCACCCCTTCGACGACCCCGACGTCATCGCCGGCCAAGGCACCGTGGGACTGGAAATCCTGCGTCAGCATCCGGACCCGATCGACGCCGTCTTCATCCCCATCGGCGGCGGCGGTCTGGCCGCCGGGGTGGCCGCCATCGTCCGCTTCCTGCGGCCTGAGACCCGGATCATCGGCGTCGAACCCGCCGACGCGCCCACGATGAAAAGCGCCCTCGCCGCCGGTCATGTGGTGACCCTGGATCAGGTCGGTCTGTTCGCCGACGGGGTAGCGGTGAAGCGTGCGGGCGACGAAACCTTCCGCCTGTGCCGCGACCTGCTGGACGAGATCGTCCTGGTCGACACTGATGCGATCTGTGCGGCGGTGAAGGACATCTTCGACGACGTCCGCGCCGTGGCCGAGCCCTCCGGCGCCGTGGCCCTGGCGGGGATGAAGGTCTGGGCCGCCCGCAACCCGGGAGCCGGCGCCCTGGTGGCCATCAACTCGGGCGCCAACGTCAACTTCGACCGCCTGCGCCACGTCGCCGAACGGGCCGAGATCGGTGAGGGCGCCGAGGCGCTTCTGGCCGTGGCCATGCCCGACCGCCGCGACGACTATCACCGCTTCCTGCAAGCGCTGGACGGCCGGTCGGTGACCGAATTCAACTATCGCTGGTCCGGCGACGGTCGGGCGCAGATCTTCGTCGGCGTCGGCCTACGCGACGGCGCCGCCGAGCGCGAGAACCTGATCGCCCGCCTCCAATCCGACGGCTACGCGGTCGAGGACATGAGCGACAACGAAACCGCCAAGCTGCACGTTCGCTACATGGTCGGCGGGCGCACCATCGGCCTGCCGCACGAACGGCTGCTGCGCTTCGAGTTCCCCGAGCGCCCCGGCGCCTTCCTGCGCTTCCTCAACAGCCTCCAGCCTGCCTGGGCCCTGACCCTGTTCCACTATCGCAACCACGGCGACGACGTGGGTCGGGTGCTGGCCGGCGTCAGCATCGCTCCGGATCAGGTCGCCGCCCTCTGGACCGCGCTCGACGCCCTCGGCTACCCCTATGTGGACGAGACCGACAATCCGGCCTGCCGCCTCTTCCTCGACGGCGCCGCCTGAGGGGGACGACATGACCTTGAACCGCCGCGCCGTCCTGGCAGCAACGCTCGCTTTCGCGCCCCTCGCCGCCTGCGCCTCCCTGCCTGCCGCCGCGCCCGCAGACCACACCGTCTGGACCTTCGACCGCCTCTCGGCCATCGGTGGCGAGACCACTCAGGTCGAAGGCGCGCCCCGGATCATCACCAGCCCCTTCGGCCCGGCGGTGCAGTTTGACGGCGTGGACGACGCCCTGTTCATCGACCGGCATCCCCTGGCGGGGGCCGCGACCTTCACCTTCGAGGCCGTCTTCCGCCCCGACGGCGGCCCCTTCGAGCAGCGCTGGTTCCACCTGCAATCGGACGAGGCGCCGGGCGGCCCCGGCACCCGCATCATGTTCGAAATCCGCGTGGTCGAGGGCGGCTGGTACCTGGACGCCTTCACCAAGGGCGAGGGCTATAACAAACCCCTGATCGACACGACCAGGCTGCATCCCCTCGGTCAGTGGGCCCACGTCGCCCAGACCTTCGACGGGACCACCTACCGCGCCTTCGTCAACGGCGTGCTGCAAGCCGAGGCCGAGATCGCCTTCACGCCGCAGGGCCCCGGCCGAGCCTCGGTCGGAACCCGCATCAACCGCGTCAACTACTTCACCGGCGCCGTGCGCGAGGCCCGCTTCACCCCCCGCGCCCTGAGCCCCAGCCAGTTCACCTCGCCGATCAGATAAGGCGGGGCGCCGCGCCCTCGTGCGCCAGCAGCCAGCGCTTGCGCTCCAGTCCGCCGGCATAGCCGGTCAGGGTTCCATTGGCGCCGACGACGCGGTGACAGGGCACGATGACCCCGACCGGATTGGCCCCGTTGGCCAGACCCACGGCGCGCACGGCGCTGGGCTTGCCGATGGCGTTGGCCAGCTGGCCGTAGGACCAGGTCTCGCCCGCCGGAATGGTGCGCAGCGCCGCCCAGACCGAGCGCTGGAAGTCCGTGCCGCCGGTCTTCACCGTCAGGCCGCCCAACGCCCGCGCGTCGCCGCTGAAATAGGCCGCGATGGCGGCCCGCACCGCCTCTGGGGCGCGGCCCTCGTTCAGCACGACCTCGCGGTAGTGGCGGGCCAGCAGCTTCCGCATCCGCGCCTCGTAATCCGTAAAGTCGAAAGCCCGAACCGCGCCCTCGGCGTCGGTCACCAGCAGCACCTCACCCACCGGCGAGGCGATGCGATCGAGCGTGAAGGTTTCAGGCTGCGTCTTTTTCATCATTCATCTCCGTCAGTGCGGCGCCGTCGATCCCCGCTTCGCGCAGGTGCAGCGCGCCATAGGCCCGCCAGGGCCGCCAGTGCTCGGCTCTCGCTTCAAGCCCTTCATCCTCAAGCCGGTCGCTGGCCATGTCCGTCCCCGCATCGATCCAGTCGCCGGGCAGACGCAGGCCAGGCCGCGCCCGCACCAGAGGCGCCAGCAGGGGATCAGCCGACAGATCGCGCTGGATCGCGTCCGGGTCCGCCGACAGGTCGAACACCCGCCGCACCCGCGCCAGAATACCGGGCAGCGCCTTCAGGTCCGAAGCCGCCACCGTCACCGTCAGCCGGTTCCCCGCCTCGAACCGGGCCGAGACCTCGCCAGCCGCGCCGTCCACATCGGGCGTCAGCGCGCGTCGCCAGACCCCGCGCTCGAACGTCTCGCCGCGCACCGTCAGCGCCGCCAGCATCGCGTCTATTTCGTAGGGCGGACGATAGGGCAGGCTCAGCCGCACACCCCCGTCGCCCGGCCTCTCGGCCCGCCGCCGCAGCATCGACGGCGGACGCCCGTAGAGCGACTGAAACGTCTCGTTGAAGCGCCGCACGCTGCCGAAGCCCGAGGCCAGCGCCACCTCGGCCATGGCCAGGTCGGTCTGGTGGATCAGGGCCTTGGCCAGCAGCACCCGCCGCGTCTGGGCCACGCTGACCGGGGCGGCGCCCAGATGCTGGCGGAAGAGGCGGCGCAGGTGGCGTTCACCGACGCCCAGCCGCGCGGCGAGACCATCGACATCGCCCTCATCCAGCGCCCCCGCCTCGATCAGGCCCAGAGCTCGGCTGACCGTATTCGAGGTACCGCGCCATGCCCCCATGTCCGGCGCCGTCTCAGGCCGGCAACGCAGACAGGCGCGAAACCCCGCCTCCTCCGCCGCCGCCGCCGAGGCGACAAAGCGCATGTTCTCGCGCTTGGGGGTCCGCGCCGGACAGACCGGGCGGCAGTAGATCCCCGTCGTCTTCACGCAGGTGAAGAACCGCCCGTCAAAGCGCGGATCTCGCGTCAGGACCGCCCGGTAGCAGGCCTCCTGATCCAGACTGTCGCGGGCGATTTCCATGCCCGCAACATGCGCCCGCGCCGTCGCCCTGTCTCGCGGTTTTCGGACATGGCGACGCCGCGCCCCATCAGTCCCGCGTCGTCGCGATCCGCCACAGGGCCTTCAGGATGTCGACCGCCAGACACAACATGATGATCGCCAGCACCCAGCTCAGCACCGTGCCCAAGGTCAAAGCCGTCTCGGCCAGGCCTCGCTGGGCCTCGGGAATGGCGTGGATGGCGTCGAAATCCATATGGATCGGCGAGGTTCCCATGACCCGCGCCGTCTGGTCGCCTTGCGTCAGGGTGGCCCAGTGACCGGCCTGGAACAGCCGCCAGCCGATCCACAGTCCCGCCGCCGCCACCGGGATCTTCAGCAGGGCCTGCAGCCGCCGCGCCTCCGGTAGCCACAGGGTGACGCCGTCCACCGCCATGCCCG
Organism: Brevundimonas bullata; assembly: GCF_014207965.1. Taxonomy (GTDB): domain Bacteria; phylum Pseudomonadota; class Alphaproteobacteria; order Caulobacterales; family Caulobacteraceae; genus Brevundimonas; species Brevundimonas bullata_A. Next base: position 215,716 of record NZ_JACHLM010000001.1, read on the forward strand.
CCACGGCCCAGGCCAGGATCAGCCCGAACAGCAGCGACCAGATCGGCGCCGCCGTCACGCTGACGTCGCCGCCGCGCAGGGCGAAGTCGCCGATGCCGGTGAAGCGGATCGCGCCGATCCACCACAGGATGAAGACGGCGCTGGCGATGAAGGACCACAGGGCCTCGGCGGCGCGCGGTGCCTCGGCCCGCACGCCCCAGACCTTGGCGCTCTTGGGCATCCATTCGGCCTTGGCCTTGTCGCTTCCAGCCATCGACGCCCCCCATTTCGCCGGATCGGCTAGACCAAAGGCCGACAGGTCGCGCACCCGCCATTTCGTCAGCCAGGCCGGCTTGATGTCGTAATGCTCCATGATCGCCCCAGCCAGGGTCAGCGCCCCCATCAGGGTCAGGGCGCCGGAGAAGAAGCCGTTGAAGGCCTGACCGATCGACTGACCGAAATTGGCCGGATCGCCCAGCACATGGACCAGCAGCCCCAGCGCCTGCACCGCCGCGATCACGATCAGCCCGGCCTTGGCCCCGAACAACCAGTAGGGAAACAGCTCCGGCCCGATCAGCGAATCCGGCCCCTTACGATAGCGGGCGGCGACGACCAGCGGATGCCCGATCTCGTGCAGGATCGCCTCCCTCTCCTCGTCGCTCAGCGCCCGGCCCAGTTCCTCTTCGCGCGCCTCGACCCGGCTCAGGATCAGGTCGCGCAGCTCGGCGACGATGTCCTCGCGGTCCTCGGTCGACAGCTGGGCCGCCACGGCTTCCAGATAGCGTTCGATCACGTCCATTTCGGTCTTCCTCCCCCGGGGTTTCACAGCATTCGATCCAGCGAGGCGTTGATGCCGCGCCATTCGTCGGTCAGGGCGGCCAGCATGGCCTCGCCACCGGGCGACAGGACGTAAAAGCGCTTCTTGCGCTTCTCCTCCTCACGCCATTCGCTGGTCAGCAGCCCCTGCCCCTCCAGCCGTCGCAGCAGCGGGTAAAGCGTGGATTCCTCCATCTCCAGCCCGTCCGCCGCCAGGGCCTGACGCAGGGTGTAGCCGTAGCGCTCGGTCCGCAGGCAGGCGAGCACCGCCAGCACCAGCGACCCGCGCCGCAGCTCCAGCCGCATCGTCTCGAACAGGTCCTTGTCCACGCCGCGCCTCACTTGCCGCCACATAGTGTGTGACGCACAGTGTATGCAACATACTGTATGAGACTGTCAACGACCTGGGTTATTGCGCCTTGTCAGGACCAGCGGAGACCGTCAGCGAGGCGCTCCATCCCGTCTCAACTTGCCGGAAAGGGCCGGATTGGCTAGACTGCGGAGCAGCGGACCGGGCCCCTCTGACGTCTGATGGCAGGCGTGATGTCGGACCGCATCGAGCGAGCTCGGTGCGCGACGGCCTCTTACGGTCGATCCTCTTTCACGCGCACGCCGTGGTCGCTCCCTAGCAAAGGGGAGTCCAATGGACCTGATGAGCGTTCTTTTATCCGAATGGCTGGGCAAGCCGGCCTGGATGTGGCTGGCCTTCATGAGCGTCGTCGTGGCGCTCCTGGTGCTGGACTTGGGCGTCCTGCACAAGGATCAGCATGAGATCGGCGTGCGCGAGAGCCTGCTATTGTCCGGCATGTATATCGCCGTCGCGCTATTGTTCGGGGGCTGGGTCTGGTGGGAGCTCGGCAGCCAGTCCGGCATCGAGTACCTGACCGGCTTCGCGATCGAGAAGTCGCTGGCGATGGACAACGTCTTCGTCATCGCCATGATCTTCGGCTACTTCGCCATTCCGCGTGCGCTTCAGCACCGGGTGCTGTTCTGGGGCATCCTCGGCGTGATCGTGCTCAGGGCCATCATGATTGGCGCGGGCGCGGCCCTGGTCAGTCAGTACGGCTGGGTGCTCTACATCTTCGCCGGCTTCCTGATATTCACCGGGATCAAGATGTTCTTCGCCGGCGATGGTCACGCCGACGTGGGCGCTAATCCGCTGGTGAAGTGGATGCGCGGACATCTTCGCATCACCGACCATCTGCACGGGCAGAAGTTCTTTGTGCGGACGCCGCATCCGAAGACGGGCCGCATGACGCTATGGGCCACGCCGTTGTTCCTGGCGCTGGTGATGATTGAGATCGCAGACGTGATCTTCGCGGTGGACTCGGTGCCGGCGATCTTCGCCATCACGACCGATCCCTACATCGTCTACACCTCGAACATCTTCGCCATTCTGGGACTGCGCGCGCTCTATTTCGCGCTGGCGGCCATCATCCACCGCTTCGCCTATTTGAAGCAGGCGCTGGCTGTGCTGCTGGTGTTCATCGGCGGCAAGATCTTCGTGGCCGACTTGCTGGGCTGGGAGAAATTCCCCGCCGAATGGTCATTGGCGATCACGGCCCTGATCTTGGCGGCGGGGGTGATTTGGTCGCTTTGGAAGACGCGCGGTCAGTCCGCCAAGGCGCCGCCCTTTTGACTGACGAAGGGCCCGCTTCGAGAGAGGCGGGCCCTGACCCTCAACACCCCGCCTTCCCTTCCCCGCGAAACGGCGGCTAAGCTGGCGGCCAGTAGGGGGAAGTTTCCATGTCACGTCGTCGTATCGTCGCGCGTCCGTTGCTGGCGCTCAGCCTGGTTCTGGCCGCCGCCTCCACGCCGGTCCTGGCCCAGCAGAGCCCCCCGACCCAGGACGCCGTCCTCGGCCACGCGCCGGGCACGCGCATCACCCGGCCGGCCGAGGTGCGCCGCTATTTCGAGGCCCTGCGCGCCTCGGGCCCCGACCGCATGGTCATGGGCGATTACGCCACGACCTGGGAAGGCCGCCCCCTGTTCTGGGCCGCCGTGGGCTCGCCCGCCAACATCGCCCGGCTGGATCAGATCAAGGCCGCCACGCGCGCCCTGGGCGATCCGCGTCGCACCTCGCCGGAACAGGCCCGCGCCCTCATCAACGAGACCCCGGTAATCGTCTGGATGGCCTATTCGGTGCATGGCAACGAGATCAGCCCCGCCGACGCCGCCATGGCCGCCGCGCGGCGCCTGATGGACCCCGCCGACGCCGAGGCGCAGGGCTGGATGCAGAACGCCGTGGTCGTTTTCGTGCCGACCCAGAACCCCGACGGGCGCGACCGCTTCATCGACGGCTTCGAGGCGGGCCTGGGCGCCCAGCCCAACCCCGACCCCCTGTCGGCGGAACGCTCCGAGCCCTGGCCGTCCGGGCGGTTCAACCACAACCTGTTCGATCTGAACCGCGACTGGTTCATCCAGTCCCAGCCGGAAACCCAGGGCCACGCCGCCCTGATCCGCGACTGGCGTCCCCAGGTGGTGGTGGATTCCCACGAGATGGGCACGGATTCCAGCTTCTTCTTCCCGCCCGAGGCCCAGCCGCTCAACCCGTGGATCTTCCCTCCGATCCTCGACGCTCGCGAACGCTTCGGCCGCAACAACGGCGCCCGCTTCGACCAGGCCGGGCTGGACTATTTCACGCGCGAGACCTTCGACGCCTTCTATCCCGGCTACGGCGACGGCTGGCCCGCCTATTTCGGCGCCGTCTCCATGACCTATGAGCAGGGCTCGGCGCGCGGCCTGATGGCGCGGCGCCGCTCGGGCGAGATCATCACCTACGCCGACACGGTCAAGGGCCACCTGACCGCCAGTCTGTCGACCATCGAGACCGCCGCCCGCGACCGCGAAAAGCTGCTGAGCGACTTCTACGCCTTCCATCGCGACGGCGTCGCGGGCGGTCGCGGCGCCTATGTCCTCTCGCGCTCCGCCGCCGCCGACCCCGCCGCCGCCGACAAGCTGGCGGGCCTGCTGGTGCGCTCGGGCATCGAGGTGGGCCGCGCGACGGCGTCCTTCTCAGCCTGCGGCCAGACCTATCGCCCCGGCGACTATGTGGTGAACCTGTCCCAGCCTCAGCGCCGCATGGCCGAGACCCTGCTGGCCAGGGACGTGCCGCTGGACCCGAAATTCCTGGCCGAACAGGAGGCCCGCCGCGCCCGGGGCCTGGGCGACGAGATCTATGACCTGACCGGCTGGTCCATGCCCCTGCTGTTCAACGTCCCGACCCAGAAATGCGCGGGCGCGCCCTCGGTCCAGACCACGGCCGTCGGCCCCGAACTGATCCGCCCCGTCGCCATCGCGGGGTCGGACACGACCTATGGCTATGCGATCAACCCCGGCACGGCGGGAATGCGCTTCCTGACCGCCGCCCTCAAGGAAAAGCTGCCGGTCCGCTCGATCGAAGCCCCCTTCACCCTGGACGGCAAGGCCTATGCGGGCGGGGCCTTCATCGTGCCGCGCGCCGGGGCGCCCGCCGACCTCGACGAGCGCGTCCGCCGCATCGCCGCCGACAGCGGGGCCGAGGTCACGGCCCTGGCCAGCTCATGGGTGTCCAGCGGCCCCAGCGTCGGCTCGGATCAGGCGACGGCCCTCAAGGCCCCGCGCGTCGCCATGGCCTGGGACGACCCAACCGATCCTGAGTCCGCCGGGTCGATCCGCCATATTCTGGAACGCGAGTACGGCTGGCCGGTCACGGCGGTGCGCACCCGTCGCCTCGGCTCGGCGGACCTGTCGCGCTATCAGGTGCTGATCCTGCCCTCGGGCGGCGACTACGAGAAGACCTTGGGCGCGAGCGGCGTCGCCGCCTTGCGCGCCTGGGTCCAGTCGGGCGGCGTCCTGATCGGCGTCGGCTCGGCCAGCCGTCTGTTGACCGATCCCGACGCCAAGCTGCTGGACAGCCGCCGCGAGACCGCCGTCGCCCCGGAGGGCGACAAGAAGGAAACCGCCTCGGGCGCCACCGTCCCCGGCGTCGAGATCCCCTCCGAGGCCGACTATCTGGACCGCACCAACCACCGCGGCTCGCCCGATTCCGTGGCCGGGGTCCTGGCCCACGCCGTCGTGGATCAGGAGCACTGGCTGGGCGCCGGCGTGGCGCGCGAGCTCAGCGTCATGGTGCGCGGCTCTGACATCTACACGCCCCTGACCCGCGAGCAGGGGACCAATGTGGTGCGTCTGGCCGGGCCCGACAGCGTCCTCGCCTCGGGCCAGCTCTGGGCCGAGAACCGCCGCCAGCTGGCCTACAAACCCGTCGCCATGGCCACCGAACTGGGCCGCGGCCAGGTCGTCGCCTTCACCCAGGACGTGACCATGCGCGCCTTCCTGGAGGGCCTGAAGCCGCTGTTCCTCAACGCCGTCTTCCGCGGCCCCGCCCACGCCTCGGGCGGCAACGGCGAGGATCGCTAGGGTCGATGTTCAAGCCGGGCGGCGACGGCTAGGGTTCAGCATGATGATCCGCCTCGCCGCCCTCTCCCTCGCTGGCCTGATGCTCGGCGCCTGCACGACCACGGTCGGCGGCCTGCCGGTCAGAAACACGCCGTCCGATCTGGCCCAGTGTCCCGACCTGAGCGGCGTCTATCAGTCACAAGGTGAGATACTCAGCCGCCGGGGCAAGTCGACCGCAGAGCCCGACCTGAACGCCTTGCTGGCCCGGCCTCTGGCCGTGCGCGACTTGTCGCAGTCGCCGGATCTTTGGCGCGACGGAGCTCCGACCAAGGTCGCTATGTCGCTGAAAGACAGCGCCTGGCGGATCGAGACCGCCGACGATCAGGGCGGCGCCGCCGAGGGCCGTCTGCCTCTGCTGAATGGCGCACCCGATCCGCAGCCGAACGAGCCACCCTACACCGCCGACCTGCTATCGCGCGCCAACGGCTGCGCCCGCGACCGGCTGTGGATCACAACCCACAGCGTGCACACCCAATACGAAAGCTACACGGCCAACCATCACGTGGGCGTCCTGTCCGCCACGCCCGAGGCCCTGATTCTCGACCTATGGTCAGAGCGGCGTCAGATGGGGCTGCTGCCCTGGGCCTTCGTCGACAGGTCGCTGACGCGTTACCGCTTCGCCCGGATCACGACGCCCGCGTCGCCAGCGGCGGTGCAGCGGTGACGGCCCAGGCTTTCGGCGCGACCAGGGGCTTGCCGCACTTCGCCTCGATCAGCCGGCCGTCCTGGGTGCGATAGCGCACCGGCAGCGAGGCCGCGCAGCGCGCTTGAACCGCGAAGAACATGGCGGTCGCCTCGCTGGCCGGATCATGCCCCTCGACCGACGCCAGCAGCGGGTCGCCCGACAGCGGCCCGCACTTGTCTCCGCTATCCAGCTTGATGCCTTGCTCGACGCTGTAGAAGCCTGCGCCGCCGCCTGCGCAGTTCTCATCGTTCAGGTGGAACAGGGCCGCCAGGCGATAGTCGCTCGGACCGGGTCGATCCTCCAAGGTCACGCCCAGCGCCATCAACCGGGCCTCGATCCCGCTCCAGCGCGCCGCACCCGGACCGTCCATCAGCACGCCGACCGCGCTGTCCGCTTGCAGCAGGGCGCGGAAGTCGGTGACGCCATAGCCTTCGCTCGCCCGCCCCGCGTCCAGCATGACCTTCCACAGGTCGAACACGTCCCGCGTTCCGCCCGACGTCTGCCGCGTCTCCAGATCGGCGATCCACTGCACCACGACGCCGCAGTTGTAGATGGCAGAGCCGGATCGCAATCGACGGGGGTCATAGTCGGCGTTCCCCAAGGCCTTGCGGCACCCGTTCAACCGCTGGGCCAAGGACGTACGCCCCTCAGTTTCGTCGATCACGCCGGTCGACACGGCGGCGACCACTGCGCCATATTCGGCTCCGCCCTCGTGCAGCCAGGGCGCCGTGTCGCCGTCCACGGTCGTCACGCCATGGCCGTTCCACAGGTGAAACGTCTCGTGCCAGACGAACGTCGACAGCTGCCCCGCTACCTCGGGCGGCGGCGCATTCCAGGACGAACCGTGGAAGCGCGTCGAGATGACGCCCGTGTCGGTGACGTCGCCGCGAAAAGGATTCGGCCCCGGACTATCGGTGGTGACGATCAGGGTGGGCTCATAGGGCAGATTGCGCCCCAGCCGCGCACCATAGAAGGCCTGCGCCGCAAAGAAGCCGTCGCGCATCGTCGTCGCCAGGAAGGCCGGCGCCGAGGCGCTGGTCACGACCGCCGCGCCGTCGCGGCGCATCACCACCTCCTTCGGTCCCAGATAGACATAGCCCTTGACCGCATCGGTCGTCGGCAGGGTCGCCTCGCCCGCGACCGGCCGAGCGGTCAGCACCGCGTCCATGCCCTGAAGTTCCAACCCCGGCCCATAGAGGACGTGGCCCGTCCCCACGCGGGCCAGCCCCATGTAGGTACGGTCCACCTCGGCGGCGTCGGGCGCGATCCGGATCTCGAAACGGTCGAAGGGTTCGGCGCCCTCTACCCCGCCGTCCTTCAGCGTCAGGCCCGGCGTCGTCACCGTCCACAGGTCGCGGATGACGCTCTCGGACAGAAAGGCGACCCGCGTGGTCGGTTCGGCCAGCCGCCAGGTCACGATCACGCCGCCGGGCGCGCTGCGCGCCTCGATGGTCGCCGCCTGCTCGGCCAGCGCGGAGGTTGAAGCGCCGCAAACCATCGCCAGGGCGGCGAACGCGCCCGCCAGTCTCTTGCTCATGATGTCTTCCCTCCGAGGCCCCTGCAGCAAGGAAGCTTGGCCTTGATGGCGGAACTTGGTCAACCGGCGGTCATTATCCCCTGCCCCTCGCCGCACACGAGACATGGGGCCGCTTGATTTCATGCGTCAATTCAACGTGACGCCAAGCTCGGACTGCGATAGCAGGCGCGGCGAAACGCTGGCCTGACGTCGGCGTCAAAGGAATTCAAAGTGCGCAAACTCACCCCTCTGCTGATCGCGCTCTTCCTCAGCCTGGGCCTCGCCTCTCCCGCCTTCGCGATGCAGATCTTCGTCGTGACCCTGACCGGCAAGACGATCACGCTCGATGTCGAAGGCAGCGACTCGATTGAAAACGTGAAGGCCAAGATTCAGGACAAGGAGGGCATTCCCCCCGAGAGCATCCACCTGATCTATGGCGGCAAGCAACTCGACGACGCGCGCACGCTGTCCGACTACAACATCCAGAAGGACAGCACCCTGACGCTGGCCCTGGTTCAGCCGCTGGCGGCGATTCCCACGATGTCGGAATGGGCCCTGATCCTGCTGGGCGTGTCGCTGGCCGGCGGCGCCGCCTTCCAGCTACAGCGGCGGCGCCTGATCCGGGCCTGAGCCGCCACCCTCAGTCGGCCTCGACGGCCTCGCCGCCCTGCACCATCCGCGTCACCGCCATGTCGGCGGTGACATTGCCCAGGGTGCGGAAGATGTCGGGGATGACCTCGACCGCCAGCAGCAGGGGCAGCATCTCCAGCGGCACCCCCATGGCGATGCAGATGGGGGCGATGGAGGCGAAGAAGCTGGCCTGACCCGGCAGCCCCACGGTGCCGATCGAGATCAGCACCGCCGTCAGCATGGCGGCGAACACCTGGCCCGCCGAAGGCTCGATGCCGAACAGGTGGGCGCAGTAGATGGCCACGCCCAGGTTGGCCACCGGGCTGGTGATGCGGAACACCGCCACCGCCAGCGGCAGGACCAGGCCCGCCGTGGCCCGCTTGACCCCCAGCATGTCCACCGACCGCTCGACCATGACCGGCAGGCTGGCCAGCGACGACTGGGTCGAGAAGGCCACCACCTGGGCCGGGGCCGCGGCGCGGGCGAAGCGCCCCAGGCTGACCCGGCCGAAGATGACCGCCAGCGGATAGAAGATCAGGCCGATGCCGATGCAGGCGATGGAGATCAGGGCCACATAGTGCAGCAGCACGCCGGCCGCGCTGGCTCCGGCCATCAGCCCCACCCCGATCGACAGGGCGAAGACCCCCAGCGGCGCCGCCAGCAACACCCAGCGGACGATGGTGATCATGGTCTCGCCGACCGCCTCGAAGAAGGTGATCAGCGGCACGCGCAGCCGGTCGGGCAGGCCCGAGGCCGCGAAACCGAAGAAGACGGCGAAGACCACCATGCCCAGGATGGCGTCCTCGGCCGCCGCGCGGATCGGGTTGGCCGGGGCGATGGTTTTCAGGAACTCGCTGAAGGGCGCGCCGGCGCCCAGGCCCTCGGCCCCCTCGGGCTTGATGGCCAGCAGCAGACGCGCGCCTTCCGGGTCGATCGGCCACAGGGCGTGCAGGCCATAGGCCGCCCCCACGGCGTAAATCGTGGCGAAGACGATCAGGCCCCCGAACCAGGCCACGGCCCGCATCGCCAGCCGCCCGGTCCGCGCCGCGTCCGCAATCGAGGCGATGCCCGTCACCAGCAGACTGAACACCAGGGGAATGATCGTCATCCTCAAGGCGTTGAGCCACAGCTGGCCCAGGGCCTGGATGAAGTCCGCCGTGGCGTGGCCGCCCGGCAGACCCCACTTCTGCGCCGCCGCCCCGGCGACAAGGCCCAGCACAAGCGACAGCAGCACCAGGGTGCTGAGGGAGGTCAGAAAGGAACGCGCCGTTTTCATAACGGCGACGCTAGCAGCGCCCGTGAAACGCGCCAGAGGAAATCGGCGTCGCCGCGCGGCCTAATGCGGCGTGCCCGAATTGGCGGGATCCAGCGGCAGACCCGCCGCCTGACGCCCCTTCATCACCCGCAGCCAGCCGTGCATGGCCTCCGAATCCAACCCGTGCATCATCAGGCGATAGCCCGCCTGCAGCGTCGACAGGGCCACCAGCGGATGGCCGTTCTTGACGAAGGCCATGTGGTAGCTCGTGCCCAGGATGCGGGCGATGTAGATGGCCATCACCTCGTCCAGCTGCAGCGAACTGGACGCCCGCACGAAGTCGTCCCTCGGCAGCATCAGGGCGTAGATGGGGGTGTAGAACTCCACCGCCGTCTGCACGTCGACGAAGTTGTGCCAGCGGCGCGGAAACTCCTCGAACGGCGGGAATTCGTCCGAGATCATGGAGAAGTCGATGCGCTCGGGCGGCGTCAGTTCGCGCCCCTCGGCGCGCAGCACCGTGTTCAGCTCGATGACGAAGTTGAAGATGTTCAGGTCGTGCTGGAGGAACAGGTCCGGCTCGATGTCCTTCAGCCGCGTCGGCGTCAGCGGCCACTTGGTCACCTTGTCGCCCACGCCGGCGTTCTCGCGCACGAAGGCGGTCAGCTCGGACCCGACATGGAAGTGGCGCAGGATCACCCGATTGGCCTCGGGCGTGGCGAAGGTCCGCAGCCCCCAGTGGATGGTTTTGTGCAGCAGGCCGTTCAGGTTCGGATGCTTGGGCGAAATGACCCGCAGCACCTTCACCAGGCAGAAGAACAGGAAGACCAGAGGCCGCGCCACCGGGAACAGCCAGCGCCGCGATCGGGAACGGGCGCCCAGCAGCAGGTCGCGTTTGGCTCCGTCATCGATCGGCAGGCTGTGGTCCAGATAAAGCGCCATCCACGGATCGGGATCCTTGGGATCGAACCGCGCCGGGTCGAACGGATCCTCATGCGGTTTGAAATATCTCACGCCGCGATCTCCTCGATCTGCAGGGCGTAGAGGCGGGCCGTCACCCTGGCCGTGACGACGATGCGTTCGGCGACGAAGGGATCGGGCAGGACCATGCCCAGCATCTCCTCGAACTCCTTCATGTGCTCGGCGTCGTTGTCGCCGTGATAGAGCAGGAAGCGCACCGCCTCGTCGGGCAGGGCCAGCCGCTCCTGCACCTTCAGGCCCCACGGCCGTGCCTTGATCGAGCCCAGCCCCTCGATGATGAACATGGCGCCCAGCAGGCCGAAGGGATCGGGCTTGGAAGCCTCATGGAACATCCAGGCCGACAGGGCCTCGGACCCCACGTTCTTCGGCGCCGACTGGATGTCTGACAGCAGCCCGCCCGAGGCGACGAAGTCGGCCTCCAGAAGGCGGAAATCGCGATGCTCGGTCACCGCGTGGCGCATCAGGGTCGAACGCAGTTCCAGATGATCCTCGCCGATGTTCGACGCCGCCCGGCTCATCCACAGCGCTCCGTCCTTCACCTGCTGGCGCAGGTTGATCAGGAAGGCGTGGTAGTCCCCGATCTCGAACCGCCCCCGCGTCAGCTTGCGGATCAGGGGCGTCGCCTCCAGCCGCTGCTCGAAATCGGCGAAGACGACCGCCAGCTTCCTCAAGCAATCGGCCACGGCCGCCTCGGCTTCGCGTTCCGCCATCACACGATCTCCAGCATCATGAAGCCGATCATCGCCCGCCCGCTCTCGGGCACGATGCACAGCACCTTGTCTCCGCGCCTTCCGCGTCCCGACGCCATGAAGGCGTCCAGCATGACCCAGATCGAGGCCGAGCCGACATTGCCGCTGTCGGCCAGGGTCGTGAACCACTTCTCCTCCGGGATCATGGCGGCCGTGCTTTCCAGCAGGCCGACGATCTCCTGACGCAGCGACCGCGCCGAGTAGTGGCACAGCAGGTGGTCGACCTGATCCGGCACGATCCTTCCGGCGTCCACCTTCTCCAGCCAGACCCCGATCCAGGCGCGAATGACGATCTTCAGCAGGTCGAAGTCCTGCAACAGGGCCACCGCCCCCGCCGCATGGGCGGCCACAGGGCCTGCGTGGCTCCAGGCGCTGGTCATGTCGGCGCGCGCTTCGGGCGTTGATCCGGCCCACATGCAGGGATCGAAGCGCCCGGCCAGCGAGGTCATGTCGATCCATTCGACCTTCAGGCTCAGGCCGTCGGGCTTCGGCCTCGGCTCCATCACCACGGCGCCCGCCCCGTCCGACAGGGTGAAGCGCAGGAAGTCCGCCTCGATCCGCGCTCGGCCCTTCTCGTCCACCAGGGCCGTGCCCTCATAGAAGGCGGGCCGGAACCAGCGCGACGAGAACTCGCCTGCACAGGCGGCGGCGACCTCCGCTTCGCCCGCGCGCACGCTCAGCCACGCGCCCTTGGCCGCCATCAGGGCGCTGGCGCAGACCGACTGATAGCTGAACGCCTCCAGAGGCCCGGCGCCCAGTTCGGCGTGAACCGCGCTGGCGTGGCCGGGGACCAGATAGTCCCCCTGCGTCGCCGCCGCGCCCAGATGCTGCAGATCGCCCAGGCTCAAGCCCGCCTCGTCCAGCGCCGCCCGCACCGCCTCGGCGCACATGGAGGCGTTGGAGTGCAACGGCTCGCCGTCCGCATTCAGGGCGTAGTGCCGCCCCTCGATCCCGTTCCAGCGCAGGGCGCGCCGCCCGACGGCCGACGCCCGCCCGCCGATGCGGCCGATGACGTCCTCCATCCGGTCGTTGCCGACCCGCTCGCCGGGCAGGACGGCGCCGGTCCCGGTGATGAAGACGTCGCGAAGCATACTCATGGGGCGGACCTTGGCCGCACGCCCCGGCCCGCACAAGCCGCAAACCGGTGGATTGCGCGCGAACAAGCCACGCCCCGACGCGCCGCCTATGGCGTCCTCGGCCCGCGCGCACTACCTTGACGTTCATGGCTCGTTCTCCCTCGACACCGTCGCCCAAGCCCGTTCATGTGCCCGGCCAAAGCGCAGGCATGCAGGAGATGGCCGCGCCCTTCCTTCAGGACGCGCCGCGCGGCCGGGGGAACAAGGCCGCCCCCATGTTCGCTCCCGTCACCGGCCCGCGCCTGACGCCGGAGGAGCCGCCCGCCGCCCCAGGCGACTGGGTCCCGCACCGCCCCTCGCGCGAGGGCAAGAAGAAGGGCGGCCGCTTCCGGCTGGAGACCAAATACACTCCCGCCGGGGACCAGCCCGCCGCCATCGCCGAACTGTCGGCCATGGCCGATGCGGGCGAGCGCGACCAGGTCCTGCTGGGCGTCACCGGCTCGGGCAAGACCTTCACCATGGCCAAGGTCATTGAACAGACCCAGCGCCCGGCCCTGATCCTGGCCCACAACAAGACGCTGGCGGCCCAGCTCTATTCCGAGTTCAAGGCCTTCTTCCCCGACAATGCGGTCGAGTATTTCGTCAGCTACTACGACTACTACCAGCCCGAGGCCTACGTCCCGCGCACCGACACCTACATCGAGAAGGACTCGTCGATTAACGAGCAGATCGACCGGATGCGCCACTCGGCCACCCGCGCGATCCTGGAGCGCGACGACGTCATCGTGGTCGCCTCGGTTTCCTGCATCTACGGCATCGGCTCGGTCGAGACCTATACCGCCATGACCTTCTCGCTGAAGGTCGGCGACCAGATCGACGAGGCCAAGCTGCGCGCCGACCTCATCGCCCTGCAGTACAAGCGCAACGACCTGAACTTCGAGCGCGGCATGTTCCGCAAGCGCGGCGACGTGCTGGAGATCTTCCCCGTCCACATGGAGGACCGTGCCTGGCGCATCCAGCTGTTCGGCGACGAGCTGGAATCCATCCAGGAGTTCGACCCCCTGACCGGCAAGAAGACCGCCGACCTGGAGGAAGTCACCGTCTATGCCGCGAGCCACTACGTCACCCCGCGCCCGTCGCTGAACCAGGCCATCATGGGCATCAAGGCCGAGCTGAAGGAGACGCTCGACTGGATGACCGAGAACGGCAAGCTGCTGGAGGCCCAGCGCCTCGAACAGCGCGTCCGTTTCGACCTGGAGATGATGGAGGCCACCGGCGCCTGCGCCGGCATCGAGAACTACAGCCGCTGGCTGACCGGCCGCGCGCCGGGCGAGCCGCCGCCCACCTTCTTCGAATACATCCCCGACAACGCCCTGCTGTTCGTGGACGAGAGCCACGTCACTGTGGGCCAGATCAACGGCATGTTCCGGGGCGACTACCGCCGCAAGTCGACCCTGGCCGAGTACGGCTTCCGCCTGCCTTCCTGCATCGACAACCGCCCGCTCAAGTTCGACGAATGGGACGCCATGCGGCCCCAGTCGGTCTTCGTCTCCGCCACCCCCGGCCCGTGGGAGATGGAGCGCACCGGCGGCGTCTTCGTCGAGCAGGTCATCCGCCCCACCGGCCTGATCGACCCGCCGGTCGAGATCCGCCCCGTCTCCGGCGCCACCCGCAACCAGGTCGACGACGTCATCGACGAGGTCAAGGCCGTCACCCGCGCGGGCTACCGCTCCCTGGTCACCACCCTGACCAAGAAGATGGCCGAGGATCTGACCGAATACATGCACGAACAGGGGGTGCGGGTCCGCTACATGCACTCCGACGTCGACACGCTTGAGCGCATCGAGATTCTGCGCGATCTGCGCCTGGGCGCCTTCGACGTCCTGATCGGCATCAACCTGCTGCGCGAGGGCCTCGACATCCCCGAGTGCGGCCTGGTCGCCATCCTCGACGCGGACAAGGAGGGCTTCCTGCGCTCCGAAACCGCCCTGATCCAGACCATCGGCCGCGCCGCCCGTAACGTCGACGGCCGCGTCATCCTCTACGCCGACCGCATGACCGGCTCGATGGAGCGCGCCATCGCCGAGACCAACCGCCGCCGCGAGAAGCAGCAGGCCTACAACCTCGAACACGGCATCACCCCCGAGAGCGTCAAGCGCGACATCAAGGACATCCTCGACAGCCCCTACGAGTCGCGCGACCTCGACAAGCTGACCCGCCCCGGCGTCGCCGAAGAAGCCAAGCCCTTCCTCGGCTCCAACTTCCAGGCCGCCCTCAAGGACATGGAAGGCAAGATGCGCGAGGCCGCCGCCAACCTCGAGTTCGAAGAAGCCGCCCGCCTGCGCGACGAGATCAAGAAGATGAAGCTCCTCGACCTCGAATTCGCCAACGAAGCCCTCACCGGCGCCGGCGAAGACGTCGACAAGTCAGCCCCCAAACGCTGGCGCGCGGAAGCGGCTGCCGAGAAGGCAGAGGCGTTCAGGAAGGGGCGGTAGGGGATCGGGCGCTAAGCCGATCTTTTGCGCGACCGCCCCCGAGGCCTGAGGCTTGGGCGCCACAGGGGCGCAAAACTCCGCGTCTCCCTCAGATGAATAAGGGAACGGCGAGGAAATTGCGGCATTGTCGTGTCGAAGGGTGCATCATGTCGAAATCGAACAGTCCAGAATCCGACGACCGTCCCAACCTGCGGGTGGTCACCTCCCCCGAGGCCGAGGTCTATGACCTGATGCGTGCGCCAGAAACCACCGCCGAGCGCGTCAAGCGCCTGCAAGCCGAAGCGCGCGCCCTGGCGCTCGAGCAGGTCGAGGCGCTGGAGGAGGTTCTGCTGAAAGCCGCCGACATGGCCAAGGAGATCGCCGAGGGCGGCGACGCCTACCCCGTCGGCGCCCGCGAACTGGCCCATCGCCTGGGCCAGGACCTGCCGGTCAAGGCCGAGACCATGAAGGCCATCATCGCCAAGAGCCATCCATGATGGCCTGAAGGGCGCTAACGTGAGCGACGCGGTCGCTCGCTGCTTGAGCGCAGACCAAGGGCGCTATCGCGCGGCTCGCGGAGCCTCGCTGCTTGAGCGCATAAGCGTCCTTCCTTCATCGTCATCCCGGCCGAAGCGAAGCGCAGAGCCGGGACCGCCCAGGACGCCGCCGTCAGCACTTCTTGCGGTCCCGGATAGCGGCTGCGCCGCTTCCGGGATGACGCTTCGACGTCAGCCGACGATGTCGGAGAACTCCGGATGCCGCTTCAGCCACGCCACCGCATAGCTGCAGTGCGGGACCAGGGTCAGCTTCTCGGCGCGGGCGTGCTCGGCCATCGCCTGCATGAACCTCCCCGCCGCCCCCGTTCCGCGCAGGGCCGGATGGGCTTCGACGTGCAGGATGACCCGGGCGTGGCCGCGGATGGCGTACTCGGCCCAGACGGGATGCTCGTTCCCGTCCGCGTCGGCGAACTCCTGCTGGAAGCGGCGGTCGGCGGGCTGGTCGCGGAAGGCGGGCATGGAGGCTCCTGAAATCAGGCCGGCCGATCGTTCAGCAGGGCCAGCAGACCCAGAACGCTTTTCACCGTGAACCAGATCGACACCAGCAGCAAAAGAAGTCCGAACAGCAGCAGGAAGGGAATGCCGATCAGGAAGACCGAGGCCACGGCGCTGACCGCGATCAGGCCCCACAGAACGATGGTGATCCAGAAGACCGACCAGAACAGCTTGATCTGCGCCTCGATATGCTGGGCCGCCAGCCCGGTCGCCGAGCCCCGGCAGGCGTAGGCCACGACCAGCCCCGCCAGCACCAACAGGTTGGCGCTGGGGATCGACAGAATATAGAGGATCCAGGCCAGAACGGCCCCGTCTCGGCCGTTGCCGCGCGCCTCAAGGTTCTGATCGGTCATGACGGGCCTTTAGTAAAAGAGACGAAGGGGATGGCGGATGGCGCGGCCTTCCAGCAGGTCTTTCAGACCCAGGGCGCCGCGCACGATGGTCCACACCGCCATGACGAACAGGACGAAGACGCCGACGTTGATCAGGATCAGCACCACCCCGCCGACGATGGCGGCCACGGCGGCCATCAGGGTCCGCTGCTGAAAGATGAAGTGGCTGCGCGCCACGGGCTCCGCGGGCGGCGGCTTGCGCCAGACCCGCAGCAGGCCGATCGCCGCCGCCACGCCGAAGGTCGGCACGGCGAACAGGATCAGGGCATAGCCGACATAGAGGCTGGTCAGGTCGCTGGCCTGGTCGGACGAGGCCGCGCTGTTGCTGCTGTAATCGCCGGAATGGACCATCGGAACCTCTTGAACGAGGCGGGACAATGGCGGGACGAACGGCCCCGCGCAACCGGCCTCAGCGCGAATAGGCGACTTCGCAGCCCGCGGCCGCCGCGCCGGGAATGGCGCCGGGCTTTTCGACCCGCACCTTGACCGCCAGGACACGCGGATCGTTCAGGCAGGCCAGGGCCACCCGCTCGGCGAAGGTCTCGACCAAGGCGATGTGCTCGCCGGCCGCCAGATCGCGAGCGATGCGGGCCACGCCCTCATAGTCCAGGGTGTCGGACAGGGTGCGGATCGGGGCGGCGCCCAGGTCCAGCTCGACGTCCACGAACAGGGGCTGCAAGCGACCGTGCTCGTGGGCGTGAACCCCGATGGCGGCCTGCACCTCCAGACCGCGCACCAGCACGGTCAAGCCCAGACGGCGCGGCTCGGACGCGGTGAAAGGCGTGACGACGGCGCTCACGACCAGGTCTCCGGCGGCAGAAGGTCATTGATGCTGAAATCGGCCCGGTCGCACCAGCCGCCCAGCACCCAGGCCCGCTCGGCCTCGGTAAGACCGCGCGTCAACACGGTATTGGTCGGCGTCTCCTCGATGGCCAGTTCGGCCAGCCGGAAGGGCAGGCCCTCGGCCTTGAGGATGGCCTCCAACTTGCGCCACAGCGCGATGACCAGGGCCTCGGTCGTCGGATCGCCGTCGATGGTCAGGACCTGGTTCAGCCGCTGCGGCTCATGCGTCTGGAACCAGTCCAGCAGAGGGTCGGCGCGGTTCAGCTGGAAGGCATGGTCCAGGCTGCGGTCGACAAAGCCGTGCCAGCGCCGCTTCAGGTTTTCGAACGAGGCGGCGTGGTTGGACTGGCCAAAGGCGATCTCGGCCGTCGGCTCCAGCGTCACCTTGACGAACTCATTGTGGCCGTGCGGCACGGCGCACTTGGACCCCGCATCGGCGATCAGCCGGTGCGCCATCGAGAAGCGGCGGGTGAACTGGACGGCAGGCATCAGGGGCAAGGGTTCCGAAAACGCAGTCGCCCCATATAGGCGCCGCGAAGGGTTCGCGCATCAACACCCTGACGACGGCGAAGTAAAGGCGGGGTCAGGGAACAGGGATACCGTCAAAGGCCACGTCCCGCCCCCGCCCGATCAAGGTCTCGCCCCCGTCGATGGTCAGGTTCTGGCCGGTCAGACTGGGCGTCTCGAGGATGAAGCGCACGGTGCGGGCCACGTCGTCCAGCGAGGAGCCGCGTCCCAGGGGCGTATCGCGCCACGCGGCTTCATACTCGGCCTCGGTCTGCTCGCCGCTGCGCAGGATCAGGCCGGGCGAGACGCCGCACAGCCGGATGCGGGGCGCCAGCCCCATGGCCAGGGTCCGCGTCAGTCCCGCCAGCCCGACCTTGCCGGCCGTATAGGCGAAGAAGTCGGGGTTCGGACTATCTACCTTGTGATCCAGAATATTGACCACCACCCCCTGCCCGTCCGCCGCCTCGATCGCCCGGGCGAAGTCGCGGATCAGGAAGACCGGCGCGGTCAGGTTTGAAGCCAGATGCTCGGCCCACGACGCCTCCGTCAGGGTCTGCAAGGTATCATAGCGGAACAGGGAGGCGTTGTTGATCAGGGCGTCGATGCGCCCGAAATGACCGACGACGCGGTCGATCAGGACGTCACGCTCGCTCGGCTCATTGAGGTCCGCCGCAAAGGCCGCGGCCTGCACGCCCTTGGCGCTCAGCTCGGCGACCAGGGCCGCCGCCTCGTCCGCCCCGCCGCGATGATGGACGGCCACGTCCCAGCCCGCCTCGGCCAAAGCCCGCGCGATCCCGGCGCCGACGCGCCGCGCGGCCCCGGTGATCAGCACCACCTTGTTCAAGGGGTCGCCCATTCAGCCCGGCCTGCGGCGGAAGATTTCCACGCCCGCGCCCGCAGCCTCAGGGAAGATGTCCGGCTTGGTGATCCGCACCCGGCAGGCCTCGACCGGCGGCAGGGCGAAGCAGACGCCGATCAGCTCCTCGACCAGGGTTTCCAGCAACTCGACATGTTCACGCCCGCGCCAGCCGTTGATGTGATCGCGCACCCGGTCGTAATCAATGAAGTCGCCCTCCGGCCCAGATTCGGCCAAAGGCCAGGCGGCGAACATCTCGACATTGACGATCAGCCGCGTGGGGCGCTCGGGGTGCCGCTCCCACGGGTGCAGGCCGATGCGCACATCGACCGCCACGTCCGACAACAGGACACGGACATGGTCCCCGGCGTGACGCCAGTCGAACCCGCCCGTGCCGGCAGCGGATTCAGTCAACCCGGCCGAACTCGAAGAAGTTCACGGCGGCGATGACGGCGATGAAGGTGAAGATGATGGCGATGGCCAGCATGGGAAGGCTCCTGTTCAAAGCTTCGCATAGAGGGGCGCGACGCTGGGTTCAAGCCGGAGATCAGAGCTTCATCCACCGTCCCAGTCGCTCAAGTCCGCGAACTGCAAGCTCCATGAGCCCGAGCAGACCTATGGCCAGAACCGCTTTGATCACCAACCCGATGGTGAAGCCGTCTTCCCGAAACGCAGCCACGCCGGCAAACCCGAACACGGCGGCCAGAATTCCGATGGCGAGCCTCATCCTTATCAGGTGCACACGGCCATGGACCGGCGCATCGCTGGATGATGACCCGCTAGTTTCCTGCTGACGCTCCATGACTGAACAAGATCATGGGCAGGCTCGGCGCACAATCCAAAGCATGACACTCTCACCCCATGACCACCTGGCGCACCCGAATCGAGCCCTTCACCCGGCCTGTCTTCTTCGCCGTCTCGCGGATGCGGCGGGGCATGACCCTGGGCGTGCGCGGGCTGGCGGTCGACGGCGAGGGTCGGGTGCTGCTGGTCAAGCACACCTATCTACGCGGCTGGTGGCTGCCGGGCGGCGGCGTGGACAAGGGCGAGACGACCCAGGCCGCCGTGGTCCGCGAACTGCGCGAGGAGGCGGGGCTGATCGCCAGGACCGAGCCGCGCCTGATCTCGGTCCATTCCAACGAGCGCTTCTTTCCCGGCGATCACGTCCTGGTCTTCTCCATCGACGCCTTCGACCTGACCGAGCGCACCAGCCACGGCGAGATCGCCGAGATCGGCTGGTTCGCCCTCGACGCCCTGCCCGAAGATACGACCCGCGCCACCCGCGACCGCCTGGCCGAGATCTTCGGCGGCGCGCCCGCCGATCCGAACTGGTAGAGACCCCGCATGCAGGTTCCCATTCTTGTCTTTCTGACCCTGCTGATGGCGGGCGCCGCCACGGCCTTGCAGGGTCCGACCAACGCCCGGCTGGTCACGGCGGTCGGGTCTCCGGTGAACGCCGCCTTCATCTCCTTCGCGGTGGGCACCGTGGCGCTGGGCTGTCTGGCCCTGGCCTTGCAGACGCGACCTGACGTCGGCGCGATGAAGGCCCTGCCCTGGTGGGCGTGGATGGGCGGCTTCTACGGCTGCGCCTTCGTCATTTCCGCCGCCTGGGGCGTGCCGCGCCTCGGGGTCGCGACCACCATCACCCTGATGATCGCCGGCCAGTTGCTGCTCAGCCTGGTGCTGGACCACTTCGGCGCTCTGGGCGTCGAGAAACAGCCGCTGAGCCTGGGCCGCATCGCCGGGGTCGCCCTGGTGATCGGCGGCGTGGTTCTGGTTCGTCGGTCCTGAGCCTATATCCCCGCCGATGACCGACGAGACCCCCGACATTCCGGACGCCGCCGCCGGCGCCCCGCTGCCGTTACAAGCCGCAGAGCTGATCGCCGACGAGGCGCGCCGTGCGCCCGACAAGCCCGGCGTCTATCGCATGTACGGCGAGGACGGGACCTGCCTCTATGTCGGCAAGGCCAAGTCCCTGAAGAAGCGCATCATCCAGTATGCGCAAGGGCGGTTCCACACCCAGCGCATCGGCCTGATGGTGTCGCTGACCCGGTCGATGGAGCTGGTGGTCACGGCCTCGGAGACCGAGGCCCTGCTGCTCGAGTCGAACTTCATCAAGAAGCTGAAGCCGCGCTTCAACGTTCTGATGCGCGACGACAAGTCCTTCGCCGAGTTGATGATCCGGCGCGACCACCGCGCGCCCCAGGTGCGCAAGCATCGCGGCGCCCACACCATTCCCGGCGACTACTTCGGCCCCTTCGCCTCGACCTGGGCGGTCAACCACACCTTGAACACCTTGCAGAAGGCCTTCCTGCTGCGCTCGTGCTCGGACAGCGTTTACGAGACCCGCACGCGGCCCTGCATGCTGCATCAGATCAAGCGCTGCTCGGCTCCCTGCACCGGCCTGATCTCGCTTGAGGACTATTCAGAACTGGTGAACGAGGCGGAGGCCTTCCTGCGCGGCAAGTCGCGGGCGGTGATCGGCCGCCTGTCGCAGGAAATGCAGACGGCGTCCGACGACATGGATTTCGAGACCGCCGCCCGCGTGCGCGACCGCATCCGCGCCCTGTCGGCAATTTCCATGCAGAACAGCGTCAACGCCGACGGCGTGGCCGAGGCCGACGTCTTCGCCCTGCACGCCGAGGGCGGTCAGGCCTGCGTCCAGGTCTTCTTCTATCGCGCGGGCCAGAACTGGGGCGGTCGGGCCTATTTCCCCCGCGTGGACAAGACCGACAGCGACCCCGAAATCCTCGCCGCCTTCCTCGGCCAGTTCTACGAGGACAAGCCGATCCCGCGCCTGATCCTGTCCAACGTCCGCCCGCACGAGCTGGAGCTGCTGGAAGCCGCCTTCTCGATGAAGGCCGAACACAAGGTGGAGATCGCCAAGCCCTTGCGCGGCGGCAAGCTCAGCCTGGTCGATCACGCCCTGACCAACGCCCGCGAGGCCCTGGGCCGCAAGATGGCCGAGAACTCCGCCACGTCGAAGATTCTGGACGAGGTCTGCGAGGCCTTCGGTCTGGACGCCCGCCCCGAGCGGATCGAGGTCTATGACAACGCCCATATCCAGGGGACCAATGCGGTCGGCGGCATGATCGTCGCCGGGCCCGAGGGCTTCCGCAAGAACCAGTACCGCAAGTTCAACATCCGCGGCGACGATCTGACCCCCGGCGACGACTACGGCATGATGCGCGAGGTCATGCGCCGGCGCTTCGGCAAGATGGTCAAGGACGAGGAGGCCGGCGAGGCCGTCGAGCGCCCGGACCTGCTGCTGATCGACGGCGGGGCCGGGCAACTGGCCGAGGTGCTGGCGGTGCTGGCTGACCTGGGCGTGGACGACATCACCGCCGTCGGCGTGGCCAAGGGGCCGGATCGGGACGCGGGCAAGGAGCATTTCTTCATGCCCGGCAAGCCGCCCTTCATGCTGCCGCTGAAGAGCCCGGCCCTCTATTACATTCAGCGGCTGCGCGACGAGGCCCACCGCTTCGCCAACGGCGCCCACGCCCAGCGCCGCTCCATGGACATCAAGAAGAACCCGCTGGACGAGATTGAGGGCGTCGGCCCCGCCCGCAAAAAGGCCATGCTGCACGCCTTCGGCTCGGCCAAGGGCGTGTCGCGCGCCGGGGTGGCGGACCTGATCAAGGTCCCCGGCGTCAACCAGGCGCTGGCGGAACGTATTCATGCCTTCTTCCGCAAGAGCTGAAGCCGGTTTAGGAAGCGCCCATGACCGATGAACGCGACGAACTGACCGAAGGCTATCACCGCTTCCGCCAGAACCGCTGGCCGACGGAACATGCCGAGTATGAAGCCCTGGTCCATGGCCAGAAGCCGCACACCCTGGTCGTGGCCTGTTCCGACAGCCGCGCCGATCCGGCCCTGATCTTCGACACAGCGCCGGGCGAGTTGTTCGTGGTGCGCAACGTCGCCAACCTGGTTCCGCCCTATGAGCCCGACGGCAAGCTGCACGGCGTCTCGGCGGCGCTGGAGTTCGGCGTCAACGTGCTGCAGGTCAAGCGCATCGTCGTCATGGGTCACGCCTACTGCGGCGGCGTGAACGCCATGCTGAACGGCTCGCCGTCAAACTGCCAGGACTTCGTCGCCCCCTGGGTCGCGCAGGGCGCGCCGACGGTGCGCCGCGTGGTCGAGGAGTTTCCTGCCGATCAGGTCGAGCGGGCCGCCGAGGAAGCCGTGGTGCGCCTGTCGATCGACAACCTGCGCACCTTCCCCTGGATCGCCGCGCGCGAGGCGGCGGGCGATCTGGTGCTCAGCGGCCTGCACTTCGGCATCGCCGACGGCATCCTGTCCAAGCTGACCGGCGCCAAGCGGTTCGAACGACTGGGCTAAGCGGGACAAGTCGCCGCCCTCGCCTCTTGTGGCGAACCGTGCCACACCCTCAGGCGTTGCAATGGACGTGATGATGACTTCTGCCCACAAAGCCAACCCGATCCCGAACATCCTGACCGGCATTCGTCTGGCGGCGGGCGTGGTCATGTTCCTGCTGCTGGCCGGCGCCACCAGCGGCTTCCCCTTCGTCTCGGCCATGCTGAGCCCTGACGATCAGTTCGCCATGTACCGGACGGGCTTCTGGATCTTCGTCATCGCCGCCTCGACGGACTGGATCGACGGCTATCTGGCAAGGCGCTGGAACGCCGAGACGCGCTGGGGCGCCATCCTGGACCCCATCGCCGACAAGATCCTGGTCACGGGCGCCATCCTGGGCGTTCTGACAAGCGGGTCGGTGCAGCAGATCATCATCCCCTGCGGCCTGATCCTGTTCCGCGAGTTCGCGGTCTCGGCCCTGCGCGAGACCATGGCCGGGCGCATCACCCTGCCTGTCACCCTGGCCGCCAAGTGGAAGACCACCCTGCAGATGGTGGCCCTGGGCTGCCAGCTGTTCGCCCGCAACTGGGACGGCTGGGGCCTGCCTTTCGACTACCTGCCCCACTTCCAGCTGTTCGCCGACACCCTGATCTGGCTGGCGGCCCTCATCACCCTGTGGACCGGCTGGCAGTATTTCAACGCCGCCCAGAAGCAGATGCGGGATCTCTGAGTTTCTCCTTCTTCCCTTGAGGGAGAAGGTGGCCCGATAGGGCCGGATGAGGGGTGTCGGCGCCGCGGTCTGAGATGTCAGGCTGGCCGCCGGCACCCCTTTTTCATGAGGTCGCGCTGACACCCCTCATCCGAGCGCCTTTCGGCGCCCACCTTCTCCCACAAGGGGAGAAGGACGTCAGAGCGCCTTGTCCATGACCACGAACTCCAGCTCCCGCGTCTGCGGCAGGCCGAAGCGTTCGTCGTCCAGCGGGAAGGGGCGGGTTTCGCCGGTCAGGCGATAGCCGCGGCGTTCGTACCAGGCGATCAGCTCGACGCGCTGGCGGATGACGGTCATCTCCATGCGGGTCGCGGCGAAGCGGCTGCGGGCTTCGGCCTCGGCGGCCTCGATCAGCAGCCGGCCCAGACCGCCGGCCTGATGGGTCGGGTCGACGGTCAGCAGGCCGAGATAGGCCAGACCTTCGCCCTGATCCGCCACCTGGACGCAGCCGGTCAGAGCCCCATCGACCTCGGCCAGCAGGATGACCCGGCGGGCGTCGGCGAGGATGTCGAGCAGTTCGGCCTCGTCGGTGCGCTGGCCGCCCAGCAGATCGGCCTCATGGGTCCAGCCGGCCCGGGCAGCGTCGCCGCGATAGGCGCTTTCGACCAGGCGGTGCAGCCCCGCCACGTCCGAAGACGCGGCGGGACGGAAGGTCGTCGCGGTCATTTGACCCCGAGTTCCTCGATCAGGTGATCCATGCCGTAGACGTCGCGCAGGGCCGTGGTCACGGCCTGGGTGGTGACGATGACGCTGCGGTTGACGTTGCGGTCATAGCCGTAAGCGTTGCGCTGGGTCAGGACGGTGGAGTCGAAGTTGGCGCCGATGATCTCGCCCTTGGCGTTGACGGCGGGCGAGCCCGACGAGCCGCCGATGGTGTCGGACGAGACGGCCATGTTCATCACCGCATTGGGGTCGATGCGGTCCTTGGCGGCCAGCAGCTTGGGCGCGACGTTGAAGGGCTCAGCGCCCGTCGCGCGGTCCCACAGGCCGGCGAAGGTGGTGAAGGCGCCGATGCGCTGGCCCGGAACGTCCGTGCCTTCGACGCGGCCATAGGTCAGGCGGAGCGTGCCGGTGGCGTCGGGATAGACGGCGTCGCCATAGGCGGCGAAGCGGGCGGCGGCCAGTTGTTCCGAAGCGCGGTCGGTCGGCGCCTTGACCTTGTTGTCCCAGTCGGCGCGCACGGCGCGGGCGTCGGCGTCGATGGCCAGGACGTACTGGATCAGCGGATCGGTCGAGGCCTGGACGGCCGGCAGACCGCCTTCCCACAGGGCGCGGCGCACGGCCGGGTCAGCCAGCTTGGTGCCGGTGATCAGGCGGGCCGACAGGGCCTCGGGGCTTTCCTTGCCCAGCAGGGTGCGGACATAGGGGCTGTCGACGGTCAGCCATTCGCGGGTCTTGGACAGCCACCACTCCAGACGAATCTGCTCCAGTTCCGGGTAGGTCGGGCGCTCGGCGAACAGGCCCGACTGGACGCCCGGCAGACGGCTGTCGGCGAACTCGCCCAGACGCTGATCGGACGGCTTGGCGCGCTCCTGGGCGCCGCGCACGATGGCCCGCGCCCACTGGAACAGGGGCGAGCCGCCCGCGACCGAGGTCGTGCCCATGCCGGTGCCGCCTTCCAGCAGGGTCATGGGGGCGTAGAGCTCGCGGGCCAGAGGTTGAACCCCGTCCAGCGTCGCCCACGGATCAGTCGCTCCGCCCGCCGCACGGGCGCGGAAGTCCGCCTCGGCCTCAGCCTTGGCGGCCATGAAGGCCGGGTCGATCAGGGCCGCCATGCGGCCGCGACCGCGCTTGTAGGTGTTCTCGACGCCGACGATGGGGTCCATGGCGATGAAGGCCTGTTCCTCGCCCTCTTCCGAGTAGCGGATCAGGCGGCCGCGCAGTTCTGAGGCGATCAGCTGGTCCATCGGCAGGACCACGTCGCGGATGGTCATCAGCTGCGACTGGGTCAGCAGGCGCTGGGTCGAGCCGGGGTTGCCGGTGACGAAGACCGGCTCGCCCTCGGTCGGCTTGTTCGGGTTCCAGGTGAAGTGGGTCGGCGTCAGGGCGGGCTTGCCGTCCTCATAGAGGCGGATGAAGGCCGCATCGATGGCGAAGCGCGGGAAGGAGAAGTTGTCGAGGTCGCCGCCGAAGGTCGCGGCGCGGTCTTCCGGCGCCCAGGCCAGACGCACGTCGGAGTATTTGCGGAACTTGTAGAGCTTGAACTGGCCGCCGCGATACAGGCTGACGACCTGGCAGCGGATCTTGGGATCATCGCCGCAGTTCTCGGTTTCGATGCGGCCGGCCTCGGCCTCGCGCGCCTGGGTGAAGGCCTGGCCGTCCAGACCCTCGCCCGCCTTCTGCACGCGCTCGGTCACGTCGGAGATGTCGGTCAGAATCTCGGCCGAACCGCCGGGGCATTTCAGCTCCTCCTCGCGGCTCTTGGGCGTGAAGCCGGTCTCGGCGTACTGCAGTTGCGGCGTGGACAGGTTGGCGACGCAGGTGGCGACGCAGTGATTGTTGGTCATCACCAGGCCTTCGCCCGAGATGACGCCCGCCGAGCAGCCGCCGAACTTGACCGACGACAGGCGGACCTTGTCCAGCCAGGCCTGGTCGATGTTCGTGCCCAGGGTCTGGTTGGCGCGGGCGATGGGGAAGTTGTCGTAGGTCCACATGCCCTCCTCTGCCTTGGCGGAGTTGGCGGCGGCGAAGGCCAGAACGGCGGCCGAGGCGAAGAACATGTGACGCATGGAGAACTCCTGGTTCAGACTCTGGCGAGGAAAAAACAGAGTCCAATTCGTCTGAATAGTCTGAAATCGGCGGCGCGGATCAAGAGAAGCTAGCAGGGCGCTGCGTCAGACGGGGGCGTACTTTCTCCCTCCCCTTCATGGGGAGGGTGGTTGAGCCCGGCAGGGCGAAACCGGATGGGGGCGGCAGGGCAAGTCAGGCGCAGCATTCTCATCGCCACGCCCTCCCCACCCGGTCGCTGCGCGACCACCCTCCCCATGAAGGGGAGGGAGAGGCGCGGCGTCTGGATTGGACGCCGCGCTCAAAGCCCTTAGCGCGTGACGCCCAGTTCGCGCAGCAGGCGCGGCTGGTTGTAGACGTTGCGCAGGGCCTCGGTGACGGCGGCGGTCGAGACCGTCACCGTGCGGTTCAGTTCGCCGTCGTAGCCGTAGGAGCCGCCCAGCGAGTGGATGTTGCCGTCGAAGGCGGCGCCGATCACTTCACCCTTGGCGTTGATCACCGGCGAGCCGGAGTTGCCGCCGATGATGTCGTTGGTCGAGACGAAATCATAGACGACGTTCTTGTTGATGCGGCTCTCGGCATCGACGAAGCGCTGGGCCGCGTTGAACGGCTCGGCGCCCGTGGCGCGCTCGTACAGGCCGCCCATGTAGGTGAAGGCCGGCACGGTCACGCCGCGATAGGTCCAGCCCTTCACCTGACCGTAGGACAGGCGCAGACTGAAGGTCGCGTCGGGGTAGAGGTTGTCGCCATAGACGGCGAAGCGGGCCTGGGCGACCTTTTCGGCGGCGCGGGCGGTCGGGGCGTTGACGCCCGCGTCCCACTGGGTGCGGACGGCTTGCGCCGCGTCGTCATTGGCCAGGACGAAGGCGATCATCGGGTCGCCCGACGAGGCCAGCTGTTCCGGCGTCATGGCCAGAGCCTGGGCGCGGAAAGCCGGGTCGATCAGCTTGGTCTCGACCAGCTTGGCGGCGATGCCCTCGGGGTTTTCGCGGCCCAGCATCGCCTTCACGTTGGCGTTGTCGACGGTCAGGTATTCGCGGGTCTTGGACAGCCAGAAGGACAGCTGGATTTCCTCGACGCCCTTGGCGATCGGGGCTTCCGAGGCCAGACGACGGCCCAGGGCGGCGATGTCGCTGTCGGCGTAGCCGGCCCGGCGCTCGGCGACCGGCTTGGCGCGTTCCTTGGAGGCGCGGACGATGGCGCGAGCATAGGAATAGAGGGTCGAACCGCCGCCGGCGTTCGCCTCCAGCTGACGGTAGGGCAGGTAGAGGTCACGCGCGGTGGCCTGGGTCTTTTCCAGATCGGCCCAGGGATCGCCGATGCGTTGCAGCAAGGCCGGATCAGCGGCGACGCGTTGACGCAGCTCGGCTTCTTCGGCGCGCTTCTTGGCCATGAAGGCCGGATCGGTCAGGGCGCCCAGCTGGCCGTAGTTGACCTTGAAGCCGTTCTCCAGACCAAAGATCGGGTCCAGCGAGACGCGCTTTTCTTCTTCGCCCTGGGTCGAGTATTCGGTCAGGCGACCGCGCAGTTCCGAGCTCTGGATCAGGGTGGTGGGGATCTGCTGGTCGCGCAGACGCTCCAGCTGGCTCATGGTCAGCAGGCGCGAGGTCGAGCCGGGGTTGCCGGCGACGAAGGTGACTTCGCCTTCCTTGGGCGCGTTCGGGTTCCACTTGAGGTGGTTCGGCGTGGCGACTGGCTTGCCGTCCTCATAGGCGCGCAGGAAGGCGGCATCGAGGGCGTAGCGGGGGAAGTTGAAATTGTCCGGGTCGCCGCCGAAGAAGGCCGCCTGGAACTCCGGCGCGAAGGCCAGACGCACGTCTTCATACTTGCGGAACTGGTACAGGGCGTACTTGCCGCCGCGATAGAAGCTGATGACCTGGCAGGTCAGCTTGCGGTCGTCGCCGCAGGCGTCCTTCTGGATCTTGTCGATCTCGGCGGCGCGGGCCGTGACGAAGGCGGCGCCTTCCAGGCCGGCGCCGGCGCCCAGCACGCGCTCGGTCACGTCGGTGATGTCGGTCAGGACCTCGGCGGTCTGGCCGGGGCAGGTCTTTTCTTCTTCACGCGTGGCCGGCATCCAGCCGTTCTTGACGTAGTCGTTCTGGGCCGTGGACAGATCCTGAACGCAGGAGATGACGCAGTGGTGGTTGGTCAGGATCAGGCCTTCGCCCGAGACGAACGAGGCCGAGCAGCCCTGCAGGCGCACGGCGGCGTTGCGCACGCCGTCCAGCCACGACTGGTCGATGCGGGTGCCGTACTTGTCGTTGACCGTCTGGATCGGGAAGTTGTCGAAGGTCCACATGCCCTCATCGGCGCGCGCCGGGGTGGCGGTGACGCCCATCACCGCGGCGGCGGCCCCCAGAGCAGCCAATGAGGCGGTGAAGGAAAAGGTGCGACGAAGCGACATTGGGCTCTCCCGGCGCGCAAGGCCCGGCGCCTCGCGTCTGTTATTGTGTAACTAGCGCCGTCCGTGGACGGGCCTCAAGCCCCCATAGTCCCGCATGGCGCCGGGGGGAAGCCGAAGCCTTACCCCGATTTAACTTGGCCCCGCGCTCCAGCCCGGTCAGATAACGCTGCAAGTCAGGGATTTGAAACGCGTTATGTCGCTCGCGCTCTCCACGCTGCTCTTTGAGTGGCGACGTTATATGGCCGCCGTCATGGCGCTGGCTCTGTCAGGTCTGCTGGTGCTGGCCATGACCGGGGTCTTCATCGGCATCGGCAAGGGCTTCACCGCCCAGATCGAACGCTCGGCCGCCGACATCATCATCATGCAGCCGGGCGCCAAGAGCCTGATCAACGGCCCCTCGGGCGTGCCGCGCCGCTTCATCCCGCTGGCCTACAATCACCCGGCCGTGGTCGAGGTTCAGCCTCTGGACGGCGCCGGCGGGACCTTCCAGTCGGTGAAGGAGGTCGATCCGACCATGTCCCAGGCCGACCGGGCCAAGCAGGGCGCGCCGCGCCAGAAATTCGTCCAGTCCAGCATCATCGACACCACGCCCGGCTCGGTCACCATTCCCACCGACTACTCGCGCGAACTGGTCGACGCCCTGCGTCAGCCCTACACCGTCGCGGTCGATGAAACGGCCCTGACCACCCTAGGCGTCAAGCTGGGCGACAAGGCCCTGTACAACGGCCAGACCGTCACCGTCGTCGGCGTGACGCGCGGCTATCCCAACATGATGCAGCCGGGCGTGGTCATGTCGCGCGACACCCTGCGCATGGTCGGTCAGGCCGACACCGGCCCGCGCGTCGGCCCCCTGATGATCAAGCTGCGCGACCCGTCGCAGGCCTCCATCGTCGCGGCCCAGCTGAATGAAATCGGCAAGGGCCAGTGGAAGGCCTGGACCCGTCAGGAACTGGCCGACGCCAACGCCGGCGCCATGTTCGAGGAAGGCATCCTGGTCATCATCATCGGCGGCTGCGTGGTGCTGGGCATCATCATCGGCGTGGCCATCACCTGGCAGACCCTGCGCGGCGCCATCATGGCCAACATCAAGGAGTTCGCCTCGCTGCGCGCCTTGGGCGTGGGCATGGGAAGCTTGCGCCGCATCGTCATGGAGCTGAGCTTCTGGGTCGGCGTGGTCGGCGTGGCCGCCGCCATCGGCCTGACCTGGCTGCTGTCGCTGTTCGCCCTGTCCAAGGCCGTCATCATCGCCCTGCCCCTGCCCCTGTTGATCGTCGTGGGCGGCGGCCTGATCGCCATCGCCATGCTGTCGGGCTTCCTCTCGATGGGCATCCTCAAGAAGAGCCAACCTGCGGACCTGCTGCGATGAACATGCATACGAAAGTTCAAGGCCGGCATGGCGAGTTCGCCATCGAGGCCAAGGGTCTGGTCAAGCGGTTCAAGTCCGGCAAGAACTATGTCGAGGTGCTGAAGGGCGTGAACTTCGACGCCCGACACGGTGACCTGACCATGGTCATGGGGCCGTCCGGTTCGGGCAAATCGACGTTGATCGCCGCCCTGTCCGGCCTGTTGAAGCCTGAAGCGGGCCGGGTCGACGCCCTGGACGTGGACGACATGTGGAAGCTGTCGTCGGGCCGACTGGACAAGTTCCGCCTGGATCACTGCGGCTTCATCTTCCAGGGTTTCAACCTGTTCCCGTCGCTCAGCGCCCTGCAACAGGTGACGACGGTGCTGAAATTCCAGGGTCTGACCCCGGATCAGGCGAAGAAGCGCGCCACCCTGGCCCTGGAAGAAGTCGGCCTCGGCCACCGTCTGCATCAGCGTCCGGCGGCCCTGTCCGGCGGCGAGAAGCAGCGCGTCGCCATCGCCCGCGCCCTGGCCAAGGACCCGCAGATCCTGTTCGCCGACGAACCGACCTCGGCCCTGGACGGCGAGAACGGCCAGGTCGTCATCAGACTTCTGCGCCGGGCCGCCACCGAGCACGGCGCGGCGGTCATCTGCGTGACCCACGACCCCCGCCTGGAAGCCTGGGCTGACCGGGTCATCCACATCGAAGACGGCGTGATCATCGACGATCAGCGCCGCATCCCCAATCCCGACGCCATTCTGGCCTCGCACTAGACACCGATCCTCAAGGACACCTCCATGCCTGCTTTCCTGAAAAACAAATGGCTCTGGATCGGCCTCGTGGCCCTGATCGTGCTCGTCGTCGGCTTCGGCATGTTCCAGAAGGCCAGCGCCGCCAAGAAGGCCGAAGAGACCGCTCAGAAAGAGAAGAAGGTCGAGAGCCCCTACGCCGCCATCGCCAACGCCAAGGTCGACATTGAGGGCGGCATCATCCAGGTCGCGGCCCGTCGCGGCGGCGTGGTGCGCGAAGTCCTGGTTCAGGAAGGCGACCGCGTCGTCGCCGGACAGATCCTGGCTCGCCAGGAAGACGACGAACCGCGCCTGTCGCTGCAAAGCGCCTCGGCCGACGTGGCCCAGGCCGAAAGCCAGCTGCGCCTGATCAACGTCGACATCGCCACCGCCCAGCGCGAGTTCGACCGCCTGCAGAAGCTGGTGGCCACCAACTTCGTCGCCGCCCAGAAGATGGATCAGGCCCGCGACGCCATCGCGCAGGCCCAGGCGCGCCTCGGCGCCCAGCAGGCGGCGGTGCAGACCGCCCGCGCCCGCCGCGATCAGGCCGCCTATAATGTTGAACTGACCGTGATCCGCGCCCCGCAGAACGGCCGTATCGTGCGCCGCTACGCCAACCCCGGCGCCGGCGCCTCGACCCTGAACGTGTCCAACATGTTCGATCTGGAGCCCGACGCCCCGCGCATCGCCCGCGCCGAGATCGTCGAGGCCGACATCCCCAACATCACCACCGATCAGGCCGTCGAGATCACCCCGGAAGGCGACCCGTCGAAGGTTTATGTCGGCAAGGTCCTGCGCCGCGCCGCCGTCTTCGGCGCCCGCAAGCTGGCCTCGGACGATCCCTCGCAGCGTTCGGACGAGCGCGTGGTCGAGGTGGTCGTGGCCGTCAACGACGCCCCGCTGTTGATCGGCCAGCGCGTCCTGGTCAAGTTCATGAAGCCGGGCGAAACCGCCCGGGCCAAGCGTGACAACAGCGTCGCCGGCGTGCCGGCTACGCGCTCGATGCAGACGCCGGCCCGCCGCTAAGGGTCAGCGAGGTTGAAATGGGAAAGGGGCGCTGCGAGGCGCCCCTTTTTTGTTGGCTGCGGCTCTTTCCGCCGCTCATCCCCGCGGAGGCGGGGACCCAGTGAGAGCTACAGCACCTCGGTGAGAAATCTCTGTCCCCAAGTCGCGCTTGAAGCCAAAGGACTGGGTCCCCGCCTCCGCGGGGATGAGCGGATAATGGTTGAAAGTCAGTTGCCCGTAAATTCCCCCGGCCGCTTCTCCAGCACCGCGGTCACGCCCTCGATGTGGTCGTCGGTCAGGTGGGCCAGGGCTTGCAGGGCCGCCGACAGCTCCAGCATCTGATCGAAATTCATGTCGCGGCCCTGACGCAGCAGGCTCTTGGCCATGCGCAGGGCCTGGGGCGGCTGGGCGGCGATCTGGGCCGCCGTGGTCATGGCCTCGTCCATCAGGGTCTCGTGCGGGACCACGCGATTGACCAGCCCCCACTGGTCCGCCGTCTCGGCGTCGATGGATCGGGCGGTGAACAGCATTTCGGCGGCGCGGACATAGCCGACGTTGCGCGGCAGCAGCCAGGAGCCGCCGTCGCCGGGAATGATGCCCAGCTTCATGAAGGGCACGCCGAAGCTGGCGCGGTCCGAGGCGATGCGGATGTCGCCGAGCCCGGCGATGTCGCAGCCCAGACCCATGGCCGGGCCGTTGACGGCGGCGATCAGCGGAACCTCCAGCCCATAGAGCGAACGCACGATGCGATGGACGACGCGACGATAGCGTTCGCGGATCGCCGCGCCCGAGCCCTCGAACAGGTCGCGGCGGTCCTTCATGGCCTTGAGGTCGCCGCCTGCCGAGAAGGCGCGGCCCGCGCCGGTCATGACCACGCAGCGGATCGAGGGGTCGGCGTTGACCGCCTCGCAGGCGGCGGCGAAGGCTTCGCCGTCTTCCAGATCCGGCAGGGCGTTCAATCGGTCGGGCCGCGTCAGGGTCCAGACCATGACCGAGCCGCGGCGCTCCTCGACGATCAGACCCATGATAATGCTCCTCTTGATGATGGAGCCGGTTTCAGCGGGGCGGGGGGGTTAAGGCAAGCGGAATTGAAAAACCCCGGCGTTGTGACCGGGGCTTGCGGATTGGATCAAATACCCTCGCGACTACGCGCGCGGCCGTTTGATCGTGATGGGCACAAAGTTCGAAGGGTGACTGACCGCGCGGTTGTTCGCGGGGTTCATCTGCTTCGTGTTGACCAGCATCCCGCCCCATAGGGCGAAGGACATCATGGCGTGCTGGAGATTACGGTCCTTGTCGTTCATTTGGGCGTCTCCTTTCGTTGAACGATGAAAGAAGACGCGTCGTGCTTATCGGGGATCTCACCGTCATAGTCGTTTCGCGTCAGGCTCCTAGATAGCCACGCTTGGTTAAAAAGTCAAGATTTTGGTCCGAAGCCGGACGTATTGTAGTTTCCCCGTCATAAAACCATGCGCCAGCCAGCAGCCCCCTCGCCCGCCAGACCGCCGCGTTCCGTCGCCACGCCCTGCGTCATGGTCTGCACGGTCGATGGGGCGTCGGGGCTGTGCCTGGGTTGTTTTCGCACCCTGCCCGAGATCGCGACCTGGAGCCGGATGAGTGCGGAGGAACGGGCCGCGATCATGGACGAACTGGAGGGGCGGCGGGGGCTGATCGACCCGGTGCTGCTGGGCGGGTAGCCTCTCCCCGTCATCCCGGAAGCGGCGAAGCCGCTATCCGGGACCGCAAGAAGCGCCGACCGCAGCGCCTTGGGCGGTCCCGGCTCTACGCCTGCGGCTTCGGCCGGGATGACGAGCAAAGACGGCGCGTAACAATGTTCAGCCGTCAACCTTTCGTTCGCCGTATCGCTTCACCCGACGCCAAGACCCTTGCGGCACAGTCGGCGTCATGATCCGTATCGATCCGCGCTCTGCTGTCGTTTTCGCCGCCGCCCTGGCCACGTCGCTGGCCTGTGCCGGCGCCTTGCGCTGGATGGACGGGACGGGCGAAGCGCAGGCCGCGATCGCCGCGCCCTCGGTCGTGCGCTCGGCGGACGGCCACTACTGGGCTGAGGCCGTCGTGGACGGACGCCCCATGCGCATGCTGGTGGACACCGGCGCCAGCGTCGTGACCCTGAGCCGCGCCGACGCGGAGAAGGCCGGCGTCAGCGTCGGCGCCGGAGACTTCACCCGCACTCTGAACACCGCCGCCGGTCCGGTGAAGGCGGCGCCGGTCGTCCTGCCGTCGCTGGCGGTGGCGGGGGTGCGACTGACCTCGGTCGAGGCTTTGGTGGTGGACGCCGACATGCCCGCCTCGCTGCTGGGCATGAGCTATCTGGGGCGGCTATCGGGCTTCGAGGCGCGGCCTGAAGGGCTGACCTTCAAGGGGTAAACTGCTTCCCTCTTCGTCATCCCGGAAGCGGCGCAGCCGCTATCCGGGACCGCAGGAAATGCTGACGTCAGCGCCTTGGGCGGTCCCGGCTCTGCGCCTCTCTGCGAGAGGCTTGGCCGGGATGACGAGTGTCAGCGCGTCACGCCGAACGGCACCACCTTGTTGTCCGGGTCGTGGCCGATGTCCGCGCTCCCCAGGTAGGGAATGCCCGAGCGCGCGCACCAGTAGCGGACGATCTCTTCCGCCGTCAGGCCGAAGTCGGGATCATTGGGCGTGACGTCGGAAACTCGGCCCAGGCGGATGCCCGCCGCGCGGCGGATCGAGGCCTGGCCCGTCAGGTGGAACATCATCCGGTCGACGCGATAGAGGGCCTCGGACACCTCTTCCAGCATGATGACGTGGCCGCTCAGGTCGGGCTCCAGCGCCGTGCCGACCAGCTCATTCAAGATGGTCAGATTGAAAGCGACGGCCGGGCGCGGGTCGTCCAACAGCGAGGGCTCCAGCGAGGCGCGGTCGCCGCTGACCAGCCAGTCCACCGCGCGACGGCCCGTGGCGTCGTGGCGCGCCCCGTCCGAGGCCATCGGCCCGTGGGCCACATGGGGAAAGCCCGCCTTGTAGAGCAGGGCCAGCAGGCTGCCCGCGTCGGAATAGCCCAGGTAGCGCTTCTTCCTCGCCACATCGGTCAGTTGCGGCAGCACCGCCTCGGCGATGCGGCAGGCGCCATAGCCGCCGCGCGCGAACCACAGGGCGCCCAGGCGCGGATCATTGGCGAACTCGACGAAGGCGCGGGCGCGGGTGGCGTCGTCGCCGCCGAAATGGCCGTGCTTGTTGAAGGTCTGCGGGTGGAAGACCAACTGAACCTCGCCGCCCGGATAGGCCTGATCCATCCAGGCCTGGATCGCTTCGCCGCGTGCGGGGTCCAGGCGCGAACTGGCGTTGACGACGCCGATCTTGAACGGCCCGGATTTGGCAGAGTCTGGCATAGGGATGGGGCTGGCCTCCGGCGTCGCCCGTGCTAGTCAGGCCGTCGGACATTCCCCGGTTTCGCGCGTCAAAATCAAGCCGATGAACAAAGACTATTTCTTCTGCGGCGTCGGCGGGTCCGGCATGCTGCCCCTGGCCATGATCGTTCAGGCGCAAGGGAACCGCATCGCCGGTTCTGACCGGGCGCTGGATCAGGGCCGGACCCCGGACAAGTTCGACTGGCTGCGCGCCCACGGCGTCGCCCTGCATCCGCAGGACGGGTCGGGCGTGACCCGCCCCGATCAGATCGTGGTCGCCACCGGCGCGGTCGAGGACACGGTGCCCGACATTGGCGCGGCCAAACGCGTTGGCGCAGAGATCAAGACCCGGCCCCAGTTGCTGAGCGAACTGTTCAACGCCGCGCCGACCTCGATCGGCGTGGCCGGGACCAGCGGCAAGTCGACCATCACCGGCATGGCGGCCTGGATCCTGGATCAGGCGGGGCGCCAGCCCACCGTGGTCAACGGCGCCGTGATGAAGAATTTCGCCGATGCGGACCATCCCTTCGCCAGCGCCCTGGTCGGCGGTCCCGATCTGTTCGTGGCCGAGGTGGACGAGAGCGACGGCTCCATCGCCCGCTATGATCCGACGGTGGCGGTCGTGTCGAACATCTCGCTGGACCACAAGTCGATGGAGGAGTTGCGCGACCTGTTCGGCGGCTTCGTCGCGCGGGCGACGACGGCGGTGCTGAACCTCGACAATCCCGAAACGGCGGCGCTGGCGCAGACCCTGCCGACGGGCAAGGCCGTAACCTTCGCCCTTGGCGAGGAAGAGGCGGACCTGTCAGCCCACGACCTCAATCCCCTGCCGACCGGCATGAGTTTCGAGCTGCGGGTGCGCGGCGAGGCCCCGCGTCCGGTCGTGCTGAACGTCCCCGGCGCGCACAACGTCGCCAACGCCCTGGCGGCCCTGGGCGCGGTGAAGGCGCTGGGCGTTTCGGTCGACGACGCGGTCGCAGCGCTCACGACCTTCGCCGGCATCCGGCGGCGGCTGGAGGTGGTGGGCGCGCAAAACGGCGTCACCGTCATCGACGACTTCGCCCACAACCCCGACAAGATCGCCGCCACGCTGAAGACCCTGCACGCCTTTGACGGGCGGCTGCTGATCCTGTTCCAGCCGCACGGCTTCGGCCCGCTGAAGCTGATGAGGGCCGAGTTCATCGAGGGCTTCGCCGGGCTGATGCGCGAGCATGACGTCCTGCTGATGCCCGAGCCGGTCTATTACGGCGGGACGACCGACCGCAGCGTGGGCAGCGAGGACATCGCGGCGGGCGTGCGCGCCGAAGGCCGTCAGGCCGAGGCCCTGGCCACCCGCGCCGACTGCGGCGACCGCATCGTCGAGATCGCCCAGCCCGGCGACCGGGTGGTGGTCATGGGCGCGCGCGACGACAGCCTGTCGAGCTTTGCAGCGGAGCTATTGGCGCGATTTTAAGCTCCGTCGTCGGAGCAAGCGTCAGATTGCGCTTGCAAAACATTCATTTCCAGCAAAGCGGCTGTTAAGCCTCGCCCGCCTAACTGCGCTCTCGCAAAACGCGGGAGGGGCGACAGAATGGCCAGGATCGGAGACTTCGTCGAGGCGGCGCCGCCCATGGCGCCCGACGCCTTCGGCGCCGAGGCTTTCGACCGGTTTCAGGCCGAGCCGGACACCCTGGTCATCGCCGTGGTGGACGCGGACGGGCGGCCCGTCGGCCTGATCGAGCGCAACGCCTTCACCCTGAAGATGGCGGCCGAGTTCGGCCGCGCCCTCTATGCCCGTCGTCCCATCTCGGCCCTGATGGACCCGTCGCCCTTGCTGGTCGAGGCCGACGCCTCGGCCGAGGTCCTGTTCCAGTCGATGGACGCCGCGGATCTGGGCGCCCTGCTGAAGGGCTTCATCGTCGTGTCACAGGGGCGCTACATCGGGGTCGGGGCGGGCCTGCACGTCATGCAGGCGGGGGTGGCCATTCACAAGCGCCGCGCCGAGGCCATGAGCGATCTGGCCCAGAATCTGGTGCGCGCCGAGGCCGAGGCCCGCGCCTCCAGCCGCGCCAAGTCCGAGTTTCTGGCGGTGATGAGCCACGAGATCCGCACGCCGCTGAACGGGGTGCTGGGCGTCGCCGCCCTGATGGAGCGCGAGCTGACCCAAGGCTCGCTGCGCCCCTATGTCCGCACCATTCTGGACTCGGGGGCCAGCCTGTTGCGCCTGCTGACCGACGCCCTGGACATGTCGCGCGCCGAGGCGGGCATACTGACGCTGGAGCCCGCGCCGCTGGACCTGAACGCCGTGGCCGCTGACCTCTCGGCCCTGTGGCGGCCGCGCGCGGAAGAGAAGAACCTGGACCTCACGGTGACGACGGCGACCGACGCCGCGCGCTGGGTCGTCGGCGACGAGATGCGGCTGAAGCAGCTTCTGAACAACCTGATCGGCAATGCGCTGAAGTTCACGAGCGAGGGCGCCGTCGAGGTCAGCCTGACCACCCGGCTGGACGACGGGCGGGTGCGGCTGGACGCCGTCGTGGACGACAGCGGCCCCGGCGTCAGCGACGCGGCGGCGATCGCCATTTTCGAGCCCTTCAACACCGGCGAGGCCGGGCGGCAGGGCGCGGGCGCCGGCTTGGGCCTGGCCATCTGCCGCCAGATCGTCGAGCGGATGGAGGGACGACTGGCGCTGGAGCGGTCTCCATCAGGCGGGGCGCGCTTCCGCTTCGACCTGCATCTGCCGCTGGCCGAGGCCGACGCCCGGCGCGACGAGGACCGAACGGCCGCCCCGACCCCGCACGAGACCCTGCACGTCCTGGTGGTGGACGACAACGCCGCCAACCGCTTCGTCGCCGGCAAGGTGCTGGAGCTGTTCGGTTGCACCCACGAGACGGCTGACGACGGGCGACAGGCGGTGGAGTGGGCTGCGGTCGCCCCCTTCGACCTGATCCTGATGGACGTGAAGATGCCGGTGATGGACGGGGTGGCGGCGACGCGGGCCATCCGCGCCCTGCCAGGCCCCGCCTCCGTCGTGCCCATCCTGGCCCTGACCGCCAACGCCGACCCGCGCGACGAGGCCGAGTATCTGGCGGCGGGCATGGACGGGGTGGCGCAGAAACCGATCCAGCCCGACGCCCTGCTGAACGCCATCCGCCTGGCCCTGTCGCGCCACACAGTCGCAGCGGCGGCTTAAGGGCGCGCCTCCAGGCGGGCGCTGGGCTATGGTCCCGCTCGATGCTTCAGGACACGCCTCCCGCCCCGCCGACCACCGCCCTTGACGAGGTGATCGTCACCGCCGCCCGCCTGCCTCCGGCGGCGGGCGAAGCGGCCTTTTCCGTGATCCGCCTGGGCGCGGAGACGCTGTCGACAGCGACGCGGCTGGACGAGGCCCTGGCGACGGTTCCGGCGGTCTCCCTGTTCCGGCGCACCTCCAGCCTGGCGGCCAATCCGACGACGCAGGGCATATCCTTGCGGGCCATCGCGCCGTCGGGTGCGGGACGGACGCTGGTGACGCTGGACGGGGCGCCGCTGAACGATCCCTTCGGCGGCTGGGTGATCTGGTCGCAGGTTCCGACCGAGAGCGTCGAGAGCCTGGACATCGTGCGCGGCGCGGGCGCCGGTCCCTATGGCGCGGGGGCGCTGACCGGGGTGATCCAGCTGAGGGAACGCGAGCGCGGCGGGGTGCTGGACGCCTCCATCGGCGAGCGTGGCGGCGCGCGGCTGGCGGGGGCGGGCGGCGTCGACGCCGGCCCGATGCGGCTGACCGGATCGGCGCTTTACGAAACCAGCGACGGCTATATCCCCGTGCGCGGCGCAGCGGCGGGGGCGGCGGACACGCCGCTGGACCTGGAGGCGAAAAGCGCCTCGCTGCGGGCGGATATCCCGCTGCCGCCCGCTTTGGGCGAGGCGGCCCTGTCGTTGCGGGCCGCCGCCTATGAGGAGAATCGCGGCTCGGGTCTGGCGGGGGCGCGGGCCACGGCCAGCGGCCATGTGCTGTCGGCCACGGCGGCCAAACGCCCGACCGAGGGCGACTACGGCTGGCGGCTGCAGGCCTGGCGGCGCGAGAGCGACTTGGCCAACACCTCGGTTGCGGTGGCGGCGGACCGGGCGACGACCACGCCCGCCAACGACCAGTATGAGACGCCCGCGACCGGCTGGGGCCTGAACGCCGCCCTGCGCCGGGTCGAGCGCCCGATGGGCGGCGGGCGGCTGGAGTGGGAGGTCGGCGCCGACGCCCGCTTCAACGAAGGCGAGACGCGCGAGCTGTTCCGTTCCATGGGCGGAGCCTTCACCCGCGACCGCGTCGCCGGAGGCGAGACCGCCGTGGCGGGGATCTACGGCGAAGGCTCGCTGGAAAACGGGCCGTGGCTGCTGGCCGGGGGGCTGCGGCTGGACGGCTGGAAAAACCGGAACGGACGGCGTCTGGAACGCGACCGGGCCACCGGGGCGGCGACGCTGGACGAGGTCGATCCGGAACGCTCGGGCGAGGTGGTCAGCGCGCGGCTGGCGGCGCGGCGCATGATCGGCGGCGG
Organism: Brevundimonas bullata; assembly: GCF_014207965.1. GTDB lineage: Bacteria > Pseudomonadota > Alphaproteobacteria > Caulobacterales > Caulobacteraceae > Brevundimonas > Brevundimonas bullata_A. Next base: position 255,219 of record NZ_JACHLM010000001.1, read on the forward strand.
CTGGGCGGCGCGCGGGGCGGCCTATTCCGGCTTCCGGCCGGCCACGCTGAACGAACTGCACCGGCCCTTCCGCGTCGGCAACGACCTGACCGAGGCCAATGCCGGGCTGGTTCCGGAAACCCTGCAAGGCGTCGAGGCCGGACTGGCGTTTGAGGGGCCGATCTCGTCGCTGAGCGCTACTCTGTTCTGGAACCGGATCGAGGACGCCGTGGTCAACGTCACCATCGGCGAGGGCCCGGCGACCTTCCCCCGCGCCGGCTTCGTGCCCGCTGGCGGCGTGCTGCGCCAGCGCCAGAACGCCGGGACCATCGAGGCGACCGGCCTGGAGATCAGCGCCCGCCAGAGGCTGCGCGGCGGACTGGACCTGACCGGCGCCGTCTCCGTCACCGACGCCCGCGTGGACGGCGGATCGGCCGCGGCGCAACTGACCGGCCTGCGCCCGGCCCAGGCCCCGATCTGGAGCGCCTCGGCCGGGATCGACTGGCGCGCCAGCGACCGGCTGAGCCTGAGCGCCCGCGCCCGCTATGAGAGCAAGCGCTTCGAGGACGACCTGAACAGCCGGGTGCTGGGCGCCGCCGTGACGGCCGACGCGCGGGCCGACTGGCGGGTGAATGAGACGACCTCGCTGTGGCTGGCGGCCGACAATCTGTTCGACGCCGAGGTCGAGGTGTCCGAGACCGGAAACGGCGTCGAAGGCTATGGCCCGCCGCGTTTGATCAGCCTCGGCCTGCGGCTGACTTACTGACCCGCGACATTCCGACGCCTAAACGGTATTGCAAATCGTTCGCAGAGTATGGCACAGCCATATTGTGACTGAAACCGCCGCAAACCCTGCCAAATCCGCTGCCCGTCCCAAGGCGGCGCTGAACGCCAAACGGTCGTTCTGGCTGAAGCAATTGCACAGCTGGCACTGGATCTCGGCGGCGGTCAGCCTGGTCGGCATGATCCTGTTTGCGATCACCGGCATCACCCTGAACCACGCGGCGCAGATCCCGGCCGAGCCGGTGGTCAAGGAGGCGACGGCGACCCTGCCCGCGCCCTTGCTGGCGGGCCTGGCCGACTTCCCGGAAGACACCACCGACCCGGTCCCCGCCCCCGTGGCGCGCTGGGCCGCCGAGGCCTTCAAGGTGCAGGTCGAGGGCCGCGCCACCGAGACCACGGCGGACGAGATCTATGTCGCCCTGCCCACGCCCGGCGGCGACGGATGGCTGACCATCGACCGTTCCACCGGCGAGGCCCTGCACGAGAAGACCACGCGCGGGGCGGTCGCCTATCTCAACGACCTGCACAAGGGTCGCAACGCCGGGGTGGTCTGGTACTGGTTCATCGACGTCTTCGCCGCAGCCTGCGTGATCTTTTCCGTGACGGGTCTGGCCCTGCTGTGGCTGCACGCGCGCGGCCGTCCCTCGACCTGGCCCATCGTGGCCCTGGGTCTGCTCATTCCTGTCGTTATCGCCCTTCTGTTCATCCATTGACGAGCTCCCCTCATGCGTAAGCTTCCCCTCGTCCTGACCGCTGCGGGCCTCGCGGCCGCCGCCCCCGCCGTCGCAACCGCCGCCGATCTGAGCGTCAGCGTCGAGTTGCCGCGCATTTCCAGCGCCTCCTATCACCGGCCCTATGTGGCCGTGTGGATCGAGAAGCCGGACCAGTCGACGGCCCAGACCCTGGCCGTCTGGTACCAGCAGACCCGCAACAACGAGGGCGACGGCAAGGACTGGCTGAAGGACCTGCGCACCTGGTGGCGCAAGGGCGGTCGCGCCATGGCCATGCCCGCCGACGGCGTGTCCGGCCCGACCAAGGCTCCCGGCCGCCACGCCGTGACCGTGCCGGGCGCGCGTCTGCGCAATCTGCCTGCGGGCCAGTACAACATCGTCGTCGAGGCGGCTCGTGAACTGGGCGGTCGCGAGGTCGTCCGCGTGCCCTTCCGCTGGGGCGCCGCCAACACCGCCGCCGGAACCGGCTCCACCGAACTGGGCGCCGTTCGCGTCGCCGTGACCCGCTAAGGATCTGACCATGAAGAAGACCCTCGCCTTTCTGTCGCTGGCCGCCGTCCTGGCCGCGCCGCTCTCGGCCCAGGCGCACCGCGCCTGGCTGGCCCCGACCTCGACCGTCCTGTCGGGCAACGACGCCTGGGTCGGTTTCGACGCCGGCATGTCGAACGGGGTCTTCATCCCCGACCACGCCGCCATGCGTCTGGCCGGTCTGACCATCACCGCCCCGGACGGTTCGACCGCCCAGGCCGAGAACGTCCATCAGGCCAAGTACCGCTCCAGCTTCGATCTGCACCTGTCGCAGCCGGGCACCTATCGCGTCGCCAACGTCGGCTCGGGCTTCATGGCCAGCTACAAGCAGGGCGGCGAACAGAAGCGCTGGCGCGGGGCCGAGGCCGACTTCCCCGGCGCCCTGCCCGCTGACGCCACCGACGTCGAGGCCGTCCGCACCGACAGCCGCACCGAGACCTTCGTGACGCTCGGCGAGCCGACCGACCTGACCGTCGTCGGCAAGGGTCTGGAACTGGCCCCGGTCACCCACCCGAACGATCTGGCCGCCGGCGAGGCCGCCACCTTCAAGCTGCTGAAGGACGGCCAGCCCGCCGCCAATGTGGACGTGACCATCGCCCGCGGCGGCATCCGCTATCGCAACAACCCCGAAGAGATCACGGTCAAGACGGGCGCGGACGGCGCCTTCAGCGTGACCTGGCCGGAAGCCGGTCTCTACTGGCTGGGCGCCTCGGTGCGGACGGCGGGCGTGAACGGCCAGCCCGGCACGAACGCCTCGTGGAACGGCGCGCTGGAAGTCCTGCCCTGACCTCGAAACGCTCCAGCTCAGCCCCGCCGCCGCTCCAGATCGGAGCGGCGGTCGAAGGCCGTCAGGACAGCCGCGTCCTGATCCCGCCGACCACCCGCGCGCCGGAACGGCCGCCCAGCGACCTGATCTGGTCGCTGGCGGGGGAGAGCATGGGCACCACCTGGTCGGTGCGTCTGGTCCCGCCGATGGGGTCCACGCAGGACGCGTTTCAGGCGGCCATCGACGAAGAGCTGGCGCGCATCATCGCCCTGTTCAGCCCCTGGACGCCGGCCAGCGAGATCAGCCGCTTCAACACCGCCCCCGCCGGGACGTGGAAGCTGTCGGACGACTTCTGGAGCCTGTTGAACGCGGCGCTGGATCTGGCCGACGACGTCAACGGCGCGGTTGATCCGACGCTGGGGGCCTTGGTCGACCTGTGGGGCTTTGGTCCGCCGGGGCCGCGCGATCCGCTCACCCCCTTGCCGTCCGCCGAAGAGATCGAGGCGGCCCTGGCCGTGTCCGGCTGGCAGAAGCTGCGGCTGAACCGCGACGCCCAGGCGGCGGTTCAGGCCGGCGGCACGAAGCTTGATTTCTCTGGCATAGCCAAGGGTCACGCCGTGGACCGCGTCTCCGCGCGTCTGACCGCGATGGGCGCGACCTCGCATCTGGTCGAGATCGGCGGCGAGCTGCTGGGGCGCGGGGTCAAGCCGGACGCCCAGCCCTGGTGGGTCGAGATCGAGGCTGTGCCGGGCTCGCCCGCGCCGCATACGGTGGCGGCCCTATTCGATGTGGCGGTGGCCACCTCCGGCGACTGGCGCCGGGCCTTTGTGCATGAAGACCGCCTCTATCCGCACACCCTCGACGGTTCGACCGGGCGGCCGGTGGACAATGGACTGGCGCAGGTGACGGTCTTTGACGCCTCGGCCATGCGCGCCGACGCCTGGGCCACGGCCCTGATGGTGCTGGGGCCGTTCGACGGGCCGGAGTTCGCCGAGGCGATGCAGATCGCGGCCCACTTTGTGGAGCGGACGCCGCGCGGCCTGGTCGAGCGGATGACGCCCGCCTTCGCCGCCATGATGGACGAAGAAGAAGCCTGATCGTGACCGCCGACCTGTCCCGCTGGCTGTGGACGGCCTTCGCCGTCGCCCTGTGGCTGGCCCTGATCGGCCTGACGGTGTGGCGCGTGCGCGCCGCCGCGCAGAAGGCCGTCGAGCAGGCGCGGACGCTGGCTGAAGCGGCCGGCGACGACGCCGTGCTGATCGCCTTCGCCAGCCAGACCGGCTTTGGCGAGGAACTGGCCTGGATGACGGCCCGCGCTTTGGGCGACGGCGGCGTCGGCGCGCGGCCCCTGTCATTCGCCGATCTGGATCTGGAGACGCTGAAGGGCGCGCGGCGCCTGCTGGTCATCGCCTCGACCACCGGCGAGGGCGACGCCCCCGACAGCGCGGCCCGCTTCGTGCGCCAGGTGATGGCGGCGGATGTGGACCTGTCGCATCTGTCCTATGGCCTGCTGGCCTTAGGCGACCGTTCCTATGACGCCTATTGCAGCTTTGGCCACGCGGTCGGCGACTGGCTGGAGCGCAGCGGGGCCCAGACCCTGTTCGACCGGGTCGAGGTCGACAACGGCGATGCAGGCGCGATCCGTCACTGGCAGCATCAGCTGAACCAGCTGACCGGGGCCACCTCAGCCCCCGACTGGACCCCGCCCGCCTATGACCGCTGGCGTCTGGTCGAGCGGACCCTGCTGAACGCCGGCAGCCCCGGCGGCGAGGCGTATCATCTGGCCTTCGAGCCCATCGACCACGCGCCCGAATGGGCGGCGGGCGACATCGCCGAGGTCGGCCTGCCCGTCCGCGACGGCGAGCAGCCCGCCAGCCGCGAATACTCGGTCGCCTCCCTGCCCTCGGACGGGCGGGTCGAGTTCTGCATCCGCCTGATGACGCAGCCCAACGGCACGCCGGGTCTGGCTTCCGGTTGGCTGACGCAAGACGCGCAGATCGGCGACGAGGTGGCCATGCGGGTGCGGGCCAACCGCAGCTTCCACGCCCCGCCGGCGGAGGCCCCCATCATCCTGATCGGCAACGGCACCGGCATCGCCGGCCTGCGCGGCCACCTGAAGGCGCGGGCGCAGTTCGCGAAGACCGGCGGGGCCTGGCTCCTGTTCGGCGAGCGGACGCGGGCGCACGACGCCCTCTATGACGCCGACCTGCAAGCCTGGCTCGCATCGGGCGTCCTGACCCGTCTGGACCGGGCCTTCTCGCGCGACGGGGGCGAGCATCGCTATGTGCAGTCGCTGGTGGCCGAGCACGCCCGGCCGATGGCCGACTGGGTTGATCGCGGGGCCTATGTCTATGTCTGCGGCAGTCTGGAAGGCATGTCGAAGGGCGTGCACGCGGCGTTGGAGGCGGCGCTGGGCGAGGAGCGGCTGATGCGGCTGACCGACAGCGGGCGGTACAGGCGCGACGTTTACTGAAACGCTTCCCTCTCCCGCCGGGAGAGGGTTGCCACCTCAGACCTCCGACCAGCGGCGCAGCAGGTTGTGATAGAGGCCGGTCAGTTCGATCACCGCCTGATCCTTCGGTCCCCTGTCCAGATTGACCCGCTGGGTGGCCACATCGAGACGGAACAGGCTTTCGCGGTCGGCGTCGTCGCGGACCAGGCTCTGCAACCACATGAAGCTGGAGACGCGGGCGCCGCGCGTGACGGGCGTGACCCGGTGCAGGCTCTTGGACGGATAGAGGACCAGGTCGCCGGCGGGCAGCTTGACCGACTGGGCGCCGTACAGCTCCTCGATGATCAGTTCGCCGCCGTCATAGTCCTCGGGCTCGGACAGGAAGAGGGTGGCCGAGAGGTCGCTGCGGATGCGGATATTCCCCCGCTGCCGGATGGCGTTGTCGACGTGGAGGCCGAACTCGCCGCCGCCCTCGTAGCGGTTGAACAGGGGCGGAAAGATCGTGTGCGGCAGGGCCGCCGAAACAAACATGGGATTGGCGTTCAGGGCCTGGACGATCAGGGCCGAGACCTCGCGCGCCGCCGCGCTGTCCTCGGGCAGTTGCTGGTTCTTCTTGGCCGTCGCCGACTGGTGGCCCGAGGTCATGTTGCCGTCGGCCCAGGGACCGGCGTCAAGGGTGCGGCGCAGAGCCGCGACCTCGGCCTTGGTGAAGACGTCGGGGATGTGCAGCAGCATGGGAGCCTCGATCAGATGCGCATCGGCCCCGCCGCTCGGACGAACGACGGGGCCGACAGAATGGCGCGAAACGCTGTCGCTTAGTAGCGGAGGTTCAGCGTCAGGATGGCCGAACGGCCCGGCGCCACGTCGGCGTGGTGAACGCCGTTGGTGCGCATGATGTATGCCTCATCGCCCGCGTTCTGGACATTCAGCTGCAGCGCTGCGCGATCGCTGAGGTCGTAGGAGGCGAACAGGTCCACGCGGGTGTATTCCGGGGCGTAGATGCGGTTCGCGCCGCCGCCGGCGCCGCCCTGATTGCCGCCGAACGACTTGCCGACATAATAGACGCCGCCGCCCAGGCTGAGCTTGGGCATGAGGCGGTAGGTGGTGAACAGGCTGGCGGTGTGCTCCGGGGTATTGGCTAGGGGATCGCCGACGTTGACGTTGGCCGAGGCGCCCTTGACCAGTTCGGAATCCATCCAGGTGTAGCCGCCGAAGACCTGCCACTTGTCGGTGATGTTGCCCGAGACGCCCAGTTCCAGACCCTGAACCTCGACCTCGCCGACCTGATAATACTTGCCGTCGCCTTCCAGAACCGCCGCATTCTTGCGGGTCAGGTGGAACAGGGCGCCGCTGAGGGCCAGACGGTCGTTGAACAGGTCGGCCTTGGCGCCGATTTCGAAGCTCTCGGTGTCTTCCGGATCCAGAATCGCGGTCAGCAGGTTGCCTGTGCCGGTCCCAGCGCCGGTGTTCTGGTCGCCCGCCGAAATGGTCGGCGGCGTCGAGGAGGTGGCGTAGGAAGCGTAGAGGCTGGTGTTCGGCGTAGGCTTATAGACCAAGCCGACCTGATAGTTGACGAAGTCCCAGTCGCCCTTGAACGGCTTATAGACCGGGGCCGCGACCGTGCCCGTGGCGTTGACGGCGTCGACCGAATAGTCGTCCCAGCGCAGGCCCAGGTTGACGATGAACTTCTCGCCGAAGCTGATCGAGTCGAAGGCATAGACGCCCAGCGAGTCCGTCTGGCTGTCGCTGACCACGCCGCGCGTGATCGTGCCGGTCCAGGGATCGTTCGGGTTGGGGTCATAGACCGGGGTGCAGTCGAAGCCGGTCAGGGGCGCCGGACAGGCGCTGCCCGACAGGGTGGTGACCACATAGGAAGCGTTCTTGTTGGTTTCGCGCGACAGTTCGACGCCGACGTCGAAGTCGTGCTTGATCGAACCCGTCGTGAACGAGCCGTGCAGGTCGGTGACGTTGGCCAGGGTCTCAGCCGGGTTCCAGCGCGACTTGGTGCCGCGCTTCATCCACCAGACGCCGTTGACCAGCGCCGCCGTGCCGCCGTCGCCGGGATTGGTGACGACATAGTCGTTCAGCGTCTGCGAGTAGCGGGTGACGTTGCGGATCGCCAGGGTGTCGCTGAAGCGGTGATCGGCGGTCAGTGTCAGGCTGTCGACGGTATTGGTCAGATAGTCGCGCCCCTTCAGGCCGTAGAAGCTGTCATAGGGCACGTCGAGGACGCCTGGGGCGTCGGGGCGCGGACCGTTGGCGCCGGCCAGCTTGGTGTAGAGCGGGATGCCGTAGTCAGGCATCTGGTCGCTGTCGAGGTGGTAGTAGCTGGCGGTCAGGGTGGTCGGCGTGCCGAGGCCCATGGCGACGGCGGCGCCCACGCCCCACTTGTCGAAGTCGACCGCGTCGCGACCGGCGACATCGCCCTGTGCGGCCATCACATTCAGACGCATGGCGGCCGTCGGGCTGACCTGCCAGTTGGCGTCGACCGTGCCGCGCGCATAGCCGTCCGTGCCGGCGCCGGCCGAGCCGCGGATGAAGTTCTGCAGACGCGGAGCCTTGGAGGACAGGTTGATGCTGCCGCCGCCCGAGCCGCGGCCCGAATAGACCGAGTCCGGGCCCTTGATGACTTCGACCTGCTCCAGGTTGAAGACCTCGCGCTGCTGGCCGCCGGTGTCGCGGATGCCGTCGACGAAGATATTGTTGCCCGAGGCCTGGCCGCGGATGAAGGGCCGGTCGGCCAGCGGCTGACCGCCCTCGCCCGCGCCGAAGGTGATGCCCGGCGAGGTGCGCAGGATGTCCTGCAGCGAGGTGGCGGCGGTCTGTTCGATGATCTGCTGAGGGATCACGGTGACCGCGCGCGGGGTGTCGAGCAGGGGCGCGACGAAGGTCTGGTCCTTGGGCTCGCGCCGGGTGCGCTGGCCATGCACGTCGATCGTGCCCAGGTTGGTGGCGTCCTGGGTCACGTCGGCCGTCGCGATGGGGGCCTCGTCAGCGGCCAGGGCAGGCGCCGCGCACAGCATGCCGGCGGCGCTGGAGGCGAACAGAAGCGCCTTGAGGGCGGAGGAACGAGCGTCGGACATGGGGGAGGAACCAGTCAGTGATAATGCGATCTGGTCGCAATATCAGATTCCTCACCTGCGACAATCTGACTCCTGCGACTAAATCGCATTTGCGGCTCAGATGTCACACCACCGTCATGACGGCGCCCTCAATCCGGTTTCGCCACCGCCTTTATCGAGGTCGCGGGGTCGGCCAGCAGGGCGGCGTCCACAGGGGTCGCCTTGCCGATCAGCAGGCGCCCGCCCATGAAGTCGGCGGGGGCGTTGACCGCCTCGACGCAGACGATGCGGTCGCCCTTCAGGTGGAAGACAGCGAAGGCGCCTGTCGCCGGATCGCCGCGCACGACCTGCCGGTCGGCGTCGAAGGGCAGGCCGGCGATCTGAAGTTTCACGTCATACTGGTCGGACCAGAACCACGGCACCTCTGGCGCGGGCGCCGCGCGGCCGACGATGGCGGAAGCGGCCTGCTTGGCCTGCTCAAGCGCGTTGGGCACGCTTTCCAGCCGGTGCATCCTGCCGCCGTGGACCGGGATGGGCCGGTGGGTGACGTCGCCGATGGCGTAGATGGCGGGGTCGCTGGTGCGGGCGGTGTCGTCCACCACCACGCCGTTCTCGCAAGCCAGACCGGCGGTGCGCGCCAAGGCCTCGCGCGCCAAGGCGCCGACGCCGACAAGGACAGCGTCCGCCGCAATCAGGCCGCCGTCGGCCATCCGCACGCCGCCGTCCTCGAAGCCGGCCACCTCGGCGCCGGTCAGGATCTCGACGCCATGCTGGCGGTGCAGATCGGTGAAGAAGGCCGAGAGGGTTTCCGACGCCACGCGGGCCAGCACCCGATCCATGCGCTCGATCACCACCGCCTCGGCGCCGAGGGCGCGAGCGGAAGCCGCCGCCTCGAGACCCACATAGCCGCCGCCGACCACGGCCAGACGCTTGCCGGGAGCGAGCGCGGCCTTCAGCCGTTCGGCGTCCTCCAGGGTGCGCAGCCCCAGCAGGTCGGGCCGGTCGGCGCCCGGGATGGCCAGCTTGCGCGCCATCGAGCCGGTGGCCAGGATCAGCACGTCGTACGGCTCGAGCGTCCCGTCGGCGAAGGTCACGGTCTTGCCCGCCGCGTCGATGGTCGTGGCGACGACGCCGGTGCGCAGGTCGATCTTCTGTTCGACGTAGAAGCTCTCGGGGCGCAGCAGCAGGTCCTCCAGACCCGCCTCCCCCTTCAGCCAGGCCTTGGACAGGGGCGGTCGCTGATAGGGCGCCGCCGCCTCCTCGCCCGCCAGGACGATCTCGCCCTCAAAGCCATACTGTCTCAGCAGCGCCGCCGCCGAGCCCCCCGCGTGTCCCGCGCCGATAATCAGAACCTTGGTCATGGCCCGACAGATAGTGCGGCGCGTCGCGAGAGGCGAGAGGCGAGAAGCCAGAGGCGAGAGGCTTGGGCGTCCCCCGCCGGGAAACGTCTCTTCAGCCTGGGAAAAGCGCAAATGTGTCTCACGCCTGAGAAAACCGCTTGGCGGTCGGCGTAACCTCGGTCATTGAGCCGCCATGAACGGCGCTTTGGACACCTCAGGCGGAGAGCTGCGGTTCGAGCAGCCCATCCCCCGTGTCCGCCACGTGCGTCTGCCCGGCGAAGAGATGCTGGACCTGATGCGGCGCACGGCGCAGTCCGTGGCCTTCGCCTTCCACCTCGACGCCGAGCGCACCGCCGCCCAGCCCGGGTTCGAGTATTCGGGCGAAACGGCTGTCTTGCCCGACGGCGTCATTTCCCGCTCGACGATGCGCGGTTCGACGATCCTGGAGCGCGATGCGGCCCGCATCGCCGCCACCGGCGCCGACCAGCTCTTCATCATCATCCTGGAAGCGGGGCTGATCGACCTGCAGCCGACGCGGTCGGGACGGCGCCTGCGCGAAGGCGACATCCTGGTCGTCGATCTCAAGAAGGCCGTGACCCTGACCCAGTCCGACTACACCGGAATGATGATCGTCATTTCGCGCAGTCTGCTGCCCAAGGAGGTCCGTTGCCTCGACCTGCATTGCAGCGAGATTCGCGCCGATCATCCGCTCGCGCGCGTCATCGCCGGCACCTGCCACCGGCTCTGGGAAGACTCGCGACGGATGACCCCGGCCCAGGGCGCCGTCGTCTTCCGCGGCGCCATGGACATGCTGGGGCTGGCGCTGACCGACAGCAGCCGCGCCCGCGGCGAGGAGGTGCCGTTGAAGGTCGGCGCCGAAGCCATCATCGACGATCACTTGCAGGACGCCGCCCTGACGCCCGCCTGGATAGCCGGGCGGCTCGGCGTGTCGCGCGCCACGCTCTACCGCACCTTCACCGCCTACGGCGGCGTCGCCCGCTTCATCGACGAACGGCGACTGCAGCGCGCCTGGGTTCTGATCTCGTCGCCCGGGGGGCCCACGATCGCACAGGTCGCCAACCTGTGCGGCTACGCCAGCAAGGCCCGCCTCAACCGCGCCTTCGTCGAGCGTCTCGACGCCACGCCCGACGCCATCCGTTCGGCCACCGGCGAAGCGCGCGACAGGCTGCATGAACGCGCGGCGCTGGAGATCATAGACAGCTGGGATCGGCGCTCCGGCCGGGCCATCCTGAGCGAGCAGGCCACAGCCCACTAAGACCGCCCCGCCACTCCTTTACTAACTCGGAAGATTGCCGGCAGCATACCGGCCGCATCCAATCCAGACGCCTCCCCCAAAACACCCTGCTCGACGATCGCTTTCTCGAGCTTGGCGGCGAAACCGGCAAACACGCGCTGATCCTCTTTAACCCTCGCCCTCAACGGCTCGAAATCACAGGGCGGCAAGAGACGGCCATTCAATTGCAGATTTCGACCGACGAGCGCGCCCGCATCCTGCGTGCCGAGAAAAACCGTCGGGACAACGTCTGCGCCCAGCATGCCTTCAAGCGTATCTTCGACGTCATTCTTAGGTCCGCTTCGGTAGTTGAGGTGCTGCACCTCATCCACAAACAACAGCTCCGTCCCAAAGCGCTCAACGCCAGCCATCACGCGGCGCTTCAGAAAAAGCTCATTCCCGGGCGTCGAATGCGGATCGCCGAATTGATCAAGGATGGATGTCAGGAGCTTCTTGAGCGTCGCCGTGCGCTCAAGATCCACCTTCAACACAGGAATGGATGCTGACGTTCCGGTTAGCGACACCTTAAGGCGCGGATCGCGTCAGAATTCGTCCATTTCCATAGGCCGCATCCAACCGCCCCGTCCGCGCCCAGTCCAACACCGCCTGATAGTAGCCGGGCGCATACCCCAGCGAAGTCCTCACGCCATTCGGCGCGGTTTGGAAGCGAACGATGCCGTGGTCGGTGTCGGGGTATTCCAGCAGAGTAATGGGCCGGCCCTGCGCCGCCAGGTCGATCAGCCGTTGACGGGTGGCGTCCGGCGGGGCGGCGATGTCGTCTTCTGCCTGGATCCACAGCATGGGCGTGTCCAGACGGCTGAGCACCGCCAGGGGATCGTAGTCCCAGGAGGTTCCCAGATCGAGGACAGGGGCCATGGCGATGATCTGATCGTTCGGCGTGTTCAGGAGGAAGCCGGTAAACTCGCCCTTGATATCCGCGAACCAGGGTTCGGCGCCATATCGGGCCCGCGCCGCCTCCAGATCGCCAAAGCCTGCCTTACCGTGCGAGCCGATGAATGCGCTCGTGACATCAGTGATCGCGCGCGCCTGTTCGAGCACGTCGGCGCCCCACCCCTTGGCCTTCAGATCCAGAACCACCTGATCGCTGTCTTCCGACAGGGCGCCATAGGCCAAACCGAAGGCCACGGTGACGAAGTCGACAGGCGTCTGGCTGGCGGCGAGCGGCGCAATCCAACCGCCCTGGCTCGCACCATGCAGACCGACCCGACCCGCCCGCGCGCCGGCCAGACGACGAGCCTCCAGCACCGCAGCCGCTGCATCTTCCGCCAGCACGTAGAAGTCTTGCGTATAACTCCCCTCCGATCCGCCGGAACCCCGCTTGGCGTAGACGAAGACGCCGACGCCGGACGCGGGGGCGAACCGCTGGAAGGCGTTGAAGTCCAGGGCATTGGCGCCTTCGGAGCCGTGCACCTCGACCATGATGGGGACCGGCCCATCTCCCGGCGGAAGGATCAAACGCCCGTTCAGGCGGGCGCCGCCCTGGCCGGTGAATGTCGTTGGCTGAGAATCCAGAGCCAAGCGGCGCCCGACCTTTCCCTCAAACATGATCCGCCCCACTTCACAGCTCCCAAGCTGAGGTTGCGGACCTTCGACACGGGTAGTCGAACCCAAGGTGCTGATCCAACGCCCATCGGTGTCGAGGGTCATCCTGGCGGTGGACCCGTCCAAGCGGCGCCAGCGAAGGCCCGTGTTGACGAGCGGCGCCACATCCACCCAACTGCCGTCTTCAAGGCGGTAGAGCCCAACGTGGCAGATCGTGGTCGGGTCGGGTCGTGCATCGACATCGGCGCCCGGCAGCTGGGCGGTTGCGGGAAAGGCGGCCGAGACGAGGAGTAAAGCCAGGGCGGGGGCGAGCCAGGATTGCGACACAGGGTTCTCTCGTATGAAAGTCAGTTCTCGCCGAACGCCATTGCCCGTGGGGCGAGGGCTCGCTAGGCCGGACTTCGCGAACGGCGCCGTGAGTGCGCGAACGGGGCTGCATGAGCCGCAAGGATAAAGCCATCATCGGGACGGGGACCGCGCGACGCTGGGGGATCGACACAATCATGCTCGTCGCCATGGGCGGCCTGCTGGGCTTCCTCGGTCCCTTCGACTCGGACAGCGCCCCGGCCGGAACCCGCTATGCCTATTGGATCCTCTGCATGCTGGGCGGCGGCTTGATCGCAATCGTGGTGGATGAAGGGTTCGGCCGACGCCTGTCCGTCGTGTATCTCGACGCTCGCAACGCCGCTCGTGGCCCTGTTCGTTCTGAGCATTCAGTGCTTCCTTTTCGGCGAGATCTTGCGCTGGCCGGTCTATCTGCAACTGCTCTGGCAGGTATGGCCCATCATGCTCGCGGCCATGACGGTCCGGGCTCTGGTCTGGCGGCGCATGCCCGTGCGGATCGAGGCGCGGACCATTGTCGCCCCGCCGCTGCCCGAGGCCGAGGCGGCGTTCCGGCGACGGCTTTCCGCCAAACGGCGCAACGCACAGCTGATCGCCGTCGAGGCGCACGACCATTATCTGAAGGTCCACACCGACGCTGGCGTGGAACTTGTCGCGCTTCGTTTTTCGGACGCAATGGACGACCTGACGCAGGCGCACGGGTGGCGGGTGCATCGCTCCTGGTGGGTCGCGGCCGATGCGGTCGAGGCGGTGCGCTGGCGGCGCGGCGGCGGCGATCTAAGACTTCTCGGCGGCCTTAGCGCACCGGTCAGCCGGACCTATAGCGCCAAATTGAGAGAGGCCGGCTGGTTCTAACGGCCGCTTCGCGTCTGGTGTGGTCGCCATCGCAAATGCGCCAGAACCGGACATTCACTGAGCGCCGCAAGGACGACTTTCAGCTCCAGCGCTCGGCCATCGTAAGTGCCGCGTCATGCCCTCGTGGTCATGATCATTTGCGACTCATAGCTGCGGGAGCGCAGCAGATAACGACGCCCACCTGACCCTAGCCAATGGTTCAGATCTCCGCTTCCAGGCGGCCGGCTGGTAGCCCGTCGCGGCTTTGAGCCTCATCAGTAGCCCCCTGAGCCGGGCGATGTTCCTGAATCAGAGGTAGGTCTTGACTCTTGTTTAGATGTTTAGCTAAACACAAACTTATGAACTCGGTTTTCAAGGCTCTGTCCGATCCGACGCGGCGCAAGGTGCTCGAGCTTTTGCGCGAGCGGCCGATGACCGCGGGCGAACTGAGCGCGCAGTTTCCCGTTTCGCGGCCCACCATGTCCGCACACTTCAACGTGCTCAAGGAAGCGGACCTGGTCGACGCCGAACGGCGCGGCACGACCGTTACCTACCGTCTCAAATTGACGGTGCTGGAAGACGCGCTTCTGGGCTTTGCCCAAGTGTTCGGCTTCAAGCTCCCGTCGTCGAAGGAGGATCAGAAATGACGTTCAACCGCACCGCCGCGTCCGTTACCGGCGCGACCGTCCTGATCAGCCTCGCCGCACTCGGCAAGCTGGGGGCGCATCTTGAGGTGATCGACGCGGACATGGCGTCACGGCTGATCCAGATAGCGATCGGCGTGACCCTGGTCGTCTTTGCAAACGGAGCACCTAAGCAGATCGGCCGGCCACGTGCCTCGTTTGAGGCTGAAGGCCGGGCTCAGGCGGCTCGCCGCATCGCGGGCTGGTCCCTCACGATTGCCGGGCTGATCTACGCGGGGGTCTGGGTCTTTGCGCCCGTCGCCCTCGCGGCCCCTGTCTCGATAGCGGTCGTAGCGACCGGCCTGACCGTCACCGTTCTCTGCGCCTGGAACGCGTGCCGATCGCGAAGCGCCGACCTCGCAGGCTGACAGCCGTCTTTACCGGACGCAGGCACCTGCCCGTCCGCCGCTGAACCGACATCTTCAAGTTTCGGCCTGTCCGTCCGGCGTCTCACCGCGACGACGCCTCATCATGCCTTTTTCCGGAGCCTCTAATGTCCCCCACCTCAGTTCGCCAAACGTTGCGCGCGGCTCTGCCTGCGGTTGTCGGCGGCCTCGTCCTGCTTTTCAGCGGAGCGGCTTTTGCCGAACCCGCGATCTGGGCGGTGCGCGACCGGGATTCCACTGTCTTTCTGTTCGGCACGATCCACGTGATGAAGCCTGGAACTGAATGGCGCTCGCGTCGCTTCGACGACGCCTTCAAGGGCGCGGACCAACTGATCCTCGAAGTCGATAACCCGGAGGATCAGGCGGCAGTTCTGCCGCTGATACGAGAGCATGGCCTCTCACCGGACCGACCGCTTTCCGTTCTCCTGTCCGCTGAGGACCTGGCCCGCCTCGACGCTGCGGCGCAGTCCCTGGGGCTCAGGGCGGCGCAACTCGATCCCATGCGTCCCTGGCTGGCTTCGCTCTCTCTCGCCGCCGCGCCGCTTCGTCGGGCCGGCTATGATCCCGCCTCGGGCATTGATCCGGTTCTCAGAGCCGACGCCCTGGCGGCGGGGATGACGATCGCAGGTCTGGAGACGTTGGACCAGCAGGTCCGCCTGCTGGCCGGATTCCCCGAGGAAGGACAGTTGGCTTATCTGCTGCGGTCGCTGGACGATTTTGACGACGGAGCGGCCCAACTTGAACGTCTGGTCGAGGCGTGGCTTGCCGGTGATGTCGTCGCGATTGAACAGATCGGCTTGCGCCCAATGCGTGAGGTCGGGGAGCGGGTTTATCAGGCGCTGCTGGTCGAGCGGAACCGGGCATGGGTCGATCGCATCTCGTTGATTCTGGACGACACGGGAACAGCCTTCATCGCCGTGGGCGCCCTTCACCTCGCCGGCGAGGATAGCGTCCAGAGAATGCTGGAAGACCGGGGTCTGACGGTCGAGCGCGTCCAATAGCGCTCGCGGACATCGGACTGGACGCAGAGACAACCTATTGGCTCGCGACCAGAAATGCGGCGCCCGTCTCTGCAGCTTATGGTGACGTGCCAAGCCTGCCGCTGACCTCACCTTTGTTGTCTCCATGAGGCAACTTAGGGCGGGTGTGCGCCATGAGCGGTCATGCATTGATCGTCGGAAACCTGACATTCACCGGCGGCTTGACCACCACACGCCCTCCCCTTCAGACCCCTCACCAACCCTCGTCCAGGTTGGGTCTCGAAATCTGAAAGGATGCAAAAGAGAACTAGGCTATTCAGCGTAGATCATCTTGCGCGTCATTCCGCCGTCGAGAGTCAGGACCTGGCCTGTGACGAAGCTGGCTCCGGCCAGATAGACAACGGCGCCCGCGACGTCTTCCGGGCGGCCGACCCGGCCGACCGGATGCTGCGTGTGATCGATCGACCGGAGATCCTGGTCGTCAGAGATCCAGCCCGGCGCGATAGCGTTGACGCGCACCTTTGGCCCCAGGCTGATGGCCATGGCGTGCGTCAGAGCGACCAGGGCCCCCTTGGAGGCGGCGTAGGCCTCGGTGTTCGGCTCGGACATGTAGGCCCTTGTCGAAACCATATTGATGATGACGCCCTCGTCGCCGAACATCGGAATGGCTGACCGGCTCATCAGGAAGGTCCCGGTCAGGTGGCTGTCGGTGACCTCGCGCCATTCGGCCAACGACAGCTCGGACATCGGGCCACGATCCGGCCGGGCGACGCCCGCATTGTTCACCAACAGATCCAGCCCGTCCCACCCCAGTTCAGCAAAAGCGGCCTGGACCGAAGCCTCGTCGCCCACGTCGCAGATCACGGACCGGGTTTGATCCGGCCCCGGTTTCAGGTCGAAGGCGACGACGGTCCAGCCGTCATCGATCAGGGCTCGGCAAATTCCCCGACCGATCAGGCCCGCGGCTCCCGTGACGATGGCTCTCTTCATGCAGACCTCAAGCGGGAGAGAGCCATCAGGTTCCTGTGATCCGCTCTGCGCGATTGCAAGGCACACGAGATGCTTCGGAATCGCGACATCCACAATGCGCGTCGGCAGTGCAACGCCTTGGTCAGGAGGTCACGTTTCCTAGACTCAGATAAAGCCTTGTCTCTCAGGTGGCAGGCTCAAGATAGAGCACTTCGCCAGACCCGCTGACGCGGCAGATCGACCGGTAGCTGCCGGTCGCCATGGTAAGGGAGTATTCGTTGCGGCCCAGCTCGCGCATGCTGATCGGCACGCTCGAACCCGGCGGGCGGCTCATGTAGCTGTCGGCGCGACGCGAACAGGCTTCCTGAGCGGCGTCCGGCACGCCGCGGACCCAGCGGCTGTTCGAATGGCGGCGGTTGGTGGATTCCGCTTCTCCCGCCAGATAGCCTTCGTGGTATCCCTCGGTTTCATGGCGATCATCATAGGGCGAACCGTAAAGGGCCGCCTGATAGCCGCGCTGATACTCGCGGTCGTGATTGTCGTCGCCGTCGTTGTGATGATTGTTGTGCGCCGCCAGGGCCGCCGCCAGACCCACGAGCGCAACCCCGGCCACGATCGCACCGGTATTGGACGACGAGGAACGCCCGCCGCATTCATCGCGCCCGGCCTGGTTGATCGACTCGTAGCGCCCGTTGCGGGTCATGATCGACACGCAGTCGTCGCCGCGCCGCCAGTAGGTCATGCGACCGTCGCCTACGACCTCGCTGCGATCGGTCGCCTGGTAACCGCGTCGCTGCAACTCGCCCTCGGATTGGCCCGCGCGCGCGCCGACCAGATCGCTTAATCGCGACGGCGTTTGCGCCAGAACAGGCGTCGCCGCCAATGTGAAAGCCAAGGCAACCTTGATCAGGCGAGACGTCATGGCGGTCCTCGTTCCAGGCGGCCGCCGATCAAGGTCGATGACCGCCGTTTAAAATATCAGCGATTCAGACTGACACAGAAAAGGGCGTAGTGCGACGCTCGGTTCCCCGATCCTGACACCATTATGGCTGAATTTACGCTGGGGATTTCGCGCCCCCGCAGGAGTCTCCGCCGCACGCCCATCACGCCCCCTCATGCCGAACAGGGTCAGCCAGCGGCCGGTAGCCCGTCAAACATAGGCGATCGGAATGACGACCAGCAGCATATAGATGATGGCCCGGAGCGTGGCCCAGACCGCGATGGCAGCCGCCTTGATCCGAGGGATGTTGAGCTTCCTTGAGAACCAGGTCGACTGAACCGCCAGGAACCAGAGCACCCCGCCGCAAATGATGGTCGCACCCACGGCGTTGCTCAGTTCAGGACGCCGCAGGAAGACATCCCCGACCGCGACGAAGGCGGCGCAGAAGGCGGCAAGATAGCACTGGGCGTAAAACGGAGGCCTCAGGGTCTGACGGCTGAGTTTCTTCCCCTGGCGGCGCACAAGGCTGGACGCCGCGATCAGGGGGATCAGGCTGAACAGCAGGGTGCGGAACAGCGTCAAATTCTGCTGCGTCGCGGTGATCGTCTGCAACATCGCCGTGGTCGCGTCCGGCGGCGCGATGTGCGCCGCCGCCGAGATCAGGTTCGACAGAAGGATGGTCACCATCAGCAGCAAGGGCGGGCTCAGGGCGTCGTCGTAGCGATGATCGGTGTCTTCGGTCTGCTCCCGGTCGGAATACTCCATCGTCTTCAGCGGGTGCAGCATGATACGCCCCAGCGTCAGCGGATAGAAGATCAGCCAACTGGCCGCTTCGAAGATGAAATCCTCGAAGCTTTTCAAAAGCTTCATGAAGTCCAAGATCGCCTCGCCTGTCGCCGCTCGATGGTCTCGAGCGGCCACAGTTGCAGAGCCTGAACCGTTGCACAATCGCAAGCCCGCCGACAAAGGCGAGTCCCTGCAAAGCGATCCGGGGGCGGTTGACGCTGATCCCCAGTTGGGCGCTACTGTTCGCCGAACGGGTGCAGCTCATCCTTGAACGGCAAGCCGTGGCATCACCTACGCAGATCGGCTGGCGGCGTTCAGGAGAGCAGGGATGAAGGGTTCGACCGAGGTCTGGCTGATCAGACTATCTGCGATCCTGTGGTTCCTGCTCCTGGTCGGGATGCTGCTGAGCCTGCCGATCCTGTTCGATGTGGGCGGGTGGGCGGTGCTGGGCCTGGCGGTTCTTGCAGGGGTTTTGGCCCTTCCTGTCGCCTGGAGTCTGCGACGACTGTTTTCTCGACAGCGGAGCCAGCCGTGGCGGGCCTCTCTGTTGAAGACGGCGCTGGCGACCTTCGCCCTGCTGTCGATCCTGGCGGCGGCGCCGATCTATTTTCTGGCCTTCAATGCAGCGCTGCGCCCCGTGACCGTGCCCTTGGCCACCCTGTCGAACGGCAAGAAGACCGTGGTCTTCCAGGGCATGATGCACATCGGCACGGAGAGCTTCTACAAGGGCGTGGTCTATGATCTGGAACGGGCCCTGACCGAGGGCTATGTCCTGTTCTATGAAGGCGTACAGCCGGATCCGAGCGCTGACGCCTGGTTCAGTCAGACCCTGGCGGGCGGCGGCGATCTGTCCGCCAACTACACCGCCCTGGGCAAGGCCTGCGGCCTCGACTTCCAACTGAACTATTTCACCCTGCTGGACGTGGACAAGGCGGCGCACCCCGAACGGCATGTGACGGCCGACGTCACGACCGCCGACATGAAGCGCGAGTACGAACGTCTTGTCCGCACGGACCCCGCGTTCGCCGCCTACGCCCGCTCGGCGGAGGTGAAGAAGGACGAGGCGACGGGCTCCAATATAGCCAAGGCCCTGGCATGGCTGGACCGCGCCACGCCGGGCCAGCAGGTTCTCATTGGAACGGCGTGCCGTGGCGTCCTCAACATCGTCACCGTCAACGACGACGAAAGCGATCCGATCAACAAGGTCGTGCTCGACTATCGCAATCGCGAACTGGCGGCGCGGATCGCTCAGAGCCCCGCGAACAAGATCTATGTTACCTATGGCGCCGGCCACCTGCCCGGATTGTTGCGCGACCTGAAGGCCCTTGATCCTGCCTGGGAGATCAAGTCCCTCAAATGGGAGCGGACCATCGATTCCCCTGAGACCCTGAGCGGACGGCTGAAATGAACACGGCGGCTTCTACGGGCGACCACGCCGGGCGGCGAGGGGCCGCCAAGCGCGACTTCCCCTATTACGCGGGCGATCCGGTCGAGATCAGCGGGCGCGGCTGGCTGGTCATCATGCTCGCCCTGGGGGTCGCCTTCGCTCAGTTGGAACTGCTGCCGCTGAAGACCTTACCCCTCAACTTCATTCCGGCCCTGCTGTTCACCGGCCTGCCGCTTCTGGCGCTGATGGCGGTGACGGGTTGGCGCGCGCCCGCTGTCTTTCGGCCGATGGGATTCAAGGGGCTGTTCACCGGACTTGGTTTTGCGCTGCTGACCATCGTCAGCTCGATGATCGTCGGCCTGCTGATGACACGCGTCATGGAACTGGCGCCGAACAACTCAGTGGCTGACCTCGCGACGGCAGGCACGGCCGAGCTTCTCCTCTTCCTGCCGCGCACCTTCATCCAACTGATCGGCGAGGAACTGATCACCATCCTGCCGCTGCTGGCCGTGCTGTGGCTCTGCGTCTCCCGGTTTGGGCTCTCGCGGCGACGAGCGCTCGTGATCGCCGTGATCGCGTCCACCCTTCTGTTCGCAGCCCTGCACCTGCCGACCTACGGCTGGAACGTGGTGCAGTGCCTCGGGACCATCGGGACGGCCCGCCTTGTTCTGACGCTGGCCTATGTCCTAACCCGCAATCTCTGGGTTTCCGTGACCGCGCACGTGGCCAATGACTGGTCGCTGTTCCTTATGTCCTTCGCCGGCGGGCATCTGCCGATCGGCACAGACACATAATCCGGCGCCGCGTGGGATCAGCGCCTGTGGTCGCCCACCTAGTCCTCGCGCGCAGACCAAGTCGCGGACATCCAATGGCGCGCTTTGATCTGCGAATGCCAGCGGCGAGAGCAAGGCCAGGCTGAAAACAATGGATGAAGATTGCATCCGACTGCCGCCGCGGCGAACGCGCCAACCACCCTGGACGTCAGCGCGGGTTGCTGAAGATAACGGCGGCATGGATCCGCGCCGCCTTTTCTACGGGGCCACGGTCGGTTCATCGAGGGCGTCCATGACCGTCAGGGCGCGGCCGACCGATCCCGCCCCGATCGGCGCCGGGGTGATCACGACTGTGTCGCCCGGCTTCAGGCTATCGCGAACCTGAACATAGAAGGGGTGCGGCGCGCGCAGGCGGCCGAGCATGGCCGCACTGAGCTCTGCGCCCGCCTCGGCCTCTCGCCCAGGCAAGCCCGCATAGAGCCAACGCTGGGCGCCGTCTGCGCTCGCCGAGAGGGTCAGGACGTGCACTTCTCCATCATAATCGTCCAGGGCGATGGCGCTGCGGCCGATCTCTATGCCGTTGCGCAGAACCACAGCGATCTGATCAACCTTGGAGACGATGACTGTCGTCGGCCCGTCCGCGGCCTGCTCCGGGGTCCAGCGCCACGGGACGTTGAGCGGCAGCGGCTCGACCGGTCGTCCGCCCGCCGCGAACGGCGCGACGACCCCGGCCGGAACCGCACCCACATGTCGCGCCGCGTCGCCCGCGATCACGACCGTCACGCTGAAGTCGGTCGCGCCGTAGAGCAGTCGGGCGAATTGCAGCGGCAGGTGCACGCAACCATGGCTTTCAGGAAAGCCTGGCAACCCGCCAGCATGCAGCGCCACGCCGTCCCAGGTCAGGCGCTCCATGTAGAACATCGGCGCGTTGTTATAGGTCGTCGAATGGTGCCGGGCGTCTTTCTGCAGGATCGTGAAGACGCCCGTAGGTGTTTCGTGTCCAGGCTTTCCTGACGAAATGGTGCTTACCCCGATCCGTACGCCGTTGCGATACACTGTAGCGCGCTGGTCGGACAGGTTCACATAGATCAGGACAGGCCCGGAGGGAGCGATCTCCGGCGCCCAGACCCACTCTCCCGGTTGAAGACTGCCAGCGGCCCGCGCGAGATCGACGGCCGAGCTGGCGGACCGTCCCTGCGACAAGGCGGGCTCAGCGGCGAGAGCGGCCAGAAGCATCGCCAGGACGGTTGTCCGCATTGCGCGACGACTGTACTTCGACATGCTCAATCTGATCCTATGGGCTTCGCCGCGCTGATCTGTCTCAACAGAGCCAGCGGTAAAATGCATGCGCATTGCTTCACAATAGACGCAGGCCACTTTGCCACAAGCTAAAGTAGATAGTCGCCAACTGCGGCCTCCGACGATGGTTCTCATCAATTCATATGCGCAGATTGGGCCAGCCTCGAAGCGGACGCTTCGAACCGCCGCAACGGGTCAGCCATTCGCAGCCTGGCATCTCGGCGGTGGCTGAGCTCGGATGCACCTTTCTCGAGTTGGCCTTCAACCGATCAGGCTGCGCAGAGCTTAGCTTGGAATGAGCAGATTTTAGGTGGTTACGACAGTTTGCCGCGACAGCGCTTGACCGTTTCATTGTTACAGCATAATGGAACACGCCATGAGCACCGACGCCGCCAAGACCGCCCTGCTGGACGCCCTGCTTTCGCTGCAGACGCGGGCCGAGGCCGACGCCTTTCTGTCCGATCTGTGCACCCCCGCCGAACTGCGCGCCTTCGCCGAGCGGTGGCAGGTGGCGCGGCTGCTGGACGGGGGGGACAAGACCTATCGCGAGATCGCGGTGGAGGCCTCGGCCAGCCCGACCACCGTGGTGCGCGTCGCGCGTTCCCTGAAGGACATGCCGCACCAGGGCTATCGCCTGGTGCTGGACAGACTGAAAGCCTGAGTTGAGATCATGAGCACCGTGCAAGGGCGGCTTCGCATCGCCGTCCAGAAATCCGGCCGTCTGGCCGAACGCAGCCTCGACCTGGTCCGCGACGCGGGCCTGCGGGTGGTCAAGGGCAACAACGACCTGCTGTACCGGATCGAAAACTATCCGATCGACCTGCTGCGGGTGCGCGACGACGACATCCCGACCTTCGTGGCGGACGGGGTCTGCGACCTCGGCATCGTCGGCGAGAACGTGCTGGAAGAGGTCCGGAACGGCGGCCCGAACGCCGAGGTGGTCATGCCCCTGGGCTTTGGCCGCTGCACGCTGAAGATCGCCGTGCCGCCGACGTTGGACTACGCCGGTCCGTCGTCGCTGGAGGGGCTGCGCATCGCCACCTCCTATCCCAAGATCCTGCGCCGGTTTCTGGATGAGAACGGCGTCGGCGCCGACATCGTCACCATGCGCGGCGCGGTCGAGGTGGCCCCGCGGCTGAAGCTGGCCTCGGCCATCTGTGATCTGGTCTCGACCGGCGCGACGCTGGAGGCCAACGGCCTGATGGCCAAGGAGACCGTGCTGGACAGCCAGGCGGTGCTGATCAAGGCGCCGACCGCGCCCGAGGCGGGCTTGCAACACCTGCTGGACAGCATCATCGAGCGGATGGCCGGCGTGGTGTCCTCGCAAGGGGCCAAGTACGTCATGCTGAACGCGCCGCGCTCGGCGCTGGATCAGATCACCGCCATCCTGCCCGGCGCCGGCTCGCCGACCGTCATGCCCCTGTCGGGCCGCGACGACGCCGTGGCCGTCCACGCCGTCTGTCAGGAAGCCGTCTTCTGGGAGACGCTGGAGAAGCTGAAGGCGGCGGGGGCCTCGGCCATCCTGGTCCTGCCGATCGAGAAGATGATGTGATGAAGCGGATCGACTGGAACAAGCTGGACGCAGGCGAGCGTCAGGCGGCTTTGGCCCGCCCGCAGCAACGCACCGAGGGTTTCGTCACCGGCGTGGTACGCGAGATCTTCGACGACGTGCAGGCGCGCGGCGGTCAGGCCGTGACCGACTGGGCGATCAAGCTGGATGGCGCCGCGCCGCGCCGGGTGGCCATCACCGAGAAGGCCGCCGCTGAAGCCCGCGCCGACCTTCCGCCCGCCGCCGCCCGCGCCCTGCGCGTCGCCGCCGACAATGTGCGCGTCTTCCACGCGGCGACGCGGCCCGAGGACACCGCCTTCATCGAGACCACGCCGGGCGTGAAGTCCAAGCTGGTCTGGCGGGCCATCGGTTCGGCGGGTCTCTATGTGCCCGGCGGCACGGCGCCTCTGTTTTCATCCCTGCTGATGCTGGCCATTCCGGCGGGCGTGGCCGGGGTCGGGCGGCGCGTCGCCGTGACGCCGCCGTCGAAGGACGGCTCGGTTCACCCGGCCATGATCGTCGCCGCCGCAGAAGCGGGGCTGGACGAGCTGTGGCTGCTGGGCGGCGCCCAGGCGATCGCGGCCCTGACCTTCGGCGCTGAACTGGACGAGGGCGTCATCGCCCCGGTCGACAAGCTGTTCGGCCCCGGCAACGCCTATGTGGCCGAGGCCAAGCGTTATGCGTCCAGCCTGCCGAACGGCCCGGCGCAGGACATGCCGGCGGGCCCGTCGGAACTGCTGGTCATCGCCGACCGCGACGCCGATTTCGAGATCGTCGCCGCCGACCTGCTCAGTCAGGCCGAGCACGACGCCGACGCCCAGGTTCTTCTCGTCTCCGACAGCGGCACCGCTCTGACCGAGATCGTCGCCGAGGTGGAGCGTCAGGTGGAGACCCTGCCCCGCGCGGCCATCGCCCGCGCCTCGCTGGAGCAGGCCCGCGCCATCCGCGTGGCCGACATGGCCGAGGCCTGTGCGGTCGCCAACCTCTATGGTCCCGAGCACCTGTCGATCCAGGCCGAGGAGGCCGAACGGCTGGTGGACCGGATCACCGCCGCCGGAGCCGTCTTCGTCGGCCAGTGGGCGGCCGAGACGCTGGGCGACTACGCCGCTGGCCCCAGCCACGTCCTGCCCACCGACGGCGGGGCGCGGACGCTGGGCGGCATCACGACCGCCAGCTTCATGACCACCATGTCGGTGCAGATGGTGACGCAAGCCGGCGCCGCCGCCCTGGCCCCCGTCGCCGCCCGTCTGGCGCGGCTGGAGGGGCTGGAGGCCCACGCGCGGGCGGCGGATCTGAGGACGGAAGGATGAGCAAGAATCTCTTCCTTCTCCCCTCCTGGGAGAAGGTGGCCTGCGGGGCAGGCCGGATGAGGGGGACGTTGGCTTCACCCTCGTCATCAACCGTCCTGCCTGCTGAACCCTCCCCCTCATCCGAGCGCCTCCGGCGCCCATCTTCTCCCACGAGGGGAGAAGGGTCATGAGTTTGCCCGCCCCCTATCCGCCGCTGGTGTCCGGCGGCGAAGGTCTGGACCGCTATCCGGCCGAGCCGACGGCGCTCGCCGCGCGACTGGCCGACCTCTATGGCGTCGCCGCCGATCAGGTGCTGCCGGTGCGCGGCCTGACGCACGGGCTGGAGCTGGTCTGGCGTCTGGCCGCGCGCGAGGGACAGGCGGTGCAGGCGCCGGAGGCTGAGCCCTATCGGGGTCTGGCGGCGCTCTACGCCCGCCCGGCTGAAGGCGCCGAGATCACCGCCGTCGTCATCCGCGCCCTGGGCTCGCCCGAAGCCGTGGCCGAAATGGCCAAGCGCGTCGCTCCGGCCCTGCTGGTGGTGGACGAGGGTCTGGCGGAGTTCGCCGAGACGCCATCCGCCGCGACGGTCGTGAAGGACCACGCTAACCTGATCGTGCTGCGCAGCCTGTCGCTGGCCTATGGCCTGGCCGGGGCGAGGGTCGGGGCGGCGGTGGCGCAAGGCCAGACGCTGGCGCGGCTGGCGAGCGTGCTGGAGCCCTACGCCCTGCCCGAGGTCTCGGTGCGGCTGGCGCTGCAGGCCCTGGACCCGTCGCGGATGATCGAGACCGCCGAACGCATCGACGGCGTGCGCCGCGAGCGCGCGCGCGTCGCCGAGGCCCTGTCGCGGCTGATGCCGCTGGAGGCCGGCGTCGGGCCGGTGATCATCGCCCGGCCGTCTGATCCGGCGGCCGTGGTCGAGAGCCTTCGCCGGTTCGGCCTGACCGCCGATGAGGCCGGGGATCGCGTGCGCCTGCCGGTGTCGCTGAAGCTCGAGGTCAACGACCGGCTGCTGGTCGCCCTCGGCGCCGCCGACGCCAAGGTCCGCCGCACTCGCGTCGGACAGGCCGTGCGCGATACGAAGGAGACGCGCATCGTCTGCGCCGTCGATCTGGACAGCGCCGGGCCGGTGACGATCCACACGGGCGTCGGCTTCTTCGACCACATGATCGAACAGGTGGCGGCGCACGGCGGGTTTTCGATCCGACTGTCGTGCGAGGGCGACCTGCACACCGACCCGCACCACACCATCGAGGACAGCGCGATTGCCCTGGGGCAGGCGCTGAAACAGGCGCTGGGCGAACGGAAGGGCATTCAACGCTATGGCTTCGTCCTGCCGATGGACGAGGCCAATGCCGCGGTCTCCATCGACCTGTCGGGGCGGCCCTATCCGGTGTTCGAGGGGACGTTTGCCACCCCCTTCATCGGCGACTACCGCACCGACCTGACGGCCCACGTCATCCGGTCCTTGGCCGAGAACCTGGGCGCGGCCATCCACGTCACGGTCACCGGCGACGACGACCACCACAAGACCGAGGCCGTGTTCAAGGCCCTGGGTCGGGCGCTGCGCCAGGCCATCCGCGTCGAGGGCGATGTCGTGCCGAGCACCAAGGGGGTGTTGTGATGAGTCACGCATTCTCAATCCTCCCCTGCGGAGCGGGGGAGGGGGACCGCGCAGCGGTGGAGGGGGCGAATCCCACACGCTGCGTCCAGATTTCGCCCCCTCCACCATGCTGCGCATGGTCCCCCTCCCCCGTCGCTGCGCGACAGGGGAGGATCGGAACCGGCTCATGACCGAAGTCACCCTGATCGGTTACGGCTCGGGCAATGTGGCCTCGGTGCGGTTCGCGCTGGAGCGGCTGGGGGCGCGGGTGCGGATCACCGCCGACCCTGCCGATCTGGAGGAGGCCGAGCGGGTCATCCTGCCTGGCGTCGGGGCGGCGGGCTACGCCATGCAGCGGCTGAATGCGCTGGGTCTGGTGGAGCCGCTAAGGCGGTTCAAGCGGCCCTTGCTGGGCGTCTGTCTGGGCCAGCAACTGCTGTTCGAGACCAGCGCCGAAGATGGCGGCGTCGACCTGCTGGGCCTGATCCCCGGCCGGGTCGAGGCCATTGCGCCCGCGCCGTCGCGGCCCTCGCCGCACATGGGCTGGAGCAGACTAAACATCCGCCGTCCCGATCCCCTTCTGGAGGGGATCAAAGACGGCGACTGGGCCTATTTCGTCCACGGTTTCGTCTGCACTGACGGCCCGGCGACCATCGCCGCCGCCGACTACGGCATCGCGGTCCCGGCCATGGTCAACAGCGCCAACCGCTGGGGCTGTCAGTTCCACCCGGAACGGTCGGCCAAGGCCGGTGCGCGTATCTTGAAGAACTTCCTGGAGTTGCCCGCGTGATCATCTATCCCGCCATTGACCTGATCGACGGCCATGCGGTTCGCCTGTTGCACGGCGATTTCAATCACGTGACCCGCTACGACGCCCATCCCGCCAACCGGATGGCGGCCTTCACCGCCGAGGGGGCCGAGTGGATCCACGTCATCGACCTGGACGGGGCCAAGGCGGGCGAGGCGCGCCAGTATGCGCTGATCGGCGACATGGCGCGGGCGGTGGACATCAAGGTCCAGTCCGGCGGCGGCGTGCGCTCGGAAAAGGATATCGAACACCTGCTGGGGGCCGGGATCAGCCGCGTCGTCATCGGCTCTCTGGCCGTCACCGACACGGATCAGGTGCTGAAATGGCTGGAGCAGTTCGGCCCCAAGGCCATCGCCCTGGCCCTGGACGTGAGAAACGAGAACGGCCTGCCCGTGCCCGCCCTGAAGGGCTGGACCCAGTCGTCGGGCGTGGATCTGTGGAGCGTGCTGGATCGCTATCCGGTCGGGATGCTGCGCCATATCCTGATCACGGACGTCGAGCGCGACGGCGCCCTGACGGGTCTGAACCGGGCGCTTCTGTCCGAGGCCATCGCGCGTCGCCCCGAGCTGGAGATCCAGGCCTCGGGCGGGATCGCCAGTCTGGAGGACCTGACCACCGCCAAGACCATCGGCTGCGCCGGGGCCATTACCGGCCGCGCTATCTATGCCGGTCGCTTCACCGTGGCTGAGGCCATCGAGGCCGTGAACATGGCCCCGGTTTCGGCCAATGACCGCTAGGCGCATCATCCCCTGCCTCGACGTCAAGGTCGGGCGGGTGGTCAAGGGCGTGCGGTTCGAGGGCCACGTGGACATGGGCGACGCCGCCGAACTGGCCGCGCGCTATCGCGATCAGGGCGCCGACGAACTGGTCTTTTACGACATCACGGCCAGCCCCGAGGGGCGGACGCTGGACTATGGCTGGGTGCAGGATATCGCCCGGCTGCTGGACATCCCCTTCTGCGTCGCCGGCGGCATCCGCACGGTGGAGCAGGCGGCGCGCTGTCTGGATCACGGGGCGGACAAGGTGTCGATCAACTCGCCCGCCCTGGAACGGCCTGAGCTGATCGGCGAGATGGCGCAGAGGCTGGGGCGACAATGCGTCGTCGTCGGCGTCGACAGCGCCTTTCAGGACGGCGAATGGCGCGTCCACAAATACACCGGCGATCCCAACGCCCGGCGCGGCGCCGGCAAGCTGACCATGGACTGGATCGTCGAGGCGCAAGGCCTGGGCGCCGGGGAGATCGTGCTGAACTGCATCGATCAGGACGGGGTGCGGCGCGGCTATGACCTTGAACAACTGGCCGAGGCGCGGCGGCGGCTGAGCATTCCGCTGGTGGCGTCCGGCGGGGCCGGGGCGGTCGAGCATTTCCGCGACGTGTTTCTTGACGCCGACGTGTCGGGGGCGCTGGCCGCCAGCGTGTTTCACTCGGGCGCGATCGCGATTCCCGATCTCAAGCGTTACCTGGACACGCAAGGCGTGGAGGTGAGGATATGACCCGCCTCCTCCCGCTCATCCCCGCGGAGGCGGGGACCCAGTGCTTTGGCGACAAACGCCGCATCCTGGGTTTCGCGAAGAAGGCCGCCGTCCGTCAGATGGCTCAAACCTGGGTCCCCGCCTCCGCGGGGATGAGCGGAGAAGACAAATGACCCCCTCCAACACGCTCAATGTCTCTTCCATCGACTTCGCCAAGAGCGGCGGCCTGATCCCCGCCGTGGTGCAGGACGCCGACACCCTGCAGGTGCTGACCCTAGCCTATATGGACGAGGCGGCGTTGCGTGAGACGCTGGACAGCGGCCAGGCCACCTTCTTCTCGCGATCGCGGGGCGGACGGTGGCGCAAGGGCGAGACCTCGGGCGATTTTCTCAACGTCGTGTCGGTGACGCCGGACTGCGACGGCGACGCCGTGGTGGTGAAGGTGCGCCCCGTCGGCAACGCCTGCCATCTGAACCGCGTCAGCTGCTTCGGCGAGGAGGACGCGCCAGGCGTGGGCCGCATCGCGCGACTGGAGCGCACCATCCACGTCCGCGCCCAGGCCGACCCCAACGACAGCTGGACCGCCCGCCTGATCGCCCAGGGGCCGAAACGCGCCGCGCAGAAGGTCGGCGAGGAGGGCGTCGAGACGGCGCTGGCGGGGGCTGCGGGCGATGAGACGGAACTCGCCAGCGAGTCGGCGGATTTGATCTATCACCTGCTGGTCCTGCTCCATGCGCGTAACATGGTGTTTCAGGACGTGCTGGACGTCTTGGCCCGCCGCGCGCAACCGGCCAAGGACGATAGCTAGACATTAAGACGCAACCCCGCAGGTCGGGGTCATGGAGGAAAGCGCGAATGGCGGCTCTCATTCTGTTCGGCGGAGGCGGCGACCTCGCCATGCGGATGCTGCTGCCGTCGCTCTATTTCCTCGACCACGACGGCCTGCTGCCGGACGACCTGAAGATCATCGGCGCGGCGCGATCGGCTGAAAGCGCTGAGGCCTATATCGCCAAGGTCCATGAGACGGTGAAGGCCAAGGCCGAGGCCGACGAGGCCTGGGACGAGGCCAGTTGGGCGCGGATGAAGGCGCGTCTCGACTACCTGGCCGTGGACGCCACCGATCCAGAGAGCCTGAAGGGGCTGAAGGCCAAGGCCGGCGACGGTGAGACGACCTCCTTCCTGGCGGTGTCGCCCTCTCTCTATGGCCGGATCGTCACGGCGATGAAGGCGGCGGGTCTGGCCGAGAAGAACTGCCGCATCGTGCTGGAGAAGCCGGTCGGGCGGGATCTGGAAAGCTTCCTCGAAATCGACGACGCCGTGGCCCAGGCTTTTGACGAACGTCAGGTGTTCCGCATCGATCACTACCTGGGCAAGGAGACGGTGCAGAACCTGATCGCCCTGCGCTTCGGCAACACCATCTTCGAGCCGCTGTGGAACAATCTGACCGTCGATCACGTCCAGATCACGGTGGGCGAAACGGTCGGGGTCGGCGACCGCTGGCCTTACTACGACGAGTACGGCGCCCTGCGGGACATGCTGCAGAACCACATGCTGCAGCTGCTGTGCCTGGTGGCGATGGAGCCGCCCTCGGACCTCGACCCGGACTCGGTGCGCAACGAGAAGGTCAAGGTGCTGCGGTCCCTTCGCCCCATCACGCCGGAGGAGGCCGAGCGCGTCACCGTGCGCGGCCAGTATGTGGCGGGCGCGGTCGAGGGCCAGCCGGCCAGGGCCTATCGTGACGAACGCGGCCAGCCGTCCGACACCGAAACCTTCGTGGCCATCCGCGCCGACATCGACAACTGGCGCTGGGCGGGCGTGCCCTTCTTCATGCGCACCGGCAAGCGTCTGCCCGAGAAGCGCACCGAGATCGTCATCCAGTTCAAGCCGGTGCCGCACTCCATCTTCGGCCACGGCGAGCGCGGGGACATCTACGACAACCGCCTGGTCATCGAACTGCAGCCCGACGAGGACATCTCGCTGTCGGTGATGAACAAGAAGCCGGGGCTGGATCAGCGGATGCAGTTGCAGCCGATCAAGATGAGCCTGTCCTGGGGGGTAAACGGCAAGGACGCCGCCCCGCCGCGCCGCCGCATCGCCTATGAACGCCTGCTGCTGGATGCGCTCAAGGGCGACAGCACCCTGTTCGTGCGCCGCGACGAGGCCGAGCAGGCGTGGAAGTGGGTGGACGAGGTGGCCGACGCCTGGTCGGGGGCCGGGTTCAAGCCGCTGGATTACGGGGCTGGGACCTGGGGGCCTGAGGCGGCGGACCTGCTGCTGTCGCGGACCGGACGGAAGTGGAACACGCGCGATGAGTGATCACCATCCGCTCATTCCCGCGGAGGCGGGGACCCAGCGCTTTGGCGACAGACGCCGCGTTCTGGGTGGCGCAGACAGGGCCGCCGTCCGTCAGATGGCTCAAACCTGGGTCCCCGCCTCCGCGGGGATGAGCGGGAGGGTTTGATGACCACGATTGAAGTTTTCCCCACCGCCGCCGCCTGGGCCGAGGCCTGCGCCGCGCGTCTGGGCGAAACCCTGGGCGCGGCTGTGCTCGAACAGGGGCGCGCGGTTTTCGCCGGCGCCGGCGGCTCGACCCCCTCGCCCATCTATGCCGATCTGGCGCGCATCGATCTGGACTGGTCCCGGGTCGTCGTCACCCTGGTGGACGAACGCTATGTGGCCGAGACTTCCCCGGACTCGAACGCCGCCCTGATGAAACGGACCCTGCTGACCGGCCCCGCGTCCGCCGCGCGTTTCCTGCCGTTGTATGCGCCGTCGGTCACCGTGGACCGCGCCGCCGCTGAGGCGTCGAAGGCGCTGAAGGGTGAAGGCGGGCGTCTGGACGCCGTCCTGCTGGGCATGGGCGAGGATGGGCATATCTGCTCGATGTTCCCCGAAAGCCCGACGCTGAAGACCCTGCTGACGCCCGATCTGAAGCCCGCCGTCTATGGCGTGCCGCCGGGCAGGGACGGTTTGGCGCCGCCGCAGGAACGTTTGTCGATCAACCTGCCCTATCTGGCGAAGGCGCGGCGCGTGGTGCTGGCCCTGACCGGCGCGAAAAAGCGCGCCGTGTTCGAGCGCGAAGCGGCGGGCGATCCCCGCGTCCAGCCCATCGCCGCCTTGATCGCTGCGAAGGTTCCCCTCGAAGTGCTTTGGACGGAGGCCGTCTGATGGCTCTCAACCCCGTAGTCGCGGAAGTCACCGCCCGCATCACTGAGCGCAGCCGCGCCACCCGCGCCGACTACATCCGCCGCATGGACGCCGCCCGCGACAGCGGGGCCGGTCGCGCCAAGCTGTCCTGCGCCAACTGGGCGCATGCGTTTGCCGGCCAAACCATCGCCGACAAGCTGAGGGCCATGGACGGCTCCAGGCCCAATGTCGGCGTGGTCACCGCCTACAACGACATGCTGTCGGCGCATCAGCCGTTCGAGCGCTTTCCCGCCGTGATCCGTCAAGCGGTGCGCGAAGTCGGCGCCACGGCCCAGGTGGCGGGCGGAACCCCGGCCATGTGCGACGGCGTCACCCAGGGTCGGCCCGGCATGGAGCTGTCGCTGTTCAGCCGCGACGCCATCGCCATGGCGACGGGCGTGGCCCTGACCCACGACGCCTTTGACGCCGCCATGATGCTGGGCGTCTGCGACAAGATCGTGCCGGGCCTGTTCATGGGCGCGCTGGCCTTTGGACATCTGCCGGTCGTGTTCGCGCCTGCGGGACCGATGCCGTCTGGCATCCCCAATGCCGAGAAGGCCCGCGTGCGGGCGCTGTACGCCCAGAACCAGGTGGATCGCGCCACCCTGCTGCAAAGCGAGATCGGCAGCTACCACTCGCCGGGCACCTGCACCTTCTACGGCACGGCCAACTCCAACCAGATGATGATGGAGATCGCGGGCCTGCACATGCCCTCGACCGCCTTCGTTCATCCCGAGACCGGACTGCGCGACGCCTTGACCGCCGCCGCCGCCAAGCGCGCGGTCGAACTGGCGCGGTCAGGCGAGGGCCGCATGGCCGACGTCATCAGCGAGAAGTCGATCGTCAACATGATCGTGGCCCTGCTGGCCACCGGCGGCTCGACCAACCACGCCATCCATCTGGTGGCCATGGCGCGGGCGGCGGGGGTGCTGATCGACTGGACCGACATGGACCAGCTGTCCTCGGTGACGCCGCTGCTGGCGCGGGTCTATCCCAACGGCTCGGCGGACGTGAACGCCTTCCAGGCGGCGGGCGGCGTGGCCTTCGTCACGCGCGAACTGGCCCAGGCGGGCCATATCCACTCGGACGTCACGACCGTCATGGGTCAGGGGATCGAGGCCTATTTCCAGGAACCGTCGCTGGTGGACGGCGAACTGGTCTGGCGCGACGGGGTCAGCGAGAGTCTGGACCGCGACATCCTGCGTCCCGCCGCCGATCCCTTCGACAAGGAGGGGGGGTTGCGCCTGGTGCAGGGCGATCTGGGTCGGGCGGTGATCAAGGTCTCGGCGGTCAAACCCGAGAACCGCATCGTCGAGGCCCCTGCCGCCGTGTTCGAGACCCAGGAAGACGCCTTGGCCGCCTTCAAAGCCGGGCAGCTGGATCGCGACGTGGTGGTGGTGCTGCGCTTCCAGGGCCCGCGCGCCAACGGCATGCCGGAACTGCACAGCCTGTCGCCGGCCTTGGGCGTGCTGCAGGACAAGGGCTTCAAGGTCGCCTTCGTCACCGACGGCCGCATGTCGGGCGCCAGCGGCAAGACCCCCGCCGCCATCCACGTCAGCCCCGAGGCCCTGGCGGGCGGCCCGCTGGCCCACGTTCAGGACGGCGACATCATCCGCCTGGACGCCGAGGCCGGGGTGCTGACCACGGTCGGGGTGGCGGATCTGACGGCGCGACCGCTGGCCGTGCGCTCGACCGCCAACGCCGAGGGTTCCTCCTGGGGCTATGGCCGCGAACTGTTCGGGGCCTTCCGTCATGTCGTGACCACGGCCGAACAGGGGGCCACCGTCTGCTTCGCCGTGCCCGCCGGAGCCGGCGGCCATACGGACACGCCTCCCAATCCCAATGTCGTTGATCGCACGGTAGACGCCTGATGACTGATCAGATTCTTCTCGTCGGCGATGTCGGCGGCACCAACGCCCGTTTCGCCCTGACCCGCATGGTCGACGGCCGTCCGGTGCTGGAACATCACGAGAGCTTCCCCGCCGAGACCTATCCGACCTTCCTCGGCGGAGTGAAGGCCTTCATCGACGGCTGCGCGGTCAAGCCGACCGGCGGCGTCATCGCCGTGGCCGGCCCTGTGACGGACGGCGAAATCGACCTGACCAACTCGCCGTGGCGGGTGTCGGAAGGCGAGCTTCAGACCCTGGGGCTGAACCCGGTCAAGCTGATCAACGACTTCGAGGCCCTGGCCTGGGGCGCGCCCATCGTGCCGGAGGCCGAGCTGGCCTCGCTGGGCGGGCCGTTGGACGGAGATCCGCACGCCACGGTGGCGGTGCTCGGCCCCGGCACCGGCTTCGGCGTCTCGGCCCTGGTGCGCGACGCCCATGGGCGCGAGATGGCCATGCCCTCCGAGGGCGGCCACGCCTGCTTCCCGCCCGGCGACGCGGTGGAGGACGAAATCCTGCGCATCCTGCGTCGCCGCTATGACCGCGTCTCGATCGAGCGCCTGATCTGCGGCCCCGGCCTTCTGAACATGCACCGCGCCCTGGCCGAGATCGACGGGCGCGAGACCCATATCGACGACCCGGCCGAGATCACGGAGACCGCGCTGAACGACCCGAACACGCCCTGCGGCGCGACCTTGGCGCGCTTCTGCGCCATCCTGGGCGCCGTGGCCGGGGATATCGCCCTGACGACGGGTGCGCGCGGCGGAGTCTATATCGCCGGGGGCATCGCCCCGCGCATCCTGCCCTTCCTCAAGGCCAGTCCGTTTCGCGAACGGTTCGAGCGCAAGGGCCGGTTCAAGGAATACATGCAGGCCATCCCGACCAAGGTGATCCTGCACAAGCACGCGGCCCTGCTGGGGGCCGCGCGGGTGGCCTTCGTCGAGGCCGGATGACACAAAAACTCACGGCGGCGTGAACCGAACGTGATGCAGGCGCGTTCTTCAGGCTCAATCCTTTGGAGGAACACCATGCGTAAACTCGTTCTCGCCGCCGCTTCCATCGTCGCCGTCGCCGGTCTGGCCGCCTGCGGTGAAAGCGCCGCCGACAAGGCCGCCGAGCAAAAGGCTGACGCTCTGGAGGCCCAGGCCGCCGCGACCCCGAACGAAGCCCAGGAACAGGCCCTGAACGCCGAAGCCGACCGCATCGAGCAACAGGCCGGCAACGCCGACGGCGGCATGACCACCTCGAACACGCCGAACACCTCACCGAGCACGCCCGCCAACTAAGGCGGTCCGATCCGAACCGACAAGGCCCCCGCCGCGAAAGCAGCGGGGGCTTTTTCATGGAAGTTTCAGACGCGCTTCGGCGGCCAGGGGATGAAGGCGCTGGTGCGTTTCACATAGTCGGCGTAGCCGGGCCGCGACTTGTGAATGGCCTTCTCGGTCAGGCCGATGCCGGACCAGCGCGTCAGGGTGAAGGTCAGGAACAGCGGCCCCGCGATCGACCACAGCCCCGGCCCCGTCTCGGCCGCGATCAGATACAGACCCCACCAGACGCAGGCGTCCCCGAAATAGTTGGGATGGCGGGTATAGCGCCACAGGCCGGTGTCCAGCACCTGACCCTTGCGCGCCGGATCATTGCGGAAGGTCGTCAGTTGGGCGTCGCCCACCGTCTCGAACACGATGCCGATCAGCGCCAGCCCGACGCCGATCCAGCCGACCACGCCCACAGCAGGCTGGGCCGCGACCTGGCCCAGTTGCACCGGCAGAGCGGTCAGCCAGGCCAGGACGCCCTGGGGGAGGAAGACCATCAGCAGGGCCGTGCGCGAGAAACCCCAGCCTTTTTTACGCTCCTGCGCCTGGAGGATGGCGACATAGCGCCCGTCCGCCCCATGCGCCCGCCAACGCCGCAGCAGATGCCAGGCCAGCCGCAGCGCCCAGATCCCGCACAGGCCCACCAGAAGGGCCGACCGCGTGGGGTCGCCTTCCGCACGCGGCCAGGTCGCCAGAGCCAGCATCAACATGCCCAGGGGCCAGACCCCGTCGATGAAGCTGACATCCCCCAGCCGCACGGCCACCCGCCACAGCGCCGTCATGACCGCCAGGATCAGGACCAGATTGAGCAACAGGAGCAGGGCGATCTCGGACAGGGTCATGGCTCAGATACGTCCTTCAGCGCCGTGCGGATGACAGGGGCTCAGTCGATGCAGAGGGTCGCCTCGGCCTTGCCGTCCTTGACCGTGGTGCGGCAGCCGAAACGGTTGCTGTCGGCCTGACAGACGCCGGTCGCGGCGGTTCCGGCGGCGATGCCGCTATTGCCCGCGATCTCGCAGTCGCCCTCGCATTGCGAGGCGTCGGTGCAGCGCTTGCCCGCGTCGGCGTATTTGACCACGCACTGCCAGGACTGCATCCGCCCGACCTGCCGCATCTCGCCGCCGCGCGCGGTGCAGGCGCTGGACGAAACGGTCATCTTCGGCGGTTCGGGGGCCTCGACGGCGGGGACGACCGGCTCGGGCGCGGGCGTCGGCGAGCAGGCGGCCAGTCCCAGACCGGCGGCAAAGAGAAGGGCTTTCAGCCTCATCCGACCTGTCCTTTTTCGAACCCGGTCCAGCAGTCGTCGTAGTCGAGCTGCATCAGGGGCGTCGTCTCGGCCCAGGCCGTGGTGCGGATCGGCATCCGCGTCTCGAACATGAAGGCGAGGGTGTTCTCGATCTTGTGCGGTTTCAGCTCGGCGTTTGTGGCGCCGTTCCAGCTGGCCTGATCGGGGCCGTGGCCGCTCATGCGGTTGTGCAGGGACGCGCCGCCGGGGGCGAAGCCGCCCGCCTTGGCGTCGTACTCGCCGAAGATCAGCCCCATGAACTCGCTCATGACGTTCCTGTGGAACCAGGGCGGGCGGAAGGTGTCCTCGGCCACCATCCAGCGCGGCGGGAAGATGACGAAGTCGCAGTTGGCCGTGCCGGGCGTGTCCGACGGCGAGGTCAGGACGGTGAAGATCGACGGATCCGGGTGGTCATAGCTGACCGTGCCGATGGTGTTGAACCGCGCCGTGTCATAGCGATAGGGGGCGTAGTTGCCGTGCCAGCCGACGACGTCCAGCGGGCTGTGGCCAAAGGTCGTGGCCCACAGCAGGCCGCCGTATTTCTGCACGCACTCCGTCGGGCGATCGACGTCCTCGAACCAGGCGACCGGGGTCTCGAAGTCGCGCGGATTGGCCAGTCCGTTTGAGCCGATGGGGCCGAGGTCCGGCAGGCGGAAGGGCGAACCGAAGTTCTCGCAAACATAGCCCCGCACTTCTGCGTCCACCTCGACGCGGAAGCGCACGCCGCGAGGGATGACCACCACATGGCCGGGCGCCGCCTCGATCACGCCCATCTCGGTGACGAAGCGGTGGCTTCCTTGCTGCGGCACGATCAGAAGTTCGCCGTCGGCGGAGTAGAAGACCCGATCCGTCATCGAGCGGTTGGCGACATAGAGGTGGATGCCCACGCCCGTCCCGGAATCCGCGTCGCCATTGCCGCCATAGGTGGTCAGGCCTTCAACCCAGTCGGTCGGCTGATCCGGCATGGTCAGGGGGTCCCAGCGCATGCGGTTGGGGTTGGGCGGGGTCTCGGTGAAGGGGCCTGAGCGCACGCGGCCCTGCGCGAACGGCTGATACGGTCCGTGCTGGGCCGAGGGCCGCAGACGATAGAGCCAGCTGCGCAGGTTATGGTCGCGCGGCGCGGTGAAGGCCGCGCCCGACAGCTGCTCGGCGTAAAGGCCCAGGGCCGGGCGCTGCGGCGAGTTGCGGCCGACCGGCAGGGCGCCCTCGACGGCCTCGGTGGCGAAGTGGTTGGCGAAGCCGGTCTGATAGGCGGGCGCGTTGGATCGCGTCATGTGGTTTCTCCCTTGCGGGAGGTTTAGCCGGGCCAAGCCGATGCGTCACCCCGGCCCGGCTCAGCCTTGTCCTGGATCAAACGAGCGTCAGAAGCCCTGCGCCCGCGCCAGACGTTCAGCGTGGAAGCCCGCGTCGCCCAGCAGTTCGTTCAGGACGCGGACGCGCTTCATGAACAGGCCGACGTCGAACTCGTCGGTCATGCCGACGCCGCCGTGCATCTGCACCGCCTCCTGCACCGCCAGTTCGGCGACGCGGCCGGCCTTGGCCTTGGCGACGCCGGCGGCTTGCTCGGCGTCGGGACGGCCCGCGTCGATGGCTTGCAGGGCGGCCAAGGTCGCGGCCCTGGCCAGTTCCAGCTCGGTGAACAGGTGGGCGGCGCGGTGCTGCAGGGCCTGGAACTCACCGATCAGCTTGCCGAACTGCTTGCGGGTGCGCAGGTATTCCAGCGTGATCTTGAAGGCCTGATCCCCCGCCCCGACCAGAGAGGCGGCGGCGCAGGCCCGGCCCAGCGTCAGCGCGGCGTCCAGCGGCCCCTGCCCCTCGCCCACTGCGCCGATCACGGCGTCGGCGTCCACCGCCACTTCGGTCAGGGTGACGCGCGCGGCGTTGTGGGCGTCGACCATGATGGTGCGCTCGACCGCGACGCCGGGGGTCTGCGGGTCGATCAGGAAGAGGGTCAGGCCTTCATCCGTCTGCGCCGCCACGATCAGGGCGTCGGCGACGTGGCCGTCCAGCACGAAGCCCTTGGCGCCGTTCAGCTTGAAGCCGTTGCCGGCGCGTTCGGCCCGCGTGGCGATCTTTGCGGGCGCGTGCTTGGGACCTTCATCCACGGCGAGGCTGAGGATGGCCTCGCCCGCCGAAATCTTGCCCAGCCAGGCCTTCTGCGTCTCCGAGCCCGCCGCCTTCAGCACCGTCGCCGCCAGAACGGACGAACCCACGAAGGGCGAGGGCGTCAGGGTGCGGCCCAGGCTCTCGGCGATGACGCCCGCCTCGACCGCGCCGAGGCCGGAGCCGCCGTCTTCTTCGGGGATGATGACGCCCGCAAAGCCCATCTCGCCGAAGGCTCGCCACAGGTCGCGCGAGACGCCGTCGGGGTCGCGGCTGTCGCGCAGTTTGCGCAGATGGGCGATGGGGGCATGTTCGCTCAGGAAGCCGTCGGCGGCGTCCTGAAGCATGGTCTGTTCTTCGGTCAGGATCAGGGGCATCAATCCTACTTTCTCTTCGTCATGCTCGGACTTGATCCGAGCATCGGGCGTTGGGGCGAGCGGGCGGCGTCCAGGCCGGCGCCACCCTCGATCCTCGGGTCAAGCCCGAGGATGACGGCGGGCATGGGCTCACGCCCCCGGCAGTTGCAGCAGGTGTTTGGCGATGATGTTCAGCTGGATTTCGCTGGTGCCGCCTTCGATGGAGTTGGCCTTGGTGCGCAGCCAGTCGCGGGCGGCGGCGCCGTCCTTCGAGCGTTCGCCCTCCCATTCCAGTGCGTCCGAACCGCCTGCCGCCATGGCCAGTTCGTGGCGGCGCTTGTTCAGTTCAGAGCCGTAGTATTTGAGCATTGAGGCGATGGCCGGGTGCGCCTGTTTGGCCTTCACCTGATCCCCCACCCGCTCCATCGCCAGACGGAAGGCGGCGGCGTCGATGTCGTAGTCGGCGATGCGGGCGCGCAAGGACGGCTCGTCCAGCCGGCCAGCCTCGTCCACGCCCAGGGCGTCGACCGCGACCTGGCTGAGCGGGCGTCCGACGCCGATGTCGCCCATGGCGCCGATCATGGTCCGCTCGTGCGCCAGCAGGGCTTTGGCCACGTCCCAGCCGCGGTTCAGGGTTCCAATCAGGTTTTCCTTCTCGACCCGCACGTCGTCGAAGAAGGTCTCGCAGAAGGGCGACTTGCCGCTGATCAGCGTGATGGGGCGGGTGCTGACGCCCGGCGTCGCCATGTCGAACAGGACGAAGCTGATGCCCAGATGCTTGGGCGCCTCGGGGTCGGTGCGGACCAGACAGAAGATCCAGTCGGCCTGATCGGCGTAGGAGGTCCAGACCTTCTGGCCGTTGACGATCCAGTGGTCGCCGCGATCCTCGGCGCGGGTCTGGATCGAGGCCAGGTCGGAGCCGGAGCCGGGCTCGGAATAGCCCTGACACCAGCGGATCTCGCCGCGCACGATGGGGGGCAGGAAGCGCTGCTTCTGCTCCTCGGTTCCAAAGGCCAGCAGCGCCGGCCCCAGCATCCAGATGCCGAAGCTGGCCAGCGGCATCTGGGCCTGGATGCGGCGCATCTCCGACGCCAGCACCTTGGCCTCTTCGCGGGACAGGCCGCCGCCGCCATAGGCGCTGGGCCATTCCGGCGCGGTCCAGCCGCGCGCGGCCATGCGCTCCAACCACAGCTTGTGCGCCGGGGTCTTGAACACGGCCTTGCGGCCGCCCCAGACATAGTCCTCGTCGCCGTCACGCGGTCCGCGCACCTCGGGCGGGCAGTTGGCCTCCAGCCAGGCGCGCGTTTCGGCGCGGAATGTGTCCAGGTCGGTCATCTGCGTGCCCTTGCTGCGTTTCCCGGAAGCGAGGCTAACAGCAATCCGTTGCGATTGGCTACGGTCTCCAGCCAAGGTTCTGAACCGCCGCGCCTGTGGCGCGTTTTGGGCCCGCACAGAGGGGCCTTGGCATGATCATTCTCAATCGTCTGGTGTTCGGCGCGGCCAGTCTGCTGCTGCTTCTGCTGGCCCTGGGGCTGGTCTGGCTGGGGCTAGGCGACGCGTGGGAGGCCATTCGCAGCCCCGATCGGTCCGGGGCCGACGCCATCCTGGATGTGCTGGGCTATGTCATCGTCGCCATCGCCGTCTTCGACGTGGCCAAATACCTGTTCGAAGACGAGGTAAGGCGCGGCAGCGAGCGGCGCAGCGCGGCGGAGGCCCGGCGCAGCCTGACCAAGTTCCTGTCGACCA
Source organism: Brevundimonas bullata (assembly GCF_014207965.1). GTDB lineage: Bacteria > Pseudomonadota > Alphaproteobacteria > Caulobacterales > Caulobacteraceae > Brevundimonas > Brevundimonas bullata_A. Next base: position 295,690 of record NZ_JACHLM010000001.1, read on the forward strand.
TCATCATCGCCGTCTTCCTTGAGGCCCTGGTGGTGGTGTTCAAGACGGCACGCGAGGACGTGGCCCTGCTGGTCTATCCGACGGCCCTGCTGATCGCCGCCGTTCTGGTTCTGGTCGGCCTGGGCGCCTACCAACGCTTCTCGGCCACCGTTGAGGAGAAGGTCGGCGATGACGATGCGGCGGAGGAACGGCTCGACGAGCAGCAGGCGAAGACACCGACCCGCCGCACCCCCGCCCGCAAGAAGGCCTAGCCGCGCCGCCCTCGGAGGCTACTTCTTCGAGGGCAGGAAGGGCGAGAAGGTGATGACGGTGAAGGTGTCGCGGATGTGCGGGCGCGTCTGCACCTGCTTGGTCACGAAGGTGCCGATGTCGGCGTCTTTCGGCAGCTGGAACTTGGCCAGCAGGTCGTGCTGACCCGAGGTCGAGTAAACTTCCGACACGTTTTCAACGTTGTCGACCAGGTCGGCGGCGACATCGTTGGCGTAGCCCAACTCGCATTTGATGAAGACGAAAATGGCGGTCATCATGGTCGGAACCTCCCGTTCAAGCGGAGGTGCATAGCGGATGGAAACGGCATGGGTAAGGCTCCGGCGACACTGACGGCCCCTCCAGTCGACTACGAGGCGGCGTACAACAATCGGGAACGGGTGCCGGGACACCCGGAAATCCTGAAACGATGGCGAGAAGATTCGGCCCGCGTCATCGACGCGCGGCGTCCTGAAACCGTCGAATACGGCCCCGGCGAGCGTCAGAAGATGGAATGGTTCGACGCCGGATCCGGCGCGCCGACCGCCATCTTCATGCACGGCGGCTATTGGCAGGCGCTGGACCGGGCCTGGTTCGCCTGGGTGGCGCCGGCCCTGCTGGAGCACGGGATCAGCGTGGTCATTCCCGGCTATGACCTGGCCCCGGCGGTCAAGGTCGGCGCCATCATCGGCGAGATGCGCCGCGCCACGGAGCTGGTGCGCGACCGCACCGGCAAGCGGCCCCTGGTCTTTGGTCATTCCGTCGGCGGGCATATGGCGGCGGCCATGCTGTCCGAAGGGCGGGCGCGGGCGGCGCTGGCGATTTCCGGCGTGTTCGACATCGAGCCGCTGATCCACACCTCGCTGAACCAGGCTCTGGGGCTGGACGCGGTCACGGCGCGGGCGCTGTCGCCTATCCACTGGCCAGCGCCGAACGGCGGAGCGCCGGGCGGTCGGGCGCTGGACTGCTGGGTCGGCGGGGCGGAGAGCAACGAGTTCATCCGCCAGAGCCGCAGCATGGCCGCCGAGTGGGGCGGCAAGGGCGCCGACACCCATGTCGAGGTGCTGGACGGGCTGGATCACTTCACCATCCTGGACCCGCTGGCCGACAAGGACAGCCGCATGGTCAAGCGGCTGGTGACGCTGGCGACCGCCGAATAAGGCGTCGCTTACCAGGATTGATCCCGGTGTCACTTGACGAGGGCGCCGGGAACCGCCGATCTGCGGGCCTGATAGGCCTGAAGGAGACCCCATGCGACACGATCGTCTCAGCGTGCTGACCGCCCTCGAAACCCAGGGCGTCGTCCCGGTCTTCTATCATGCCGACCCGGAGGTCTGCGCCGAGGTGATCCGCGCCTGCGCCCGCGGCGGGGCCAAGGCGGTCGAGTTCACCAACCGCGGCGACTTCGCCTGGGAGACCTTCACCGCCCTGTCGAAACAGTTCGCCCAGACCGATCCCGACATCATCATGGGTGTCGGCTCGATCCTGGATGCGCCGACGGCGGCCCTCTACCTCGCCTCGGGCGCGCGCTTCGTCATCAGCCCCTGCCTGGTGCCCGAGGTGGCCCAGGTCTGCAACCGCCGTCAGGTGGCCTATTCGCCCGGCTGCGGCTCGGTGCGCGACATCTCGGAAGCTCAGAGCCTGGGTTGCGAGATCGTCAAGCTCTTCCCCGGCGCCTCCGTCGGCGGGCCGGACTTCGTCAAGGCGGTGCTGGGGCCGATGCCCTGGACCAAGATCATGCCGACCGGCGGGGTGGACCCGGACGAGGCCTCCATCGCCAAATGGTTCGGCTCGGGCATCGTGGCGGCGGGCATGGGGTCCAAGCTGATCACCGATGCGGCGATCCAGGCCAGAGACTGGGCGGGGATCGAGGCCAAGGTGCGCCAGACGGTCGAAGCGATTGCGGCGTTCCGGGCGAAGTAACGCCTCTTCTTTCCTCCCCATTCCATGGGGAGGGGGACCGCGTAGCGGTGGAGGGGGGCGGCACAGAGGGCTGACGTTGAGACGCCCCCTCCGTCACGTCGCCTTCGGCGCCGCGCCACCTCCCCATCGCTGCGCGACAGGGAGGAAAGGTAAAGAAAAAGGCCCCGCCGGTTGAGCCAGCGGGGCCTCTCCTATTCATACGCTTCGTCGCCTCAGGCGGCTTCGGCGGCGGCCTTGGCCAGTTTGGCTTGGTGGGCGGCCATGCCGGCGGCGATCAGTTCGGCGGCTTCGCCGGCGTCGCCCCAACCGTGGACCGTGACCGACTTGCCCTTCTCCAGATCCTTGTAGCGGGTGAAGAAGTGCTCGATCTGCTCGATCAGGATGGCGGGCAGCTGACGGTAGCTGGAGACCTCGGTGTAGTAGGGGTTCAGCTTGTCGACCGGCACGGCCAGGATCTTTTCATCGCCGCCGGCTTCGTCGACCATCTTCAGCACGCCGATGGGACGCGAGCGGATGACGCAGCCCGGCACCACCGGGGTCGGGTTCAGCACGATGACGTCGCAGGGATCGCCGTCGTCCGACAGGGTGTGCGGGATGAAGCCGTAGTTGCCCGGATAGTACATGGCGGTGTGCAGGAAGCGGTCCACGAACAGGGCGCCCGAGGCCTTGTCCATCTCGTATTTGACCGGCAGGCCGCCCTGCGGGATTTCGATGATCACGTTGACGTCCCAGGGGGCGTTCGGGCCGACCGGAATGGCTTCGATGTTCATGGTACGCTCTTGTTGCAGGTGCGAACGGGGAGTTTGGGCGGCGTGATAAGCTTTGCATCGCCGAACAGCAAGCTTCAGAGGATGCATTGCGACGATCAGCCTTGCTCCATAGGCCCGACTGAAGGCATCAACAGGGCATGAGCCTGTTCGACTGGATCGCCCTCGCCCTCTTCTTCATCGCCTGGCTCGGCTATGGTCCGATCCTGAGCGTGATCGCGCGGCGCAGCGGGTCGCTGAACGACGATATGCTGGTCGTCCGCGACAGCTGGATGACCGCCATGACCCATCGCGAGATCCGGCTGATCGACAGCCAGCTGATGGGGCATTCGATCAACTCGGCCTCCTTTTTCGCCTCGACCAACCTGCTGCTGATCGCCGCTGTGGCCGGCATCCTGTTCGGCGGCGAGAACGCCTTGCGCGGGTTCGCCGCCGTCGGCGCCGAGGCGGTGCCGGTCAAGATTCTGGAGGCCAAGCTGGCTCTGGTTCTGGTCTGCCTGGCGCGCGGCTTCCTCGATTTCATCTGGTCGCTGCGGCAGATGAACTACGCCCTGGCTCTGATCGGCGCGGCGCCCGAAATTCACTCCGAGACCGACAAGGTCGCTTATGGCCATGCCGTGGCGCGGGTGCTGAACCCGGCCCTGGGCGGGTTCAGCCAGGGCGTGCGCGGCTACTACTTCGCCCTGGCGGCGGCGGCCTGGCTGTTCGGGCCCACGTGGCTGGCGCTGGGGGTGATCTCGGCCTTCGGACTGCTGGTCTGGCGCCAGGCCGGGTCCCCGGCGGCGCGGGCCGTACGCACCGCTCGACGGCTGCTGGAACGCAGCTAGGCCTGAGTTTGGCCATATTGCAGCCGCGAACGATTTATGCGGATCGCGCGCCCCGCGACAGGTAACAACGAAACAGATTTACGTAACAGCCTGTGATCGCACAAAGATAATCGGACCTTGAAATTTTGTGCGCTGCAAACTAACTTGGCTTTCGACGCCTCCGGGCGTCATGCCCTTCCTGGGCGTTTCCTCCCTATAGACTTTATATGCCGCGCCCCCGGGCGCGGCTTTTTTTTGGTCTGCAAGGTCGGCTCACACGGCGAAGTCTTCGCCCAGAGCCGCAATCACCCGGTTCAGCCCCGACTGGCAACGCCCCCAGCTGACCGAAGGCGCGCTCGCGACCTCATCCCAATAAAGCCGACGGTTCAGTTCGATCTGGATCGCCTCTAAGCCCTCGTCAGGCCGCCCCCAGGACTGGGTGGCGTAACCGCCTGCATAGGGCCGGTTCAGCGCCACGCGCCAGCCCAGAGCCTCGAACAGCGCCCGCAGACGCCGCGTCAGCCCCACCGCGCAGCTGGTCCCATAGCGGTCGCCCAGGACCACGTCCGGCCCATTCGGCCCCGTGGCGCGCGCGGGCATGGAATGCCAGTCGATCAGAATGGCACGCCCGTGGCGGTCACGCGCCGCCTGCATCTGTTCGGCCAGGGCCGCATGATAGGGGGCATGGACCCGGCCGATCCGTCCCCTCGCCTCTTCCAGCGTCAGACGGCGGTCGTAGAGCGCCCTCCCGTCCCCGGCCAGGCGCGGCACGACGCCATATCCGGCCAAGGTCTTCAGCCCCGGCGGCGGCGCTTCCGGCGCCCCGACGATCAGGACAGGGTCCAGTTCGTCCGGGCCGCGGTTCAGATCGACATAGGCCCGCCCGATCCGCCCGGTGATCAACACCACCCCTACCGCCGCGCTGGCGGTCAGAAGCTGGTCCACGGCCGCGTCCTCGGCGCTGCGCAACGACGCCTCTGACAGGCCCACGGCCGCCCCCATGTCCTCGGGGTAGATCACGCCCGAATGAGGCGAGGCGAACACCAGCGGCGTCGCCCGCCCGGACGGCGCGGGGGAGATGCTGAAGGTCGCGTCGGTCGGCGCTGGTTTCATGGGCTGGGGGCTCATGGCTTGGCCATAGACTGATTTATCCCCGACTTCGCCCCTCTACGCATTCGTCTCAAGGGTGATTTTCATCACGAGTTTACAGATCACAGCCTAGGTTCCCCGCTGACATTCCAAGGACCTGATCCCCACATGGCGCGTATTCTGCTGGCCGAAGACGACGGCTCGCTTCGAGGCTTCCTGACCCGTGCGCTGGAACGCGCCGGTCACGCCGTGGTGGATTGCGAGAACGGCGACGACGCCATCGACGCCCTGGAACAGGGTCCCTATGATCTGTTGCTGACCGACATCGTCATGCCCGGCGCCGACGGGATCGAGGTCGCCCGCGTCGCCGCCGTGCGCCAGCCGGGCATCCGCATCATGTTCATCACCGGCTTCGCCGCCGTCGCCTTGTCAGCCGCTCAAGCCACGCCTCAGGCCAAGGTTCTGTCCAAACCCGTCCACCTGCGCGACCTGGTGAACGAGGTCGAACGGATGATCGCCGCCTAACGGAAAAATACGAAAAAAGAAGGCACAAGCCTCTTGCGGCGGCCGCAAACTGCGGGTTATAGACGCCGCCTTGCCGGGCAACGACATCAGTCGCCGCTCAGCAAACCCGGCGGACGCGTAGCTCAGCGGGAGAGCACCTCGTTGACATCGAGGGGGTCACAGGTTCAATCCCTGTCGTGTCCACCATTTTTTCAGCAAGTTAGCTAGATAAGCCCATCCGGGCCAGTCGCTGCTTGCCGCTCACTGACTGGGCGCGACCACGCCGTTCCAGCGCCGCGCCGGCGGGACCAACAGCGATCCCTCGCGCCGCGCCATTGAAGCGTGGCCGAGACCTCTACCGGCCTGTTCGAGACCGTCAAAACACAGCGCCCGCGGAAACAGATGTTTCCCCCAACCCTGCGGAACACCAACGGTTTGCGACCGTTGCGCCCTCGGAGGAGCGCCATATGTATTGGGCGAGGGACAGGCGCTGCGCGACTGGAGGGTCGCCGCGCCAGAAAGCACGCAGCGCATGACGTCGCGAACCCTGACCGCGCGACGCAGCCTGGCCGTACCCGCGGATACGGCGGCGCTGCGCATCCTGAACACGGCCGCGCGCCTGTCGGACGAAGAACGCGCCCTGGTGCGCCGCCTCTGCATCTTTCAGGAAGTCATCAACGCGGGCGAAGCCTTCACCTCCGAAGGGAGGACGGTGACCCCGCGGCTGATCCTGAGCGGCTGGGCCTGCCGGCAGCGCATCCTGGCCGACGGCCAGCGGCAGATCTTCGGCTTCCTGCTGCCCGGCGACGGCGTCGGTCTCGGAACGGACGCGCGCCCGCTGGACGAAGCGTCAACAGTGGCCCTGACCCGGGTAGAGTGCGTCGACGCCGTCATGCTGCGCGAGATTCTGGCGCTTCAGGATCCCCGGCACGACCGGCTGCGCCGAGCCCTGGCCACCGCGCGCCGCTATGAAGAGACCTGCCTTCTGAATCACGTCGTGCGCCTGGGCCGCCAGTCCGCCCTGGCCCGGCTGGCGCATCTGCTGCTGGAGCTGCGCGACCGCCTGCAACGGGCCGGGCTGTGCAGCATCGACCGGATGCACCTGCCCCTGACCCAGGAAGCGCTCGCGGACGCGCTGGGCCTCAGCCTGGTCCACGTCAGCCGAACCCTCAGCCAGATGAAGCGCAACCGCCTGATCGCGATGCAGAATGGCTGGCTGACCATTCTGGACGAGTCTTACCTCCGGTCCGCCTGCGACTACGACGCCGACTACCCGGTCCTTCATTGAATCCCGTCAAAAGAGAGAGAGAGAGCGCGTTATGATCCAGCATCGTCCTTCGCCTCAGCAGCGCGAATTGCGCGGCTCTCGTCGAAAGGGTTCCAGGTCCGGCTTGCTGTTGGCGACCGTCGCCGCGGCGGCCCTGCTCGCGCCGGGGGCCGCCCTGGCCCAGGAGGCCGATCTGGCCGCGCGGGTGGCGCGGCTCGAAGCCCTGGTTCTGGACCAGCAGAAACGTATCGAGGCCCAGGACGCGCTTCTCGCTGAGAGGGCGGCGGGAACCGCCCCCCCGGCCGGAATGGCCGCATCCGACGTCGACACCCGCTGGCGCGTCCAGACCGACGCCTCGGGTCGGGCGATTTTCGCCGATCGCGACATGTCGACCTTGCGGGCCGGTCATGCGCCCGATCAAGTCGCCAGCCAGACCACGCTGAACTCCCAGCCCCAGACCCTGCCGGCGCCCGCGGGGGCCCCGCCCGTGGAAGCGCCGCTTCTGGCGGCCCGCCGCGAACAGTTGGCCGCCATCCCCGAAGGCATCGCCGTGCTGACCCAACCCGGCAAGCTGACCCTCGACCTGTCGGGGGAATACACGCGTTCCAGCGCCAATCGCCTGGTCTTCCGCGGCATCGAGATCGTCCCCGGCGTCCAGATCGGCGTCATCGAAGCCAACGAGGCCGACCGCGACACCAATGTGGCGACCGTCGCGGCCAAGTACGGCCTGACCTCACGCATGGAGGTGGAACTGCGCGCCAGCTATGTTCGCCGCAACGACACCATCACCACGGTCCAGCAGCGCGATGAAGCCGTCACGCGCACCATCGACCTGAGCGGCGACGGGATCGGCGATGTCGAGGGCGCCGTTCGTTATCAGATCAATGGCGGCGAACGCGGCCGCCCGATCGTCATCGCCGGCCTGCGCGTCAAGAGCGACACCGGCGAAGGCCCCTTCGACATTCCCCGCGACGAGTTCGGCGTGGCGTCCCGCCTGGCCACCGGCTCGGGCTTCTGGGGCGTCGAGCCGAGCCTCAGCTTCATTTATCCCAGCGATCCGGCGGTGATCTTCGGCAGCCTCAGCTACTTCGCCCACCTGCCGCGCGACATCAACAAGACCGAGGGCGATATCCGTATCGGCGAGGTCGATCCCGGCGACGCGATCGGCATGTCGATCGGCTTCGGCTTCTCGCTCAACCCGAAATTCTCATTCTCGCTGGGCTACAAGCACAACTATATCCGCCCCACGAGCAGCGAGCTGAACGACCTCGTCGAGAAGTCCGATTCCCTCCAGGTCGGCGCCCTGCAGTTCGGCATGTCCTACCTGCTGACGGATCGGTTCAGCCTGAACGGCAACTTCGAGTTCGGCGTCACGGAAGACGCGCCGGACATGCGGTTCGTCCTGCGTCTGCCGATCATCTTCTGACCCGAGAGAAAAGCGCCTCCGACCCGAGGGTCGGAGGCCGTCAACGTCCTAGCGAACCAACCAGGGCCGTATTCAGATCATAGGTCATCTGCATAGCGCGTTGCTGCGCGCTGCTGGCGCTCTGCATCGCAGCCAGATCGGGCAGGTAGAGATTCAACTCCATGTCCTGGCGCAGGTTGCGATTATTGGCGTTGTTGACGATCAGGTTCTGCAACTGACCGGTCGTCACATTATGGATCAGGGCCGTAGCGCCATCGCCATCGACCAAGGCGACGCCGCCGCTGGTTCCGGTGAGCCCAGTCAGGTCAATCCCGCGATTCAACAGCGAGGTCATGGCGCTGGCAAGATCCGTCGCACCAGGCACATCGCCACGGGTCTGTTCGGTGACCGCCCCCTTCGGGGTCCAGGTCAACTGCGTCTTCAGCGCCAAGGTGTTGTCGATATAGGAGCGGATCACCACGCCGAAGCCGAAGGTGAAGCCGTTGGTGGTGATGAAGCCGCCACGCAGTCCCGACAGCTCCTCGTCGGAAAGGGGCTGCCCCCCGGCCTGGGGAGACGGAAGCTGCGGCGACGCCGCAGAGGACCAGGACCGCGCCTCCCCTTCCTCAAACATGGGCTGCAGCCATGACGCCGGCTTGGCCAGAGTGGCCGTCGACAAACAGGCGGTCGCCAACGACAGGGCGACCAGGGCGACTGTATGCACGCGGCGCATGATCATTACCTCAGGTACGGATCAAGCGGGAAACGCGTGGTCACCTGATAGAGCGGCGGCAGCTCCCGCGTCAGCTCCGCCAAGGAGCTGTTGGGCAGGGCCTGCCAGGGCCGCGATCGATTCCAGGGCGTCCACTCCGCCGCCTGATTGAAACGATCCGCCGGTTCGCGGATCACGAAGGCCACGCCGTTCCACATCGAAGAGAACTCATCGCGGCTGTAGATTTTCAGCCCCAGGGCAGGATCGCCGATCAGCACGCGATCAGCGTCGTCGCCCTTGAAAATCACGAAATGCTTGTAGCCCGCAGTGTCCATCATGACGATGGCGGGCCTGTTCATGCTGGCCAGATCATCCAGCGAAAGCCGAAAGCCGTCCGCCTGATAGCCGTTCGCTTCGAGAAACTGCTTCATGTCCAGCAGAGAGAAGCCCACCTGCCGGATCACATCCTGATCCCCGGCCGCGTACATGGCGCGAAACACCTGCTCCTCGCCGACCTCGCGATCATAGTGATAGCGCAAAAGCGTGGCCAAGGCGGCTGAACCGCAGCTGAAATCGTAGCGCTGACGAACCACCGTGCGGAAGGGGATATCCCGATAGCTGATGACGTTGAGGCGAGCGGGAGCCGCCCCGGTGCTGATAATCACCTCAGCGCTCGCAGGCGCCGCAAACAACCAGGCCGTACACAAGGCCGCGAGCGGCAGGCCAAGACCGCTGCGGGAACTGGAAGATCTGCGCTTCACGGCGTCGGCCCCGTGGTCACGATATTGATGGTGATCGCGCCTTGCAGGTTGTTGTTGTGGCCGGTGTTCATGACGAAATTGCCGACGCCGCTGTAACCGGCGAAGGCGTTGGCCCCGACCGTGATAGCGCCGGACCCGACGGTGTTGGCGTTGATGCTGTTGCCGCTGTTTGTGGCCTTGAGAAGCTGGTCGCTGGCCACGATGACGCTGACGCCCTGACGAGCGCTCAGGTCATGAAGCTCGGCGGCGTCCAGGGGTTGAACCTCCAAAGGCGCCGACGCTGGCGGCGCTTCGGACACATGGGGTGTCACGACTTGCGGCGGCGGCATGGGATCCGAGCCGGCGAACAACAGCGCGGCTGTTAGAATGGTGAGCATGGCTTCCTCCCGAAAGGGATCGGCGGCCGGGATGACCGGCCGCCGACAGGACGATTATTAGCCGCCGCCGTTGCCGAAGGTGACGTTGGCGTTGGCGCTGACCGCCGTCGCCGCCTGACCGATCGAAGCCATGCCGGTGTTGTTACTCACGGTTTGAATGCCCGCGAAGCCGGCGAAGGCGCCGCCGCTTTGGCTGATGTCGCCGCTGCGAATACGACCGTTCTGAGCGCCCCGACCGTCATCGGAGAGATCGAACTTGACGTTGCTGACGGAGGCGCCGAGGTCCTGGTTCGTCAGCGAAACGCGCACATTCCAGTTGGCGGTGTTGAACGAGTCCTCCACTTTGAGGTGGTTGGAGTTGTCGGTGTAGGTCTTGGAGTTGTCGTTGAAGGAATCATCCACCTTCAGGTGGCTGGAGTTGTCGGTATTGTAGGAATCGTCAGTATAGATTTTCGAGTTGTCGTTGCCCGAGTCATCGACACGCATGTAATCCGAATTGTCGGTGTAGTTCTTTGAGTTGTCATTGAACGAGTCATCGACTTTGGTGTGATCCGAGTTATCCGTATTCGTGGAGTTGTCGTTCCAGGAGTCGCTGATCCGAACCCGCGAATTGTCATTGCCCGAGTTGCTGTTGTAGGAATCCTCGATCGAGGACGGGTCGCTGCCGCCGCCGCCGCCGCCGCCGCCGCCGCCGCCGCCGCCGAAGGACTGAGCTTCAGTCACCGTTGCAAACGCCAGCACCCCCAACAGAACTGCCGCCGAAGTCATCAATTTGGCACGCATATCGTTAGCCTCCAGATCAAAATGGATACGGAGGTTCCTCCACCTCCGGGAAACCCAATCGTCTTGGAAGGCCGTCGTTCCCCTTTCCCGCAGCAGGAGAACAGGCCCAAAAACAACCGCTTTTCAAACACCCCTTGGGCGCGGCACGTCATTTGTTATGGGGGCCGGTCATCGCCTTTTTCAGATCAGATCATTTGATCGGACCGTCACCCGGAATAAACTAAACGCTGCACCTGACTTCCCGTAGCGCGCCTATCCCGCGCCCTGTGCATGGCGTTCCGGCGCTACGGATGCTAAGCGCGCGACCATGACGACGCCCCCAATCGAACGCATCCGCAATTTCTCGGTGGTCGCCCACATCGACCACGGCAAGTCCACGCTGTCGGACCGGCTGATCCAGCACACCGGCGGCCTGACCGCGCGGGAAATGTCGGAACAGGTCCTTGATAATATGGACATCGAGAAGGAACGCGGGATCACCATCAAGGCGCAGACCGTGCGCCTGAACTACAAGGCCAAGGACGGGCTGGAGTATGTTCTGAACCTGATGGACACGCCGGGGCACGTCGACTTCGCCTATGAGGTGTCGCGCAGCCTGGCCGCGTGCGAAGGTTCGATCCTGGTGGTGGACGCCTCGCAGGGCGTCGAGGCGCAGACCCTGGCCAATGTCTATCAGGCGATCGACAACAACCACGAGATCGTCCCGGTTCTGAACAAGATCGACCTGCCCGCCGCCGAGCCGGAACGGGTGCGGGCCCAGATCGAGGACGTCATCGGCATCGACGCCTCGGACGCCGTCCTGTGCTCGGCCAAGTCGGGCATCGGCATCGAGGACGTGCTGGAGGCCATCGTCGCGCGCCTGCCCGCGCCCAAGGGCGACATCGACGCCCCGCTGAAGGCCATGCTGGTCGACGCCTGGTACGACCCCTACCTGGGCGTGGTGCTGCTGGTGCGCGTCTTCGACGGCGTGCTGAAGGCCGGCATGCGGGTCAAGATGATGCAGTCCGGCTCGACCCACCTGGTCGACCGCGTCGGCGTCTTCCTGCCCAAGAATACGCCCGTCGAGGCGCTTGGCCCGGGCGAGGTTGGCTTCATCACCGCCCAGATCAAGGAAGTGGCCCACGCCGCCGTCGGCGACACCATCACCGACGAGAAGAAGCCCACCGCCGAACCGCTGAAGGGCTTCAAGGAAGTCCAGTCGGTGGTCTTCTGCGGCCTGTTCCCGGTGGACGCCGCCGACTTCGAGGACCTGCGCGCCGCCATCGGCAAGCTGCGCCTGAACGACGCCTCCTTCACCTTCGAGATGGAATCCAGCGCGGCGCTCGGCTTCGGCTTCCGCTGCGGCTTCCTCGGCCTGCTGCACCTGGAGATCATCCAGGAGCGCCTGAGCCGCGAGTTCAACCTGGACCTGATCGCGACGGCCCCCTCGGTCGTCTACAAGATCGGTCTGCGCGACGGACGCGAGATCGACCTGCACAACCCGGCCGACCTGCCCGACGTGATGCAGATCGAGACCATCAGCGAGCCGTGGATCAAGGCCACCATCCTGACCCCCGACGAATACCTGGGCGGCGTGATCAAGCTGTGTCAGGACCGCCGCGGCACCCAGGTCGAGTTGTCCTACGTCGGCAGCCGCGCCCTGGTGGTCTATGAGCTGCCGCTGAACGAAGTCGTCTTCGACTTCTACGACCGCCTGAAGTCGATCTCGAAAGGCTACGCTAGCTTCGACTACGAGATCACCGACTACAAGGTCGGCGACCTGGTCAAGATGAGCATCCTGGTCAACGCCGAGCCGGTGGACGCCCTGTCCATGCTGGTCCACCGCGCCCGCGCCGAGACGCGTGGACGCGGCATGGTCGAGAAGATGAAGGAGCTGATCCCGCCCCACATGTTCGTCATCCCCATCCAGGCGGCCATCGGCGGCAAGATCATCGCCCGCGAAACCGTCCGCGCCCTGCGCAAGGACGTGACCAGCAAGTGCTACGGCGGCGACGCCACCCGCAAGAAGAAGCTGCTCGAGAAGCAAAAGGCCGGCAAGAAGCGCATGCGCCAGTTCGGCAAGGTCGAGATCCCGCAGGAAGCCTTCATCGCGGCGCTGAAGATGGATGAGGATTGATCCTCATTCTAACCAGCCAAGGACTCGAAAGGGCGGAAAGCGATGCTTTCCGCCCTTTGCTTATCTGACGCGTCGGATCTTGCGCGGCTAGGCCGCAAGCGCCTCATCCAGCTCAGCCAACCGAGCCTCGATCTGAGCACTCAAACGATAAATATCAGTCAAGTCACTGATGAGATGACGTTCTTCAGACTTCCCGTCAAATGTCCCAACGTATTTCGTAGCAATCCCGTTGAAATGAAGCCGAGCGATCGTCTTCCTGTTGTTATCATCTAGCAAAATGGCGCAGTAGCTCTTGGCATCACGGATAACGATGCGCTTCGGATCGACCATACGAGAGGCGATCGCCTGAACGATATGGAAGCCCGACACTTCCTCCGCGGTAGTGACTACCTCCTCCCCGGTAGCGACGAACTCGGAGGCGTCGTCAACAGCGGGGGAGGATGCGTTAAGCGCAGAAGAAAGGCGCTCATTCACAAGATCGCGTACCAAGGTTGAGATGGTGCCCGACAGCAAGCGGCCATACTGCTCCTTAACGGCCGCTGTAATTTTTCCTTCGTGAATGCGTGAGGCCATAAGCCTGATGAACTCATCAGAAGGTTCAGCAAACTCCTTCTCAAGCTCCTTCCGAAGAAGAGTTTGAAGTTTGAGAAGCCCAGCCTCTTGAACAATTTTTTCTATATCAAATCCCGATTTAGAGAACTTTTCGAGAGTTTTTATATCAGCCGGCTTAATTGCATCCATGCTGAAGGTAAAGAATGGCTTCTCGTCCATTTTGTTGGGACGCTCCACGTCCGAATAGAACTGGAAAACCACCCCATTAGTCAGAACAGCCAACCGAGCATCCGTAACGCTAAAATAGCGGAACAACTGCGCTGCATGGTTGATGCTGAGCTCCGCTGAAGCGGGCTTGCATTCGATCAAGATCGTTACCTTGCCGCCGTCACAAATGGCGTAGTCGACCTTCTCGCCCTTCTTGGTCCCAACGTCAGCGGTATATTCCGGCACGACTTCGGAAGGATTGAACACGTCATAACCCAAAGCCTGGATGAAAGGCATGACGAGAGCGGTCTTAGCCGCCTCCTCGGTCAGCAGAACCTCCCGATGCTCGAACGTGCGCTTCTGCAGTTCCGCCAGTCGCGTAGCCAAATCCATAGTACCCCCCATTGCTCGATGAACAATGGTATGAGTATCGGATTACATCCATTCCGTTAAGCTCGGTCGGAGTGACACCCCTAAAACCCCGCCCGCCACGTCTCCGCCGTCAGCGTCACCGCCGCTTCGAGCGGGGGCTTGAGCTGGAACAGGGCGGGGGCGGCGGCGAGGTCGTGGAGGCGGTAGAGGCGCCAGGCGTCGGGGCGTTCGGCGGAGACCTCGCGCTCGGTGCGGGTCAGGAAGAAGTCGGTGGCGGGGCCGCCGCGGGTGGCCTTGACCTCGATCAGACGCTCGCGGCCCGCCGGGTCGAAGCTGCGGATGTCATAGCCGGCGCCGTCGCCGCGTTCTTGCGACGTCCATTCGATTTTGCGCGCCAGGTCGGGGCGGTCATGGGCGATCAGGAAGGCGCGTTCGTGGCGGAGGACGTGTTCTTCGCCCCACTGGCCGAGGGCGCGGTTGCGGTGGTCGCGGGCGGCGGGGTCGTATTTGCGGACGATGCGGGCGAGGCCCTCGGGGCGGGGCTTGCGCGCCGGGCCGAGGGGCGGCGGGGCGGTGATGGGGAGGATGGCGGACGGCGGGGCGTCCTGACCGCTCCATGGCGAGGCGAAAGAGGACTGGTCGGGCTCGTTGGTTGAAGGCCAGCGTCGCGTCGCCCCCTCCACCGCTTCGCGGTCCCCCTCCCCATGGAATGGGGAGGAAAGTGATAGGCCGATGCCCCAGGCTTCGGGGTGGGCGTCGAGATAGCGTTCGACGGCGGGGAAGATCGCGCCCTGGATGTTATCCTTGCGCTTGTAGCCGCGAATCGTCGGCAGGCCGAGGTCGGCCAAAACCGAAGACAGGTTCATGTGCTTGAACTCGACGGAGCGGTGCGACCGCCCGGTGCGCGCCATCAGGCCGCGGGCGTGGTGCGCCTTGACGTAGGGACGGCCCGTCAGTTCTGCGGCCAACATGGCGAAATAGGTCGCGACGATGGCGTCGAGTTCGGCGGCCTGCCAGTCGGTTCCTACTTTTGATGGGTCGATCATGGCCCCTCCGCCTACTGGAGGTTAGCTTTGCCTTGGGCGGTTGACTAGGCTGAGACCGAGGGTCGCCTGGCCCTCCCCACCCGGTCGCTGAAGCGACCACCCTCCCCATGAAGGGGAGGGAGAAAGGATAAGGCTCGCATTCCACTTTGTGGGTTTTCAGGGGGTTAGGGGCGGATCGGGGGGATCGGCGCGCCCTGGTCGCCGACGGCGCCATGCTGGGCGGATGAGCGGGAAGCTGAAGGGCGGGCCGGCCCATTATCGGCTGTCGAGGGCGACGTGGGACATCATTCTGGACGAATACCGGAATGGGGCGACTGTGCCCGAGCTGAGCGAGCGGTGGCGGGTGTCGGGTCATGCCCTGCGCAAGCGGATCACCGTGCACGGCGCGACCAAGCGCGACTGGGGCGACCAGATCGCCATAGAGACGGCGAAGGCGCGCGAGGCGGCGCAGGAAGAGGCCGAAAAGGCCAGGGTGGAGCAGGAGGCGGCGGCCGAGGCGGCGCTGGCCCAGGCCCTGTTCGGGCCGCTGACGGCGGAAGACGCGCACGAGGGCAAGGCGGCGGTGCTGGCCTCGACGGCGATGATCGCCTCGGGCCGGGCCATGCTGATGCGACGGCTGCCGGAGGCGCAGGGGCTGGCGCGGCTGGCCGAGGTCTATGTGCGGCTGATGGATCGGCAGGACAAGGCGCACAGCTTCGAGAACACGCCGCTGGAGGTGCTGTTGGCGGCGCGGTTCAACGGGGAGATGATGAGCGCGCGCTTCGCCCTGACGCCGGAGTCGAAATACGACGACCCCCAGTATGAGTTGAAGGCCCTTTACTGGGATCAGTTGAAGGCTGCGCCCGACGCCTATCGGACCGAGGTGATGGACGCCCGGCGCGAGGCCGCCCAGGCCCGGAGGGAGATGCGCGAGGCGAAGGAAGCGCTGGAGGCCTTAAAGGCCGCGACCTGAAGATGAACAATCGTTCATAGACGAATGTGTCGCGTTGCCGTGACGTCCTGCGCAGCTAAGGTTCGGCCCAGCATTTTCTGTTGGGGACTGAAATCCATGCGCCTTGCCGCCTCATCCGTCGCGCTCGCCGCCCTTGTGGCTGTCGCTTCGCCCGTCCTGGCTCATACCGCTGCGCCCGCCGCCGCGCCGGCTATGACCGCGCCGTCAGCCACGCCGCTGCGCGGGGCGCCGGTGTCGGAACTGGTCGCGCGCGTCGATATTCCGTGGAAGCGCTTCCAGCTGGACAACGGCCTGACGGTGCTGGTCCACGAGGACCGCAAGGCGCCGGTGGTGGCGGTGTCGGTCTGGTACAATGTCGGCTCCAAGGACGAGCCCAAGGGTTCGACCGGCTTCGCCCACCTGTTCGAGCATCTGATGTTCGGCGGGTCGGAGAACTCGCCGTCCAGCCATATCCAGACGATGAATGCGGCCGGGGCCACGGGCCTGAACGGCACGACCTGGTTCGACCGCACCAATTACTTCCAGACGGTGCCGACCCCGGCGCTGGAGTACACGCTCTATCTGGAATCCGACCGTATGGGCTATCTGCTGGGGCAGGTCAGCCAGGAGGTGCTGGATCTGCAGCGCGGCGTCGTTCAGAACGAGAAGCGCCAGGGCGACAACCAGCCCTACGGCCTGACCTATTACGCCACGCTGGAAGCCCTCTTCCCCGAGGGTCACCCCTATCGCCACTCGACCATCGGCTCGATGGCCGATCTGGACGCCGCCAGCATGGAGACGGTGCGCGACTGGTTCCGCGAGAACTATGGTCCCAACAACGCCGTCCTGGTCCTGTCGGGCGACATCGACGAGGCCAAGGCCCGCGAACTGACCCAGAAATACTTCGGCGCCATCGCCCGCGGCCCGGTCAACACCCCGGCGGCGGCCCCCATCCCGACCCTGGCGGCGCCGGTCGAGCAGGTGCTGCACGACCGCGTCGCCCAGACCCGCATCAGCCGCACCTGGACAACGCCGGGCCTGAACGACCCGGACTCGGTGCCGCTGAGCGTCGGCGCCTCGGTGCTGGGCGGTCTGGCCAGCTCGCGTCTGGACAACGTCCTGGTGCGCGACGAGCAGATCGCCTCCAGCGTCTCGGCCGGCAACCAGGTGTTCCAGCGCGTCAGCATGTTCAGCTATTCGGCCATGGTGAAGCCGGGCGCCGACGCCGACGCCGTGGCCAAGCGCATGGACGCGGTCCTGGCCGACCTGATCGCCAACGGACCCACCCAGGACGAGATCGACCGGGTCGTGACGCAGTACGCCTCGCGCCGCATCCAGGGCCTGGAAATGGCCAACGGCAAGGCTTCGGTCCTGGCCGAGGGTCAGCTGTATTCGGGCGATCCCGACTTCTACAAGAAGGAGCTGGCGGCCTACGCCGCGGTGACCCCGGCCCAGGTGCAGGCGGCGATGAAGAAGTGGCTGAGCCGCCCGGTCTATAGCCAGATCGTCAAGCCAGGCGAGCGCGAGGCCTATGTCGACGCCGCCGCCGCCCCGTCGGGCGCCACCCCGACGCCGGCCGCGCCGATCCAGCGCGTGGCCCGCGAGGCCACGCCGGCCATCGGAGAGGTGTCCAACGTCGACTTCCCGGCGGTGGAGCGCGCCGCCCTGTCGAACGGGATCGAGGTGGTTTACGCCCGCTCGACCACCGTGCCGGTGACCCGCGTGGCCCTGGAGTTCGACGCCGGCGTCGCGGCCGACCGCGCCGACCGCCTGGGCGCCCACACCCTGATGCTGAACGTCATGCAGGAAGGCACCACGACGCGCGATTCCAAGGCCCTGGCCGAGGCCCAGGAACGTCTGGGCGCCAGCGTCTCGGTCGGTTCGTCGATGGACCGCACCACGGCCAGTCTGTCGACCGTGACCACCAACCTGCAGCCGTCGCTGACCCTGCTGTCGGACGTGGTGCGCAACCCCGCCTTCGCCCCGGCCGAGATCGAGCGTCTGCGCGCGGTGCGTCTGGCCGCCCTGGCCAATGAGAAGACCCAGCCCGCCGCGATCGCCGGTCGCGCCCTGCCGCCGCTGATCTATGGCGAGGGCCATCCCTACGGTCGTTCGTTCAGCGGCACAGGCGACGAAGCCGTCATCCGCAGCCTGACGCGCGACGATCTGACGGCCGAACACGCCGCCTGGATCCGCCCCGACAACGCCAAGCTGTTCGTGGTCTCGGACTTGCCGCTAGCCGAACTGAAGCCGCAGCTGGAAGCGGCCTTCGGCGACTGGCGCGCGCCGACGACGGCCAAGGGGACCAAGGCCTTCACCGCCGCCCTGCCCGAGACCTCGGCGCGGATCGTCCTGATCGA
The DNA here is from genome assembly GCF_014207965.1 of Brevundimonas bullata. Classification (GTDB taxonomy): domain Bacteria; phylum Pseudomonadota; class Alphaproteobacteria; order Caulobacterales; family Caulobacteraceae; genus Brevundimonas; species Brevundimonas bullata_A. Next base: position 313,914 of record NZ_JACHLM010000001.1, read on the forward strand.
CCGTCCGCAGTCGCCGCAGTCGCTGATCTACGGCGGTCAGGTGCTGCCGGTGTCGGGCACGGACGACCTGTTGACCCTGACCACGGCCAACACCGTGCTGGGCGCCGACTTCCTGTCGCGGATCAACGCCGACCTGCGCGAGACCAAGGGCTGGTCCTACGGCGTGCGCGGCAACGTCAGCACCTTGCAGAACCGCTCGCCCTACATCGTCAACGCCCCGGTCCAGGCCAACCGCACCGGCGAATCCATCGCGGCCCTGATCGGCCAGTACGAACGCTTCCTGAGCGCCGACGGCGTGACCCAGGCCGAGCGCGACCGCACCGTGCTGGGCGACACGCGCGGCCTGTCGGGCAGCTACGAGACCTCGGCCCAGGTGCTGGGCGCCATGCGCTCCAACGCCCTCTACGGTCGTCCCGACGGCTATCAGGAAACCCTGGCCGGCCGCATCAACGCCCTGACGGCGGAACAGATGGACGCCGCCGCCCGCGCCGCCATCAAGCCGGACACCTTCGTCTGGGTGGTGGTCGGCGATGCCTCGGTGGTCAAGCCGCAACTGGACGCTCTGGGTCTGCCGGTCGAGGTGCGCTCGGCCACGCCGACGACGGCCCAGTAGGCCGCCTCAGCCCACGAAAAGGAAAGGCCGGCGGGGCGACCCGCCGGCCTTTTTCGTTGAGCGCCTATCGTTTGCGGAAGCGGGCGGCGTCGGCGGCCAGGCTGGAACCCCAGTCGGTCGTGGGGTGGTCGGGCTCGGCGTGGAAGGGCAGTTCGCCGGCGACGCCGCGGATCGCCAGGGCCAGAGGCAGGGCGTAGTGAGGCAGAAGGCGCAGCGGCTTCCGGCGCTTGTCGGTCACGTCCCAGCCCAGGGCCTCGAAGGCCTCGGCCAGATCGGCGCCTTCCAGACGGTGGATGTCGTCCCAATCGGCGGGCAGTTCGACGGCCTCGGCGGCGTCGCCGGTCAGGCCGAACAGGGCCTGGGTCAGGGCGTCGATCTCGGGGAACTCGTCGCGGGCGTCGGGATCGGCGTAGCGCGGCTTCATCAGCGCCTTCAGTTCCAGATCATCGACGCCGGGCAGGTCGATCAGGCGGCGCAAGGGGGCTTGGGTCATGGCCCGCCATAGCACAATCACTGGCTGTTGACCGCGCCCGCGAGCGGTAAGAGGCTGGCGCGTCGTGAAGATCATTGAGGCCCGCTCCATGCCGACCGACCTGCCCACCGCCGCCCGCGCGCCGCGCCTGGCCGTGCTGATCGACGGCGAGAACGCCTCGGCCCGCATCGCCGAGGCCCTGTTCACCGAAATCGCCACCCTGGGCGAGGCCAGCGCCAGACGCATCTATGGCGACGCGGCCAGTCCGTCGCTGAAGGGATGGATCGAGGTCCTGCCCCGCTGGGCCATCCAGTGGCAGCAGAATTTCGCCAACACCAGGGGCAAGAACTCCGGCGACATCGCACTGGTGATCGACGCCATGGACCTGCTGCATTCGGGGCGGTTCGACGGCTTCTGCCTGGTGTCGTCGGACAGCGACTTCACCCGGCTGGCGGCGCGCATCCGCGAGCAGGGGGTGCCGGTCTATGGCTTTGGCGAGCGCAAGACGCCGGAAAGCTTCCGCCAGGCCTGCACCCGCTTCATCTATACCGAGAACCTGACGGGACGGAGCGGCGGCGCCGACGACAGCGAAGAGCCGACGCCCGCGCCGGTCGCCGAGAAAAAGCCGTCGGACGCCGTGCGCCTGATCGCCGCCGCCATCGCCGACATGGACGAGGACGGCGACGGCTGGGTCAATATCGGCGGCATCGGCAACCGGCTGAGGAACGCCTATCCCGACTTCGACCAGCGTACCTACGGCCACGCCAAGCTGTCCGACCTGATCCGCGCCACCGGCCGTTTTGACGTCGAGGCCGGGGCGGGCGGGGCCATGCGGGTGCGGGTCAAACCCCGCTAAGTCCAAGTAAGAGCCGCCGCCCCCTTCCCCCGCGCGCGGGGTGGTCTATGTGTGGGCCATGGCCGCCGCAGAGACCCCCGTCGAGACCTTCAAACGCGCTTTGGCGAACGCCGCGCGCGCCCTGGCCGAGCAGGCCGAGCTGGAGGTGAACTTTGGTTCGGACGGGCCGAGGCTGTCCAACGGCGTCCTGACCCTGCCCCATCCGCCGCGCGATCCGGCAGGGCCCGAGAGCGCGACCCTGCGCGGTCAGGCCGACCGGCTGGCCCTGCGGCTGGCCAATCACGACGAGGCCCTGAACGCCCGACTGCGGCCGATTGACCAGACGGCGGCGGAGGTGTTCGACGCGGTCGAGCAGGCCCGGGTCGAGGCGGTCGGGGCGCGCGAACTGAAGGGCGTGCGCAACAATATGAACGCGGCGCTTCTGACCCGGCTGGAGAAGTCGGGCGCCCTTAGGGCCGAGGCCGAGCGGGTGCCGGTGGCCGAGGCGGCGGCCCTTCTGGTGCGCGAGCGGCTGACGGGCGAGCCCTCGCGCGACGGGCTCAAGACCATGCTGGATCTGGTGCGGTCCAATATGGAGCTGAAGGCGGGGGCCGAACTGGACGCCCTGGCCGCGGTGGCCGACGACCAGACGGCGTTTGCGGCGAAGCTGAAAGACGTGCTGCGGGCGCTGGACCTCGACCCCGGCGACGGCCAGGCCGAGGACGCCAATGACGAGGAGGGCGAGGACGAGCCGGACGGCTCGCAGCAGGACGCGCCGGACGAGCAGGAACAGGAAGAAGAGGACGGCGGCGAAGGCGGGCAGTCGCTGGAGGGCACGGCCGACGACCAGTCCGCCGAGGACGAGCGCCAGACCCGCCCCGACGGCGCCCCGGCCGATCCCGACGGCGAGGCCTCGGACGACGGCCCCGAAATGAACGAAGGCGCCCTGCCCAATCGTCAGGACAGCGTCGACGACGGGCGCGCCGTGGACGCCTATCGCGTCTTCACCACCGCCTATGACGAGACCATCGGCGCCGAAGAGCTGTGCGACCCGATGGAGTTGGACCGGCTGCGGTCGCTGCTGGACGCGCAACTGGCGACCCTGTCGAGCGTGGTGTCGCGTCTGGCCAACAAGCTGCAGCGCCGCCTGATGGCGCAGCAGAACCGCAGCTGGGCCTTTGATCTGGAGGAGGGCGTGCTGGACACCGCGCGCCTGACCCGCGTCATCACCGATCCGACCAGCCCCCTGTCGTTCAAGATGGAGAGCGAGAGCCCGTTCCGGGACACGGTCGTGACCCTGCTGATCGACAACTCGGGCTCGATGCGCGGGCGGCCTATCATGGTGGCGGCGGTCTGCGCCGACATCCTGGCGCGGACGCTGGAGCGGTGCGGGGTCAAGGTCGAGATTCTGGGCTTCACCACCCGCGCCTGGAAAGGCGGGCAGTCGCGCGAGGCCTGGATCAGCGCCGGCAAACCGGCGAACCCAGGCCGTCTGAACGACCTGCGCCACATCATCTATAAGTCCGCCGACGCGCCCTGGCGCCGGGCCAAGAAGAACCTGGGCCTGATGATGCGCGAGGGCCTGCTGAAGGAAAACATCGACGGCGAGGCCCTGACCTGGGCGCACGAGCGGTTGCTGGGCCGGACCGAGTCGCGCCAGATCCTGATGGTGATTTCCGACGGCTCGCCGGTGGACGACTCGACCCAATCGGCCAACGCCGCCCTCTATCTGGACAAGCACCTGCGGCAGGTGATCGAGCAGATCGAGACCAAGTCGCCGGTCGAACTGATCGCCATCGGCATCGGCCACGACGTGACCCGCTGGTACCGCCGCGCCGTGACCATCGTCGACGTCGAGCAACTGGCGGGCGTCATGACCGAGAAGCTGGCTGAACTGTTCGAGGCCAAGCCGAAGACGGTGCCGAGGTCTGCGGGGAAACGCGCGGCGTGAACCGCCGGGTCTATGTCGCGGCGCTGGCGGCGCTGACGCTGGCGGCCTGCGCCAGCGCGGTCGTCACCTCGCAACCGTGGACGCCGACGCCCGAGGCGGACGGCTGGAGCCCGGTCAGCGTCTCGACCCGCGCGGTGGGGCTGGGCCTGCCCGGCGCCAGGCTGGCGAAGGGCGTGCGGTTCGCGGGCGGCGTGACTCTTCTGGCCGACCGCAACTCGCCGCTGCACAGCCTGTCGGACCTGAAGCTGACCGGCGACGGCGGCTTCATCGCCGTGTCCGACGTCGGCGATCTGGCGCGCGGGCGGCTGAGGCTCGACACGGACGGCCGATTGATCGGGCTGGACGGTTTTCAGGTGCGCCGCCTGACCTTGGGCGACGGCGCACCGATCCGCCGCAAGCCCGAGGGCGACGCCGAGGGGCTGGCGCTCACTGCGAACGGCGACCTGCTGGTCAGCTTCGAGCGCGAGCACCGCCTCTGGAACTACGGCCCGCTGACCGCGCTGCGGGCGCGACCCGAGACCATGCGCCGACCCGACGTCCCCTTCGCCGAGAACGACGGGATGGAGGCGCTGGCCGTCTCAGGCGACGGCTGGCTGGTCGCGGGCGAGGCGGGCGGGGTCTGGGACTGTTCGGCGGCGGGCTGCGCCGTTCTGACGGCGCCGCCTGAGGCGCCGATCCCATTTCACGACTATCGCATCACCGGCGTGGATCGCGATCCGGCGGGGGACGGCTGGTTCGTGGTGCAACGGTCCTTCGGCTTTCCGGGGGGCCTGAGGGCGCGAGTGCGACGGATGGCGGCGGACGGGAGCCTGGGCCCGGTGCTGGTCGAGCTGAAGCTGCCCGGCACGACCGATAATTTCGAAGGGATCGCCGCCGAACGGCGCGGCGACCGGACGCGAATCTACATCCTGTCCGACGACAACGACTTCGCCTTGCAGCGGACGATGATGCTGGCGTTCGATGTAGCCGCCTGATCCTTCTCCCCTTGCGGGAGAAGGGCGCTAGATCCGTTCGCTGATCTTGATGGCGGCCTTGCAGCCGACCTTGATGACGCTGCTGAGTAGCCGGTAAGCCGGCGCCTCGCGGCTGCCGTGGGCGATGGCGTGGTCGTGGTGGGCCAGTTCCTCTTCGCGGAACCTGGTCAGTTCGGCGGCCAGTTCGGGGTCGCGGTCGCGGACCTCCTCGATCTGGTCGGCGTAGTGTTGCTCGATGACGCTCTCGACCGCCTCGGTGCAGGCGTGGGCGGCTTTCTCGCTGATCAGGGCGGTGCCGGCGCCGAGCGCCGTGGCGGCCAGCTTCCACAGCGGGATCATGGCCGTGGGGCGGACGCGGTTCTCGGTCAGCAGGGCCTCGAAGCGGGCCAGGTGGACGGCCTCATGGCCCTCCATCTCGGTCAGGTCGGCGGCGATGGCGGCCTTGCCCTTGCGGCCTTCCAGCACGGCGCGCTGGGCGCGGTAGATGTGGACGGCGGCGAACTCGCCCGCGTGGTCGACGCGCAGCATTTCGGCCATCCGGGCGCGGGTCTGGCCCACGCCGGGGCGCGGCAGGGGGATGCGGCGGGCGGCGGCGACGGTGTCGGATGCCTCGGTCATGGTCTGCCTTCTACACCTTCGGCGCGCGTGCGTCCTTGGGACGTTTCGCCGCCAGCAGGCTGAAGATCGCCAGCGCCAGGGAGATGAAGAAGTTCCAGCCCGCCATCGAAATCCCGAACAGGCTCCACGGCACGTCGCCGCAGCCGACGATGGGCTTCATCTCGGCCGTGCCGTCGGCCAGGGCGGCGAGGCCGCTGAGGTCGATGGTGGTCGACGGGGCGGCCGAGCAGGTGGCCGGCAGTTCCCACCACTTCAGTTCTCCGCCCGCGTGATAGCCCGCTGTGATCGCCCCGGTGAAGAAGACGGCGGCCAGCAGGAAGGAGGCGATGCGCGGCGTGCCGCGGCTGGCGCGGCTGAACACGGCCCAGAAGGTGGCGGCCCCGGCGATGGCCACAGCGGCCCAATAGACCTCGCGCTGCTTGAGGCAAAGGTTGCACGGCGGCAGGCCGGCGAACCGCTCGAAGGCGTGGGCCGCGCCCAGCATGGCAAGCGAGGCCGCCAGCGCGAAGGCGGTCCACCAGCGGGTCAGGCGTTGATACAGGCGCGTCATGGCGCCTTTCTTAGACGCAGCCGAGGCCCGCGTCGATCAGTGTCCGACAAGCTTGACCGCAAAGACGGCGCCGACCAGCAGGACGAGGAAAAGCACGGTGAACAGGGCCAGCCGTTTCTCGATCACGGCCAGCATGGGCTCGCCCCAGCGCTTGAGCACGAAGGCCACCAGGAAGAAACGGGCGCAGCGCGTGATCACGCACAGGGCGACGAACAGAGCCAGATTGAACTGGAAGATGCCCGAGGCGATGGTGATCAGCTTGAACGGGATCGGCGTCAGCCCCTTGATCAGGATGACCCAGGCCCCGTGCTGCTGGAACAGGGCCTTGGAGGCCTCGAAGGTGTCGGCCTTTCCCAGTACGGCCAGCATCCACATGCCCACCGGCTCCAGGAAGAAGCCGATGGCGTAGCCGAGCAGGCCGCCCAACACCGAGGCCACGGTGCAGACCGTGGCGTAGAAATAGGCGCGATCCGGTCGGGCCAGCACCATGGGCGCCAGCATGACGTCGGGCGGAATGGGGAAGAAGGAGCTTTCCGCGAAGGAGACCACGGCCAGCGACCGGGTAGCGTGACGGTGGCGGGCCAGAGAGAAGACCCAGTCATAGAGCTTGCGAAGCATTCAGGCGTCCCGGTTGCGCCTGCGGCTCCTAGCAGGCCGCGACTGGACGCGCATCCGTCGATAATCGCCTGCGACACCGCAACGTGTCCTGTTTCGGATCAGCCCCGCCTTGCGCCCGACGGGGGGCGCCCATTAGGTTCCGCCCCAATCGGCGGCAGGAGCCGCCACTAAAATATTGAGAGGAGACGCGTCATGCAGGACGCCGCCGCCAAACTCGACCAGGAAAACCCGCTGGGCGTGGACGGTTTCGAATTCGTGGAATTCACCGGCCCCGAGCCGGAATCCATGATCGCTCGTCTGGAGCTGATGGGCTTCACCCAGACCCATGTGAACCCGACCACGGACGCCGTGCGCCTGAAGCAGGGCGACATCACCATGCTGGTCAACCGCAGCCCCAAGGGCCAGGCGGCGGACTTCGCCAAGGATCATGGCCCCTCGGCCAACGGCATGGCCTTCCGCGTCGCCGACGCCAAGGCCGCCTATGAGGGCGCGCTGGAACGCGGCGCCCGCGCCGCCGAGGGGGTGCATGGCGGCGCTCTGGGGAACGACTATCCCTACATCCTGCAGGGCATCGGCGGCAGCCTGCTCTACGTCATCGACCAGTACGGCGAGCAGGGCTCGCTATATGAGGCCTGGGACGAGATCGAGGGCTGGGAAGAGGCCGAGCGCAAGAACTCCATGGGTCTCGAAATCCTCGACCACCTGACCCACAACGTGCGTCGCGGCGAGATGCGCACCTGGTCGGGCTTCTACGGCTCGGTCTTCAACTTCGAAGAGCAGAAGTATTTCGACATCAAGGGCAAGGCGACCGGCCTGTTCTCGCAGGCCATGATCGCGCCCGACCGCGCCATCCGCATCCCGCTGAACGAGAGCCAGGACGACAACTCGCAGATCGAGGAGTTCCTGCGTCGCTACAACGGCGAGGGCATCCAGCACATCGCCCTGACCACCGAGAACATCTTCGAGACGGTCGAGGCCATGAAGGCGCGCGGCGTGGCCTTCCAGGACACGATCGAGACCTATTTCGAGCTGATCGACAAGCGCCTGCCCAACCATGGCGAGGACGTGGAGCGGATGCGCAAGAACCGCATCCTGATCGACGGTTCCGACGAGGAAGGCCTGCTGCTGCAGATCTTCACCCAGGACACCTTTGGCCCGATCTTCTTCGAGATCATCCAGCGCAAAGGCAACGAGGGCTTCGGCAACGGCAACTTCCAGGCCCTGTTCGACTCGATCGAGCTGGACCAGATCCGTCGCGGCGTCATCAAGGTCGACGCCTGAATGAAGATGCGGCCGCCGCACTGGCTGCCCTGGCTCGGCCCGCTTCTGGCGGCCGGGGCCGGGGCGCTGGCCGGGGAATACTGGCTGGGGGGAGGCTTCTGGGTGGTGCTGTTCGCCGCCCTGTTCTGCGGCTTCGCCCCCATCCTGGCCTACCGCGTGTGGAAGCAACTGCACCATCGGCGCTAGCCTTTTCCTCCCCACTCTGTGGGGAGGGGGACCGCGTAGCGGTGGAGGGGGCTACGCTGACATCCGCCGTCGAGCCGCCCCCTCCGTCACGGTCGCTTGCGCGACCGCGCCACCTCCCCACAGAGTGGGGAGGAAAGAACTGAGGGGAAACCGCCGATGAAATCCGTCCTGACCGCCGCAGCCGCCCTGACCCTGCTGGCCTCGCCGGCCCTTGCCCAAGAGGCCCCGACCTGGTCGCTGGCCATCCACGGCGGCGCGGGCGTGATCGAACGCGCCAACCTGAGCCCGGAACGCGACGCGGCCTATCGCGCCGGGCTTCAGGCCGCACTGGACGCCGGTTCGGCGGTTCTGGCCCAGGGCGGGTCCTCGCTGGATGCGGTTCAGGCCGCGGTTCAGACCATGGAAGACAACCCCCTGTTCAACGCCGGGCGCGGGGCGGTCTTCACCGCCGCCGGCCAGAACGAGCTGGACGCCGCCGTGATGAACGGCGCTGACGTATCCGCCGGGGCCGTGGCCGGCCTGACCCGCACCCGCCACCCCATCGCGGCGGCCCGCGCGGTGATGGAGCGCTCGCCCCACGTCATGCTGATCGGCGAAGGCGCCGAGACCTTCGCCGCCTCGGTCGGGCTGGAACAGGTCGAGCCGAGCTTCTTCTTCACCGAAAGCCGCTGGCAGGCCCTGCTGAAGGCCCTGCGTGACAAGGGCCTGCCCCTGCCGCCGCGCCCGGCGGGCGCCCCGCCGGAACCCTCGACCCTGGGCAAACCCGTGCCTCTGGCCTCGCTCAACGAAGCCCCGCTGGACGAGCGCAAGTTCGGCACGGTCGGCGCCGTGGCTCTGGACAGCCAGGGGCGTCTGGCCGCCGCCACCTCGACCGGCGGCATGACCGCCAAGCAGTGGGGCCGGGTCGGCGACGTGCCGGTGATCGGCGCCGGCACCTACGCCTCCAACGCCGACGGCTGCGCCGTCTCGGCCACCGGATCGGGCGAGTATTTCATCCGCGCCACCGTGGCGCGCGACATCTGCCATCGCACGGCCGTGGGGATGGCGGTACAGCCCGCCGCCGACGCCGAGATCGCAGAGGTCGGGGCCATCGGCGGCAGCGGCGGCGTCATCGTCATGGGCCAGGACGGCGCGGTCGCCTTCTCGATGAACACCTCGGGCATGTATCGCGGCGAGGCCGGTTCGGACCGCACGTCGCGCGTCGCCATCTACGCCGACGAAGACGCCTCGCGATGACCGGACAGGTCGTCGATCTGGCGCAGAAGTTCGGCGGCTTTTCCGACCACTGGCGGCCGCGCGTCGCCGCCCGGCTGAACGGTCAGGACGTGCGGCTGGTCAAGGTGCAGGGGATCTTCCCCTGGCACAGCCACGCCGACGCCGAAGAGATGTTTCTGGTCTGGAAGGGCCGGTTCCGGGTCGAGTTCCGCGACCGCATCGAGAACCTGGAGCCCGGCCAGTTCATCGTCGTGCCGCGCGGGGTCGAACACCGCACCGCCGCCGACGAGGAGGCCGAGGTGATGATCTTCGAACCCTCGGAGGTGATCAACACCGGCGACGCCCCGACCTCCGACTTCACCGCGCCGACAGGGCAGACGATATGACGACACGCGACCATCCCGGCGTCATCGCCCCGCCGCCGCTGATCTATCTCGGCTTCCTGCTGGCGGGATACGGCGTCGGCCAGCTGGTCAGCGAGCCGTCGCTGGGGCTCGACGTCAGTCTGAGGCGCGGCCTGGCCTTCGTCCTGGTGATCGCCGGCCTGCTGCTGGACGGGATCGCGGCGGGGACCTTCCGCCGTCTGGGCACCCCGCCCGAGCCGTGGAAGCCGACCACGGCCTTGGCCACCGGGGGCCTCTACAAGTTCAGCCGCAACCCGATCTATGTCGGTTTCGCCGTCACCTACGCCGGGTTCGCCATGGCCATGGACAGCCCTGTCGCCCTGGCCCTTCTGGTCCCCTGCCTGATGGTCGTGGACCGCTTCGTCATTCAGCGTGAAGAGCGCTATCTGAGCGCCAAGTTCGGCGCCGAATACCAGGCCTATCAAGGAAAGGTCCGCCGATGGCTGTGACCCCGAATCGCCCCGCCCCGCACGCCGACGAACTGTCAGAGATGGCCATCGAGGAACTGGACGCCGCCTGCGGCCTGCTGTGGGTCGAGATGAAGGCCATCACCCCCTGGGGCGACGTCTATGAGGGGGTGGCCCTGTCCGGCCGCGCGGTCGAGATCGAGCGCCGCTATCTGTGGTCGCACGAGCCAGCCGGCGCCATCGCCGTCGAGGTCGAGGTGCGCGATCCGGCCTTGCGCACCGGGGCCGAGGCCCGCGCCGTGATCTCGCCCCCGAATAGTTGATCGAACGGCGGCTTTACGACCGTCGAGACCGCTTCCCAACCGTCCCGCCTCGGACTAGCTTCGCCCTATGAAACTCGCCTCGCTCAAGCACGGCCGTGACGGCCGCCTCGTCGTCGTCTCCAAGGACCTGAACTGGTTCACGGATGCCTTCCTGATCGCGCCGACGCTGCAGGCGGCGCTGGATGACTGGGACCGTTGTGAGCCGCTGCTGCGGGCCCTGGCCGAGAGCCTGGAGCATGAAGCCGTGCCGCGCGGCCGCTTCCACGAGCGCGACGCGGCCGCCCCCCTGCCCCGCGCCTATCAGTGGGCCGACGGCTCGGCCTATGTGAACCACGTCGAACTGGTGCGCAAAGCGCGCGGGGCCGAGATGCCGGCGACCTTCTGGACCGACCCGCTGATGTATCAGGGCGGCTCCGATCAGTTCATGGGTCCGCGCGACGCCATCCCGCTGAAGGACGAGGCCTGGGGCTGCGACCTGGAGGCCGAGATCGTGGTCGTGACCGGCGACGTGCCGCTGGGCGCAACGCGCGACGAGGCCCTGGCCTCGATCCGTCTGGTCGGCCTGGTCAACGACGTGTCCTTGCGCAACCTGATCCCCGGCGAACTGGCCAAGGGCTTCGGCTTCGTCCAGTCCAAGCCGGCCAGCGCCCTGTCGCCGGTCTTCGTCACCCCTGATGAACTCGGTGATCGCTGGAAGGACGGCAAGCTGTCGGGCGAGCTTCTGGTCCAGTTGAACGGCGCCGAGTTCGGCAAGGCCGACGCGGGCGTGGACATGACCTTCGACTTCGGCGTGCTGATCGCCCATCTGGCCAAGACCCGCGCCCTGATCGCCGGCTCCATCATCGGCTCCGGCACCGTGTCGAACAAGGACGCCGACGGCGGCCCGGGCAAGCCGGTGGCCGAGGGCGGTCTGGGCTATTCCTGCATCGCCGAGGTCCGCACCGTCGAGACCATCCTGACCGGCGAAGCCAAGACCCCCTTCCTCAAGCACGGCGACACCGTCCGCATCGAGATGCTGGACGACGGGCGCCACACCATCTTCGGCGCCATCGAACAGACGGTCGCGCCCGCCTGATCTCCGCTTTTCGAGCGCCGTTCGCCGGGCTAGGCTGACGGCGTTCGGAAGGGGGAGCTTCATATGTCGTCGCAAACCATGAGCGCGCTGATCAGCATCAGCGTGGCCCTGGTCGTCGCCCAGCCGGCCGCGGCTCAGGCTCAGGCTCAGGCTCAGGCTCGCGATGTACCCGCTGACTGGGACCTGACGCTCAAGCCGGAAGAAAGGCTGACGACCGCCCATACCGAATTCGACAACGGCCTGGTGCTGGGCGCGCGGTGCCAGGGCGCCACGTTCCAGGTCCTGATCGGCGGCCTGCCCGAGGCCCCTGCCGCGCGCGATCTGATGAGCGCGCGGCGCATGCTCGGCATCGGCTTCGGCGACGACACCGTCTCCGAACAGGGCTTCATGATGGGCGACAACCGCAGCGTCGTCTTCGCCGAACGGCCCTCGTCGCTCGCCCGCAGCATGCGCAAGGGCGGAAGGATGCAGATCGTCGTCGCCGGCGCCGGCGCCGGCGGTCGCAACCTGCGCTATGTCGTCGACTTGCCGCCCTCCAACGCCGCGATCGATCAGGCCCTGGGCGCCTGCGGCCACCCCCTGGTCGATCCCCGCGACCTCGAATTCGAGGGCCTGGAGGACGACGGCCTGCCGGCCAACATCAAATGGCGACGCATGCCAGAGACCAGCTATCCTGAGGGCCGTACCTATACCGCGGGCTTCGCCGTCGTGACCTGCCTGGCCCGCCCGGATGGACGACTGTCGGACTGCGTCGTGGAAACCGAGTTCCCTGCCAACGGCGGGTTTGGCGACGCCGCGCTCAAGGCCACGCGATCCGGTCGCCTGGAGAACCGCGACGGCGGCGCCGTGCCGCTGACCCGCATCGTCTATCGGACCAATTTCAAAATGGGGGAACCGACATCGGGCGGCAGAATTCGCAGCAGCCGAAGCGAATAGGTCGCCGTCGCCGTCAGTCGCGCAGTCAGCGATTGACCCGGCGAATTCCGCCGCTAGATTGCGCGCCTCCCAGACCTGTGCGGGTGTGGTGGAATTGGTAGACGCGCTGGATTCAAAATCCTGTTCCGAAAGGAGTGCCGGTTCGACCCCGGCCACCCGCACCATCTGTGCTTGGCTCGAAAGCCCCGTCGAAAGGCGGGGCTTTTGCTTTTCCGGGTCTCTTCAGGCGCGAACGCCGGGACATCGGCGTCGCGCCAGGCCCGAGGACCGCGGAGCCCGTCGCCCTCACGGGCGGGGGTTTTTCATCCCAAGGCCAAAATCACCTTCCAGCCAGGGCCTCGCGAGGTCGGCGTCGTCGCGAACGCAGCCTCGGCCATTCTGACGCGTTGCGACGGTGAACAAAGGAATCTGCGGCCTCCCCTTGATTAAGCGGACACAAGTGTCCACTTGGCGTTCTCCATGACTCGTCCCCTTAGAAAAGACGCCGCCGAACGACGCGAGGCGCTGCTGAAAGCGGCCGCCGAGGCTTTTGCGTATGACGGGCTGGACACGCCGCTGCACCTGATCGCCGAGCGGGCGGGGGTTGGGCGGGCGACGCTGTATCGCAATTTCGCCGACCGCTCCGAGCTGGCCCTGGCGGTGTTTGTCGGCCAGATCGACGACCTGGGCCGGCGCACGCACGAACGGCTGGACCACCCCGAGGTCTTCCTGTGGTTCCTGGCCCAGATGGTCGAGCTGATGATCCAGAGCGCGGGCCTGTCCAGCGCCATCCGCGACCTGAGGGACGAGGCCCTGGCCCCGATCCGCGCGGGTCTGAAGCAGGCGGGCGCCGAGGCCCTGGCGGTGTCGCAGGCGGCGGGGCGAGTGCGGCCCGATCTGACCGTCGAGGACATCCGGGTCCTCGCCCTGATGCTGGGCGCGCCCTCGCGCACCGCCCCGGCCGACGACCGCGACGCCCTGAGCCGCCGGGCGCTGGCGTTGGTGCTGGACGCGGTCCGGCCGCAAGCCGGTGAAGCTGAGTGGCCGCAAGCCGGCCAGGGAACAAGTCCGCAGGGGCGCCCCGCATGAGCCGCCGCGACTGGAACCTGCCCTGGGACGAGTATCTGGCGACGCTGAAGCCGCACGAGCGGCCGGCCCTGCCCGGCTCGCCCGCCACCCCCGACCATTCGACGCCGATGCGCTGGGCCTATGCCGCCGTGGGGATTCTGGTGGCTCTGACCGGCAGTCTGGGCAATGCGGCGGTGACGGCCAATATTCCGCAGCTGGCGGGCGACCTGGGCGTGACCATCGCCGAGGCGACCTGGCTGCCGGTCATCTTCGTCATGACCAACGCCTGCATGAACCTGCTGCTGGTCAAGTTCAGGATGCAGTACGGCCTGCGGCTGTTCACCGAGATCATCCTGGTCGTCTTCCTGGCGACGGCGGCGGCGCACCTGTTCCTCGAGGACTTCGGCTCGACCCTGGTGGTGCGCGGCATCGCCGGGATGGCCGCGGCGGGGATGTCGACCCTGGGCATCCTTTACATCATCCAGGCCTTTCCGGCGCAGCACCGGCTGAAGGGAATCATCATCGGCGTCGGCCTGTCCAGCCTGGCTATTCCCTTGGCGCGGCTAGGGATCGGCCCCCTGCTGGACCACGACCTGTGGCGGGCCGTCTATATGTTCGACCTGGGGCTGGTGCTGATCGCCCTGCCCGCCGTCTTCGCCCTGAAGATGCCGCCGTCGCAGCGGGTCAAGACTTTTGAGAAGCTGGACTTCGTCACCTTCGCCCTGTTCGCGCCGGGGGTGGCCCTGCTGACCGCCGTGCTGGGACTGGGGCGCATCGTCTGGTGGACCGAGGCGGCCTGGATCGGCTGGGCCCTGGTCGGCGCCCTGGTCCTGCTGACCGCCGCTGTCGTCATCGAATACAACCGCGCCAATCCGCTGATCGACCTGAAATGGCTGGCGGGCGGGGATATCGTGCGGCTGCTGCTCGCCATCCTGCTGGTGCGGATCGTCCTGTCGGAACAGACGACCGGCGCGGTCGGCTTCCTGCAACAGATGGGTCTGGGCATCGACCAGATGCACGGCCTGTTCTGGGTCATGCTGCTGGCCACAGCGGCGGGGACCCTGACCAGCGCCCTGACCCTGAACCCGATGAAGCTGTGGAAGCCCATCTCCATCGCCCTCGCCCTGATCGCCGTCGGCGCCTTCATGGACAGCCACGCGACAGTGCTGACGCGACCGGTGGACCTCTATTTCAGTCAGGCCCTGTTGGCCTTCGCTGCCGCCTTCTTCATCGGCCCCACCATGATCATCGGTTTCGGCAAGGTCTTGCAGGGCGGGGGCAAGAACCTGATCAGCTTCATCGTCGTCTTCTCCATCGGCCAGAACATCGGCGGCCTGATGGGCTCGGCCCTGGTCGGCACGGTTCAGACGATCCGCGAGAAATATCACTCCAACCAGCTGGCCGAGCACATCGACCTGGGCGATCCAGAGGTGGTGCTGCGGCTGCAGCAACTGGGCGGGGCCTATGCCCACGTCATCGGCGACGCGGCCCAGAGACAGGGCGCGGCGCTGAAACTGCTGCAACAGCAGGTCAGCCAGCAGGCCCAGGTCCTGGCCTACAACGACGTTTTCCTGCTGATCTCGGGCGCCGCCGCCGTGGGCGCGCTCTGGGTCGCCGCCAACCATTTCCGCCCCCGTATCGAGGCGCGCCGCGCCGCCCACCGCGAGGCGGCGCAAGCCGCCGCCGCCGCCGCTGTCGAATGACCCGGACCCGACCATGACCGACGCCACACCCGCTCCCGCCCCTGCGCCCGCCGCTCCTCCTCCTCCCGCCCCGGCCCCCGCCGCGCCGCCGCCGTCCAACGACCGCCGCGTGATGTGGAGCGTGGTGATGGTGCTGATCGCCCTGGTCGGCGTGGGCCTGATCCTGCACGCCTGGCGTCTGCCGCCGTTCGACGGCGGGCCGCAGACCACCGACAACGCCTATGTGCGCGGCCAGGTGACGGTCATCAGCCCGCAGGTCAGCGGCTATGTCACCTCGGTCGAGGTGCAGGACTTCCAGATGGTGAAGCAGGGCCAGTTGCTGGCGACCATCGACGACCGTATCTATCGCCAGAAGCTGGAGCAGGCGAAGGCGTCGCTGCATTCAGCGGAAGCCGCCCTGGCCAACTCGGCCCAGAGCCAGGCCTCGGCTCGGGGTTCCGTGGCCCAGACCCGCGCGTCTATCGCCGCCGCCGAATCCGCCGTGACCAAGGCCCGCGCCGACGCCCAACGCGTCCGCACCCTGTTCGCCGGCGGATGGGTGGCCCAGGCCCAGGTGGACACAGCCCAGAACGCCCTGCGCGCCGCCGAGGCCCAGTTGGCCGCCGCCCGCGCCGCCGAGGGCGTGGCCCAGACCGGCGTCACCTCTGCGGTCGTCGGGCGCGGCTCGCTGGAGGCCGCCGTCGAGAACGCCCAGGCCCAGGTGCGTCTGGCCCAGATCGACCTGGAAAACACCCGCATCACCGCCCCGCGCGCTGGTCGTCTGGGCGAGGTTTCCGTCCGCGTCGGCCAGCAGGTCTCGGTCGGCACGCAACTGATGGCCCTGGTGCCGGATGCGGTCTGGGTAACGGCCAATATGAAGGAGACGCAGATGCGCGACATCCGCGTCGGCCAGCCGGTCGAGATCTCGGTCGACGTCCTGGGCGGCCAGACGCTGAAGGGGCGGGTCGAGCGCATCTCGCCCGCCACCGGGTCCGAGTTCAGCGTCATCCGCCCCGACAACGCCACCGGCAACTTCACCAAGGTGGCCCAGCGCGTGCCGGTTCGCATCTCCATCGATCCCGGTCAGGAAGCCGCCGCGCGGCTGGCCCCCGGCATGTCGGTGACGGCGCGAATCGATGTCAGCGCGAGCGGTGAAAAGACGCGCTGACATCATGGTGCAACGCAAAATTGATGCAGCTTCAGGGTTGCGTCAGCCTGTCGCAGCCCGCAATTGGTCCCGATGACCAGCGCCCCGACCACCTCTCCCTCAAGTCCGGGGGCCGCCGCGCCCAAGGGGCCGGGGTTCGCCGAATTCGTCTGCCTGATCGCCATCATGATGGCGATGAACGCCTTGGCCATCGACGCCATGCTGCCGGCCCTGCCGCACATCGGCGAAGACCTGGGCGTCGCCAACGAGAACACGCGCCAGTGGGTCATCACCGCCTATCTGCTCGGCTTCGGCGGGGCGCAGCTGTTCTACGGCCCGCTGTCGGATCGCTATGGCCGTCGTCCGGTGCTGTTCGTCGGCATCGGCCTCTATGTCCTGTTCAGCATTCTGGCCGCCTTCGCCGCCTCGTTCGAGCTGCTGATCCTGTCGCGCATCGGCATGGGTCTGGGCTCGGCGGCGACGCGGGTGCTGGCCGTGTCCATCGTGCGCGACCGCTATTCGGGCCGGACCATGGCGCGGGTCATGTCGCTGAGCTTCCTGGTCTTCCTGGGCGTGCCCATCCTGGCCCCGACGGTCGGCCAGTTGATCATGCTGGTGGCGCCCTGGCGCTGGATCTTCGGCTTCTTCGCCCTGTTCGGCGGGTCCTTCCTGATCTGGGCGGCCCTGCGCCTGCCCGAGACCCTGCACCCCGAAGACCGGATGCCGATCAATGTGAAGCGCATCGCCGGGGCCTTTGGCCAGGCCCTGACCAGCCGTCTGGGCATGGGCTACACCCTGGCCATGACCGCCATCAGCGGCGCCCTGTTCGCCTTCATCAACTCGTCGCAGCAGATCTTCTTCGACGTGTTCAAGTCGCCCGGCCTGTTCACCACCGTCTTCGCCCTGGTGGCCGGCGGCATCGCCCTGGCCTCGGTGTTGAACTCGCGCCTGGTGGAAAGGCTGGGCACGCGCCTGATCGCCCATACGGCCCTGTTCGGCTTCATCGGCTTTAGCCTGCTGCACGCCGTCATCGCCTGGATGGGCCACGACAGCCTGTGGATGTTCGCCGTCCTGCAGGCCTGCAAGATGTTCTGCTTCGGCTTCATCGCCGGTAATTTCGGCTCGATGGCCATGGAGCCGATGGGCCATATCGCCGGCACGGCGGCCTCGGCCCAGGGCTTCATCTCGACCATAGGCGGGGCCCTGCTGGGCTTCTGGATCGGCCAGCAGTTCGACGGCTCCACCGTGCCGATGACGGTGGGCTTCGCGGTCCTGGGCGTCGTCGCCCTGCTGCTGGTGCTGACCGCCGAGAAGGGGCGGCTGTTCAAGGCGCATCACCTCCGTCCTGTGACGGCAAGCTGAACCGAGGCTTGATCTTTACGGCGCGAGGGAGCCTTTTCGCACGCATCTGAATACGGAGCGTTCGATGACCCTGAAGCTGGTTGGGCGGGTTTCCGCCCTGGCCCTCGCCGCCGCCCTGGCCTCTTCCCTTGGCGCCTGCGCCACCGCGACCGAAAGCGTGCCGATGACGCCTCTCGTCCCCGCCGCGCCCGCAAAGCCGGTCTTGGCCTATGCTGACGACATCCACTCCAACGCCCGCCCAGCCGAAGCGCGGGTCGGCCACGTGGCGCTGGACCTGACCGCCGACTTCGCGGCCAAGACCCTGTCGGGCTCGGCCACGCTGGACGTCACCGGCCGCGTCGGCGCGACCGAGGTGGTGCTGGACACCAAGAATTTGGACATCCGCGGCGTGCGCGACGCGCAGGGGCGCCCTCTGCGCCATGAGCTGGGCGCCGTGGACGCCATCAAGGGTCAGGCCCTGACGGTCCGCCTGCCCGCCTTTGTCGGCGATGAGACGCAGAAGATCGTCGTCGACTACGCCACCCGCCCGGACGCCGCGGCCCTGCAATGGCTGACCCCGCAGCAGACGGCGGGCGGTCAGAAGCCCTATCTGTTCAGCCAGGGGCAGGCCATCCTGACCCGCACCTGGGTCCCGACCCAGGACAGCCCCGGCATCCGCCAGACCTATTCGGCCCGCATCACGGCCCCCGCCGACCTGACCGTGGTCATGTCCGCCGAGCACCTGACGCCGCAAGGCGAAGCTGCCGCCGCCGGTCAGAAGGCCTGGCGCTTCGACATGGATCGGCCGATCCCGCCCTATCTGATGGCCATCGCCATCGGCGACATCGCCTTCGCCTCGTTCGACGGCCGCACCGGCGTCTGGACCGAGCCGAGCCGACTGGAGGCCGCCCGCGCCGAGCTGCAATCGACCCCGCGCATGGTGGACGCCGCCGAGGCCCTGTACGGCCCCTATCGCTGGGGCCGCTACGACCTGCTGGTCCTGCCGCCCAGCTTCCCCTTCGGCGGGATGGAGAACCCGCGCCTGACCTTCGCCACCCCGACCATCATCGCCGGGGATCAGTCGCTGGTCTCGCTGGTGGCGCACGAGCTGGCGCATAGCTGGTCGGGCAATCTGGTGACCAACGCCACCTGGTCGGACATCTGGCTGAACGAAGGCACCACGGTCTATTTCGAGAACCGGATCATGGAGGCCCTCTACGGCCGCGAGCGCGCCATGCAGGAGCAGGTCCTGGGCTGGGGCGAGCTGTCGGCGGAACTGGCCACCACCGCGCCGGACGATACGAAACTGCACATCGACCTGACCGGACGCGACCCCGACGACGGCCTGTCGGGCGTCCCCTATGAGAAGGGCGCGGCCATGCTGCGCACCATCGAGCGCATCGTCGGGCGCGCGACGTTTGACGCCTGGCTGCGCGGCTATTTCGACCGCCACGCCTTCCAGCCCATGACCGACGTCGGCTTCCTGGCCGACATCCGCGAGCACCTGATCAAGGGCGACGCGGCGCTGGAGGCCCAACTGCAACTGGAGACCTGGATCTACCAGCCCGGCATGCCGTCGAACTGGGTCCCGCCGGTCTCCCACGCCTTCGAGGCCGTGGACGCCCAGGCCAAGGCGGTCTTCGCCGACAAGGGCCCGGCCTCGGCCATCGACTGGAAGAACTGGAACACGCAGCAGCGTCAGCGCTTCCTGGCCTGGCGTCCCGAAGGGCTGAAGGCCGGCGCCGACTGGCTGACCACGGCGCAGCTGGCCGATCTGGAAAAGACCCTGAACCTGGCTGAAGAAGGCAACGCCGAGCTGACCTTCGCCTGGCTGCAGATCGCCCTGGCCCACCGTTATGAACCGGCTGTCGCCACCGCCGACCGCTTCCTGACCAGTCAGGGGCGTCGCAAGTTCGTCCTGCCCCTGTTCCAGACCCTGTGGGGCGAAGGCGACTGGGGCCGCCCCATCGCCACGCGCATCTACGCCAAGGCGCGGCCGCTCTATCACCCGGTGACCTCGGGCTCGGTGGATCAGTTGGTGGGCCGTCCGTAACGCCACGAGAATGGCGATCCTCCCCCGCGTGCGGGGGAGGGGGACCGCGCAGCGGTGGAGGGGGCGGCCACAGCTGTCGCCCTCAGCCCCTGGATCGCCGCGGTCGGAGGGCCGAAATTCCAAGATGTGGGGCCAAGATCTCGCCCCCTCCACCATGCTTCGCATGGTCCCGCTCCCCCGCTGCGCAGGGGAGGATTTTTACAGATCCACCACCTCAGCCCCGTCCTCGCGGGCCAGTCGGTCAGCGAGGACGGCGCGGTGGCAGCCGCAGGCCTCGGCCTCGAAACACAGCAGAGCGACGCGTTTCTCGCCCGCGACATGGCGCAACTGCTGGAAGGCGGCCTCGGCGTCCGGCTCCTGCATATGGGCGTTGAAGATGGCGTGCATGGTCGCCACGTCGCCCTTCCTCGCCGCGTCGCGCCCGGCCTTCGGCGTGCCGAGCGCCCGCAGATGAAGATAGTCGACGCCTTCTGCCTTCAAACTCTGGCCCAGCAGAGTCTTGGAAAAACCGGCCCGACGCGAGGCCGCCACCGCCCGCACATCCACCAGAACCTCGACCCCAGCCGTCTTCAGCCGCCCGATGACCTCGGCCTGGGTGGAGCCTTCATAGCCGATGGTGAACAGCTTCATCCGGCGATGATGCGCGCTGGATCGCTTGACGCCAAGCGCGGCTGCGGCTCCCCTGCGTTCGACCTGGAGGCGCTGATGTTCCGAACCGTGAAGACGACCCTGCCGCTGGCCGCCGCCCTGATGTTGGCCGCCGCCCCCGCCGCCTTGGCTCAAAACCTGCTGATCCGGGGCGGGACCATCCACACCGGCGTCGAGGCGGCGCCCACCGCCGAGATGGTGGCCGTGCGGGACGGACGCATCGCCTATGTCGGCGCCGCCGCCGGGGCCCCCTCGGCCGAAGGGCTGGAGGTGGTGAACCTGAAGGGGGCCACCCTGTTCCCCCGCTTCACCGACGGCCACGCCCATCTGGACGGCATCGGCTGGCGCGAGATGACGCTGAACCTGGAAGGCTCGGCCTCGGTGATCGAGGCCATGCAGCGGCTCAGCGACTGGGCCAAGACCCACCCGGAGGGCGTCATCGTCGGGCGCGGCTGGATCGAGACCCATTGGCCCGAGAAACGCTTCCTGACCGCCGCCGATCTGGACACCGCCGCGCCGGGCCGGCTGGTGCTGCTGAGCCGGGCCGACGGCCACGCGGTCGCAGCCTCCAGCGCGGCCCTGACCGCCGCCGGGGTTGATGCGACGACGAAAGCCCCCTCGGGCGGCGAGATCCTGAAGGACGCCGAGGGCCGCCCCACCGGCCTGCTGGTGGACGCCGCCGAACAGCTGGTGTCCAAGCTGATGCCGCAAGCCGACGAAGCCGCCACCCGCGCGGCCTATCGCGCCGGGTTCGGCGTCTATGCCCGCTATGGCTGGACCGGCGTCCACTTCATGAGCGCGCCGTGGAAGGACGTGCCCCTGATGGAGGCGATGGCGCGCGACGGCGAGGCGCCCTTGAGGGTCTATAACAGCGTCACCCCCGATGGGGCGCGGGCGCTCTACGCCTCGGGTCCGCGCGAGGCGGGCGACGGCCGGATCGTGACGCGGGCGGTCAAGTTCTATGCTGACGGGGCGCTGGGCTCGCGCGGCGCGGCCCTGTTCGAGCCCTATGCCGATCAGCCGGGGACCACCGGCCTGATGCAGACCTCGGGCGCCGAGATGGTCCCTCTGTATGAAGAAGCCCTGCGCTCGGGCATCCAGTTGGCCACACACGCCATCGGCGACCGGGGCAACCACGAGGTCGCCGTCTGGTACGAACAGGCCATGCGCGAGGTCCCCCGCGCCGAGTGGAAGCTGGCCGATCCGCGCTGGCGCATCGAGCACGCCCAGATCATCCGGCCCGCCGACTATCCCTACTTCAACGACCTGCCGATCATCGCCTCGATGCAGCCTAGCCACGCCATCGGCGACCTGCATTTCGCCGCCGACCGCCTGGGCGACGCGCGGCTGGACGGGGCCTATGCCTGGCACACCCTGGTGGACCGGGGCGTGATCGTGGTCGGCGGCTCGGACGCGCCGGTCGAGCGGGGCGATCCCCTGATCGAGTTCTACGCCGCCGTGGCGCGCCGCGACCTCAACGGCTTCCAGGGGCCGGACTGGCGCCCGAACGAGGCCGTGGACCGGGTCACGGCGCTGAAGATGTTCACCCTGTGGCCCGCCTACGCCAGCTTCCGCGAGGATGAGCTGGGCACCATCGAGGTCGGCAAGCGGGCGGACTTCACCGCCTTCAACATCGACCTGATGACCGTGCCGGCGGCCGAAATCCCCAAAGGGCGGGCTGTGCTGACCATCGTCGATGGCGCGGTCGTGTTCCGCGCGGACTAGCCCCGCGTTGCGGCGAGGCGGCGCATCGGCTAAGCCGCGCCCATTGAATTCTCCTCCGGACGCGCGTGCGGCCGGTGTTCTGGCGTGGAGCTTATGATGGCTGACTTCGGTCCTGGTCTGATCACCGTCTTCGGAGGCTCCGGCTTCATTGGAGCCCAGGTGGTGCGGGCGCTGGCCAAGCGCGGCTGGCGCGTGCGGGTGGCGGTGCGCAAGCCCGCCCTGGCCTATGACCTGCGTCCGCTGGGCGACGTCGGCCAGATCCAGCCTGTGCTGTGCGACATCACCAAGCCCGCCGACGTAGCCGCCGCCCTGAAGGGCGCCGACGCCGCCATCAATCTGGTCGGCATCCTGTTTGAAGGCGCGGGCCGCAAGTTCGAGACCTCGCACGTCGAGGGCGCGATCAATGTCGCACAGGCCGCCAAGGCGGCGGGCGTCAAGCGTCTGGTGCACATGTCGGCCCTGGGCGCCGACGTGAACGGCAAGGCCGCCTACGCCCGCACCAAGGGCCAGGCCGAGATCGCCGTGCGCGACGCCTTCCCCGGCGCCGTGATCATCCGCCCCTCGGTCGTCTTCGGGGCCGGCGACAACTTCCTGAACAAGTTCGCCGCCATGGCGACCTTCTCGCCCGCCCTGCCGCTGATCGGCGGCGGCGTGACCAAGTTCCAGCCCGTCTATGTCGGCGACGTGGCCGAGGCCATCGCCCGCGCCGTCGAGGCCCCGCAGGCCGAGGGCAAAACCTTCGAACTGGGCGGACCCTCGGTCTGGACCTTCGAGGACATTCTGAAGTTCATCGTGCGCGAGACCAAGCGCACGCCCTTCCTGATCCCCCTGCCCTTCGCCGTGGCCCGCATGATCGGGTCGCTGGCCCAGATTCCGGCCGCCATCGGCCTGACCCCGGCCCTGACCAAGGATCAGGTGCTGCTGCTGCAAGGCGACAATGTCGTGTCGCCGGGGGCTGCGGGCCTGGCTGAACTGGGGATCGAGCCCACGGGTCTGGAAGCCATCGCTCCCTCCTATCTGTGGCGCTATCGCGTCGGCGGCCAGTACGCCGAGAACCCCACCAACGCCTGATCGGACGGCTTACGAAAAAGCCCCTCGGGACCGCGTCCCGAGGGGCTTTTCTTTGCCTGCTGGCCCCGCGCCCTAGAGGGCGCCGGTCACCGCCAGACCGATGATGCCGGCCAGGCCGACCACGATCCGCCACCAGGCGAAGGGGCCGAAGCCGCGCCTGGAGACGAAGTCGAGCAGGAAGCGCACCACCACCAAAGCGGTCAGGAAGGCGGCGATAAAGCCCACCGCGATCAGGCCGAAGTCGCTGAAGTCCAGCACGTCGCGGTTCTTGAACAGGTCGTAGAAGACCGCCGCCCCCATGGTCGGCAGGGCCAGGAAGAAGCTGAACTCCGCCGCCGAGCGCTTGTCCGTGCCCAGCAACAGACCGCCGGCGATGGTGGCGCCCGAACGCGACACGCCCGGAACCATGGCCAGGCACTGGAACAGGCCGATCAGGAAATAGACGCGGAACGGATAGCGGTCGGCGTCCAGATAGGTGGGCATCTTCTTCAGCCGGTCCAGCCACAGCAGCAGCAGTCCGCCGACGATCAGGGCGACGCAGACCACCAGAGGCGTCTCGAACAGCACCGTCTTGATGAAGCCGTAGGCCAGGAAGCCGATCACCACGGCGGGGGCGAAGGCGACCAGCAGGCCGATCAGGAAGCGCCGCGCCTCGGGATCGAAGGGCCAGCGCGTCGCCAGGGTCCACAGGCGCTTGAAATAGACGCTGATGATGGCCAGCAGGGCGCCCAGCTGGATGACGATCTCGAAGGTCTTGCCGGTGCTCTCGAAGCCGAGGAAATGTCCCAGCAGCAGCAGGTGGCCGGTGGACGACACCGGAATGAATTCGGTCAATCCCTCGACCAGACCCAGAAGGATCGCCGTCAGCCAGTCCGCCATGGAAACTCCGTCTCGACCGGCGGCGGTTCGTCCGCGCCGGGCACGGTCCTTCCTTAGCGCCCCGGACAAGACGCCGCCATTGGCGGATGCGCGGTTTTGCGCGACAAGGGCGGGGATGACCGCCCCCTCCTCCGCTCTCGACGACGCCCACGCCACGACCCGCCGGATCACCACCCTGTCGGTGGGGACGGCGACGATCCTGATCGTGATGAAGGCCTTTGCGCTCGGCGCCTCGGGATCGGTGTCGATCCTGGCGACCCTGGCGGATTCGACGCTGGACCTGATCGCCTCTCTGGCGACCTTCTTCGCCGTACGCTGGGCCGCGGCTCCGGCCGATCCCGAGCACCGCTATGGTCATGGCAAGGCCGAGGCTCTGGCCGGTCTGGTGCAGGCGGGCCTGATCTTCGCCTCCGCCGTCTTCATCGGCTGGGAGGCGGTGCAGCGCATCTTCGACCCTCGCCCCGTCGCGGCGGGCGGCTGGGCGGTCGGCGTGGTCGTCGCCTCAATCGCCGTCACCCTGTGGCTGGTGTGGATGCAGACCCAGGCGCTGAAGAAGACCGCGTCTCTGGCCGTGGCCGGCGACCGCGCCCACTACGCCGCCGATCTGGCGGCCAATGTGGTGGTGCTGATCGGCGTGATCTCGGGCGCCTACCTCGGCGCGCCGGGGCTGGACGCGGCGGCGGGTCTGGTCGTGGCGGTCTGGCTGTTCTGGGGCGCGATCACCCTGCTGCGCGAGTCCGCCGATCACCTGCTGGAC
Organism: Brevundimonas bullata; assembly: GCF_014207965.1. Taxonomy (GTDB): domain Bacteria; phylum Pseudomonadota; class Alphaproteobacteria; order Caulobacterales; family Caulobacteraceae; genus Brevundimonas; species Brevundimonas bullata_A. The sequence continues at coordinate 338,722 of NZ_JACHLM010000001.1, forward strand.
CACGCCGGGCCGGAAGAGGCGCGCGTGGCCATCACCGCCGCCGTCCTGGCCGATCCGCGCATCTCGGGCCTGCACCAGCTGCGCACTCGGATGGCCGGGCAGGTGCTGATGGTGCAGATGCACGTCGATCTGGACCCGACCCTGACTCTGGAGGCCGCCCACGCCATTGTCGTCGAGGCCGAGCAGCGCATCCAGGCCGCCTTTCCCCACGCCGACATCCTGATCCACGCCGACCCGCGCGGTCGGGCCGAGGTCCACGCCGCCCGCCCGGAGGAAGCCGTCGAGCCTCTGACGATCCAGTCCGGCCCCTGGTCCTGAGCCGCGACCGTCCGTCGCGGTAAACGCGGTCTTAACGCGCGGGGCCTATGGATCGAGCAATGTCCGCCCCCGCCGTCCTCTATCATTTCGCCTTTCACCCCGGCTCGCGCACGGCGCGACTGGCCCTGGGCGAAGCGCGCGTCGAGTTTGGCGAGGAATTGGTCAAGCCGTGGGAGGACGACTGCCCCGTCATCGACCTCAATCCCTCGGGGATGCCGCCGGTCCTGACCGTGACGGAAAAGGGCAAGACCCTGACCCTGTGCGAGATCGACGCCATCCTCGGCTGGATCGAGGATCGCTCCAAGGGCGACGTCCTGATGCCCGCCGACATCGCCGAACGGGCCGAGGCGCGGCGCCTGACATCCTGGTTCAACCGTCGCTTCATCGACGAGGTCGACGCCGTCCTGCTGCACGAGCGGATGGAAAAGCCCCTGCTGCGCCTGGGCCCGCCCGAGGCGCGGATGCTGCGCGAAGGCCGCGATGCGCTGCGCACCCATCTGGCCATGTTCGAGGCCCTGGCCGCCGGGCGTGAATGGCTGGCCGGGCGTCGGCTCAGCCAGGCCGATCTGATCGCGGCGGGACACCTGTCGGTACTCGACTATTTCGGCGAGATCACCTGGGCGTCCTATCCGGCGCTGAAGACCTGGTATTCCAAGCTCAAGTCGCGGCCCTGTTTCCGGCCCCTGCTGACCGACCGTTTCCCCGGCGTGCATCCGGCGACCTGGTACGCCGACCTCGACTTCTGAGGCTAACAGGGGCAAAGGCCCCGTCATGGCGGCCGATCCCCGCATCTTCATCCGACAGCGCGCCGCCGAACTGGGCTTCGGCGTGTGCCGCTTCGCCTCGGCCAGCGAGCCGTGGAGCGCGGGCGAGAAGCTGGCCCACTTCGTCGAGGCCGGGCGCCACGGCGACATGGGTTGGATGGAGACGACGCTGGAGCGCCGCGCCCACCCGACCGCCATGTGGGACGGGGCGAAGACGGCCATCGTCCTGGGCATGAACTACGGCCCCGAGGCCGATCCCCTGCCCGAGTTGGCCGACAAATCAGCGGGCTATATTTCCGTCTATGCGCGCGGCGACGACTATCACGAGGTGATCAAGGGCCGGCTGAAGATCCTGGCCGGTCAGATGGCGGCCCGTCTTTCCCAATTAGGTCTGGGGCAAGAGGTCAAGGTCTTCGTCGACACCGCCCCCCTGATGGAAAAGCCCCTGGCCCAGCGCGCCGGTCTGGGCTGGCAGGGCAAGCACACCAATCTGCTGAGCCGCACCCACGGCAACTGGCTGTTTCTCGGCGTCATCCTGACCGCCGCCGAGATCACGCCGGACGAGGCCGAGACCGAGCATTGTGGGCGCTGCACCGCCTGTCTGGACGCCTGCCCCACGAACGCTTTCCCCGCGCCCTTCCAGATCGATGCGCGGCGCTGCCTGTCCTATCTGACCATCGAGTTCGCCGACCCTTGGCCGGTCGAGTTCCGCATCGCGGCGGGGCCGCGAATCTACGGCTGCGACGACTGTCTGGGCGCCTGTCCGTGGAACAAGTTCGCGCAAGGGGCCTCCGAGGCGCGTCTGCACGCCCGCGACAGCCTGAAGGGGCCGAGGCTGGCCGACCTGCTGGCGCTGGACGATCCGGCGTTCCGCGCCCTGTTCACCAAGAGCCCGGTCAAGCGCATCGGGCGGGATCGATTCATCCGCAACGTGCTGTATGCGGCGGGGAACTCAGAGGACGCGACGCTGATCGCCCCGGTCGAGGCTCTGCTGGGCGACCCGGCGCCCGTGGTGCGCGGGGCGGCGGTCTGGGCCCTGTCGCGGCTGGATGGGGAACGGTGGGCGGCGTTGCGCGAGGCGCGGCTGGCGGAGGAAGAAGACGAAAGCGTCAAAGCCGAATGGTCCTTCTCCCCTTGAGGGAGAAGGTGGGCGCCGAAGGCGCTCGGATGAGGGGTGTGAGCACTGCCTTCACGGAGGAGAGGCGCTGACGTTGAGCCTGACTATCAAGCGGCGCCGTCGTCACCCCTCATCCGTTATGCTGCGCATGACACCTTCTCCCTCAAGGGGAGAAGGGTCTTTAGACGTCGGCGGAGCCCACGCCGCGACCGCCGCCGGGGACCGGGGCCACGTCCAAAAGCTTCAGCCGGAAGACCAGGACGGCGTTGCCAGGGATCGCCGGCGGGCCGCCCGCCTCGCCGTAACCCAGTTCCGGCGGGACATAGAGCAGCCACTCGTCGCCGGGCTTCATCAGTTGCAAGGCCTCGGTCCAGCCGGGCACGACCTGTTCGGGGCTGAAGACGGCGGGCGAGCCGCGTTTGAACGAGCTGTCGAAGACCGTGCCGTCGGTCAGGCTGCCTTCGTAGTCGACGCGCGCCAGATCGTTGCGGTCGGGACGGACGCCGCCCGCCGGGCCGCTGGCGACCACCTTGTATTGCAGGCCCGACGGCAGGGTCTGCACCCCTTCCGCCGCGGCGTTGGTCTTCATGAAGGCGGCGGCGGCCTCGGCGTTCTTGGCCAGGTCCTCGCCAGACATGGCGGGCTGGCGGTTGCAGGCGGCCGTAGCCAGCAGGGCGGCCGCGGACGCCGCGACCAAAACGGGCTTAGCCCATGCGAAGTTCATAGCCACGTTCCTTAAGCGCTTCGCCGATTTCCTCGGCATGTCTGGCGTCGCGGGTCTCGACCATGATGTCGAACTCCGCGCCCTTGGCCGGCACGTCCAGCGCCAGCCGGTTGTGCACGACGTCGATGATGTTGCCGCCCAGACCGCCGATCACGGCGGCCATGGCCGACAGCATGCCCGGGCGGTCGTCGCCCAGGATGCGATAGACGATCAGCCGCTTTTCGCGAACCATTTCGCGGTTCAGCACCACGGCCAGCATGCGCGCGTCGATGTTGCCGCCGGTCAGCTCGACGCCGACCTTCATGCCCTTAAAGCGTTCGGGATTGGCCAGGATGGCGGCCAGACCGCCGGCCCCGGCGCCCTCGGCCACCGTCTTCTCCAGCGTCGCCAGCAGGGCCACGCCTTTCTCGAAGTCGGCCTCCTCGCAGACGAAGATCTCGTCGATCAGGCTGTCGGCCAGGGCGAAGGGGATTTCCCCCACGGCCTTGATGGCGATGCCCTCGGCGATCGTTTGCCCGCTGCACTTGGCCGGCTCGCCGCGACGACGGGCGGTGAAGGAGGGATAGCGGGCGGCCTCAACGCCGAAGATCTTGATGTCGGGCTTGATGGCCTTGGCGGCGATGGCGCTGCCGGCGATCAGTCCGCCACCGCCGATGGGGATGATCAGGGCGTCCAGATCGGGCGCGTCCTCGATGAACTCCAGGCCGCAGACCCCCTGGCCCGCGACGATGCCCTCGTCGTCGAAGGCCGAGACGAAGACATAGCCATGCTCGACCTGAAGCCGCTTGGCCTCCTCGGTCGAGGCGGAAAAATCGAGGCCGTGGATGACGACATTGGCGCCGTGGGCGCGGGTGCCGTCCACCTTCACGAAGGGGGTGCCCTCGGGCATGACGATGGTCACCGGCACGCCGAGGCGGCCGCCGTGATAGGCCAGGGCCTGGGCGTGGTTGCCCGCCGAGGCGGCGACCACGCCGCGCTTCATCTCGTCCGGCGTCAATTGCAGCAGCCGGTTCAGGGCGCCGCGCTCCTTGAAGCTGCCGGTGAAGTGCAGGTTGTCGAACTTGATCCAGATCTCGGCGCCGGTCAGCAGCGACAGGCGACGGGAATGGCGGACGGGCGTGCGGTCGACCTGACCGGCGATACGCTGCTGCGCCGCGCGGATGTCGTCGATGGTGACGGTCATGAAGTCCCTGAAAACGTTTCTCGGCCGGTCTCTGCGCCCGGTCTCCGGCGCTCTTGTGGCGCAGGCCGCGACGGCGGGCAACCTTGACTCATCGCATCATGGGGGGCCATGCCGGTAGCGCTTGAAACGAGTTTCGGAGCCCCTTCATGTCGAACCGCCGCCCTTCCCTCGCCCTCGCCGCCGTCCTCGCGGGCGGGCTGGCGCTCAGCGCCTGCGCCACCACGCCCATGGGCGGCGGGATCAGCGCCGGCTCGACCGAGTTTAGCGCCGACGCCTTCGCCTGGTCGACCCGGTCTGGTCAGGCCTCGATCGAGGGCCGCGTCGCCTTCGCCCAGGACGGCAAGACCTTCAACTGCGTCGGCAACGTCGGCCTGATCCCCGACACCGGCTACACCCGCGCCCGGATGCAGCGCCTCTACGGCTCGACCGAGCGCGCCGCCGTGCCCGCCGCCGTGGTCCGCACCCGCTCAGCCGGCGAACAAGGCGCCGACTACCGCTCCTATGAGCGCGCCCAGCCCTGCGCCGGGGGCGCCTTCCGCTTCACCGGCCTGCCCGACGGCAGTTGGTTCCTGATCTCGCCGGTCAAGGCCGGAGACGACATCGTGGTGCTGATGAAACGCGTCCAGACGCGCGGCGGGCGGATGATCAGCGTCACCCTCGGAAGTTGAACGGCGCCGAGGACCGGCGTTCGCCATCCTTTGGCCTTATGGGACCGCTCTCTGAACTGATCCATTTTCGGACAGTCGGGGAGCGCGTTCTTGTCCCAACATAATATCACGGGTTCCGAAGCCTTCACCAAGGGCCCCTTCGTCATCATTCGGGCCGTCAAATCCGGCGGTTTCCGTCGGCGTCGCTCGCGCTCAATCGCCACCTATGTCGTCGTGGCGGTTCTGGCGCTGTCGGCTGGCGCAGCTGTGGCTGCGTTCGCCCTCGGCCCCCTGCTGGTTCAGGCGAATCCCGCCGCCGGAGCACAGGCGGACGCGACGTCAGCGCCCGCCGGCCCCACACCGCCGGTCGCCTGAGCGCCGGGTCCCTAGGGACCGACGAAGCTGAGCGCCTCGGCGAACAACTCGCCGCGGCTGCGCACCCCCAGCTTCTGATAGGCGTGCTTCAGATGGGTGCGCAGGGTCTCGATCGAGATGTCGAGCGCCTGGGCGATCCGGCCCGTCTCCGCGCCCGCCAGCAGCATCTCGATGATCCGTCCCTCGGACGGGGTCAGAAGATGGTTCTCGATCAGGGCCTGAAAGCGGATCTCGCTTCGGGCCCTCTGCAGGGTCAGGCCGATCAGGGCGTTCGGCGGCGCGCAGACCTCGCGCGCCCAGGCCACCCAGTGGCGCCCGCCTTCGCCCGGCACGACCGCGCAACCCGCCTCCTCGGGGCGGGCCGCAGCGACCAGACTGCTGATGATGGGCGAGCGCGGCGCCAGTCGTCCGTCGCAGATGTCGAAAGCCTCCCCGTCATCACGCAAGGCGCGCGCCGCCTCGTTCATCCACAGAACCTCCAGATCGCGCGTCACGATCAGGCGCGCGCGACGTTCGCCGTCGACCCAGTTGGCCAGAGCCCGCGCGCACACCGCCCCGGGATCCATCGCGTCGGTGGATGCCGGCCGGCGTCGATCACGCGACCGACGGTCGACCGAAAACCAGAAAGGCTCCTGGGGCGCGCTGGACGCGCGATCGACTTCAACAGAACCCTGGCTCACACCGAAACTCCAAGTTCTGGCCGCCCCCGTCCGACCGGTTGTTGCACCACCGCTTCACACAACGCCACAATCTCGACGAATTCCACCATACCTCAAAATATTCCTGACAACACCCCACAGATTGGTGATACCCAAGACCACATCTTGGCTTTAGGTTTACAGAAATTATCCCGCTCGTTTCTTTAATTATCTTCAAAGTCGTAGAGCAACAAAGAACAAGGCAAGCTTGAATCAACGAAGCTAAGTGAAATCCTTATTACTAATGAAAGGTTAATAGTAGCCACTGTCAATTAGAACGGCCTTCGCCCCGACCATGGGACAGCCCTACAGGCAGAGGCCCATTTCGCGGCGGCGACAGGAAGATTTCACTTTAGCCGGTCACAATTCGCGCGCTCAGCCCTGCCTGACGCGCCCTGAACCTTGCTGCGCCGATCGCCACCACCGCGTCTGCGGGATTGTCGCATCAACGGGCGGGCCGGGCGCCGGCGACTTGTCGCCGCCGCTCAAAAACAGGCGCTTCGGCGCGACGGCCTCACGCGGAATTGCACGCCCCCCAGCGTTCCGCACGACCGGAGTCGTCGCCGAAGCGCCAGGCCTGCGCACCGGCCCATGAGATGGCGGGAATGACAATCGGGAAACGCGGAATAAGCTGACCTGAAAATCAGCTAGGTGCTGGAGCGGCCGATGGGAATCGAACCCACGACATTCAGCTTGGGAAGCTGACGTTCTACCTCTGAACTACGGCCGCGCTGGGGGCGAACCATAGAGGGCGGGGCTGAAAAGAAAAGGCCCGGCGCGGGGCCGGGCCTTGGGAAAATCGGCTCGGGGCCGGGTCTCAGTTGCGGATGCGTTCAACCTTGACGCCTCGCTGCTCAAGCTTGGCCTGGACGCTGTCGTCTCCGGCCAGATGCCCGGCGCCGACCGAGATGAAGGCCGTGCCAGACCCGGCCAACAGGGTCTGGATCTGATCGGCCCAGTTCTCGTTCCGGCGGGTGAGCATGACCGCGTACATTTCGGGAGATTCCGCCTTCATCTCCTGGCCGATCAAGACATCCAGCCCATCAAGGTCGCCGGTCGCCCAGGCGCTGACCATGCGGCCGAGGAAGGCGTCGGCCTGGTCAAATTCCTTGAGGCCCGAACGCAGCATGGCCAACTGGGCGTCCTCGGACATGTCGGCGATGAAGCCGATCTGCTGGGGTGCGGTCTCGAAGCCCTTGATCGGCTTGCCGGTGGCGGCGGCGCGGGCGTGCAGGATCTGATCGCCGCCGTTGGCCGCGACGTAGCCGGCCTTCTGGATCGAGGCGAGCGCCAGTTGCAGGCTGGCCAGCCAGGGGCGCAGAGGGTCCAGTTGCGCCGCCGTCGCGCCGACGGTGCGGGCGGCGGCGTCGAGATCGGCCATCTCTTCGGCAGTCAGCAGACTGGACAGGGGGCGGTCGGGCGAGACGCCCTTGGCCTGGATCAGCGGCATGACGCCCGTCTGGTCGTTGAGGTCGGCGATCTCGAACCAGTACTCGTCGGCGCTGGCGAAGGCCTGGTCCACGCGGGCCGTGCCCCAGGGCGTCTCAGGCTTCAAAACATGGACCGTGCCGAACAGATAGATGGTGGAATCCGCGTCCTTCACCACCCACAGGCCGGGGCCTGAACCTTGCGGCGCTGCGGTGACGGCGACGGGCGCTGCAGGCGCCTGGGCCATGGCGGACGGCGCCAGCAGCAGGGCCGACAGGGCGGCGCCGACCGCCAAGGTCGATCGAAGGCCGGCGGTCAGTTGAGCGAAACGCATGGCGGACGTCCTTTCAAGGCAGGGGATCGAGCGAGCGGCCTCGGCCGCTACTCCTCGTCCGAGAAGATGGATTCGATCGGCATCTGGAACAGGCGCGCGATCTTGAAGGCCAGCGGCAGGGAGGGGTCGTAGCGACCGGTCTCCAGCGCATTGACGGTCTGGCGCGAGACGCCGAGCTCCGTGGCCAAGTGGGCCTGGCTCCAGTCGCGCTCGGCGCGCAGGACCTTGAGACGGTTGTTCATGCCGCGCCCCTCAACGTCGCCCCAGCCACCACCAGGCCCAGGCGACGCCATAGCCGATCAGCATCAGGGTCAGCATGGCGAAGGCGCCCGTGGCGGCGTAGGCGGCAGGGTCGGAACGTTCGGAATACCAGGCGGGAATATGGATCGCGGCGGCCTGCGGCAGCGACGCCATGATCACCAGAACCCCGCCCACGGCCATGCCGCCCGAACCGCCCCAGTACCAAGCCCACTTGTGCGCTTCCTGCGCCGCCTCGTCGATGGAGGACATCCACTTGAAGCCGACCCACAGGGAGATCAGCATGGTGACCGCGGCGAAGCCCCCGACCGCCCACAGGGCGCCCGCGCTGGATGTCACGTCCTGACCCTTGACCTCTAGATAGGCCAGGACGCCGCCCATGATGAAGGCGGCCAGCATGACCAATCCGCAGCCAATGACGGACTGGATGATGAGTTTACGTTTGCCGGCCACGACGCCCCCTTGATCTGACAAGGACGTTTTACACCGTCGGCCGCTGCCGTCAAGCGAGGCAGCGCCCTACTCCGCGACAGGCGCGTTCAGCAGTTCTGGACGGCTGAGGGTGCGCGGCGATTGCTCGACGGCGGGCAGTTCGGGCAGCTCCTTGCCCTCGTGGTCGACCTGCAGGTCCTCGAAGCGGCGGGCCGAGACCATGACCTGGCTCTCCAGCGAGCCGACGAACTGGTTGTACTTGCCGACGGCGGTTTCCAGCGCCCGGCCGACCGAGGCGGCGTGGCCGCCCATGACCGACAGGCGCTTGTAAAGCTCCTTGCCCAGCTTGGCGACGTCCTCGGCGTTCTTGGCCTGCTCCTCGGCGCGCCAGCCGTAGGCGACGGCCTTGCACAGGGCGAACAGGGTGGTCGGGGTGACGATGACGACGCGCGAGGCCATGGCCTGGGTCATCAGGTCCGGCTCGTGATCCAGGGCGGCGGACAGGAAGGCGTCGCCGGGCACGAACATGGCGACGAAGTCGGGACTGGGCTTGAACTGGTCCTGATAGGCCTTGGACGACAGCTGGCGCACGTGGGTCTTCATGCTGGCGGCGGTGCGGGCCGACATGGCCTTGCCTTGGGCTTCCTCGTCGCCGTCGGCCTCGTCGGCGAAGGCCAAGGAGACCTTGGCGTCGATGACGAACATGCCGCCGCCGGGCAGTTTGACGATAAAGTCGGGGCGCTGCTGACGGCCCTCGTCATTGGCCGAGGAGTTCTGCTCCTCGAAGTCGAAGCGCCCGGCCATGCCGGCGGCCTCCAGCACATTGCGGCAGGTCTGCTCGCCCCAGCGGCCGCGACGCCCGGTGTTGCCCTTCAGGGCCTCGGTCAGACGGCGCGCCTCGTCGCGGGTGGCGGTCGAGGCGGTCATCAGGGCGGCCAACTGCTCCTTCAGCCCGCCGGTGTCCTCGGCGCGGGTCTTCTCCAGGGCGGCGACGTGCTCCTGAAACTTGGCCAGGGTTTCGGAGACGGGCTTGAGCTGGGCCTCCATCCGTTCACGGGCGACGCGGTCCTGGGCCTGAAAGGTCTCGGTGGCGCGGGCCACCAGCTTGGTCGCCACGGCCTCCGCCGACTGCGAGGCCTGAGCCTTGAGGAACTCCGCCATGGAATCGCGGCTCTCCTCCATCAGCTCCAGCCGGGCGTCGGCGGCGTCGAGCGCGCCTTTCGTCTTCTGCCAGCCCATGAAGGCCCAGAAGAAGCCGGCGACAGCGGCCACAGCGACGACCAGCAGGATGAGTTCGAGCGTGTTCATGCTCCGTTCCTAGCCGGAGTCGGACCCCGTTAAAAGCGCCCTCTCCCAATGGGAGAGGGCTTGAGCGCACGAGAGCGTCAGCGATCGTTCTTGCGCGAAAGGGTGAGGGTTCAAGGGTGAAGTCGGTCGAAGGCCGCTGCGCGACGGCTTACGCCGACTGACAGAGACGGCCCTCACCCTTTCGCCTGGCGGATCGCCTTCGGCTCTCCGAGGCTCAAGCCCTCTCCCATCGGGAGAGGGAAATGTTAAGCGGGCCGCCTCGCCCGCAGGGCCTGGATGATGGTGCCGTCGTCCAGCCAGTCCAGTTCGCCGCCGACGGGGACGCCGCGCGCCAGAGAGGTGACCTCCACGCCCGCCGCTGACAGGCGTTCGGCCAGATAATGCGCCGTGGTCTGGCCGTCGACGGTGGCGGGCAGGGCCAGGACGACCTCGCGCGCTTCGCCGCCCCCCATCTCGCCTCCCCTGACGCGGCCAATCAGTTCGGCGATACGCAACTGTTCGGGACCGACGCCGTCCAGGGCCGACAGCAGGCCGCCCAGGACATGATACTTGCCGCGAAAAGCGCCGGAGCGCTCCATGGCCCAAAGGGCGCCGGCCTCCTCGACCACGCAGATCAGGGCGTTGTCGCGGCTGGTGTCGGAACAGATCGAGCAGGGATCGCGCGTGTCGGGCGCGGCGCAGATCGAGCAGTTGACGACCTTGGCCGCCGTCTCGGTCAACGAGGCGGCCAGCGGCACGAGAAGCTGCTCGCGCCGCTTCAACAGGGCCAGGGCCGCGCGCCGGGCCGAGCGCGGGCCCATGCCCGGCAGCTTGGCCAGCAGGCTGATGAGCCGTTCGATTTCCGGCCCGGCGGAAGCGGCCATCAGAAGAGTTTCGGCATTCCGGGAATGTTCATCCCGGCCATGGGGCCGGCGGCCTCGCGCATCAGGGCGCTGTTGACCTCGTCCAGCTTGCGCTTGGCGTCGGCGTGAGCGGCGACGATCAGGTCGGCTAGGATCTCGCCCTCGCCGGGCGTCATCAGGCTGTCGTCGATCTTCACGGCGGTGATCTCGCCGGGGCCTTTCAGGGCGATGGTGACAAGGCCGCCGCCAGAGGTGCCCTCGGCAGTGGTTTCGGCCATCTTGGCCTGGGCGTCCTGCAGCTTTTGCTGCATGGCCTGGGCCTGTTGCATCAGGGCGTTGAGGTCTTTCATCCCCTCTAGATAGGGCGATCCGCGGCTCGGCTCCAGCCCCCGCGACAGAAGGCCCCCAGAACGCCGGCCGACATCCGCAACAGTTTTTGTATGGATTGCCCTTGACCTGATCGACGGATGAGCCAAATAGCAACCATACAAGTTGCTAATCCTGTTCAGGAGGTTCTCCCATGGCTTTCGACGCCCTTCCCGCCCGCGACGTTCCGGTGTCCGACACCGTTCTGGCCCAGCTGTTCACCGAGGCGCGCACGCGCAACGGCTGGAGCGACCGGCCGGTGTCCGAAGACATCATCCGGAAGCTCTACGACCTGACCAAGTTCGGCCCGACGGCGGTGAACGCCACGCCGGCGCGCTTCGTCTTCGTCACCTCGCCTGAGGCCAAGGCCCGTCTGTCCGTCCACATGAGCGAGGGCAACCGCGCCAAGACCCTGGCTGCGCCGGTCAACCTGATCATCGGTCAGGACATCGATTTCCACGACACCCTGCCCAAGCTGTTCCCGCACGCGCCGGGCGCCCGCGACTGGTTCCTGGACGAGGCCGGTCGTCGGGAGGCCGCCTTCCGCAACGCCTCGCTGCAGGGCGGTTACCTGACCATCGCGGCCCGCGCCCTGGGTCTGGATGTGGGTCCGATGTCGGGCTTTGACGCGGCCGGCGTGAAGGCCGACTTCTTCCCGGACAGCAAGGTCGAGCCGAACTTCATCATGAACCTGGGCTACGGCACGGACGAGAACCTGTTCCCGCGCTCGCCCCGCCTCGACTTCGAGGAAGCCGCGCAGATTCTGTAAGCCAGTGATCGTCATCCCGGACGGCGCGCAGCGCCGATCCGGGACCGCCCAAGACGCCGCGTTTCCCGCGGTCCCGGACAGCCCTGCGGGCTTCCGGGCTGACGGCTAATCCTCTTCGCCGACCTCGTCGTCTTCCGGGATGGCGGGCATTTCCACCGCCGGCGCCAGGGTCTTGATGTCCTTGATCTCGGCGCCGGGGAAGGCCTGCATGATGGAGACGACGAAGGGGTCCGCCTCGACCGCCGCACGGCGGGCGGAGCGGGCCTTTTTCTCGACCTCGATCAGGGTCTCGCCGCCGCCCTGACCATTGGCGGCGATCAGCCAGGTGCGGCCGGTCCATTCCTTGAGCCGCGAGGCCAGACGCCGCGCCAGATCGACGGGCGAGCCCTGTGCGGGTTCATAGACGATGGCGCCCGGCTTGAACGACACCGGCCGGACGTAGCGTTCCACGTCCATCTGCAGCGTGATTTCACGCTTCTCGCCGATCAGGGCGACCACCGCCTCGAAGGTCTGCGGGTCGGGCAGGGCCGGCTGGGCCATGGGCCGCGCCGCCAGCATGGCCGAGGCGCCGCCGCCTCCGCCGCCGCCGCGCGGACCGCCCGCGCCGCCGCCGCCCGGCAGGGTCCCGCCCGACTGGATGGCCTTCAGCGCCTCTTCCGGGCCGGGCAGGTCAGCGGCGTAGGCCAGGCGGACGATGGCCATTTCCACGGCGTCGGCGGGGTTGGGCGCGCGCCGCACCTCGTCCAGGGCTTTCAACAGCATCTGCCAGGTCCGCGACAGGGTTCCGGCGGAGATGGCCGCCCCCAACGCCGTCAGTTTCTGCGCCTGATCATTGGGCAGGCGGGTGGCGTTGGGGCCCAGCATCTTGGCGACCGACGCCGCGTGGCAGTGCTCCAGCAGGTCGTTCGTCACCTGCACCGGATCGGCGCCATAGCCGTAGAGGGTGCGGAAGTTTTCCAGCGCCTCGGCCGTGCGCCCGGCCATGACGGATTCGAACAGGGCGATGGTCTGGGTGCGGTCGGCCAGACCCAGCATGTCGCGCACGGTCGCCGTCTGCACCGTCGCCCCGCTCTCGGCCTGAACCAGAGCCTGATCCAGCAAGGACAGGCCGTCGCGGACCGAACCCTCGGCGGCGCGGGAAATCAGCGCCAGCGCCTCCTGCTCGATCTTCATGCCTTCGCGGTCGGCGATGCGGCCCAGGTGGCCGACCAGGACCTCGGGCTCGACACGGCGCAGGTCGAAACGCTGGCAGCGCGACAGGATGGTCACCGGGACCTTGCGGATTTCGGTGGTGGCGAAGATGAATTTGGCGTGGGGCGGCGGCTCTTCCAGCGTCTTCAGCAGGGCGTTGAACGCCTGCGTCGACAGCATGTGAACCTCGTCGAGGACATAGACCTTGTAGCGGGCCTCGACCGGCGCGTAGCGGACGCTCTCCAGGATGTCGCGGATGTCGTTGACGCCGGTGTGGCTGGCGGCGTCCATCTCCATGACGTCCATGTGCTGGCCGGCCATGATGGAGGCGTCGTGGCGACCGTGCGCCGTCAGGCTCAGCGACGGCTTGTCGATGACGTCGGTTTCGTTGTTCAGGGCCCGGGCCAGCAGACGGGCAGTCGTCGTCTTGCCGACGCCCCGCACCCCGGTCAGCATGAAGGCGTGGGCGATACGGCCGGTGGCGAAGGCGTTGGTCAGCGTCCTGACCATGGCCTCCTGGCCGATCAGGTCCTCGAAGGTGCGCGGGCGGTATTTGCGCGCCAGAACCTTATAGGCGCCGTCGTCGGCGGGCTCGTCCGCGAAGGGCTCGGCCTTGGCCGGAGCGGGTGCGGGCGTTGGGGCGGATTCGGCGCCCGGGGTCGCTACAGGCTCGGGCGCAGCCGGGGGCGCGCCGAACATGTCGTCGGTGTTCTCGTCCCGCTCGGGAACGTCCTCCTCCCAGGGAGGGCCATCAAGACTCGGATCGACGTCGCTCATGATCCTGTCTTAGCGCGCGCAAGCCGCCAGCGCATCCTCCGCTTGGCCGATATGCACCGTCAATCGCGCAGCCGCGTCACGGCGCTGACGCCTGGGTCCCCGGGTCGCCCTGCGGGCGCCCGAGGATGACGGCAGAAGGGGTAGCCTTACAGATCGGTGGGCAGACGGCCGCCGTTGTCGCGGATCTTCTGAATCACCTGGGCGTGCAGCCAGATATTCATCGCGGCGCTGTCGGACTTGTCGCCGGTATAGCCCAGCTCGTCGGCCAGTTCCTTGCGCTCGGCCAGCGAGGATTCCAGCCCGACCAGCTTCATCAGGTCGACGATGGAGGTGCGCCAGTTCAGCTTTTGCGCCTTCTGGTCGTTCATGAAGTCGAGGATGCCGGCGACATCGACCTCAGGCGCGGGCTGGGGCGCGGTGGCGGCGGCGGCCGTGACCTGGGGCTGGACGGGGGCTGCGGTCGGCGCGGGCGCGACCGGCGCGGCGGGGGCCGGCTCTGCCTTCTTTTTCTTGAAGATGCCGCCGAGGATGGACCCGAGAACGCTCATTCGCCTGCTCCTGAAAGGTGAAGTCCTTTCAGCGGGCCAGAGCGATTCCGGTTCCGTGAAGCTTGCGAGACGTCGCCAAGAGCCCTGCTAAAAAACAGAGTCCAATTCGTCTGAATAGTCTGAAAATCGCGCTCAAGCGGCGAGCGACCGAGTCGCGAGCGTAGCGCAAAAAAGGAGGTAGAGACCGCGACCCGAAGGTGAATTCGTTGTGGCTGCTGCCTTCCGGCCCTGACCAGGTTGGCGAAGCCTTCGCCCGCGATCTCCGAGGAGGGATATGACGGTTGGCGACGCGGGAATCAAGACCCCTCCCCGCGTCGTCTTGTCGGGGGTATGAAGCGGCCATGTCCCATACCCACGTCTTCTCCGGCAATCCGCTCGACCGCTCGGGCGACCTTCGCAACGACATCGCCTGGCTGGGCGAGCAGGAAGCCAATCCCGAGGCCCTGGCCATGGTGCTGTGGGAGGGACGGCCCCTGGTCGAGGATCATGAGGGCGGACAGCGCCTGGTCTGGTTGGCGCTGGGCCATGCGCGCGATCTGGTCCCGGACCGCGATCTCTTCCTGGGCCTGTGGAAGGGGGCGCCGGTCTTCGCCATCGAGTTCGAGGGCTCCATCGACCCGACCAGCGGTCCCGCCGGCGGCCTGGGTCAGTTCATCGAGATGCGCGCGGCGGCGGCGGCCCTGCCGGAAGCCGATGTGGCCATCGCGGGCACGGCCAAGAGCCTGTTCGACTGGCGCCGTCGTCACGGCTTCTGCGCCGCCTGCGGCAAGGCCACGGATCAGGCCTCGGGCGGCTGGCGGCGGGTCTGTGCGGCCTGCGGGGTCGAGCATTTTCCGCGCGTCGATCCGGTCGTCATCATGCTGCCGGTCTATAAGGGCGGCGCCGAACCGCGCTGCCTGCTGGGGCGTCAGGCCGCCTGGCCCGAGGGTCGGATGTCGGCCCTGGCCGGCTTCATGGAGCCGGGCGAATCCATCGAGGAGGCCTGCGCCCGCGAGGTGATGGAGGAGGCGGGGCTGACGGTGTCGGGCGTGGCCTATCATTCGAGCCAGCCCTGGCCCTTCCCGGCCCAGCTCATGATCGGCCTGATCGCCGAGGTCACGGACGACAACGCCGCCCCGGATCAGACCGAGCTGGAGGCCGTGGCCTGGCTGACGCGAGCCGAGGCGCGGGCGGTGCTGGCCGGGACGCATGGGACGATCCATGCGCCGCCGCCGTTCGCGATCGCGCGGCGGTTGCTGGAGGCGTGGGCGGAGGGGGAGTAGGCGCCGCGCCTCTCCCTCCCCTTCATGGGGAGGGTGGCTGACGCGAAGCGGCAGACGGGTGGGGGCGCTTGAGCAAGTCAGACGCGGCGTTCCGTGTCGCCGCGCCCTCCCCACCCGGTCGCTGCGCGACCACCCTCCCCATGAAGGGGAGGGAGAAAGCAGGTTCAGGCCAGCCTTCTGGCCGCTTCCAGATCCGCCGGATTGTCCACCGACAGCGGGGCGTCCGCGATCACCGAGGCCCAGATTTGCAGGCCCATTTCCAGGGCGCGTAACTGCTCCAGCTTTTCGCGCTTTTCCAGCGGCGACGGGGGAGCGGCGCAGAAGCGCATCAGAGCTTCGCGGCGATAACCGTAGACGCCGACGTGGCGCCAGATCGGGCCGTCGCCGTAAAGCGTTGAGCGGGTGAAGTAGAGAGCCCGCCCGCTGGTCTGCCCTTCCGGCAAGGCCAGGACCGCCTTGACCACGTCGGGATTGGTGCGGTCAGAGATCTCGGCTTCAGCCGCGACCAGGGTGGCGATGTCGCAGGCCGATTCTCGCGCCAGCAGATCGGCGCAGGCCCGCGCCAGATCGGGCGAGGCGAAGGGCATGTCGCCCTGGATGTTGATGACCAGATCGTGGGCGGCGTCGGGATCGACTGCCTCGACCGCCGCCCGGATGCGGTCCGAGCCGCTGGGCAGGTCAGGATCGGTCAGCACGGCCAGCCCGCCCGCCGCCTCGACCGCCTCGACGATTTCGGGATCGCCCGCCGCCACGGCGACGCGAAACCCGGACAGGGCCGCCTGTTCCCAGGCGCGCACGATCATCGGCTTGCCGCCGATATCGGCCAGCGGCTTGCCCGGCAAACGGGTCGCCGCCATGCGAGCGGGTATCAATATCAGCGGATTCATCGACTTGACGCGTCCTGTGACGCCCGGAAACACCCGGGCCGGTTGCGAAGGTCGCGCTAGCGTGTAAGAGACGCCCACGCAAGAATATGCCTGACACCGCTTCCGTGGTGGGGGGGCTCATTAGATACGGGAAGCGACGACGCGCATGAGCGGCGATCTGAAGTGGAACAAGATTATGGGCGCGTGCCTGGGCACCGCCTTTGTGATCCTGGTGGTCCAGCAAGTGTCTGGCATGGTCTATCACACCAAGCAGCCTGAGAAGATGGGCTACTTCGTGGACGCGCCGGACGAAGCCGCAGGCGCCGAACCGGCCGCCCTGCCGATCGACTGGGGCACGGTTCTGCCGACCGCCGACCTGGCCGCCGGTGAAGCCGCCTTCGCGCGCTGCCAGGCCTGCCACACGGTCAACGCGGGCGGCGCCGACGGCATCGGCCCGAACCTGAACGGCGTCATGGGCGGTCCCGTGATGCACCGTGCGGGCTTCGCCTATTCGGACGCCATGGCCAAGCACAAGGCCGAGGCCCCGACCTGGGGCTATGACCAGATCGACGCCTTCCTGACCGCGCCGGGCCGCTACATCCCCGGCACCAAGATGTCCTTCGCCGGCATCCGCGACGAGAAGACCCGCATCAACCTGATCGCCTGGCTGCGCACGCAAGGCTCGGGCGGCTTCGCCATCCCGGCCTCTGACCCGGCGCGTCAACCGGGCGCTGCTGCGGCTCCGGCCGCTGACGGCGCGGCTCCGGCTGCTGAAGGCGCCGCCGCCACGGAGGCCGCTCCGGCCGCCGAGGGTGCGGCTCCGGCCACGACCCAGGCGACCCCGGCCGCCCCGCCGGCCGCGACCAGCGCCCCGACGGCGTAAGCTCAGACATTCGAGACGACGGGAAAGGCGGCCTTCGGGTCGCCTTTTCTGCGTTTTGTGGTCAGGTCCCCCTATCCGCTCATCCCCGCGGAGGCGGGGACCCAGTGAGAGCCACGGACACACCGACAAGACTTCGGTGCAGCGGATGCAGCCAAAGGACTTGGTCCCCGCCTCCGCGGGGATGAGCGGATTATTGTGGCTTAGATCCGCCGGAACACGGCCGAGGCGAAGCCTTCGCCGGTCAGCCGGGCCTCGACTTCGGCCAAGGCTTCGATGACCACGCCGCCGTGGGCGCCGGTTGCGTGGATGACCTGATCGGCATCGACCATGATGGCCGAGTGGCCGGTCCAGTCTTGGTCGCGGTTCGGGGCCATCCAGACGACCAGATCGCCGCGCTGGGCGGCGTCTCGGGCGATGGAGCGGCCCAGATCGGCCTGGGCGTCCGAACGGCGCGGGCCGGGAAGACCGCAGGCCAGCAGGGCCTGCTGCACCAGACCCGAACAGTCGGTCTCGAAAGACGAACGGGCGCCCAGCGCATGGGGGCGGCCCAGCAGACGTTCGGCCACGGCGACCGGCTCGCGCTCAAAATCGCCAACGGGTTGCAGATCGGCGTCGGCGACGCCCTCGGCGGCCTCGCCCACCAGGGCGTTCAGCGGCAGGGCGGCGGTGACGGAGGCGACGCGGCGGCTGGCCAGAGGCGCGCCGGGCGACAAAACATCGAGGGCCACCCAGCCGACCACGCCGTCGCGGCGCGCCCGACCCCAGGCGCGCTCGCCCTGACGATGCAGAACGTCGAAGGCCTCGCCGTGCAGCAGCTGGTCGATGCGGTGATCCGCGTCCGACAGGATGTCGGCCACCGGAACCCGGCAATGCATGGCCTCGGTGCGGCGATAGGCCTCGGCCCGCATCAGGCCTTCCAGCGCCTGCTCGGCCAGCACGATCCGGTCTCCATCCCGAAGGATCAGAGGCGGGCCGGGCGGGATAAGGGCCAGAAGATCGGACAAACAGGGCCTCAGCGGCGGTTCACGCGGGTGAACCGCCATATGTAAACGCCGAAGCCAAATCGGGCGTTAACGGCCTCGACTATTTCGCGAATCGGTCGCGCAGATAGCGATAGCAGGCGCGCAAGCCTTGCGCCTCGCCGCCCTCAGGATGTCCGGGACGGGCGCGCGGGTTCCAGGCGAAGATGTCCATGTGGGCCCACGATCCCGTCGTCGGGGCGAACTTCTGCAGGAAGAGGGCCGCCGTCACCGACCCGGCCTGGGCCCAGGCGGCGGAATCATTGCGGACATCCGCGATCTCGCTGTCCAGCGCGGCGCGATAGCCAGCCCACAAGGGCATCCGCCACAGGGGATCGCCCACCGCCCGGCCAGCGCTGAGGATGCCCTCGGCCAGGGCCTCGTCGTCGGTATAGAGGGGCGGCAGTTCGGGGCCGAGCGCCATGCGCGCCGCCCCGGTCAGGGTGGCGAAGTCCAGCGTCAGGTCGGGTTCATGCTCGCCCGCCCGCGTCAACACATCGGCCAGAATCAGGCGGCCTTCGGCGTCGGTATTGCCGATCTCGATGGTCAGGCCTTTTCGGCTGTTCAGGATGTCGCCGGGGCGGAAGGCGTCGGCGGAGACCGCGTTCTCGACGGCGGCGACCAGGACCACCAGACGCACCGGCAGGTCAGCCTGCATGATCAGACGGCCGAGCGCCAGGGCATGGGCCGAACCGCCCATGTCCTTCTTCATGTTGCGCATCCCGGCGGCGGGCTTGAGGTCCAGACCGCCGGTGTCGAACACCACCCCCTTGCCGACCAGGGCCACCAGCGGCAGGTCGGTCCGGTCCAGCTTCCAGCCGATCTCCAGCACGCGCGGGGCGCGATGCGGAGCGGCGGCGCGGCCGACGGCGTGGACGGCGGGGTAGTTTTCCTCCAGCAGGGCGTCGCCGGTCGTGACGGTCAGGGTCGCGCCCGAGCCTTGCGCGATCTCGCGGGCGATGGTCTCGATCTGCAACGGCCCCATGTCGGCGGCGGGGGTGTCGACCATCTCGCGGGCCAGGGCGGCGGCGGCGGCGATATTCAGCGCCTCGGTCAGATCGAGGCCGACGGGCGCCACCAGACGCGCACGACCGCGCTCGGGGCGGGCCTTGTAGCGGTCGAACAGATAGCCGCCGAGGGCGAAGGCCAGAGCCGCCTGCTGGGCCGCTTCACCCTCGACACCGTCGAGGCGCCAGTCGCCGGCGGGCAGACGGGTCGGCAGGGACCGGGCGGTCATCGGCTCGAAGACGTCGCCGGCGCCGAACAGGGCCTCAAGCGGCGCGCCGTCGTCGCCGGGCACGATCAGAAGCTGACCCGCCTTGCCGGTGAAGCCGTTGGCCTCGGCCCAGGCGACCGATTTGCCGCTCAGCCCCTGCCCTTGCGCGATCACGCGTACAGGACGCGCAGCATCGGAAGCGGCGATCAGCAGGTCGGAGTGAACCACGGACATGGGGCGAGCCTTTCCGGCCGTTAAGGCCGATTAACCAAACCTTGACCCGGAGGCGCGACGCTGGGGCCGCAGGAAACCGTCCGGACCCTCTCCATGTCGCGCACCGCCGCCGCCGCCGCAACCATGACGCTGGCCCTTATGGGTCTGTCGGGCGCTGTTCAGGCGCAAACCCCTGCCCCCGCGACGGCTCAAGCCGCGCCCGCCCGCAAACCCGCCGACGCCGCGACGCGCGCCAGCTATGACCGCGCCGACGCCCTCAGCCGCTCGGTCTTTTGGTCCAACGAGCAACAGATCAATCCGATGGACCCCATCGCCGGGGTCCGCATGGCGCAGGCGCTGCGCGAAATGGGCCAGTTCGATCAGGCCGCCGAAACAGCGCAGAACGTCCTGACCGTCCAGCCCGCCAACGTCGAGGCCATGCTGGAGGTCGGCCGCGCCCATATCGCGCGCGGTCAGGCCTTCTATGGCATCAACGCTCTGGAACAGGCGCGCGCCGCCGCCCCGCGCGACTGGCGGCCCCTGTCGCTGCTGGGCGTGGCCTATCAGCAGGTGCGCCGTCCCGACGACGCCAAGGCGGCCTGGAATGAGGCCCTGCGCCTGTCCCCCGACAATCCCGACGTCCTGACCAACGCCGCCATCGCCCAGATGGGCGAGGGCAATGCGCCGTCGGCTGAAATCCTGTTGCGCCGCGCCGCCGCCCAGCCGAACGCGACCCTGAAGGTGCGCCAGAACCTGGCTCTGGCTCTGGGCCTGCAGGGCAAGACCGCCGAGGCGGAGCAGATCCTCCGCCGCGACCTGCCGCCGGAGGCTGCCGACGCCAACCTGCGCTGGCTGGCCGAGCGGACGGCGGCGGCGGGGGCATCCATTCCGGTCGCCGAGACCGCCGGATCGGCCCGCACCTGGTCCTCGGTGCAGGGCGGCTGAAGACAAACGCCGCGCCTCTCCCTCCCACTTGGGGGAGGGTGGCTGAGGCCGTCAGGCCGAAGTCGGGTGGGGGCGGCAAGGCAAATCAGCCGCTGCGTTCCGTATCACCGCGCCCTCCCCATCCGGTCGCTGCGCGACCACCCTCCCCCAAGGGGGAGGGAGAGGCGTCGCGCTCTTCTCTCTCTGCTCCGAAAGCCCTATCTTCTCCCCATGATCGACGACCTCTACAGCGCGCGTATCCTGTCGCTCGCGGCCAACCTGCCGCACAGCGGGCGGCTGGCGGAACCGCATGGCACCGCCGAGCGCGTGGCCAAGCTGTGCGGGTCCAAGGCCATCGTGGACGTGACGCTGGACGCCGAGGGCCGCATCAAGGAATTCGCCCAGACGGTGAAGGCTTGCGCCCTGGGTCAAGCGGCGGCGGGCGTGGTGGGCGAGAGCATCCTCGGCGCCTCGGCGGCGGAGATTCTTGAGGCCAGAGACGCCATGTTGGCTATGCTGAAATCCGGCGGCGAGGGCCCGGTCGGGCGGTTCGAGGGTCTGCGTGTGCTGAAGCAGGTGGCTGACTATCCGGCGCGCCACGCCTCGACCATGGTGGCGCTGGAAGCCACGCTGGATGCGGTGAATCAGGCGCTCGAGAAACACCACAGCGATACGCGAACTCGCCTCGCCGGCGCGGCCTGAGGCGTCGTCCGGTTGATCCCCCTGCCATGAAGAGGGATAAGCGGCGCGAACCCGAAACAGAGCCCCCGGCGAAGGGACAGATGTCTCTCTACGAACGCAGCGTCCGCGCGGCCCATCGGGGCTATAAGGTGACGCTGTCCCCCTTCTTCGGCCAGTCGTGCCGGTTTCTGCCGACCTGTTCGGACTATGGGCGCGACGCCCTGCTCCAGCACGGTCCGGTTCGGGGGGGATGGCTCACCGTGCGCCGTCTCTGTAAATGCCATCCCTTCGGCGGTTCGGGCTATGATCCCGTGCCGCCCGCCAAGATCGAAAAAGAACGACCGTCATGATCGAACTGAAATTCCCCGACGGCGCCGTGCGTCAGTATCCGGCCGGCTCGACGGGCCGCGACGTGGCCGCCGCCATCTCGCCCTCGCTGGCCAAGAAGGCGGCCCTGGTCGTCTGGAACGGCGAGCAGCGCGACCTGGACCGCGTCATCGACGGAGACGGCGACTTCCGCCTGTTGATGCGCGACGATCCCGAGGCGCTGGAGACCATCCGCCACGACGCGGCCCACGTGCTGGCGCAAGCCGTGCAGGAGCTGTTCCCCGGCACCCAGGTCACCATCGGCCCGGCCATCGAGGATGGCTTCTATTACGACTTCGCCCGCGACGAGCCCTTCTCGACCGACGACTTCGCCAAGATCGAAAAGAAGATGGGCGAGATCATCGACCGGGGCGCGCCGCTGGAGCGTCAGGTCTGGGACCGCGACACGGCGATCAAGCATTTCGAGTCGGTGGGCGAGACCTACAAGGCCGAGCTGATCCGCGACCTGCCGGGCACGGAGACCATCACCGTCTACAAGCAGGGCGACTGGGCCGACCTGTGCCGGGGACCGCACTTCCCGACCACCAAGTTCGTCGGCAAGGCCTTCAAGCTGACCAAGCTGGCCGGCGCCTACTGGCGCGGCGATTCCTCGCGCGCCCAGCTGCAGCGCATCTACGGCACCGCCTGGGCGACCAAGGAGGACCTGGACGCCTATCTGCTGCGCATCGAAGAGGCCGAGAAGCGCGACCACCGCAAGCTGGGCCGCGCCATGGAGCTCTTCCACATGCAGGAAGAGGGCCGCGGCATGGTCTTCTGGCACCCCAAGGGCTGGGTCCTGTGGCGCGTGCTGGAGGCCTATATGCGCCGCCGTCTGGACGCCGCCGGCTATGTCGAGGTCAAAACGCCGCAGGTTCTGGACCGCAAGTTCTGGGAGGCCTCGGGCCACTGGGAGAAGTACCGCCCCAACATGTTCGTCTGCGAGACGGTGGAGGGCGAGACCCTGTCCCTGAAGCCGATGAACTGCCCCGGCCACGTGCAGATCTTCGATCAGGGCCAGCGGTCGTACCGCGAACTTCCGCTGCGCATGGCCGAGTTCGGCGCCTGCCACCGCTATGAACCGTCGGGTTCGCTGCACGGCCTGATGCGCGTGCGCGGCTTCACCCAGGACGACGCCCACATCTTCTGCCGCGAAGACCAGATCGTCGACGAGACGGCCGAGTTCATCAAGCTGGCCCAGTCGGTCCACGCCGACCTCGGCATGGAGACGGCCTACATCAACCTGGCCACCCGTCCCGAGGTGCGCGCCGGTTCGGACGAGTTCTGGGACAAGGCCGAGGCCCAGATGGCCGAAGCCGCCCGCCACGCCGGGGTTGATGTGGTGATCGCCGAGGGCGACGGCGCCTTCTACGCGCCCAAGCTGGACTTCATCGTCAAGGACGCCATCGGCCGCGAATGGACCTGCGGCACGATCCAGCTGGACTATGTCCTGCCCGACCGTCTGGACGCGACCTATATCGCCGAGGACGGCCAGAAGCACCGCCCGGTCATGCTGCACCGCGCGATCCTGGGGTCGTTCGAGCGCTTCATCGGCATCATGATCGAGAACTACGCCGGGGCCTTCCCGCTGTGGCTGGCGCCGACCCAGGCCGTGGTGGCGACCATCACCTCGGACGCCGACGGCTATGCCGAAGAGGTGGCGGCCAAGTTCCGGGCGGCCGGCCTGCGGGTCGAGACCGACCTGCGCAACGAGAAGATCAACTACAAGATCCGCGAGCACTCGGTCGGCAAGGTGCCCGCCATCGCCGTCGTCGGCCGCAAGGAGGCCGAGGAGGGCAAGGTCGCCATCCGCCGCCTGGGCAGCCAGGCCCAGACCATCGTCACCGTCGAGGAGGCCATCGCCCTGCTGACGGACGAGGCCCTGGCGCCGGACCTGAAACGTCTCCGCGACGGCGAGGCCTGAACATGAGAACGCCCCGGTCGAAAGGCCGGGGCGTTTTTCTTGGAGTTCAATGTATCCGCTCATCCCCGCGGAGGCGGGGACCCAGTACTTTGGCTGCGAGCGTTTCGGTCGCCGATCATCACAAAGCCTATCCAGACTGCAGCGTGTGAAGCTCTTACTGGGTCCCCGCCTCCGCGGGGATGAGCGGGATTTTAAGTCACTGCGCCGTCATGCCGCCGTCGATCTTGAACTCGGCGCCGGTGACGAACTTGGACTCGTCCGAGGCCAGGTACAGGACGCAGTAGGCCACGTCGTCGGGCTCGCCGATGCGCTTCAGAGGGATGCCGCGCGCCAGCTTTTCATGCGCCGTCGTCTCGTCGCCGCCGGCCATGGCAACGAAGGGGTCGAGGATGGGCGTCTTGATGAAGACCGGGTGGACCGAGTTGGCGCGCACGTTCCAGCCGGCCTTGGCCGCCTCCAGCGCCACCGTCTTGGTATAGAGCCAGACCGCCGCCTTGGTGGCGTTGTAGGCGCCCATGCCCGGCGCCGCCGCCAGTCCGGCGATGGAAGAGATGTTGACGATGGAGCCCGCGCCGCAAGCCCGCAGGTGCGGCATGGCGTGCTTGCAGCCCAGCATGACGGACTCGATGTTGACCGCCTGAACCAACCGCCAGTTCTCCAGCGTGTCCTGCTCGGCCCAGGCCAGCTGGCCGCCGATGCCGGCGTTGTTCACCAGGATGGACAGGCCGCCCATGTCCTCGGCGGCGGCGGCGACCACGCGGACCCAGTCGTCCTCGCGCGTCACGTCGTGCTCATAGGCGAAGGCGGAACCCGGATGCTCGGCGTTGATGCTGTCGGCCAGGGCCCGCGCGCCGTTCAGGTCGCGGTCGGAGACGGCGACCCTGGCCCCTTCGCGCACCAGCATCCGCGCCATGGCCTGACCCAGACCGCCCGCCGCCCCGGTGATGAGGGCGGTCTTGCCGGCGACGCGGCCGGTCATGCGATCTGGCCCTTGGTGATCTCGTCGATGAAGCGGGCCATGGCCACATCGCGCTCGGTCACGCCGCCCGCGTCATGGGTGGTCAGCAGGACCTCGACGCGGTTGTAGACGTTCGACCATTCGGGATGGTGGTCCGCCTTGTCGGCCAGCAGGGCGACGCGGGTCATGAAGCCGAAGGCGGCGTTGAAGTCGGCGAACTTCAGCGAGCGCGCGATCGCCGGCCGCGGGTCGTCAGCGCGGCGCCAGTCGGGCAGGCCCGACAGAACTTCGGTCACGTCGAGGGCGGCGGTCATGAGCGTCTCCTTGATTTTCTTCAGGCGTATCGCGCGTCCCGACTGGCGGCAAGTCGGCCTTCTCCCTTCCCCTCGAGGGGGAAGGGTCGGGGATGGGGTGTAGACGCCAGGATCGACGATATGGCGCGGGAGGCGACGCGGGCGATGTCTCCGGTGTCTGACCGGCTAGGGCAGCGGCCTCACCCCCACCCAACCCTCCCCCCTCGAGGGAGAGGGCTTTCAAAGGGCTGCGACGCTTCCCCGGATGACGTCGCGCGCGTGAGGCGTTACACCCCCTGTCATGACCCAGGCCGATCCCTCATCCCCCTCCGGCAAGACCTCCTCCTTCGGCTTCCGCGACGTGGACGCCAAGGAAAAGGTGCAGATGGTGCGCGGCGTCTTCAACTCCGTCGCCTCCAACTATGACCTGATGAACGACCTGATGAGCGCGGGCGTGCACCGGCTGTGGAAGGACGCCACGGCGGCCAAGCTGAACGCCCGTCCCGGCGAGGTCATCCTCGACATGGCCGGCGGCACCGGCGACATGGCGCGGCGCTATTCCAAAATGGCGCGCGCGGCCCAGCAGCGTCGCGGCGGCGAGGACGCCACCGTCATCGTCATGGACTACAACGCCGAGATGATCCTGAACGGCGTGGCCAAGGGCGGTGAGCCGGAGATGGCCTGGGGCGTTGGCGACGCCATGAACCTGCCCTTCCCCGACGCCTGTCTGGACGCCTATTCGATCAGTTTCGGCATTCGCAATGTGTCCGACGTGGCGGGCGCCCTGAAGGAAGCGCGCCGCGCGCTGAAGCCGGGCGGACGCTTCATCTGCCTGGAGTTCTCGCGGCCCACGACCGAGGCCCTGCGCAAGGCCTATGACGCCTGGTCCTTCCACGCCATTCCGCGCATCGGCGAATGGGTGGCCAAGGATCGTGACAGCTATCAGTATCTGGTCGAGAGCATCCGTCGCTTCCCCGACCAAGCCACCTTCAAGCGCATGATCGAGGACGCCGGGTTCAGCCGCGTCAGCGTCACCAACCTGTCGGGCGGGATCGCGGCCATCCACCACGGGTGGGCGATCTGAGCCGGCTGTCCGTCAAGACCCCGCCCGCCGCCCCGACGCCGGAACCCGTCCGCGATCCGCTGGGCGCGACACTCCGCCTGATCGGCTGGGGCTGGGTGCTGGCGCGTCACGACGCCCTGATCCCGCGCGAGGCGACCCACCTGCTGCCCGTCTGGGCGCGTCCGTTCGCGGGCGCCGTGCAGATGCTGGCCAGCAAGAAACATCGCGCCGGTCGCCCCGGCCAGCGCGTCGGTCAGGCCTTCGAGCATCTCGGCCCCGTGGCCATCAAGCTGGGTCAGGTCCTGGCCACCCGCGCCGACATCTTCGGCATCCAGTTCGCCAAGGATCTGGGCCGGCTGAAGGACAAGCTGCCCCCCTTCCCGCTGGAGGAGGCCCGCGCCGAGATCGAGCGTTCGCTGGGCCGTCCCGTCGAGAGCCTGTTCCGCGATCTGGGCGAACCCGTCGCCGCTGCGTCCCTGGCGCAGGCGCACCCCGCCTGGCTGGCCGACGGCCGCAAGGTGGCGGTCAAGGTGCTGCGGCCCGGCGTCGAGCGCCGCGTGGCGCGCGGTCTGGATTCCATGCGTCTGGGCGCCAAGCTGGTGCAGAAATTCGTGGCGCCCGCCCGGCGGCTGGAGCCGCAGGCCTTTGTCGAGATCATCGCCCGCTCGCTCCAGCTTGAACTGGACATGCGGCTGGAGGCGGCGGCCGCCTCGGAACTGGCCGAGGTCATGGCCAAGGACGGCTATATGTCGGCGCCCGCCATCGTCTGGGACGGCGTGGGCAAGCGGGTGCTGACGCTGGAGTGGGCCCCCGGCCTGCCGATGACCGACCCGGCGCTGGAGGCCCTGCCCGGCCTCGACAAGGACGCCCTGGCCGACAAGGTCGTGCGCGCCTTCCTGATCCAGGCCCTGGACCACGGCGTCTTCCACGCCGACCTGCACGAGGGCAATCTGTTCGCCGACGCTCCGGCCCAGCTGACCGCCATCGACTTCGGCATCGTCGGACGTCTGGGCCCGGCCGAGCGCCGCTACCTGGCCGAGATCCTGTGGGGCTTCATCAGCCGCGACTACGACCGCATCAGCCGGGTCCACTTCGAGGCCGGATACGTGCCGCCGCACCATTCGGTCGACACCTTCGCCCAGGCCCTGCGCGCCGTCGGAGAACCGGTGATCGGGCGCCAGGCCAGCCAGGTGTCGATGGGCCGCCTGCTGGGCCAGCTGTTCGAGATCACCGCCCTGTTCGACATGCACCTGAGGCCGGAACTGGTGCTGCTGCAAAAGACCATGGTCTCGGTCGAGGGCGTGGCGCGGCGCCTCAATCCCGACCACGACCTGTGGGAGGCGGCCAAGCCTGTGGTCGAGCGCTGGATCAAGCGCGAACTGGGCCCCCAGGCCCAGGTGAAGGAGACGATTGAAGAGGCTGTCGCAGCCCTGAAGGCTTTGTCGCGTCTGGTGCAGAACCCGCCGCAATCTCAGGCGTTTGTGATCGAGAAGGCCGGAACTCGGCCCTGGGTGGTCGCCGCCGTCACCGTCGCCGTCTGTGCGTCGGTCGCCGCCTTGGTCCTGACACTCTGGCCGATGATCGTCACCTGACGTTTCTTCGGAGCCTGCCCAGATGAAGTGTTCGATCCTTGCGGCGGCGGCCTTGGGCGCGTCCCTGATCGCCCTGCCTGCTGCGGCGCAGTCCGCGGCCGCCACTCTGCCGAACGCCTTTGACGAGCCGACGCCGGGGCAAGGCTCCCGGATCGCAGCCGCCCCCGCCACCACCCCCGCCGTGGCGCCCGACATAGCCCGGTCGGAGGAGGCCCTGCGCGCTGCGATCGTCGCCTTCCAGTCCGGTCAGGTCGACTATTCGGTGTTCAGCCCCAACCTGGCGGCGCAGTTTCGCGCCGAAGGGCCGGAATTGGCCCCGCGCGTGAAAGCTTATGGCGCCCTGAAGAGCATCGATTTCGTCGGTCAGCAGGACGGGGCCGACCTGTTCCGCGTGGTGTTCGCCAACCAGGCCACCGACTGGGTCATCGCCTTCGACGACAACGACCTGATCAACGGCCTGCTGTTCCGCCCGGCGCGCGACTGATCCCTAATCCAGCGACGGCTTGCCGCGCCCGCTCTTGATGACAGAGCGCGTGGACTTGCCCTTCAGCCGCCGCTCCTTGGACGCCCGAGTGGGCCGGGTCGGCACGCGATAGACCGGCTTGATCGAGGCCTCGGCCACCATTTCGTCCAGCCGCGCGACGGCGTCGGCCTTGTTGCGCTCCTGGGTGCGAAAGCGCACGGCGGTGATGACGATCACCCCGTCCAGCGTCAGCCGGCTGCCCGCCAGCTTCATCAGGCGTTCTTTGACAGGCTCCGTCAGGCTGGGCGAGTTTCGCACGTCAAAGCGCATCTGGACCGAGGTCGAAACCTTGTTGACGTTCTGGCCGCCCGGACCGCCCGAGCGGAAGAAGCGGAACTCCAGCTCGTCCTCGGGAATGCGGCTCACGGAGCGGCTTTCCGTGCACGGACGACCGCCGTGTCCAGGGCCTGAAGGAAACGCGAACGGTCGGCGGCGGAGAAGGGCGGCGGGCCGCTGGTCGCGACGCCCATGGAGCGCAGATGCTCGCCCACCATGCGCCCGGCCAGGGCCGAGCCGATGGAATCGGGGGTGAAGGGCTGACCGTTCGCCTTCAGCGCCTGGGCCCCGGATTTCAGGCAGCGGTCAGCCAGGGGAATGTCGGCGGTGATGACGATGTCGCCGGTCGCCGCCCGCTCGGCGATCCAGTCGTCGGCCACGTCAGGCCCGGCGTCCACCACCACCTGTTCGATTAGCGGCTCGCGCGGGACATTGATCCAGGCGTTGGAGACCACGAAGACCTTGAGGCCGTAGCGGCGACCTACGCGATAGACCTCTTCCTTCACGGGGCAGGCGTCAGCGTCGATGTAGAGGATGGTGGGCATGGGCGTCTTATGACGTGTCGCGGCGACGGGGAGAAGACGCACGTTTCAGTCCCTTCTCCCGATGGGAGAAGGTGGCCCGAAGGGCCGGATGAGGGTCGGCGTTCTCAGTCGGCGTGAGCCGCCGCGCGACGGGGTCGGCCGACTGAAGCCTTGGCCCCTCACCCTTTCGCCTCACCCATCGCTCCGCCCTGGGAGGCTCAAGCCCTCTCCCGCCGGAGAGGGAAACAAGAAGAAAGCGCCGCGACCTTTCGATCGCGGCGCTCATGCTGGTGCAGAAAATCGAAGAGCTTACTGCGGATAGGCCACCGGCATGGCCCCCTCGCCGCCGGTGCGGTAGCGGTCGCGCAGCAGCAGGTTGCGGGCCTGCAGCGGCTGCTCCACCCCGTCGATGAAGACCGCAGAAGGCTGACTCAGGGGTTCCAGCGGGTCGCCCGACCAGACCACGACATCGCCCGCCGCGCCCGGCTTCAGCTCGCCGAACTGGCCGTCGAAGCCGAAGATGCGGGCCGGGTTGACCGTGATGGCCTGGATGGCGGCCGCGAACGGCAGGCCGTGCGAGACGGCGTTGCCGGCGTTGTAGCGGATGTCGCGGGCGCGGTGGGTCGAGCCCTCATTGCCCTTGATGGCGATGACCACGCCCGCCGCGTTCAGCGCCGCCGCGTTCTGCATCCGCGCCGCCCGCATTTCGAAATTGCCGGGCAGGTTGGTGATCGGGTGCAGCAGGACCGGGACCTTGGCGGCCGCGATCTCATCCGCGACCAGCCAGCCTTCGGCGGCGCCGTCGAGGATGACCTTGACGCCTTCCTCGCGGGCCAGACGAAGGACCTGCTGGATGTCCGAGGCGCGGTTGACGCTGACGATCAGCGGCATGGCGCCGTTGGCCACCGGGATCAGGGCCTCAAGGTCGGCGCGCGACAGCGACAGGTCGCGCAGCGCGGCCCGGTCATAGGCGGCCTTGTTGCGGGCGTAGAGGCGGACCTCGGCCAGGGTTTCCTTGAACAGGACGAACTCGGCCCCGCGCGCGCCGCCGGCGACGCCTTTGCCGGCTTCGCCGAAGGGGGCGACCATGGCCACGCGCGGCTTCACCAGGATGTCGGCGCCGCCCAGCTTGATGACGGCGGCCTGGCCGGCGAACAGACCCGGCGACTGATAGCCGCCGTGACCGGCCCCGGCGAAGTCGCTGTCGTCATGGCTGTGACCGCCGCCCGAGCCTGCGTGCTGGGGCGTGACCACGGCGCGGGTGACGCCGCCGAGGCGGGCCACCGGCAGGGTGAAGGACCAGGGGTCCAGGCCGTAGGACAGGTCGAAGGCCGCGCTCAGGGTGTTGGCGTTGTTCGACAGGTCGTTGGAGCCGCGCACCGAGCCGACTTCCGAACCGCCGAGACCCGAGTCCACGGCGACGAAGCCAGGGGCCACGATCTGGCCGCGCGCGTCGATGGTGCGCAGGCCCGCCGGGGCCGCGCCGGTCCCGACGGAAACGACCTTGCCGTTGCGGATGACGACGGTGCCGTTCTCGATCACCGAGGTGCCGGTCAGGACGCGGCCGCCGGTGATGGCGACGTCCTGCGCCGCTGCGGGACCGACAAGGGCGAGCGCGGCGACGGCGCCCGCAAGCAGAGTTTGGATACGCATGGTTCAGCGAGCTCCCTGGGCGACGCCGGCGGCGGCCTGGCCGAAGCCGGGCTGACCCAGTTCGAAATCGGATACGGGCTGGTAGGCGGGGTTGGACCGGTCGAAGGCCAGACCGCCGTCGATGAAGACCTGATCGGCGCGGGCGTAGACCGAGAAGGGATCGGCGCTCCAGATCACCACGTCGGCGCGCTTGCCGGGCTCCAGCGAACCCGTCTCCTTGTCGATGCCGATGGATCGGGCGGCGTTCAGGGTGATCCAGCGGATGGCGTGCTCTTGCGAGATATTCATCCCGGCGCGGCGACCCGCCGACAGGGCGGCGGCGGCTTCCTGGTTGAGGCGCTGGATCAGTTCGGCGTCGTCGGAGTGGATGACGGCGCAGGAGCCCTCGGGCGCGTCGGTCAGGGCGGCGTTCTCCTCGATGCCGTCCAGGGCCTCCATCTTGAAGCCCCACCAGCCGGTCCACATGGCG
This sequence comes from Brevundimonas bullata, assembly GCF_014207965.1. GTDB lineage: Bacteria > Pseudomonadota > Alphaproteobacteria > Caulobacterales > Caulobacteraceae > Brevundimonas > Brevundimonas bullata_A. The sequence continues at coordinate 369,503 of NZ_JACHLM010000001.1, forward strand.
GCGCAGACGCCCTCACGCGCCAGCATCGGCGCAATCTTGTAGGCCTCGACCGCGTGGTGGAAGGTGGTGACCTTGTAACCGAACTCCTTGGCCACATCGAGCATGACCGCCATCTCGTCGGCGCGGTAGCAGTGGTTCTGGATCAGGATCGAGCCGTCCAGAACACCGGCGAGCGTCTCCAGCTGCAGGTTGCGGGTCGGGGGCGTGCCCTGCCCCGTCTCGCGCCACTTGTCCCACTTGTCCTTGTAGTCGCGAGCCGAGATGAAGGCGGCGCGATAGCCGGCGACATTGCCCATGCCGGTGGCCGGCGAGGTGTTGCGGCCGCCATAGACGCGGCTCGGGTTCTCGCCGCAGGCCATCTTCAGGCCATAGGGAGCGTTCGGGAACTTCATCCCCTGCATGGTGACAGACGGCACGTTCCTCACCGTCACGCCGCGCCCCCCGAACAGGTTGGCCGAGCCGGGCAGGATCTGGAGCGTCGTCACCCCGCCGGCGCGGGCGGTGTTGAAGCCGGGATCCTGCGGCCAGATCGAATGTTCGGCCCAGACCTGGGCCGTGTTCGGATTGGTGGCCTCGTTGCCGTCGCTCATGCCCATGACGCCGGGCGAGGGATAGACGCCGAGGTGGCTGTGGATGTCGATGATGCCGGGCGTGACGTAGCGGCCGCGCGCGTCGACCACCTTGTGGCCCGCCGGGACCGGGGTGTTCGCCCCGCCGACCGCGGCGATGCGGCCATCGGTGATGATCACCACGCCGCCTTCGATCTTCTGACCGGCGCCGGTCAGGACCGTGGCCCCGACCAGGGCCAGGTTCTCACGCGGCAGGCCGCGATAGGTCGAGGGATAGGGATCCGCATTGGCCCAGCCGTCCAGGCCGGGGGCCATGGTGCGGTCCTTGGACGCAGGAGCGGTCGAGGCCGTCTCGGTCTTGGGCTTGGCGTCGCCGGTCGTGGCGCAGGCCGACAGGGCCAGGGCGCCGAGCGCGCAGGTAAGGACAGCGAGGCTTGGGCCCCGCAGACGGTTAAGCAACATGAGCGAGACCCCCTCGCGCCCGCAGACAACGGGCAGACAATGGGACGGCATACAAAGGAGGTTCAGCCTCGCCGTAAAGGGGAAATGTCAGACCATCTTGTTCAGTGGGGGGACAAGCGGTCGCGGACCTCGCCCTCGCTCAGGCCCTCGATGTCGATCATCTTCAGCCGTGACTGGCCGCCGCGCGCCAGGGTCACGTCGCGCTTGGGCACGCTTAGGGCCTTGGCCAGAAAGGCGGTCAGGGCGGCGTTGGCCTCGCCCTCGACCGGCTGGGCGCGCACGCGGATCTTGAGCACGGGCCGCCCGTCGGGGTCCACGTCCCAGCCGTCGATGCGGTCGGCGGCGGCGCGGGGCGTCAGCTTGATGGCAAGGCGGGCGGTCATGCCCCTATGTCCGTCATCGAGGCTCAACGGTGCAAGCTCTCCCTCCCCGTTCGGGGAGGGTGGTCGATGCGAAGCGAAGACCGGGTGGGGAGGGCGAGGCGATACCGAGGCGCGGCTGACTTGCCTGGCCGCCCCCACCCGGCGCTGCGCGCCACCCTCCCCCAAAGGGGAGGGAGACAGCCAATTGAAAACGCGCCGGACGGTCTCCCGTCCGGCGCGCTTCAGGTTCAGCGTGACAGCTGCCCTTAGCCCAGGGCGGCCATCAGTTCCGGCACGGCGGTCTTGTAGTCGGCGACCAGGCCGTAGTCGGCGACCTGGAAGATCGGGGCGTCGGCATCCTTGTTGATGGCGACGATGACCTTGGAGTCCTTCATGCCGGCCAGGTGCTGGATGGCGCCCGAGATGCCGATGGCGATGTAGAGGGCCGGGGCCACGACCTTGCCGGTCTGGCCGACCTGATAGTCGTTGGGGGCGTAGCCCGCATCGACGGCGGCGCGGCTGGCGCCGATGGCGGCGCCCAGCTTGTCGGCCAGGGGCTCCATGACGGCGTGGAACTCGTCAGCCGAGCCCAGGGCGCGGCCGCCGGAGACGATGATCTTGGCGGCGCCCAGTTCGGGGCGGTCCGACTTGACCATTTCCTCGGAGACGAAGGCGGTCTTGGGCGCTTCACCGGCGGCGACGCTCTCGACCGAGGCCGAGCCGCCTTCGCCAGCGGCGGCGAACGCCGTCGGACGCACGGTGATGACCTTCTTGGCGTCGGCCGACTGCACCGTTTCCAGGGCGTTGCCGGCGTAGATCGGACGCACGAAGGTATCAGCCGAGACGACCTCGACGATGTCCGAGATCGGCGCGACGTCCAGCTTGGCCGCCAGGCGCGGGGCGAAGTTCTTGCCGTCCGTGGTGGCGGGCGACAGGATGGCGTCGTAGCCAGCGGCCAGCGGCAGGACGGTGGCTTCGACGGCCTCGGCCAGGCCGTGGGCCACGGCGTCGCCCTCGGCCAGCAGGACCTTGCGCACGCCAGTGATCTTGGCGGCGGCGTCGGCCACGGCCTGAGCGCCCTTGCCGAGCACCAGAACATCCACGTCCGACGACAGGGCCAGAGCCGCCGTCACCGTCTTGTGGGTGGTGTCGCGAACGATCGCGCCGTCGTGGTCGGCGATGACGAGAACGGCCATTACAGAACCCCTGCGTCTTTGAGCTTGGAAACCAGTTCGGCCGCGTCGGCGACCTTGACGCCCGCCGAACGCTTCGGCGGCTCCGTCACCTTCAGGACCTTCAGACGATCCGCGACATCGACGCCGTAGTCGGCGACCGCCTTGACCGCGATCTCCTTCTTCTTGGCCTTCATGATGTTGGGCAGGCTGGCGTAGCGCGGCGTGTTCAGACGCAGATCCACGGTCACGACGGCCGGCAGGGTCGCCGCCACGGTCTGCAGACCGCCATCGACTTCACGCGTCACGGTCGCCTTGCCGTCGCCGATCACCAGCTTGCCGGCGAAGGTGGCTTGCGGCCAGTCCAGCAGGGCGGCCAGCATCTGACCCACGGCGTTGTTGTCGCCGTCGATCGACTGCTTGCCCATCAGGACCAGGTCCGGCTTCTCCTCGTCGACCACCGCCTTCAGCAGCTTGGCGACGGCCAGCGGCTCCAGGTCGGCGTCCGACTGGATCAGGACGCCGCGATCGGCGCCCATGGCCAGGGCCGTGCGCAGGGTTTCCTGGGCCTGGGTCACGCCGATGGAGACCACGACGATTTCCGTCGCCGTGCCCGCCGCGTGATGCTCCTTGCCTTCCTTGAGCCGAACGGCCTCTTCGACGGCGATCTCGTCGAAGGGGTTCATGCTCATCTTGACGTTGGCCAGATCGACGCCAGTCTGGTCCGCCTTGACGCGGGCCTTGACGTTATAGTCGATCACCCGTTTCACCGGGACGAGTACCTTCATGAGCCTATCCACTTGGTCTTCGAAATGTCGGTGCAGGGATTGGACCGACGAAACCGGCCTGTCAACGTAACGCTACGTGAACTCTGTTCGTGTCCGCGGCCCAATTTTGAACTATGAGACCCGCATGAAACGCTTTCTCACCAACCGCCGCCTGGGCATCCTGTTCTTCAGCCTGTTCGCCGTCATGGTGGCCGGCGTCTTCGTGTTCCAGCACTACTGGATGGAGCCGGGCGAGCGCTGCGAGGCCGAGGGCAAGTGGTACGACATCGAAAGCCGCATCTGCGCCCAGCCCATCTCGATCGCCGAAATCACGGGCCGCCCCCTTCCCGGCGCCCGCGCCGAGGCCTCGGCCGAGAAGAACAAGGAACTGGTGGTCATCGAGACCCAGCTGACCGCCGAGAAGCGCGCCCGCGACGCCGCGACCGCCGCCGAACGGGTGCGGGTCGAGGCCTTGCAGCAGCGGTAAAACCTCGATCCTCCCCTGCGCAGCGGGGGAGGATTTTAGGTCGCGTTCGCTCTTAGGCGATTCAGCGCGTCGCGCCGGGCTTCCACAGAATGTCGGCGGCGCCGTTGGCGTTGGCGCGGCGGGCGGCGACGAACAGGTGGTCCGACAGGCGGTTCAGGTAGCGGACGGCCTCCGGGTTCACCTGCTGGCCCGATTCCATCAGGCGAATGGCGTCGCGCTCAGCCCGGCGGCAGACCGTGCGCGCCAGGTGCAGGTGGGCCGACAGGGCGGAACCGCCCGACAGGATGAAGCTGTCCAGCGGCTTCAGACTCTCGTTCATCCAGTCGATTTCGGTCTCGATGCGCTCGACCTGCGAGGCGATGATGCGCAGGGCCTCCCATTTCGGGGCCGGATCCAGCGGCGTGGCCAGATCGGCGCCGAGGTCGAACAGCTCGTTCTGGATACGCCCCAGCATGGCGTCGATGCGATCGTTCTGGCCGCTGTTCAGACGGGCCACGCCGATGACGGCGTTCAGTTCATCGACTGTCCCATAGGCCTCGACCCGCAGATCGGTCTTGGACACCGGCGCGCCCGAGGCCAGGCGGGTCTGCCCGCCGTCGCCGGTCCGGGTGTAGATCTTGTTCAGCGTGACCATGCTTTTCGCCCCTCAGCCTGCTTGTAGTCTCAGCCGCCGTGCGTGGATTTCCACCACATCCCGCCCATCAGCAGCAGCACGGCGACCGCCTGCAGCACGACGCGCAGCCGCATCAGCTTGTTTGAGTTGGTGCGGGCGAAATCCCCGCCGCGATACAGGGTGTAGACGCCGAAGCCGAGGGTGATGGTGACGGCCGCGATGGCGATGAGGATCAGGATGTCGAAGATTTCCATGACCGCTTTCTAGGCCCCGCGCCCCGTCTGCGCCAGCGTCCGCGATGCTTGATGAAGGCTCGCGCAATTGCGACGTATTCGCACACCCCCATTGCCACGCCATGGTCGCTGATGTTGAGAAGCGCTCGCAACACAACGGGGCCATTCATGTCTTTCTTCGCCGTCTCTCGCCGTTCGACCCTGCTGGCCGCCTCTGCCCTGGCCGCCCTCGCCACGGGTCAGACCGCGAACGCGGAGGAGCTGACCGAGGAGCAGCGCCAGTCCGCGACCCGGATCGCCGACGTAGTGGTTACGGCGTCCGGCTTTGAACAACGCATCACCCAGGCCCCGGCCTCGATCAGCGTCGTCCCGCGCCAGGACATCGAGGAGATGCGCGCCACCTCGGTCGCCGAGATCCTGACCAACATCGAGGGCGTCGACGTGGGCGCCGCCGTCGGCAAGACCGGCGGCCAGACCATCAACATCCGCGGCATGGGCTCGGACTACACCCTGATCCTGATCGACGGCCGCCGTCAGAACACGGCCGGCAGCGTCACGCCGAACGGCTTTGGCGAGACCTCCTCCAGCTTCATGCCCCCGGTTTCGGCCATCGAGCGCATCGAGGTCGTGCGCGGCCCGGTCTCGACCCTCTATGGCTCCGACGCCATGGGCGGGGTGGTCAACATCATCACCCGCAAGGTCGGCGACGTCTGGGGCGGCTCGGCCTCGGCCAACTACACCCTGCAGGGCGACGATGATTTCGGCGACCTCTGGGGCGGCGACTTCTACGCCAATGGCCCGCTGGTGAAGGACCTGATGGGTCTGGCGGTGCGCGGCTCCTATCTGACGCGCGAGCAGTCCAACCTGAAGTTCGAGAACGTCGGCGGCGTCGAGACTCCGGTCACCGGCTTTGGCCGCAGCTCGACCGAGAACGAGATCTGGACCCTGGGCGGCCGCCTGACCCTGACGCCGCACGTCGATCACGACCTGTGGCTGGACGTGGACGTCTCGCGCCAGTGGTACGACAACGCCAAGGGTCAGATGGGCACCAACACCACCGCCGGCGGCTACGGAAACGCGCTGGAGTTCAACCGCGACCAGTACGCCCTGGCGCACAACTGGCGTCTGCCGTTCGGCGTGCTGGAATCCAACCTGTCGTTCGGCAAGACCGAGACCATCGGCCGCATCATCCCCAACGGGGTGGCCGGGGCCGGCGGCGCGCGCGACCTCGTGTCGGAAAACACCATCTTCGACACCAAGCTGTTCTCGCAATGGCGCAACCACACCTTCACCGTGGGCGGCCAGTACTGGGACGCTGAAATGGTCGACGGCGTGGCCCCGACGACCTTCGAGCACACCCAGTGGGCCCTGTTCGCCGAGGACGAGTGGCGCTTCACCGACAACCTGGCCCTGACGCTCGGCGCGCGTCACGACGACCATTCCAAATTCGGCGCCCACTTCAGCCCGCGCGCCTATCTGGTATGGAACGCCTCGCCGGAGTGGACCATCAAGGGCGGCGTCAGCCAGGGCTTCAAGACCCCGCGTCTGGAGCAACTGGCCGAGGGCATCAACGGCTTCGGCTCGCAGGGCCGCCTGCCCCTGCTGGGCTCGCCGGGCCTGAAGCCCGAGACCTCGACCTCCAGCGAGATCGCCGTCTTCTATGACAACGGCTCGACCTTCCGCGCCAACGTCACGGTCTTCAACAACGAGTTCCAGGACAAGATCGCCGCCGGAACCCCGGTCGCGAACTGCACCTTCGGCCTGACGCGCGCCGAGTATGACGCCGGAACCTACAACAAGACCGGCTGCACCGACGTCGGCTTCTGGGCCAACTACGCCACCTTCAGCCAGCAGGTGAATGTGGACGAGGCCGTGACGCGCGGCGTCGAGACGGCGGCGCGCTGGCGCTTCGCCCCCGACTGGACCCTGTCGGGCAACTACACCTACACCGACAGCGAGCAGAAGTCGGGCGCGGCCAAGGGTCTGCCCCTGACCGACACCCCCGAGCATATGGTCAACGCCAGCCTGCGCTGGAACGCCACGGACAAGGTGAACCTGTGGCTGCGCGGCGAGTATCGGTCCGAGCGCTTCCGCGGCCTGGGCGCCGCCCGCGACGCCTGGGGCGACTACAAGGCCTATGAACTGTTCCACCTGGGCGGGTCGTATGATGTGACCGAGCGGGTCACGGTCAACGCCACCATCTACAACCTGTTCAACAAGGACTTCGTCAGCCTGCTGCCCTACGGCGCGCCCGTCGCCTATGCGCCGGAATACGCCAACAACCAGGAGCCGCGCCGCCTGTGGGTGTCGGTGACGACGACCTTCTGAGCCCCGTTTCCTCCCCGAACTGACAGGGCCGCCTCCCCCGAGGCGGCCCTCTTTCTTTGCCAGCTAAGCCGTTAGTCATCTTTGCCGGGCAGTGTCGCGGCCATGACTGATCGCGCCGTCCGCAATCTGGAACATCTGCGCCGCAGCGCCTCGACCGCGCGCGTATTGAACCTGCTCAAGGTCTATGACGAACACGGCGAGACCGACGACTGGGCCGAGCGCCCCATGTTCCGCACCCCGGCGCTGAACACCTCCCTGATCATCAAGCACCGGCTGCGGCGCAACGAGACCGACTCCTTCCCCGGCCGCCGCCAGGTGGCGACCAAGGTGGTGGTCCCGATCGACAGCGCCGACCTGAAGACCGGCGGGCGCTTCGTCTTCGTCAACCAGATCGGCTTCGAACGCGCCATGCAGGAGGCGTTCGGAATTCAAGCCGACCACCCGGACCTGAGGACCCTGCGGCTGATGGATCAGTTGCCGTCGCTGGACCCCTTCCTGCTGCGCGAGCAACTGCGGCGCGGCGAGGTGGACGCGGCGCCCTGCTATTTCGCCCTCAGCGAGGCCGACCTCGAAAAAATGCTGACCTTCGTCCAGGCCGAAATCGAGCCCCTGGTCACCCTCAGCATGGGCGGCGGCGTGGCGGCGGTAGGCTCGACCGCCCGCATGGCCACCAAGATCCTGTCCAACGCTCCCGGCGACCGGCTGGAGGCGCTGCGCGCCACCCTGAGGCTGGAGCCCGAGCAGTATCAGGAGGGCGTCTTCTGCTGGAAGGGCTTCCTCTACTACAAGTGGACCCTGGCCAGCCTGATGGCCGACATCGTCCACGTCGCCGACGAGGTGGGGACGGTCAAGCCGGTCGGCCCCAGCGACCGCGCGGCCAAGGAATATATCGATCGTGGACGGTCGGTTCTGCGGGGCCGCATCATGAAGACCTGCGAAGAGGTCAGCCGCACCTTGCGCTATTATGACGACGCCTATGCGGGCCTGACGCGGGACGGCAAGCCGCTGGCCTTCCGCGACTTCCTGCTCGAGGCCCCCGCCCTGTTCGCGCGCCTGGGCGACCAGTTGGGCGCGGTGCAGCACATCGTCAGCTTCTGGCGCTTCCGCTTCGGCCCCAAGGCCCCGCCGGTCGGGGTCGACGAACTGATCGACATCTTCATGGACTTCGAGACGGGTCTGATGGGGCGCGAGATCGACGCCTACGACCCGCGCGACGCCGCCTAGCCCCTCTACCGTCATCCCGGCCGAAGCGCAGCGGAGAGCCGGGACCGCCAAGGACGCGACGGCCTGAAGGTCTGCGCTTCTTGTGGTCCCGGATAGCGGCTGCGCCGCTTCCGGGATGACGAACTGAACGTTCTCCGACCAAAGAAAAACCCCGCGTCGGCGACGACGCGGGGCTTCTGCATTCAGACCTTCAGCAGGTCCTAGTAGCGGTAGTGTTCCGGCTTGAACGGACCCTCGGTCGGGACCGAGATATAGTCGGCCTGTTCCTGGGTCAGCGTGGTCAGCTTGGCGCCCAGCTTGGCCAGGTGGAGGAAGGCGACCTTCTCATCCAGATGTTTGGGCAGGGTATAGACCTGGTTCTGATAGGACTTGGCGTTGGTCCACAGCTCGATCTGGGCCAGGGTCTGGTTGGTGAACGAGGCGGACATCACGAAGGACGGGTGGCCCGTGGCGTTGCCCAGGTTCACCAGACGGCCTTCCGACAGCAGGATGATCTTCTTGCCGTCCGGGAACTCGATGTGGTGGACCTGCGGCTTGATCTCGTCCCACTTGAAGTTCTTCAGGGCGGCGACCTGAATTTCCGAGTCGAAGTGGCCGATGTTGCAGACGATGGCGTTGTTGCGCATGGCGCGCATGTGCTCGAGGCGGATGACGTCCTTGTTGCCCGTCGTGGTGACGAAGATGTCGGCCTTGTCGGCGACGTCTTCCAGGGTCTGGACCTCATAGCCTTCCATGGCGGCCTGCAGGGCGCAGATCGGGTCGATCTCGGTGACGATGACGCGCGCGCCGCCGTTGCGCAGCGAAGCCGCCGACCCCTTGCCCACGTCGCCGTAGCCGCAGACCACGGCGACCTTGCCCGACAGCATGACGTCGGTGCCGCGACGGATGGCGTCGACCAGGCTCTCACGGCAGCCGTAGAGGTTGTCGAACTTGGACTTGGTGACGCTGTCGTTGACGTTGATGGCCGGGAACGGCAGCTCGCCGCGCTCGGCCATCTGATACAGGCGGTGAACGCCCGTGGTCGTCTCTTCCGACACGCCGCCGATGGCGTCGCGAATGGCCGAGTAGAAGCCGGGCTTCTCGGCGATGTAGCGCTTCATCACCTTGTAGAGGGCTTCTTCTTCCTCGTTCTGCGGGTTCGACAGGACCGAGATGTCCTTCTCGGCCTTCGGGCCAAGCACGCACAGCAGGGTGGCGTCGCCGCCGTCGTCGAGGATCAGGTTCGGATAGCCGCCGTCAGCCCATTCGAAGATCTTGTGGGCGTAGTCCCAGTATTCTTCCAGGGTCTCGCCCTTGGTGGCGAAGACCGGCGTGCCGGCGGCGGCGATGGCGGCGGCGGCGTGGTCCTGGGTCGAGAAGATGTTGCACGAGGCCCAGCGTACTTCAGCGCCCAGAGCTTCCAGCGTCTGGATCAGCACAGCCGTCTGGATGGTCATGTGCAGGCTGCCGGCGATGCGGGCGCCCTTCAGCGGCTGGGCGGCGCCGAACTCGTCGCGCAGCGCCATCAGGCCCGGCATTTCGGTTTCGGCGATGGCGATTTCCTTGTTGCCGAAGTCGGCCAGGGAAATGTCGCGAACGATGTAGTCGGTCATGAAGGAGCTCTCGCGGCGGGATTTTTCAACGCGTCGCTATAGCGCGCCCGGCGCGCCGGGGCAATCAACCCATAAGGATACCTTTATATGACAGTCAGCAGCGATCCGCCCACAGGCCTTGCGGGCGCCTAAGGGATTCTACGCACCCCGCTCTTAAGGGCCGCAATACCCCTAAGGTTCAAAGGGATAAGCAGGCGCGCTCCCCTGCGCCTGAGTAGCGTTGCGTAGAGAACCTCGAACATGGCGGGCGAAGACATCGAACATCGCATGAGATTTATGGGCCTGGGTCAGGCCTCGGCAGGATACCGGGCCATGGCCCCCCTGTTGCGCAGAGAAGCGCCGGTCGCCCTGGCCGCCTTCTACGACCGGGTGCGCGCCGAGCCGACCACCCGCCGTTTCTTCCGCGAAGAGGCCCACATCAGCGCCGCCAGCAAGGCGCAGGAGCGCCACTGGGACGCCATCATCGACGGCCGCGCCGACGAGGACTACGCCAAGTCTGTGCGCACCATCGGCCATGTCCACGCCCGCATCGGCCTGGAGCCGCGGTGGTACATAGGCGGCTACAGCGTCATCCTGGCACACCTGACCCGCGCCATCGCGGCCCGCCCCCGGAAGTTCTGGGCCAACAGGCGCGAGCATGACCGCGTCACCGCCGAAGCGATCGCCGAACTGACCCAGCGCGTCATGCTGGACATGGACCTGGCCATCTCCATCTACCTCGAAGTCCTGCAGGAGCAGCGCGACAAGGTTCAGGCCGCCCACGACGAGGCCGAGGCGCGTCAGACTGAGGTGGTCCGCGCCCTGGGCGCCGCCCTGCATGATCTGGCCGAGAACGACCTGTCGGCGACCATCCCCGGGGTCTTCCCGGAACAGTACCGCAGCCTGCAGAACGACTTCCACGCCGCCACCCGCGCCCTGCGCACCGCCGTCCGCGCCGTGGCCGACAGCGTCCAGAGCCTGAGCGCCGGCTCCAACCAGCTGGCCACCGCCTCGGAAGACCTGGCCAGCCGCACCGAACGTCAGGCCGCCAACCTAGAGCGCACGGTCAACGAGGCCGACGCCATCGCCCGCGCCGTGGCCTCGACCGCCGACAACGCCCGCCAGACCGCCGAAGCCCTGGCCGCCGCCCGCGTCGACGTCGAAGCCAGCAGCCAGGTGGTCGGCGAAGCCGTTTCCGCCATCCACGCCATCGCCGAATCCTCGACCGGCATCGCCCGCTTCACCAGCCTGATCGACGAGATCGCCTTCCAGACCAACCTGCTGGCCCTGAACGCCGGGGTCGAGGCGGCGCGCGCCGGCGACGCCGGTCGCGGCTTCGCCGTGGTGGCTCAGGAAGTGCGCGCCCTGGCGCAGCGCTCGTCCGAAGCCTCCGGCGAGATCCGCAGCCTGATCTCGACCTCCTCGGCCCAGGTGGCGCGCGGCGTCGATCTGGTTGAACGCACAGGCGAGGCGCTGGAGCGGATCGGCGGTCGCGTGGTGGCCATCGACGGCCTGGCCAGCGGCATCGCCGGCTCGGCCCAGGAACAGGCCGAAGGCCTGGCCCGCGTCCGCCGCACCATGGGCGAGATGGACGACATCACCCAGCAGAACGCGGCCATGACCGAAGAAGCCACCGCCGCCGCCCGCCAACTGGCCAACGAAGCCGTCAGCCTGAATCAGCAGGTCGGCCGCTTCCGACTGGATCGCGGCGGCGCCGGCGCCTCGCACCTGCGCGCCGTCAGCTGATCCGACGCCTTACCGGCTGAAGCATCGCGCAAGGTCCAAGCTTAGCTCCGCCCGTTCGAGGCGGAGTTAAGCTTGATGACGATCTGAACGGCGCAATCGCCCCGGCCCCGTCCGTCAGCCGGCAGGGTCAACACCCGCTTCGCCCTGAGACAGTGGGTGCGTCTCGGCCGCCGTATCAGCAAATCAGATCGACCCGTTGACCTGATCCAGCCTCCCAAGGCCGTCTGCTACCTGCCCGGGCGGCGCGTCATGGCCGAGGCCGGCGCCAGCTGAAGGCCGCGCGCGTCCAGGCCCGCCGTCCAACGGGCGGCGGCTTCGACGGTGACGGGATAGGAGAAGCCGGTTCCCATCGCCGCGCCGCGCGTCTTGGCGGCGGCTTCCAGGGCGTTGAGCTGGCCCATGATGGCGGCGGGGCTCTGGGTTTCGTCGATGATGCGGTCGGCGCTGGCGCGGGCGAAGGCGCCGGGTTTTCTGCGCATGGAGCCGTCGTCGAGGAAGGCCACCCCGCGCTGGCGCAGCACGGCCAACATGGCGCCCATGCCCTCGTCCGAAGCAGCGAAGCGATCGCCCAGATAGTTGGTCACGCCGAAATAGCCGGTGGCGCGACCCAGCAGCCAGTCCAGCTTGGCCTCGACGTCGTCGGCGCCGCCGCTGGACAGAAGGGTGTAGGGGCCCGGATCGTTCTCAGGATATCCGGTCGGCTCCATCGGCAGCTCGATCATCACCTCGTGCCCCTGGGCCCGGGCCATGTCGATCCAGGCCTGAAGACCCTCGGCGTAGGGGACGAAGCTGAGCGTCACCTCGGCGGGCAGACGCTCGATGGCGGCGCGGGTGGTGACGGCGTTCAGCCCCAGGCCGCCGACAATCAGCGACACCATGGGCTTGCCGTTGGCGCGGAAGGGCCGGGCGTAGGCCTGGGCGGGAACGCGGCCGTCGGGGGCGATGCGCGGCAGGGGACCGTTAGGGCCGGGCGAGAACAGCCCGGCGATCGGCGCCTTGGGCAAAGGGTTCGAGGGGGCGCGCACCGGGGCGGCGATGGCCGAACCGCCCGCCACGCTGGCGCCGTCCGGCAGGGTGATCAGGGCCTCGCCCCCGGCCGCGCCATTAGGGTCCAGCAGGGACGGATCGACCCCGGCCATGTCCTGATAGAGATCGAGGCCGCTCATGGAAAAGGCGTCGGCGCCGGTCGGCGCCGGGTCGGCTGCGGCGGCGGGACGTTCCAGGGCCACGCGGGCCGAGGGCGCACCCGCGCGTGGATCGCCCATGACGGCGACAAACAGCGCCCCGGCGGCCAGGACGAAGACGCCTGCCGCGCCCACGGCGACCGGCGGCTTCTTCAACACGGCGACGAGGGAATCGAGGCTGACGCGTGACCGATCCTCCGGCGGCAGGCCGGCGGCGGCGGCGAGGGCGGACTGGCGTTTGGCGAACATGGACAGGGCGGCGCTCGAACGACAGGGGCGGGAACTGGAGAACCACACGACGCGGCGCTCCTCGATCCTCACTTATCCCCAGCGCCGGTTAAGAAACCCTAACGCGGCGTTCACCACGTCAAAGAAGGATCAGTCCTTCTTCGGCTCATTGCGAGGCGTGATCTCCGGGCCTCGCGCAGGACGCTCGCCAGAGGTGTCCGGCGTGTCGGCCTCGGCCGTCTCGACCGGCTTGGCGCCCGGGGCTGTGACCACGACGTCAGCCGGTGCGGCGGCCAACTTGGCCAGGTCGCCGCCAGCGCGCAGCACGTCCAGCGCGCGTTGCAGCTGATAGTCCTTGGTCTTGTCGAAGTCCTTGCCGGGCGCCTCAAGCGGGACGTGCGGCCCCTTGCGCTCGGCCCCGATGGAGGAGTCCAGCGCCGTGGCGTAGGCGGCCTCGGAATAGATGAAGCTGGAACGCGAGACGATGCGGGCCTCGGCCTCCGAGCGCGCGACCTCCAGATCCGGCTCGATGCCGATTTTCTGGATCGAGCGGCCCGAGGGCGTGTAGTAGCGCGCCGTGGTGATCGACAGGGCGCCGTCCTGGCCCCCGCGCAGCGGGATGACCGTCTGCACCGACCCCTTGCCGAAGCTGGTCAGGCCGACGACCGTCGCCCGCTCCTGGTCCTTCAGGGCGCCGGCCACGATCTCGGACGCCGAAGCCGAGCCGTAGTTGATCAGAACCACGACCGGCAGACCGCCGGTCAGGTCGCCCGGCTTGGCGGCGTAGCGTTCGATCTGATCCGGCTTGCGGCCGCGCTGGCTGACGATCTCGCCGCGCTCCATGAAGGCGTCGGACACGTCGATGGCGGCGGTCAGCAGCCCGCCGCCGTTGTTGCGCAGGTCCAGGACATAGCCCTTGATGCCGGGCTTCTCGCGCTTCAGCCGCTCGATGGTCTCGGTCAGTTCGCGGCCGGTGTTCTCGTTGAAGGTCGAGACGCGCAGATAGCCGAAGTCGCCTTCCAGACGACCGGTGACGGATTCAACCTTGATCACCTCGCGGGTCAGCTTGACCTCACGCGGCTCCTCGCCGTCCCGCAGGAAGGTGACGGTGACGCTGGCGCCGATGGCCCCGCGCAGCTTCTCGGACACCTCGGACACGGTCAGGCCGGCGGCGTTCTGGCCGTCGATGGCGCTGATGACGTCGCCCGCCTGGACGCCGGCGCGGCCCGCCGGGCTGTCGTCCATAGGCGAGATGACCTTCACCAGACCGCCCTCGGAGGTGATGGTCAGGCCGACGCCGGAATACTCACCGGTCGTGCGCTCGCGCAGGTCGCCATAGGACTTGGGCGGCAGATAGTTGGAATGGGGGTCCAGCGCCGTCATCATCCCCGACAGCGCCGCCTCGATCAGCTTCTTGTTGTCGACCGGCACCACATAGGCCTGCTCGACGATGCCCAGCACGTCGCCGAACATCTGAAGCATGCGGAAGGTCTCGTTGCGCGGGGTCTGGCTGGCGACAGCCGCCGCCGAACCGCCCAGGGCCAGGGCGGCGCAACCGATCAGAAGCAGTTTACGCATTCGGTGTCTTTCCATCGGACCCGCTGGGGCTCCGGTCGTCAAGGGAGGCGCAGGCGTTCAGGCGCCGACGTCAGATAGGACGATACAATCAGCGTCCGCGCGGATTTGAAAGGACTTTCGCGCGAGGGCGCCACCGATTGCAGCGCTATTGCAGCCAGGGCGCGGGGTCGATGGGGCGCTCGTCGCGGCGCAGCTCGAAATAGGCTTCGCCGTCCTCGCCGGTGCGGCCCAGGGCCTGGCCGTCGGCGACGCGCTGGCCGGTGTCCACCGACAGCTGGTCCAGACCGGCGACGACGACGCGCCAGCCGGGGCCGAGGTCCAGAATCACCACCTCGCCCCACTCCTTCAGCGGGCCGGCGTAGGCGACGCGCGCGGAGGCCGGGGCGGCGATGACCTCGTGGCTGGAGCGCCAGCGCCAGCCGCTGGAGCCGCCGCCGAAACGCTGCGACGGCGCGCCCTGCACCGGGGCGGTCAGGCGGCTGCGCCCGGCGGGCAGACGCGCGGCGGGGGCCTCGACGGCGGCCTCGGCGATGACCGGCGTCTGGCCGCCCAGTGCGCGGATGCGGGCCTCCAGGGCGCGGGTGGCGCGTTCGGCGCGGGCGGCCTCGGCGCGCAGGACGGCGCGCAGGGCCACCTTGCGGGCCGACAGGCTCTCGATCTCGGCGCGGCGGTCGCCCTGCGCGCTCTCGACGGTGAACAGGCGTTCGCTGGACAGGGCGGCCAGGCGGCGGATGCGGATAACCTCGGCCTGACGCCCCATCAGAGACTTGGCGCGGCCTTGCAGCTCGGGCGTCATGGCGCGGATCAGGATGGAGGCGCGCACCGTATCAACCGCCTTGTCCGCCGGGATCAGCAGGGGCGGCGGGGGTTTTCGGCTCATCATCTGCAGGGCTGACAGCAGGCGCCCCTGCCCCGCCCGCTCGCGCGACAGCGAGGCGACCAGAGCGGCTTCGCGGTCGCCCAGTTCCTTGAGCCGGGCGCGCTGGGACTCCATCTGCACGTCATCCTCGGCCTCAGCCCGGCGCAGCTCGGCCAGTTGCCGGTCCAGATCGACCACCTCGTCGCCGGCGGCGGCGGCCTCGGCGCGCAGCCGCCGCGCGCGGGCGGTCTCGTCGCGGTACTCGGCCTGGAGACGGGCCAGTTCAGGATTGGGCGCTGCCGCGCGCTGGCTCGACGCCGGGCCCGCCAGCATCAAGGCCAGCCCCGACACAAGAAGAAGTCCCGCCCCCCGGCGCATCAGTCGCGGTGATAGGGCGAGCCGGACAGGATGGTCACGGCGCGATAAAGCTGTTCGGCCAGCATGGCGCGGGCCAGGGCGTGGGGCCAGGTCTGGGGTCCGAAGGCCAGGGTCGAACGGGCGGCGCGGCGCACGCTCTCGTCCAGGCCGTCGGCCCCGCCGATGGCGAAGACCAGCCGCCGCTCGCCCTGATCACGCAGGGTGGCGATGTGGTCGGCGAAGGCGCGGGAAGAGTAGGTCTTGCCGCGTTCGTCGCAAGCGATCAGGTGCGCGCCCTCGGCGGCGGCCAGGATCAGCTCGGCCTCGGGGGCCTTGCCGGATTTGCGGGGTTCGAGATCGACAAGCTCCAGCGGACCGAGGCCCAACGGACGCCCCGCCAGGGTCGCCCGCCGGGCATAGTCGTCGGCCAGAGCGGCCTCGGGACCGCGGCCCGGCTTGCCGATGGCCGCGATCGCCAGCTTCATGGGGTCAGCTCAGCCCGAGGATCAGGCGACGCCCGCGCCGCCGCGGTGGGCGCTGTCGATGGCCCAGATCTTCTCGATATTATAGAAGGTGCGCACTTCAGGGCGGAACAGGTGGACGATCACGTCGCCCGCATCCAGCAGCACCCAGTCACAGTGCGGCAGTCCCTCGACCTTGACCTTGCCCAGGCCCATTTCCTTGAACATTCGCAGCAGGTGATCGGCCAGAGCGCCGACGTGGCGGTTCGACCGACCGGACGCCACGATCATGGCGTCGGACATCGGGCTTTTGCCGCGCAGGTCGATCAGGACCATGTCGAGGGCCTTGTCTTCGTCCAGCTTGGCGAGGATGGCGCGTTCCAGATCGGATTGGCCGACCGGAAGGGCCTGATCACCGCTACTGGGACCGCCTTCTGCCTGACCGTCGTCGGAATGGACGGAATCGATCGGGTCCATTTCATGGGCCGCGTTGGAAACGGCGGCGTTTTGCGCATCGTGCGCGGGCGAGGGGGTCAGCGGAGGGCTCCGGGGAGATTACTAAAGGCGACAGCCTAGCACGTCCCGCCGAAAAGGTCACCCATCGCCGGGATTCATCGCCTCCCCCCGTCGGATCGCCGTCGAGGAGCGCGGATTCAGCGGCGCCGTCAGATAGGTCCAGGCCGGCGCCTGCAAGCTGGGCAGCAGCCCCGCCTGGGCCGCCGGAATGCGGAAACGGGCGAAGCGGGCGGCGGCGGGCGCGGTACGGCTGTCCAGTTGACTGCCCGGTCGCGCGACCACGGCGACGGGCATCAGCCGCATGATGTCGGTCCAGCCCCGCCAGCGATGGAAGCTGGCCAGATTGTCCGACCCCATCAGCCAGACGAACTTGACCCCCGGATAGCGGGCGGTCAGCGCCCTCACGGTGTCGACGGTCCAGCGCGTGCCGATGCGGGTCTCGAAGTCCGAGACGATCATGGCGGGTCCGACCGTGGCGGCGGCGGCGCGGGCCGAGGCCATGCGCTCGGACAGCGGCGCGGTCTCGTGGCTGGATTTCAGCGGATTCTGCGGCGAGACCAGCCAGACCACCCGGTCCAGACCCAGGCGCCGCATCGCCGTCTCGGCCACATGGGCGTGGCCGTCATGGGCCGGATTAAACGAGCCGCCGAACAGGCCGACCTTCATGCCCGGATGCAGGTCCAGCCCGTCGCGCAGGGCGCCGGGTCGAGGGCCGAAGCCTTTCGGCGCGGGACCGGCGTGGAAGAAGGACAAGGGCGGCTCTTTGGCGGCGTCGATGAGAGGGCGGACTTATGCTCACCCGCGCCCTAACACGCGGCGACGCCCCTGTCTCGCTTCAGCAGACGGACGAAAGCCTCAGAACTCTTTCCAGCTGGAGCCTGGATCGCGCTCGCCCGGCTGGGCCAGCTGCTGGCCCCAAGTCACGACCATCAGGGCCTTGTGGCTGCGGATCTTGTACTGGCCGATCATCGGCGTGACGGCGCCCAGCGGCAGACCCGTGCGGCCGTCGTAGAGGAAGCCGGAAAACTCGGCCACGCCCATGCGGTCGCGGTTGGAATAGATCGACAGCTCGGGGATGGAGACAACGTTCAGCGTCTCGTTGATCGGCACCCGCATGTCGGGGATGCCGAAGACCCGGCGCATCTGCTCCAGCGACAGGGCGCCGGCGCGGACCTCGAAGATGGCGTCGGCGCTGTCGCGGTCGCGGCTGATGGCGTAGCCCGCGTCCGACAGGGCGGCGCGGATGGCGCTCAGCGCATAGCGGGCGTTCTCGGCCTGGAAATAGGTCTCGTCGATGAAGACCCGCGCGCCCTGGGGGATCGGCAGGGTCAGACCCTCGACCGCCCGATCAGCGGCGCGGTTGACCAGCAACATGTCGGTGGCCGTCCGCGCCGGATTGGTCTCCGTGACCGAGGCGCAACCGGACAGGACGGCGGTCGCGGCCAGCAGGACGATCAGACGCGCCGTGGTCAAATCACCAGGCTCCGACGTTGGGCATGGAGGCCCAGGGCTCGGCCGGGGCCAGACGCTCGCCGCCTTGCAGCAGCTCGATCGAAATGCCGTCGGGCGAGCGGACGAAGGCCATGTGGCCGTCGCGCGGCGGGCGGTTGATCACGACCCCGCCGTCCATCAGACGCTGGCAGGCGGCGTAGATATCCTCGACCTCGAAGGCCAGGTGGCCGAAGTTGCGGCCGCCCTGATAGTCCTCCGGGTCCCAGTTGAAGGTCAGCTCGACCTCAGGCGACTTCTCCGCCGCGGCGCGCGCCGTGTCCTGGGGCGCGGCCAGATAGATCAGGCTGAAGCGCCCGGCCTCAGAGTCCATCCGGCGC
This sequence comes from Brevundimonas bullata, assembly GCF_014207965.1. Classification (GTDB taxonomy): domain Bacteria; phylum Pseudomonadota; class Alphaproteobacteria; order Caulobacterales; family Caulobacteraceae; genus Brevundimonas; species Brevundimonas bullata_A. Next base: position 388,049 of record NZ_JACHLM010000001.1, read on the forward strand.
GTCTGTACCAGACCCAGCAGGTCACGATAGAAGTGCAGCGACGCCTCCAGGTCCTTCACGCGGACCATGGTGTGCAGATAGCGCATGGCTCAGTGCGCCTCGGGCGGGCGGGCCGCCGGATCGAGGTATTCGTTTTCCGGGTGCGCATGCGCCGACAGGACGAAGCGGCGGTCGCAGTAGCCGCACTCGACGAAGTCGTCCTCGCCCATCTCCAGATAGACCAGGGGGTGGCCGAGGACGCCGCCGCCGTCGCAGGCGACGCGCTTGGACGAGACCACGATCTCTTCGGGCGGGGGGATGACGGCGTCGGTATGGCGGGGAGGCATTGGAGTCCGGTCCAGTCTGGAAAGGCTTGCGCCGTTCCTAGAAGGAGCGGACCCTTTGGTCAAACAATGGGGGTCAAACTTCCGAAGGGCGTGGCTGGCGGCGGAACAGCTTGTCCAGCATGGCCTTGCGCTTCTTGAACAGGGTCAGGCCCAGGCAGCCGGCGCCGACCCACAGGCCGATCTCGCCGATCAGGGCGGCGACAGCGGCGAGCAGGGCCGCATGGGTCATGTCGATATGCTCGAACTTGCCCGCCAGCAGGGCCAGCCCCATGCCGGTGTAGCCGAGGGCGCAGACGCCCATGGCGGCGAAGCCGATCAGGCGGGTGCGGGTCAGGGGCTTCTTGGTCGAGGCTTGCAGGGCGGTCATGAGCGTCTCTCCATCAAGGCAGGTTGTCTTTATGACAAGCAACCTAGACACGCCCCGATCGTGCGTCAAGCGTCATTTACATAAAGACGCGAAACCTTGTCCCTCGATCGCGCAACAGCGCCTTGGCGAATGCGTCTGCGCCCCCTACCTATGCCGCACGCTTCCGCCGTCCGAGTGAATGCCCGCATGACCGACACCCCTGCCCTGCCCGTCAACGCCATCGAGGTGCGGGGCCTGAAGAAGACCTATGCGGGCAACAAGAAGTCGCCGGCCAAGACGGCCCTGCGCGGCGTCGATCTGACGGTGCCGCGCGGCTCGATGTTCGGGCTTCTGGGGCCCAACGGCGCGGGCAAGTCGACCCTGATCAACATCATCGCCGGGGTGGTCAACAAGTCCGAGGGCAGCGTCCGCATCTGGGACCGCGACATCGATCACGAAGCCCGCGACGCCCGCGCCGCTCTGGGCGTGGTCCCGCAGGAAATCGTCGCCGACGTCTTCTTCACCCCGCGCGAGGCGCTGGAGGTCCAGGCCGGCTTCTATGGCGTGCCCGCCGACGAGCGCCGCTCGGACGAGCTGCTGGCCGCCTTGGGCCTGTCGGACAAGGCCAACGCCTATGTCCGCGCCCTGTCCGGCGGCATGAAGCGCCGCCTGATGGTGGCCAAGGCTTTGGTGCACAATCCGCCGGTCCTGATCCTGGACGAGCCGACGGCCGGCGTGGACGTCGAACTGCGCCGCCAGCTGTGGGACTATGTGCGCAAGATCAACGAGGAAGGCGTCACCGTCATCCTGACCACCCACTACCTCGAAGAAGCCCAGGAGCTGTGCGACACCATCGCCATCATCAACCGGGGCGAGGTCGTGGCCTGTGAGCCGACCCGGACCCTGTTGAAGCGTCTGGACACTCGCAATGTGGTGGTGACCCCGGAAACGCCGCAAGACGTCCTGCCCGACCTGCACGGCTTCCACGTCGCGCCGCGCCCGCACGGGGCCTTCGTCGTCACCTATCGCACCGGCGAATCCAGCGTCGAGCAGGTGCTGGCGGCGGTGCGCGCGGCGGGCGTGACCATCAAGGACATCGCCACCGAGGACCCGGACCTGGAAGACGTCTTCCTGGCCATGACCTACGGCGACGCCACCCGGCCCAGCCCGACGCAGGACTGATATTTACGTCATCCCGGAAGCGGTGCAGCCGCTATCCGGGACCGCAGGAAGCGCTGCCCATTCTACAAGTCGGCGTCTTGGGCGGTCCCGGCTCTTCGCCTGCGGCTTCGGCCGGGATGACGAAGTAGGGGCGCCCCTAAACCACCATCACCGTCCCGAGCAGCAGCTTCGCCCCCGGCTTGCCCAGCACCCGATCCGTGGCCGCCTGCAAGGCCCGGCTCAGCCATTCGACGTCCGGCGGGGCCCCCGGCAGGATGCGTTCGCCGGCCAGCCGCACCACCTCGTTGTAGGCGGCGCTGAGGCGCGGCTTGGACTGGTCGGCGCGCAGGCGCAGGGCCTGGTCGGCCACGTCGACCCCGACCTCGACCGTCATCACCCCGCGTCGCCCGTCGCGGCGCAGGATGGTGGCCGTGGCCGTGGGCAGAGGGATATAGGCGTTGGCGGGCCCGCCCCCGCCTTCACTCTTGCCGGAAGCCTCGGCGGCCTCGGCCACGACAGCAGTGCTTAGGGCGGCGAGGCCGATCAATGCGCGACGATCCATGTCCTTCTCCTAGTCCCCGCCCGCTTAAGGCCCGGTTACGGCTGGCGGGCCGTCGCGCCGGGGCGTAATCGGGAGGGATGAGCCAGACCGATCTCTCCGCCTATCGTCCCAATGTCGGGGTCGTCCTGTTCAACACCGCCGGGCAGGTCTGGCTGGGCCGTCGGGCGAACACGCCCGAGCCATGGAACTGGCAGTTCCCGCAGGGCGGCGTCGACGAGGGCGAGGATCTGGAAGCGGCTGCGCTGCGCGAACTGCAGGAGGAGACTGGCGTGCGCTCCGTCGAACTGCTGGGTCGCACCGGGGACTGGATCGTCTATGACTTCCCCGAAGGCATGGGCGGGCCGAAGGCCTGGAAGGGCTTCAAGGGCCAGAAACAGGTCTGGTTCGCCTACCGCTTCACTGGCGACGACAGCGAGTTCGACCTGGCCGCCCACGGCGAGCCGGAGTTCGACGCCTGGCGCTGGGGCGCGCTGGAGGAAACGCCCGACCTGATCGTGCCCTTCAAACGCCAGGTCTATCAGCAAGTGGCGGCGGCCTTCGAGACCCTGCCGAAGAGCTGACCACACACCCGTCATCCCGGAAGCGGCGCAGCCGCTGTCCGGGACCGCCCAAAACGCCACATCATAACGACGGCGCCTTTGGCGGCCCCGGCTCTCGGCCGGGGCGACGATGAATTGTGGAGCAAAGAAAAAGGCCCCCCGCCGAAGCGAGGGGCCTGATCTTGTCGGCATCGCAGAGGGCTTAGCCCTCGACGATTTCCGAGGCTTCTTCGGCCAGGATGCTCAGACCCTCGCCGTTGACGTCGGCGAAGCCGCCCTTGACGTCGAAGCGACGACGCTGGGCGCCGTCATAGACCGTCACCACGCCTTCGCGCAGGGTGGTCATGAAGGGGGCGTGGCCCGGCAGGACGCCGAAATCGCCCTCGACGCCCGGGGCGTCGACCTGATCGACCGAGCCCGCGAAGATTTCGCGTTCCGGGGCGACCAGGGAGAAGTTCAGCTTGCCGGCCATGGTTTAGGCTTCCGCGGCCATCTTGGCCGCCTTTTCGACGGCTTCTTCGATGGCGCCGACCATGTAGAAGGCGGCTTCCGGCAGGTGGTCGTACTCGCCGTCGACGATGCCCTTGAACGAGCGGATGGTGTCCTTCAGCTCGACGAACTTGCCCGGCGAGTTGGTGAACTGCTCGGCCACGAAGAAGGGCTGCGACAGGAAGCGGCTGATCTTGCGAGCGCGCGACACGACCAGCTTGTCGTCTTCCGACAGCTCGTCCATGCCCAGGATGGCGATGATGTCCTTCAGCGACTTGTACTGCTGCAGGATTTCCTGAACGCGGCGAGCGACGGTGTAGTGCTCTTCACCGATGACCAGCGGGTCCATGATGCGCGAGGTCGAGTCGAGCGGGTCCACGGCCGGGAAGATGGCCTGGGCCGCGATGTCGCGGTTCAGAACGGTCGTCGCGTCCAAGTGAGCGAACGAGGCGGCGGGCGCCGGGTCGGTCAGGTCGTCGGCGGGAACGTAGATGGCCTGGACCGAGGTGATCGAGCCCTTCTTGGTCGAGGTGATGCGCTCTTGCAGGTTGCCCATCTCGGTGGCCAGCGTCGGCTGATAACCCACGGCCGACGGGATGCGGCCCAGCAGAGCCGACACTTCCGAACCGGCCTGCGTGAAGCGGAAGATGTTGTCGACGAACAGCAGAACGTCCTTGCCTTCTTCGTCGCGGAAATATTCTGCGATCGACAGGCCGGTCAGGGCGACGCGGGCGCGGGCGCCGGGGGGCTCGTTCATCTGGCCGTAAACCAGGGCGCACTTGGAGCCTTCGGTCGAGCCGTTGTTCTTGGCCGGGTCCACGTTCACGTTGGACTCGATCATCTCGTGATACAGGTCGTTGCCTTCACGGGTGCGCTCACCCACGCCGGCCAGAACCGAATAACCGCCGTAGGCCTTGGCGATGTTGTTGATCAGTTCCTGCATGGTCACGGTCTTGCCGACGCCGGCGCCGCCGAACAGGCCGGTCTTGCCGCCCTTGGTGTAGGGGCAGATCAGGTCGATGACCTTGATGCCCGTGACCAGGATTTCCGACGAGGTCGATTGCTCCTCGAAGCTCGGAGCCTCGCGGTGGATCGGACGGTATTCCGTGGTCTGGATCGGACCGGCTTCGTCGATCGGCTGGCCGACGACGTTCATGATGCGGCCGAGCGTGCCCGGGCCGACCGGGGCCATGATCGACTTGCCGGTGTCCACGACGGGCTGACCGCGGGTCAGGCCTTCGGTGGTGTCCATGGCGATGGCGCGGACCATGTTCTCACCCAGGTGCTGGGCGACTTCGAGAACCAGGGTGAAGGGCTGGCCCGTCTTCTGGTCGATGTTCTGGGTTTCCAGCGCGTTCAGGATCGCCGGCAGAGCGCCGGTGAACTCGATGTCGACGACGGCGCCGATGACCTGGGCGATCTTGCCCGAGCCAGCGACGGCGGCGACGGCGGCTGCCTTCTTGGGAGCGGCCGGCTTCTTGGCTGCGGTTTTCTTCGGGGCGGTGGTGTCGGTCATCGTGCGTGTCCGTATCGGAATGTCTGGCAGGTCGGGATCAGAGCGCTTCGGCGCCGGCGATGATCTCGATCAGCTCGGTTGTGATCTGGGCCTGGCGTTTGCGGTTGTATTGGAGCGTCAAGCTGTTGATGAGGTCGCCCGCATTGCGCGTGGCGTTGTCCATTGCGGCCATCTGCGCGCCGAAGAAACCAGCCTGGTTCTCCAGCAGGGCGGCCAGGATCTGCGTCGTCAGGTTGCGCGGCAGCAGGGTCTCGAGGATTTCCTCCTCGGACGGCTCGTATTCGTAGAGCGCCCCCGCATCGGCCGCGACCTCGGCCTCGACTTCGGTCGGGGCCAGCTGGCGTGACGACGGAACCTGCGAGATCACCGACTTGAACTGGCTGTAGAAGAGGGTGACCGTGTCGGCCTCGCCCGCCTCGAACTTCTCGGCCAGCAGTTCAGCGATCGGCTGGGCCGAGTGCAGACCCACCGTCTTGTGCTCGCTCAGCTCGAAGGTCTTGACGACCTTGTCGCCGAACAGGCGGCTCAGCTGGTCGCGCGACTTGCGGCCGACGGCCACGATCTCGACCGTCTTGCCGTTGGCGATCAGGCTGTTGATGTGGTCCCGCGCGGCGCGGGTGACGTTGGTCGAGAAACCGCCCGCCAGGCCCTTGTCGGCCGTGGCGACGACGACCAGGTGCTTCTGGTCGGCGCCGGTGCCGGTCATCAGGCGCGGGCCGTCGTCGCCGACGCCGGCCGCCAGGTTGGCGATGACCGAGGCCATCCGCGTGGCGTAGGGGCGAGCGTTCTCCGCCTGCTCCTGCGCACGCTTCAGCTTGGCCGCTGCGACCATCTGCATGGCCTTCGTGATCTTCTGCGTCGCTTTGACGCTTCCGATCCGATTGCGCATTTCCTTAAGGCTGGCCATCCGGCGCTACTCTCGCTCTCTGGTCAGTGCTTAGGCGAAGGTCTTGGCGAAGGCGGCCAGGATGTCCTTGAGCTCGCCTTCGAGCTCCGGGGTCAGGGCCTTCTTGGTGCGGATGCCTTCGAGCAGCGACGCGTGGTTGGAGTGGACGCGGGCCAGCAGCTCGCTTTCAAAGCGGCCGATGTCCGACACGGCCACGTTGTCCAGGTAGCCGCGCGTGCCGGCGTAGATCGACACGACCTGCTCTTCGACGGCCAGCGGCGAGTACTGCGGCTGCTTCAACAGCTCGGTCAGGCGGGCGCCGCGCGCCAGCAGCTTCTGGGTCGAGACGTCCAGGTCCGAGCCGAACTTGGCGAAGGCGGCCATTTCACGATACTGGGCCAGCTCGCCCTTAATCGAACCGGCGACCTGCTTCATGGCCTTGATCTGGGCCGAGGAACCGACGCGCGACACCGAGATGCCGACGTTCACAGCCGGACGGATGCCTTGGTAGAAGAGGTCCGATTCCAGGAAGATCTGGCCGTCGGTGATCGAGATCACGTTGGTCGGGATGTAGGCCGAGACGTCGTTAGCCTGGGTTTCGATGATCGGCAGAGCGGTCATCGAACCCGAGCCGTAGTCCTCGTTCAGCTTGGCCGAACGCTCCAGCAGGCGGCTGTGCAGGTAGAAGACATCGCCCGGATAGGCTTCACGGCCCGGCGGACGGCGCAGCAGCAGCGACATCTGACGATAGGCCACGGCCTGCTTCGACAGGTCGTCATAGACGATCAGGGCGTGCATGCCGTTGTCGCGGAAGAACTCGCCCATGGCGGTGCCGGCGAACGGGGCCAGGAACTGCAGCGGGGCCGGCTCCGAAGCCGTGGCGGCGACGACGATGGTGTATTCCAGAGCGCCGGACTCTTCCAGGGTCTTGACGATCTGGGCCACCGTCGAGCGCTTCTGGCCGATGGCGACGTAGATGCAGTAGAGCTTCGCCGACTCGTCGTCCGACTTGTTGACGTTCTTCTGGTTCAGGATGGTGTCGATGGCGATGGCGGTCTTGCCGACCTGACGGTCGCCAATGATCAGCTCGCGCTGGCCGCGGCCGACGGGGATCAGGGTGTCGATCGCTTTCTGGCCGGTCTGCATCGGCTCGTGAACCGACTTACGCGGGATGATGCCCGGCGCCTTGACGTCGACGCGGCGACGCTCGGTGAACTGGATCGGGCCCTTGCCGTCGATCGGCTCGCCCAGCGGGTTGACGACGCGGCCCAGCAGGCCCTTGCCGACCGGCACGTCCACGATCTCGCCCAGACGGCGGACTTCATCGCCCTCGGCGATCTGCGCATCGGCGCCGAAGATCACGGCGCCGACGTTGTCGCGCTCAAGGTTCAGGGCCATGCCCTTCACGCCGGCCTTGGGGAATTCGACCATTTCACCGGCCTGGACATTGTCCAGACCGTGGATGCGGGCGATGCCGTCGCCGACCGACAGCACTTGGCCGACGTCGGAAACGTCGGCTTCAACGCCGAAGTTGGCGATCTGCGACTTGAGGATGGCCGAGATTTCGGCGGCGCGGATGTCCATGGTGGGCTCTCTGGCTTTCGTCTTCGGTGCGGGCCCGCTGGCCCGGCTTGAACTTGGAATTCGGGGCTTAAGCGCGCTTGAGGGCGAACTTCATCTGATCGAGCTTGGTCTTCAGCGAGGCGTCGAACAGTTTCGAGCCCACCTTGACCTTCAGGCCGCCCAGGATCGACGGATCGACGCGGGCGGTCAGTTCGGGATCGCGACCCAGCGACGCGCGCAGGGCCGACTGAATGCTCTTGGTCTGGGCCGCCGACAACGGCAGGGCCGAAACGACCTCGGCGGCCACGACGCCGCTCTCCCTGGCGTACAGCGCCTGGAAGCCGGCGATCACGCCGGGCAGATCGCGAGCGCGGCCGTTTTCAGCCAGCAGACCCAGGAACTTCTTGGTCACGCCGTTGAGCTTCGCCTTCTCGGCGATGGCCGCCAGGCCCTTGCCCTGGTCATCGGCGGAAATTACCGGCGATTGGGCGAGACGGCGCAGGTCGGCGCTGTCCAGCCACGCCGCCTTCAACACGGCGAGATCGCCGCGCACGGCGTCGAGCGCCCCCGTCTCTTGCGAGAGGTCGAACAGCGCCTGAGCATACCGTTCGCCGACTGCCGTCGTTCTGAAATCGTCCGCCACGTAATAAAGGTCCGCGATTTGAAGCGTTTGGGTCGAGTCCGGCCGCGATCTCTCGCGCCAGACAAGGGCTTGATTTGCTTGTAGAAAGCACGCTTGGGACACATCTTTCGATGCATCCTTCGCTAAAGCCGGGCGGCTGATAGCACGCAAGGTCCCGGGTCGCAACGTACGCGGGCGGAACGATAAGGTCGCACCAGCGCTCTTTTTTGCGCGCTGCAAGGGGTTCCGATGGCCGCCTCGACTTCAAAGAACGTCATCTTCGCCGCTCTGGCAGGCAATACGGCCATTGCCGTAACCAAGTTCGCCGCCGCCGTCTTCACCGGCAGCTCGGCGATGATGAGTGAAGCCATCCATTCGTCGGTCGACACCGGCAATCAGATTCTGCTGCTGATCGGCCTAAAGCGATCGGCCCGCCCAGCCAATGAGACCCACCCCTTCGGCCACGGGCTGCAGCTCTATTTCTACACCTTCGTCGTCTCGGTGATGATCTTCGGCCTGGGCGCCGTCATTTCCATCCAGCATGGGATCGAACGCATCCGCGCGCCCGAGCCGATCGAGAACCCCTGGGTCAACTATGTGGTCCTGGGCCTGGCCATCCTGTTCGAAGGCGGGTCCTGGTGGGTGGCGCTGAAGGCCTTCAACAAGGAAAGAGCCGGTCGCCCCCTGCTCCGCTCGGTGCAGGACAGCAAGGACCCCACCATCTTCACCGTCCTGTTCGAGGACACCGCCGCCCTCACCGGCCTGATCATCGCCCTGATCGGGGTGGTCGCCAGCCAGGTCTTCAGTCTTCCCATCATCGACGGCGTCGCCTCGGTGGCCATCGGCGTGGTCCTGGCCATCACCGCCGGCTTCCTGGCCTATGAGAGCCAGAGCCTGCTGACCGGGGAAGGCGCCGATCCCGCCACGCGGCAGGGCATCGCCGCCCTGGCCGAGGCCGAGCCGGGCGTGGTCGGCCTGAACGACCTGCGCACCATGCATTTCGGACCGACCGAAATCCTGGTCGCTCTCAGCCTCGATTTTCAGGACGACCTGACCGCCGCCGAGGTCGAGGCCACGGTCGCCCGACTGGAGCAGACCATCCGCGCCGCCTATCCGCAGGCGGGGCGCATCTATGTCGAGGCCCAGAGCCTGGCCAATCACGCCGCCGTCCGCGACGCGGTCATGACCGGCGGCGGCCCCGGCGCCCTGGTCTCCGACGTGCCGGGTGCGACGACGTCGCCATCCGCGCCCGCTTGATGCAACCTCACGATCCCGTTACCGCTTACGACCTACATCACATTCAGGAACCCCGATGCTTGAAAGCATAACCCCCCTGCTGAGCGACCCCGCCGCCTGGGCCGCCCTCGTGACCCTGGTGGTCATGGAGGTCGTGCTCGGCATCGACAACCTGATCTTCATCTCGATCCTGTCGAACAAGCTGCCGCCCGAGCATCGCCAGCGCACCCGCCGCATCGGCATCGGGCTGGCCCTGGTCATGCGCCTGGGTCTTCTGGCCGCCATCGGCTGGATCGTCGGCCTGACGGCCCCCGTCTTCGACCTGGGCATCCACGGCGAGAGCTTCGACACCGCCTTCAGCTGGCGCGACCTGATCCTGATCGCCGGCGGTCTCTTCCTGGTGTGGAAAGCCACCAAGGAAATCCACCACGCCGTCGACGTCACCCCGTCGAACGACATGCTGGAGAAGGACAAGAAGGACGTCGTCATCAACAACGTCGGCTCGGCCATCTTCCAGATCATCCTGCTGGACCTGGTCTTCTCGATCGACTCCATCCTGACCGCCGTCGGCATGACGGATCACGTGCCCATCATGATGGTGGCCGTGGTCATCGCCGTCCTGGTCATGCTGCTGGCCTCGGACCCCCTGGCAAACTTCATCGACAAGAACCCGACCATCGTCATGCTGGCCCTGGGCTTCCTGCTGATGATCGGCGCCGTGCTGATCGCCGACGGCTTCGGCGTTCACGTGCCCAAGGGCTACATCTACGCCGCCATGGCCTTCTCGGCCCTGGTCGAGGTGCTGAACATGTGGTCGCGCAATGCGCAGGTCAAAAAGGAAAAGGCCGCAGAAGCCGCCCAGGCGGCGCTGAACAAGGCTGAAACCGCCGAGCCCGGCGTCTGATCGTGCGTCTCTGGCCGGTCCTGACGATGCTTCTGCTGGCGCTTCCCGCGTCGGCGGCGGCGCAATCGTCGGGGCCGGCCGCCTCTTCTGCTTCCCCCGCGCCTGACACCCGACCGCCGGTATATGGCTACGAGGTGGTGCGGACCTTCCCCCACGACCCGACCGCCTTCACGCAAGGGTTGGTCATTCGCGACGGCGTGCTGCTGGAAAGCACGGGCCGCGCCCCGTCCAGCGTTCGCCGTGTGCGTCTGGAAGACGGCGTCGTGCTGCAAAAGCACGAACTCGCCCCCGAATATTTCGGCGAAGGCCTGACCGAGATCGACGGCCGCCTCATCACCCTGACCTGGAACAACGGCGTCGGCTTCGTCTGGAACACCGCCGACCTGAGCCAGATGTCCCGCTTCACCTATGCGGGCGAAGGCTGGGGCCTGACCTACGATGGATCGCGGTTGATCCTGTCGGACGGCTCAGCCGCCTTGCGCTTCCTCGATCCCGTGACCTTCGCCGAGACGGGCCGCGTCGCCGTCACCGTGAACGGCCGCCCGGTGCGCCAGCTGAACGAGCTGGAATGGATCGACGGCGAGGTCTGGGCCAATGTCTGGCAGACCCACTACATCGTCCGCATCGACCCGGCCTCGGGTCGCGTGGTCGGGATCATCGACCTCAGCGGCCTCTTGCCTGCGGGAACGATCAAGGACCCGAACGACGACGTCCTGAACGGCATCGCCTGGGACGATAAGCACCGCCGCCTGTTCGTCACCGGCAAGAACTGGCCCAGCCTGTTCGAGATCAGGCTGACCGGGCCCCGCTGACCGGGCCCCGCTGACCGCCCCCCCTTACCTCTCCGTCATCCTCGGGCTTGACCCGAGGATCGGGCGAAGCGGCGCACTCAACTGTTTCCATGTTGCGCAGGCGGACAACCTGATCCTCGGGTCAAGCCCGAGGATGACGGCGGCTATGGAGCGGTTCTGCGCTCAAGCAGCGAGCGACCGCGTCGCGAGCGATAGCGCCCTTCGCTCAGAGGAAACTGTAGGGGTCCACGTCCACCGTCAGCCGCACGGACGCCGGCACCTTCACCCGGCCCAGCCAGGCGCGCAGGAAGGCCTGCAGGTTCACGTCGCGATCGGCCCGGACCAGCAGCCGCTTGCGCCGCCGCCCGCGCACCAGGGCCAGGGGCGCATCGGCAGGGCCATAGACCTCCAGCCGCTCGGCGTTGGGAATGGCCTCGGCCAGATCGCGGGCGACCTTTTCCACCGCCATGGCGTTCTCGCTGGACAGGATGATCGCCGCCAGACGCCCATGCGGCGGCAGGGACGCCGCCTCGCGCTCGCCCATCTCGGCCTCGACGAAGGCGTCGCGGTCGCCCGCCGCCAGGGCCATCAGCACCGGATGCTCGGGCGTCCAGGTCTGCAACAGGGCGCGGCCGGGCTTGTCCGCCCGCCCCGCCCGCCCCGTGGCCTGGGCCAGGAGCTGATAGGTGCGTTCCGCCGCTCGGAGGTCGCCGCCGCGCAGGCCCAGGTCCGCGTCCACCACCCCCACAAGCGTCAGACGCGGGAAGTTGTGGCCCTTGGCGGCGGCCTGAGTGGCCACCAGGATGTCGATCTCGCCCTCGGCCATCGACTGGATCAGGGCGCGGGCTGAGGCGCCGTCCGGCACGGTGTCGGAGCTGAAGATGGCGGTCCGCGCCTCGGGGAACAGCCGGCGCACCTCCTCCTCGACCCGTTCGACCCCCGGCCCCACCGGCACCAGGGAGTCCTCGGCCCCGCACGAGGGACAGAGCTTGGGCTTCATCATCGAGAAGCCGGTCAGATGACAGACCAGCCGCCCGGTATAGCGATGCTCGACCAGCCAGCTGTCGGTGTCGGGCGCCGTCAGTCGGTGACCGCAGGCGCGGCACAGGACCACGGGGGCGTAGCCGCGCCGGTTGAGGAAGAGCAGGCTCTGTTCGCCCCGCGCAAAGGTCTCGCCAATGGCGTCGCGCAACGGCTGCGACAGCCAGGTCTGCGGGTCGGGCGGACAGGTGCGCAGGTCGATCAGGTCGATGTCAGGCAGGACCGCCGCCCCGTGACGCGCCGCCAGCTTCAGCCAGCCGTAGCGGCCCTGCCGGGCGTTCCACAGGGTCTCCAGCGACGGCGTGGCCGAGGCCAGGACCACGGTCGCCCCCTCGATCCGCCCGCGCGCCACGGCCAGGTCGCGGCCGTGATAGACCAGACCCTCTTCCTGCTTGAACGAGCCGTCGTGCTCCTCGTCCACCACCACCAGCTTCAGGTTGGCGTAGGGCAGGAACAGGGCCGAGCGCGCCCCGACCACGATGTTGCAGCGCCCGGCGACCACCGCCTCCCAGACCTGACGGCGCTTCGGCGGGGTCACGCCAGAATGCCATTCCGCCGGGGCTGCGCCAAAGCGGGCGGTGATCCGCTCGATCAGGGCCTGGGTCAGGGCGATTTCGGGCAGCAGGATCAACACCTGGGCGGTGGGATCATGCCGCAGCGCCCGCGCCGCCGCCTCCAGATAGGCCTCGGTCTTGCCTGAGCCGGTCACGCCGTCCAGCAGGAAGGGGGCGAAGCCGCCCTTGGCCACGGCCTCCGCAATGGCCGTCGCCGAGGCCGCCTGATCCGGGTTCAGGGTCGCGGGGGCATGGTCGGGATCGGGGGCGTCGAAGACGGCGACGGCCTCGATCTCGATGACCGTCAGCACGCCCTCGTCGACCAGGCCCTTGACCACGCCGGTCGAGACATTGGCCGCGCGGGCCAGATCGGCGCCGGTCATCGACCGATGGCCCAGAGCCTCCAGCACCGCCGTCCGCGTCGCCGTGGGGCGGGCGGGGCTGCGGCCTTCGACCCGCTTGACCCGCCGCTCGGGTCGAGGCCGGGGCGCGCGCAGGCCCTTCAAGGCCGTCGCCGCCATCTCGCCCGGCGGGCTGAGCGTCCAGCGCGCCGCCCATTCGACGAATGTCAGCGTCCGCTCCGGCAGGCGGTGTTCGCTGACTACCTGATCGATCGCCTTGAGCCGCCGGTTCGAGCCGGTCGTCTCGAACACCTCGGCCACCACGCCCCGGATCAGGCGCGGCCCCAGGGGCACGGTCACCTGATCGCCGCGCACAGCCGTCAGCCCCTCCGGGACCTCGTAATCGAAGGCTTCGGGCACCGGCAGGGGAATGAGGACGGAGGCGACTTTCACCGCGCGTCCCAAAGGGCTAGCATCCCAGGCATGAAACTCTTTCTCGACACCGCCGACGTCGCCGTCATCAAGGACATGCTGCCCACCGGGATGGTGGACGGCGTCACCACCAATCCGTCGCTGATCGCCAAGTCGGGTCGGAACATCGCCGAGGTCATCGCTGAGATTTGCGCCCTCGTCGAGGGGCCGATTTCCGCCGAGGCCGTGGCGACCGATTTCGAGACCATGGTGAAGGAGGGCGACAAGCTGGCCGCCATCGCCCCTAACGTGGTCGTCAAGCTGCCCCTGACCTGGGACGGGCTGCGCGCCACGCGGGCCTTCGCGGACAAGGGGATCAAGACCAACGTCACCCTCTGCTTCTCCGCCGCCCAGGCCATGCTGGCCGCCAAGGCGGGCGCCACCTTCATCTCGCCCTTCGTCGGTCGTCTGGAAGACGTCGGCGCCGACGGCGTGGGCCTGCTGGAGGAAATCCGCGCCCTCTACGACATCCATGATTTCGACACCGAAATCCTGGCCGCCAGCTTGCGCAACCCTGACCACGTCACCGCCGCCGCCCTCGCCGGCGCCGACGCCGCCACCTTGCCGGCTGACACTTTCAAGGCCTTGGTAAAGCACCCGTTAACCGACAAGGGGCTTGATGCCTTCCTGGCGGACTGGGGCAAGACCGGTCAGTCGATTCTGTAACCCCGACCCGCAAAAGAGGTCCGCTTGAGCACTTCCCTGGACCTCTCTTCTGACGCCGCCGAGGGCCTTCACTGGCCCGAGGTGCGGGCCTGGCTGAACGCCCATCCCGATCGTCTGCTGGACGACCGCACCCTGCTGGAAGAACTCGGCCTGCGCGCCACGGGCCGCAACGTGGTCGATTTCGGTCGCGCGGCCCTGACCCGGCTGGAGGCCGTGGTCCAGCGCGAGGCCGGAGCCCGCAAACAGATCGAAGAGATCGCCCGCGCCAACTTCGCCGCCCAGACCCAGACCCACGTCTCGGCTCTGGACCTGATGGAGGCGACCAGCCACGCCGAGCTGTCGCGTCAGTTGGACGCCACCTCGCAAGCCCGCTTCGGTCTGGCTGGCGGCGCCATCGCTATCGAAAAGCCCGGCCTCGTGCCCTTCGGCTGGAAGCCGCTGGAGCCGGGCCGCGTCGATGCGCTTCTGGGCGACGACGGTCTGGAATGGCTCGGTCCCAACTTCACCGGTCTGGACCTGTTCGGCCCCGCCGAGGGCGAGGTGAAGTCCGTGGCCCTGGTGCGGATGAGCCTGCACCTGCCCGGCGCAGACGGCGCACGCCCCGCCCTGTGTGCCTTCGGCTCGCACGAGGACGACGGTTTCACCCCGGCCATGGGCTGCGAACTGGTGGCCTTCATCACCCGCGTGGTGGAACGCATGGCCGAGCGATGGCCGACGCAGGCCTGACAGCCGATCAGGCCCTCCTCGCCTGGCTCGAGCATCTGGCGCACGAGCGTCGCCTGTCGCCGCGCACGCTGGAGGCCTATGGCCACATAGGCCGTCACTACGTGGCCTTTTTGGAGCGCCATCGCGGCGGGCCGCAGAGGCTGGCCGATCTCGGCGCCGTCACCGCCGCCGAGGTCCGCGCCCATCTGGCCGAGCGCAGAAGCGGCGACCGCCCGCTGAACGCCCGCTCGCTCAGCCAGACCCTGGCCGCCATTCGCGGTTTTCACGTCTTCCTCGACCGGCGCTGCGGCACGCCTGCGCCGCAGCTGGCCTTGGTGCGCGGCCCGCGCGTCAAGCCGTCCCTGCCCCGCCCGGTCACGGAGGATCAGGCCATGGGCCTGCTGCACGAACCCGAGGCCGACCCCGACGCCGAACCGTGGGAGGCCGCGCGCGACCGCGCCGTCCTGACCCTGCTCTACGGCTGCGGGCTGCGGATTTCCGAGGCCCTGACGCTGAAGCGGTCGGACGCCCCCCTGCCCGACGCCCTGCGCATCACCGGCAAGGGCGACAAGATGCGGCTGGCCCCGGTCCTGCCCCAGGTCCGCGAGGCGGTGGACGCCTATCTGGCGCTGCAGCCCTTCATCCTTGAAGCGGACCAGTCCCTGTTCCGCGCCAAGCGCGGCGGTCCCTTAAGCCCCCGTCACGTCCAGGCCACGGTCCAGCGGCTGCGAGGGCGTCTGGGCCTGCCCGCCTCGGCCACGCCCCATGCGCTGCGCCACAGCTTCGCCACCCACCTGCTGGGGGCCGGGGCCGACCTGCGTTCGATCCAGGAACTGCTGGGCCACGCCAGTCTCTCAACCACCCAGAAATACACCCAGGTCGACGCCGCCCGCCTGCTGGCCGCCTATGCGGACGCGCACCCGCGCGGCTAGACGGCCTTGACCGCCCCGCCGTCCACACGGATCAGCGAGCCGGTGACATAGCCCGCCAGCGGACTGGTCAGGAAGGCGACGACGGCGCCGAACTCTTCGGTCGTGCCGATGCGGCCTGCCGGGATGGACTTGACGGATTCCGCGCGCGCCTCGGCGGGCTCGACGCCCGTGGCGGCGGCGCGAGCGGCGTCCAGGCGTTCGATGCGCGGGGTGTCGATACGGCCCGGCAACAGGGTGTTGACCGTCACCCCATTGGCCGCGACCTCGCCCGCCAGGGTCTTGGCCCAGGCCGCCACCGAGGCGCGCAGGGTGTTGGACACGCCCAGCGTCCCGACCGGCTCGATCACGGTGATGGAGGCGACGTTGAGGATGCGCCCCCAGCCCATGGCCCGCATCCCCGGCAGCACCCGGTCGGTCAGGCGAAACACCGACAGCACCATGGACTCGAAATGGTCGCGCCAGACCGAGGGCTCCAGCCCGTTCACCCCCGACGGCGGCGGCCCGCCGGTGTTGTTCAGCAGAATCTGGATCGGCCCGCCCAGGGCGGCTTCGGCCACATCCACCGCCGCCAACAGACCCTCATGATCCGCCAGATCGGCGGGGGCGATGACCGCCTTGCCCGGCCCCATGGCGTTCAGCTCATCGGCCACGGCCTGCAGCTTGACCGCATCGCGCGACAACAGGGCCACATGCGCCCCCTCGGCCACCAATGCCTTCGCCACAGCCTGTCCCAGGCCGCTGGAGCCGCCGCAGATCAGGGCGCGCCTGCCGGTGAGTTGAAGGTCCATGGGGGCGATCCGGTGCTGATAAAGAAATCCGGCAAAGGACATGGTTGCGCGAGGGCGAGATTGCGAGGCCTCGCGAGCACGCCGCCGTGCAAGATCAGCTACAGCCCTACATGCGAAGCTGGTAGCTTGACGTTATGCGTACTCCTTCACCTCTTGCCATCGCAGCCTTCAGCATCGCGCTTGGCCTTACCGGCTGCGCCAAGAGCGAACCTGCGTACGAGGCGAATGTCCAGACGCCGCTCGGCGTCGTGAAAACCAAGTGTCCCGCTCCCCTAGCCTATTCGAAACGCCATGGACTGATCGCGTTTGGGTGCGACGACGGTCGTCTGCCGATCTTTCACTTCGGATCGCCCGATAGTCTGATTTCCGAGGCCTTTCTATTAGACGCCGCAGCGATAGAGGACAGTGAGTCCAGCCTGAACGTGGGCGGGTTCCGATCCGCCGGATCGGATGGCAGGCCCGCCTCCCTCATGTCGATCAATCTTCTGGCAGGAACCGTATCCGTCGAGGAGCTCGAAGGCGCGGGAGATGTCGACGCCATCGAGGTCAACTCCGCCGGTGACTGCTTACTGGCGGCGCGCTCCGACCGCCCCCAACATGACGGCTACAGGATCACGGCTCATGACCTGAGAGGGCGGCCTGTTCGCGATGCAATCAACCTACCGCCTGACCTTCAAATCGATGTCACGGGGAACGAAGCCAGCAGCATCGGCCACCTTACGCTGGGTTTCACGCGGTGCCTGATCGGTCCCAACGGACGGCCCGTCGTGCTTTTGACGCGTATTCAGCCTGTCCCCGGCGGCGCCGCCTATACTCTGGAGTTGCACACCACCGATGCCGAGCCGCTACGCATTCATCAGACGAAGGCCGATCTAAGAGTCTCATCCCGCCACGCAGGCTATCGGCTGGCCTTGATTGACGGCGAAACGGGACGCCTCGGACTGCTTGATCTGTCGGAACACACCCCACTTCTGACTTGGGTCAAGTTCGAGGGCCGCTGGCTCCATTACGACCCATTCGACGGAACCGGGGTCGCCTTCCGGGGAAGCGGCGCCCCGGGGGCTGCTGGACGTGGCCCCTTGGTCTTTGTCCGCTGTAATCTCGGTCAGGTTGAACCCGTCTGCCGCGACGGCGAGGTGGTTTCTCAGTCAGCCGTCGAGGCCTATGTGAGCGGCGCGGGCGGCCCGGGATCGGGCGTGTTCATCAACTATACCGAAGTGTCCGTTTCCCCTCAATCGACGCGCTATACGCCGCGATTGCGCTGGCTGTTCTAAACGGCGGAGCCCCCCAACGAAAACGGCGCGCCCCTTGCGGAGCGCGCCGTGATGCGTTCGGGCTGAGGGCCTGAGCCTTAGGCCTGCATGGCCCAGCCTTCGACAGCCATGGCCGCCTGGCGGACGGCTTCCGAGCGGGTCGGGTGGGAGTGGCAGGTGCGGGCGATGTCTTCCGACGAGCCGCCGAAGGCCATGGCGATGCAGGCCTCGCCGATCAGTTCGCCGGCCGAGGGGCCATAGATGTGGACGCCCAGGACCTTGTCGGTCGTGGCGTCGGCCAGGACCTTCACGAAGCCCTCGGTCTCGTGGTTGATCTTGGCGCGGCTGTTGGCGGCGAAGGGGAACTTGCCCTTCTTGAAGGCGACGCCCGCGGCCTTCAGCTGCTCTTCGTTCTTGCCGACCCAGGCCACTTCCGGGCCGGTGTAGATGACGCTGGGGACCAGGTCGTAGTCGACGTGACCGGCCTTGCCCGCGATCAGTTCGATCACGGCCACGGCGTCTTCCTCGGCCTTGTGCGCCAGCATGGGGCCGTAGGTGACGTCGCCGATGACCCAGACGCCGGGCGCCGTGGTCTTGAAGTGGTCGTTGGGGATGACGCCGCGCTTGTCGGTCTCGATGCCGACCGTCTCCAGACCCAGACCGGCAGTGTAGGGACGGCGGCCGATGGCCACCAGAACCACGTCGCCCTTCAGGGTTTCGGCCGCGCCACCGGCCGAAGGCTCCAGCGTCAGCTCGACGCCGTCCTTGGTCGAGGTCGCGCCGGTCACCTTCGTGCCCATGCGGAAGGTCATGCCCTGCTTGGTCAGGCCGCGCTGGAAGGCGGTGGCGACCTCGGCGTCCATGCCGGCGCCGACCTTGTCGAGGAACTCGACCACGGTCACTTGCGCGCCCAGACGGCGCCAGACCGAGCCCAGCTCCAGACCGATGACGCCCGCGCCGATGACGATCAGATGCTTGGGCACCTTGGGCAGGAAGAGGGCGCCGGTCGAGTCGATGACCTTGCCGTCCTCGAAGGCCACGCCCGGCAGCGGGGTCGGCTCGGAGCCGGTGGCGATGACGATATTCTTGGCGTCGTAAGTCGTCTTGGCGCCGTCGGCGGCCTCGACCTCGACCTTGTTCGGCCCGGCGATACGGCCGCGGCCCTTCAGCCAGACGACCTTGTTCTTCTTCATCAGGAACTCGATGCCCTTGGTCAGGGCTTCGACGCTGTCGTCCTTAGCCTTGTGCATCTGGGCCAGGTTCAGCTTGGGCTTCACCTCGATGCCGATGCCGGCGAATTCGGTGTTGGCGGCCTCATACAGCTCCGAGGCGTGCAGCAGGGCCTTGGACGGCATGCAGCCGACGTTCAGGCAGGTGCCGCCCAGGGTGGCGCGCATTTCGATGATGGCGACCTTCAAACCCAGCTGGCCGGCGCGAATGGCGGCGTTGTAGCCGCCCGGCCCGCCGCCGATGATCACTACGTCGTAGGTCTGGGGAGCGGCGTCGGCCATGGATATCCTCTGATCGGTCTGGCGCTGGGAAGGAGCGGCGCGGACACTAGCGCCGACCCCGGCGGGGTCAACCGCCACGGTCCATATAGGCCGTGATCACGGCGGGGGCCATGCCGACGAAAGCCAAAGACGCCCCATAGGCTGAAACGCCAAAGGGCCGGGCGTCGCCGCCCGGCCCTCCATCGCAGATTTCAGAAGCCTCAGAAGGCCATACGGGCGACCAGTTGATAGACGGGTCCGCCCTTTTCAGTTTCCAGCTCATATTCGTCGTACTTGCGGTCGATCTGATCCTCGACGTTGCCGAACTTGTCGAAGACCTCGTCCTTGGAGGCGTCCAGCAGGTTGGACCCGGTCAGGCGCACCACGATATTGCTGGCGACGCGCTTCTCCAGGAAGACCTCCAGGTCGGCGCCGTAGGAGGTGCGGACCTCTTCGGCCAGGACGCGGGCTGCGGCCTCGCCCTGCTTCCGATAGGTGGCGCCGAAGGCCGCGCCCCAGGTCGGGATGTCGTGGGTGAAGCCGAAGTTCAGCACATAGTCCGACTGGCTGTTGAACCGGCGGGTCCCCATGAAGTCCTCGACCTCGCTGTCCAGCCACGAGTAGTTGAGGAAGACGCCGGTCGTCTCCATGCCGATGAAGTCCAGCGGCGTCGACAGGTCGAACTCGACGCCCCAGACCTTGCCGTCGCCGACGTTGTCGACGGTGTAGATGAAGGTCCCTTCGCCAGCGCTGCCTTCGGCGCCGGTATTGACCTCTTCCACCAGGTCCGAGATCGAGCGGTAAAAGGCGTTGACGCCGATCACCCCGCGACGGCCAAGCTGGCGCTCGAAACCGACGTCCACGCCCCAGGCCGATTCCGGCTTCAGGTTCGGATTGCCGATGAAGTCGCTATCGCCGAATTCTTCCTCGAGAGCAGCGGGCGACAGGCGGTCGAAACTGGGACGACGCACGGTGCGCGCCGCAGAGACGGTCAGGCGGTCGGTGTCGTTCAGGCGATACCGCACGCTGGCCGAGGGCAGCAGGAAGCCATAGTCGGTCTCGGTCACGCGGTCGGCGGCGTCCGCCGTCTCGTCGGTGATGGTGATGTCCGTGGTCTCATAGCGCAGGCCCGCTTCCCATTTCAGCGCGCCGCGATCGCCCGACAGCATGACATAGGGGTCGACACGGGTTTCCTCGATCAGGCTGTCGCCGCCGGGAACGGCTTCAAAGGCGCCGAAGGGGGGAACCACCGGCCGCACGCCCGGCGCGTTCGGCACGTTGAAGCGGATGCGCGGGGCCTCGGCTATCAGGCTGTCGCGCTCCTTCATGGCCCACTGGACGCCGAACTCCAGCGTCGCGCCGGACAGGTCGCGCTGGTGCTCGACAGCGCCCGACCATTCCTCGTCCTTGATCCGGGTGTCCGCAGCGTCGGCGGTGAAGCGGTCCTCATCCGGATAGGGCGTGCCGTCGCGCAGGTATTCCGACTCGTACTCGAACTCGTACTGATCGTCGTCGATCATGGCGTAGCCGAGCTTGATCTTGGTCTTGCCCCCGAACATGTCGCGGCTGTAGCGGGCGTCCAGCGACAGGTTGTCGGTCAGGATATCCAGGTCGTTGTCGTTGACCACCGCCAGGTTGGCCTCGGTCTGGACGCCGCCTTCGTATTCCAACGAGTCCTCGTCCTGGAAGCGGTCAGTGCGGACGAACAGACCCGACAGGGCCAGTTCGCCGCCGGCCACATCGACCTGATAGGCGGCGTTGAACGAATAGTCGGTGCCGTCGCGAACGTCAGTCTGGGCCTCGACGTTCTGCAGTTCGCCGTTCGGCTCGTCATAGCGCTCGCTGAACTTGAACTTGGGGTTGCGGCGGTCCTGCATATTGGCGCCGACCAGCAGACGGCCTGGCCCGACCTGGCCGCCCCAGACGGCGCCGAGCGTCTGCCCCCACTGGCCGTACTCGCTATCGTCGAACATCAGGGCGCCGGCGCGGACATAGCCGCCGTCCAACGACAGGGCGTCGCGCAGCACGATGTTGATGGCCCCAGCCACCGCGTCGCCCGAACGATTGGCCGAGCTCGAACGCACCACCTCGACCCGCTCGATCAACTCGGCGGGGATGCGGTCGACGAAGAAGGAGCGATCGACGCCGGCGCCGGGCACGCGGTCGCCGTTGATCAGGATCTGCGTATATCCCGAGTCCAGCCCGCGCAGACGCACACCGTCATACTCCAGCACATCGGACAGGAAGGCGACCGAGGGCACGCGTTTCAAGGCGTCGCCTGCGGTCAGCGGCTCGAAGCGCTGGAAATACTCCAGGTCGTAGGACAGGGTCGGCACGACGTCGTCAGCGCGGTTGCGCAGCACAGGACGCCCGGTGACGATGACCTCCGTCAGGGCCGTGACCGGCCCGTCATTATAGTCCGGCGTCCGAACGATTTCTTCGGCGCTGACCGCGCCCGCAATGGCGAGAGGGGCGACGGCGGCGCCCAACAGAAGACCCAGCTTCATTTGTCTTGTTCCCCGACGACACCGGCCTGCGATCAGGCTCTGGTTGTCTGGGGCGGTCGCTAACGGGATGCGGCGACGCGGACGCGACGATTTCGCGAAGAGGATTCGCCGATTTGCCGACTGTCCGGCGACAATCAGTCTGCAAGCTGAACGTTTTCGAGACAGGGGCCTGAAATGCGAAACGGGGCCCGATCTTGCGATCGGACCCCGTGTTCCCAGTCTCGACTGGAGCGGGCGAAGAGATTCGAACTCTCGACCCCAACCTTGGCAAGGTTGTGCTCTACCACTGAGCTACGCCCGCATTCCCGTGGGAGCGATGTGCTGCTCCCCGTCGAGGAGGGGCTTTTAGCCTTCCCTTCTCAGAACGCGCAACCCCCTTTTTTCATTTTCCTGCAATCCGCTGCATTTTTTCGAATAGTTCTGAAATTTCAAACGAAAACGGCCCCCGCAACACCCCCGAAAGGAGCGCCGCGAGGGCCGTCCAAAATGACCGCTACGGATGATCACTCCGCGCCAACCCGCTCAAGCAGCGAGCCGCCGCGCGGCGAGCGTTAGCGGCCTCATACGCTGAGGATCAGCGCGGCGCCAGGCGAATAGCGCCGTCCAGACGGATGCACTCGCCGTTGATGTAGACGTTCTCGGCCAGATGCAGGGCCAGAGAGGCATAGTCGGCCGGGGTGCCGAGGCGGCTGGGGAAGGGAATGGCGGCGGCCAGGCTGTCCTGAACCTTCTGGTCCATGCCGGCCATCATCGGGGTCCACATGATGCCAGGCAGGATGGTGTTCACGCGAACGCCGTCCTGGGCCAGATCGCGCGCGACCGGCAGAGTCATGGCGTAGACGCCGCCCTTGGAGGCCGAGTAGGCGGCCTGGCCGATCTGGCCGTCCTGGGCCGCGACGCTGGCGGTGTTGATGATCAGACCACGCTCGCCGTCAGCCATCGGCTCGGCCTGGACCATGCCGAGCGCCGACTGCGACAGGACGCGGAAGGTGCCGAACAGGTTGATCGTGACGGTGCGCTCGAACGAGGCCATGTCGTGGGCGCGGACTTCTCCGGTGTCGCGCTTCCTGCTGACGGTCTTCTGGCCCGTGGCGATGCCGGCGCAGTTGACCGTCAGGCGCTCCTGGCCGTGAGCGGCGCGGGCCTTGACGAAGCCAGCGGCGACGCTCTCGTCCGAGGTCACGTCCACCTTGCAGAAGACGCCGCCGATTTCCTTGGCGATCTCTTCGCCGCGCTCCTCGTTCAGGTCGAACAGGGCGACCTTGACGCCCTTGGCCGCCAGCGCCCGCGCCGTGCCCTCGCCCAGGCCCGAAGCCCCGCCCGTCACCACCGCCGCAATCGAACCGTCGAGTTTCATGGAGATCGTCCCTATATTCTGATGAACCGAGTGTCTGCGCGAGGATTTAGCGGCCATGACCGCCAAAGCCAAACCTGCTTCCCCCACTGACGCCATGGACCCCGAAAAGGCCTTGGTCCCCACAGTGCAAAGGGTCAATGAGATGCGTGTCCGCAAGGGCTTCTGGCCCAAACTGCGCAGCACGGCCTCGCGCATACCTTTCGCGGGGCAAGCCCTGGCCGCCTGGTACGCCACCCAGGATCCCAAGACGCCGCTGGCGGCCAAGGGGGTCATGCTCGGCGCCCTGGCCTATTTCGTCATGCCCATCGACGCCATTCCCGACGTCTTCGCCGGCATCGGCTTCACCGACGACGCGGCGGTGATCGCCGCCGTCCTGGCCACCCTCGGCGCCCACGTGAAGCGCAAGCACCATGAACAGGCCGAGGCCGCGCTGAAAAAGGTCCGTGACGAAGCGGAGGCCTAGCCCCGCTCCAGCGGCTTGGCCCGCCACCAGCCGGTGACGGAATAGCGCGGTCCGCCGGCGAACGGCGCGACGGTCGAGACCGCGTGCATCTGCGGCACCGCGAAGACGTTCAGGGCGCCGAAGCTGGGGACGAAGGTCTCGGTGATGTCGCCGCCCTCGTCGAGGAATTGCAGCAGGCCGCCCCACTCCGCCCGCCAGCCCGGCGACAGGTTCAGCACATAGGCGTAGAGCCGCTCCGTCTTCGGATTGGCGTCGCTGTGCCGGTTGAGGAAATGGCCGGGCAGGTAGCGCGTCACCTGGCCGTCGGAGAAGGCGATGCGGTCGTCGCCGGTCAGACGCCGCGCGAAATCCAGAAAGGCTTCGGTGTTGAACAGGTCCAGCAGGTCGAACAGGATCTGGGGCGTCGCCGCCCCCGCCTCGCGCGCCGGCCCCAGCCGAAGGCGGTCGAACAGGAACTGCAGCCCCTCGGTCGCCCCGGCGTAAGCCTGCTGCGTCACATGGGCCTGATCCTCCGGCGAAGACGCGTCCAGCGTGGCCACGGGGATGTCGGCCCCCAGCGGGTTGAGAAAGGTGCGGACCCAGGGCTGGTCGGGGGCCAGGATGGCGGCGTGCAGGGCCTCCGCCCCGTCGCCGAACAGGCCCGGGACACGGGTGCGACCGGTGCGGGCCAGCCGTTCGGCGGCGGCGGCGAAGTCAGCCTCGCCCACCGCCAGTTTCAAAGCCGGATCGAGAAGGGCGGCGCTCATTCGTCGGTCGTCACGACGATCTTGCCCATGGCCGTCCGGTCGCCCAGGGCCTTGATGGCGTCGTGGGCGTCCTCCAGCGGATAGGTGCGGCTGACGCGCGGCTTGATCTTGCCATCCTTCCACAGCTGCATCAGCTCGGCCATGTTGGCGGCGTGGGCATTGGGATCGCGCGCCACCGCCGCGCCCCAGAAGACCCCGATCACCGAGACCGACTTCAGCAGGGTCAGGTTCAGCGGCAGGGACGGAATGCCCGCCGGGAAGCCGACCACCAGATAGCGGCCGTTCCAGTCCATCGCCCGCAGCGCCGGCTCGGCGTAGTCGCCGCCGACCGCGTCATAGACCACGTCGGCGCCGTCGCGACCCGTGGCCAGCTTCAGCTCGCCCGACAGGGTTTTCTGCGCCGCCTTGTCCATCGGGCCGGAGGGATAGATCAGGCCGTTGTCGGCCCCCAGTTCGAGCGCGAACTCGACCTTGTCGTTGGTCGAGGCGGCGGCGACGACGCGCGCGCCCATGGCCTTGCCCAGTTCAACCGCAGCCGCGCCCACGCCGCCTGCGGCCCCCAGCACCAGCAGGGTCTCGCCCGGCTGCAGCTTCGCCCGGTCCTTCAAGGCGTAATAGCTGGTGCCGTAGGTCATGGTCAGGGCGGCGGCTTCCTCGAAGCTCATGCCCTCGGGCATGGGGATCAGGCTGGACGCCGGGACCGCCAGACGCTCGACCAGACCGCCCCAGCCCGGCACGGCGATGACGCGGTCGCCCTTGAACACGCCCTTGACGCCCTCGCCCACCGCATCGACCACGCCCGCCACCTCGGCGCCAGGGGCGAAGGGCCGCTCGGGCCGGAACTGGTACTTGTCTTCAATGATCAGGGTGTCGGGATAGTTGATCCCCACGGCCTTGACCTCGATCACCACCTCGCCCGGCTTGGGCGTGGGGTCCATGACCTCCTCGACGACAAGGCTATCAGGGCCGCCGACGGCCTTGGACAGGACTGCGCGCATGCTGGTTTCTTCCGTGATCCCCCGTCGGGCCATGGCGCCGACACGATTGCGACGCTAATCAGCGCGCGGCCCGATGCAAAGAGGCCGAACGGACTTTCAGGAGACGACCATGGCGCGAACCGCCCTCATCCTCCACGGCGGCGCCGGCGCCCGGCGCGAGCGCAACTACGACGCCGAGGTGGTTCACATGCGCCAGGTGGTCGAGGCGATGAAGGCGCGGCTGGACGCCGGCGCCTCGGCCGTGGACGTGGCGGTCGAGGCCGTGGTCATGCTCGAAGACTCCGGTCTCTATGTCGCCGGGCGCGGCGCCTCGCCCAACCTGGCCGGGGCCTATGAACTGGACGCCAGCCTGATGGACGGCGCGAGCGGCAAGGCCGGGGCCGTCGCCGCCCTGCAAGGCTTCCGCAACCCCGTCGTCGCCGCCCGCGCCGTGATGGACCGCACCCCCCACGTCATGCTGGCCGGCGAAGGCGCCGCCCTGTTCGCCCACGATCAGGGGCTGGAGCCGATCGGCGACGAAGAGGCCTGGTTCACCCGCGCCGGCAAGGGCGAGGACAACCATCCGCCCGGCGGCCTCAGCCACGGCACCGTCGGCTGCTGCGTGCTGGACTCTGAAGGCCGCCTCGCCGCCGCCACCTCGACGGCGGGCGTGTTCGGCAAGATGCCGGGCCGCGTCGGCGACACCCCCATCCCCGCCGCCGGCACCTGGGCCGACGACAGCGCCGCCGTCTCCTGCACGGGTCAGGGCGAGTATTTCATCCGCGTCGCCGCCGCCGCGCGCACTGCCTTCGGCGTGGCCGCCGGTCAGTCGCTGGCCGAAGCCGCGCAGGCGACCATCGACCGCATCGGCGGTCTGGGCGGCGACGGCGGCCTGATCGCCCTCGACCGCGAGGGCAACATCGCCCAACCCTACAACAGCCAGGGCATGAAGCGCGCCTGGCTGACCACCGACGGCGAGATCGGGGTTCAGGTTTTCGACCAGTAATTCTCCCCGCTTATCCCCGCGGAGGCGGGGACCCAGTGCTTTGGGATCACTTGCTGCCGCCTAATTGATCGCAGCTTCACTCACGCTCGGCGTGTGAGGTTCTTACTGGGTCCCCGCCTCCGCGGGGATGAGCGGGAATGCGGGCCCGCCGCGCTTCATTACAGCACCGTAAGGTGCGCGGCGGGATTTGACGCTGATAGGGTCCGGTCATCTGCCCCCGGCGCAGCTTGCGGGGCGACCGGAACCTGACTCCCATGAAGACCCGCCTGATCCTGACCGCCTGCGCCTCCGCCCTGCTGCTGGGCCTGCCCGCCGCTGCTTTCGCCGAGAGCGCGGCGCCCGCGACCGTCACTGCCGCCGCACAGGGCGGAGTCGCCGTGCCGCCGCTGGGCTTTACCAAACGCGTCCTGGCCAACGGCATGGAGGTCTATACCGCCCGCGACGCCTCGACCTCGAACGTCACGGTTCAGGTCTGGTATCGCGTCGGCTCCAAGGACGATCCGGCGGGCCGTTCGGGCTTCGCTCACCTGTTCGAGCACCTGCTGTTCAAGGCCACCAAGAACATGCCGTCCGAGACGTTCGACCGTCTGACCGAGGACGTGGGCGGCATGAACAACGCCTTCACCGCCGACGACGTCACCGCCTATTACGAGGTGGTCCCCGCCAACCATCTGCAGCGCATCCTCTTCGCCGAGGCCGACCGCATGGGCTCGCTGGTGGTGGATGAGGCCACCTTCGTCTCCGAACGCGACGTGGTGAAGGAGGAGTACCGCCAGCGCATCCTGGCCAGCCCCTATGGCCGCCTGTTCGGCCTGTTCACGCCCGAGACCATCTATCAGGACCACCCCTATCGCCGTCCGGGTATCGGCTCGATCGAGGAGCTGAACGCCTCGACCCTGGACGACGTTCTGCGCTTCCACGCCACCTACTATCGGCCCGACAACGCCATGCTGATCGTGGCCGGCAACTTCGATCAGGCCCAGCTGGACGCCTGGGTCGACGAATACTTCGCCCCGCTGAAGCGCCCGGCGACGCCCATGCCGGTCAACGATTTGAAAGAGCCCGAGCCGACCGGCCCGCGCACCGCCACCTACTACGCCCCGAACGTGCCCCTGCCCGCCGTGGTCCTGGCCTGGAACACCGTGGCCTATCGCGACGCCGACCGCGCCGCCCTGACGGTGCTGGACGGGGTGCTGTCGACCGGCGAATCCAGCCGCCTTTATCGCTCGCTGGTCTATGACAAGCAGATCGCCGCCTCGATCGGCTCCAACCCCGACTTCGCCCAGCAGGCCGGCAACCTGACCGCCTACGCCATCATGGCCGACGGCCAGTCGCCCGAAGCCGGCAAGGCCGCGCTGGAGGCCGAGATCGCCCGCCTACGCGATGCGCCGATCACCTCGGCCGAACTGAGCGAGGCCAAGAACGAGCTGGTCGCCAATGCGCTGCGCGGCCGCGAGAGCATCGACGACCGCGCCACGACGCTCGGCATGGCCCTGATCATGACCGGCGACGCGACCGCCGCCGACCGCGAGATCGCCGAGATTCAGGCCGTCACCGCCGCCGACATCCAGCGCGTGGCCCGCCGCTATCTGACCCCGCAGCGCCAGATCACCATCAACTACCTGCCCGCCGACGACGAACATCCGGCCAGCGTGCAGAAGATGAACGTGGACGCCCCTGTCACCGTGGCCGAACTGGCCCCCGCCGGTCCGGTCGCCGTCCTGCTGCCGGAAGCCGAGCGCGCCCGCCTGCCCCAGCCGGGCGCGGAAGTCGCCCCCGCCACGCCCGCCGTGGCTGACTTCCGTCTGGCCAACGGCATGCGGGTTCTGGTCGCCCCGACCGAGGGTCTGCCGCTGGTCTCGGCCCGCCTCAACTTCAACGCGGGTTCGGCCAACGACCCGGCGGGCAAGCCGGGCGTCGCCGCCATGACCGCCGGCCTGCTGACCCAGGGCACCAAGACGAAGTCGGCGCCCGAGATCGCCACCGCCATCGAACAACTGGGCGCCAATATCGGCGCGGGCTCAGGCGCAGACTTCACCAACATCTACGCCAATGCGCCCAAGGACGTGTTCGGCCGCTCGCTCAGCCTGATGGCCGATCTGGTGCGCAACCCGGCCTTCGCCGCCGAGGAACTGGAGCGTCAGCAGTCGCAGACCCTGGACGGTCTGCGCGTGGCCCTCAGCCAGCCCGGCTCCATCGCCGCCCAGTCGGTCGGCCGCGTCATCTACGGCGACGCCCCCTATGGCGCGCCCGGCGGCGGCACCCTGACCAGCGTCCCGGCCATCACCCGCGAGGACGTGGCCGCCTTCCACGCCGCCCGCTATCGCCCGTCGCAGGCCACCATCGTCTTCTCGGGCGCCGTGACGCCCGCCGAAGCGCGTGAACTGGCGCAAGCCGCCTTCGGCGACTGGCGCGACCCGTCGTCCGCCGCCCCCGGCCCCGTCGCCAAGGCCGGACCGGCCCTGCCGCCGCGCATCGTCGTCATAGACCAGCCGGGCGCGGGTCAGGCCGCCGTCACCGCCGCCATTCGCGGCATCAAGCGCGCCGACGCCGACTACTTCCCGCTGACGCTCGGCAACACCCTGCTGGGCGGCGGCTTCTCGTCGCGCCTCAATCAGGAAATCCGCATCAAGCGCGGCCTCAGCTACGGCGCCCGCTCCTCGGTCGGCGCCCAGCAGGACGTCGGCGTCTTCACCGCCTCGACCCAGACCAAGAACGAGACGGCGACCGAGGTGGCCGACCTGATCCTGGCCGAGGTCGGCAAGCTGGGGACCGCCCCGGCGACCGAGGCCGAACTGGCCCCGCGCCGCGCTGCGCTGATCGGCGGCTTCGGCCGCTCGCTGGAGACGGTGGACGGTCTGGGCGGCCTGGTCGCCAACCTGGCCCTCTACGACCTGCCGATGAGCGATCTGGCCGACTATGCCGGCAAGGTCCGTTCGGTCACCCCGCAACAGGTCGAGGCCGCCTTCGCCGAACACCTGCCCACCGACCGCGCCAGCCTGGTCATCGTCGGCGACGCGTCGAAGTTCATCGACGCCCTGCGCGCCAAATACCCGAACGTCGAGGTCATCCCACTGACTGACCTGAACCTGAACAGCGCGGCGCTGCGCTAGGGTTACAGACCTCCCCGTCGCCCGGCGGGGAGGTTCGCCCCATTCTTCCGTCATCCTCCGGCGTAGCGCAGCGGAGACCGGGGGACCCAGCGGCGCCGAAGGCGATCTTCACCTCAAACGCAGCGCATGGATCTGTCGCCCTACGGGCGCCGCTGGGTCCTCCGGTCAAGCCGGAGGATGACGGAGTGAGAGGGGCGCTTCTTGTGGTCCCGGATAGCGGCTCCGCCGCTTCCGGGATGACACATAGATCAGGCCGTCAGGCAGACCACCTGGGCCACGCGAAGGTCGCGCCGAAGCCGGTCGGCGACCTGGCCGTAGTTGGCGGTGTTGACCGCCTCGCCCAGGGCCTTTTCATCCGCCCGCTGCTCGCCCCGGATGGCGGGTACGAAGGTGTCCGGCGCCGTGGTGTAGATCAGGCCCCGGCGCGGCGCCTCGGCGATGGTGACGCCCAGCACCCGGCCGCGCCCGTCCAGCACCGGCGCGCCGGACAGGCCCGAAAGCGTGCCCTTCAGCCCCTTGGTGCGCCCCGATTCGGCCCAGGCCAGGACCGGCTCGTCGCGCTCGCCGCGCCCTCGGACCTTCAACGTCTCGCGGCCCAGAAGGCGCGAAGCGACCTCGCCGGGATGGCCCTGGGGGAAGCCCGGATGGAAGGCGCGCTGGCCCTTGTGCAGCGGCGCCTGGGCGGCGACCGGCAGGGCGGGCGGGCCGCCCTCGGTCAGCAGCAAGGCCACATCGGCGCGTTCGGCCAGTCGCACGTCGGCGGCCAGCGCGCGCCCGCCGCCGATCACCAGGGCCGGACGACGGCACCCCTCGACCACGTGCCGAGCCGTGACCCAGCGGCCGTCCCCGGCGATGGAGAAGGCGGTGCCGGACGACGGCTGGAAAGGCGCATCGGGCGCGAACACCGTGACCGACGGGTCAAACGGCGTGACCGGCCCCAGCAGGGCGCCGTGAGCCTCGTCGTCCTCGGGCGCGTGCGGTGCGTCCGCCTTTTCCCGCCGCCCCAGCGAGACGATCAGCAAGGCGCCGATCACCGCCGCATAGATGGTCCAGTCGGGAAGATGCGGGAAACGCATGGCCTCAGCCCGTCAGGGCCGCGGCCAGGATCAGGGCGGTGGCCAGCTTGGCCCCCGCCAGCACCACGGCGGCGGAAACCTCGCCCTTTTCGATCCTCTGCGGCAGACCGGTCAGCAGCAGGTCGACGACGCGGAAGGCCAGCAGTTGCAGCACCACCGTCGCCACGCCCCAGATGGCGATGTCGCGGATCGAGGTCGAGATCGACAATGAGGTCGCCAGAGGAATGGCCAGACCCACCAGCACCCCGACGAAGGCCACGGCGGCGGCGGGATTGCCTTGACGGATCAGCGCCACCTCACGCCACGGCGTCAGCAGGGCATAGACCGTCGCCCCCATGGCCAGCAGACCGAAGGTCACGACCAGATGCAGGATCAGGATGGGAAAGCCGGTGGCGAAGGCCTGAACCTCAGGGCTCGACAGGACGCTGGGCAGAGACGACGAGTCCATGATGTGCGAGCCCGCAGCCCCCTGCTGAAAACGGAACGAAAGCAAAACAGCCATGCCCAAGCCGACCCGCCTCCGCTAGAGCAGCGGAGCCACAGTCAGGAAGGAAAACAGCGTTACCCGCAAGGTGGCGACATCAAGCCGCCGCGACCTCGCCGGCATCCTCGCGCTCAGCCTTGATCCGCGCCGAGGCCCGCTGCTTCTCGCTCTCGGACTTCAGCTGGCCGCAGGCGGCCAGGATGTCGCGGCCGCGCGGGGTGCGAATGGGCGAGGCGAAGCCGGCCTTGTTCAGGATGGCGGCGAAGCGTTCGATCGTCTTCCAGTCCGAGCACTCATAGTCCGTGCCGGGCCAGGGGTTGAACGGGATCAGATTGACCTTGGCCGGAATGCCCTCGATCAGCTTGACCAGGGTGCGGGCCTCCTCGGGGCTGTCGTTGACGCCCTTCAGCATGACGTATTCGAACGTCACCCGGCGCGCGTTGGAGAGGCCCGGATAGGCGCGGATGCCCGCCATCAACTGATCCAGCGGATACTTCTTGTTCAGCGGCACCAGAACATCGCGCAGGGCGTCGTTGGTGGCGTGCAGGCTGATCGCCAGCATAGCCTGGGTGCGCGTGCCGAGCGCGTCCAGTTGCGGCACGACGCCCGAGGTCGACACCGTCATCCGCCGCCGCGACAGGGAGATGCCCTCGGGGTCCGAGATGATGTCGATGGCGTCCGACACGTGATCCAGATTGTAGAGCGGCTCGCCCATGCCCATGAAGACGATGTTGGACAGGCGCCGGTCCTCGCTGGGCGAAGGCCATTCGTTCAGATCATCGCGGCACACCTGGACCTGGGCCACGATCTCGGCGGCGGTCAGGTTGCGGACCAGCTTCTGCGTGCCGGTGTGGCAGAAGGTGCAGTTCAGGGTGCAGCCGACCTGGGACGAGACGCACAGGGCGCCGGCCCGGCCCACGTCGGGAATATAGACGGCCTCGACCTCGATGCCCGGCGCGGTGCGGATCAGGTATTTGCGCGTGCCGTCCTTGGACACCTGACGCTCGACGATCTCGGGGCGGGCCAGGGTGAAGACCTCTGCCAGAGCCGCGCGGGTCTCCTTGCCGATGTCGCTCATCAGGGCGAAGTCTGTGACGCCGTAGTGGTGGATCCAGCGCCAGATCTGAGTGGCGCGCATCTTGGCCTTGGCGGGCAGGCAGATGTCCGCGTCGATCAGGGCCTGGCGCAGGCCCGTACGCGTCAAACCGGCCAGGTTGACGGGGGCTTTGGCTGCGGCGGAAGCACGCGAAAGGTCGAGCGTGATGCTCAAGGCTGGATATCCTGCGGCGGGGGTTAAGGGCGGTGTCTAGCACAAAGGGGGGCCTTTGTCGCCTTCGGCCACGTTCAGAGGAATTATGCGCCTCGATTGTGCGGGCTTAGGAAAGGTCTTTTCCGGGCCGGAACTTCCGCGAACAGTTGATCCCGACGAGGACGGCGGCTAAAGCCCGCCGCGTTGGGGAGTAGCTTCCGGCGTCTGTCAGCCGGGATCGCGTCAACATACTTGCCCCTGCAGGGGGGCATGGCGCGATCAGCGGATACCCATCCGCCTAGCGAGACCAGCACGATCCGGGGGCCGAGCCGGCCTGCGCCCGGACGTGCTGTCACGCGCCCGGCTTGAGTCCCGACTTCATGACCCCCATCGCCATCGCCATCCTGTCGCTCAGCATGTCCGCCGACGCCTTCGCCGCCGCCATCGGGCGGGGCGCCCAGCACCGTCCCACCGTGCCGCAGGCCCTGCGCTCGGGTCTGGTGTTCGGCGTGATCGAGGCCATCACCCCGCTGATCGGCTTCGCCCTGGGCGTCGCCGCGGCCGGGTTTGTCGCCGCCATCGACCACTGGATCGCTTTCGGCCTGCTGGGCGCGGTCGGCGGCAAGATGATCTGGGAGGCGCTGAAGCCCGACGACGGCGCCGATGAAGAAGCCGAGGACAAGAAGGCCGCCTCGCGCGGCCTGATCGCCCTGGTCGCCACCGCCGTCGGCACCTCGATCGACGCAGGCGCGGTCGGAGTCGGCCTGGCCCTGCTGGGCGAAAACATCTGGCTGATCGCGGCCTGTATCGGCCTGACCACCTTCGCCCTGGCCACGCTCGGTCTGCTGATCGGCAAGGCGGCGGGCACGCGGCTGGGCAAGATCGTCGAACTGGTCGGCGGCGTCGCCCTGATCGCGCTGGGCCTC
This sequence comes from Brevundimonas bullata, assembly GCF_014207965.1. Lineage (GTDB taxonomy): Bacteria > Pseudomonadota > Alphaproteobacteria > Caulobacterales > Caulobacteraceae > Brevundimonas > Brevundimonas bullata_A. The sequence goes on from NZ_JACHLM010000001.1 coordinate 421,135, forward strand.
AAGATCCTGCTGGAGCACCTGGGCGTGCTGACATTCTGAAGCTTAACCTTGCATCGCGGACGCGACTGGCGGAACGTCCGCCCTCGGCTAACCGTTAAGCCGTCAGTCGCAAGGAGCCCTCGTCATGCGTGCAGTTCTCGTCCTCGCCGCCCTCGTCGCCCCCCTGGCCCTCGGCGCCTGCGCCACGGGCAAGACCTATCCGACCTATCAGGAAGAGTACGACAAGCTGAACGCCGACTGCGTCGCGCGCGGCGGCATCCTGACGCCGTCCGGCGCCAGCACGGGACGGCCGCAGACGGACAACATCTGCAAGATCACCGGCGGCGCGACGCGCATCCCGCAGGGCTAGATCGAATCTGACCGGGGAAATCCGTGGTGGTTGGAGGCGGGATCGAACCGCCGACCTGTGGGTTATGAATCCACCGCTCTAACCATCTGAGCTACCCAACCCCTTACGGGATCTCGCGAAAGGTCGTGACGACCGTGCAGCGCGAGAGGCGTGCGTATATCGCCGCCTTCCTTCGGGTTCAAGCCGCTTAAGTGCGGAAATCGCACGGGGCGATCGGTCGCGGGCGATTTCGGCTCGCGCATGGAACGGCGAGGCTTCATTCTGGATGGCGACATCTGCTGTTCAGGAGAGCCTCATGCGTCCGATCGCCTTCGCTGCTTCCGCCTCGCTTCTCGTCCTCGCCGCCGCCTGCGGCGCCAACGGGCAGAGCGCACCCGCCGCTCCCGGCGCCCCCGTCGAGACCCGTCCCGCCAACAATCCCGATCAGAAGCCTGCCTTCGAGGGCCAGACCCGCGCGCCCGGCGTCCAAACCGTGGTGTCGATGGCCCATGCGGTCGTGGCCTCGGGTCTGGTCCATCCCTGGGGTCTGGCCCTGCTGCCGGACGGCCGGTGGCTGGTGACGGAAAAGCCGGGCCGGATGCGCGTGATCAGCGCCGAGGGGCAGGTCGGCGCGCCGATCACGGGTCTGCCCGCCGTCGATGCGCGCGGCCAGGGCGGGCTGCTGGACGTCATTGTCGGGCCGAGCTTCGCTCAGGACCGGATGATCTACTGGAGCTATGCCGAGCCTCGGGAAGGCGGCAACGCCACCTCGGTCGCGCGCGGCCGCCTGTCGGACGACCTGACGAAGGTCGAAAACGTCCAGGTCATCTTCCGCGCCCTGCCCGTCTATGACGGCGACAAGCATTTCGGCTCCTCGCTGGCCTTCGCGCCGGACGGCAAGCTGTTCATCACGCTCGGCGAACGCTCCGACAAGCCGATGCGGCCCCAGGCCCAGGACCTGGGCTCGCACATGGGCAAGACCATCCGCATCAACGCCGACGGCAGCGTCCCCGCCGACAACCCCTTCGTCGGCCAGGCGGGCGCAAAACCCGAGATCTGGTCCCTGGGCCACCGCAATATGCAGGGCATCGCCGTTCAGCCCGGCACGGGCGCGATCTGGACCGTGGAGCACGGCACGCGCGGCGGCGACGAAATCAACCTGGATCAGGCGGGCAAGAACTACGGCTGGCCGGGCGTCGCCTACGGCATCGAATACAACGGCCAGCCCATCCCCGCCGTGACGGCCAAGGAAGGCACGGAACAGCCGGTCTATTACTGGGACCCCGTCATCGCGCCGGGCGGCATGGCCTTCTACAGCGGCCGCATGTTCCCCGGCTGGAACGGCAACCTGATGGTCACGGGTCTGGGCGGCAAGCACCTGGCGCGACTGGTGCTGGAGAATAACCGCGTCGTCGGCGAAGAGCGGCTGCTGACCGGGCTGAACGAACGCATCCGCGACGTGGCGGTCGCCGCCGACGGCGCCGTCTGGGTCATCACCGACGAAGAAGACGGCAAGCTGATCAGGCTTGCCGTCTCTCAGTAGGCTCTAGATATGCGGGAGGTCAGCGCGCCTCCCGCATCTCCACCGCCGCTGCCGCCGCCGCCGGCTCATCGCCGTCGCGCGTCATCGGTTCGTCACCCATGGCGAAGGCGTTGTCCTCGCCGTGGAAGGTGTGGGTCTCGGCCAGAATTTCCGGGTGACCCTTCAACTGGGCCATGGCGCTCCTCTTGCGCTCACGCATCTTGTCGGCCAGGGCGTCCATGTCCAGACCGGCGGCGCGGGCCTGGCTGAACATGCCTTCGGAGCGCATCTCCTCTTCCTTGACGTGGTGCTCGATCATTTCCGACAGCACCTTGACCTTGGCGTCGTAGAAGGCCTCGTCGGGGCCGCCCGCCTCGATGTCGTTGATCAGCACCTTGGCGGCGTCATGCTCGACATAGGCCTCGTTGAGCAGGTCCTCCTCGATCTGGCCGCGACAGGCCGGATAGAAGATCTCCTCTTCGATAATGGTGTGGACCTTCAGCTCCAGACAGGCCTGCTCGGCCAGGGCCTTCTTGCGGTCCTTGCCGCGCGCCTTCTCGAAACTGGCGAAAATCTCCTCCACCTTGCGGTGGTCGGCCTTCAGCATGGCGACGGCGTCCATCTCTTCATAGGTCTGGGTCACGGCGGTTCTCCCGGTTGATGGTCCCTAGGAAGACAAGCCGCCGCACAGTCGTTCCTACAGCCGAGCTAGGTGAGAAACGTTCGCGGCAAGGCCTCACGCGCGTTGTTACTTGACGTTGACGTAAACGTCGGGTTTCTACGCCCCAGGTTTCAATTCCAGACCCGTCCCTCAAGCCGCGAGGCGCCGAGAGACAGAGACCCTAGAAGTTCGATCTGTCCCTCCAGCAGCGAGGCGCCGCGCGCCGAGCGGTAGGGACCCAACAAAGAGAGACATTCATGGCCGACGCCTACATCTACGACGCCGTGCGTACCCCGCGCGGCAAGGGCAAGAAGGACGGGTCCCTGCACGAGATCACAGCCTTGTCGCTGGCCAGCCAGGTGCTGCAAGCTCTGCGTGATCGCAACGATCTGGACACCTCGAAGGTCGACGACGTCATCCTCGGCTGCGTCTCGCCGGTGGGCGAACAGGGCGCCGACATCGCCCGCACCGCCGTGCTGAACGCCGGCTGGGCCCAGACCACGGCGGGCGTTCAGGTCAACCGCTTCTGCGCCTCAGGTCTGGAAGCCGTGAACATGGCCGCTGCGAAAGTGAAGTCCGGCGAGGCCGACTTCGCCGTCGGCGGCGGCGTGGAGGCCATGAGCCGCGTGCCGATGGGCTCGGACGGCGGCGCCTGGCCGGTCGATCCGTCCAGCGCCTTCCCCACCTATTTCGTGCCCCAAGGCGTCTCGGCCGACATGATCGCCACCAAGTGGGGCTTCAGCCGCGCCGACGTGGACGCCTATTCGGTCGAAAGCCATAAGCGTTCGGCTCAATCCTGGGCCGAGGGCCGCTTCAGCAAGTCGGTCATCCCGGTGCTGGACCAGCTGGGTCTGGTCCGCCTGGACCGCGACGAGACCATTCGTCCGACCACGGACATGCAGACGCTCGGCGCGCTGAACCCCTCCTTCGCCATGATGGGCGAGATGGCCTTCGACAGCGTCATCAACCAGCGCTACCCCGAGGTCGAGCGCGTCAACCACGTCCACACCCCCGGCAACTCGTCGGGCATCGTCGATGGTTCGGCGGGCGTCCTGATCGGCTCGCTGGAAGCCGGCAAGGCCTTGGGCCTGAAGCCGCGCGCCAAGATCCGCGGCGCCGCCTCGATCGGCTCGGAGCCGTCGATCATGCTGACCGGCCCCGAGTTCGTGACCAACAAGCTGCTGGGTCGTCTGGGCATGAAGTCCACCGACATCGACCTCTATGAGCTGAACGAGGCCTTCGCCGCCGTGGTCCTGCGCTACATGCAGGCGCTCGACATTCCGCACGACAAGATCAACGTCTGCGGCGGCGCCATCGCCATGGGCCACCCCCTGGGCGCCACGGGCGCCATGATCACCGGCGTGGTGCTGGACGAGCTGGAACGCTCGGACAAGGAAACCGCCCTGATCACCCTGTGCATCGGCGGCGGCATGGGCACCGCCACCGTCATCGAACGCGTCTGATCGGGAGCGACTGACCATGGAAAACTTCAAGATCGACGTCGATGCCGACGGTATCGCCCTGATCACCTTCGACGTCCCCGGACGTTCGATGAACACCCTGACCTCGTCCGTCATGGCCGAGATTCCGCAACTGGTGGAACGCATCAAGACCGATGACGCCGTCAAGGGCGCGGTCCTGACCTCGGGCAAGGCGTCGGGCTTCTGCGCCGGCGCCGACCTGGGCGACATCGCCGGCGGCATGATCGGCGGCGCCAGCCTGCAGGACGCCTATGACGCGGGCTGGAAGATGAACGGCGCCCTGCGCGCGCTGGAAACCTGCGGCAAGCCGGTGGCTGCGGCCATCAACGGCCTGGCGCTGGGCGGCGGCCTCGAACTCACCCTCGCTTGCCACTATCGCGTGGTCGAGAACGACAACAGGATCCAGCTGGGCCTGCCCGAGATCAAGGTCGGCCTCTTCCCCGGCGGCGGCGGCACTCAGCGCCTGACGCGCCTGATCGGCGTTCAGGCCGCCATGATGGCCATGACCGAGGGCAAGTCCTTCCGTCCGAACGACGCCAAGGGCGCCGGCATCGTCCACGAGGTGGTCGAAAAGGGTCAGTCGGTCGAGGCCGCCAAGACCTGGATCAAGAACGGCGGGAAAGCCGTCCAGCCGTGGGACGACAAGGGCTTCAAACTGCCCGGCGGCGGCCCCTACCACCCGGCGGGCATCCAGAACTTCCTGGTCGGCAACGCCATGATCCGCAAGCAGACCTACGGCAACTACCCGGCCGCCACCAACCTGATGAAGGCCGTCTATGAAGGCGTTCAGGTGCCGATGGACGCGGCGCTCCGCATCGAGACCCGCTACTTCATCAAGACCCTGATGACGCCGCAGGCCCAGGGCATGATCCGCAGCCTCTTCCTGTCTAAGCAGGATCTGGACAAGGGCGCCGTGCGTCCGGCGGGCGTGCCCAAGTCCGACGCCCGCAAGGTTTCTGTTCTTGGCGCCGGCATGATGGGCGCGGGCGTGGCCTATGTGCAGGTCATGGCCGGCATCGAGACCGTCCTGATCGACCAGACCCAGGAAGCCGCCGACAAGGGCAAGGCCCACGTCGAGGAACTGCTGAAGAAGCGTCTGTCGCGCGGCCAGATGACCCAGGAGAAGTTCGACGCTGCCCTGGCCTTGGTCACCGCCACCACCGACTATGATCACATCAAGGGCTCGGACCTGGTCATCGAGGCCGTGTTCGAAAACCGCGAGATCAAGGCCGACGTGACCAAGCGCGCCGAGGCCCAGCTGGCTGAGGGCGCCGTCTTCGGCTCCAACACCTCGACCCTGCCGATCACCGGCCTGGCCGAGGCCTCGGTGCGCCCCGAGGACTTCATCGGCATCCACTTCTTCTCGCCTGTCGACAAGATGATGCTGGTCGAGATCATCATGGGCGAGAAGACCGGCCAGACGGCGCTGGCCAAGGCGCTGGACTATGTGCTGAAGATCAAGAAGACCCCGATCGTCGTCAACGACAGCCGCGGTTTCTACACCTCGCGCTGCTTCGCCACCTATGTGGCCGAAGGCCTGGCCATGCTCGAGGAGGGCTATGCGCCGGCTCTGATCGACAACATCGGCCGCATGACCGGCATGCCGCGCGGCCCGCTGGAAATGCACGACGACGTGGCGCTGGACCTGTCGGTCAAGGTCGCCAAGCAGACCCAGGCCGACCTGGGCGACGCCTATGTGCCGCTGCCCGGCGCCCATATCGTGCAGAAGATGGTCGAGGACCTGGGCCGCTATGGCCGCAAGAACGGCAAGGGCTTCTACGACTACGATACCAAGCCCAAGACCCTGTGGGCGGGCCTGTCCGATCTGGCCCCGGTCACGATCAAGGACTCGACCCCCGAACTGGTCGAGGATCAGAAGCACCGCCTGCTGTATCGTCAGGCCATCGAGGTCGCCCGCTGCTGGGAAGAAGGCGTCATCGACGACCCGCGCGAGGCCGACGTCGGCGCCATCCTGGCCTGGGGCTTCGCGCCCTGGACCGGCGGCCCGATCACCTTCATCGACCAGACCGGCCTCAAGGCCTTCGTGGCCAAGGCCGACGACTACGCCGCCCGCTACGGCGACCGCTTCCAGGTCCCGCAACTGCTGCGCGACATGGCCGCCAAGGGCGAGACCTTCTACGGCCGCTTCGCCCCGGAGAAGAAGGCGGCCTGATATCCACGACAGGCTGAAAACGGAAAGGGCGGCTCCTCGGAGCCGCCCTTTTTCTTTGCCCTATCGCTCGAGACGCGGTCGCTCGTTGCGCGCGCGCCTCATCGTCATCCCGGCCGCAGCGAAGCGGAGAGCCGGGACCGCCCAATACGCCGCGCTTCCTGCGGTCCCGGATAAGCGCTGCGCGCTTTCCGGGATGACGAATGTGGCGATCACCTGCTCCTGAACACCCGCGAGGCCGCATAGCCGGTCAGCGCCGCCAGCAGCACGCACAGCACGCCGTAGGACCAGGGCCGCCGGTGGGCGAACTCATAGATGTCGCGCTCCAGCCCCACCTTCTCGACCGTCAGGGTCAGGTTGGACACCGACACCGGCGCCCCCTCCTGAAACAGCCAGACCTCGGCGTAGTACTTGCCCGTCGGGGCCACGGTAGGCAGCTCGACTTCGGCGCGGAACAGGCCCTTGTCGACGAACTGCACCCCGTCGGGATCGGTGTTGTAAAGCGCCGCCGCCTCCTTCAGCCGGATCACGGCGCGGCGCCAGTCGAGGTAATCCTCGCCCAAACGGCTGACCACCACGTCGCGCACGCCGTAGCGGGTGACCGTGCGGCTTTCCTCGGGGGCGTCGATGCGCAGGTGATCGACGCCGACGCCGAGGCGACGCAGCTGACCGAAGTCGGCCACGTCCGACAGGGGCCGGGTCGAGGCGGTCATGTAGAAGCCAGGCGCGCCCTCGAACAGGACGGGACGGCTGTTCAGCCAGACGCCCATGTTGCGGGTCTTCTTGACCAGACGCACCGGGGCGTCGGGCCCGCGCACCACCACCACCACGTCGGCGGGGATGTCGGTCGGATTGAACACCGCGCCATAGAGGACGATGGAGGCGCCGCGGAAGCTGGAGTCGACCTCGACCTGGGCGTCGGTCAGGGCGGCGGCGACGCGCACCTCGCCTTCGGTGGCGACCGAGCGTTCGATGGTTCCCGGCGCGACCATGGGCGCCGGTTCGGGCGGCAGGGCCTGGAACATCAGTCTCCCACCCCCGGCGCCAGAAGGAACAGATCACTGGGCCGCACAAACAGCTCCAGCCCCATCTGGATGCCGACCAGAAGCACGATCAGGCCGAGGGCCGCGCGCATCTCCTCCGCCCGGAACCGGCCCGACAGCTTCGCCCCGAACTGGGCCCCGACCACCCCGCCCAGCAGCAGGATGGTCGACAGGACGATGTCCACCGTCTGATTGCGCCCGGCCTGCAGGATGGTGGTGACGGCCGTGGTGATGATGATCTGGAACAGGCTGGTGCCCACCACGACGCTGGCCCGCATGCGCAGCACATAGAGCATGGCCGGGACCAGGATGAAGCCGCCGCCGACCCCCATGATGGCCGACAGAATGCCCGCGAAGACGCCCAGGCCGAAGGGCGGAATGGCGCTGATATAGAGGCCCGAGCGCGGAAAACGCATGCGGAACGGCAGGCCGTAAAGCCACATGGGGCGACGGCGTTCCTTGCGCGGCGGGGTCTCGCCCCGCACCCGGTGCAGGATCTGCGTCAGGCTTTCGTACAGCATCATGCTGCCGATCAGGCCCAGGAAGACCAGATAGGAGACGGCCACGACCAGATCGGCCTGACCCAGCAGCCGCAGGTAGCGGAACATCTCGACGCCCGCGAGCGCGCCGAGCGCGCCGCCCACGGCCATGATGCCGCCGATGCGGTAGTCGACCGCCTTCATGCCTGAATAGCGGATGACGCCCGAGGTCGAGGAGGCGACAACGTGGCTGGCCTGGCTGGCGACGGCCACGGTCGGGGGAATGCCCATGAAGACGAGGACGGGCGCCATCAGGAAGCCGCCGCCGATGCCGAACAGGCCCGAGACAAAGCCGACCAGCGCGCCCAGCAGAACCAGGAACGGCCAGTTCACCGAAACCTCGGCGATCGGCAGGTAAATATCCACGGCACGCGCCTTCGGCTGGAAGGGAACGCAGAACAGCGCCGGAAAGGCGACTAGCCTCTTGGTCTTAGCGAGGGCTGCGGCGAACCGCCACCCCTACCGCCTCTTCGACGCGTTTCGCTACGCCACCGGCTCGACCGTAAAGGCGTCCGCCGCCTCGCGCGCCACGCGGCGCGTCTCGGCCGAGGTCACCGGCGTGAGCCGCTGCACCGCCGCCAGCGCCTGCTGGTCGCCGCGTCGGGCCGCGATCATGTACCACTTGAAGGCCTCGGTCGCATTCGGGGCCACGCCCTCGTCGCCCTTCTCGTACAGGCGAGCGACATTGTACTGGCTGTCGACGCGGCCGGCCTCAGCCGCCTTCTTAAGCCAGCTCAGGGCCTCGACGCGGTTCCGTGATCCGCCCTCACCGTCGTACAACTGCATGGCGTAGTAATGCATGGCCCGCGCCTCGCCGCCCTCGGCCGCGCGCCGGGCCCAGGCCCGGGCCTCGACCGGATCGGGGGTCAGACCGGCGCCGCCCTCCTGATAGAGGCCCGCCAGACGCATCTGCGCCGGACCGTAGCCCAGGTTGGCCGCGCGCTTCAGAGTCTCCAGACCACTGTCGTCGCCGTTGTCGATCAGTTGCACGCCGCGCGCATAGAGGGCCGCGCCCTCGGTCGCCGCCACGTCCGGCGACGGCACGGCCTCCGTCGGCGTCGCGCTGAGCGCTACAGCGGCGATCGGCGCCGGGTCCGCATCAGCCGTCGACGCCGCGCCGCCGGTGAGGCTCGCCATGTCCGGCAGGATCAGGCCCGAGCCCTCGGCCAGTTGCAGAGAGGCGTAGCCGCCGCCCATGACCAGCGCCGCCACTGCCGAGGCGCCCAGCGCCTTGCGCATGGTCGAACCTTCACGCGTCGCCTGTTTGTCCAGACGCTCCTGCAACTTGGACTTGCCGCCCCGCTTCAGACCGAAGCCCTTGCGCGGGGTCTCGTCGGTATTGGCCATGGCGGCGCGCGCCGCGTCCAGGGCGTCTCGCGTCGTAGCGCGGCCCGCCGCGGCGCCCGCCTTGAGCGCGTCTGGATCAATGAAGTCGATCTCGGCCGAGAAGCCGTCGTCGCCGACCTCGTCGCCCGGACCGTCCACCAGCGGCGGCAGACCGCCCACGGCGTCCAGGAAGGCGTCGTCGACCAGGACGTCGCGCACATCGGCGCCGCCAAAGTCGTCGGTGACAAAATCGCTCTCGGCCAAGGCCGCATCGGCGAAGGCGGGCTCGACAGCCTCGTCCAGAGGATCGGTGGAAACGGCGCCGAAGCGGGCCCGCTCGGGGCTGGAGCCGAACAGGGCGGCGGGCGTCGTCTCCCCCTCCTCGACCGGCGCCGAGGGATTCAACTCGGCGTCCAGAGGGTCGGCGAAGACCGGCTCAGGATCTCGCACCATAGGCGTGGGGAAGGGCGCAGCGTCCAGAATGCCGCCCAAGGTGTCGTCGGACCAGATGTCGTCCGCCGGATCGGCGAAGGCGGCGGCGCGCCAGTCCCCGCTCGGGCTTTCAGCCGGACTCCAAGGCGTCGGCTCGGGGCTTTCCAGCGGCGTCTCGCGACGACCGGCGCGTGCGCCGCGCTGCTCGATGCTCTCTCGGGCCTCGGCCAGCAGACGCGCGGTGCGCTCCTCGCTCTGACGCATCCGCTCGCCCAGTTCGCCCGAGGCGCGGTCGTAGCGTTGCTCGATCTTGTCGGTGTTCTCGGCCAGGCGGCGGCCGATGTCGTCCAGGGCCTGAGCGGAGCGACGTTCCGACTGGGCGATGCGCTCGGACAAACGATCCGAGATGCGGGTGATCTCGCCGCCCAAGCGTTCCAGCGCCAGGGCGTTCTGGTCGTCGGACCGCGTCATCCGTTGATCCACGGCCTGAACGTGACGCTGCATCTCGCGATCCAGCCGGTCATTCAGCTCACGGCCCAGGACCTCGACGCGAGCCTCAACGTCCGACGTCGCGCCGCCCGTTTCGACCTTCTCGACGCGGGCGTTCAGGTTCTGGGCGATGCGCAGGACTTCACGGCCCATGGCTTCGACGGCGTCGGCCGACCGCTGCTCGGCGGCGCGGGTCTGATCGCCGACGGCGGCCAGGGCGCGCTCGATGCGATCCACGCGGTTTTCGGTCTCGGCCACGTCGAGGCGACGCATCATCTCGACGCGGCTGCCCTCGACCTGACGCGCCAGGGTCTCGGCTAGTTTTTCGAACCGCGCGGCTTCGCGGGCGTGTTCCGGTTCGACCCGGCCTTCGGCGTCGCGCAGGCGCAGGTCCAACGCCGCGAACGACCGCTCCAGTCCCTTCAGGGCTTCCGACGTGCGCTCCTGCGCCTCGTCCAGACGCTGGCCGACCTGGGCCAGGACGTCGGTTCCAGCCCCCGGACCGGCGGCCTTCTCAACCGCCTCCATCCGTTCACGAAGCTCGCTGATGGTGGTGCGCTGACGCTCGTCCAGATCGAACAGCCGGCTGGAGACGGCGCCCAGGGCCGCGTCAAGCTTGGCGAAGCCTTCCTCGGTCTGGGGGCCGATTTCCCGTTCGAAGCGGCGCAGGCGCTTATGGCCCTCGCGCAGTTCATCGGCGATGTCATCAATGCGGCGGGCATAGCCCAGACCGATCTCGTCCTGCTTGTCCAGACGGCGCACCAGGCCGGCCACGGCCTGATCGACGCCCTGAATGGCGACGGTCGAGTGGCGCTCGACGGCTTCCAGCCGGGCGGCGATGATTTCGAGCGAGGCGCCGACGCGAATGCCGTCGTCCTCGGCGCCATAGACGTCGTCCAGGCGGCGCGAGCGACTGCGGCGGTCATAGGGGTCAGGAATAGGCGTGCGGCGCGGCAGGGGCGTGACGCCCTCGTCCTCGTCCGGCTCGTCCATGATCATGGAGTTCAGCCATTCGCCCAAGGTCATGCCAGACCGACGCGCCAGGTCCTTGGCGATCTCGCGGGCCTTGGGGTCTATCCCCTTCACGCTCCACGGCGCTGCTGCGCTCACTGATTCGCCTCCCGACCCATTTGGAGAACGCTAACCTTCCAGATCATGCGTGTAAATCTATCGTTAACCGCAATATCTGGCGCCTGGACCAGACGAATCGCGGAACCCGACCCTGTAGCTGAGCCGTTCATCGCTCCGATATGGTTAATGTCGCGTTTACGATAATCTTCGCGTCGGATTTCGACTTGCGAAGCCTGGCCTGACACGCCAACTGCCCTCGCCATGAGCCCTTCCCTGACCCTGACCCTGCTGGCCGTCTCGACCGCCGTCGCCGTCTTTTCCGGCTGGCGCGGGGCCCGTCCGCCGGACCTGTCGCGCGGTCCGCGCATGATCCCGTGGCGGTTCATCATGCTGGTCGCAGGGGCGCTGACCTTCCTGCTGCTGATCCACCTGGCCGCTGTGCTGAGCGGCCGGACCTTCCCCACGACCTGACGGAACGGGACGGCCCGCCGACGGTTCTTCTGCCTCACTTGCAGAAAGGAACACCGGATGAACAAGGATCTGACCCCCGCCGAGGCCGAAGCCGAATTCTGGAACAGCCTGAAGCACAGCAACACGGGCATGCTCGGCCTGGACCGGCCCGGCTATCACAGCCAGCCGATGACCGCCTTCCGCGAGGAAGAGACCGGGACGATCTGGTTCTTCACCCGCAATGACACCGATCTGGCGCGCGATGTCGCCGCGCCGGGTCAGTCGGCCATGTTCAGCTACGGATCGAAGGACCAGAAGGTCTGGGCCTGCATCCACGGCGAGTTGTCGGCCCAAGGGCGCGACCCGGCGATTATCGACCGCTACTGGAATCCGGTGCTGGCGGCCTGGTATCCGGGCGGCAAGGATGATCCCGACCTGACCCTGCTGCGCTTCGACGCCGACGACGGCCGGGTCTGGGTCAGCGACGGCGGGGTGTTCAAATTCGCCTATGAGATCGCCAAGGCCAACGTCACCAAGACCCTGCCCGACGCCGGCGGCGTGGCCGACGTCAATCTGCAATAACTCAGCCGCCTACAGCGCGCACCTTGCCCTCAAGCAGCCTCGCCCCGCGGGCGAGGCGTTAGGGCGCTTTCGCAGGCGAGTTTCACTCGCCTGCGAAACACCAAGCGAGCACCGCCTTCTGGGCGTGGATGCGGTTCTCGGCCTCGTCCCAGATCAGCGAGCGCGGGCCGTCGATGACTTCGTCCGTCACCTCTTCGCCGCGGTGCGCCGGCAGGCAGTGCAGGAAGACGGCGTCGTCGTTGGCCAGGCCCATCAGGGCCGCGTCGACGGTGTAGGGCTCGAAGGCGGCCAGACGGGCCTCATAATCCTGATCGCCCATCGACACCCAGGTGTCGGTGACGACGACGTCGGCGCCGACCACCGCCTCGCGCGGATCGCTGGTCAGGTGGACGTGGGCGCCGCCCTTCTCCAGATCGCGCAGGTCGGGGTGGTATTCCGCCGGACAGGCCACGTTCAGGCGGAAGCCGAACTTGGGCGCCGCGTGCATGAAGCTGTGGCAGACATTGTTGCCGTCGCCGACCCAGGCGATGGTCTTGCCCCGCACCGGCCCCAGATGCTCCTCGATCGTCAGCAGGTCAGCCAGGATCTGGCACGGGTGGCTGCGGTCAGTCAGGCCGTTGACCACCGGCACGGTCGAGACGCGGGCGAAACGCTCGACGTCCTCATGGTCGTTGGCGCGGATCATCACGGCGTCGACCATGCGCGACAGGACCTTGGCCGTGTCCTCGACCGGCTCGCCGCGCCCCAACTGCATGTCGGCGGCGGTGGCGATGATGGCCGAGCCGCCCAGCTGGCGGATGGCGGCGTCGAAGCTGAAGCGGGTGCGCGTCGAGTTCTTCTCGAAGATCATGGCCAAGACGCGGTCCTTGCCCGGCGCATCGGCGTCGGGACGCCCCTTCAGCCAGCCCTTGCGCGCCTGCTTGCGGGCGTGGGCGTCATCCAGGATGGCGCGCAGGTCGGCGGCGTCGAGCCGGTGAATGTCGAGGAAGTGACGGACCATGGCGAAACCTCTCCCTCCCCGCTCTGGGGAGGGTGGTCCCGCAGGGACCGGGTGGGGGCGGCCTTGCGGAAACCTGGAAATGAAGGGACAGCGTCCCCACCCGACCTCACCTCCGATGGAGGCTCGGCCACCCTCCCCATGAAGGGGAGGGAGAGAGCACTTAGGCCGCCAGCTTCGTCCGGGCGAACTCGCAAGCGGTTTCGAACTTCTCGACGGCCTCGCGGGCCTCTTCGAGGGTGATGTTCAGCGGCGGCAGGATGCGGACCAGGTTGTCGCCGCCGCCGGCGACCAGCAGCCTGGCCTCGTCGCGGGCCCAGCCCATGAAGTCGCGGTTGTTGGGGACCAACTTGACGCCGACCAGCAGACCCTTGCCGCGCACCTCGACGATCACGTCGGGGAAGCGTTCGGCCAGGCCGTGAAGCTGCTGCTTCAGATAGCCGGCGATCTCGTTGACGTTGGCCAGGATGGCGTCCGACGACACCTCGGCGAAGGCGGCCTGACCGACGGCCATGGCCAGGGGGTTGCCGCCGAAGGTGGAGCCGTGAGCCCCGACCGTCATGCCCTTGGCCGCTTCCGCCGTCGACAGGCAGGCGCCGATGGGGAAGCCGCCGCCCAGGGCCTTGGCGATGGCCATGATGTCCGGCGCCATGCCGGCCCATTCGTGGGCCCACAGCTTGCCGGTCCGCCCCATGCCGCACTGGACCTCGTCGAAGATGATCAGCACGCCGTGGGCGTCGCACAGCTCGCGCAGACCGCGCAGGCACTGTTCCGGCATGGCGCGGCAGCCGCCCTCGCCCTGCACCGGCTCGACGATGATGGCGGCGGTGGTCGGGTTGGCGATGGCGGCCTTGATGGCGTCGTGGTCGCCCCACTTCAGCTGATGGAAGCCTTCCATCTTGGGCCCGAAGCCCTCGGTGTAGCTGGGGTTGGCGGCGGCGTTGATGGCGCCATAGGTGCGGCCGTGGAAGGAGCCGTCAAAGCCGTAGATGTCGATGCGTTCCGGCTGGCCGTTGGCTGAGTGGAACTTGCGCGCCGTCTTCAGCGCGCACTCGACGGCTTCCGTGCCCGAGTTGGTGAAGAAGACCACGTCCGCGAACGACTTTTCGCACAGGGCGTCAGCCAGGGCGTCCTGACCCGGAATCTTGAAGATATTGGAGACGTGCCACAGCTTCTCGGCCTGATCCTTGACCGCCTGCACCAGCTTGGGGTGGGCGTGGCCGAGGGCGTTGGTCGAGATGCCGGAGACGCAGTCCAGATATTCGGTCCCGTCGGTCGCCCACAGGCGGACGCCCTGGCCGCGCTCCACTTCCAGCGGCGCGCGATTGTAGACACCCATCAGATGACCGGACACAGGCAGACTCCATAAAGAGCGACGGTCCCGCAACCTTGGCTGCGGGACCGCTTTGAAAAAGGCGACGAACTTGTCGGGCGCTATTCCGGCTTAGTCAACACCGCGCGCGTGGCGATTTCAGCGCAGTTGCGCGTCCAGCTTCTGCACCAGGGCGGCGTAGGTGGCGCCGGCCAGGGCGATGGTCGCGCCCTCGACGGCCTCGATGGCGTCGTCCTTGGTGTGGATGACGCGGAAGACCTTGGGCGTGAAGCCCTCGGCCAGACCCTTGTCCTCGCCGCCGTTGAAGGCCAACCACATCTGGTGGGCGCCGATCTCATCCTGGAAGCCCAACGACACCACCGGCGCGCCCGCGGCCGAGAAGGCGCGGTCGTCGGACGGCGGATAGACGGGGAAGCCGACGCATTGCAGGGCGCGCTCGGCGCACAGTTCCTGTGTGGCGCGGGTGACGAAGGCCGACTGCGCCCCGTTGTTCTGGCCGTACATCATCGTGTCGCCATAGGCGGCGACATCCGAGTTCACCACGGCGACGACATTGGCGACGCCGTGCGCCTCGATCCACTTGCGCGCGCCGATCAGGCCCAGCTCTTCCTGGTCGAAGAAGATGACGCGGACGCGGTGGCTCAACGGCTTGTCGCGCAGAATCTTGGCCGCTTCGATCAGGGCCACGACCGAACCGGCGTTGTCGACCACGCCTTGCGACATGGTCCCGTCGCGCAACTTGACCGCGTCATAGTGGGCGGTCAGCAGGATTTCCTTCGGCCCGTCGCCGATGGTGACGACGACGTTGGAGCCCTGCATCGGCCCGGCGCGACCACCGCCCTCGAAGGTCTCGACGGTCGGGTTGAAGCCGGCGGCGCGCAGCTGGGCCACCAGGACGTTCATCCGTTCCGTATTGGACGGCTGAACATAGGCGCCGACCTGGGCCTTCAGCGCTTCCGCGTCTTGGGCGAAAGCCGGTGTGGACAGCAACGCGGCGGCGGCGACAGCGGACGCGAGAACGGATCGAAACAGCATGAGGACCTCCCAAGCCCCTCCCCAGGGGCGTTGGGTCCTGCCTAACGGCTCAGCTCTTCAGACGCCAGCCCGAGCGGAACACCAGCCAGCAGGCCGCGCCCATCAGCACGGTCAGCACCCCGCTCATGATGACGCCGACCCACAGGTTGCCCTCGGCGTGGCCGATGAAGCCCGCCCGGAAGCCATCGATCAGGTAGAAGAAGGGATTGAAGCGGCTGATGCTGGCGAACGGCTCCGGCAGGCTGTCAATCAAGTAGAAGGTCCCCGACAGGAAGGTCATCGGCATGACGACAAAGTTCTGCACCGCCGACAGGTGGTCGAACTTCTCGGACCACAGACCGGCGAGCACGCCCATCATCCCCATCAGCAGAGAGGCTATCAGGCCGAACCAGACGATCAGCAGGACATTGGCCACGCCCAGCTTCGCAAACGGCAGGACGCACAGGGCCGTCACCAGACCGACGGCCACCCCGCGCGTCGCCGCGCCCAGGGTGAAGCCGATGGTCAGTTCCAGCGGGCTGAGCGGCGGGGTCAGGAAGTCGGTGGCCGTGCCCATGATCTTGGCCTGGATCAGGCTGGACGAGGCGTTGGCGAAGGCGTTCTGAAGAATGGCCATCATGATCAGGCCGGGGGCCACGAACTCGGCGAAGGGGGTGCCGTGCAGCGGCGGACGCGCCCCCTTCAGCGCCACCACGAAGACCAGCATGTAGAGCAGGGTCGTCACCACCGGCGCCGCCACCGTCTGGGCGCCCACCTTCCAGAAACGGCGCACTTCGCGCAGGTAAAGCGTGCGCAGACCCACCCAGTTGATGCCGTCGTAGCGACGGGGCTGAGGCAGGCCGGAGGGGCGAGTAGAGGCGAGATCGGTCTTCATAGGCGCCCAGATGCGCCCGCTAAGCTGGTTTCGCAAGGCGCCCGACGTTCGACGAAGGGACGCAAAACTGATTCAAAACGGGACGTTAACCACACTACATCTGGTTTCTGTGGACAGCTGAATTGCCACATCTTGCGTGTTTTAAGTGCTGCTTTACGATTAGTAGCAGGTCGAGGCGGGGAAATTCGTCGGCGACCCAAGATATTGAATCCGATCCCCGGGAGGGTGGCCATGACCACAGCTAGCTGGACTGAAGACCGCGTCGGCGCGCTGAAGAAGCTCTGGCTGGAAGGCCAGTCGGCAAGCCAGATCGCCAAGACCCTCGGCGGCGGCGTGACCCGCAACGCCGTGATCGGCAAGGTGCACCGCCTGGGCCTGTCGGGCCGCGCCGCGCCGTCGCAACCGGCCCGCACCACCTTCCGCGCCGCCGCCCGTCCGCGCCCTGCCGCGCCGGCCGCGCCGGTTCAGGCCCCGTCGGCTCCGCGCCGCATCGAGGCCGCCGCCCCGCGTCCGGTCATGGCCGTTCAGCCCTCGGCCCCCGCCCCCATGCCGGAACTGCCCGGCACGGCCACGGTGATGACCCTGGGCGCCCACATGTGCAAATGGCCGATCGGCGACCCCTCGTCGCGCGAGTTCAGCTTCTGCGGCCGCCGCGCCACGGAAAACGTCTATTGCGGCGAACACGCCCGCGTCGCCTACCAGCCCCAGGTCCGCCGCGGCGCGTCCAAGGACGGCGCCACCGAGCTGGCCCGCAGCCTGCGGCGTTATATCTAAGCGTTGAGGACGCTATCGCTCGCGACGCGGTCGCTCGCTGCTTGAGCGCGTCGCGCATCTGACCTTCTCCCGTCCGGTTCGCCGGACGGGAACAAGGCTGGGGCTGCGGTTCATCCGGGTTGACGCAGCCCTATCGCCCTCGCCTCGCGGCGGGGGTTTTTCTTTGGGTGGAGGTCGCCGCCCTAGTTCAGCGTCCGCCGCGTATCCGGCACGTCCAAGCTGAAGGCCGGGATGACCGCCTCGAACATCCGCCCATCCACGTCGGTCAGGTAGTAGGCCCCGACCATCGAACCGGACGAGGCGCCCAGGGGACAACCCGAGGCGTAGGAATAGCTGTCGCCCGGCTCGATCACCGGCTGCTCGCCGACCACGCCCTGACCGCGCACTTCTTCGACATGGCCGTAGGCGTCGGTGATGGTCCAGCGGCGCGCCACCAGTTGCACCGGCGCCCCAGTCAGGTTGACGATCTCGATCTGATAGGCCCAGACCCAGCGCCCCGCCGCCGGGTCCGACTGGGCCGCCAGATAGGAGGGGCGGACGCGAACGACGACGCCTTCGGTTTCGGCGGTATAGGCAGGAGGGGCGTGCATGCGCTATATGCAGCCCGCCGACCTCGGGGTTCAACCCGTCTGGTGCCTCGGATGTCGCATTCCGAAGCGAGACAGATGGAAAAAACCGTGTGAGACAGGACGGCATGAGCATCTTCCAGATTCCCGCCCAGCCCGGCATTCTGCCCTTCCAGGGCATCGAGACCCTGATCGCCACCGGCGCGATCCAGTCCGACACCCCCTTCGATCATGATCAGGTGCAGCCGGCCAGCCTGGACCTGCGCCTGTCGAACCAGGCCTGGCGCGTGCGCGCCTCCTTCCTGCCGGGCCAGCGCAAGGTCGAGGACCGCATCAACGACGTGGAGATGCACGCCATCGACCTCTCGGGCGGCGTGGTGCTGGAAAAGGGCTGCGTCTACATCGCCCGGCTGCAGGAACGCCTCAGCCTGCCCAAGGGCCTGAACGCCCGCGCCAACCCCAAGAGCTCGACCGGTCGCGTGGACGTCTTCGTTCGCCTGCTGACCGACAAGGGCGGCAGCTTCGACGACGTGGACGAGGGCTATGACGGCCCCCTCTATCTCGAGATCGCGCCCCAGACCTTCTCCATCCTGGTCAAGCCAGGCACCAGGCTGAACCAGCTGCGCCTCAAGGCCGGCGATCCGCCCAAGCTGGAAACCCGCAGCGTCGGCGTCGACCTGCGCGCGGGCGAGCAGGGCGTCGTCGGCTTCCGCGGCCGTCGCCATGCCGGGGTCGTCAACATGGACCACATCGACGGCCACGACCCGCGCGACTTCTGGGAGCCGCTGACCCTGCGTCGCGGCGAACTGCTGCTCGATCCAGGCGAGTTCTACATCCTGGCCTCGTCGGACGATGTGGAGATTCCGGTCGACCAGGCCGCCGAAATGACCCCGATCGACCCCTCGGTCGGCGAGTTCCGCGTCCACTACGCCGGCTTCTTCGACCCCGGCTTTGGCACGGACGAGGCTCACGGCGCGGGATCGAAAGGCGTGCTGGAGGTTCGCACCCACGACACCCCCTTCCTGCTGGAACACGGCCAGATCGTCGCCCGCCTGGTCTATGAGCCGCTGACGGAACGCCCGACCCGCCTCTACGGCGAAGGCGGCAGTCACTATCAGAGCCAGGGCCTGAAGCTGTCGAAACACTTCCGCCCCTGGGGCTGATTTGCCCTTCTCCCCTTGCGGGAGAATGCGCTCAAGCAGCCAAAGGCGTTAGCGCCCCTAACATCCTTCTCCCCTTGAGGGAGAAGGTGGGCGCCGCAGGGGCTCGGATGAGGGGTGTGAGCGCCGCGGTCGAAGGATCGCGGCGCTATCTTTTTGCCTGACCAACGAGAAGCGGCGGCGCCGACACCCCTCATCCGTCAGGCTTCGCCTGCCACCTTCTCCCGCAAGGGGAGAAGGCTCACCCTTCCGCCAGCAAGGCCTCCACCAGCGCCTTGGCTTCGTCGCTGGCCCAATCGGCTTCGCCGGTCAGGACGGCGCGGACATTGCCCTGACGGTCCAGCAGGATGGTCTGGGGCATGGCCCCCTTGCCGGGAAATTCGAACGGCAGCTGGAACTTGGGATCGGCGTAATAGGCCAGCGGCGCATGGTCGGCGATGAAGGCGCGGGCCTCGGGCACGGCCTTGTCCACATCCATGCTGATCGTGACGACGGCGAAATCGTCGCGCCCTTTATAATGCTCGGCCAGCGCCGCCAGGGTCGGCATCTCGATCTTGCAGGGCGCGCACCAGGTGGCCCACAGGTTGACCACCGCCACCTTGCCCTTGAAGTCGGCAAAGCGCACGTCGCGGCCCTCGGCGTCCTTGAACACATAGTCGGGCGCGGGCGTCGGGGCGGGGGTCAGCAGCTTGGCCAGCGAGCCCTTGGCGTGAACCGCCAGCGAGGATGACGCGGACTCTTTGCCCCCGCCGTCGCGATTGGCGTATAGCAGCGCCACGCCGCCGATCGCGCCGATCAGCAGCACCGCCGTCGCCACGCCCGCCAAAGTCCGTTTAGAGCCGCTCATGTCCGACACGCCTTCCAACACCCCTCAAGGTCAGTCTCTATGGGGCGGACGCTTCAGCGCCAAGCCCGCCGACATCATGCAGGCCATCAACGTCTCCATCGGCGTCGATAAACGCCTGTGGGCGCAGGACCTGGCCGGGTCGCGGGCCCATTGTCGCATGCTGGCCCAGCAGGGCATCATCCAGCAGGCCGACGCCGAGGCCATTCTGGGCGGACTGGACGTGATCGAGGGCGAGATCCGGGACGGGTCTTTCCCCTTCCGCGACGCCTATGAAGACATCCACATGAACGTCGAGGCCCGCCTGTCGGAGCTGATCGGCGAGCCCTCGGGGCGTCTGCACACGGCGCGCAGCCGCAACGATCAGGTGGCGACCGACTTCCGCCTCTGGGTCCGCGACGCCTGCGACCGCACTGTCGAACAGTTGAAGGCGCTGCAAGGCGTTCTGCTGGACCGGGCGGAACAGCACGCGGGCGACCTGATGCCCGGCTTCACCCACCTGCAGACGGCCCAGCCGGTGACCTTCGGCCACCACCTGATGGCCTATGTCGAGATGTTCGGGCGCGACGCCAGCCGCTTTGCCGACGCCCGCACCCGCATGAACGAGAACCCGCTGGGCGCCGCCGCCCTGGCCGGTTCGCCCTTCCCCATCGACCGCCACATGACGGCGACCGCGCTGGGTTTTGACCGCCCCATGGCCAACAGCCTGGACGCCGTCTCGGACCGCGACTTCGCGCTGGAAAGCCTGGCCGCCGCCTCGATCGCGGCGGGCCACCTGTCGCGTCTGGCCGAGGAGATCGTGGTCTGGATGACGCCGATGTTCGGCTTCGCCTCCCTGCCCGACGACCTGACCACCGGCTCGTCCATCATGCCGCAGAAGCGCAACCCCGACGCCGCCGAGCTGGTGCGCGCCAAGACGGGCCGGATCATGGGCTCGCTGGTCGCGCTCTCGACCGTGATGAAGGGCCTGCCTCTGGCCTATTCCAAGGACATGCAGGAGGACAAGCCGCCGGTGTTCGAGGCCTTCGACGCCCTGGATCTGGCGCTGACCGCCATGACCGCCATGGTCGCCGCCATCATCCCCAACACGCCGCGCATGGCCGCCGCCGCCGGGGCCGGCTTCTCGACCGCCACCGATCTGGCCGACTGGCTGGTGCGTGAACTGAACCTGCCCTTCCGTCAGGCCCACCACGTCACCGGCGCCGCCGTGAAGCGGGCTGAGGCGCTCGGCGTCGGACTGGGCGAATTGCCGCTGAGCGAGCTGCAGGCTCTGGATGGCCGGATCACCGAAGGCGTGTATGAAGTCCTGACGCCGGAAGCCTCCTGCGCCAGCCGCCAGAGCTTCGGCGGCACGGCGCCGGAACAGGTCCGCGCCCGTATCGCCGACTGGAGAACCCGCCTGTGAACAAGACCCTGATCCTGATCGGCGCCGCCGCTCTGCTCCTGTCGGGCTGCGGCCGCATGGCCGATCTGGAAGCGCCCGGCGCCGTCCAGACCGAACGCGCCCCGCGCGACAAGAACGCCAAGACCCTGCCGGAGCCGGCGACGATCAACACCGCCCCCCGCCAGAACCCCATCGACAGCGGCGCCTCGGACCCCTTCGGTCGCCCGCCGATGGCCTGACGGCCTCACCTCCTCCAGACCGGACTCCCCGCCGTGCATTATTTCGACCTGAAGGACGGCGTTCTGCACGCCGAGGGCGTCTCTCTGGAGATGCTGGCGGCTGAGGTCGGCACCCCGACCTATGTCTATTCCTCGGCCACCCTGCGCCGTCACTACGGCCTGCTGCGCGACGCCTGCGACGCCCACAAGGACGCGCTGGGCGACGCCCTGATCGCCTTTGCGGTCAAGGCCAACTCCAACCTGTCGGTGCTGGCGACCCTGGCGAAACTGGGCTGCGGCGCAGACACGGTGTCCGAGGGCGAGATCCGTCGCGCCCTGGCGGCGGGCGTGCCGGGCGAGCGCATCATCTTCTCGGGCGTGGGCAAGACCGACGCCGAACTGGCCTTCGCCATCGACGTCGGCGTGCGCCAGATCAACGTCGAATCCTCGGCCGAACTTGAACGGCTGATCCTGGTGGCGGCCGAGAAGTCCGCCTCCCCCGCCATCGCCATCCGCGTTAATCCCAAGATCGGCGCCGGCGGCCACGCCAAGATCACCACCGGCGGCGCCGGCGACAAGTTCGGCGTGCCGGTCGAGGAGGCGCTCAGCCTCTACGCCCGCGCCTCCGCCTCGCCGCACGTCACCCCCGTGGGCCTGGCCTGCCACATCGGCAGCCAGATCACCGACCTGACCCCGCTGGAAAACGCCTTCCGCGTGCTGCGCGACATGACCGAGACCCTGCGCGCCGATGGCTACAGCGTCACCCGCCTCGACCTCGGCGGCGGTCTGGGCGTGCCCTACTACGGCGACGCCGAAACCGCCTCGCCCGCCGACTATGCGGCCATGGCGGCGCGGGTGCTGGACGGCCTGGACGTCGAGGCGGCCTTCGAACCGGGCCGGCTGATGGCCGCCAATGCAGGCGTGCTGCTGAGCCGGGTCATTCAGGTCAATGAGCGCACTGACGGGCGGCGCTTCCTGGTGCTGGACGCGGCCATGAACGACTTGATGCGCCCAGCCCTCTACGACGCCTTCCACGACCTGAAGGCCGTGCGTCCGCGCGACGGCGACGCCATCCCCTACGACGTGGTCGGCCCGGTGTGCGAGACCGGCGACACCTTCGCCCGCGACCGCGACCTGCCGCCGTTCGAGGCGGGCGATCTGGTCGTCTTCATGAGCGCCGGGGCCTACGGGGCCGTCATGAGCGGCGAATACAACACCCGCCCCCTGGCCGCCGAGGTTCTGGTCGACGGCGCGCGCTGCGCCGTCATCCGCCCGCGCCCGACCTATGAGCAGATGTTCGCCCGCGAGCCGATGGCGGAGTGGTTGAAGGGGTAGCCCACCCTTGTTCCTTCTCCCGATGGGAGAAGGTGGCCCGAAGGGCCGGATGAGGGTCGTCCCTAACCGTCGGCGTGAGCCGTCACGCTCCGGCTGACGCCGACGGAAGCAGCAGCCCCTCACCCTTTCGCGCAAGAACGCTCGCTAACGCTCTCGTGCGCTCAAGCCCTCTCCCGCGGGGAGAGGGGACGATCAATCCAGCGCGCAGATGTCGGGCAGGCCGCGCAGGCCGCCCCTGTGGTCCAGGCCGTAGCCGACGAGGAAGCGGTTGGGGGCCTCCCAGCCGACGAAGTCCGGCTCGGGCGCGCGCGCCTCGGGCCAGGGCTTGCGGGCGAAGACGCAGGTCAGGACTTCGGACGCGCCGGCTTCTCGAGTGATGCGCACCGCCTCGGCCAGCGACAGGCCGGTGTCGAAGACGTCGTCGAGGATCAGCACCCGCTTGCCGGCGATCGGGCGCTGATAGGGGGCATAGACGTCGATCTTGCCGCGGCTGGTCTTTTCATCGCCGTAGGAGGCCAGCCACAGGGCGTCGAAGCGGACGTTGCGTCCCTCGCGCGACAGGGCGCGGGTCAGGTCGGCGGCGAACCACAGCCCGCCAGTCAGCAGGACGGCGGCCACCGTCTCGTCGTCGATGACGGGAGCGATGCGCCGCGCGAGATCGGCGACAATCGCCTCGATCTCGGATTGCGGCAGGAGAACCGTGGGGGCGGGCGCTGGGTCTTGATCAGCCATGCCCGGCGGATACCCCCTGGGCGGGGCTTTTGTCGATAGGCTGCGCGTCGCGCGGCGTCATATCGACGGCGGTGTCGCGGCGCAGCCCCTCTTCGGCGGCCGGCGGCGGACGCCGGGTCGCGGGTCTTGCAGCACGGCTCTGGGCCGACGCCGTGCGGGGCTCGCCTTTCGGGGTCATCACGAAGTCGACGCCGACACCAGAGGCCTTGCGGTCGGGATCGGGGATGACGACGGCGAAGCCCTGAACCTTGCCCGGCAGGACGGGCGCCGTCTCCAGGCGGATGATGCGGTGCGCCACCTCGACGCCCTTGGCGTCCAGCAGGGCTATGCGCACCGGCGGGGCCACGACCTCGTTGTCGCGAATATTGCGCAGGGCGCCCGAGACCACGACCTTGCCCGGATCATAGGGCGTCGTCTTGGCGCCGACGGCCTCGAACTCCAGCCCGGCCAGGTTCACCGGGGCGCCGACCAGCTTGTAGACAGCGGCGGCCTGGGGCCAGGCCTGGACGATGGGCAGGCGGAAGGCGTAGGCGGCGCCGATCAGGGCCAGGAAGACCACGGCCAGACCGGCCCAGACGGCGCCTTGCGTGGCGGCGCGGCGCATCTTGCGCTGCTGCTCGGCCTTGGCGCGGAAGGCACGCGGCAGTTCCGGGGCTGGGGTCTCGGCCAGGCTTTCGGGGGTCTCGTCGCGCTTGCCGAAGCCGGTCTCGACCGCGACGTCCTCGGTGGCGGCGGACAGCTCCAGAGGCTCGTCCTCCAGGGTCGCGCGCCAGTCGTGGCCGCAGGATTTGCAGCGCACACGACGACCGTTCGGACCGATCGCCTCATCGGGCACAAAATAGCTGGTGGCGC
The DNA here is from genome assembly GCF_014207965.1 of Brevundimonas bullata. Lineage (GTDB taxonomy): Bacteria > Pseudomonadota > Alphaproteobacteria > Caulobacterales > Caulobacteraceae > Brevundimonas > Brevundimonas bullata_A. The sequence continues at coordinate 445,333 of NZ_JACHLM010000001.1, forward strand.
AGGCGGGGCAGGTCAGTATCATGTCAGCTGACTGCGAGGCTCGACGCCCCCTCCTGTCGAGGCGCCCGCAACGCCCCGGTCCAAATACGAAATCTGATGCCAAACTCGACCCGACGCGCCGCCGACCCTGATTCCGCGCCCGACACCGTCCGCCTGCGGGGCGTGGGTTTCGGCTATGCGGACAGGCCCGACGTCCTGCGCGACGTTAACCTTAGTCTGACGCAGGGCTCTTTCCACTTCCTTACCGGACCCTCCGGCGCGGGCAAGTCTTCGCTTTTGCGGCTGCTGACCCTGGCCGAGCGGCCGCAGACGGGGCGAATCAGTCTGTTCGGCCGCAACGTCACCGACCTGCCGCGCGGCGGCGTGCCCGCTTTCCGGCGACAGATGGGGGTGGTGTTTCAGGATTTTCGCCTGCTGGACCATCTGACCGCCTTTGAAAACGCCGCCCTGCCCCTGACCCTGGCGGGCGGCAAGACCGCCGACCACGCCGCCGACGTGGCCGAGATGCTGCGCTGGGTCGGTCTGGGTCAGAGGATGGACGCCCTGCCCCCGGCCCTGTCGGGCGGCGAGAAGCAGAGGCTGGCCATCGCCCGCGCCGTCATCACCCGCCCCCGCCTGATCCTGGCCGACGAGCCGACCGGCAGCGTCGACCGCGCCATGGGCGACAAGCTGATGCGGCTGTTCCAGTCCCTGAACAAGCTCGGGGCCACCGTCCTGATCGCCAGCCACGACGAGGCCATGGCCGAACGCGTCGGGGCCAGCGTCCTGCGGTTGGAAAACGGCCATCTGAGCCAGATGACGCCTGCGGGAGAGGCCGCATGATCCGCGCCCTGTTGCGACGCGGCCCGGCCCTGCTGTCACGCGAAGCGGGCGGCGAGCGTTGGCTGATCGTGGTCATCGCCGTGCTCTGCTTCCTCGCCTCCATCACCGCCGTCGGGACTCTGGCCGCCGACCGGGCCGCCCACGGCTGGGCGCGCCAGCTGCGGGCCGAGGCCACGGTTCAGGTCCGCCCGCGCGTGGACGAGACCGGCCCCACCGCCGCCGCCCGCGCCGCCGAGACTCTGGCGGGCGTCAAGGGCGTGGCCGAGGCCGAGGCCATGGACCGCAAGGCCGCCGAGGCCCTGCTGCGGCCCTGGGTCGGCGAAGCGGCCCTGCCCGACCTGCCCCTGCCCTATCTGGTCACCGTCCGCCTGGACCCGAAGAACCCGGCCAGCGCCCCGACCCTGAGCCGCGCCCTGGCCGAGGCCGGGCTGGACGCCAGCGTCGATGACCACAGCCTGTGGCGCGGCGAGGTCGAGCGGTCGGCGGGGGTCATCACGGCTCTGGCCGGCGCCGCCTTCCTGCTGATCGCGGCGGCCACGGCGGCGGCCATCGCCTACGCCACCCGCGCGGGCATGGCCGCGCAGGCGTCTGTGATCGAGACCCTGAGCCTGAACGGGGCGTCCGACGGCTACATCGCGGGCCTGTTCCAGCGCCGTTTCGGCGGACTGGCGGCCACGGCGGGGGCCATGGGTGCGGGCGTCGCCGCTCTCCTGCTGGCCATGCTGCGGCTGGTCGGGGGAGAGGGCGGGCTGACCCCCGCCTTGCCGCTCGCCTTCTCCGACCTGTTGATCCTGATCGCCTGTCCCTTGCTGGCCTTTGGCGTCGCTCTGGCCGCCGCCCGCTTCACGGCGCTGGCGAAGCTGGGCGCACCTAGCTAGTTAAGCATGATGAAGTTCTTGACGCTGATCGCCGTGGTGGCGCTGATGTGGCTGGTGGGGTTGTTCGCCTTCGCCGAGCGCGTGCGCGGCCTGACGCCGGCGGCCGAGCCCGCGCGCGCCGACGCCATCGTCGCCCTGACAGGCCCCTCGGCCGAACGCGTCAACGCGGCCATCCGCCTGCTGGAACTGGACAAGGGCCGCCGGGTGCTGATCTCCGGCGTCAATCGCGACGTGCGCCGCCAGGAACTGCGCGCCCTGACGCCCGGCTCGACCAAGCTGTTCAACTGCTGCGTCGACCTGGGCTTCGAGGCCGAGAACACGGTCGGCAACGCCCAGGAGATCGCCGCCTGGGCGCGGTCCAAGGGTTATGACAGCCTGATCGTCGTCACCTCCGACTACCACATGCCGCGCAGCCTGCTGGAGATCCGCGGCGCCGCGCCCGGGGTCAAGCTGACGCCCTACGCCGTCTCGACCCCGTCGCTGGACAACTCGCGCTGGTGGCGAGCCGCCGTCACCGCCCGGCGGATGACGCTGGAATACATGAAATACCTGGCCGTGCTGGGCCGCGAGGGGATGCATCGGCTGAAGGGCCATCACCCGGAACGATCGGCGCCGCAGACCCAGCCCGAGGCCGCCTGACCCCATGACCACCATCCGTTCCCTGATCTTTGTCGCCTGGCTCTACCTGTCGATGGTGATCTTCGCCGTAGGCCTGTCGCCCGCGCTGCTGATGCCGCACGGCGCCGCCGTCTGGGTCATCAAGTCCTGGTCGAAATTCGTCCTGTTCGGCCTGCGCTGGATCGCCGGGGTCAAGGTCGAGGTGCGCGGGCTTGAGCACCGCCCCACCGGCCCGGCCCTGCTGGCTTGCAAGCATCAGGGCATGCTGGACGTCATCGCCCCCTTCTCCTTCCTCGACGACACCTGCTTCATCATGAAGAAGGAGCTGATGGTCCTGCCCTTCTTCGGCTGGTTCGCCTGGAAGACGAAGATGATCGCCGTCGACCGCTCGGCCCATTCCAAGGCGCTGAAGGACATGGTGCGTCAGGCCCGCGTGCGTCACGCCGAGGGCCGCCAGATCCTGATCTTCCCCGAGGGCACGCGCGGCGAGGTCGGTGCCGCCCCCGACTACAAGCCCGGCATCGCCGCCCTGTACCGCGACCTGAACAGCCCCTGCTGGCCTATCGCCACCAACTCGGGCGTCCACTGGCCCGCCCATGGTTTCCGCCGCTATCCCGGCACCATCGTCTTCGAATTCCTGCCGCCTATTCCAGCAGGCTTGAAGCGCGCCGAGTTCATGGCCGAGCTGGAGAACCGCATCGAAACGGCCTCCACCGCCCTGCTGACACCGAACCCCTGACGCCGAGACGCGGCGGCCCGGCGTCAGGTCGCCGCCGGATCAGCTGGCGGCGAACTCGCTGAGGGCGTCGATCACGGCGCGGTTCTGATCTTCCGTGCCGATGGTGACGCGCAGGCAGTCGGGCAGGCCGTAGCCGCCAACCGGGCGCACAATGATGCCCTTGGCGTTCAGGTAGTCATTGGCGGCGGCGGCGTTGCGCTTGCCCTCAGCAAAGCGGATCAGGATGAAGTTGCCCGCCGAGGGGAAGACCTCGAAGCCGAAGCCGCGGATGGCCTGGGTCATGCGCGGACGCCAGTCCAGCACCAGATCGCGCGAGGCCTTCTGGTGCGCCTCGTCCGACAGGGCGGCGGTGGCGGCGTCGAGGCCCGGCACCGAGACGTTGAACGGCAGGCGGATGCGGTCCACCGCCTGCTCGATGGCCAGGGGGGCGTAGCCGAAGCCGATGCGCAAGCCGCCCAGGCCGTGGATCTTGGAGAAGGTGCGGGTGACGACGATGTTGGACGCCTCACGGGCCAGACCGAAGCTGGTCTCCCAGTCCGGCTCGACCACGAACTCGGCATAGGCCTCGTCCACCACCAGGATGACGTGGGCCGGCAAGGCGGCGTGCAGGCGGCGGATCTCCTCGCCCGAGTTCCAGCTGCCGGTCGGGTTGGACGGGTTGGAGACGTAAACGATCTTCGTCCGCTCATCGACCTGATCGAGGATGGCCTCGACTTCGAGCTTCATGTTCGGCTCGGCCGCCAGCTTGACCTCGGCGCCGCAGGCCTTGGCCGAGATGCGGTAGGCGAGGAAGCCATACTGGCCGGCGACGATGTTGTCGCCCGCGCTCAGATAGGCCTGGTTCAGCAGGGCGAAGACCTCGTCCGAGCCGTTGCCGAAGATTAGGCGCTCGGGCTCCAGTCCGTGGTGGGCGGCCACGGCCTCGCGCAGCTTGGTGGCCCGGCCGTCGGGATAGACGTGGATGTTCTTCAGGGCGGCGGCATAGGCCTCGCGCGCCTTTTCACCGGCGCCCAGGGCGTTCTCGTTCGAGGAGAGCTTCATCGGCTCGGCGAAGCCGGCGATGGCGCCCTTGCCGCCGACATAGGGGGCGATGTCGAGGATGCCGGGCTTGGGGGCGGGCGCAGCGTTCGGCGCGTCGGTCATGGGCGTCATCCTCGAAGTAAATGGTCAGTAAACGGGGGCGGCGCCGATGACGCCGCTCATCTGGCCGGGGGCGTTGCTCAACCGCCCGTCCTCGGCCTGCACATAGCCTGTCAGAACGAACAGCTTCAAGCCGCCGCCCGCCGCCAGCGACGCGGCGATCAGGCCCGCCTCACCCAGGGCCGCCACGATGCGGGCGTCCGAAGCCGGGCTGTCGGTCACCCAGAAGGTGCGGTCGTCGCCGGTCGGGCCGGGGGCCTCGGTCGAGACCAGCAGGGCGCGGGGCGTCCCGGCGGCGTCGTCCGGCAGGGCGGCGATGACCTTGAGCATGGGCAGGGCCAAAAGTTTGCCCCACCAGGGCCGGGCGCCGAGATCGATCAAGGCGCGCCCGCCCTGGCGGGCCGTCAAAAGCGCCTGATCCGGCTCGGCGGCGGGACGACCAATCAGGCCCCAGCGGTCGGCGGCCAGGGCCTGAGACAAAGGCCCGCAGGTGGCCAGGGCCGGGCCGGTCGCGGCCTCGATGCGGCCCAGCACGGCGCGCAGGGCCGGACGCTCAGCCGACGGAATGTCGTGCAGGATCTCGCGCAGGGCGATGGCGTCGGCGTCGGCGGAACCGCGCGCCCCGGCGGCGAGGCGCGCCCGCGCCGCCGCGATCAGGGCGCGGTCCAGCGCCAGACGCTCAAGGTCCTCGGGCGGTTCGACCAGCATCAGAACAGCTGAGGCGCCGGGGCCAGCGCGAAGGGCCCCAAATAGGTGCGCCCGCCCTTGAAGTTCAGCACCAGATCGACCGCCTGGCCCTGCTCGCCCGTCCCGCCCTGCGGCGTGGCCGCAGCCGCGCGGGCGGCGGCGGCGCGGTCCATCGCACCGCCCTGCTGGGCCCCGGCCAGACCGACGATGGCGGCCAGCGGCTTCTCGGCGCGCAGGAAGACTTCACCCTCCAGACGCCCCTTGTCGTCGGCCGACAGGGCCGGGCTGGACAGGAAGGTGCGGCTTTCGCCCGCTTCCAACTGGCCCTTGACCGCGACGAAGCGGCCCCCGGCGGCGGTCCAGGCCGACAGCAAGCCTTGCGCGTCGGCGCCCTTCAGCGCGCCGGCCTTCTCGATCACGGCCTCGACCTGGGCGTTCAGCTTGCCTGACTGGGTCAGGCCCTCGACGGGACCATTCGGACGGCCCTCGCCGTCCACCAGACGGAACAGGACATCGACGTCCTCGGTCGGCGTGTTCGACCCGGCCACGTGCGGGCGCATGTAGAACTGGACCAGACCCGCCTTGGCCAGGGGGAAGGGCTCAGCGTTCGGCAGGGCGGTGAAGACCGGCTTGGCCAGTTCCACCACCACATTGGGCCAGCGCTGGGTCAGGCCGTGCAGGCTCATGCGGATCATCTCGGCGCGCACCGCCACCTTGCCCTTGGCCCCGCGCGTCAGGACCATGCCGTCGGGTGCGGCGATGACCCATTTGGTCGGGTTGTAGGCGTTGGCCTCGGCCACGATCTCGGGCGCGGCGACGGCATGGCCCGAGGGGGCGACGACGTCGACGTGCGTCATCGCCACCCGCGCCCGCAGAGGCCAGCCGGTCGTGGAGAGGCCGGCGTGCTTCACGGTCCAGCCCGACTGCTCCAGCCGGGCGATGCGGCCCTCCAGCTTCTTCTCGATCTGCTGCGTCAGGACGAACCACCAGCCGGTCCACAGGGCCAGGCCGACGAAGACGATGGCGAAGGGGATGATCAGCCCCTTGCGGCTGTGGCGGATCGGTTCAACGTGGGCGTCGGTCATGGTCGCGGTTTAGCAGGACGCGCGGCTGCTGACACGCCCTGTCAGCAGGAACGGGCCACCCTGTTTTCCGTTCGAATCGCAAACTGACAGGAGACGAGGATCATGGAGACGCAACAGCTGCACCGCGGCCGGCTGATCGACCATCTGCAACTGGTGACGCCCGACCTTGAGGCCAGCCGCCGCTTCTACGGCGCGGTGCTCGAAGCCCTGGGCGTGCCGATCGGCGGCGAGGCGGAACGCTTCTTCTGGGCCGACGAACTGTTCGTCTCGGCGGTGGACAGCATTGCTGCAGCGGGACGACCGACCGGGCGCTGCCATCTGGCCTTCCAGGCCCGGGACCGGGCCATGGTCGAGGCCTTCCACAAGGCGGGACTGGCGGCGGGCGGAACCGACAACGGCGCGCCGGGGGAGCGGCCCTATCACCCCGGCTACTACGCCGCCTTCCTGCTGGACCCGGACGGCAACAATATCGAAGCGGTCTTCCACGGCGAGGCCGTGCGCTCGGCCGACAGCGTGGTGGTGACGTTCGAAGAGTAAGCTTACGCCGTCAGGTCGGCCAGTTTCGCACTGGCCGCCCGCGCCGCTTCGTCCGGCGTCAAGCCCAGCAGCAGGCCGCGCTGCCCGCCGTTGATCAGGATGCGGTCGAACAGGATGGCAGTCTCGTCCATCACGGTCGGCACAGCCTTCCTCTGGCCGAAGGGGCTGACGCCGCCGACCTTGTAGCCCGTCAGACGTTCGGCGTCGGCGGGCTTCATCATCTGCGCCGACTTGGCCCCGAGCGCCGCCGCCAGCTTCTTCATGCTGACCTCGCAGTCGGACGGCACGATGACGCAGGCGGCTTTGCCGTCCACCAGGGTCATCAGGGTCTTGAACACCTGTTCCGGAGCCCAGCCGAGCGCCTCAGCCGCCTGCAAGCCCACGCGCGGCGCGTCGGGGTCGTAGGCGTAGGGGAAGAGGTCGAAGGCGACGCCGGCCTGGGTGAGGGCGAGGGTCGCGGGGGTGGTCTTGGACATGTTTCGATGCATAGCCCCGCCCTTCTCTTTCGTCATCCTCTGGCGAGCGGAGCGAGACCGGGGGACCCAGCGGCGCCGAAGGCGATCTTCACTGTAAGCGCGGCGCGTGGGCTTTTCGCCCTCTGGGCGCCGCTGGGTCCCCCGGTCAGCGCCGCTACGCGGCTTGCCGGAGGATGACGGAAGAAAGAGCGAGCGGAGGCTTCAGGTCGCGTCGGGATCGAGGAAGCTCTTCGTCAACTCCACCGCCTCGGCCAGCCCCATGCGCTGGACCTCGGTTCCGGGCGGCAGACCGGCGAACAGGCGGGTCGGACAGGCGGCGTCCAGCATCAGGAAGACCCCCTTGTCGTCGGCCCGGCGGATCAGGCGGCCGAAGGCCTGAGCGATGCGGCCGCGCGCCAGGGCGTCGTCATAGGTCTTGCCGCCAAAGCGTTCGCGCCGCGCCTTGTGCAGCAGGTCGGGACGCGGCCAGGGCACGCGGTCGAAGGCCAGCACGCGCAGGGATCGGCCCGGCACGTCAACCCCGTCGCGCACGGCGTCGGTGCCCAGAAGGCAGCTGTCCTGTTCGGCGCGGAACACGTCGACCAGGGCGCCAACCTCCAGCGGATCGACGTGCTGGGCGTAGAGGGGGACGCCGGCCTTGGCGAGATCCGGCCCCAGCCGCTCATAGACGGTCTTCAACCGGCGGATGGCGGTGAAAAGGCCCAGGCCCCCGCCGCCCGCCGCCAGGAACAGTTCGCGCATGGCCGCCGCGATCTGGCGCGGGTCGTCCTTCATCAGATCGTTGACGACGATGATGCGGCTGTTGGCGGCGTAGTCGAAGGGGCTCTCCACCTTCAGCGTCCGCGCCGGTTCGATCAGGCGCGCCGCGCCGGTGCGCATCCGGGCCAGAGAAAACGGGTCCTCGGCCGCAGGGTCCGACAGGGTGGCGGAGGTCACGAGCACGCCATGGGCGGGCATGATGACGGCGGCTTCCAACGGCACGGTGGGGTCGATCCAGTGGCGGCGCAGGGCCACGTCGTGGATGCGGCCGAAGGCGGCCTCGGCGCTCAGCCAGTCGACGAAATCGGGATCGGGTTCGTCGCCGCCCTCCTCCAGCGCCGCCAGCATGGAGCGCCAGCCTGGCAGGGTCATGCGCGCGCGCCGGTCCATGCCGCGCAGCGCCCCTTCAATGCGGGCGCGGGCGGCGCCGTCCAGTTCGGCGGCTTCTTCGTCCAGAATGTCCTCGAGGTGGCGCGACAGGGCCAGCAGGGGGGCCTCGACGGCGGCGATGGCGCGGGCGGCGGCGCGGGCAGCCTCCAGCACCGGCTCGGTGGCGGGACGCAGGGCGCACTCCAGCCCGAACTCGGTCCCGCCGGTTTCCTGACTGCGGGCGCGCAGCTGTTCCAGAGCGGCGACCAGGAAGGCCTCGATCGGGCCGATAGGATTGATCTCGCCGGACGCTGGCGCGATGCGGCCCGACACCCCCTCGCCCGGCAGGGCGGCGGCGGCGATCATGGCGTCCTTCAGGGCCTTGGCCGCCGCCTCGTTGTCGGCGCACAGGTCGCCCAGACGCTGTTCCAGCCCGCGCCCGCGACGGCCGCGCCCCTCGGGACCGCGGATCCAGCGGCGCAGCTCGGCGGCTTCCTGACCCGACAGGGCGGCGGAGAAGGCGCTGTCGGCGGCGTCGAACAGGTGGTGGCCCTCGTCGAAGACGATGCGCTTCAGCGCCGCCGTCTCGCCGTCCTGCTTCTGGCCGCGCGCCGAGCGGGCGCCGTCAAAGGCGGCCTGGGTCATGACCAGGGCGTGGTTGGCCACGACCAGATCGGCCCGGCGGCTGGCGCGGATGGTCTTTTCGACAAAGCACAGGCGGTAGTGGGGACAGGCGGCGTGGACGCATTCGCCACGCCGGTCGACCAGATTGGCCGGGCTGGCCTGATGGCTGGGGGCGGCGGCGAACAGGCCGGGCAGCCAGCCGGGATAGTCGCCGCCGGTCATGTCCCCGTCGCGGCTGTGCGCGGCCCAGCGGGCGGCCAGCCCCATGCCGATCAGGTCGCCGTTGCCCAGCTGGGCGGCCTGCATCATGTCCTGCAGGTTCAGCAGGCAGAGGTAGTTTTCGCGGCCCTTGCGCACCACCGTCTTCTTGCGGCGCTCGGCCTCGTCGGGCCACAGGGCGCGGCTTTCGCGGTCGATCTGGCGTTGCAGGGCGCGGGTGTAGGTCGAGACCCAGGCCGCGCCCGCATTGCGCTCGGCCCACAGGCTGGCGGGGGCCAGATAGCCCAGGGTCTTGCCGGTGCCGGTGCCGGCCTCGGCCAGCAGGACGCGCGGACGGCCCTCTTCGTTGCGGGGCGAAAAGGCGTAGGCGGCCTCGGCGGCGTAGTCGGACTGGGCGGGCCGCGTCTCGTCCAGACCCGAGGCCTGCAACAGCTTGTCAAGACGGATGCGGGCGCTTTCCGAATCGACGGGAGCCGACCCGGCCTCGCCGCGCGGGGCCTCGTCCTCCCACTCGGCCAGCCGGGACCAGACGTCCAGCCCGGTGCCGCGCTCGCGTCGATCCCGCAGAGGCCCGGCCTGAAGCGCGGCCAGCACGCGCGCGCCCCAGGACCAGCCCGCCCGGTCCAGCGTCCCGGCCAGGGTGAAGGCGTCCTCGCGGCCCGGATAGGCGGGATCGGTCAGTTCATTGAGCAGGTCGAGGGCGGCGTCGCGCAGAGCCTGGGCCTGAGCCTCGGCCCCCTTGGGCTCGGATCGGCCCAGGGCCAGCGCCAGCCCCGACGGCGAGGGGGCGCAGAACTTGGCGGGGCGCACGAAGGCGTAGAGCTCCAGCACGTCCAGCATGTCGGCGGAGCGCGGCGGCGGGCTGAGACCCAAACGACGGGCGGTCAGGCTGGCGTGGGCGACCATGACGGGACCGCCCAGGAAGACGCCCTCGGCCGCGCCGCGTCCGATCTTCTTCGGCCCCGACGCGTCGCACACGGCCCCAGCGCCCGGCGGGGTGGCCAGGGCGGGCGGCAGCTCGGCCGAGACCGGAGCCGCAGACTGGACGATGGAAGGGGCGGAGACGTCGGTCACGCCCGATCCATAGCGCCCCGCGTCGCGAAACGGAACGGGAACGTTCGCCCCTCTCGCCAGAGACTGAAAAGGAGATAGGCTGGCTGCAAACGGAGGACCGCCCATGCAGACCCGCCGCATCGCCACCGACGGCCTGACGCAACAGGTGTTGGAGGCCGGAACAGGCCCGCTGGTCCTGCTGCTGCACGGCTTTCCCGAACTGGGGATCAGTTGGCGCGCGCAGGTTCAGGCCCTGGCCGAGGCGGGCTTCCGCGCCGTCGCCCCCGACATGCGCGGCTATGGCGGGACTGACAAACCGGCCGATGCAGAGGAACACACCATCCTGCATCTGGTCGGGGACATGGTCGATCTGGTGCGGGCGCTGGGCGCGTCGGAGGCTGTCGTCGTCGGCCACGACTGGGGCGCGGCGGTGGCCTGGCATTGTGCGCTGATGCGCCCCGATGTGTTCCGAGCCGTGGCCGGCCTGTCCGTGCCGTTCCAGCCGCGCCGGCCCAAGGGACCGCCGACGGCGGCGATGGCGGCGATCACCAAGCGGGCGGGGCTGGGCGACCTCTACATCAACCGCTTCCAGTCGCCCGAGGCCCATGTCGAACTGGACGTCGATCCGGCGACGGCCTTGCGTAAGATGTTCTGGGCCTATGACGGCGCCACCGCCGCCGCGGACCAGTCGACCGGCTTCATGCCCGAGGGCGTCAGCCTGCTCGACAGCATCTCCGACCACGCCGCCCTGCCGCCCTGGATGAGCGCGGCGCATTTCGCCGAGTACGTCGCCGCCTTCAGCGGTTCAGGCTTCAAGGGGCCGCTGGACTGGTACCGCTGCCTGGACCGCAACTGGAGCCTGACCGCCTTCCTGCAAGACCGGAAGATCGCCCAGCCCGCCCTCTTCCTCGTCGGCGACCGCGATCCGGTCCGCCACTACGCCGGTCCCCACGAGGCGGGGCAGAAGGACTGGTTGACCGACCTGCGCGGCCAGATCGTCCTGCCCGGCGCCGGCCACTGGCTGCAACAGGAACGGGCGGAGGAGGTCAGCGCGAACCTGATCCGCTTCCTGCGCAGCCTCGACTGAACCTAGGCCACGTCCGGCGCGTCCGGCAGGGACTTGAGCCATTGCACCAGAATCTCGTGGCGGATGGGCCCGTCCGACATGGAGACGTCGCGCGGCGGCGACAGCGGCTCGACCTCGGACGGCGAATAGCCGAAGCGCGCCCGGAACTGGCGGCTGAAATGCGAGGGCGAGGCGAAGCCGTAGGCGTAGGCGATGTCGGCGATCGTGGGCGTGAGGCCGCTTCTTTGCCGCAAGGCGCGCCGGGCGTGATGCAGCCGCCGATCCTGGATGTAGCGATTGACCCCGCCCTCCTCGTCAAAGGCGCGATAGAGGGTGGCGCGCGACACACCCGCCGCCTTCGCCACCTCGTCATTGGCGATCCCCGCCTCGCCCGCCGCCAGTCGGGTTTCGATAAACGCCTTGGCCTGACGCCGGACCGAGCGCTGCAGGGCCGCGACCTCCGTCGGGGCCAGCCTCACCGCGAACCCCGTCATCCGCGCCGCCAGCAGCAGCAGCGCCTGGATCGAGGCCTCGACCTCGTCGTCCGTCAGGTCGGCGGCAAGCTCTTCCAGGCCGACCAGGTGGGCGGTCAGCAGGCGCGCGCCCGGCGCATCCGGCGCCATCACCGCGCCATGGGCGTCTCGCCCCAGCAGACAGGCCGGCACCAGCGCTCGCGGGGCGATCAAGGCGGTGAGGTCGACCATCTCCAGCCGCGACGCCGCCGGCAGCGACAGATCGCGCAGCTGGACGGCGCCGGGCGCGGCGCGGACCGACCGGCCATCGGCGTCGCCGACCATCGCCGCGCGACTGACCGACAGGTTGAGCCCGTCCACCTCCGAGCGGCGCAGTGTCGCCGGGGTTCGCGACAGAGTCTGGCGAACCGAAAGCCCATAGCCGATGACGCCGCCGTCGGTGGCGGTAGTCCGGGTTTTGTTGAAGAAGCGCCGCCGGTCATGATCGCTGACGCCCGAGACCTCGTAGAAGTCCGCCATTCCATAGACATAGCGCTCAAAAGCGTCAGGCACGGTCTGAGCTGAAATCTCCCAGGCAATCGAACGCGAGGCCATGACGCCAAAACCCTTGGGCGGAACAACAGAGCACCGACCCTAGCCGATATTCACGACCTGAGGAAAAACCAATTGGGAGTCTTGGACAGCCCTTGCCTGAGCGTCCCAAATCCAGAGATTTCCAGACATTCCCCGCCTGAGACCTGAGCCCTATCAAGACCCCGTGCGTTCGGAGGCGCGCATCGGACGCATTCCGCGCCCCAGGGGTCATCATGACGAGAAGCTTGCGGGTCGCCTTGCTGGCGACAGCGATCATCTTCACCCCGGCGGCCTCGAGCGCCGCGGCCCTGATCGACGCCCGCCTCACATCGTCCACATCCGCAGACCTCGCCCAGCCCTCGCAAAGCGATGCGGCTCCCACCCCGGAAACGGTTCCGGGCCCGATCCATTGGGCCATGATCGCGGTCGGCGCCGCCTTTGCCGGCGTCGCCTTCTATATCCAGCGTCGCCGGGGCTTTGACCGCGACTAGATCCGGTTTTTCGGCTGGCCGCTGACGGCGGCGCGTCCGCTCTGCGAAGTCAGCAGCTCTTCTTGTAGCGCGGGAAGCGAGCGCCCCACCAACCTCGCCCTGCGCAATCCCCTAGACCGGATCGGTCGGCTTCGGCTCGACGGGGTCGGGCGCGCGGGTGGCCTGGGCAGGTTCGTCTGGCAGGGGGATGAACTCCAGCGCGTCTTCGGCGGGCAGGCTCATGCGGCCCGCCTTCCAGTCGGCCTTGGCCTGATCGAGACGATCCTGGGACGAGGAGACGAAGTTCCACCAGATCAGGCGCTCGCCCACCGGCTCGCCGCCCAGAACCATGACGCTGGAAGGATCCAGCGCCGTGACGGTCGGTTCGGCGTGGGCCGAGAGGACGACCATCTGGCCTTCATGGAAGGACCGACCGTCGACCTCGATCCGGCCCTTGGCCACGAACAGGGCGCGTTCGCTGTACCCGCCCTTGGCCTTCGGCGGCGGCGGAGCGGCGCGGACGCCCTCGGCCATTTCCCAGTGGACGTAGAAGAGCGGCGACTGGACCGGCGTGCCGGCCTTCTCCCCGAAGGCCTCGCCCGCCACCAGACGGGCGAACAGGCCGTTGTTCGCATAGGTGGGCTGGGCGTCCTCGCCCAGGTGGGTGAAGGAGGGGGCGATCTCTTCCTTCTCCAGCGGCAGGGCGACCCAGGCCTGCATGCCGTGCATCTTGCCGCCCTGCGCCTTCTTCAGCGGATCGGTGCGCTCGGAATGGACGATGCCGGACCCGGCGGTCATCCAGTTCACCTCGCCGGGACGGATGGCCTGGGTGTAGCCCAGATTGTCCCGGTGCATGATCTCGCCCTCGAACAGATAGGTCAGGGTCGACAGGCCGATGTGCGGATGCGGCCGCACATTGATGGCGTCAGCGCCCGGCGCGAACTCGGCCGGGCCCATCTGGTCCAGGAAGATGAAGGGGCCGACCATCCGGTGAGAATGGAAGGGCAGGACCCGCCCGACCTCGAACCCGCCGAGGTCTTTTCTGCGCGCGTCGATCACCAGTTCGATCATGTCGGTCCTCTCAGTCCAGCCTCAAGCGGGCGATGATAGCCGGATCGGGCGTCGGGGTCCGCAAGGATCCATCGGCGCCGAAGTCGCTCCACTGGGATCGGGCGACGAAGACAAGATCGCCGTCCAGGATCAGGCCCGTGGTCGGTTCGGCGATCTGGGGCAGGTTGGCGGCCAGGACCTGAACCTGGTCGATGCGCGTCCAGGCGGGGTTGGGCGTCAGCTTCAACACCCTCTGGGGCGACACCCCGTTCTGCAAGGCGTAGAGGCTGCGGCCGTCCGTGACCAGGCCGTCGATCCCGATCAGAACGGCGTCGTCGGGCGCCGCCATTCGCACAGGCTCGCCGCCCGCCCGCGCCACGCGCCACAGGCCCGAAGAATAGTCGGCGACGACCAGGGCCTGGCCGTCCGGCGTCAGCGCCAGACCCTGGGGCGAGCCCAGGCGTCCCGCGGCCACGAAGACTTCGAGCGCCTCGCCCGAGGGCGGCAGGCGATAGATCTCGCCCGACAGACCATCCGAGACATAGACGGCGCCCTCGGCGTCCAGCGCCAGGTCGCCCAGACCGTGTGCGCGTCCGTCGGCCGCCAGCGGATAGGCGGCGAGGACCTGACCTGTCGCGGCATGGATCGCCAGAAGCGCAGCCGGGCCGACATCCTCGCGCCCGTGAGCGGCGGGGGGCGCGGGGCTGACGGCGGCCCACAACAGGTCGCGTGACGGGTCCGGCGCCAGACCCAGCACGCCCTCTGTCGGCCCCTCGGCCTTGAGCCAGGGCGTGACGGCGCCGTCGTCGGCCAGCCGGACGATGTCTCGCCCCGCCACCCGCGAGACCAGCCAGCCCCCGCCCGCCGGATCGCGGGTCAGGCTCTCGACAAGGCCCGCCCCCTTCAGAACAGCGACGACGGAGAGCCGGTCCGCGCCGATCGGGGCGCGATTGGCCTCAAGCCACCCGGCGGCCTCGGCGAAGCCAGGAGCGCCTGCGACCGAAGACAGGGCCTGATCGCGCGCCAGGTTCATGGACAGTCCGGCGCGGCCATAGCGGTGCAACTGGGCCACGGCCTGCGCGGCGTCTCCGCGCGCGGCGGCCACGCGCGCCCGCAACAGGATCAGACCCGGATGATTGGGGATACGCGCGTCGGCCTGGGCAAGCAGCCCGGCGGCGGCGTCCAGGTCATCGGCGGTGATCGCCGTCATCGCCTCAGCCCGCAGCCGCCGAAAGGCCGCAACATCGGATTCGGCGACGGCCGCAGCCGGGGCCTGATCCGACAGCGGGACCGCCGCGAGGACGCTCCCAGCCGCCAGTGCGGCGAAGGCCATCGCGAGGGCGCACGATTTGACCATTAAACCCTCCCCCACAGGCGCCCTCTCTCAGGCCGTTCGGCGCCGCCTAGCTGACGTGGGGGGTGATGATGCCCAGCGGCAGGGTGGTGACGTTCTTCACGCCGCGCGTGACGATGTGGCTGGCGCAGTCGGAGACGATGCCGAGCGTCAGCAGCTTGTCGCGCAGGAACTGGTCGAAGGCGTGCATGTCCGAGGTGATGATGCGCAGGACATAGTCCTCGCGGCCCGTGATGGTGGCGCACTGGACCACTTCCGGCCAGTTGGCGACGGCGGCTTCGAAGATGTCGAGGTTCTCGCGCGACGGCAGGCTCAGCTTGACGATGGCGTAGACTTCGAAGTCCAGACCCAGCAGACCGGCGTCCAGCAGCGTGACCCGCTTGCGTATCAGGCCAGAGTCCTCCAGTCTCTTGATCCGGCGCCAGCAGGGCGAGGCCGAGAGGCCGACGCGATCGGCGACCTCGGCGACCGACAATCCAGCGTCCTGTTGCAGGATATCGAGGATGCGGGCGTCGATAGGATCAAGTTCGTCAGCCAAAGGCGTTTCTCCAAAAGGGGATTTCACGCAATAAAATACCCCAAATCACCATTTGGCAAGGGTATTTTTAGGAAGGCCAACAGAGACGCGCCATGCTATGCCCTCTTCATAGAGGAAACGCGGTCGGATTAACCGGACGGGACGCATGATGAAGAATACGCCCACGCTGTCGCTGCGCGTGCCGGAGCCTTCGGGCCGGCCCGGCGATGCGCCTGATTTCAGCCACTTGCAGTTCGATCCCGCCGGCGCCGTCACCCGGCCAGAGGTTTCGACCGCCCCCTATGACATGCGCGATCACGCCTTCCGGCTGGTGCGCGTCCTGGACGACGAAGGTCAGGCCGTCGGGCCGTGGGACCCGAAACTCGACCCCGAGACGATGCGTCGCGGCCTGAAGGCCATGATCCTGACGCGCGCCTTTGACGAGCGGATGCACCGCGCCCACCGTCAGGGCAAGACCAGCTTCTACATGAAGTGCACCGGCGAAGAGGCCATCGCGGTTGCCCAGGGCATGATCCTGAGCCGCGAGGACATGGGCTTCCCCACCTATCGCCAGCAGGGCCTTCTGATCGCGCGCGGCTATCCGCTGGCGAGCATGATGAACCAGATCTACTCCAACGCCGAAGACCCGATCAAAGGCCGCCAGCTGCCGATCATGTATTCGGCCAAGGACTATGGCTTCTTCACCATTTCGGGCAACCTCGGCACCCAGGTCCCGCAGGCTGTGGGCTGGGCCATGGCCAGCGCCTACAAGGGCGATGACAAGATCGCCATCAGCTGGATCGGCGACGGCGCCACGGCCGAGGGCGACTTCCACAACGCCCTGACCTTCGCCTCGGTCTACCGCGCCCCGGTCATCCTGAACGTGGTCAACAACCAGTGGGCCATCTCCTCCTTCATGGGCATCGCCGGGGGTCTGGACACGACCTTCGCCGCCAAGGCCATCGGCTACGGCCTGCCGGCCCTGCGCGTCGACGGCAACGACTTCCTGGCCGTCTGGGCCGCGACCCAGTGGGCCGAGGAACGCGCGCGCACCAACCAGGGCGCGACCGTGATCGAGCTGTTCACCTATCGCGGCGCGCCGCACTCGACCTCTGACGACCCCAGCCGCTATCGCCCCGGCGACGAGGCCGAGAAGTGGCCGCTGGGCGACCCGATCGAGCGCCTGAAGCAGCATCTGATCGTGCTGGGCGAATGGTCGGACGAGCAGCAGGTCGAGGCCGAGAAGGACGCCGTAGAGCAGGTCCGCGCCGCCGGCAAGGAATCCGAGGCCATCGGCACCCTGGGCCAGTCGCGCCCGAGCGTGAAGACCATGTTCGAGGAGGTCTATGCGACCGAGGACTGGCGCCTGATCGAACAGCGCCGCGAGGTCGGAGTCTGACCATGACCCAGCAAACCTTCACCGACGCCGACCGCAACGACGGCCTCGAGCCCGACATGGTCGATCAGAACAATGCGCCGAAGTCGGAGGCGCCCGCCAAGGGCGTCGTGCCGATGAACATGATCCAGGCCCTGAACTCGGCCATCGACGTCAAGATGACCGAGGACCCGAACGTCCTGTCGTTCGGCGAGGACGCGGGCTATTTCGGCGGCGTCTTCCGCGTCACCGACCAGCTGCAGCAGAAGCACGGCCTGACCCGCAGCTTCGACGCCCCGATTTCGGAGTGCGGCATCGTCGCCGCCGCCATCGGCATGGGCGCCTATGGCCTGCGCCCGGTCGTCGAGATCCAGTTCGCCGACTACATCTATCCGGCCTATGACCAGATCGTCTCCGAAGCGGCCAAGATGCGCTACCGCTCGGGCGGTCAGTTCACCTCGCCGATCACGATCCGCAGCCCCTACGGCGGCGGCATCTTCGGCGGCCAGACCCACAGCCAGTCGCCGGAAGCCCTGTTCACCCACATCGCGGGTCTGAAGGTCGTCATTCCGTCCAACCCCTATGACGCCAAGGGCCTGTTGATCGCCGCCATCGAGGACGATGATCCGGTCGTCTTCTTCGAGCCCAAACGCCTCTACAACGGCCCCTTCGACGGCTGGCACGAGAAGCCGGTTTCGCCGTGGAAGACCCAGGAGCTGGCCCAGGTCCCGACCGAGAAATACGCCCTGCCCATCGGCAAGGCCCGCGTCATGCGCGAAGGTTCGGACGTCACCATCCTGGCCTATGGCACCATGGTCTGGGTGGCTCTGGCCGGCGCCGAGCACGCGGGCGTGGACGCCGAGGTCATCGACCTGCGCACCCTCGTGCCGCTGGACATCGAGACCATCGAAGCCAGCGTCAAGAAGACCGGCCGCTGCGTCATCGTGCATGAGGCGCCCAAGACCTCGGGCTTCGGGGGCGAGCTGTCGGCCCTGGTTCAGGAACGCTGCTTCTATAATCTGGAGGCGCCCATCGTGCGCGTGACCGGCTGGGACACCCCCTACCCGCACGCCTTCGAGTGGGAATACTTCCCCGGCCCGCAACGCGTGGCCGACGCCCTGAAAGCCGTCATGTCGGGAGGCCGTTAAGATGGGTCGTTTCGTCTTCAAGCTGCCCGACGTGGGCGAAGGCACCGCCGAGGCCGAACTGGTCGCCTGGCACGTGGCGGTCGGCGACAGGGTCGAGGAAGACCAGATCGTCGCCGACATCATGACCGACAAGGCCACGGTGGAAATCACCGCCCCGGTCAGCGGCAAGGTTCTGGCCATCCACGGCGAGCCGGGCCAGATGATCCCGGTGCGCGGCCCCCTGGTCGAGTTCGAGGTCGAGGGCGCGGGCAATGCCGCCGACGCCGAGCCGACGCCGGCTCCCGTCGCCGCCAAACCCGAGCCTGCCCCGGTCGCCGTCGAAGCGCCGAAGGCAGAAGCCGCCCCGGTCAGCGCCCCGGCCGCCGCCGGAGCGAACTATGTGTTCAAGCTGCCCGATGTGGGCGAGGGCACGGCTGAGGCCGAACTGGTCGGCTGGCACGTCAAGGTCGGCGATGCGGTCGAGGAAGACCAGATCGTCGCCGAGATCATGACCGACAAGGCCACCGTCGAACTGACCTCGCCCGTCAGCGGCGTGGTCGTGGCCCTGCATGGCGAGGCTGGACAACAGCTGCCCGTCGGCGGGCCTCTGGTCAGCTTCAAGGTCGAGGGCAAGGGCAATGTCGCCGCGGCTCCGGCTGCTGCCGCCGCGGCTCCCGTCGCCAAGGCCGAGCCCGCGCCAGTCGCCAAGCCCGCTGCGGCCCCCGCCCCCAAGGCCGAAGCCAAGCCCGTCCCGGCCATGACCGGCCGTCAGCCGGGCGAACGCGCCCTGGCCTCGCCCGCCGTGCGCAACCGCGCTCGCGATCTGGGCATCGACCTGGCCTTCGTGCCGGGCTCCGGCCCCGCCGGCCGCATCCAGCATGAAGACCTGGACGCCTTCGTCGCACGCGGCGGTTCGCTGCCCGCCACGACCGTTGGAACGGCCTCCTCGACCTATGCCCGCGCCGAGGGAACCACCGAGACCAAGATCATCGGCCTGCGCCGCAAGATCGCGGAGAAGATGGCCGAGAGCGTGCGTCGCATCCCGCACATCACCTATGTCGAGGAAATCGACATGACGGCGGTGGAGGAGCTGCGCGCCCACCTCAACGCCACCAAGGCCAAGGACCAGCCCAAGCTGAACGTCCTGCCCTTCATCGCCCGCGCCATCGTCGTGGCCCTGCGCGACCAGCCGACGATCAACAGCCACTATGACGACGAGGCCGGAGTGCTGACGACGCACGCCCCTGTCCACCTGGGCATCGCCGCCCAGACGCCGAACGGCCTGATGGTGCCGGTCGTCCGCCACGCCGAGGCGCTGGACCCCTACGCCACCGCCCTTGAAATCGCCCGCGTCTCGGGCGCGGCCAAGGACGGCTCGGCCAAGCGCGAGGAGCTGTCCGGCTCGACCATCACCATCACCTCGCTGGGGACGCTGGGCGGCGTGGTTCACACGCCCATCATCAACCACCCCGAGGTCGCCATCGTCGGCCCGAACAAGATCGCCGAGCGCGTGGTGATCAAGGACGGCCAGATGGTCGTGCGCAAGATGATGAACCTGTCCTCGTCCTTCGATCACCGCATCGTCGACGGCCATGACGCCGCGGTCTTCGTGCAGCGCATCAAGGGGTTGCTGGAGCACCCGGCCACGCTCTGGATGAACTAAGAACCCAGCACCTTCCTTCCGCTCATCCCCGCGGAGGCGGGGACCCAAGGCTTTAGCTTCGGACCCCGCCCTTGGCCTTCTTCACCTACATCATGGCCAGCCGACGGAATGGGACGCTCTATACGGGCTCGACGGACGACCTCGGTCTGCGCGCCTGGCAGCACAAGGAAGCGGCGGGGTCCAAGTTCACCGCCGAGCACGGCGTTGAGAGACTGGTCTGATTCGAGGCCCACGAAACCCGCGAGGCGGCGTTTCGACGGGAGCGGCAGATCAAGAAGTAGAACCGCCAGTGGAAACTGCGGCTGATTGAAGAAATGAACCCCGGCTGGCGCGATCTCGTCGAGACGTTGAGCGCCTAGCCAAAACCTGGGTCCCCGCCTCCGCGGGGATGAGCGGAAGTTGTTCGGATCATGCAGACCCTGAAAACCAAAGTCCTGATCATCGGCGCCGGGACCGGCGGCTATGTCGCGGGCATCCGTTGCGGCCAGCTGGGCCTGGACACCGTGCTGGTGGACGGCGGCGATGGGCTGGGCGGGACCTGCCTGAACGTCGGCTGCATTCCGTCCAAGGCCATCATCCACGCGGCGGGCAAGTATGAGACGGTGCTGAAAGCCGCCGGCGACGGGACCCTGGGCATCACCGCGTCGGCCCCGGCCATCGACCTGTCCAAGACGGTCGAGTGGAAGGACGGCATCGTCAAGAAGCTGAACGCCGGCGTCGCCGCCCTGCTGAAGAAGGCCAAGGTCAAGGTCATCAAGGGCTGGGCCGAGTTCACCGACGCCAAGACCTGCCGCGTCGAGACCGCCGACGGCCCCATCCTGATCACCGCCGAACACGTCATCCTGGCTACGGGGTCGGAGCCGGTAGAACTGCCCTTCCTGCCCTTCGGCGGCGACGTGATTTCCTCGACCGAGGCCCTGAGCCTGTCCGAAGTGCCCAAGAAGCTGGTCGTCGTCGGCGGCGGCTATATCGGCCTGGAACTGGGCATCGCCTTCCGCAAGCTGGGCGCCGAAGTCGCTATCGTCGAGATGGCCGACCGCCTGCTGCCGCTCTACGACAAGGCCCTGACCGACCCGGTGCAGAAGTGGCTGGAGAAGCACGGCGTCGAGCTGTTCCTCGGCGCCCGCGCCGGCGGCTTCGGAGACGGCAAGCTGAACGTCACCGACAAGGACGGAAACCCGATGCAGCTGGACGCCGACAAGGTGCTGGTCACCGTCGGCCGCCGTCCGCGCACCAAGGGCTGGGGTCTGGAGACCATGGGCGTGGCCATGGACGGCGCCTTCGTCAAGATCGACAAGCGCTGCGCCACCAGCATGAAGAACGTCTGGGCGGTCGGCGACCTGACCGGCGAACCCATGCTGGCGCACAAGGGCTCGGCCCAGGGCGAGGTCGTGGCCGAGATCATTGCGGGCCATGATCGCGTCTTCGATCCCGTCACCATCGCCGCCGTCTGCTTCACCGAGCCGGAAATCGTCTCGGCGGGCCTGGGTCCGCAGGACGTCGAGGGCCGCGACGACGTGATCCAGTCCGTCTTCCCCTTCGCCGCCATCGGCCGCGCCCTGGCCATCGAGGCCGGCGAGGACGGCGGCTTCGTCCGCGTCATCGCCTCCAAGTCCGACCACCGCATCCTCGGCATCCAGGCCGTCGGCCAGCACGTCTCGGAGATGTCCAACAGCTTCGCCCAGATGCTGGAAATGGGCGCCGTGCTGGAAGACGTGGCGGGCACTATCCATGTCCACCCGACGCTGGGCGAGGCCTTCCACGAGGCCAGCCTGCGGGCCCTGGGCCACGCGATTCATATCTAAGCGAAGAGCGCTACGTTCGCGACGCGGTCGCTCGCTGCTTGAGCGCAGTTGAGCAGGCCGCGTCGAACACCCTATCCGGCGCCGCTTGCCCAGCACGAGCAAAGGGGCGAGGCTTCCACAAACGGGAGGCTTCGATGAGCGCCGAGACGCACTACCTGGCCATCTTCACCAGTGACAAGACCGGCCCCAAATGGCGGGCCTGGCGCTCCATGAGCGAGGCCCAGCAGGCCGAGACGGCCCGCATCGGCGTGGCCGCCGTCGCCGCCTGGGAAGAGGCGCACCGCGCCTCCATCGTCTTTCAGGGCGGCCCGCTGGGCCCGACCAAGCGCATCGGCGACGACGGCGCCGTGACGGACATGGTCAACCTGCTGACCGTCTTCATGGTGGTGCGCGCCGACAGCCACGAGGCGGCGACCCGCCTGTTCGAAGACCACCCGCACATGAGCATCTTCGTCTGCGACGGGGTGGAGGTGATGCCGGTGCTGGGGGACTAGAAGATATCGACTGTTGTGCTTCGATCAGTGCAACCCCATACATCCATAGATTGGGGGAGAGCCAATCGTGGACATCAGGAACTCAAGGCAAGTTGAAAAATTTGCCCAAATTAGACCTCGCTACGTCGCGTTTAGCGACAGCCTAAGGGGCCTCCTAGAGAGCCTAGTGATAGCTCACGACATGAAATACCATGTTGTCGAAGCCAGAGCTAAAACAGTCGATTCATTTTCCGATAAAATAAACCGACCCAGCAAATCTTACTCCGATCCCCTATCTCAAATTGAAGATCTTTGCGGATCGCGGATAATATGTTACTTTGTTGATGATTTAGAAAAAATTGTATCTATTATTAAAAATGAGTTCCAAGTAATCTCTGAAGAGACAGCGCACCAACAAGAAAAGCTTAATGTTGATCAGTTTGGCTACTTAAGTTATCATCTAATTATAAAATTAAACGAAATTCGAAATAACCTCATAGAGTGGAGGGAATTTAAGGATTTTAGAGCTGAAATACAAATAAGAACAGTGGTTCAGCACGCCTGGTCGGCCGTATCCCACACTGTTCAATATAAAAGAGAGATGGATATACCATCTCCATTTAGAAGACGCCTACATCGCATAGCAGGCCTATTCGAATTAGCTGACGAAGAATTCGTTGCAATAAGAAATCAAAGGAAAAGTCTAAAAGAATCTGCAATTAGCAATATTGCAGATGGGAACACTGATATACCTATAAATGCTGACAGCGTATCCGCACTCTTGGCTACCTGGAAAGGAATACCTGATTTAGTTTCTTCAGCGTCTAACGCCGGATTCATCATAGATGATGATGTATACGATGATGATGCAAATTACGTAGGAACAATTTCCAATTTTGCAAATAAGATAGGCATGAGGTCCATTGAGGACCTAGAAAGCGCTCTATCAAATATTGACCAGGCATACCTTGATCAGTTGTGCTCAGAGAGTCGCGGAGAATGGTATTCTAGTCCAGAATTTATAGCGCTACTTATTCTAATTTACTCATCTGATGGAAAAATCACAAAATCCGACCTCGTGCAAAACGGTTTCGAGGATGGGATCGCTGCACGCGTAATAAGAGTCGCCAGTTCAGTGAGAGCGGACGCAAAGGAAAATTCCAAACGATCACCGGATAAGGACTAGACTAGGCGCGGTGCTAGCCCGCTCCCCCACTGTCGTCATCCTCCGGCGAAGCGAAGCGGAGACCGGGGGACCCAGCGGCACCTAAGGCGAAACCGCTCACCCCGCACGCCCTCGACAGGGAGGCTGCTACGCGCCGAGCATTGCTTCACGCTCCCACGCGCCGCTGGGTCCCCCGGTCTGCGCCGCCAACGCGGCTTGCCGGAGGATGACGGAAGAGGGGGAGTGCATGGAAAAAGGGGTCGCGATATCGCGGCCCCTTTCTCAGATGAGGTCAGCAGGCGCCTGAGATCAATGCACCCGCGCCTTCCCGATCTCCAGCCCGTCGGCGCCCGCTGACACGGCCACCACGCTGCCGTCCTCGATCTCGCCGGCCAGCAGCTTCTTCGCCATAGGGTCGACCAGCTCCTTCTGGATGACGCGCTTCAGCGGCCTTGCGCCGTACACCGGGTCGTAGCCCTTGTCGGCGAGCCAGGTCAGGGCGCTGTCGTCCAGGGCCAGGGTCAGGCGACGGTCGGCCATCAGCTTTTCGAGGCGCGCCAGCTGGATGCGGACGATGCCGCCCATCTGTTCGCGGCCGAGGCGGTGGAACAGGATGATCTCGTCGATGCGGTTCAGGAACTCGGGCCGGAAGTGGGCGCGGACCTGTTCCATAACGAGCGGGCGCACCGCCTCGACATCCTCGCCCTCGGGCTGGTCGGCCAGGTACTGGCTGCCCAGGTTGGAGGTCATGATGATCAGGGTGTTCTTGAAGTCGATGGTGCGGCCCTGACCATCGGTCAGGCGACCGTCGTCCAGCACCTGCAACAGGACGTTGAAGACGTCGGGGTGGGCCTTTTCGACCTCGTCGAACAGGATGACCTGATAGGGGCGACGACGCACGGCCTCGGTCAGGGCGCCGCCTTCGTCATAGCCAACATAGCCGGGAGGGGCGCCGATCAGGCGGCTGACCGAGTGCTTCTCCATGTATTCGGACATGTCGATGCGGGTGATGGCGTTGTCGTCGTCGAACAGATAGCCGGCGAGCGCCTTGGTCAGCTCGGTCTTGCCCACGCCCGTCGGGCCGAGGAAGAGGAAGCTGCCCAGCGGCTTGTTGGGGTCGTTGAGCCCGGCGCGGGCGCGGCGAACGGCGTCGGATACGGCTTCCAGCGCCTCGTCCTGACCGACGACGCGGCGGCGCAGTTCGTCCTCCATCTTGAGCAGCTTCTCGCGCTCGCCTTCCAGCATCTTGTCGACGGGCACGCCGGTCCAGCGGCTGACGACGGCGGCGATCTGCTCGGCGTCGACGACCTCGGGCGTCAGGGGGCCTTCCGCCGGTTTCTCGGCGGCCTCGGCCTCGGCCAGCTGGCGTTCCAGTTGCGGGATCTGGCCGTAGGCGATCTCTGAGGCGCGGCCGAGGTCGCCGGCGCGCTGGGCGGCGGCCAGTTCGGCGCGCAGACGGTCCAGCGTCTCGCGCAGTTGGGCGCCCTGACCGACCTTGGCCTTCTCCGACTTCCAGCGGGCGGTCATGTCGTCGGACTGGGCCTCCAGATCGGCGATCTCGTCCTCCAGCTTCTCCAGACGCTGCTGCGAGGCGCTGTCGCTTTCCTTCTTCAGGGCCTCACGCTCGATCTTGAGCTGGACCAGGCGGCGGTCGATTTCGTCCAGGGCCTCGGGCTTGGAATCGACGGCCATGCGCACGCGCGACGCGGCCTCGTCGATCAGGTCGATGGCCTTGTCGGGCAGGAAGCGGTCGGTGATGTAGCGGTTCGACAAGGTGGCGGCGGCGACGATGGCGCTGTCCGAGATGCGGACCCCGTGGTGGACTTCGTACTTCTCTTTCAGGCCACGGAGGATCGACACCGTGTCCTCGACGGTGGGTTCGGCGACGAAGACCGGCTGGAAGCGACGGGCCAGGGCCGCGTCCTTCTCGACGTGCTTGCGGTACTCGTCCAGCGTGGTGGCGCCGACGCAGTGCAGTTCGCCGCGCGCCAGAGCGGGCTTCAAGAGGTTGGAGGCGTCCATGGCCCCGTCGCCCTTGCCGGCGCCGACCAGGGTGTGCATCTCGTCGATGAAGAGGACGATGCCGCCCTCGGCGGCGGCCACCTCGTTCAGCACGGCCTTCAGCCGCTCCTCGAACTCGCCGCGGTATTTGGCGCCCGCGATCAGGCTGCCCATGTCGAGCGAAAGGACCTTCTTGTCCTTCAGGCTTTCGGGCACGTCGCCGTTGACGATGCGCAGGGCCAGACCTTCGACGATGGCGGTCTTGCCGACGCCGGGTTCGCCGATCAGGACGGGGTTGTTCTTGGTGCGACGGGCCAGGACCTGGATGGTGCGGCGGATTTCCTCGTCGCGGCCGATGACGGGATCGACCTTGCCGTCGCGCGCGGCCTCGGTCAGGTCGCGGGCGTAGCGTTTCAGGGCGTCGTAAGAGTCCTCGGCCCCGGCGCTGTCGGCGGTCTTGCCCTTGCGCATCTCGGCGACGGCTTCATCCAGCTTCTTGGGCGTGACGCCGGCAGACTTCAGCGCCTCGGCGGCGGCGCCGCCTTCCTTGGCGATGGCGGCCAGCAGGCGTTCGGTGGTGACAAAGGCGTCGCCGGCCTTTTTCGAGGCCTCTTCTGCCGCGCTGAAGACGCGGGCGGTGTCGCCGTCCAGATAGAGTTGGCCCGAGCCGCCCTCGACCTGGGGCCGCTTCTTCAGCAGGCCTTCGGTGACGAGTTCGACGGCGGACGGGTCGCCGCCGGCCTGATCGATCAGCTTGCGGGCCAGACCGTCGCGTTCCTCCAGCAGCACCTTCAGCAGGTGCTCGGGCGCGAACTGTTGGTGCCGGCGAGCCAGAGCCAGCGACTGGGCGGATTGGACGGCCTGTTTGGCGCGGTCGGAATAGAGGTCGAGATTCATTCGGTGCAGTCCCCTCGGAAGGCGGAAAACCAACAACGCGCCCTTCGACGAAGCGACGCCTTGAGGTGTGTCAAACCGAGGTGGGTGTGGCCGATGGGACACGCAAGACCGGTCACGCGCGATTGATGCGCGCCGCCGTCCCGGCCTAGCGTGGCTGCAGGAGGCCCTGATGGAATTTCTGACGCACGTGCCGGTCGATCCGACGGTCGTCCTGCCCTTCCTGGCGGCGGTGGCGCTGATGGAGCTGACGCCGGGGCCGAACATGGGCTGGCTGGCGATCGTCTCGCTGTCGCAGGGGCGGACGGCGGGGCTGGCGGCGGTGGCCGGGATCACCCTGGGGTTGACGCTGTGGATGGTCGCCGCCGCCTTCGGCCTGACCGAGGTGGTGCTGTTGTGGCCCGCCCTCTACCAGACCATCCGCTGGGCCGGGGTGGGCTTCCTGCTGTGGCTGGCCTGGGACGCCTGGCGCAGCACCGGGGACGGCGCGGACGCGGCGCCGGTCGAGACGCGGCGGCGCGCCCTGTTCCGGCGCGGCCTGATCGGCAACCTGCTGAACCCCAAGGCGGCCCTGCTCTATGTGGTCCTGTTGCCCGGCTTCATCCGCCCCGCCCACGGCTCGACGCTGACGCAGGCCCTGGCGTTGGGCAGCCTGCACGTCGTGGTCAGCGTCATCGTCCACTCGGTCATCGTGCTGACGGCGGCGCGGGCGGGCGGCGCCCTTCTGACCCGCACCCAGGGGCCGGCGATGCGCGCCGTCATGGCCCTGGGCCTGGTCGCCATCGCCATCTGGACCGCCTGGGAGACGCGGGCCTGAAATCAGCCGCCGGTCGGGCCGGTCGAGAAGTCGAACTGCGGCTCGGGCTTGCGCGGCCCGCCGCCGAACGACCAGGTCAGGCCCAGGTAGAAGGCGCGCAGGTTGATGTCCTGATCGACCCGCTCGCGGAACAGGGGCGTGTCATAGGTGGTGGCCCCGCCGAAGGAGTTGAGGATGTCGCGCGCGGTGAACTGCAGCGACAGGGTCTCGTTGAGCTTGCGGCGATAGCCCAGGTTGACCATTCCGCCGCTCTCGCGCGTGCCTTGCGCCAGCAACTGGTCGCCCTGCCAGAAGCCCATGACCTGGACGAAGTCCTTGGGCGTGGCCTGCCAGTTGAGGCTGAGGCGGCCCGTCACCAGGTCGCCCTCGCGGTCCCGCGCGCCCGGGATGCCGGCGGCGTCGAGTTCCTGGCGGAAGACGTTGATGCCGGCGTTGTAGCGCAGGGTCGGGTGCAGACGGCCGCTGGCGGTCAGCTCGACGCCCAGATCGCGCCGGGCGCCGAGGTTCTCGGGCCGGGTCAGCAGGACCCCGCCGCCGACGTCGGTCGCCACGTCGGTGAAGGCCTTGGTCGTGTCGCGGTAATAGGCGGTGGCCTGATAGAAGCTCTGGCCGCGCCGCATCTGCCACATGGCCTCGAAGCTGTCCGTCTCCTGCGGCTCCAGGTTCGGATTGCCCGAGCGCAGGTTCAGCGGGTCGCTGTAGGAGACGAACGGGTTCAACTGGGTCGGCTGCGGCCGCTGGATGCGGCGCGAATAGCTGGCGCGCAGGGTCTGGGCATCCGTCAGCTTGTACTGGACGTGGCCGGTCGGATAGGCGCGGAAATAGTCCTGAGAGGCGCGCACGGCGTTGGTGACGTCCTCGATCTCGACCTCGGCCTGTTCCAGACGCAGGCCGAACTGGGCCGACAGCTTCTCGCCGAAAGGGCGCTCATAGGTGGCGTAGAGGGCGTGGACCGTCTGTTCGGCCTCGAAGCGGTTGCTCAGGCTCGGCACGGGGGCCAGGGCGGCCTCCGACGGGCCGCGCCGAAGGACATTGTCCTGATCCGGACGGCTGAGGCTCAGCTCATAGCCGGCGCGCAGCTTGGAGTCGTCGTTCATCGGGCGCGTGTAGGCGCTGGTGAAGCCGATCGTTTCCTGGGCGCTTAGCCCTCTCTGCTGCTCATACAGCGTCGGCGCGACGGGGACCGAGAAGACGTTGGCGTTCAGCGACGTGTTCTCATGGTCGTTGCGGTCATAGCGCAGCTCGTTGGACCATTCATGACCCGAGGTGTCGAACTGATGCAGGACGCGGGCGGTGGCGCCCCAGCCGTCCATGCTGAAGCCGCCCACGCCGTCGCGCGTGTAGGCGCGGGTCAGGGCCCCCGCCGCATCGCGCGTTTCAAACAGCCCCCAGGCCTCGGAGTCGGCCTCGAAGCGGTTGGCGCGCAGCTCGCCGGTCAGCATCGTCTTGTCTGTCAGGCGATACTCGGCGGCGAACCGGGCGAAAACGCCCTTCTGGACCGTGTCGTTATTCTGGACCGTGGTGGTCGTGGAGGTGACGCCGCCGCTGACCGGGTCGAGCTGTTCGCGCAGCCGGTCGAAAGCGAAGGTCTGATCATCGTAGCGATAGTTGAGGTCGCCGGTCAGGGTCAGCTTGCCGCGCTGGCGCGAGCCGCTGGCCCCGAGGTTCCAGCGCCCGTTGTCGCCGACATTGACCCGCACGGAGCCGGTGGCGGTCGTCGTCGCGGGCGCGCCGGGCGCTCCGGCGACGGCCAGAGGCGTCGGCTTGGTGATCAGGTTGATGACCCCGCCCGAGCCCTCGGGGCTGTAGGCGGCCGAGGGGTTGGTCATCACCTCGATCCGCGCATAGCGGCTGCCGGGCAGCTGCAGGATGGCGTCGGCGCGGTTCGGCCCGGACAGGATGGCCGAGGGGCGGCCGTCCACCAGAATGGTGACATTGCCGTCGCCGCGAAGGGAGACATTGCCCTGGGGGTCGACGTCGACCGACGGCACGTTGCGCAGGGCTTCGGCCAGGGTGCCGTTCGCGGCCTGAAGGTCGTCGGCCAGGCTGTAGCTGATGGAGTCGATCGAGGTCCGCACGTCGTTGGCGCGGGCGGTGACGACGACGTCGCCCACGGCGGCCGGCTGATCCTTGTCTTCAGGCTCCTGCGGGCTCGGCGTGGCCGGGGGCGTCTGGGCCTGCTGGGTTCCGGCCGCGGGGGGCGGCGTCTGGGCGGCCAGGACGGCGCCCGCCGGCAAGGCCAGAACAACGCCCAGCAGCGGAGCAAGTTTGAGTTTCGACATGGTCGCGTCCCTGCGGACGTCCCCTCGACGCCCCCTCGAACAGAGCGACTATCAGCCGGACCTCGCCGACCACAGTTACATCTTCTTCATGCCGATGGCCGCTCTGTGACGCGGCATGGAACCCCAAGCGTCGCTGTGCGCTAGGGACCCATGCTGACGACCAAGATGAACCCCCGTGTCTTCTGGGGGGCCAGCGCCATCGCGGGCGCCCTGCTTCTCCTCGCCCTGATCGCGCCCTCGACGTCCGACCTGATTTTCGGCGCGGCCCAGGCCTGGGTTATCGACACCTTCGGCTGGTTCTATGTGGCCGTAGTCGCGGGCTTTCTGCTATTCGTCACCGTTCTGGCCGTGGGGCCGACCGGGCGGCTGAAGCTGGGGCCGGACGACGCCGAGCCGGACTTCCCCTATGTCTCCTGGCTGGCCATGCTGTTCGCCGCGGGCATGGGCATCGGCCTGATGTACTTCGCCGTGGCCGAGCCGGTGCAGCACTACATCGCCCCGCCCGAGGCCGCGCCCGGTACGATCGACGCCGCGCGAGAGGCCATGGTCATCACCTATACCCACTGGGGCGTCCACGCCTGGGCCATCTATGCCGTGGTGGGGCTGAGCCTGGCCTATTTCGCCCACCGCAAGGGCCTGCCGCTGACCATGCGGTCGGGACTCTATCCGCTGCTGGGCAAGCGCATCAACGGGCCGATCGGGGACGCCGTCGACATCTTCGCCATCTGCGGCACCCTGTTCGGCATCGCCACCTCCCTGGGGCTGGGCGTGGCCCAGATCACCTCGGGGCTGAACTATGTGGCGGGCGTGCCCAATACGGTGACAGTGCAGGTCGGGCTGATCGTCGTGGTCATGGGGGCGGCGACGATCTCGGTCCTGACCGGGGTGGACAAGGGGGTGCGGCGGCTGTCCGAGCTGAACCTGATCCTGGCCGTCTGCCTGATGCTGTTCGTGCTGGCGGTGGGGCCGACCCTGTTCCTGCTGCGGGCCTATGTGCAGAATTTCGGCCTCTATCTGGATCACTTCTTCGTCCGCACCTTCACCCTCTACGCCTATGAGCCGCGGGCCTGGATGGCGGACTGGACCCTGTTCTACTGGGCCTGGTGGATCGCCTGGTCGCCGTTCGTGGGCATGTTCATCGCCCGGATCTCGCGCGGGCGGACGGTGCGGGAGTTCGTCATCGGCGTGCTGCTGGTCCCGACCGCCTTCACCTTCCTGTGGATGACGGTCTTCGGCAACTCGGCCATGGGCCTGGACCTCGGCATAGCGGGCGGCGCGATTTCGGACGCGGTGCAGGCCGACCTGTCGACGGCCCTGTTCCACTTCCTGGAGTACCTGCCGGGCACGGCCATCACCTCGACCCTGGCGGTGGCCCTGGTCGCGGTCTTCTTCGTCACCTCGGCCGATTCCGGCTCGCTGGTCATCGACACCCTGGCCTCGGGCGGCGCCGAGGAGACGCCGCGCTGGCAGAGGATCTACTGGTGCGGGCTTCTGGGACTGACGGCGGCCCTGCTGCTGCTGGCAGGGGGTCTGGGCGCGCTGCAGGCCGCGACCCTGGTGGCGGCCCTGCCGTTCGCCGTCATCATGATCCTGCTGGCCTTCGGACTGGCGCGGCAGATGGACGCCGACCTCAAGGGCGAGGCGATCGAGACCGAGGCTCCGCCGATCCGAGAACGGCTGAAGCGCATCTTCGCCCCCGCCAGCCGCAAGGACATCGCCCGCCAGATCGAGCGTCAGGGCGCCCCCGCCCTGGTCGAGGTGCGCGACGCCCTGGTCGAGGGCGGGCTGGAGAACAGCCGGGTCGAGATGGACGAGACCGGCGTCTGGCTGGTGGTCGAGCACGCCAATGGGCGCGACTTCCTCTATCGCATCGGCGCCCGGTCGCGGCCTCTGCCGGCCCTGACCGCGCTGGAGGCGCCGGAGGGGCGGCGGGCGCTCGAATGGCGGATGACGGCCCAGACCGGGGACGGCACGCGCGCCAGGGACGTCACCGGCTTTACGCGGGCGCAGATCGTGGCCGACGTGTTGGAGCATCTGCAACGGTGGCGGCTGGCGGCCTGAAGTCGGCTGTCATCCCGGAAGCGGCGCAGCCGCTATCCGGGACCGCAGGAAACGCGGCGTCTTGAGCGGTCCCGGCTCTTCGGCCGGGATGACGAGCAGGGTGAGGTCTTGGCCGCAGAGGCGGGGGGCGGTAGCGTCGCCGCTCATGTCGGGAGCTTCGCCTATGTCCATCCGCCTGTCGCGCCGTGCGGCCCTGTTTTCCTCCGCCGTCGCCGCCTCGAGCGCCGCCCTGCCCGGTCTGGCCCTGGCTCAGGTCCGCGCCGACACGCGCACCGACGAGGAGATCGCCGCCGCCGCCGACGCCTGGGTGCAGCGCTGCATGGCGGCCTGGCCGGAACAGCCCGCCGTGTCCCTGGCCCTGGTGCGCGACGGCAAGACGGTCCTGGCCAAGGGTTACGGCGTGCGCCGTCAGGGCAAGGCCGAACCCGCCGACGAACACACCCTGTTCGCCATCGCCTCCAACTCCAAGAACGTCACCGCCGCCTGCCTGGCAATCCTGGTCGACGAGGGCAAGGTCAAGTGGGACGAGCCGATCAGGACCTACCTGCCCGGCTTCACCCTGTCGGACCCGATGGTGGGCGAGCGCATCACCGTGCGCGATACGCTGAGCCACCGCGCCGGTTTCGGCCTGGGCGCCGGCGACCTGCTATTC
Source organism: Brevundimonas bullata (assembly GCF_014207965.1). Taxonomy (GTDB): domain Bacteria; phylum Pseudomonadota; class Alphaproteobacteria; order Caulobacterales; family Caulobacteraceae; genus Brevundimonas; species Brevundimonas bullata_A. The sequence continues at coordinate 477,157 of NZ_JACHLM010000001.1, forward strand.
TGGCCCAACAGCGACCGGACGCGCGCCGAGGTCCTGGCCCAGGCCGCCTTCGTGCCCATCGAGGACGGCTTCCGCGAGGACTACCACTACTGCAACCTGATGTTCGTGGTGGCGGGCGCGGTGATCGAGAAGATGTCCGGCCTGTCGTGGGAGGACTTCGTCCAGACTCGCATCTTCGACAAGGTCGGCATGAGCGAGAGCGTGCCCCTGGCCCGTCTGGCCGACCCGAAGAAGAGCGCCCTGCCTCACGGCCGCGTCGGCCCGCCCCTGCGCTACCAGGGCGCGATGACCCAGATCGCCGACTCCATCGTCGAAGTGTGGAACTGGGATTCGGCGGCGGCGGCGGGCGGCATCTGCACCAGCGCCCACGACTGGGCCAAGTGGATCGCCGTGCGCCTGAACGACGGCAGGCTGGCCGACGGAACCCGGCTGTTCTCCGAAGCCGCCGCGCGCGAGATGGTCAAGCCCAACATCATCGTCTCGTCGTCCAACGGGCCGACGGCGGAGTTGCCCAACCGGGCCGTGGCCTCGACCTACGCCATGGGCTTGCAGGTGCAGGACTATCGCGGCGAGCGGCTGGCCACCCACGGCGGCGGATCGCCCGGCGGCATCTCGGCCACGGTGCTGATCCCCGGCCGCAAGATCGGCTTCTCGGTCTTCACCAACGCCGAGGAGAGCTTCCTCTTACGCGCCCTGCGCTCAGGCCTGTCGGACATCGCCATGAACCAGGTCGACGTCGACTGGATCGCCGATTCCAAGAAGCGCGAGGCCGAAGGGACCGAGAAATCGCTGAAGGCCGCCGTCGAGATCGACGCCAAACAGGCGGCGGGCGCGGCGCCGTCCATGCCGCTGGACGCCTATGTCGGAACCTGGCGCGATCCCTGGTACGGCGACATCGTCATTGAACAGAAGACCGAGGGGCGCGGCCGCAACCGCAAGACCGGCCTGTGGCTGCGCTTCACCCACACCCCGGCGCTACAGGGCTGGCTGGAGCCCTACGACGGCGAGACCTTCCGCACCCGCTTCCCCGACAAGCGCGAAGAGGACGCCTTCATCACCTTCAACATCGCCACGGCCAAGCCCGCGACCGCCACGGTCAAGGGCGTCTCGCCCGACATCGACTTCTCTTACGACTATCAGGACCTGCGGCTAACGCGGGTCTGAGGCCAGCAAAAAGGGGTGGTCCCGACGGACCGCCCCTTCTTCATTTCGCCAAAGGGATCAGCGCGCTGCGGGGCGCTGGCCGGCTTCCAGGATGGGCATCCCCGCCTCGGTGGGGATGTAGATGGTCTGGCGACCTTCCTTGCCGGCGGTCTCCTGCAGCATGTTGATGTAGGACCAGCGCAGATAGGCCTCGGGGCCGCCGAGGGCCTCGGCCATGATGCGGTTGGCCTCATTGGCGCCCTTGGCGCGCTCAATCTCGGCGGCGGCAGTCAGCTTGGCCGAGTCCAGCGCGGCCTGAGCCTCCAGCACGCGGATGCGGCGGTTCTGCACCGCCTCCTCATAGGCCGCCTTGCCCGCCATCTGCTTGGAATAGACGTTGTAGGTGGGGAAGCCGATCAGGAAGATCGCCGCCAGCACGCCGATCGCGATGACCGAACCGATAGTGAAACCCACGCCGCGCATCCGCGCCTCCCCTTGAATCTGAACGGCGATCAGGGTGGACGCCGGGAGAGGCGTGGGTCAAGCGCGGTTCAGCGACATCACGCCACAGGCGTATCCGATTTACGGCAGCGCTTGACCGGCCTAGTCAGTCGCGATGACCAGCGAACGCCGTTCTTCAATGACATCCTTGCGCGTGATGCTGATCGGCGACGCGCGCATGGCCTTCCCTGTCGCCAAGGCCCTGAATCAGGCCGGCCACCGGGTCTTCGCCGGGGTGTCGACGTCCAGCAACTATCTGGAATGGTCGCGCCATGTGAGCGGCGCCTTCCGCCATTCGCCGCTGGAGCCGGGGACGGACGAAGCCCTGCCGGTCATCCTGAACTGGCTGGACCGCCACCCGGTCGACGTCATCCAGCCCGTCAGCGAGGCGGGGTCGCGCTTCATCACCCGTCACCGGGCGGCGTTCGAGGCGCGGGCGCGGCTGATCATGCCCGAAGCCGAGACGGTCGAGACCTGCATGAACAAGACGGCGATGTTCGCGCTGTGCGAGACCCTGGGCGTCGCCCTGGCGCCCCATCGGCGGGTGCAGGACATGGCCGGGCTGCAGGCCGCGGCGGCGACCATCGGCTACCCCCTGATCGTCAAGCCCGCCGTGGTCGACGCCGAGCTGTTCGGGCGCAAGGCCCTGATCATCGCCGACGCGGCGCAGCTGGCCGACGCCATGCCGCACTGGCCGGACATCCACCCCGAGCTGATCGTGCAGAAGTACGTCGCCGGCCCGCGCCACAGCGTCATCTTCAGCGCCGATCGCGGACGGCTTCTGGGCGCCGTCGAGATCAAGGCCGCGCGCACCCATGAGTACGACGGCACCGGCTACACCACCTATGGCGTGACGGTCGACCCGACCCCCCTGGTGCGCGAAGGGGTGGAGAAGCTGGTCGCGCACCTGGCCTATTCCTCGACCGGCTGCGCCCAGTTCATCGTCTGCCCGACGACGGGCGAGGTGACCTTCATGGAGATCAATCCGCGCGTCAGCCTGGGGCGGATTTCGGAATGCGCGGGCCTGCCGCACAGCGTCTGGGGACTGAAGCTGGCCACAGGCCAGCCGGTCGCCGCGCCCGCCGATCCCTGGGCTGTCTATCGGCGCGGGGTGCGCTACGTCTGGACCAAGGGCGACCTGACCCTGCTGATCAATCAGGTGAAACGCGCTCAGGTCGCGCCGGGCGCTGCCCTGCGGCGGCTGACGCAGATCGGGATCGATGCGCTGCAATGCGCCCACGCCATCTTTGATCCGCTGGATCCGCTGCCGGCCCTGGGAACCTATAGCAACATCCTGATCAAGCGGTGGCGTCGCCACCCGGAGTATCAGCCGGGCTGGGTTCCGGTCAGCGGCGCGCCGACGCCGGGACCAGTTCGATCAGATCCAGATTGGACTCGTTCGCCGGCCAGGGGATGACCATGCGCCAGCGGCGTTCGCCGATGCGTTCGACCACGGCGACCATGTCGCGCTCTGGCCGCAGACCATAGGAGCGGGCGGCGGGTTCAGAGGCCAGGGCCATGGAGCCGAGGAAGACCATCTGACGGTCGTTCTCGGGGAAGAGCAGGCCGCTGGGCCGCTGCGACCCGGTCAGCTTGCTGAACTTCAGGCCCGCCGGGGTCTGTTCGATGCGGCAGGCGAACCAGCCGTAAACCACATAGCCTAGCCCGCCCTCGCCGCCCTGAGAGCCCAGCTTGACGGTGCGGCAACGGTAGTTCCCGACCGGCGGCGTCACCGAGGGTCGCGCGGCGTCCGGGTCGATCAGGTCGCCCAGGCTGTTGAGGTCGCCCGACCCGAGCTGACGCTTCGCCTGTTGCAGCGCCAGGGTCCAGGCGGCGTCGCGACGCTGATAGCGGTCGCGGTCGGCGGCGGTGATGACGCCGCGCCAGTCGCTCAAAACCACGCCGTTCGGGGCGTTCGGGGCTGGCGGCGGAGGCGGTGGAGGCGGTGGAGGCGGCGTGGTCGCACAGGCCGCCAGCATGCTTGATAAAAGCGCGCCTGGGATCAGGGCGCGGGAGACCTTCGCCTTGAAACGCAAAATGCCGGCCGACGATCGTGACATGGGCTCTCCCTAGCACAGGGTCGCAAAGCCCCTCCCCGCCTAGGAAGCCCTCTCGACGCCTCGCGTCAAGCCCGAGGCGAAGGCTCGCCGTTACGCCAGGCGCGTCAGGCGGCGCCGGCTCCGGCTGTCCGGGTCGCGATGTCAGGCGTCAGCGCCCGCGACAGGGCCTCGACCAGGGCGGGAATGTGCAGGGGCTTGGTCAGGTATTCGGCAAAGCCCGCCTCGCGTCCGCGCCGCATGTCGGCGGGGGTGGCCCTGGCTGACAGGGCCAGGACCGGCAAACCGCGCGTCAAGGGATCCTCGGCCAGCCGCGCCTTGACCTCGAACCCGTCCATGCCCGGGAGATTGATGTCGAGGATGACGACGTCGGGCCTCAGGTCGCGGGCCAGGGCCAGCCCTTCCGGTCCCGTCTCAGCCACGTGCAGCTGAATCCGCCCCAGAGCCGTGATCACATGCCGCATCAGGGCGATGTTGGAGGGGTTGTCCTCGACATAGAGCAGCGTCGCCTCAGGCAGGTCCATTTTCGGCACTGGCGAAGCGGCGACGAGGCGGGGCTGGGCCACGGCGAGCGGCAGGTGGACGGTGAAGACGGTGCCCTCGCCTTCTCGGCTCTCGGCCTCCAGTCGGCCGCCCATGGCCTGGATCAGCCGCCGCGCCACGGCCAGACCGAGACCCGCGCCCGCCACATCGGAGGCTTCGCGGCCCAGACGGTTGAAGGGTTGGAACAGGTCGTCCATGCGGGCGGCCGGCAGGCCGGGGCCGGTGTCGTGGACGCTGAGACTGACGCCCTCGGACGACTGATGCGCCTCGATCAGGACCGCGCCGCCGGGGCGGTTGTATTTGACGGCGTTGCCGATCAGGGCGGTCAGCACCTGACGCAGGCGCTCGCGGTCGGCGAGGGCGGCCAGACCGGCCACCGGCGGCGGCTCACGCAGGTCCACCCCGGCCGTCTGCGCCGTGGGGCGCAAGGTCTCGCAGACCTGACGCGCGATCAGCAGGGGATCGACCCGCTCGACCTCCAGCGTCAGACGCCCCCCCTCGATGTCAGCCAGGTTCAGCACCTCGTCGACCAGGGTCAGCAGCCGGGCGCCGGCGGCCCGGATCTGTTCGACGGCCTGATGCTGGCGGTGGCTCAGCGGCTCCAGCGCCTCATTGATCCGCATCAGGTCGGAAAACCCGATGACGGCGTTGAGGGGGGTGCGCAGTTCGTGGCTCATGCTGGCCAGGAACTCGGTCTTGGCGCGATGCGCCGCCTCGACCTGGGCCGCCTGGCCTTCGGCGACGGCCAGGGCGGTTTCCAGATCACGCGCCCGCTGTTCGGCGCGGGCTTCGAGCGTGGCGTTGACCCGCCGCAAGAGGGCAACCTCGCGCCGGGCCTTCATCGCTAGTCGCAACCCTGCCCAACAGCCCGACAAGGCAAAGGCGACCACCACCAGAACGAGTACCATCGCGCGTCCTCCCGATGACTCGAGAATGACGCGGATAGATTGCAGCTATGTAAATATGCGCGCTAAAGTTGCACGCACCCGATCAGCCTTCGTCGGCCGCCGGTTCGACCTTGCGACGCGGGGCGCGGCGCTTGGGCGCGGGAGCCTCTTCCGCCGTGTCCGTCTCGTCCGAGGACGGAGCGGTCGGGCGGGTCAGGAAGCCGGGCAGGCCCATGCCGTCGCTGACTTCGGCATCGGCGGGAGCGTCGGCGACCGGCGCGCGTTCGGCGCGCGGGCGGCGCGGGGCGCGAGCAGGACGGGCGTCGGCCTCTGCGGCCTCGGCGACCGGAGCCGCTTCGTCCGAACCAGCCTCGGGGACGTACTCAGCCTCGGACAGAGCGCGGGCTTCGTCCTCGGGCGTGGCCTCGCCGGCCTCGAAGCGACGGTTGCGTTCCTCGCGGCGACGCTCCCAGCGTTCGCGGCGGGTCTCGCGGCGGCCGCCCTCGCGGTTCTCGCCCTCGGCGCGGGGTTCGCGGTCGTCAGCACGCGGCTCGCGGGCTTCACGGGGCTCGCGCGATTCACGATCCCGGTCGCGATTGTTGTCACGGTCTCGGTTGTCGCGATCACGGTTGTCGCGGTTGTTGTAGTCCCGGTCGCGGTTGGCGTCGCGTTCGGCGCGCTCGGCCTGGCGGCGAGCCTCATCGTCGAGCTTCTGCTGTTCGGCCTGGGCGGCGGCGATGATGGCGGCGGCCTGGGCGCCCGACTCGTCTTCGAAGTCGATGTCGAAGCCCTGACCAGCCAGTTCGCGCTGGGCGATCTCGCTGACCGGACGCTGCGGCTGCAAGGCGCGCAGGACGCGGAAATAGTGTTCGGCGTGCTGGGTGTAGTTTTCGGCGAGCACCCGGTCGCCGGCGGCCGAGGCGTCGCGCGCCAGCTGCATATAGCGTTCATAGACGGTCTGGGCGTTGCCGCGGACCTTGATGTTCTCGGGGCCTTGCGAGTCCCACGACCGGTTCGGATTGGTGGCGTTGGCGTTGTTGCCGCCGCCGCTACCGGGCTTCCGGTTGCGTCCGCGCTGACGCTTCATGCCCTTGAAATCTCTCATCGGAGCTTACCGTGCTGGTGCGGGCCGCCGTCGGTTAAGGACGGGCAGGACCCAGTTCGTCGTTCCGTTCGGTCGGGGCCAATCCCCGTATCGATGTGCTCGGAAAACTAATCGTCGCCCCGTGGTCCGCCGGGCCAACCCGGCCCGACCGTCACTGGCCCAGACGCGCTTGAGCGAGCAAACCGGCTCGAAAAGGATGCGTATGAGTGGGAGACAAGAAACGACTTAGCGCGCGGCGAAGCGGTTTCCAAGGGTTTTATTGCAGGGCCTGCGCGGCCTCCCGTCACGCTTCCGGGATGGGATCGACGCGCGGGTCGGGCCCATTGGTGACGACGCGGTCACGGTCGCCCAGGTCCTTGACCACCTTGACCCCGGTGAAGCCGGCGGCCTCGAACAGGGCCTTGACCGCCGCCCCCTGATCCCAGCCGATCTCGACGGCGAAGACGCCTTCAGGGCGCAGGATGCGGGCGATCTCGGGGGCCAGGTCGCGATAGGGCTGAAGCCCGTCGGGACCGCCGTCCAGCGCCAGATGCGGGTCGTGGTCGCGGACCTCCGGGTCCAGACCAGCGATGTCGCCCGTCGGGATATAGGGCGGGTTGGACACCACCAGGTCGAAGCTGTCGTCAGCAAAGCCGGCAGCCCATTCGGTGCGCATGAAGGTGCAGCGGCCGTCCAGGTCCAGGTTGGCGGCGTTCTCACGCGCCACGGCGATGGCCTCGGTCGAAATGTCGGTGCCGACGCCGCGCGCGCCGGGGCGCTCGACCAGGGTGGCCAGCAGGATGGCGCCCGAGCCGGTGCCCAGGTCGATGAAGTCAAAGGCCCGCTGCGGCGGGAAGGCGCGGACGATGACGTCCAGCAGGGTCTCGGTGTCCGGGCGCGGGCTGAGCACGTCGGGGGTGACGTTCAGCATGATCTTCCAGAAGCCCTTCTTGCCCAGGATGCGCGACACCGGCTCGCGCTTCAGGCGGCGTTCGACCATGGCCTCGAAGGCGGCGAACTTGTCGGCGTCGAGAACGCGATAGGGATCGTTCAGAATGTCGACGCGGCCCACGCCGGTCGACGCCTCCAGCAACAGGCGTGCGTCGATCGACGGGCTGTCGATGCCGGCGGCTTTCAACTGGGCTTGCGCGCCTTTCCAGGCGGTGAGCAGGGTCGGGGCGGCGGGGGCGTTTTCGGACATGATCGCTGATTGGCGCTTGCAGCGGGCGATTTCAAGACGGAACGCAGATCGAGCGTGACCGTTGAGGAGCGGATGGGGATGCACAACCTTCTGAAACGGACGCCCCGTCGGCGCGGGCGACGCGGAAACGGCGGCGCGATCTGGCGCTATCTGGGCGCGGCGGCGGGCGGCTTGGCCGCCGGGGCCACGGCGGCGCACCTGCTCTATACCCAGGGCCACAAGTACGGCGTCGAACTGAGGCCCAAACGGCCCGAGCCCCTGCCCCCGCGCGATCCGGCGCCCGAGGACTACGACGCCGATGAACCCGGCCGCGGGCGGCTGGCCCCGCATCCGCTGCATATTCCGCGCAAGGGCTGGGTCGACATCGCCTGGCGCACAGGCATGGGCTATTTCGGCGACCGGGTCGGCTTCGTCGCCGGGGGCGTGACCTTCTTCATGCTGCTGGCCCTGTTTCCGACGCTCGGCGCCTTCGTCACCATCTACGGCCTGTTCGCCGATCCGGCCGACGCCTGGAGCCAGCTGAGCTTCCTCTATGAGGTGCTGCCGTCGAACGTGGCCCAGTTCCTGGGCGCGGAAATGCAGCGGCTGGCGAGCGGTTCGACCGGCGAGCTGACCTTCACCCTGGTCTGGACCCTGGCCTTGTCGCTGCTGGCGGCCAACGGCGGGGTGAAGACCCTCTTCTATGGCCTGAACCTCGCCTATCACGAGGTCGAGCGGCGCAACATCATCACCTACAACCTGATGTGCATGGGCTTTACGGTCTCCGGCCTGCTGGCGGTTCTCATCAGTTCGGGTCTGGTGGTCGGCGTGCCGGTGGTGCTGGCGGTGTTCGGGCTGGAAGAGGAATGGGCCCACCTGGCGCCCCTGCGCTGGCCCCTGCTCTACTTCGGCTATGTCGCCGCCCTGGCGTTGATCTACCGCATGGGACCGTGCCGGGCGCGGGCGCGCTGGCGCTGGCTGACGCCGGGGGCCCTGTTCGCGGCGGCGCTGAGCCTGCTGGTGTCCTTCCTGTTCAGCTGGTTCCTGGGCAACTTCGTGCGCACCGATTCCTATGGTCCGCTGGCGGCGGCCATGGGCTTCCTGCTGTGGACATGGATTTCGGTGCAGGTGATCCTGATGGGCGCCCGGCTGAACGCCGAGATCGAGCATCAGACCGCGCTGGACACCACCGTGGGCGAGCCCCTGCCGCTCGGCGAGCGCGGGGCGGTGATGGCGGATTCGGTCGGGCCGCGCCGGGGCAATCCGGCGGCCCTGGCCTTCACCCTGAAATACGCCGAGGCCCTGGGCGACCGCCTGCTGAAGCGGCGCATCCGGCGTCGCTGACGCCTAGCTGAACTCGGCTTCCAGATCGGCGAGGCGGGCGGCCTGATCCTCGGCGATCAGGGCGTTCAGCAGGGGGTCGATGTCGCCTTCCATGATCTGGGGCAGGCTGTGCAGGGTCAGGTTGATGCGGTGATCGCTGACCCGGCCTTGCGGATAGTTGTAGGTGCGGATGCGCTCGGAGCGGTCGCCCGAGCCGACCTGGGACTTGCGCGTATCGGACCGGGCCAGGTCCTTGGCCTGACGCTGCATGTCGTACAGGCGCACGCGCAGGTTCTTCATCGCCTTGTCGCGATTGACGTGCTGAGACTTCTCGGACGAGGTCACCATGATGCCGGTGGGCAGGTGGGTGATGCGCACGGCGGAATCGGTCGTGTTGACGTGCTGGCCGCCGCTGCCCGACGACCGATAGGTGTCGATGCGGATGTCCTTGTCGTGGATCTCGATCTCGACGTCCTCGACCTCGGGCAGGACCGCCACCGTGGCCGCCGAGGTGTGGATGCGGCCCTGGGACTCGGTCGCCGGCACGCGCTGCACCCGGTGGACGCCGCTCTCGAACTTCAGTCGGCCGAACACGCCCTCGCCGGTGACGGTGGCGATGATTTCCTTGTAGCCGCCCGCGTCGCCCTCGGTCAGGCTGTCGACCTCGACGCGCCAGCCGCGCGACTGGGCGTAGCGTGAATACATGCGGAACAGGTCGCCGGCGAATATGGCCGCCTCGTCCCCGCCGGTGCCGGCGCGCACTTCCAGCACCGCCGAGGCGTTTTCGTCGGCGTCGCGAGGGGCCAGCAGCAGGGCGACCTCGCGCTCCAGATCCGGCAGGCGCGCGTTCAGGGCGTCCAGTTCGTCGGCGGCCATGGCGGCCATTTCGGGGTCCGAGGCCATGGCCTGCAGGTCCTCGACCTCGGCGCGGGCGCGGGCCAGGGTCTGCACCGCCTCGGCCACCGGCTTCAGCTCGGCATATTCTTTCGACAGGCGCACGATCTCGGCGCCGTCCGAGGCCGCGCCCATGCGCGCCTCCACCTGGTGGAAGCGGTCGAGCACCTGATCGAGCCGGGCCTGGGGCAGTCGCAAGGGAGCGTCCTTTGAAGGGAAATTCGAGCGCGGAGCCTTACCCGTCGGACCGCCCCCTGTCGATGAAAAGGCCGGAACACGCGCAGATGGAGCGATTGTGAACAGCCGTCACAAGCCCGTCAGGCCGGTTCCTTCGCAGGTGCAAAACCCCTAGCTCCACCGGGGCTGAAACAAGACAGGAGACGGGCATGTTCGATGGAAACGCGGATTCGACCGCTGGCGCGGACGCCAATGTGGCGCGGCTTTGCGCCCTCTACGACGGCTTGCTGGAGCGTTCGGACGCCACGATTTCTACGGAGGCCGAGACCGAACTGAAGGCCCTGGCCAAGATTTTCGACCTGGACGCTGACCGCCCAGCCGCCGAGCTATGGCCCTATGTGCGCGCCGTCCTGGTGCGGCAGGCGCCGGCTGAAACGCCCGCCGCCGCGCCGACCGTCGAGCCCCTGACCGTCCTGCTGGTCGAGGATGACGCCGAGGCCGCCGCCGCCCTGACCGAGGCGCTGGACGCCGCCGGACACCGCGTCGTCGGCCCCTTCCACAGCGCCGAGGCCGCCGAGGCCGCGACCGCGCTCCACCCCATCGACGTGGCCCTGCTGGACATCAACCTGTCGGGCGAGGCCACCGGCGCCGACCTGGCCCGCAGCCTGAAGGCGCGCTGGGGCGTGCCGGTCATCTTCCTGTCCGGTGATGTCAGCGCCGCCGCCGCCAACGCCGAACTGGCCGCCGCCATGGTCATCAAGCCCTACACCGGCCGCGACGTGCTGGACGCCATCGCGCGACTGGAGCCGAGACGCTGAGGCTTCAAGGCCATTGCCAAGCCGAGCGGGGGATGCGCCTGATGCGGCCAGAGGGCTGAATGGACACCTTTTTCCTGTTTCTGCTGGTAGGCGTTCTGGCCCAGGCGATCGATGGCGCCCTGGGCATGGCCTATGGCGTCATCTCGTCCTCGGTGCTGCTGGCCCTGGGCGTGCCCCCGGCCATGGCCTCGGCCAGCGTCCACGCCGCCGAAGTCTTCACCACCGCCGCCTCAGCCGGCAGCCACGCCTGGCACAGGAATGTCGAGTGGCGCCTCTTTCTGCCGCTGGCCATCGCGGGCGTCATCGGCGGGGTGCTGGGGGCCTATGTCCTGACCGGGATCGACGGCGATGTCATCAAACCCTTCATCATCGCCTATCTGGCCCTGATCGGGGTCTGGATCCTGTGGCGAGCCGGGCATGACGTGCCGCATCGCCACCTGCCCGCCTGGATCACCGCCCCCATCGGCGTGGTCGGCGGCTTCCTCGACGCCATCGGCGGGGGCGGCTGGGGTCCTACGGTGTCCTCGACCATGGTCGGCGCCGGGCATGACCCCCGCAAGGCCATCGGCACGGTCAACACCGCCGAGTTCTTCTTGACGGTCGCCGTATCCGCCACCTTCGTCTGGGCCATCGTCACGGGCCACTGGGAAGAGGCCGGTGCGCTGGAGAACCACGCCGCCGCGGTCGGCGGACTGGTCGTCGGCGGGCTGATCGCCGCGCCCTTCGCCGGGCTGATCGTCAAGAAGGTGCCGCGCAAGGTCCTGGCCTATGCGGTCGGCGGTCTGCTGCTCTTCCTCGCCGCCTTCCAGGGCGCGCAACTGGCGGGCCTGTTCGGGCGATAACCACCATGCCGCTCATCCCGACGGACGCCGGGACCCAGTGCTTTGGCCCCGACCTCGACGCTGGAACGAAGCACCATTTCTTCGGGGAGCCTTGGGCTCTCACTGGATCCCGGCGTCCGCCGGGATGAGCGGATTAACGGGGCGGCGCCTGAAAAGCTGAACGGCTCAGACGGGAACAGTCGCCTGGAAGCTGGGACGCTGCTCCAGCGCGGCCTGAAGCGCGACCAAGTTGGGTCGGCCCGTCTTCCAGTCATAGTCGGGGTGGCGGAAGCTGATCCAGCTGACGGCGATCCCGGCGCTCAGCACGCCCATGTCGAAGTCCCCGGCGTCGGGCGCGGCGGCTTCGAGCGCGTCCAGCGCTCGGCCCATGTTGAAGGTCCAGCGGGACATCCACGACGGCGAGCGCTCGGCCTCGGGGCGGCGCTTCTCCAGCACCAGCTTGACGCCCATCTCCAGCGTGGCGTTGGCCAGGGTCTCCAGACGCTTGACCCGCAGCCATTCCGCGCCCTCGGCGGGCAGCAGACGCGGGCCGGAGCCGATGGCGTCGAGGTACTGGCAGATGACCGGACTGTCGGTCAGCGGCAGGCCGTCCTCGGCGATCAGGGTCGGCGCCTGGACCACCGGATTGGTCGCCAGCAGTTCCGGCGCATTGGCGTAGGGATCGACCGCGATCTCCTCGATCCGGTCGGACAGCCCCTTCTCATGGGCGACGATGCGGACCTTGCGGGCGAAGGGCGACGGGGTGGTGCTGTAGAGCTTCATGGCTACTCGGCGGCGTTCAGGACGGCGGTTGCGGCGCGGGCGGCGTCCAGTTCGGCGGCCTTGGCTTCGACCAGGTCGACGATGTGGTCGATCATGCCGTCATTGGCCTGTTTGCCGGCGATCTTGCCGTTCATATAGACCATGCCCGCGCCCTTGCCGCCGCCGGTGAAGCCGACGTCGGTATAGAGGGCCTCGCCCGGGCCGTTGACGACGCAGCCGATGATCGACAGCGACATGGCCGTCGAGACGTGGGCCAGCTTCTCTTCCAGAATGGCTACCGTCTCGATGACGTTGAAGCCCTGACGGGCGCATGACGGACAGGCGATGATGTTCACCCCCCGGTGGCGCAGACCCAGGGATTTCAGGATGTCGAAGCCGACCTTGATCTCTTCCACTGGATCGGCGGCCAGCGAGACGCGGATGGTGTCGCCGATCCCGGCCCACAGCATGTTCCCCATGCCGATGGCCGACTTGATCGTGCCGGTACGAAGCGGCCCGGCCTCGGTCACGCCCAGGTGCAGCGGGCAGTCGATGGCCTCGGCCAGCTGCTGATAGGCGGCGACCGTCAGGAAGGGGTCCGACGCCTTCACCGAGATCTTGAACTCGTGGAAGTCCAAGTCCTGCAGGATGCGGGCGTGGTTCAGGGCGCTCTCGACCATAGCGTCGGGACAGGGCTCGCCGTACTTCTCCAGCAGCTCCTTTTCCAGAGACCCGGCGTTGACGCCGATGCGCATGGAGCAGCCGTGGTCGCGGGCGGCCTGGACGACCTCCTTGACCCGGTCGATGGAGCCGATGTTGCCGGGGTTGATGCGCAGGCAGGCGGCGCCCGCCTGGGCCGCCTCGATGCCGCGTTTGTAGTGGAAGTGGATGTCGGCCACGAGCGGCACGCGGGCCTCACGCGCGATGGTCCTGAAGGCCGCCGTCGACTCCTCATCGGGGCAGGAGACGCGGACGATGTCGGCCCCGGCCTCTTCCAGCTGACGGATCTGCTCCAGCGTCGCCGCCGCATCGGTCGTCGGCGTATTGGTCATCGACTGGACGCTGATCGGGGCGTCGCCGCCGACAGCGACGGAGCCGACCATGATCTGGCGGCTCTTGCGGCGCTCGATGTGGCGCCAGGGACGGATGTGGCCGAATTCGGAACTGCTCATGTCGCGCGGAACATAGGCGAGGAACGACGGCAAAACCACGACATCAGCCGGGGTCCGCGACGATTCATCCCGCGGGGGGCGGCGCCTGGGCGGCGGGCGGCGGGGCGACCGGCGCCGGCGCAGCCGCGAGGGCGGCGGCGGCCTGGGCGGCGCGGGCGCGGGCCTGAACCTCGGCGGCGGCGGCGGCGCGGGCCTCGGACTGGCGGGCGTCGGCCTGGGCGCGGGCGTTCAGCTGACCCAGCGGCGATGCGGGCGCCGGCAAGGCCCCGCTGTGCTCGCCGTTCAGATAGACGTCGAAGGCCGCAGGGTCCGACACGTCCACCGTGGCCGAGACATTGGGCGGCGCGCGCCAGGCCTCGCCAGCCGCCAGCTGACGCGCAAACAGGATGCGACCGTCGCCCTGACGCACGACCAAAGTGGCCGGCTTCTTGGCCTGAAGAATGACCTGCGAGGAAATGGCCGCGGCTCCATAGACGGGGCCGCGCGGGTTGAAGGCGGCCTGCACCGGCGGCGCCGGCGCCACCACGGCGTTGGGATCATCGGGGTCGACGCCCGTCAGCTGAGCCTCCAGACCCGGCGTAATGTAGAGGGCGGGGGTGGTTTGATCCGGCGGGGCGGCGCGCGGCGCGCCCAGATACAGGGCCTTATCGACCTCGGCGTCGGCCGCCTTGGCCCAGTCCTTGGGCACGGCGACCAGATCAGACGGGTGCGGCGGCTCGATGCGGACGACGCGCTGGAAGACGTTCCAGCCCACCACGGCCAGGATCAGCACGCCCAGGGCGGCCAGGACCTTGGGCGAGGTGCCGCGCATCTGCTGCAGGGCGGCGCCGGTCGGGGCCTGAAGCGGCACGGCGGCGTCCGGGAACTCGCGCTTGAAGCGCTCGACGGCGGTCAGTTCGTCCAGACCCAGCGCCCCGGCATAGGCGCGGACATAGCCCATGGAGAAGATGCGCGACGGCAGGACCGAGAACTCGTTCTGCTCCAGCGCCGTCAGATAGCGCGGATGCACCCGCGTCATGGTCGACAGCTGGGCCATGGAGCGGCCCGAGGCGAGACGGGCCGCGCGCAGGGCCTCGCCCAGCGTCTCGGCGTCCTCGAGGGACGGCGCGTCTTGCCGATCCTGATCCATGCGGGGTTCCGTTGGTGCGGGCGCGAACACGCCCTCCCCCTCGCTTAGACGAGGGCTGTGCTGCGGGCAACGCGGGAAAGCGGCCCCGCTTGGATCAGACGATGACGTTCAGCTTGCGCGCCAGGGACTCGATCTCGCCGCGCACTGATCCGGCCGAGGAGCCGAGCAGGACATTCATGCCGCGACGGGCGGCGGGCAGGTCCGCCGACAGGATCATCCGCTTGACCGGCCCCACCCCGCCGGCGGGCGCCGACAGGCGGGTGTAGCCCAGGGTGATCAGGGCGAAGGCTTCCAGCGGACGCCCGGCCAGTTCGCCGCAGACCGAGACCGGGGTGGCGCTGTCGGCGCACTTCTGCTGGATCTCGGCCAGAGCGCGCAGGGCCGGGGGCGACAGGGGATCATAGCGATCCGAGACCAGGGGATTGGTCCGGTCGGCGGCGAACATGTACTGCAACAGGTCGTTGGTGCCGATCGACACGAAGTCGGTCAGCGGCAGCAGGGCGTCCAGGTGCCACAGCAGGCTGGGGCATTCGACCATGGCCCCGACGCGCAGCAGGGACGGCAGGGGCCGCCCGCGACGCCGCGCCCAGTCGCACTCGACATCGACCAGTTCGCGCGCGGCGCGGAACTCGTCCACCGTGGCGATCATGGGGAACATGACGCGCAGCTCGCGCCCGGCGGCGGCGGTCAACAGGGCGCGGATCTGCATCCGAAGCAGGGCTGGACGGTCCAGGCCCAGACGGATGGCGCGGCGCCCCAGGGCCGGGTTCTCTTCCCGCTCATTGTCCAGATAGGGCAGGACCTTGTCGCCGCCGATGTCCAGGGTGCGGAAGGTGACCGGCCGGTCGCCCGCCGCGTCCAGCACCAGCTTGTAGAGCGCGGTCTGCGCGTCCAGACGCGGCAACTCGTCCGAGACCATGAACTGGAACTCGGTGCGGAACAGGCCGATGCCCTCAGCCCCCGTTGTGTCCAGATTTTCCAGATCCACGGCCAGACCGGCGTTGGTCAGGACGGTGATGCGCGTGCCGTCCTTGGTGACGGCGGGGGTGTCGCGCAGCAGGTCGAACTCGGCCCGGCGCTGCGCCCGCACGACCATGCGCGACTGCACCGCCGCCAGCATGTCGGGGCGGGGGCGCAGATAGGCCTCGCCCGTTTCGCCATCGACGATGACCTGATCGCCTTCGGACAGGCGGTCACGCAGGCCTTGCAGACGCCCGACGCAGGGAATTTGCAGGGCGCGGGCGACGATGGCGGCGTGGCTGGCGGCAGAGCCTTCCTCCAGCAACAGGCCGCGCAGCTTGTGGCGCGGATATTCCAGCAGGTCGGCGGGGCCGAGGTTTCTGGCCACCAGAATGGCGTCGTCGGGCAGGTCGCGATGGCCGGGATTGTCGCCCGCCAGCACCCGCAGCAGACGGTTGGCCAGGTCCTCGAAGTCGTGCAGGCGCTCGCGGATATAGGGGTCGCGGGCACTGGCGAAACGGGCGCGGTGTTCGTTGCGGACGCGGTCGACGGCGGCCTCGGCGGTCAGGCCCGAGCGCACCGCCTCCTCCAGCGACCGGTTCCAGCCCCGGTCGTCGGCGAACATGCGATAGGTTTCCAGCACCTCGAACGAGGTCCCGCCCAGCTTGGTCTTGCCGCCTTCCAGCATGACGTCGATGCCGGCCTTGAGCGCCGACAGGGCCTGGGCCAGACGTTTTTCCTCCGCGACCGGATCGTCGGACAGCAGCTGCTCAGGCGCCAGGGGCGCCTCGTGCTGGACAACCACGCCGTAGGCCAGGCCTTCGGCGAACTTCTGACCCTTCAGCCGTTCGGGGCGATGGGGGGCCACCTCGACGTCGCGCAGTTCGTCCTGGGCCAGCAGCTCGCCGGAGGCGACCGTCTCGGCCAGGACCATGGCGATGGTCTGGATGTCCTCGACCTCTTCCTCGTCATAGCGACGGGCGGCGCGGTTCTGGACGACCAGAACCCCGATGGCCCGGCCGCCGCGCAGCAGGGGCGCGCCCAGGAAGGCGTGGAAGGGGTCTTCGCCGGTTTCCGGGCGATAGGAGAAGCTGGGGTGGGACGGGGCGTCCGACAGGCTGATCGGCTGGGCCAGCCGGGCCACCTCGCCGACCAGGCCTTCGCCGGGCCTCAGGCGGGTGTTGTGAACGGCCTCGGGGTTCAGACCCTGGGTGGCGAACAGCTCCAGCTCGCCCGAGGCGCGGCGCAGATAGATGGAGCAGACTTCGGCCACCATGGACTGGGCGATGGTGCGCACCACCATGTCCAGCCGTTCCTGCGCCGGGCCGCCGCCGGCCATGGCTTCGCGGATCTGGCGCAGGAGGTTGCGAGGCCCCCTCGTCGTCAATCCGCCCTTCACCATGTCGCCTCCCGCCTTGCCGCCCCGCTGGCCTCACCAGATAGGGCGGCGTCCTTGTTTTCCTATAACGCGTCCAGCCCGTAGGCCGAATGCAGCGCCCGAACGGCCAGTTCGGAATAGGCGTCCTCGATCAACACGCTGATCTTGATCTCGGATGTCGAGATGGCCTGGAACTTCACGCCCTTGTCGGCCAGAGCCCGGAACATGGTCTGGGCCACGCCGGCATGGCTGCGCATGCCCACGCCGATGACCGAGATCTTGGCCACGTCGGCGTCGATGCGCAGTTCTTCAAAGCCGATCTCGGCCTTGGCGGCCGACATCATCTCGGCGGCGCGCTGGGCGTCGCGGCGTCCCGTGGTGAAGGTCAGGTTGACCGCGCCCTCGGTGCGGGCCTGGCTCTGCACGATCATGTCCACATTGACGTTGGCCTCGGCCAGACGCGTGAAGACGTCGGCGGGGGCGTCGGTGCGGTCCGCCAGACCCAGCAGCGTGATCCGGGCTTCGTCCCGGCTCATGGTCACACCGGAAACGATGCGCTTTTCCACGATCTCATCCTCATCGCAAATCAGGGTGCCGGAGGCTTCCGGCAGGTTTCCATTCTCATCCGGCTCGATAAAGCTGGACAGGACCCGCACGGGGACCTGCTTGGCCATGGCCAGTTCGACCGAGCGCGTCTGCAGCACCTTGGCCCCCAGAGAAGCCATTTCCAGCATCTCCTCGTAGGAGACCTTG
The DNA here is from genome assembly GCF_014207965.1 of Brevundimonas bullata. Taxonomy (GTDB): domain Bacteria; phylum Pseudomonadota; class Alphaproteobacteria; order Caulobacterales; family Caulobacteraceae; genus Brevundimonas; species Brevundimonas bullata_A. The sequence goes on from NZ_JACHLM010000001.1 coordinate 494,739, forward strand.
CTCAGGCGCCGCGCGCGGCTCTCGATGCGGGGGTCGGTCGTATAGACGCCGTCCACATCGGTGTAGATGTCGCACGGCGCGCCCAGGGCTGCGGCCACCGCCACCGCCGAGGTGTCGGAACCGCCGCGCCCCAGGGTCGTGATGCGGCCGTCGCGGGTCACGCCCTGGAAGCCGGGGACAATGGCGATCTGGCCCGTGTCGATGGCGGCGCCGAGGACATCGCCCGGCACGTCCTCGATGCGGGCGCGGCCGTGGGCGTCGTCGGTGATGATCGGGATCTGCCAACCCATCCAGCTGCGCGCATTCAGGCCCATGTTGCGCAACGTCAGCGCCAGAAGGCCCGACGTCACCTGCTCGCCCGAGGCGACCACCACATCGTATTCGTCATCCGACAGGGGCAGGCCCGCAGCCGCCGGCCCGGCGCCGTCGGTCCAGGCCACCAGCTCATTGGTCTTGCCGGCCATGGCGGACACCACCACGGCGATCTGTTTGCCCTTTGCGGCCTCGGCGGCGATAATTCGCGCCGCACGACGAATACGCTCGAGGTCTCCCATGGAGGTCCCCCCGAACTTCATCACCAGTCGTGTCGTTTCGGGCCGCGTCATCGTGCCGTTTCGTCCCCTGCTTGCATGGGCGGCCAAGGCGGTTCATGCCTGCGACCATGTCCGCTTCTAACGACAGCCTTGAGCCGCGCAAACCCCAAAGCGAAGAGGGTTTTTCACCCTTTGCAACCGATCGTGCCGAGGGGCCCAGCATCGATCCTGCCGATGTGGCCCGTTTCTCGGCCCAGGCGGCCGAGTGGTGGGACCCGAAAGGGCCGTTCGCGCCCCTGCACCGCTTCAATCCGGCGCGGCTGAAATTCGTCCGCGACCGCGCCGCCGAACATTTCGGTCGCGACGTTCGGACGCGCGCGCCCTTTGCCGGTCTCAGCTTGATCGACATCGGCTGCGGCGGCGGCCTGATCGCCGAGCCGATGCGGCGCATGGGCTTTGAGGTCACGGCCCTGGACGCCTCGTCCGAGAATATAGGCACGGCCCGCGCCCACGCCGAACAGGTGGGCCTCGACATCACCTATCGCGCCGCCACGGTCGAACAGATGGTCGAAGCGGGCGCGGGGCCCTTCGACGTGGTTCTGACCATGGAGGTGATCGAGCACGTGGCCGATCCGGAAGCCTTCGTCCGCGCCTGCTCGAAACTGATCAAGCCCGGCGGCTTGATGATCGTCGCCACCCTGAACCGCACGCTGAAGGGCCTGCTGCTGGGCAAGGTCGCCGCCGAATATGTGCTGCGCTGGGTCCCCGCCGGCACCCACGACTGGCGCCAGTTCCTCAAGCCCGAGGAGCTGCGCGCCATGCTGGACGGCGAGCCCCTGACCGTCACCGGCCCCTATGGGCTGGCCTATGACCCGCTCAACGACCGCTGGAGCGAGGGCGACGACGTGGGCATCAACTACATGATGATGGCGACGCGGGACGCCTGACGCCCCGCGCCTTGCCTCTAGGGTCCGGACTCATTTGGCCCAGTAACAGACGGTGGCGGCGATGAGCACGCCGGAGAGGTAGTTGGTCGCGAGCTTGTCGTAGCGGGTGGCGACGCGGCGATAGTCCTTGAGCCTGGCCCAGAGGCGCTCGACGGTGTTGCGCTGACGATAGGCGACGACGTCGTAGGGGATGGGGCGTTTTCGCGACGTCGTGGTCGGGATGACGGCTTCGGCGTTGCGCTCGGCCAGACGCTTCCTGAGGTGATCGGCGTCGTAGCCGCGATCAGCCAGCAGCTTTCGAAACGGCCCGGCGGCCTCGATCAGGGCGTGGGCCATGGTGATGTCATTGGTGTTGCCGGCGCTTAGCAGCAGCACGCGGGGCCTGCCTCGGTCGTCCACCAGTCCGTGGATCTTGGTCGTCCGCCCGCCTCTGGAGCGGCCTATGCTCTGGAAGAAGGCCCCCCTTTAGCGCCCGCCGCCGACCGGTGAGCCTTGACCGAGGTCGAGTCGATGGCGGCGCTGGAGTAGACGCCGCTGTGGCCGGTCAGGGCTTTAAAGATGTCGTGCCAGACGCCTTGGCGGCTCCACCGGTTGAAGCGATTGTAGACCGTTGTGTACGGCCCGTACTCGGCCGGGCAGTCGCGCCAGCGCCCGCCCGACTGGAGCATGTAGACGATGCCGGAGATCACCCGGTGATCATCGACCCGTCGCGCACCGCGACGTCCGCGAGGCAGGTGTGGCTCGATCCGCGCCCAAGCCTCGTCATCCAGCCAGTAGAGCTTCCGCATTCAAGGTCCCCTTCCAGAAACCTTGAATCAGAGCACGCCCCTGACGACCAGGACTTATTGAGTACGGAGCCTAGTGCTGCGTCTCGCGCAGCAGCGACAGGTCGTAACCCAGGGCCTGGACCCGGTTGCGCAAGGCCTGGCGGGTTTCCGCCGCAGGGCGAGCCTCGCGGCTGAGGAGCCAGAGATAGCGGCCCGAGGGCTCGCCGACGATGGACCAGCTGTAGTCGTCGGCGTGGTCCAGAACCCAGTAGTCGCCGACATAGAAGGGGCCGAAGAAGGAGACCTTCAGCTTGGCGTTGTCGCTGCCTTCGACGATCTTGGCGCGGGCCTCGGCCTGTTTCACGGGGCCGTCGACCGCGCCCTGACGGCAGCGGTTCAGCACGCCGATCAGGCCGTCGTCGCGCAGGCTGTAATCAGCCGTCACCGCCTCGCAGTCCTTCTGGAAGCCGGCCTCGTAGCGGGCCAGCTCGTACCAGCGGCCGAGATAGCGATCCAGGTCCACCGGCTTGGCGGGCTGCGGCACGGCGGCGTTGCCGACCGGCCCGCGTTGCAAGGTGGCGCAGGCGCCCAGGGCCAGGGCGGCGCCGGCCAGCAGGACGAGGGGAAGGGTGCGTTTGAAGCTCATGGGGTCCGAAAGACTCGAGGCCCGCTTAAGGTTCCGCTTAGAGCGTCCGGATCATGTAGCGGGCGTCGTCGCCGTAGCTGGCCAGCTTTTCGGCCATGCCGGGCGGGGTCTGGACGACGAAGCCGTTGCGCTCCCAGAAGCCCGTCGCCTCGTTGACGGCGACCAGGGCGATCTCCTGCCAGCCCGCCGCCTTCGACTGCTCCGCCAGACGCTCGACGATGGGCCGCGTGTAGCCGCCGCCGCGCGTGTCGGGATGGACCGCCAGATCATGCAGATAGATGACCTCGGCGTCGCTCGGAACCGCGCCGATCAGGCTGTCCAGCGGCGGGGCCGAATTCCGACGCCAGGGATAGGCCATCAGATAGCCCATGACGGTTCCCGCTTCGTCAGACAGGACGAAGCAGCCCTCGGGGGCCAGGGCCTGACGCTCGGCGAAACACTCGCGCGCCTCGAAATGGTCGGGGAAGGACAGACGGGCGACCGCGACGACCCCGTCGATATCGCTAGGCGTCATCGGCCGCCAGGCTAGCTGGGACAGCGGGCGTTCAGTTCCGCCTTGTTGAATGTCCATTCCGCACTCCGGGTCTCATCATCATCCGCCCCTTCGATGCGGGCGGCCAGCACATCCCCCGTGCGTTGATAGAGGATGCGGTGCGGAAAGTCGTTGGCGGGGTTGGCGAAAACCACGCGCTGCGGGCCGCTTTCGATCAGCCGGAAGGGGACGGCGGCTGCCCCTTCGGGCCGTGCGAAGTAGGCCAGGCCGCCTTCCGGAGCCGGTCCGATATGGGCGGATTCGAAGCCGCTGCGGCCATTGCGCACGGTGACGGCGGAGCCGACGATCAGGCCCAGGCGCGGATCGCTCCAGGTCTCAGACGCCTCGCGCCCGCCGGAGCAGTCCAGCCAGTAGCCGGCCAGCCACGACAGGTCGGGCGCGGGCCCAGACGCAGGTGATGGGGTCTGCATCAGAGCGGCGGACATCAGGGCGGTCAGCAGCGACATCAAGGTCTCCCTCCTCGGTTGGGTAAGAAGCCTAGATCAGTCCGACCCGTCCGGCTTGTAGCTTTGCGACGCCAGTTGCCGGGCCAGTTCCATCTGTTCGCGCGCCCATTCGGTGGCGGTGCAGCCGAGGAAGCGGCGGAAGTCGCGGGCCATCTGCGGCTGGTCGAAATAGCCGGCGGCCAGCCCGGCCTCCAACCAGGGAGCGGCGTCCTGGCCCATGGCGTGGTCGAAGACGCGGCGGAAGCGAAAGACCGACCGCAGGGTGCGCGGGGCCACGCCGACCCGGTCGCGAAAGCGGCGTTGCTGGGCGCGGCGGTCGGCGGGCGACAGGGCCGGCGCTTCCGTCTCGCGTTCGGCGGCGGAGACCTCGGCGCGGACGGCGGGGTCGATGCGCCAGCCTCCGGCGCGGCGCTGGCCCTCCAGCCAGTCGGACAGGGCTGCCGCCTGACCCGCCGGATCGCCGGACGGGGCGGAAAAACCCGCCAGCCGCGCCACCAGATCGAGACGCCGGTCGGTCGCTTCAATCAGAGGGCTCCCGAGGAAATCCCGCGCGCCATCCGGCTCGAAGCGGGCGGCGACGATCTCGACCGGCCCGACGGGGCGGATGGCCATGGGCCGGGTCATCTGGCCGGCGAAGATGACCGGCGGCTGGGGCCCGAAGACGCCGTCCTCGCCCGCCTCCTCGTAGGGGGCGGCCAGGTCGATCACCAGTTCGGGGCAGCCGTCGGGGGCGATGCGCTGCACCGCGCCCGAGGGCTCCGGCGCCGCATAGGTCCAAAGGGTGCGGACGAAGGGGCGCAGGCTCGGCGGCGGCGCGAACTCTTCGTATCTCTCCCCCTGCCCCATCCGCTCAGTTGGCCTTCTTCGGGTCGGGCGGCAGACTGGGCAGGGCGGCGCAGGATACGCCGTCGTCCTTCAGCTTCTTGATGTCGGCGGGGGTGGCCTCGCCGTAGATCTCGCGCTTCTCGGATCGGCCTTCGTGGATGTCGCGGGCCTCGCGGGCGAAGGCGTCGCCGACATAGTCGAAATTCTGCTCGACGTGGTCGCGCACCTGGCGCGCCGCCTGCATCATCATGGCCTGCATCTTCGCCATGTCCGGCGCGGGCGCGGCCTTCTTCGTACCCGCCACGGCCGGAGCCATCACCTGCTTGCGCACCCCGGTGGAGCCGCAGAAGGGGCATTCGACCAGACCGCGCGCGGCCTGATCGTCATAGTCGGAGGATGAGGCGAACCAGGCCTCGAAGCCGTGGTCGTGGTCGCAGGACAGGGCGTAGCGGATCATGACGGCCCGATCATTGCGGCCAGTCGAAATCGCGGTCGTGCAGCAGGGAGGGGACCGCCTGTCGCGCGCGCTGGACGGCGCTCAGGTCCAGGGTCGCAGGCAGCACGCACGGGTCGTCATGGTCGGCCTTGGCGATGATCTCGCCCCAGGGGCCGACAATGGTGGAGCGACCCCAGGTCTGGCGGCCGTCCTCGTGCGCGCCGCCCTGGGCCGGGGCCATGACGAAGGCCCCGGTCTCGATGGCGCGGGCCCGCAACAGGGTCTCCCAGTGGGCCTCGCCGGTCGGGCGGGTGAAGGCGGCGGGCACCGCGATCATCGTCGCGCCAGTCTTGGCCAGAGCGCGATACAGATGCGGGAAGCGCACGTCGTAGCAGATGCTGAGACCCAGCCGGCCCCAGGGCGTTTCGGCCACGGTCGCGCCGACGCCGGGCCGGACCGAGGCGCTCTCGCGATAGGTCTCGCCCCCCGGCAGATCGACGTCGAAGACGTGCAGCTTGTCATAGCGGGCGACCACCGCCCCGGTCGGATCAACCAGCAGGGAGCGGTTGGCGGCGCGGTCGTCGCCGGGCGCATCCGAGCGCACAATGGCCGAGCCGATCAGCAGCCAGACGCCGAGCTCGTCGGCCAGAGCGCGCAGGCCGAGGACGGCGGGGTCGGCGTCCTCGGTGGACAGGGCGGCGTCGCGCAGACCCCGGCGCTGTTCGAGGACGTTCGTCCCCTCGGGCGTCAGGATCAGTTTCGCACCGCCCGCCGCCGCTTCGCGGATCAGCGGCTCGACATGGGCCAAGCCCGCGCTCGCCGTCGCCGGCGTCCGCGTCTGGATCAGCGCAACGTCGAGCCGCTCGTCCATCAGGCCGCCAGCAGGGCGTCGAGACCGCCGCGCGCATCCAGGGCGTGGATGTCGTCGGAGCCACCCACGTGTTTGTCGCCGACAAAGATCTGCGGGAAGGTCGACTTGCCGTTGGCGCGGGCGACCATCTCGGCCTTGATCTCGGGATCACGCGAGGCGACGATTTCCGTAAATTCGACGCCCTTGCGCTTCAACAGAGCCATGGCGGCGGTGCAATAGGGGCAACCGGGCTTGGTGTAGATAACGACTTCGGCCAACTCAGAGTCTCCAATACTCAGATTAACCCCCTACTTAGGCGGTTCGCGCGCGGTTCGCACCCTCGCGATGACCGCCAGGTCCACCGCACGGGCTCCGGCGGACAAAAGGACGCGGGCGCAGGCCTCGGCCGTGGCCCCCGTGGTCAGGACGTCATCGACCAGAAGGACGCGCCGCCCCTTGATCCGACGACGCCCGGCCTCGGTGACGGCGAAGGCCTTTTTCACGTTCAGACGCCGCCCGCGCGCCGACTTGCCCCCCTGGCTATCGGTCGGGGTCGCCCGGATGAGGGCGTCGGGCAGATAGTCGAGCCCGGCGGTGCGGGCCAGGGGCCGGGCGATCTCGGCGGCCTGATTGAAGCGCCGGGCCAGCAGTCGAGACCGGTGCAGGGGCACAGGGACCACGGCGTCGGCCTCGGCCAGGACATCGGCGGCGGAGCGGGCGATCCAGCGGGCGAACAGGGGGGCGAACTGCTGCTGGTCGCCGTGCTTGAACTTGAGGATCAGACCGCGTGAGGCCTCGTCATAGACGCAAGCCGCGCGGGCGCGGGCGAAGGCGTAGGGCTGGACCTGACAGGCCACACAGCGGTCGGAGGCGAAGTCCCCGCCGTCATACTCGAACGCCGCGCCGCAGCCGTCGCAGACAGGCGCCTCAAGGAACGCCACCCGGCTCCAGGCGTCGGGCGACAGGCCGGCCGAGGCCGTGGCCTCGCGGCTGTCGTGGGCCATCGGCGGCAACAAAAGGTCCAGCAGTCCGCGCGCCCATTCTCGCACCTGGCCGCGCGCGCCCAGCGATATATGGGCCGTCGCGTCTTTCAATCCGGTCCGCCAACCCCCATCCTGAACGGACATGAGCGCCCCCTCCTCCGGTCCCCCGATCATCTTCGACGCCGCCCGCCGCGCCGCGCGCCTGAGCCGCGCCGTCCGACGTTTCCCCGACGCCGACTTCCTGCACCTGCGCGCCGCCGAGAATGCGGTGAACAGTCTGGAGGTGATCCTGCGCGAGTTTCAGGCCCCCGTCGACCTGTCGCCCCATCCCGGCGTCTTCGCCCGCGTCCTGGCCGACAGCACGGCCCGCGATCGCGTGGGCAAGGTCCGCGTCGCGGGCTCGACGCCCGAGCGCGCCGCGCCGGGCGCCGGGCCTCTGGGACTGGAGGACGGATCGGCCGATCTGATCGTCAACCTATTGGGCCTGCACTGGGCCAACGACCTGCCCGGCGCCCTGAGCCAGATCCGGCGCGCGCTGAAGCCCGACGGCCTGTTCGTGGCCAGCCTGTTCGGCGCCGCGACGCTGAAGGAGTTGCGCGGCGTCCTGACCGAGGCCGAGTTGGAGGTCAACGGCGGGGCGCAGGCGCGCGTCTCACCCTTCGCCGACGGGTTTGACGGCGCGGCCCTGTTGCAGCGCGCCGGGTTCGCCCTGCCGGTGACCGACGTGGATCGGGTGACGGTGCGCTATAATGATCCCTTCGCCCTGATGCGCGACCTGCGGGCCATGGGCGAGACCAATGTGCTGGCGGGGCCGATCCGGCCGCTGAGCCGGGCCGTGCTGGCGCGCGCGGCCCAGCTTTACGCCGAACGCCACGCCGGGGCGGACGGCCGCATCCCCGCGACCTTCGAGATGGTGCATCTGGCCGGCTGGGCCCCGCACGAGGATCAGCAAAAGCCCTTGCCGCGCGGCTCAGCCAAGATGCGGCTGGCGGATGCGCTGGGCGTCAGGGAACAGACGGGCGAGCCCTGAAGCCTCGAGTCAGCCGCCGTCGACGGCGGCGCCGATCGCGGTGCTGATCTTGTCATACATCACGTCTGTCTGGCTGGCGAAGGCGCCGACCGCCCCGATGATGACCAGAAAGATCAGGGCGCAGATCAGGCCGTATTCGATGGCGGTGGCGCCGCTGTCGTCGCGAAGAAACCGGCCGATGAAACGTCGCATCCTGGCCCCCTCCTGCGGCGGCTGATCAGAGCAGGTCGCGCAACCAGGCGACCAGGGGTTCGTCAGCCGGGGGCATGGGATAGTCCGACAGCTTGTTCGGCTTCACCCAGGCCAGGCCCGCATGTTCGCGCGCCACGACCACGCCGGACCAACGCCGGCACAGGTAGAGTGGCATCAACAAGTGAAAGGATTCGTAAGCGTGACTGGTAAACACGAAGGGGGCCAGGCAGGCCTCGTTCACGTCGATGCCCAGTTCTTCGTTCAGTTCGCGGATCAGGGCCTGTTCGGGCCGCTCGCCCGGCTCGACCTTGCCGCCCGGAAATTCCCACAGGCCCGCCAGTTGCTTGCCCTCGGGCCGCTTGGCGATCAGCACGCGGCCGTCGGCGTCGATCAGGGCGACGGCGACGACGAGCACGGTAGGGACCGCTGCGCCCTCGCTCACGAACGATAGTCCCCGTTGATCTCGATGTAGCGTTTGGTCAGGTCGCAGGTCCAGACCGTCGCCGAGGCCCGACCCGAGCCGACATGGACAGTGATGTCGATCTCGGCGTTCTTCATATAGGCGCTCATCTGGGCCTCGTCGTAGGTCGGCGACGGGGCGCCGTCCACGGCGGCGACATGGGGGCCAAAATGGATGGCCAGACGGTCGCGATCCACGGCCTCCTCGGTCTTGCCCACGGCCATGACGATGCGGCCCCAGTTGGCGTCCTCGCCGGCGATGGCGGTCTTGACCAGAGGGCTGTCGGCGATCGACTTGGCCAGCTTGCGGGCCGAGGCGGGGCTGGCCGCGCCGTCCACGGTGATGCGGACGAACTTGGTCGCGCCCTCGCCGTCCTTGACCAGCTGGTGGGCCAGATCGAGCATGACCCGGTCCAGAGCCGCCGAGAAATCCTTGAGCCGTCGGTCGCCGACCCGACCGATGCGCGGCGCGCCCGAGGCCCCGGTGGCGAACAGCAGGGCCGTGTCATTGGTCGAGGTGTCGCCGTCCACCGTCACCGAGTTGAAGGTGGTGCGGACGTGCAGGTTCAGCAGGGCCTTCAGCACCGGCGGGGCGATGTCGGCGTCGGTGACGATGAAGGCCAGCATGGTGGCCATGTCGGGCGCGATCATGCCCGAGCCCTTGGCGATGCCGGCGATCTTCACCTTGACGCCCTCGATCTCACATTCCGCGTAAGAGCCCTTGGGGAAGGTGTCCGTGGTCATGATGCCCAGACCGGCCTCGGCCCAGGCGTCAGCCTTCAGCCCGGCCTCGATGTCGGGCAGACGCGCCTTGATCTTGGTCTCGTCCAGCACCACGCCGATGACGCCGGTCGAGGCCAGCATGACGTCGCGTTGACGGCAATCGAAGCGTTTGGCTGCTTCGGAAGCGGTGCGACGGGCCGCATCGGCCCCGGCCTTGCCGGTGAAGGCGTTGGCGCAGCCGGCGTTGACGACCAGGACCTTGACGCCCTCGCCGCCGCCCTTGTCGGCCTCCAGCTGCCGCTTGCACCAGTCGACCGGGGCCGAGCCCACCTTATGCCGGGTGAAGACCCCGGCGCACGACGCGCCCTCGGGGAAGCGGAAGACCACGAGGTCGTCGCGCTCGTGCTTGTAGAAGCCGGCGCGTGCGGTGGCGATCTCGACGCCGCCGATAGGCGGAATGATCGGGAAGGGTACGGCCAGGGGCGAGATCATCAGGCCGGGCTTGCCCGGAGCTGAGGTCGTCGCGGTCTTGGCCGCCGACGGCTGGGTGGCGCGCTTCAGGGCGGAGGCCAACGGGTCCAGCGCCTTTTCGATGGCGTTTTCGATCATCTGGCCGGTCGAACCGGACTTGGAGGCGGGCGGACGGTTCATGAGGCGACGGTTCCGGCGGGAGAGGCGGCGACGGGGACGGCGGGCGCAGGCTTGACGGGCCCAGGTCGGGCGGGGGCTTGCGCCGCCGGTTTGGCGGGATTGAGGAAGACTTCGACCGAGGCCTTGCCGCGCAGCTGCTCCAGCAGCTGGCGCACGCCCTCATAGGTCAGATAGCGGACGATAAGGGGACGGGCCTGATCCAGGGTCGGCGGCGTCTCCAGGCGCCGATCCTCGATGCGCAGGACAGCCCAGCCGCCCTCGCCCTGGACCGGGCCGACCACGGCGCCGGGGGCCTGACCGCGCAGGGCGGCGGCGTAGGCGGCGGGCAGGACCTCCAGCGTCGAATAGCCCAGGTCGCCGCCGGAATAGCGGGTGGCGTCGTCGACCGAGCGCTGGGCGGCCACGGCCTCGAAGGCGGCCCCCTGCCCCAGGACGCCGACCACGGCGTCGGCCTGTTCCTTCGTATGCGACAGGATCAGACGGACGCGAACCTCTTCGGTCGTCTGCGCCCGGCGCTGCTGTTCCTGATAAAGGCGCTCGACCGCCTGGTCGGACACGGCGCCGCTGACCACGGATTCCACCAGCATGTCGCCGAGAATGCGTTCATGCACCGCCTCCAGCCGACGCTGGGCCAGGGCGCTCTTGTCCAGCCCGCGACGACGGGCCTCGGCGGCCAGAAGTTTCTGATCGACCACCTCATCCAGCACGCGGCGGAACAGCTCGGACTTGACGTCCAGCGGCTCGCCCTCGCCGACCAGACCCTGCGCCACCGCTTCACGGCGAACGTCCGAGGCCCAGACCGAACGGTCCAGCACCCGCGCCACGATCAGATCGTCCTTTTCCGGCGGCGCTTCCGCGTCGCCGCGCCCGCAGGCGGCCGTGAGGGCCAGGGCCAGTAGAGCCGACGCCAGCACCGGCCGCAGGGTTTGAAATGAGGGGCGCGAAAGCCGCATCAGGCGCTCCGGCCAAAAGGCGAAAGGGGCGAAAAACAGGAACCGGAAGGCCTGTCGCAGCAAGCCGTCGAAAGCCCCTCGCGTTGACAGGGGTTAGGGCGGTGCTTAAGTCCCGGCTGCGCCCAAGTCGAGGGGTTTTCGATCGTCTGCGCCGCCCCTGCGCGCGCCCCGGATTTCGGGGGTCGCCGGGACCGGCGTCGATCCGGGCCTTCTTGATCACGACGCTTCCTGTTTCCGAGCCTTCAGCCGCTCGACCGCCTTTACCGGATCGCCCATGCTCGGCTTCGCCAAGAAAATCCTCGGCTCCTCCAACGACCGCAAGGTCAAGGCCTTCCAGGCCCAGGCGCAGAAGATCAACGCCCTGGAACCCAAGTTCGAGGCCTTCTCGGACGACGAACTGCGCATGATGACGCAGACCTTCAAGGATCGGATCGCGGCCGGCGAAAGCCTGGACAAGATCCAGAACGAAGCCTTCGCCGTGGTGCGCGAGGCGTCCAAGCGGGTCCTGGGCCAGCGTCAGTACGACGTGCAGTTGGCTGGCGGCATGATCCTGCATGAAGGCGGCATCGCCGAAATGCGCACCGGCGAAGGCAAGACCCTGGTGGCCGTGGCCCCGGTCTATCTGAACGCCCTGGCGGGCAAGGGCGTCCACGTCATCACCGTCAACGACTATCTGGCGCGCCGCGACGCCGAGACCATGGGCAAGGTCTATCGCTTCCTGGGCCTTGAGGTCGGCGTCATCGTCAACGGCCTGTCGCAGGGCCAGCGCCAGGCGGCCTACAACGCCGACATCACCTACGGCACCAACAACGAATTCGGCTTCGACTACCTGCGCGACAACCTGGTCTATGACCGTCGCGAGATGGTGCAGCGCAGCCACCACTTCGCCATCGTCGATGAAGTCGACTCCATCCTGATCGACGAGGCGCGCACGCCGCTGATCATCTCGGGCCCGACCGAGGACCGGTCCGACCTCTACAAGATCGTCGATGCGATCGTGAAAGAGCTGATCAAGGACAAGGCCACCTACGATCTGGACGAGAAGCAGCGCCAGGCCCTGCTGACCGAGCTGGGCTCGGAGCGGATGGAAGAAATGCTGGAGGCCGGCGGCCACTTCGCCGAGGACACCACCGACCTCTATGACCCGGCCAACGTCAGCCTGGTCCACCACACCAACCAGGCCCTGCGCGCCAACACCCTGTACACGCGCGACAAGGACTACATCATCAAGGGCGGCGAGATCGTCCTGATCGACGAATACACCGGCCGCATGATGACCGGCCGTCGCCTGTCCGAAGGTCTTCACCAGGCCATCGAGGCCAAGGAAGACGTCAAGATCATGCCCGAGAACCAGACCCTGGCCTCGGTGACCATCCAGAACTACTTCCGCCTCTACGAAAAGCTGTCCGGCATGACCGGCACCGCCGCGACCGAGGCCCAGGAATTCCTCGACATCTACAAGATGGACGTCCTGGAAGTGCCGACCAACCGTCCGGTCCTGCGCAAGGACTATGACGACGAGGTCTATCGCACCTTCAGGGAAAAGAACGCGGCCATCGCCGCCCAGATCGCCGAGTGCCACGTCAAGGGTCAGCCCATCCTGGTCGGCACCGTCTCGATCGAGAAGTCCGAGGAGCTGTCCGACGTCCTCAAGAACTATGAGTACAAGGTCGAGACCGGCCGCACCCTCAAGGCCGCCTACGCCGGCCGCGAGAAGGAAGCGCAAAAGGTCGGCGACGACGCCTATGACATCACCTACGCCACCGGCCGCGGGATTCCGCACAACGTCCTGAACGCGCGCCAGCACGAGCAGGAAGCCTATATCGTCGCCGACGCCGGTCTGCCGGGCGCGGTGACCATCGCCACCAACATGGCCGGTCGCGGCACCGACATTCAGCTGGGCGGCAACCTGGAGATGCGCCTGCAGCGCTGGACCCAGGAACAGCGCAACATGGCCGTCGAGGTCACGCCCGAGGCCCTGGCCGCCATCGAAGCCCAATACAAGGCCGAGATCGCCGTTCACCGCGAAGCGGCCCTGGCCGCCGGCGGTCTGTTCGTGCTGGGCACCGAGCGCCACGAAAGCCGCCGCATCGACAACCAGTTGCGCGGCCGCACCGGCCGTCAGGGCGATCCCGGCACCTCGAAATTCTACCTGTCGTGCGAGGACGACCTGCTGCGCATCTTCGCCGGCGACCGTCTGGATTCGATCATGAAGTCCTTCGGCGTGGCCGAGGGCGAAGCCATCAGCCACCCCTGGCTGAACCGCGCCGTCGAGACCGCCCAGAAGCGCGTCGAAGCCCGCAACTACGACATGCGCAAGAACGTGCTGAAATACGACGACGTCGTGAACGATCAGCGCAAGGCCGTGTTCGAACAGCGTCAGGAGTTCATGGACGCCGAGGACCTGTCCGAACTGGTCGCCGACTTCCGCAGCGACGTGATCAACGACCTGGTCGAACGCTATATGCCGCCCAAGGCCTATGCCGAGCAGTGGGACATGGACGGTCTGGACGAGAAGGTCCGTTCGACCCTCGGCCTGGAGCTGCCGCTGAAGGAATGGGCCGCCGAGGAAGGCGTCTCGAACGAGGAAATCGAAGAGCGGCTGATGGCCGCCGCCGAGGCCCGCGCCGCCGAGCGTCTGGAAATGATCGGCGCTGACCAGACCCGCGGTCTGGAAAAGCAGTTCATGCTGCAGATGATCGACATGCAGTGGCGTGAGCATCTGGTCCATCTGGACCACCTGCGCGGCGTCATCGGCCTGCGCGGTTACGGCCAGCGCGACCCGCTGAACGAATACAAGACCGAAGCCTTCAACCTGTTCGAGACGCTGCTGCACGACCTGCGCCACAACGTCACCCGCTGGCTGATGACGGTCGAGTTCCGCTTCGAGGCCCCGCCGGCGATGGAGATGCCCGAGTTCCAGGAAATCCACCTGAACCCCGGCACCGGCGAGAACGAAATGGCCAATCCGTCGGCCCAGAACCCGGAAGGCATGCTGACCGGCGACGACCGCTCCAAGCTGCCGGTCGAGGCCCTGCCCGTCGGCTGGGAACGCACCAGCCGAAACGCCGACTGCCCCTGCCACTCGGGCCGCAAGTTCAAGCACTGCCACGGTAGTTTGATCTAGAAATCATGAGGCGGGTTCGCGAAAGCGGCCCGCCTTTTTCATGACTTCCGCTCATCCCCGCGGAGGCGGGGACCCAGTGCTTTGGCTGCAAGCTCGAGCGGAAGAACCACCCTCTAATCCACCCTCAGCATGTGAGGCTCTTACTGGGTCCCCGCCTCCGCGGGGATGAGCGGTGGAAGGAGGGTCCGTCTTTTCTGTTGGGTGGATGCACGATCCGGGTAAGGTCGAGGCATGAACTACAAGCCCCTCTTCTCGCGCGCCCTGGGTCTCGATCCCGAGCGGCTGCATTTCGCCGCCCACAGCCATCACCTGTGGCCCGACGCCAGCTTCGACGCCCAGGTGCAAGCCTGGGCCGAGGCCAACCGCTTCGCTGACCGCAAGTGGGACCTGATCTTCGGCGAGGTCATTCCCGAGGCGCAGAAGCATGTGGCGAAGGAGCTGAACCTGCCCTCGCCCGACAGCCTGATCTTTGCGCCCAACACCCACGACATCCTGCTGCGCATCGTCTCGGGCGTGGAGACAAAGCCGGTGCGCATCCTGTCCACCGACGGCGAGTTCCATTCCTTCCGCCGCCAGTCCGAACGCTGGGAAGAGGCCGGCGAGGCCGTGGTCACGCGGGTGCCGCTGCATCCCTTCGCCACCTTCGCAGAGCGCTTCGTGGCGGCGGCCAGGGCGGGCGGGCATGACCTGATCCTGGTCAGCCAGGTCTTCTTCCGCACCGGCCAGGTGTTCGACGCCGTGGCCGAACTGGCGGCTCTGGCCGACCCCGCCGGCCCCTGGGTGGTCATCGACGGTTATCACGGCTTCATGGCCATGCCGACCGACCTGTCGGCGGTGGCCGACAAGATCTTCTATCTGGCGGGCGGCTATAAATACGCCATGGCGGGCGAAGGGGCCTGCTTCCTGCATTCCCCGCCCGGCTTCTGTCCGCGTCCAGTCATCACCGGCTGGTTCGCCGAGTTCGGCCATCTGGAAGGCCCGCCCGGCGGGGTCCAGTACCGCACCGACGGCGGCCGCTTCTGGGGCGCCACCTTCGACGTCAGCGCCCTCTATCGCCTCAACGCCGTGCGCCGGATGCTGGACGAACAGGGCCTGACCACCGCCGCCGTCGCCGCCCACGCGCGCGGGCTTCAGGCGCGGTTTCAGGCGGCGGTACAGGGGGGCGAGGCCGGGGCCTTGTCCCAGGCCGAGATCCTCAACCCGGTCGAAGGCGACGCCCCGCGCGCCCGCTTCCTGGCCCTGCGCTCGGACGAGGCCGCGCGCTGGAAGGCCGACCTGCAACACATGAACGTGGTCACCGACGTGCGCGACGACGTCATCCGCTTCGGTTTCGGCCTGTATCAATCCGAAGAAGACGTGGAGCGGCTGATCCACGCCTGCGCCCGCCTGACCTGACAGCCTAGAAGAAGAGGCTGTCTTCCTGCCGCTGCGCCTCGGGCGCCCGCCTTGGCGTGGAGGGTCTGGACGTCGAGGGCCGCGTCGCGGGGGGACGTGGCGCGGCGGCCGGCGGGCCGGCGCGAAGCGGC
Organism: Brevundimonas bullata; assembly: GCF_014207965.1. GTDB lineage: Bacteria > Pseudomonadota > Alphaproteobacteria > Caulobacterales > Caulobacteraceae > Brevundimonas > Brevundimonas bullata_A. The sequence goes on from NZ_JACHLM010000001.1 coordinate 510,386, forward strand.
GGCGGCGCTTCGTCCTCCGTGTCGAAGATCGAACCCCACAGCGAGGGTCTGGAAGGCTCCGTCGGCTCCTCGGGGAGCGGCGCGGGATGCGGCGTCGCTGGAGCGGGCAAGGCCGGATAGGTCATGGCCCCCTCCCCCTCCGCCGAGGCAGCCGAGGCCGTCGCTGCGGGCGACGAGGTCGGCCCCCCTTGAGCGGCTTCAGGCGGCGTCAGGGCGGCTTCCGTCAGGCGCTGATCGGCGGCGTTCCAAAGGATGGCCACGCCGAGCGCCAGCAGGATCAGGCCGATCCCGGCGCCGATAGCCGAGCCCAGCAGGAGACGCTTCAGATCACTGGCGGCGGGCGAACTCATGACGCCCAAGGCCTAACATCGAACCGATGGCCCCGGCCACCCCGGTCTCGACGGCGGCTCAGACAGCGATGTCGAGCAGGGCGTCGCGCACGATGTCGGGATGGGTCATGGGGAACAGGTGCCCGCCGCCCGCGACGCTTTCAACCTGCAAGCGCACCACGTCAGGGGTTGTCGTCGGCACGGCGCACAGGGCGCCGCTCTCGGCCTTCAGGATTCGCACCGCGCGCGGATAACGCCGCAGGGCTTGCCACGGATTATGCGCCTGGGCGGCGTAGTTGGACGCTTCCCAGTCCGGCGTGCAGGTCAGCTCGAAGCCGCGATCCGTCTCGGCCAGACCATCGACCAGATAGTCGGCCAGCATCAGGTCCGACCAGCCCTTGAAAGCCCCCCGCCCGCGATAGGCCTGCAAAGCCTGCTCACGACTGTCGAACAGGGCGCGCCGCTTGCGTGTGCCGGCCACAATGGGATTGCGGCCCGCCAGCCTCCAGACCAGCGGCAGGTTCATCATCACCACCATTTCGCGTCGCCAGATCACCGGGTCCAGCAACAGCAGGCGCGACACCCTCTCGGGTCGCTCCGCCGCCGCCAGAAGACCGCTGGTCCCGCCGATGGAGTGGCCGGCCAGGGCCACCGAGGGGCCGTCGACGGCGTCGAGCAGGGCGATCAGGTCGTCGCGATGGTCTTTCCAACTGCGGCGCCCCTCCGGCCGCGCCGGCAGCCGGCTTCGACCATGTCCGCGCAGGTCAGGAGCCCAGATGCGCAGAGCGCCCGACAAGGGCTGCAAAAGCGAGCGATAGGCATAGGCGTTGAAACCATTGGCGTGAGCGAAGATCAGATCGACAGGCCGGGCCGGATCGCCGAAATCCAGCACCGCCATCTCGCCGCCGCCCCAGCGGTTATCGATAGGGACATTCAGACGCCGCGGCGCCGACAAGGCCAGGGCGTCCATCTCGATCAGGCCGCCACGCGGCAGGCGGGGCATCGACCGTGGCCCTCGATCGTGGTGCGCTCAATCGCATAGCCGGCGGCCGACGCCGCATCGGCGAAGGCGTCGCCCCCCGCCACGGCGACCTCTTCCGTCGCGCCGCAGCAGTCGCAGATCAGGAAGGCGGCGGCGTGGGCGGGGGCGTCCCCGGCCACGGCGGTGCAGGCCACATAGGCGCTGATGGAGGCGATGCGGTGCACCACGCCCCTCCGCTCCAGGAATTCGAGGGCGCGATAGACCGTCGGCGGCTTGGCCGCCTGTCCGTCCAGACCATAGCGCGCAATCAGGTCATAGGCCTTGACCGGTTCGCCCGCCGCCAGCAGCAGCTCGAGCACCCGGCGGCGCGGCGCGGTCATGCGTTCACCCTCGGCGGCGCAGCGCGCCTCTACCGATACTATGGCCTCTTCGACCTCGGCGGCGCCGGGTCGGCTGTCGGCATGGTCATGATCGCAAGCAACGCCCATGCCCCACAGCTAAGGGGTCGCAGGCCGCATCGCAACCAGCCCCGGCGCCGCATGGGCGCGACCTCGTCGCCCAGGGTTCGCCGAACCATCGCGTTTGCGGCATGCCCGACCATAGGCTAGAAGGCTCGACCTTTCTGTTCAGAGCCGATCCGACACACCATGACCGACACCACGTCCCAAGCGTCCGGCCCCCTGTCCGGCAACGTCCTGTTTTACACCCAGCCGGAGCCGATCTCGTTCGAGGCCCATGGCAAGCTGGGCGTGACGCCGGCCGACAAGCCCTACGCCTTCGTCGCCCAGACCAATATCGTGCCGCTGACCGTGACCGAGTTCGCGCCCGCCGCCCTGTCCTACCCGATCATCTTCGTCGGCGACCTGAAACAGCCTGTCGTGGCCATGGGCCTGCGCCAGAACGACAACCTGTTCATCGACAACGGCGACTTCCGCGCCGACGCCTATATCCCGGCCTATGTCCGCCGCTATCCGTTCGTCTTCGCCAATGACGACACGCAGAACCGCATGATCCTGTGCATCGACCGCGGCGCGGCCTTCGTCAGCGAAAACGCCGAAATCCCCCTCTTCGAGGGCGAGCAGCCCAGCGCCTACGTCAACAATGCGATGGAGTTCTGCAACAACTTCGAGCAGGAGCGGCTGCGTACGGAATCCTTCGTCAAGCTGCTGACCGACCTGGACCTGTTCGAAACGCGCGAGGCCAACTTCACGCCACGCAACGCCGACGGCACGCCTGGCGAAGTGCAGAAGCTGGCCGAGTACTTCGCCGTCTCGGAAGACAAGCTGAAGGCTCTGCCGGCCGAGAAGCTGGTCGAACTGCGCGACAACGGCGCCCTGGGCCAGATCTACGCCCACCTGGTGTCGCTGCTGGGCTGGGACCGCCTGATCGCCATGGCCTTCGCCCGCGCCGCCGCTGAAACGCCGGTCGCCGCCAACGCCTGATAGGCTTTCTTTAAGGGCCTACCGCGCTAGCGCGCTGCTTGAGGCCCGTTGAAAATACAAAAAATGGAAACGCCCCGTCAGAAAACTGGCGGGGCGTTTTTCTGTCTAGCGTCGCGCGACCAGGGCGCGGGTCAGGCAGGAAAAGACCAGCCGCCCCGCTTCGTCCAGCAGGTCCTGCTGGGCGATGACGATGCCCTTGTCGTCGCCGACCGGGTCCTTGCCCATGATGGTCAGCCGCCCGCGCAGAAGTTCCCCGGGCGGCGGGTTGCGCATGAAACGCAGACCATCGACCGCCAGGGTCTTGGTCCCCGCCCAATGTCCGGCCTTCTCGGCCGACAGTCGGCTCCACAGGGCATAGACCAGGGCGTCGGGCGCGCCGTAAGCGACGTCCCAGCCCGGCGCGAACCGTTCGACGAAGACATCCATCGCGCCCCCGTCCACCGCGCAGGCGCCCAGGGGAATGACCTGGCCGACCTCGAGGTCCTCGAAATGGACGTGCAGCGGTTCGGTCATCCCGTCAGGCCTCCTCAGGCGGCGGGCTCTTCCGACACCCGGACCAGCAGCTTGCCGTCATGGTCGCCGGTGAACAAGCGGTTCAAGGAGGTGACCGCCCCTTCCAGACCGTCATCGACGTGGACCTTCCACTTGATCCGGCCATCGGCCAGCCAGGGGCCCATCTCCTCGACCATCTCCCGGGCGCGCGGGGCGTAGTCCAGCACCAGGAAGCCCTGGACGTTCAGGCGATGGGTGATGATGCGGCTGAAGTTCGGCGAGGGCGGCATCCGCGTCGCGTTGTAGGACGAGATCAGGCCGCAGACGGCCATGCGGGCATGGACGTTCAGCCGGTTCCACACCGCGATCATGATGTCGCCGCCGACGTTTTCGAAATTCAGGTCGACGCCGTTAGGGGCCAGACGATCCAGGGCCTCGCCCACGTCCTCGTTCTTGTAGTCGATGGCGGCGTCGAAGCCGAGGTCCTCGGTCAGCCAGCGGCATTTCTCAGGTCCGCCGGCGATGCCGATGACGTGCGCGCCGCGCTGCTTGGCGACCTGACCGGCGATGGAGCCGACCGCCCCCGCCGCCGCCGAGATCACCAGGGTCTCGCCCGCCTTGGCCTTCAGAACGTCGGTCACGCCGAAATAGGCGGTCAGCCCGGTCATCCCCAGCACCGACAGATTGGCGGTCAGCGGCATGCCGGGCGCCCGGTGCACAGGGCGCAACCCCTGTTCATGCACCACCACATAGTCGGCCCAGCCGCCCGACAGAGGGGTGACGATGTCGCCCGCCTTGAAGCGCTCGGACTTCGACTGTTCAACCACGCCCAGGGTCAGGCCGCGCATGACCTCGCCCAGGCCGACGGGCGGCAGATAGCCCTGGCTGTCGTTCATCCAGGTGCGGTTGGTCGGGTCCAGCGACAGATAGATGGTGCGGACCAGAACCTCGGCGTCCTTCAGGTCCGGCACGGGCGTTTCGATCAATTCCAGATCGCCGTCCTGGATCAGGCCCTGGGGCCTCTGGCGAAGAACCCACTGACGATTGCGAAGGCTCATGGCGCGTCTCCAATGCGTTTTCTTTGAGAACTCATTAGGCGTGGATGCGCTGCCGCTGTCGAGGGGCAGCCAAAGAAAAAGCGGACCGTGTGGGGTCCGCTCTAAGGTGGCATCATCGAGAATGAGGAGCGGAGGCGACCGACCGGCGAACCGGTCAAGTCGGGGGGGCTCTGTCGCCTCCGCACTTCCATAACCACGGCATCTCAAACCGGTTCCCTCGCCCCCCGAAGTTTATCGCTCGACAGGCCGCCCCCTTCATCGCCCGGAACGACGGCAGGCTCCGCCGCGTTGCTAGACCGTAAGAGGAAGCCCGCGGAACAGGCCAGACCGGAGAACGCGATGACCCATCAGGATCCCCACTCTCATTCCGCCGACGCCGTCGAGCACCATGCGCCGATCGAGGCCCAGTACGTTCGTCAGGGCCGGGGCGGGAAACGCATCCTTTGGCTGCTGATCGTGTCGGGCGGGGCGGCGGCCGTCCTTCTGCTGGGCATGTGGCTGCTCAGCAACGGCGGCTTCCAGACCGTCAATCAAGATGCGGGCGGCACGCGCGAGGACGTCGCTCCCTTTGACGCCCCGCCCCCGACGCCATCCCCGACGTCGGCGCCCCCCGCCGCCTGACCCGGAAATAAAAAGGCCCCGACGGCGCAACCGTCGGGGCCTTTCAATCTGCTTCGTCAGAACGTCAGGCGGCCTGCTTCTGTCGCGACGGATGGAAGAACAGCGCCTGGCTGATCGCCGCCTTCACCGTTTCCGGCTGGAAGGGCTTGGTGATCAGGAAGGTCGGCTCAGGCCGCTCGCCCGTCAGCAGTCGCTCGGGGAAGGCGGTGATGAAGATGACCGGCACATCGAAGCGTTTCAGGATGTCCTTGACGGCGTCGATGCCCGACGAGCCGTCGGCCAACTGGATATCAGCCAGCACCAGACCCGGACGGTGACGCGTCACGGCGTCCACCGCCTCATCGTGGGTGGTGGCGGTTCCGGTGACGCGGTGGCCCAGTTCCTTCACCAGGCTTTCGATATCAGCCGAGATGATGGCCTCGTCCTCGATGATCAGGACATCGGTGGCCAGTTCGGCGTCGATGTCGGTCTGGGCCTCAGCGATCAGTCGCTCGACCGTGCGCGGATCGACGCTGAGGATCTGCGCCGCTTCGGACGGCGTGAAGCCTTCCAGGGCCGTCAGCAGGAAGGCCTGGCGCGAGCGCGGCGCAATCCGCATCAACCGGCGCGAGGCGTCGTCGCCGGCCTCCATGCCGCTGCCGTCCTCAAGCTGGGCGCCGGTGGACGACCAGATGGCGTGGAAGACATGATAAAGGGCGACGCGCGGCGTCATTTCCGCCGGCAGCTGCCGCTCGCCGGCGGCCAACGCCTCCAGCGCGACGCGCACATAGTTGTCGCCCGTGATCTGGTCGCCCGTCAACGCGCGCGCATAGCGGCGGACGTAGGGCAGATGCGGCGCCAGTCTGGCCAGTAGACTCATACATATTCCCCGACAGTCGGCGTCTCCGATGCGGGGACGCGCCAGTCTGTCAGAACGTGTCTAGGGGGCAACGGTTCCACGTCCGAAACAGAAGCTTGAGCATAAAAACGCACAGGCCTAGGAACTCTTGGAGAGAAGCGGCGTTTTCGGCTTCCATGAACGACTCCTCTAGGCTTGGGTGGCGGCCGGAAATCCATGATAAACTCTAAGGAAACCAACCCGCGTCCTGACGCACCAGCGTCAAGGGACCAGGGTCTGGAAGAAGTGCGCCTGCGCCAGCAGGCCATCGGCGTGAAGCTGCGCCACATGTTCGATCAGGTGGTGAACGAGCCCGTTCCCGACGAATTCCTGGACATCCTGCGACGGGCCGACGAGCGGTCGTCGACCAAGGAGGGTCAGTGAGCATCTCCAGCGCGCCGCCTAAGCCCGCCTCCGCCGATGACGCCGGCTTCAAGAAGGAGCTGGTGACGCTGATCCCGCATCTGCGCGCCTTTGCACGCACCCTGACGGGCGATCCCACCGCAGCCGACGACCTGGCTCAGGAAGCCATGATGAAGGCCTGGGACGCCCGGGCCAGCTATCAGATGGGCACCAACATGAAGGCCTGGACCTTCATGATCCTGCGCAACCAGTTCTATTCGGAAAAACGCCGGTCCTGGCGCCAGACCCAGCTCGATCAGGAAGCCGCCGAGCGGACCCTGGTGGCGGTCGACGACCCTGAGGCGCCCGTGGCCCTGGACGAACTGCGTCAAGCCCTGAAGACCCTGCCCGAGGAACAGCGCGAAGCCCTGATCCTGGTCGGCGCGGGCGGCTTCGCCTACGAAGAAGCCGCTGAAATCTGCCAGTGCGCCGTGGGCACGGTGAAAAGTCGTGTCTCTCGGGCCCGCAAGGCCCTGGCGGCCACGCTGGAGCGTGGCGGCTACGGACGCGACGGCAAGGCGGCGGGCGACGCCATGCGCTCGATTTTGGCCGACGCTGACCGCCTGAGCGGCGCCAGGCAAGGCTGACGTATGGTGCGGTTCGGCCGCCCATGGGCGCGCAAGCTCGGCCGCCCGAGCGTACAAGGCATCCGCTTCCGGATGGGGATGGCCATGGCGGCGGCCCTGCTGCCCATCCTCGCCCTCAGCGCCATCCAGACCCAGGCCGAGTTCCATCGCCAGACCGAGGATCGCCGCGTCGATCTGCAACTGGCCGCCGAACGCAGCGCCGCCGACGCCAAGGCCCGGATCGAAGGCGCCGTCGTCCTGCTACAGGCGCTGGCGCCTGAAGGCGCAGGCTTCTATTGCGAGCCTCGGCTGACGGCTCTGGTGTCGCGGCTGGACTCCCTGTCGGCGCTGCAACGCTACAGCGCCACGGGCGAGCCGGTCTGCGCCTCGCGGCCCAGCGACGACGCCTCGGCCGGCATGGCCGTCCCCAGCGATGTTCGCACCCAGGACTGGTATCAACGCCTGAAGAACGGTGAGGACGTGGTCATGGCGCGCGCCCCCGGTGCGCCCGGCTCGCTGATCGTCGCCGTCCGTTCCGAACGCCCCCTGGGCGCGTTCCAGGGTGCGATCGCAGCCGTGATCCCCTTGGCCGCCCTGCAGCCCGACATTCACGATCCCGCCCTGCCGTCCGGCGCCCAGTCGGCGCTGACCGACGCCGACGGTCGCATCCTGATCTCCACCGATCCCACCGCCTTCGCCATCGACGGCTCGAATTCGACCTGGGTCAGGGAGGCGCGACAAGGCCAGGGTGCCTTGTTCGAGGCCCGCGACGCGGAGGGGCGAAAGCACGTCTATGCCGGCACCGCCCTGGCCGGACGCGACCTCTACGTCCTGCTGTCGGCCCCGGCGTCCGGTCTGCTGTCCTGGGCGCGGCTGAACCCGATCGGCTCCTTCCTCCTCCCGCTCGCCGCCTGGCTGGTCGCCTTCCTGGCGGTCATGCTGCTGTCGGAACGGATCGTCATCCGCTGGCTGGTCTATCTGGAGCGGGTGGCCGCCATCTATGCGCGCGGACGGTTCTCGGTGCGCCCGGTCCAGGCCGAACACGCCCCCGCCGAGATCCGCTCCCTGGCCCGCACCCTGGGCGCGCTCGGAGACAGCATCACGACCCGCGACAAGGCCCTGCTCGACTCGCTGGACGAGAAGGACGCGCTGATGCGCGAGATCCACCACCGGGTGAAGAACAATCTGCAGATCATCTCGTCCCTGCTGTCGATGCAGCAGAGGGCGGTGACGGACCCGGCTGCGCGCTCGGCCCTGGGCGACACGCGCCAGCGGATCACGGCCCTGGCCCTGATCTACCGCACCCTCTACCAGAGCGAGGACATCCGCGAGGCGGACTCGCGCACCTTCCTGACCGAACTGGTGGGACAGCTGATCGCGGGCGAGGCCATGCGCGGCCCCCTGGTGACCAGTTCGGTCGAGGCCGACGCCATCATCATCGACCCGGACCGGCTGGCCCCCGTGGCCCTGTGGCTGGTCGAGGCTGTTTCCAACGCCCAGAAGCACGCCTTCGCCGCGCGCGGCGGCGACCTCAGGGTCCGCTTCAAGGTCATGGGCGACACGAGCGTCCTTGAGGTCCAGGACGACGGCCCCGGCATGGCCGACCGCGACACCGCCGGCGTGGGCCGCACGCTGATGGGGGCCTTCGCCAAACAGTTGCGCGGTCAGGCCGAAATGATCGAAGCGCCCGGCGGCGGCTCCATCGCCCGCCTGACCTTCCCGACGCCCGAAGCCTCCCCGGCCGGCCATTCCACGCCCCATTCCCGGGCCTGACCCGCGACAGCTTGGCAGGAACCCCCCGCCTACCGTGGCGTTGATAGGTCGAGGGCGCCGCCTGCGCCCACCCTTTACAGGAACTGACCATGCGCAAACTGTTCGTACTCGCCGCCGCCGCCGCCCTTCTGACCACCGCCGCCTGCAACACCGTCGCCGGCGCCGGCAAGGACACCCAGGCCGCCGGCCGGGCTGTTGAAGACGCCGCCAAGGACGTCAAGAACTAGAACCATGCCGAACCCTCGCCGCCCACCGGGCTGCGAGGGTTTTTTATGTCCGGATTTCATCAGTTTCGTCTAGCGGCATCCCCGGCGCCGGTTTAGCGTCGCCGCACCCGCCACAGCGCGGACGGATCAGGAACCAGACCCATGCGTGTCGGCGTACCGCGCGAAATCAAGACCAACGAACATCGCGTGGGCCTGACCCCGACCGCCGCGCGCGAATATATCGCCCACGGCCATGAGATCCGCATCGAGACCGGCGCCGGGCTGGGCGCGGGCTTTACCGACGCCGACTACGTCAAGGCGGGCGCCACCATCGTCGCCGACGCCGAAACCGTCTTCAACGACAGCGACATGATCGTGAAGGTCAAGGAACCGCAACCCGTCGAATGGGCGCGGCTGCGCGAAGACCACATCCTCTTCACCTATCTGCACCTGGCCCCCGATCCCGAGCAGACCAAGGGCCTGCTGGCCTCCAAATGCGCCGCCATCGCCTATGAGACGGTGACCGACAGGAACGGCGGCCTGCCACTGCTGGCGCCCATGTCGGAGGTGGCCGGGCGCATCGCCGTCTTCTCCGCCGCCGAGACCCTGTTGAAGCACAACGGCGGCATGGGGCTGCTGTTCTGCGGCGTGCCGGGCGTGGCCCCTGCGCGGGTGCTGGTGTTGGGCGGCGGGGTCGTGGGGCTGAACGCCGCGCGCATGGCCATGGGCCTGGGCGCCGAGGTGGTCGTGCTGGAACGGTCCATCCCCCGGATGCGCGAGATCGACGAATTGACCGGCGGCCGGGTCATCACCCGCTATTCCTCCATCGGGGCCATCGAGGAGGAACTGGTCAAGGCCGACGTGGTGATCGGGGCGGTCCTGGTCCCCGGCGCCGAGGCTCCCACCCTGGTCCGCCGCGATCAGCTGAAATCCATGAAGCCCGGCAGCGTCCTGATCGACGTGGCCATCGATCAGGGCGGCTGCTTCGAAACCTCCCGACCGACCACCCACGAAGACCCCACCTATGTCGTCGACGGCGTGGTCCACTACTGCGTCGCCAACATGCCCGGCGCCGCGCCGCGCACCAGTTCCGAGGCCCTGACCAACGCCACCCTGCCCTTCGGCCTGGCCCTGGCGGACAAGGGTCTGGCGGCCCTGAAGCAGGACCCGCATCTGGCGCGCGGCCTGAACGTGCTGAAGGGCGAGATCACCTATCCCGCCGTCGCCGAGGCCCTGGGTCTGCCATGGAGCGACCCCTTCGGCGTCTGGGCGCGCGGATAAGAGGCCGCTTGCGCTGAACCGGCGAATCCCTGACCGTCCGCCAGGTTGGCTTCGACAGGATTCCAGATGCTTCTGATCGCGTTCATGGCAGCCCTGGCCGCACAAGAGGTCGGGGTCCCTGCGACGCCCGCTCCTCCGCCAGCAGAAGTAGCGCCGATCCGCTGGACCCGATCCCCCGGCCTCGAGATGCCCGGCAAGGCGCTTCAGGCCAATGTAAGCGGCAGCGCCACGCTTCGCTGCGACTTCGCGGCCGGCACGCCGACGAATTGCGTCATCGTGGCGGAAGCTCCCGTCGGCTACGGCTTCGGCATCGAAGCCCTGCGCGCCATGCGCACGGCCCGAGCAGAAGCGACCACCAACGGCCATCGCACCTTCAGCTTCGCCTTTGAAACGCGTTGATGGAGGGGCGGCCTGTAAATCGCCGCTCTCTTCGGTCATAAGGCGCTCATGAAGTTCCTCGACCAGGCCAAGATCTACATTCGCTCGGGCGCCGGCGGCGCCGGCGCCGTCTCGTTCCGACGTGAAAAGTTCATTCCCAACGGCGGACCTGACGGCGGCGACGGCGGCAAGGGCGGCGACGTCTGGGTCGAGGCGGTCGAAGGCCTGAACACCCTGATCGACTATCGCTACCAGCAGCATTTCAAGGCCCAGACCGGCCATCACGGCCAGGGCCGCCAGATGCACGGCGGCAAGGGCGACGACGTGGTCCTGCGCGTTCCGGTCGGCACCCAGGTGCTGGACGAGGACAAGGAAACCGTCCTGCTCGACATGGACAAGCCAGGTCAGAAGGTGAAGCTGTTGAGCGGCGGCAACGGCGGCTGGGGCAACACCCGCTTCAAGGGCCCGACCAATCAGGCGCCCGCCTACGCCAACCCCGGCCAGGAGTTCCAGGAGCGCTGGGTCTGGCTGCGCTTGAAGCTGATCGCCGACATCGGTCTGGGCGGCCTGCCCAACGCCGGCAAGTCGACCTTCCTGGCGGCGGTTTCGGCGGCCAAGCCCAAGGTGGCGGACTATCCCTTCACCACCCTCACGCCCAACCTCGGCGTGGTGGACCTGAGCCCGTCCGAACGCTTCGTCATCGCCGACATCCCCGGCCTGATCGAGGGCGCGCACGAGGGCGCAGGCCTGGGCACCCGCTTCCTGGGTCACGTCGAGCGTTCGGCCAGCCTGATCCACCTGATCGACGGCACGCAGGAAGACGTGGCTGAGGCCTACCGCATCATTCGCGGCGAGCTGGACGCCTACGGCGAAGGCCTGGCCGACAAGGTCGAACTGCTGGCGCTGAACAAGGTCGACGCCCTGTCGCCCGAGGAGCGCGAGGAAAAGGTCGCCGCCCTGAAGGAAGCCTCGGGCAAGACGCCCTTCCTGGTGTCGGGCGTGTCCGGCGAGGGCGTGACCGAGCTGTTGCGCGCCGCCTGGGCCGAGGTCCGCCAGACCCGCGGCGAGATCGTCGTCGAGGGCGACGACGTCGTTCCCGAGACGCCGGGCGGCTGGCAGCCGTAATCAATCACATGGCCGGATGACGGGGGGCCTCGTGCCCCCTATGTTCGCGCCATGACCGACGCGCCCATCGAATCCGCCGCCCGCCCCCTGAGCCAGGACGGACCGCCGCCCCGGCTGTGGCTGATCGACGCCTCGGCCTATATCTTCCGCGCCTATCACGCCCTGCCGCCCCTCACCCGAAAGTCGGACGGCCTGCCCGTCGGCGCGGTGCAGGGCTACTGCAACATGTTGTGGAAGCTGATCCGCGACATGAAGGGTGAGGACGGCCCGACCCATCTGGTCGCCGTCTTCGACCACTCGGAAAAGACCTTCCGCAACACCCTCTACGATCAATACAAGGCCCACCGTCCGCCGGCGCCCGAGGATCTGGTGCCGCAGTTCCCCCTGGTGCGTGAGGCGACGGCCGCCTTCGGCGTCCACGGCGTCGAACTGGCCGGCTATGAGGCCGACGACCTGATCGCCACCTATGCCTGCAAGGTCCGCGACATGGGCGGCGAGGCGGTGATCGTCAGCTCCGACAAGGACCTGATGCAGCTGATCGGCGACGGCGTCGTCATGTACGACCCGATGAAGGACAAACGGCTGGACGAAGAGGCCGTGTTCGAGAAGTTCGGCGTCACCCCCGACAAGGTGGTCGAGGTCCAGGCCCTGATCGGCGACAGCGTCGACAACGTTCCCGGCGCCCCCGGTATCGGGCCCAAGACGGCGGCCCAGCTGATCCACGAATACGGCGACCTCGACACCCTGCTGGCCCGCGCGGGCGAGATCAAGCAGCCCAAGCGCCGCGAGACCCTGATCGCCTTCGCCGATCAGATCCGCCTGTCGCGCGAGCTGGTCAGGCTGACCTGCGACGCCCCGGCGCCCGAGCCCGTCGACGACTTCCTGATCCGCGATCCCGACCCCGCGGTGCTGTCCGAGTTTCTGGAGCGGATGGAGTTCCGCTCGCTGCTGCGCCGCGTCGGCGACGGCAAGGCGCCGCAAAAGGAGGGCTCGGCCTTTGCGCGTCAGCCCTCGGCCCCGGTCGCCACGCCGCGCTATGGTCAGACCGAGGTCGCGACGCCGGATCAGGTCCACGACTTCGACCGCGACAAGTATGAGTGCGTGCAGACGCTGGAGGATCTGGACCGCTGGATCGCCCGCGCCCGCGCCGCCGGGGTCATCGGCTTCGACACCGAGACCGACGCCCTGTCGGCCACCCATGCGGGCCTGTGCGGCGTCTCCATTGCAGTCGGCCCGAACGAGGCCTGCTATATTCCACTGACCCACGACCATGAGCCGAGCGGCGACGCCTCGTTGAGCGGCGGCTTCGACTTCGGTCTGGAACCAGCCCAGGGCGAGGTTCGCGAGCCGCTGACCCAGATCGACAAGCCCACCGCGCTGGAACGGCTCAAGACCCTGCTGGAAGACCCGGCGGTGCTGAAGGTCGGCCAGAACATCAAATACGACCTCGCCGTCATGGCCCGGCGCGGCATCCGCGTGTCCCCGATCGAAGACACCATGCTGATCAGCTACGTCCTCGAAGGCGGGCTGCACGGCCACGGCATGGACGACTTGGCGCGCCTGCACCTCGGCCACGAGACCATCCCGTTCAAGAGCGTGGCGGGCACAGGCAAGAGCCAGAAGAGCTTCAAGCACGTCGAGCTGAAGCCGGCGACCTGCTACGCCGCCGAGGACGCGGACGTGACCCTGCGGCTCTACAGGCTGCTGAAGCCGCGTCTGGCGACCGAGCGCCTGACCACCGTCTATGAGACGCTGGAGCGCGGCATGCCTGCCGTTCTGGCCGACATGGAACTGAACGGGGTGAGGGTCGATCCCGACCGTCTGCGCTCGCTGTCCTCGACCTTCGGCCAGCGCATGGCCGAGCTGGAGGAGCAGGCGCACAAGTTGGCGGGCCGTCCCTTCAACGTCGGCAGTCCGCGCCAGATCGGCGAAATTCTATTTGGCGAGATGAACCTGCCCGGCGGGAAGAAGACCGCCAGCGGCCAGTGGGGCACCGAGGCCAGCGTGCTGGAAGAACTGGCCCTGACCCACGACCTGCCGCGCGCCATCCTCGACTGGCGTCAGCTGTCGAAGCTGAAGGGCACCTATACCGATGCCCTGGTCGCGGCCTCGGACCCGACGACGCACCGGGTGCATACCTCCTATCAGCTGGCGGCGGCGACGACGGGGCGTCTGGCCTCCAGCGATCCCAACCTGCAGAACATCCCGATCCGCACCGAGACCGGCCGCCTGATCCGTCAGGCCTTCATCGCCTCGCCGGGCCATGTGTTGATCAGCGCCGACTACAGCCAGATCGAGCTGCGGCTGCTGGCCCATATCGGCGACATCCCCGAGCTGAAGCGCGCCTTCAAGGCGGGCCTCGACATTCACGCCGCCACGGCGTCCGAGATGTTCGGCGTGCCGGTCGAGGGCATGCCCAGCGAGACCCGCCGTCGCGCCAAGGCCATCAATTTCGGCATCGTCTACGGCATCTCGGCCTTCGGTCTGGCCGCCCAGCTGGGCATCGATCAGGGCGAGGCGGCGGCCTACATCAAGACCTATTTCGAGCGCTTCCCCGGCATCCGCGCCTACATGGACAAGACCAAGACCTTCGTGAAGGAGCACGGCTTCGTCACCACCGTCTTCGGTCGCCGCATCCACATTCCGGCCATCCATTCCAAGTCGGGCGCCGAGCGTCAGTTCGGCGAGCGCGCCGCCATCAACGCCCCGATCCAGGGCGCCGCCGCCGACATCATCCGCCGCGCCATGATCCGCATGCCCGCCGCCCTGGCCGAGGCCGGGCTGAAGACCCGCATGCTGCTGCAGGTCCACGACGAACTGATCTTCGAGGCCCCCGAGGCCGAGGCCGAGCGCGCCCTGGTCGTGGTGCGCAAGATCATGGAAGGCGCCGCCGACCCCGCCGTGGCCCTCAGCGTGCCTCTGGTGGTCGAGGCCAAGGCCGCCGCCAACTGGGACCAGGCGCACTGATCAGCGTTGAGCGTTTCTCTCTGATCGCTGCAAACTTCTAAAAGAAACGCGCAGCGATCATGGCTGTTCGGGGTGAAAATTTCGCCTAAACCTTGACTCATTGGAACATCACTCCAAGAACAAGGTTCAGTTGTGAAAAAGAGTCTGCTGCGACTGTCGGTCGCCGCCATCGCCCTGACGGCGGCCGCCCCCGCCTTCGCCAAATCCGCCGCCATCCAGCCGGAGACCCCCGAGCCCGAAGCCGTCGCCACGGTGGATGAGATCGTCGTCACCGGCTCGCGCATCCGCCGCGTCGATCTGGAGGGCGTCGCCCCCGTCTCGGTCCTGACCGGCGAGGCCATCGACACGCGCGGCTTCCGCAGCGTCTTCGACGCCCTGAGCCAGGCGACCCAGAACACCGGCTCGGTCCAGGGCGAGGACTTCGGCGCCACCTTCACCCCGGCGGCCAACGTCATCTCCCTGCGCGGCCTCGGCCCCAATCACACCCTGGTGCTGCTGAATGGGCGGCGGGTGGCGGAGTATCCGTCGGCCTACAACGGCTCAGTCAATGCGGTGAACCTGGCCAACCTGCCCAACGCCGTGGTCGACCGGATCGAGGTCCTGACAGGGGGCGCCGGCGCCATCTATGGTTCGGACGCCATCGCCGGGGTGGTCAACATCAAGCTGAAGCAGAAGACCGATGGCTTCGACGCCTCGCTGCGCTATGGCGGCACCGAACAGGGCGGCGGCGAAAACTGGCGCGCCCAGTTGTCGGGCGGTCGCAGCTGGGACCGTCTGGATGTGGTCGGCAGCCTGGAATACAGCCAGCGCGACGCCATCTTCTGGGGCGACCGGGAGATCAGCCAATCCTACACCCGCTACGCCGAGCCGGGCGCGGTTCCGCCGGCCCTGTTCTCGAACCGCAACCCGATCACCCGCGCCTATTATGATCCGCCCGCCGGCCTGTGCGAGGGCCTGGGCGGCTTGCAGGGCGGCACGGTCGAGCGCGTGGTCGCGGCCAGCGGCGGCTCCTATTGCGGCAGCGACGCCTTCTACAGCACCCGCACGATTCAGACGCAGAAGGAGTCGGGCAACGCCTATCTGGGCCTGACCTATCACCTGAACGACGACACCGAGGTGTTCGGCGAGTTCCTGTACGGCAAGACCCAGGTCGACAACGTCGTGCGCTCGCTGAGCTGGAACAAGACCTTCTGGAACGACACGGCTGGGCGGCTGGAGACCTGGAACCGGGTGCTGACGCCCGAGGAGACCGGCGGCGCCTTCGGCGTCGGCAACCGCTACGACGAGGAGAACTGGAACGCGGTCCTGGGCGTGCGCGGCCACATTGGCGACTGGCGCTATGAAGCCGCCTTCAACCGCTCGGAATACGTCAGCGACCAGAGCCGTGTGCGCCTGCTGACCAGGATCGACGACCTGTTCCTGGGCGCCCGGCAGGGCGTGCGCGACGTGGCCGGCACGACCCAGCCGGTCTACGCCCCCGCCGCCAATCGCCTCTACACGCCCCTGACGCCGGGCGAGTTCGGCGCCGTGGCCGACCGCTTCACCGACCACAACACCTCCTGGCTGCAGGACTTCACCCTCTCGGTCGACGGCGATCTGTGGCAGCTTCCGGCAGGGGCTTTGCAGGCCGCCGCCGTGGTCGAGATCGGCGAGCAGGGCTACAGGAACCAGCCCGACGCGCGCCTCAACAACGGCGTCGCCTGGAACGTCGCGGGGTCGCAGCCCTCGGGCGGCGACCGCAAGCGTCAGGCCGCAGGTCTGGAACTGCGCGTGCCGATCCTGGAGCAGCTGACCGCCACCGTCGCCGGTCGTTATGACCGCTACGAATACCGCGGCGAGTCGGTGGACAGCCCGACCTACAGCCTGGGCCTGCAGTACCGTCCGATCCCCAGCCTGATGCTGCGCTCCAGCTACTCGACTAGCTTCCGCGCCCCGGACATGAACTACATCTTCGCCACGGAGACGCGCGGCTACTATCCCGGCGTGACGGACTATTATCAGTGCCGTCTGGAGGGGCAGGACTATTCCAGCTGCGACATCCAGTACAACATGGACTTCACGCGCGGCGGCAACGCCGAGTTGCAGCCGGAGAAGGGCAAGTCCTTCACCGCCGGCTTCGTCTGGACGCCCAGCAAGGCCTTCGACATCCAGTTCGACTATTATGATCTGGAGATCAGCCAGCAGGTGACGTCGCTGAGCGAGGACATCATCCTGCGCACAGAGGCGGACTGCCGCATCGGCCGCACGCCCAGCGGCGGCACGGTCGATCCGACCTCGGCCCTTTGCCTGAACTACGTCGGGCGGGTGGCGCGCAATCCGGCCAGCGCGGCGATCAACCCGAACCAGGTCACGCGCATCACGGTCAACCCGATCAACGCGGCCAGCGAGACGACGCGCGGCTTCGACGCCACCGTCAACGCCCGCCACGACTTCGAGCGTTACGGACGGCTGAGCGGCAGCCTGACCTACACCAAGGTGCTGGAACACGAATACCAGCAGTTCGAGGGCGATCCGACCTTCGACTATCTGCGCGACCTGTCGCGTCAGTCGGACTGGCGCGACCGCATGTCGGGCAGCGTCACCTGGGAGGCGGGACCGTGGACGACCACCCTCTACGGCGTCCGCTACGGGACCATTCCGACCAATGACTATGCCTCGGAACGCGATCCCTACGCCGTGTTCAACGCCAGCGTTCGCTATCGCGTCAACGACAAGGCCTCGGTCTCGGTGATCATGAACAACATCGCCGACCGCTATCCCGAGGACCGCACCGGCGGCTGGCCGAACTATTCGATCGGCTGGTACGACATCTACGGCCGTCAGACCTGGGTCCAGCTGGACTACAGCTTCTGATGGGGCGGGAGGGGGCGGCCACGCCCCCTCCCCTTTTCCAGACGACGGGCTTTGGTTTCCGGCAGCATGAGCCTCACCCCCTCCCGACATCCACGACAGCGCCCAAGGTCTCTAGCAGGGGCTTCCAAGGTCGCATCCCACGCCCGCGCCTGCTAGGGCGGGACGATGAAGTCTTCAGATCTCGACGTCCTGATCGTCGGCGCCGGCGCGGCCGGCATGATGTGCGCCATCGAGGCGGGCAAGCGCGGTCGCCGCGTGCGCGTCATCGACCACGCCCGCGCGCCGGGCGAGAAGATCCGCATCTCGGGCGGGGGACGCTGCAACTTCACCAATCTGGGGACCAGCGGGGCGAATTTCCTGAGCGAGAACCCGCGCTTCGCCCTGTCGGCGCTGAAGCGGTTCACCCAGCACGACTTCCTCAAGATGGTCGAGCGCCATGGCATCGCCTGGCACGAAAAGACCCTGGGCCAGCTGTTTTGCGACGACAGCGCCAAACAGATCATCCGCATGCTGACGGACGAGATGAAGGCGGCGGGCGTGACCCTGTCGCTGGGCCTCGGCGTCACCTCCATCGCCCGCAGCGGCGACCGGTTCGAAGTCGCGCTGGACGACGGAACCCGCGTCTCGGCGGCCTCGCTGGTGGTGGCCACCGGCGGCAAGTCCATCCCCAAGATGGGCGCGACCGGCTGGGGCTACGACGTCGCGCGCCAGTTCGACCTGCGGCTGACCGAGACGCGGCCAGCGCTCGTCCCCCTGACCTTCGAGCCGACCCTGCTGGAGCAGCTGGTCCCGCTGGCGGGCGTGGCCGTCGACGCCGTCGTCAAGACGACCCCCACCAACCCGAAAGGCGAGCGGCTCAAGGACGTCTCCTTTACCGAAGCCATGCTGTTCACGCACCGGGGCCTATCCGGCCCGTCGATCCTCCAGATCAGCTCCTACTGGCGCGAGGGCGAAGCCATCACCGTCAACATGGCGCCGAGCGAAGACGTCTCCGCCCGGATGCTGGCGGCCAAGACCGAAAACGGCAAGCAGGCGGTGCATACGGCCCTGGGCCACATCATCCCGCGCCGTCTGGCCGAGGTCATTTGCGCCCGCGAGGGCCTGGCCGGCAAGCTGGCCGAGGTCGGCGACAAGAAGCTGCGGGCCCTGGATCAGGCGGTCAACGCCTGGACCGTCAAGCCGGTCGGCTCGGAAGGCTATCGCACCGCCGAAGTGACCCTGGGCGGGGTCGACACCGCCGCTCTCGACCAGCAGACGATGGAGGCCAAGACTGTCCCCGGCCTCTTCTTCATCGGCGAGGTGGTCGATGTCACCGGCTGGCTGGGCGGCTATAATTTCCAGTGGGCCTGGTCGTCGGGCTGGGCCGCCGGGCAGAACTGCTAGCCTGCGGCGTCTGCGCACGTTGTGAGACCGACGGGGCATCCCTAGCTTCATCCTCAGCGGGACGGGCCCCTCTGGCGCGGCGAAAGCGGCGCGATGTCGGACCGCATCTTTCGACACTTGAGGATTCCGATGCCCCTATTGATGTGCCCCAACGACAACGCGGCCATGCAGACGCTGGACCGCAACGGCGTCCAGTTCGACATGTGCCCGACCTGCCGTGGCGTCTGGCTGGATCGCGGCGAACTGGAAAAGCTGATGGCGAGCGCCGCCGAAGAGGGCCGCGCCACCGCCCCTCAAGCCGCGCCGCAGCCCACCTATCAGCAGCCGATCCAGCAGCAGCCCCATCAGCAGCCCCATCAGCAGCCATGGGGCGGCGGCCAGCCTCAGGGTTATCGCGAGCCGCCGCGCTACAAGGACGACGACCGTCACCGCGACGGCGGCTACTACAAAAAGAAAAAGCGGATGGACATCTTCGACATCTTCGACTGATCGGCGCCGCGGCTTGGGCGGCCAAACTCACGCCGCGAGGCCGACCGCCTGCATCAGGGGCCGCAGGGTCTGCACCGCCTCCGGCGCCGCGCCTAGGGCGGCGCGCAGTTCGGGCGCGCGGAACAGCTTGACCGCCTCGGCCTTGGCCCGGTCGGCCACAGGGCCGGTCGGCCCCGTCTCCCCCGCCGCCAGACGCAGCAAGGCCGCCAGCTTTTGCAACGCCGGGACCGGCGCGCGGGCGATCTGGGCCGTCAATTTGGCGTCGGCCTCGACCGAACCGCCGACGACGCCCAGGGCCGTGACGATGGCGTCGCGGTCCCGGTCCGACAGGGCCGCCTTGGCGACCGCGCGCTGCAGGGCGCTCAGCGCCATCAGCTTCTGGCCCGTCGTCTGGCTTAGGGTCCGCATCTCTGTCTCGAAGCGCAGCGAGGTGACGCAGGCGTCCAGCCACCGCGCCGCTGACCGCTTGTTGGCCCCGCCGGTGACGTTCTCGCACAGCCGCGCCAGCCGCTCGGCCTCCCGCAGCGCCGTGGGACAGCCGCGCACATAGGCGGCGACGAAGTCGGCGGTGACCAGGCTTTTCGACCTTTCGCTGAAGGCGGTCTGCACCTCCTCCAGCGTCAGCAGCCGCCCGGCCGTGGCGGTCAGGGTCATGGCCAGGGCGCGCAGGATGTCGATCTCGCCCTCGGCGTCGCCGGGCCGCAGTCGCCGCTGGCTCATCAGTTCGCGCACCACCATCCGCGCCAGCGAGGCCGACAGCAGCGGGAACTCGCCCGCCGCCAGCCGCTCGCCCAGACGCGCCGGGCCGCCTTCGACCGGCGGGACCAGCACGGCCAGCTTCGGATCGCGCGCGATCAGGGCGGCGATCTCGCGCGGGGCCACCATCCGCACCACCGCCGCCAGGCTGGAGCCCTGGTCCAGGGCCGGGCCGACGATCTGGGCCAGGCTGGCGCGCGACCCGAACAGTTCGCACAGCAGTTGCTCCACCGGCACGAAGACCAGGGCCCGCGGCGGCCCCTCGGGCGGCGCGCGGTCGCAAAGGTCCATCAGCCGATCCAGTCGGGCGCGGGCGCCCTTGACGCCCTTCAGCGCCCCGGCGACCACCCCGCCCATGATGAAGGCCCGGTCCGGCGACCCGCTCAGCCGGTGCGCCACGTCCGCGACCGAGCGTTCCGCCAGTCCGGGGAACTGGTTGCGACGCCCGGCCTGCAGCAGGCGCTCGATCGCCTGTTCGGCCAGCTTCTGATAGTGGCGCACCAGGTCATGCACCGGCTGGCCGGTGTTCTGGCTTTCCGGCACCGCGACCTTCTGGACCGCGTGCTGCAGCTCGACGCCCGAGGCCTCCAGCCGCTCGGCCAGATCGGGGCGGTGCAGCAGCTCGAAGGCGGTCGCGCCCTGGCGGGTCAACCAGTCCTCCAGCACCCGGCCGAGCAGGTCGCGGGCATGGGGCGTATAAAGGTCCTGAATCCCGCGGCAGCCCGGCCCCACCCGGTCGTCGCGGACCTTGGGCTTGTGCTTCATCTCCGGCGCGCCGCGCGTCAAAACGATGACGCTGGCGAACTCCATGGTGTCAGGGTCCAGCGTCTCCTTGGTCACGCGCACGGCGCAGGCCTGGCCGTCGCGTAGCAGGTCCTCGGCCGTTTCGACCGCGGTCTTGCGGTCCTCGGTCGCCATCGACAGCGACCAGGACGCCGGCGGCGTCTTGCGGATGTAGATTTCGTAGTGAACCGGACCGGCCATGGCGTCTTTCGAGGGTATCAGCCCGCCACCCTGATCCATCAGGCTTTAAGGCGAGGTTTCGCCATTTCCCGGCCAAGGTTGAAAGACAGGCTCTGGCGAACCATTTGCTGTGGCCGTAATGTCACCCCGATGGGATAGAACGGTTACGCTTGTCGCGCGTTGAGCCATCAACACGCGACGGATGATCGAACGACTGCCGCCGCCCGCACTCAGGAGAAGCCCTTGGCCAACATCACTCTGGTCGACGACGACGAGAACATCGTCGCCTCCGTGTCCCTGGCTCTGGAAAGCCACGGCCACAAGGTCACGGCCTATCATGACGGCGCTTCGGGTCTCGAGGCGCTGGAGACCACGCCCCCGGATCTGGCGATCCTGGACGTGAAGATGCCGCGCATGGACGGCATGGAGGTGCTGCGCCGCCTGCGTCAGACCTCGCAGATTCCGGTCATCATGCTGACATCCAAGGACGAGGAGATCGACGAGATCCTCGGCTTCAACCTCGGCGCCGACGACTATATCCACAAGCCCTTCAGCCAGCGTCTGCTGATCGAGCGGGTCAAGGCCCTGCTGCGCCGCACCGGCGCCGACGGCGGCGAGGTCGAAACCGCCGCCGAAGCCGCCGGCAAGGCCATCAAGCGCGGCAAGCTGTCTATGGACCCGGCCCGCCACGAGAGCACCTGGGAAGGCAAGCCGGTCAAGCTGACCGTCACCGAGTTCCTGCTGCTTCAGGCCCTGGCCCAGCGCCCCGGCTTCGTGAAGAGCCGCGACAGCCTGATGGACGCCGCCTACGACGATCAGGTCTATGTCGACGACCGCACCATCGACAGCCACGTCAAACGGATGCGAAAGAAGTTCCGGGTGGTCGATCCCGAGTTCGACGCGATCGAGACCCTGTATGGCGTCGGTTACCGCTACCGCGAAAGCTGAGATCGAGGACGGCCCGACGCGGCGCCGGTTCCGCTTCGGCGGGTCGCGCCTCGGCGGGTTCATTCTCGCCCTCAATCTGCTCAGCCTGCTGATCCTGTTCGGCGGGGCTCTGGCCCTGAACGAATGGCAACGCGGCCTGATCGAGGCGCGTCAGGAATCCCTGTCGGTCCAGGCTAAGCTTCTGGCCAATGTGCTGGGCGAACTGGGCATCACCCAGGGCGAGCCCTATCCCATGCTCGACCCCGGCGCGGCGGGGCTGTGGCTGCGCGACAACTTCATCCCCGAAGGCCAGCGCGCCCGTCTCTATGATCAGGACGGCCTGCTGGTCTCGGACAGCTTCGCCGTCACCGACGCCATCCCCGGCCAGGCCCTGCCCCCGGCCAACCCCGCCGGAACCGCCCTCGCCCCCACCGACCCCTCGCCCCGCGAAACGAGCCGGGTGAAACGCGCCAACGCCGAACTGTCCGCCGAGGTCGATCGCGCCCTGCAAGGCGAGCCCCAGGCCGACATCCGCCGCAACGAGAACGGGGACCGGGTGGTCTCGGTCTCCCTGCCCGTGCGCCACGTCCAGCAGGTCCTGGGCGTGCTGACGCTGGAAGCCGGCGACGTCGACGAAACCCTGGCCGCGCAGCGCCGCGCCCTGACCCCCTTCGCCCTGGTGGCCCTGGCGGTGAACCTGCTGTCGGCCCTGGTGCTGCACCTGTTCGTGGCCCGCCCCGTGATGCGCCTGTCGGCGGCGGCGGATCAGGTGCGTCTGCAACGCGCCCGCGCCATCTCCCTCCCCGACCTGGAGGACCGCAAGGACGAGATCGGCGACCTGGCCCGCGCCCTGGAATCCATGACGGACACCCTGTCGACGCGCATGGACGCAATCGAACGTTTCGCCGCCGACGTCAGCCACGAGATCAAGAACCCCCTGACCTCAATCCGCTCGGCGCTGGAGACCCTGCCCCTGGTCAAGACCGACGAGCAGAGGGCGCGGCTGACCAATCTGCTGCAACAGGACGTGCGGCGTCTGGACCGGCTGATCACCGACATCTCCAACGCCTCGCGTCTGGACGCGGAATTGTCGCGCGACCGGCCACGCCTGATCGACCTCAACGAGCTGCTGGGCGACATCGTCGCCGTTTATGAGGGCGGCCAGAAGCCCGGCGAGGCGGTGGTCCGCTTCGCCTCGACCGCCGAATCCGCGCGGGTGCTGGGCCGCGACATCCCGCTGGGCCAGGTGTTCCGTAACCTGATCGACAACGCCCGCTCCTTCAGCCCTGCGGACGGCGAGGTCCGCGTCCGTCTGGAACGCGACGACAGCCGCGCCGACCTGCCCCTGCGCATCCGCGTCGAAGACGATGGCCCCGGCATCCCGGCGGAAAACCTCGAGACCGTGTTCGAGCGCTTCTACACCTCGCGGCCCAAGGGCACGGCCTTCGGCGCCAACTCGGGCCTGGGCCTGTCCATCGTGCGTCAGATCATCGACGCCCATGGCGGTCGGGTCCACGCCGAGAACCGCATCGACGAGCACGGAAACGTCGTCGGCGCCCGATTCGAAGTCCTTCTGCCCCTGGCTGGACGACGCCCATGACCGCCGCCATGCAGCCCCTGCACGCCACCGCCGTGGCCCGCCACACGCCCGCCGGCTGGCGCGGCGTGCTGATCCAAGGTCCGTCCGGGGTCGGCAAGAGCGATCTGGCCCTGAAGCTGATCGGTCAGGGCTGGCGGTTGATCGCCGATGACTGGACCCATGTCTGGGCCTCCGGCGGGGCCCTTTACGCCGCCGCGCCTGCAACGATTACGGGCAAGATCGAGGTGCGCGGCCTGGGCATTGTCGCCGCGCCCCTGTGGCCGCTGACACGGATCATGCTGGCCGTCGCCTGCACCCACGAGGCCATAGAACGCCTACCGGAGGCCGCTGCCTGGACCTGGGACGGGATCTCAATTCCACAGCTGCGGCTGGACCCGCGCCCGGCTTCGGCGGGTCAGGTGGTCGCAACCGCGCTGGCCGCTCTTTGAACCGGCGCGTGATTGGCCTATGAAGGCCGGCTTGCAGATCAGTCCGGCGCCCAAGGGGCGTTCGCTGAGAGCAGAAGCGCGGGGCGTATTGTCTTGGTGAAGCCTTCATGATCGGGCTGGTGATCGTCACCCACGGGGGCCTGGCCTCCGAATTCCTGGCGGCGATGGAGCACGTGGTCGGCCCTCAACGGGGCGTGGCCGCCATCTGCATCGGGCCCGAAGACGACATGGAGCGGCGCCGCCGCGACATCGTCGACGCCGCCGCCGCCGTCAACGACGGGGACGGCGTCATCCTGCTGACCGACATGTTCGGCGGCACGCCCTCCAACCTGGCCATTTCCGTGATGGAGCAGACCCACGCCGAGGTCATCGCCGGGCTGAACCTGCCCATGCTGATCAAGCTGGCCAGCGTGCGCGGTCGCGAGACGCTGGAGACATGCGTCGCCCACGCTCAGGACGCCGGGCGAAAATACATCTCGGTGGCGTCGTGGGTTCTGGCGGGCGAGAAATGACCGACACTCCCATGCACCAAGGGACCGTTCAGGGACCGATCCAGGTCACCGTCGGCATCTGCAACCAGCGCGGCCTGCACGCCCGCGCCTCGGCCAAGTTCGTCAAACTGGCCTCCAGCTTCGAGTCCGAGATCCGGGTCACCCGCGACGGCGTCACCGTGGACGCCCGGTCGATCATGGGCCTGCTGATGCTGGGCGCCGGCATCGGTTGCGGCGTCGATATCGAAGCCGAGGGCCCCGATGCGGCCGAAGCCATCGAAGCCCTCAGCGACCTGGTCGCCCGCAAGTTCGACGAAGACCAGTAGGTCCGACCCCGCTACGCCGCTTTGGAGGGCGGCTGGGAGACGGGTGCAGAAACGGCTGCTCCGGCGCCGGTCACCCGGAATTGTCCTACGAGTTGACTCAGGTCGCGGGCCTCCTGGTTCAGGGCTTGGCTGGCGGTCGTGGATTCACCCGCCATGGCGGCGTTCTGCTGCGTCATCTGATCGATCTGATTGATGCTGTCATTGATCTGAGCCAGCGCCGCCGCCTGCTCTCGCGCCGAGGCGGTGATCCCGCCCATCAGCGCGTTGATCTCCAGCACCTGCGCGGCGAAACCGGCGAGCGCGTCCCCCGTCTGCCCGACCAGGCCAACCCCGTCCGTGACCTGACGGCTTGAGGCCGAGATCAGGATCTTGATCTCCTTGGCCGCCTCGGCCGACCGTTGAGCCAGAGCCCGAACCTCGGCCGCCACCACGGCGAAGCCGCGCCCCGCGTCGCCCGCGCGCGCCGCCTCGACCCCCGCATTCAGCGCCAGCAGATTGGTCTGGAAGGCGATCTCGTCGATCACGCCGATGATCTGACTGATTTGAGCCGACGATTGTTCGATCTCGCCCATGGCCACGATAGCCCGCGACACGACTTCGCCGCTGCGTTCAGCGCCATCGCGCGCGGCGCGGACGACCAACCCCGCCTGATCGGCGCCTTCGGCGGATTGCCGGACCGTGGCCGTGACCTGATCCAGGGCCGCCGCCGTCTCCTCCAGACTGGCGGCCTGGCGCTCGGTGCGCTGCGCCAGCGCGCCCGCCGCCGTGGCGATCTGGCCGGCGCCTTCCCAGATGGAGGCCGCGCCAGCGCCGAGGCTGAGCATCGCCGCCTGAAGCTCGCCCATCGCCGCGTTGAAGTCGTCTTTCAGGCGGCCATAGTCCTCGGGGAAGGCCGCCGCGATCCTGTGGGTCAGATCCCCCTGGGCCAGGGCGGCGAGGGCGCGGCCGGTCTCATCGACCACAAGGGCCTGGGCAGCGCGGATTTCGCGGTCGCGCTCCGACGCGCGCCGCCGTTCCTCGTCCACCTCGCGCCGGGCCGCCGCAGCGGCCTCGTTGGCGGCCAGGGCCTCGGCGATGATGATCTCGGACTCGCGTTGCGCCTTGTCGGAAGCGTCGAACATTCTCACCACACTGGCGGCGACCCAGATCAGCACCGCGGCCTCGACCAGCAGCACCCCGGCGTGCAGGACCACCCGGCCCAGACTGGCGGAGCCGGGGAAGACCATTTCAGGAAGCAGATAGGAAAAGGCGAGATGGTGGACGGCGACGGTCGCGGTCGCCGCCAGGATCACCCGCCAGTCGCAGAAGATGATCAGCACGGCCAGCAGGGCGAAATAGGCCATGTGCAGGTCGGTCTGCCAGGCATGTCCCCGCGCCGAGGCGACCAGAAGGGACATCTGCGCCATGAGCAGAACCCCCGAGAGGATGCGCCCGATGTCACGCTCGCCGCTGGCTTTCCAGAGCAGGGTCTGGACCAGGCCCAGAACAACGGCCGGCGCCAGGGTCGCGGTCAGGCTCGAGGCCGAGGCCAAGGATACGGCGCCGGTGGCCAGCACCAAAAGCCAGGCGATGGCCAGGACGACCATCCCCCCCGCGCGCTGCTGGCTTTGCAGGTTATCAGCTTGGAACATGATGCACGATTTCAGAAAGAAACAGCGCCGCAGAACAATGCGGCTTGAGGATCGAGGATCAGCCAGGCGCCGGCGCGCCTGAGCCTCTGCGGCAGATCGTTTCCGCCATGGACGACGGCGATGGCGCCGACGCCGCCATAGGTGCTGATCGCCCCAGCATCACCTACGGCCGCCTCCATGCGCTGACGGCTCCACCATGGGGGGAAGACCGCCGCGACCTCAAAGGGATTGGCGGGGCGAGACGCGGCCTGCGCCGCCGGCAAGAGCGTGGCGATGATCACGACGACCGTCACGGCGACCATGACGGCGGGATGGGATGAACGGACGGCGCGCATTCTGACACATTTTGGATAGGTCCCCCGACCTCCATTGCCGTTTAAACGCCAAGGGTATGTAGGGGATTAACGCCGCCCTTCGCCCTGATTGGGCGCGCCAGAGCCGCCGTCAGTTTCGACATCGGGCCGCGTTTCGAACCTCAGCAAACATCAGGACGCGACAGATGCCAGAAGGGCCAGCTTGCGCTGGCCCTTTGGCTTCTTCTTATCAGGAGGCGGTCGCGTCGTCAGACGTCGACGGCGGCGTCCAGGGCGTTTTCCTGGATGAACTCGCGGCGCGGCTCGACCACATCGCCCATCAGCTTGGCGAACAGGTCGTCGGCGTCGTCGGCGTGATCGACCTTGACCTGCAGCAGGGTGCGGGCGTTGACGTCCAGCGTCGTCTCCCACAGTTGTTCCGGGTTCATCTCGCCCAGACCCTTGTAGCGCTGGATGGCCAGGCCCTTCTTGCCCGCGTCCAGCACGGCGTTCAGCAGGTCCAGCGGACCGCGAACGGTCGTAGCCTTGTCCTTGCGGCGATAGACGGCAGGCTTGTCGAACAGGCCGTCGAAGGCGCTCGCGCGTTCGGCCAGACGCCGCGCGTCCAGCGAGCGGCCCAGTTGCTCGTCCAGCACGATGGTTTCGGTGACGGCGCGGCGGACACGGCTGAAAAGGACCCCGCCCTGTTCGGCGCGTGCGCCCGACCACGGACCGTCGCCTTCTTCGGCATAGAGGTTCAGGCGCTCGGCGGCGCTGCCCGCGCGGCTTTCCAGCTCGCCGCCATTCTCGGTGAACAGGCCGGCCAGGGCGCTCTGCTCGATGGCGAAGGCGGGGGCGCGCTGCGACAGACGGTCGACCAGACCCTTGAAGGCCTTGGCCTCGCGGACCAGGGTCTGCAGGTCCAGCCCCATGCGGCGCTCGCCGCCGGCCAGGTCCAGCTCAGCCTCCGAACAGCCCTCCTCGATCAGATAGGAGTCCATCTCCGTCTGATCCTTCAGGTAGCGGCTCTGCTTGCCCTTGGAGACCTTATAGAGCGGCGGCTGGGCGATATAGACGTGGCCGCGTTCGATCAGCTCCGGCATCTGACGATAGAAGAAGGTCAGCAGCAGGGTGCGGATGTGGGCGCCGTCGACGTCGGCGTCGGCCATCAGGATGATCTTGTGATAGCGCAGCTTGTCGGCGTTGAAGTCGTCGCGGCCGATGCCGGTGCCCAGCGCCAAAATCAGCGTGCCGATCAGCTCCGACGACAGCATCCGGTCAAAGCGCGCGCGCTCGACGTTCAGGATCTTGCCGCGCAGGGGCAGGACGGCCTGGTTTTCGCGGTTGCGCGCCTGCTTGGCCGAGCCGCCGGCGGAATCGCCCTCGACGATGAAGAGTTCTGACTTGGCCGGGTCGCGTTCCTGACAGTCGGCCAGCTTGCCCGGCAAGCTGCTGATCTCCAGCGCCGACTTGCGCCGCGTCAGGTCGCGCGCCTTGCGGGCGGCTTCACGCGCCGAGGCGGCTTCGATGATCTTCGAAACAACCAGCTTGGCTTCGACCGGGTGTTCCTCGAACCATTGCGACAGGCCCTCGGAGCAGAGGCTTTCCACCGCGGGGCGCACCTCGGACGAGACCAGCTTGTCCTTGGTCTGCGAGCTGAACTTGGGGTCCGGCACCTTGACCGACAGAACGCAGGTCAGGCCTTCGCGGGCGTCCTCGCCGGTCGGCGCGACCTTCTCCTTCTTGGCCAGGCCCGAGCTCTCGATATAGGCGCCCATGACGCGGGTCAGGCTGGCGCGGAAGGCCGACAGGTGGGTGCCCCCATCCCGCTGCGGGATGTTGTTGGTGAAGCACAGCATGGTCTCGTGGTAGCTGTCGTTCCACCATAGGGCCAGGTCCAGCTCGATGCCTTCCTTCTGGCCGCGAATGACAATGACGTCCTTCAGGATCGGGGTCTTGGACTTGTCGAGGTGGCGCACGAAGGCTTCGACGCCGCCCTCATAGTGCAGCAGGATCTCGACCGGCTCGGCGCCGCGATGGTCCGACAGTTTGATGACCACGCCCGAGTTCAGGAAGGCCAGCTCGCGCAGGCGATGCTCCAGCGTCTTCAGGTCGAAGTCGATGTGGCTGAAGGTGGTGACCGAAGGGTAGAAGGTGACCTCGGTGCCGCTCAGCGGCTGACCGGCCTTCTCTCCCTCGGTGCGGATCGGGGCGTCGCCGACGACCTCCAGCGACTTGACCGTATCGCCGCGCTCGAAGCGCATGTGGTGCTTCTTGCCGTCGCGATAGATGACCAGTTCCAGATAGTCCGACAGGGCGTTGACCACGGACACGCCCACGCCGTGCAGACCGCCCGAGACCTTGTAGGAGTTCTGGTCGAACTTTCCGCCGGCGTGCAACTGGGTCATGATGACCTCGGCCGCCGAGACGCCTTCGCCCTCGTGGATGCCGGTGGGAATGCCGCGCCCATTATCGGTGACCGTGACGCTGCCGTCCTCGTTCAGGATGACCTGAACCAGGTCGGCGTGACCGGCCAGGGCCTCGTCGATGGCGTTGTCGACCACCTCATAGACCATGTGGTGCAGGCCCGAGCCGTCGTCGGTGTCGCCGATATACATGCCGGGGCGCTTGCGCACGGCGTCCAGGCCTTTGAGAACCTTGATGGAATCAGCGCCGTATTCCGGCGAGGCGTCAGTCTGGTCGGTCATGAAAACGTCGGCTCAGGGTCCGCGGACGGACAGGGAAAAGACGACCTTTCAGCCGCCCGCATCAGGTCGCAATTCAACGCGCCCCGATGACGATAACATATAGGAAATTCGACGGGAAAAGCCACCTCTCAACCCTTCTCCCCTTGTGGGAGAAGGTGGGCGCCGAAGGCGCTCGGATGAGGGGTCTCAGGGCGAGGTTTCAGGACAGGCGAAACAGCCGAGACAAACGGCCAAGCACGCCGCCGTCACCCCTCATCCGTCTCGCTGCGCGAGCCACCTTCTCCCACAAGGGGAGAAGGCGAGAAAAGCGCCCCACCCTCCACGCTCACGAACTGCGCCCGCCCCTCCAGCGCGGCGAACAGGCTGCGCTCGGTGCCGGTCATGAAGGCCTGAAGCTCCAGGGCCTCGATCTCGTCGAACAGGGCCGCCCGCCGCACCTCGTCGAGGTGGGCCGGAGCCTCGTCCAGCAGCAGGACCGGCTGCGCCTTCTGGCCCGCCAGTCGCCCGACCTGGGCCAGGATCAGGTTGAGCACCAGGGCCTTCTGCTCGCCCGACGACCCCTCCGCGGCGGGCCGGTTCTTTTCGCGGTGGATGGCCGTCAGGTCCGAGCGGTGCGGCCCGAACAGCGAGCGCCCGGCGGCGGCGTCGCGCCCTCGCGCCCGCACAAAGCCCTCGCCCAGCATGCCGACCACGTCGGCCTCGTCCGCCCCCGCCGCCGCCATTTCTTCGGCCGCGCCGGTCAGACCCAGATCGGCCTGGGGAAAGGGCCGGTCGCCGCGCGCGTCGATGCCGGCTTGCAGCGCGACCAGAGCCCGCGTCCGCGCCGTCGCCGCCCGCGCCCCGGCCTCGGACAGCCGCGCCTCCAGCGCGTCCAGCCACAGAGGATCAGCGGGCTTGCCTTCCGCCCCGTCGGTCAGCAGCCGCAACCGCTCCCTCAACGCCTTTTCATAGGCCGAAACCGTCGCCGCATGATCAGGGTCAGCCGCAAACACCAGCCGGTCAAAGAACCGCAGCCGCGCCGCCCGCGCGTCGGAAAACAGCCGGTCCTGCTCGGGCGTGGCCCAGACCGGACGCAGGTGATCCAGCAGCCGCCCCGGCGGGGCCGTCTCGCCGTCGATGCGAACGATGCGCCGCGCCGCCCCCGGCGTCTGCACCCCGGTGCCCAGACGCACCTCTTCGCCGTCTTCATGCAGCGTGACCATGACGGCCCAGGCCCGCCCCACAGCCTCGCCCGGCTCGCGCCGCCCCATCTCCTGCGCCGTCGCCCCGCGCAAACCCTTGCCGGGGGTCAGCAGGCTGATCGCCTCCAGCAGATTGGTCTTGCCCGCCCCGTTCGGCCCATGCAGCACCACGGCCCCGCCGGAAACCGGCAGGCTGGCGCTCGCATAGGAACGGAAGTCGGTGAGGGCGAGGGAGGTGATCATGCGTCGGTCAGCAGATACACCGATTTGGAAGCTAAACGCCCCCTAAGAAACCCGCTCACCCCGGCGGACGCCGGGGTCCAGTGAGAGCCGGACACGCCGCGCTTGCAGCCAAAGGACTGGATCCCGGCGTCCGCCGGGATGAGCGGAGAATTTGGTTCAACCCACACCTTCACAGCAATGTCGGAAGCAGATCGTCCCAACCCGGATTCATCCGCTCGATCAGGTCGAGCTTCCACGCCCGCCGCCATTCCTTGATCTGGCGCTCACGGCGAAAAGCCTCGTCGCGCGTCCCGCGGCATTCAAACCAGACCCGGCGCGAAACCCCATACCCGGCCGTGAACCCGCCACGTAGCTTCTCGCGATGCTCGACGACCCGCTTCAGCAGGTCGTCAGTCGATCCGGTATAGAGGACGCCGTTGCGACGACCAGCCAGGATGTAGGTGTAGAAATACATCCAACCTCCCGGCCCGGCGCTCACTTTTTCTGCGGCGCTTACACCCGCAGCGGCATCAACACGTACTGCACGCCCGGATCGGCAGGATCGAGCACCAGGGTCGGGCTGGCCGGGTCGGCGAATTTGAAGTGGGCGGTTTCGCCGGTGATCTGGCCGGCGACGTCCAGCAGATAGCGGGCGTTGAAGCCGATTTCGAACGGCTCTTCGGAATAGCCGATCTCGACTTCTTCCTCGGCCTGACCGGCTTCCATGTTGCGAACGGTCAGCTTCACCCGGTCGTTGTCGAAGGCCAGCTTCACCGAGCGGCTCTTTTCCGCCGAGATGGTGGCCACGCGGTCGACCGCCTTGGAGAACAGGGTGTTGTCGATATCGGCCTGCTTGTCGTTGCCCTTGGGGATCACGCGCAGATAGTCGGGGAAGGCGCCGTCGATGACCTTGGAGGTCAGGCTGGCGTGACCGAACTCGAAGCGGATCTTCTGGGCCGAGACCTGGACCTCAACCGGACCATTGCCGTCGTCGAGCAGACGGCGGACCTGATCGACGGTCTTGCGCGGCACGATGACGCCGGGACCGCCCGCAGCCCCTTCGGGCGCCGGGGTCTCAGCCAGGGCCAGACGGTGGCCGTCGGTGGCCACGGCGCGCAGCAGCGGCACGCCGCCCTCGGCCACCGTATGCAGGTAGAGGCCGTTCAGATAGTAGCGGGTCTCTTCGGTCGAGACGGCGAAGCGGGTCTTGTCGATCAGCCGCGCCAGATCGGCCTTAGGCATGGAATAACGCGCGCCCGAGGATTCCGTCGACATGATGGGGAAGTCGCCGGCCGGCAGCACCGGCAGGTTGAACTTGGACCGGCCCGCCGAGATGACCAGACGCGGATCATCGCCCGAATAGGTCAGCGAGACCTCGGCGCCGTCCGGCAGCTTCTTGACGATTTCGTACAGGGTGTGGGCCGAGGCCGTGATCTGGCCCTCGACGTTCACCTGGGCCTCGGCCTCGTCCACCATCTCCATGTCGAGATCCGTGGCGGCGAACGACAGGCGGTCGCGCCCGGCGCTCAGCAGCACGTTCGACAGGATCGGAATGGTGTTGCGGCGCTCGACCACGCTCTGAACGTGCCCGAGGGCTTTCAAGAGCGCGGAACGTTCGATGGTCAGCTGCATGTGGTCTCGCCCGGGCCGCGACGCCTTTTCAGCGTCGCCGTAAGGATGGGCTGGAACACTAGCGCATTGAGCGGCGGGGGCAACGGGGGGCCGACATCCGACGACGTCTGCCCCCGCTATCCACAGGCTGGCCGTGGACGAAACCTTACCCGCGCAGCTTGCGGGGCACTTCCCTTTTATCCGCGCAGTTTGCGCGTCAGGGCTTCCACGTCGCGGGCGATCTGCTCTTCCTTGGGCATCAGCTCTTCGATCTTGCGCACGCCGTGCAGGACGGTCGTGTGATCGCGTCCGCCGAAGCGACGGCCGATGTCGGGATAGGAGCGGGTCGTGTGCTGCTTGCACAGGTACATGGCGATCTGGCGCGGGCGGGCGATGGCGCGGGTGCGACGCTCGCTCAGCAGATCGGCCTGCTTCAGGTTGAAGTGGTCGGCGACCGTCTTCTGGATCTCATCCACGGTGATACGGCGCTCGGGTCCGCCGCGCAGGGCGACGCCCAGCAGGCTTTGCGCCTCGTCCACGCCCAGGGTCGACAGACGCGCGCCGGCGACGGCGGCCAGGGTGTTAACGGCGCCTTCCAGCTCACGCATCGAGCCCGGGGTGCGGTCCACCAGATGTTCCAGAACATCGGTGCGGGCCTCGCCCGAGACGACGCCCAGCCGGGCCAGGGCGTTCAGACGCGACTGGGCCACGGCGATCTTCAGATTTCGGTCGGCGGCTTCGACCGGGCAGGTCAGGCCGGCGGACAGGTGGCTGCGCAGGCGCGGCTCGACGTCGGTCAGGGCGGTCGGGGCGCGGTCGGCCGACAGGACGATGCGTTTGCCGTCCTCGATCAGCGCGGTCAGGGTGCTGAGCAGCTCTTCCTGGGTGCTCGTCTTGCCGCCGACGAACTGCACGTCGTCCAGCAGAAGCATGTCGGCCGAGCGCAGGCTTTCCTTGAAGGCCGCCGTCGAGCGGTCCTGCATGGCGCGCACGAAGGTTGAGAGGAAGCGTTCAGCGGTCAGATAGACCACCTTGGCGTCGGGGCGCAGGCGCTGCGCCTCCCAGGCGATGGCGTTCAGCAGGTGGGTCTTGCCGTAGCCATAGGGGCCGCAGAAGAAGACCGGGTTGAAGTGGCCGTCGGCCCAGCTGGCGACCTGCTTGGCGATGGCCAGCGCAAAGGCGTTGCCCTGGCCCTCGACGAAGCTGTCGAAGGTCAGGCGCTCTTGCAGGCCGGCGGCGCGGACGGCGCGAGCGCCATCGGTGGCGGGGGCGAAGGAAGAGGCGGCCATGGCGGCGGCCTGGACCGACATTGGCACAGGCGCAGTCACGCCGCCCACCGAGGCCAGGCGCGGGGCCTCGCCGGCGGGGAAGGCGGTCGCCGGGGCGGGCGAACCCACCTCGGCGCGGCAGCGGACGTCCAGACGGCGCGACAGGCCGTCCAGGCCCAGCCACAGCTCGTTCATGCGACGCAGGGCGTTCTTGCGCACCCAGTCCCGCGCATAGGCGGTCGGCGTCACCAGGATCAGATTGCCCGAAGCGTCCAGCCGCACGGCCGACGGCGCGATGTAGCTGCTGAACGGCCCGTCGCCGATCTCGGTCTTCAGACGGCCGGCCGCCTCAGTCCAGATACGGTCAGGATCCGTCATGCCCGTCATCGCGCCCCCCAAAATCGTCAAAACACACCCGCCAAGAGTTAGAACCACCGAACGAACACACAACGAAGGCGACTGCCGGGACGACTTCTCCTGTCCCGAAAAGCCGAAGCTTTGCAGGTGGGGTCATACTCACGGACAGACGTCTCCCGCCGGCGGAAACCATTGATTTCCCCCGTCTTCATCCGGATTGGGATGGAAGTGCGTTAGAGGCCAAAACTTACCCGCCGCACGCCGGAGATCAACGCTGATTCGAGAGTCGAATCGCACTTAAATTGTTTGACTCCGGCAAACCTCGGCAGCGCTTGGGAAAACGGCCGTTACCCCCCAATTTCGAACGCTGGATTCCTTCAGAGGCTTAGCGCCAGACAGCAAGACGGCGAGGGAGCTTGCGCTTCCTCGCCGTTGAAATCGTTAGACTTTCTTGCGACAACCCTGTTACGGGTCGTCCGAACGCCTCAGATGACGTCGTTTGACAAAGGCGTGAAAGCCCGTCCCGACGCCGTCTAGATCAGGCGGCCGACAGCTTCTTCAGCTGGGCGGCCAGGCGCGAAACCTTGCGCGAGCCGGTGTTCTTGTGAACCACGCCCTTGGACACGGCGCGCATCAGTTCCGACTGAGCCGTGATGAAGGCGGCCTTGGCGGCGGCGGCGTCGCCGCCCGTCAGGGCTTCCTGGAACTTACGCAGGTAAGTACGGACGCGGGTACGGCGGGCCTTGTTTACTTCGGTCCGCGCTTCGATCTTGCGGATCGCCTTGCGGGCGCCTGCATTGTTGGCCATCGGGTAAAACCTTCGAACGAAAACGCCGCAGATCAGGTCCACGGCGAGGAAATCTCAAGAGCGGGCGGCTATAGCGGAAAGGCTCCGGCCGGTCAACGCGACCCGGCCGGAATTGAATCAGGGCCTGGGTTTGGGCCCGTTCTTAGCGCCCCGTGAAGGCAGGCTTCCGCTTCTCGACAAAGGCCGCCATCCCCTCCTTCTGGTCCTCGAAAGCGAACAGGGAGTGGAACAGGCGGCGTTCGAACACCACCCCTTGTGTCAGGGTCGTCTCGAAGGCGGCGTTGACCAGCTCCTTGTTGGCCATGACCGCCAGGATCGACTGGCCGGCGATCTTGGCCGCCGCGGCCCGCGCCTCGTCCAGCAGGGCGTCGGACGCCACCACCCGCGACACCAGACCCGAACGCTCGGCCTCGGCCGCGTCCATCATCCGCCCGGTCAGGCACATGTCCATCGCCTTGGCCTTGCCCACGGCGCGGGTCAGGCGCTGCGAGCCGCCGATGCCGGGCGCCACGCCCAGGTTGATCTCGGGCTGGCCGAACTTGGCCGTCTCAGACGCAATGATGAAGTCGCACAGCATGGCCAGCTCGCAGCCGCCGCCGAGGGCATAGCCCGAGACAGCCGCGATGATCGGCTTCCTGAAGCTGGCCACCCGGTCATGGGCGCGGGCGAAGAAGTTGCCGCGATACATGTCGGCATAGGCCTGGTCCGCCATCTCCTTGATGTCGGCGCCGGCGGCGAAGGCCTTGACCGAGCCGGTCAGGACGATGCAGCGCACGCCGTCATCGTCGGCCACGCTCTCCAGGAAGTCGCCCAGCTCGCCGGTCAGGGTGGTGTTCAGCGCGTTCAGCGCCTCGGGCCGGTTCAGGGTGACGACGGCATAGCCGTCGGCATGGCGTTCGATCAGCAGGGTGGAATAGGCGTCGGCCATCAGGCGCTCCTCACTATATCTGTTCGCAGGAGGTCTAGCGCCTCAGCCCTCCCACTGGAACACCCGCGCTCTAACGCTTCTGGCAGACCGGACAGAAGAAGGTCGAGCGCCCGCCCTGCACCACCCTCGCCACCACGCCGGAGCAGCCCTCCGTCCGGCACGGCTCGCCCTCGCGGCCATAGACGTCGAAGCGATGCTGGAAATAGCCCTGCCCGCCCTCGACATTGGCGAAGTCCTTCAGCGTCGAGCCGCCCGCCGTGATGGCGTCGGCCAGGACATTCCTGACCTCGGTCGCCAGCCGCTCCAGCCGGGGCCGACTGACCTTGCCCGCCGGCGTCAGCGGCGAGATGCGCGCCCGATAGAGCGCCTCGCACACATAGATATTGCCCAGCCCCGCCACATTCCTCTGATCCAGCAGGCTGACCTTGATGTTCTGCGCCTTGCCGTCAAAGACCTCGGCCAGATGGGCGGCGGAAAAGCCGTTGCCCAGCGGCTCCGGCCCCAGCCCTGAGAACCAGGCATGGCCCTCGACCGCTTCCGTCGGGATCAGCCCCATGAAGCCGAACCGCCGCGCATCGGCATAGCCCAGCCGCGTCAGCACCCCGGCCCGCTCGGCGGTCAGGCTCATATGCTCGTGCTTGCCCGCGACCGGCGCGTCGGTCTCGAAACGTCCCGGCGCCACGCCCTCCAGGGTGAACCGCCCGGTCATGCCCAGATGCGTCACCCAGGTCTCGCCGGTCGATAGGGGGAACAGTAGATACTTGGCCCGCCGATCCAGCCGCAGCACCGTCGCCCCGTCCAGCCGCTCGACGAACCGCTCGGGAAAGGGAAAGCGCAGGTCCGGCCGGTTCTGACGCGCCATCGTCAACCGCGCCCCCTCCAGCACCGGCTCCAGACCCCGCCGCACGGTTTCGACTTCAGGCAATTCAGGCATGGCTCAGAGGTAGAGCCTGACGCGACGCAAGAGAAGGGGCCGCTTCAATCCTCCGCGCCCCGTTGTCACAGCGCCGCTTTCCGGCTTACCTCCGGCGCGACAAACGGAAAGAGCCCCGAATGACAGACAGTCCTCCCAGCACCGGCAAACGCATCGAACTGACCATCCGCGCCCTGATCCTGGGCTGCTTGCTGGCGGCGGTGTTTACGGCGGCCAACACCTATCTGGGCCTGAAGGTCGGCCTGACCTTCGCCTCGGCCATTCCGGCGGCGGTCATCTCCATGGCCCTGCTGCGCGCCTTCAAGGGCTCGACCATCTGGGAGAATATGACGGTTCAGACCGTCGCCTCGGTCGGCGGCGCCATGAGCTCGATCATCTTCGTCCTGCCCGGTCTGGTCATGATCGGCTGGTGGATGAACTTCCCCTTCTGGGAGTCGGTGATGATCTGCATCCTCGGCGGCGTCCTGGGGGTGACCTTCTCCATTCCGCTGCGCCGGACCCTGGTGGTGCAGGGCGGTCTTCCCTACCCCGAGGGCGTCGCCGCCGCCGAGGTTCTGAAGGTCGGCTCGCCCGGCGCCGATGAATCCGAAAGCGCCGTGCGCGAGAACCGTTCGGGTCTGGTCGTCGTGGTCGGCAGCGCCATCGCCTCGGCCTTCTTCGCCTTCCTGGCCTCGGCCCGCGTCTTCGCCGCCGAAACCACCGCCTTCCTGCGCCTGCCCGCGGCGCTGGGCGGCGGCGCCACGGGCGTCGGCTTCTCCATGCAGTTCGCGCTCCTGGGCGCGGGCCACCTGATCGGTCTGGCCGTCGGCCTGACCCAGTTGTTCGGCCTGGTCCTGGCCTGGCTGATCTTCGTCCCCATCCTGACCTCGCCCGAGTTCGTGGCCTGGGCTGCGGCCCACGGCGTGCCCTCGATCGCCGCCTCGCTTCCGGCCGGCGCCCCGGCCGAAGAACTGGCCATGACGGTCTGGGCCAAGGAAGTCCGCTTCATCGGCGCCGGCGTCATCGGCGTCGCCGCCCTGTGGACCCTGTTCAAGCTGGCCAAACCCCTGATCGCCGGCCTCGCCTCGGCCCTGGCCGCCCAGAGCAAGCGCGCCCACGGCGAGGTTCTGGACCGCACCGAGCAGGACATCCCGATCAAGATCGTCGGCCTGCTGTCCGTCGCCGCCCTGGTCGGCATCGGCGTCCTTCTGGCCCTGTTCACCCAGGGCACGACCCTGGCCGCCTCGGCCCCCATCCTCGTCATCGGCGGGCTGATCTATGTCGTGGTCATCGGCTTCGCCGTGGCCGCCATCTGCGGCTACATGGCCGGTCTGATCGGCTCATCCAACAGCCCGGTCTCGGGCGTCGGCATCCTGGCCATCGTCATCGCCTCCCTGCTGATGCTGGCCGTCATGGCCATCGCCAAGGTGCCGGCGGACCCGTCGATCATCGCCTTCGCCCTGATCGTCACCTCCATCGTCTTCGCCGTCGCCGTCATCTCCAACGACAACCTGCAGGACCTGAAGACCGGCCAGCTGGTCGAGGCCACGCCCTGGCGTCAACAGACGGCCCTGCTGGTCGGCGTCGTCGCCGGCGCCCTGGTCATCCCCTTCGTTCTGGACATGATGAACCAGGCCTTCGGCTTCGAAGGCGGCCCGCCCGCCATCGTCGAGGGCGCGCAAACCCTGGCCGCGCCGCAGGCCACCCTGATCTCGGCCCTGGCCAAGGGCGTCATCAGCGGCGAGCTGCGCTGGGACCTGATCGGCATCGGCGCCCTGGTCGGCGTCGGCGTCATCATCCTCGACATCGTCCTGCGCGGCGCGACCAAGGACAAGGTCAAGCTGCCGCCGCTGGCCGCCGGCATCGGCGTCTATCTGCCGGCCGCCGTCACCACCATGCTGGTCGTCGGCGCCGTCTGCGGTTGGGTCTATGACAGGTGGATCGCCACGACCCGCTTCGCCGACGTGGGTCGTCGCATGGGCGTGCTGCTCGCCTCGGGCCTGATCGTGGGCGAAAGCCTGTTCGGCGTCTTCACCGCCGCCGTCATCGTCAGCACGAAGAACGAAGCCCCCTTCGCGCTTCTGCCCAAGGACACGATGTGGCCGGCCATGCTGGCGGGCGTCGTCGTCTTCGCCGCCCTGACCTTCGCTCTCTACGCGTGGATCCGCAGCCGCTCGGCCAAGGTCTGAACTGACTAAAGCGCGGAGGCGAAAGCTTCCGCCGCCCTACTGGGCCGCCGTTCGCGGTGGCGCAGCAGATGAAACGGTCGCTCGGGCAGATCGAGCGGCAGAAGAACCAGCCGCCCCGCCTCGATCAGAGGTTGGGCGGCCAGTTCCGAAATCGCCGTGACCAGCCCCCCCGCCGCCACCGCCGACAGAATGGCCTCGTTGGACGGCAGGGTCAGAACGGCCCGCAAGCTGCCCGCGACGCCGCGCGGCAAGGCCGCCTCGAACTCGCTGCGCGTCCCCGACCCCTCTTCCCGTAGCGCCCAGTCCAGCGCCTTCAGCTCCGCCGCCGACAGGGCCTCGGCCCGCCCTGCCGCCGGATGCCCCGGCGCCGCCACCACCACCAGCCGGTCGGCGTCGATGCGCACCTTCTCGACCCGCGACGCCTCGAACGCCCCCTCGATCAGGCCCAGCTCCGCCTCGCCCGCCAGCACCGCCTCGATCACCCGATGCGTGTTGCCTATGTCCAGATGCAGATCGATTTCCGGATAGCGCCGCGCAAAGGCCGCCATGCGCGGCGGCAGCCAGTAGGCGGCGATGGTCTGGCTGGCGAACAGCCGCACCGAACCCCGCTTCAGCCCCGCCAGGTCGTCCAGCACCCGCTCCGCCGCCTCAGCCTGGGCCAGAACGGCCCGCGCCTCAGGCAGAAAGGCCGCGCCCGCCGCGTTCAGCGCCAACCCGCGACCCACGCGGTCGAACAGCTGGGTCCCGTGCCGCGCCTCCAGCGCCGCCACCGCCGCGCTGACCGCCGACTGGGTCAGGTTCAGCGCCTCGGCCGCCCGCGTCATGTGCAGACGCTCAGCCACGGCGACAAAGATGCGGAGTTGTTCCAGCGTCATGAGCAATTAATCGCTTTTATCGATCATTAAATCCAGAACTATCCGTTGGATCGATCAGAGGCGGGAGCAGATGATGCAGAGCCATGACGACCGCCCATCACCCCGCTCACGCTCACGCCCGCCCCTCCGCCCCCCTGCGCGGCCTGGTCCGGCTGCTACCCGGCGTCCTGTTGAGCGCAAGCGTCGGCGCTTTCGCCTTCGGCCTGCAGCTGATCGAGACCTCGCTGTTCGGCCACCCCTGGGTCGAGGGCCTGGTCATCGCCATCCTGATGGGCGCAGGCATTCGGCTATTCTGGACCCCGTCGAACCTCTGGACGCCCGGCGTCCAGTTCAGCGCCAAGACCCTGCTGGAAGTCGCCGTGGCCCTGCTGGGCGCAACCGTGTCGGGCGCCGCCGTCATGGCGCTCGGGCCTGTCCTGCTGCTGGCCATTGTCGGCGTGGTCGTCCTGGCCATCGTCGGCGGCTACGCCCTGGGCCGGGCCTTCGGCCTGCCGCCCGCCATGGCGCTTCTGGTCGCCTGCGGCAACGCCATCTGCGGCAACTCGGCCATCGCCGCCGTCGCCCCGGTGATCGAGGCCGAGGGCGAGGACGTGGCCGCCGCCATCGGCTTCACCGCCGTTCTCGGCATCGCCGTGGTCCTGCTGGTCCCGGTCGTCGGCGCCCTGATGGGCTTCAACGCCACCCGCGTCGGCGTCCTGGCCGGTCTGACCGTCTATGCCGTGCCCCAGGTCCTGGCCGCCGCCGCCCCCGCCGGGCTCCTGGCCGTCCAGACCGGCGCCGTGGTCAAGCTGGTGCGCGTCCTGATGCTGGGCCCGATCTGCCTGGTCCTGGGTCTGTTGCGGTCCGGCAAGGTGGAAGGCGCCAAGGGTCCCAAGCTGCACCACATGGCCCCCTGGTTCATCGTCGTCTTCCTGATCCTGATGGGTCTGCGCTCGGCCCACCTGATCCCCGAGGTCGTCCTGCCCCCGCTGCAAGCCGCCGTCACCACCATGACCCTGATCGCCATGGCCGGGCTAGGCCTGATGGTCGATCCGCGCGCCGTGGTCCGGGCCGGGCCGCGCGTGGCCGCCGTGGCGGCGCTTTCAGCCCTGCTGATCGGCGCCCTTGCGCTGGCGACGATCGTGCTCATTTTACCCGCCTGACGCACAATCGCACCGCCGCGCTGGCCTTTCCCCCGATAGGGCTGTAAGAGGCGCCGCTTCCTTCCTGCTTTCCGCATCTTGCAGCGGCCCGGACTTCCGTGGCCGAACACAGTCCGCCCGAGCCCGAAATGAACCTTCGTAACGTCGCTATCATCGCCCACGTCGACCATGGCAAGACCACCATGGTTGACCAGCTGCTGGCTCAGTCTGGCGTCTTCCGAGCCAACGAGGCGACGACCGAGCGCGCCATGGACTCCGGCGACCAGGAAAAAGAACGCGGCATCACCATCCTGGCCAAGTGCACCTCGGTGCTGTGGAACGGCAAGGCTGGCGAAACCCGCATCAACATCATCGACACCCCCGGCCACGCCGACTTCGGCGGCGAAGTCGAGCGCATCCTGGGCATGGTGGACGGCTGCGTCATCCTGGTGGACGCCGAAGAGGGCGTCATGCCCCAGACCAAGTTCGTGCTGACCAAGGCGCTGAAGATGGGCCTGCGTCCCATCCTCTGCATCAACAAGGTCGACCGCGCCCACGCCGATCCCGACCGCGTCCACAACGAAACCTTCGACCTGTTCGCCGCCATCGGCGCGACGGACGAGCAACTGGACTTCCCGCACATCTACGCCTCGGGCCGCTCGGGCTGGGCCACGCTGGACCTGAACGTCCCCAGCGACAACCTGCACCCCCTGTTTGACCTGATCGTCGACCACGTCCCGGCGCCCAAGGTTCAGGAAAACCGCGACAAGCCGTTCCAGATGCTGAACGTCCTGATCGAAAGCGACCCCTTCCTGGGCCGTCTGCTGACCGGCCGCATCCAGAGCGGCAAGGCCGTCCCCGGCATGGCCATCCACGCCCTGGACCGTGACGGCAAGGAAATCGAGCGCGGCCGCATCACCAAGGTTCTGGCCTTCCGCGGCCTGAAGCGTCAGGCCCTGGACGAGGGTTCGGAAGCCGGCGACATCGTCGCCATCGCCGGCATGTCCAAGGCCACCGTGGCCGACACCCTGTGCGCCATGGAAGTCATGGACGCCCTGCCGGCCCAGCCGATCGATCCCCCGACCATCTCGATGACCGTCTCGGTCAACGACAGCCCGCTGGCCGGTCGCGAAGGCGACAAGGTTCAGTCGCGCGTCATCCGTGACCGCCTGCTGAAGGAAGCCGAAGCCAACGTCGCCATCCGCGTCACCACCACCGAGGGCGGCGACGCCTATGAAGTGGCCGGCCGTGGCGAACTGCAGCTGGGCGTTCTGATCGAGAACATGCGTCGCGAAGGCTTCGAGGTCTCGATCTCGCGTCCCCGCGTGGTCTTCCAGACCGGCCCGAACGGCGAGAAGATGGAACCGATCGAAGACGTCATGATCGACGTCGACGACGAGTTCTCGGGCATCGTCATCGAGAAGCTGTCGGCCCGTAAGGCTGAAATGACCGACATGGGCCCGTCGGGCGCCGGCAAGACCCGCATCCAGCTGAAATGCCCGTCGCGTTCGCTGATCGGCTATCAGGGCGAGTTCCTGACCGACACGCGCGGCTCGGGCGTGCTGAACCGCGTCTTCTCGCACTATGAGCCGCACAAGGGCGCCATCGAGGGCCGTCTGAAGGGCGTGCTGATCTCGAACTCGGACGGTGAAACCGCCGCCTTCGCCCTTTGGAACCTGGAAGACCGCGGCGTCATGTTCGTCGGCGCCGGCGAAAAGACCTACCAGGGCATGATCATCGGCGAGAACAGCCGTTGGGACGACCTGGACGTCAACCCGATCAAGGGCAAGCAGCTGACCAACGTCCGCGCCTCCGGCAAGGACGAGTCGGTTCGCCTGACCCCGCCGCGCCAGATGTCGCTGGAACAGGCCATCGCCTACATCGAAGACGACGAACTGGTCGAAGTGACGCCCAAGTCGATCCGTCTGCGCAAGGCCATCCTGAACCCGTCCTTCCGCAAGAAGCGCTCCAAGCCGGAATAAGGTTGGCGCAATCCAAAATGAAAAAGGCGGTCCGCAAGGGCCGCCTTTTTTGTTGGGGCATATTGCTTGGGCCTATCGCCCTTCGGGCTGCTTGAGCCCGCTAGCTCCCTCTCTCCCGATGGGAGAGGGAATTCAGACGCCCTACTTCTTCAGCCCCAGCAGCCCCAGCCAGCCGCCGCTGGTCAGCAGGGCCACGTCCAGCAGGGCCAGGGCCAGCGG
The DNA here is from genome assembly GCF_014207965.1 of Brevundimonas bullata. Taxonomy (GTDB): domain Bacteria; phylum Pseudomonadota; class Alphaproteobacteria; order Caulobacterales; family Caulobacteraceae; genus Brevundimonas; species Brevundimonas bullata_A. Next base: position 553,407 of record NZ_JACHLM010000001.1, read on the forward strand.
CGTGCTGGTGGAGGCGGCGATGAACTTGGGTCGCCACGCCGGACCGAACTTGCCCTTGTAGGACCGCAGTCCCTGGAAACCGTAGACCGCCCCGCCTTCCTCGAAGACCAGAGCGCCGACGCGAGCGAAGACGGGCGCGAGACGTCGATCCTCCAGACCCGACAGGGGCGCCATGCCCAGATCGAGACGCAGGAAGCCCTCGGCCCGCGCCCACTGCGCCGTGCGGGTGAACAGATAGTCCATCACCCCGTGCGGCCCGTCCGGGGTATGGCGCATCAGATCGATCATGACCTCCTCGCCGCGCGCCCCGACCAGCAGGTTGGCGAAGGCGACGATCTGGCCGCCGTGGCGCGCCACGGCGATCGGCGAGCGTTTCAGATAGTCGATATCGAACCGCCCCAGCGAGAAGGCCTTCTCGGACCCGTTGTGGTGATCCAGCCAGGCGTCGGACACGGCGCGCAGTTCGGCCTCCTGCGCCAGGGCGGCCCCGGCGGGCAAGACTTCAAAAGTCGTGCCTTCGCGCTCGGCGCGGTTCACGGCGGTGCGCAGGTTCTGCTTGCCCTTGCCCTCGGTCGAGAAGTGCTCGGCGTCGATCACCGCCGCCTCGCCCACCTTGCGCACGGCCAGGCCCAGGGTGGCCAGATCCGCCAGCATGCCCTCGCCGACGGAATAGAAGACCGGCGCCCCGCCATAGCTGTCAGCCAGTTCGGCGAAGGCCCACAGCAGTTCCAGCCGTTCGGCTTTCAGACCCGCGACCTCGCCCATGGCGATCCAGCGCCGCCCCCGCACGCGATAGGCGATGAAGCTGCGCCCCGACGGGCTGAACAGCAGGGCCTTGTCGCCCAGCAGGGCCAGACTGGCTTCCGGCGTCGCCGTATCGGCCTCGGCCAGGGCGACGCGGGCGCGTTCGATGTCGGCGGGCCCGGCAGGGCCGTGGCTGCGGGCGCCGGGCGCCGTCAGCAACGAGCGCACCGTCACGGCCAGGGTCAGAATAGCCAAGACGGCGCCCGCGCGCAGGAAGCCCGAGGCTTGGCTGTCGGTCAGGAAGGTCCACCACAGTTCGTCGGTGTAGGCCGTGTCGCGATAGGCGAAGAAGCCCAGCCACAGCATGGCGACCACGGCCGCGGCCAGCATCAGCAGCCAGCCCGGACGCAAGGGCTCGCCAAGCCGCGAGCGGCGGTTGAACGCGGCCCGGCACGGCAGCAGCAGGGCCGCCGCCAGGGTCAATTCCGCCGCCTCTTCCCAGTCCAGCCCCTTCATGAGCGAGAAGACCGCGCCCAGCATCAGGCCGAACAGGGCGGCGTAATAGGCGCCCCGACGCCGCCGCCACAGACCCGCCGACACCAGCAGCAGCAGAAAGCCGGTCACGCTGGCCGCGAAGTGAGACAGGTCGATCAGCAGCGGGGCGGCGATCCGGTCCAGCGCCTGCAAGCGGCCGCTGAAGGCCGGGGTGACCGCCGACAGCAACATGACGGCGCCCAGGATGAACGAAGCGACCGCAAAGACCTGCGGGGTCAGCTCATAGGCCAGCTCCCCCAGACGCTGCACCAGTCGCCTCGCTCCGCCCTGCCGTTTCGCTGTCGTCATGCGTCCTCTCGAGACCTGCGCCTCACATACAGCAGGAATCGGCCGTTTGCGGCGCTGAAAAGGTCATTTCTAGGCGCCTGAAACAATCCCAAACGCAGCGAGTTCACCTTTTCGCGAGCGCCAGACTCGCTCAAACGGAGAGACCTCATGATCCGCAAGACCGCCCTGCTGACCGGTATCGCCGGCGCCTTCCTGTTCGCCGCCCCTGTGCTCGCACAAGACGCCACGACGCCGCAGACGCCCGAACCGGCTACCGCTGAGGCGGCCCCGGCTCAACCCCAAAGCCTGACCCTGACGCCAGGCTCCACGGTCAAGAGCGCCGATGGTTCCGAGCTCGGCAAGCTGGTCGGCACCCAGAACGGCGCCTCGGGTCAGGAACTGACTGTGCGCGGCGCTGACGGCTCGGTGCGTCCGGTGCCGGTGGCTGGCATCCGTCAGGACGGGGACGCCATCGTCGTCAACGCCAGCCTGTCCGATTTCCAGGCGGCCGCCCCGATCGCCGGTGAAGCCCCTGCCGCCACGCCGCCTGTTGATGCCCCCGCTGAGCCGACGGACGCCGCCGAGCCGGTCGAGCCGCCGGCGGGTGACGAACCCACCGCCTGATTTTCAGAGCCGGCATGAATTAAAGGGGCGGCCCGACGGGCCGCCCCTTTCGTTGTTCGGCTTTCGGTGTTCCCGATCAGCCCCGCTTCTTCACCAGTCCCAGAAGGAACAGCAGCAGGACGGCGCCGATGGTGGCGACGATGATGCCGACAATCCAGCTGCCCGAGGCGTCGATCCCCAGCAGGTTATTGGCCAGGAAGCCGCCGAGCAGGGCGCCGATGACGCCTACAATCAGATTGGTCAGCAGGCCATGGCTGCGCTTCATGATCTTTTCCGCCAACCATCCGGCGATGATGCCGATGATGATCCAGGCGATGAATCCAAATCCACTCATTCGTACCCTCCCTTAAAGTCAGGCTTGATGCCTCGACCGTAATGCGCCGCGAGCACAGCGGTTGCCTGAAGACGACAAGAAGCTTCGCCATTCGCCTCGCAGGCGAAATCGGCACGGCCCTTGCGGCATGACGCCTGAGCCGTACCGATCCGGTACAGCAAAGATTGTCAGAGGGAGGGGCCGTCATGGCCGCCGACATCGATCTTCACCTAGGCCGTCGCCTGCGTCGTCGTCGCCGTCTTCTGGGCCTGACCCAGCAACAGCTGGCCGTTCAGGTCGGGGTCCGCTTCCAGCAGATTCAAAAATACGAATGCGGCGCCAACCGCATCTCGGCCGCCCGCCTGTGGGAACTGGCCGAGGCGCTATCGACCCCGATCAGCTATTTCTATGATGGCCTGGGCGAGGCCGGTGAAAGGCCCGTCGCCGCGACCGGCCTAGAGCCCTTCGTGCGCGACGAAGCCGCCTGACATCGTTGAGAGCAGGCCCCTCGCCCCCCGACCGCGGGCGGTGTATCTGCTCGGCATGACCGAGTTGGAAGCCTTCGCCGTCGAACTGTCGCAAGCGGCCGCGCGCACGGCCCTGCCCTATTTCCGCGGCGACAACGCCGAGGAGAACAAGGCCGGGCCCGGCGCCTTTGATCCCGTCACCGAGGCCGACCGCGCCTCCGAAGCCGCCATCCGCCGCCTGATCGCCGCCCGCTATCCGGACCACGGCGTGATCGGCGAGGAATACGGCGAGGACCGCCCCGACGCCGAGCACGTCTGGGTGCTGGACCCCATCGACGGCACCCGCGCCTTCATCGCCGGCCTGCCGCTGTGGACCACCCTGATCGCCCTGCGCCATGAAGGCGCGCCGGTGATCGGCGCCATCGGCCAACCCTATCTGGGCGAGATCTTTCTGGGCGGACCGTCCGGGGCCCGTCTGCTGCGCGACGGGGCCGACACGCCGCTGAAGACCCGCGCCTGTCCGTCGCTGTCCGAGGCCCTGATCGCCACCACCGACCCCGACATCTTCGTTGGCGCAGACCGCGAGGCCTGGACCCGGCTGCGCGCCTCGGCCCGGCTCGCCCGGCTGGGCTGCGACGCCTACGCCTACGCCATGGTGGCGGCGGGCCGTATCGACCTGGTGGCCGAGACCGAGCTGAAGGTCTGGGACTGGTCGGCGCTGAAGCCCGTGATCGAGGCGGCGGGCGGGGGCGTCACCGGCTGGGCGGGCCAGACGCCTGACGGCGACGGCCGCATCCTGGCCGTAGGCGACGCCGCCCTGATCGATCAGGCCCTGGCCGTTCTGAACGCTCATCAATAAGGAGCGTCACCCTCGGGACCAGCCCGAGGGTGACGGCGTTGTGCGGCCACCCCCTAGGCCGCGCCCTTCTCCGGCGCAGATGTCGCCGCCTGCCCCTCGGGTGGAGCCACATAACCCGCCAGGGCGTCGAACTCGTCGAGGAAGACGCCGCGCAGGGGGTCCGCCTCCATGATGACCTCGTGCAGCGCGCCCGACACCTCGACATAGCGGCCCCGGCCCAGGCGGCGCGCCGCCCAGCGGTTGGTCTGTTTCCAGACCTTGTCGTCCTCGGACGCCTGAACCACGCAGACCGGAATCTTGACCGCCTTCAGCGCGCGCGGCTTCAACGCCCGCTCGCCCGCGTCCAGGGCGAAGGCCAGCCAGCCCCAGGTCGGCCCGCCGATGGCCAGATGCGGGCAGGCGTAGAGCTGCTGACGCCACAGGTCGTAACGGTTGCGATCCGAGGTCAGGCTGTCCTTCTCGAAGGTGTGGTCGAAGGGATCGTCGGGGTTGTCCAGCACATAGTCGCCCGCCTTGCCGTGGCGCAGGTTCCACCGCACCGCCAGCTTGACCGACCACATCGATCGCTTGCCGGTCTTGATGCGCAGCATCGGGCTGGACAGCAGGGCGCCCGCGAAGCGGTCCTCGCCCGCCTCCAGCGACAGCAGGTTCAGCGCCCCGCCCATCGAGTGACCGACCATGATCCAGGGCTTGGGCGCCCTGGCCTCGTAGGCGTCCAGCAGACGGGCGTAGTCGTCCAGGAACTCCTCGACCGCCCGGGCGTGGCCCCGCAGTCGGTCGGGCAGCAAGCGCGCCGAGAGGCCCTGACCGCGCCAGTCATGGGCCAGGACGCAGAAGCCGCGCGCCAGGAAGTTGCCGATGACCTCGAAGTATTTCTCGATCGGCTCGGTGCGGCCGGGGCTGAGCACCACCGTGCCGCGCGGCGTTCTGGCCACCATGGCCGACGGCGTCCACAGGGCGGCCCGCAGGCGAAGCCCGCCCGCGCCGCGGAACCAGTCGCCCTCTCCGCCGGGCGGTGAAGCGGCGCCGGGAACCCCCATCAGGGGCGCATGGGCGGCGAAGGCGGTGGCGCGGTTCACTCGGGCTTCCTGAACTTCAAGGTCATGCGATCGCTCTCGCCGATCGCGTCGTACTTGGTGCGGTCGAACTCGGGGTTGGCCGGTTCACCCATCGGCGCCGTCAGGCGACGCGGCGCCAGGGTTTCGACTCCGAAGGGGTGATCCTTGGTGTCCGCCGGATTGGCGTTGATCTCCGAGGCTTCGACGAAGACGAAGCCGGCCTCGGCGGCCAGTTGCTTGACGAAGGCTTCCTGCACATAGCCGTTGGCGGCCGCCGGATCCTGATCCTCGTCCGGCTGAAGCCGGTGCTGCTCGACGCCCAGCACACCGCCGGGGCGCAGGGCGGCGAAGGCGTCGGAGAAGGCCTTCTCGGCGATGCCCGCCGCCATCCAGGCGTGAACATAGCGCATGAACAGCACCAGGTCGGCGGTCCCGACGGGCGCCACCGGCCCCGTGGTCGGGCCGAAGGCCGTGAACTGGACCGCGCCGTACAGCTTCTTGTCAGCCTCAAGCCGCGCCTTGAGCGCGTTGTTGAGGGCCAACTGGGCCCCGTCGGCGCCCGGGCCTTCGGCGAAACCGGCCAGGTAAAGCGTGCCGCCGCCCTTGTTCAGATAGGGGGCGAGGATCTCAGCGTACCAGCCGCTGCCCGGCCAGAAGTCGACGACCGTCATCTTCGGCTGCAGACCGAAGAAACGCAGGGTCTCGACCGGATGACGCCAGACGTCGCGCGCCTTGTCGGCCGCCGAGCGCCACGACCCGGCCACCGCCCATTCCAGCGAGCCTTCCGGCGGTCCGGCGGGGGCGGCGGGCGCTTGCGGCGCCGCCGTCTTCTCTTCCTTCTTGCCGCAGGCGGCCAGACCCGTGAAGGCGGCCATGCAGGCGCCCGCCAGAACCGCGCGTCGCGTCGATCGCTCAGACATGCGCGCCTCCCTGGGTCAGGCTCATCATGCCATCGCGCTTAAGGCGCTTCTCCAGCAGCGTCAAAATCCCAGACCGCATCAGTTCGCGGTCTCGGGCTTGCGGAAACGCAGGGTCATGCGGTCGCTCTCGCCGATCGCGTCAAAGGCGGCGCGCTCCTCGGCCGTCAGGGTGCGGCCGGCCCGTTCCGACGTGCGGACCGGAGGCAGGGTCCAGACGCCGAACGGATGATCGCGGTCGTCCTTGGCGTTGGCGTTCAGCTCGCTGCGCGCCTCCAACTCGAACCCGGCGCGGCGGGCGGCGTGGATGACGTAGCTTTCAGGCACATAGCCGGTCGAGGCCACATCAGCGACGTTGAGGCCCTCGACGCTGCGGTGCTGTTCGACCGCGAGGACGCCGCCGGGCTTCAGCGCCTTGAAGAAGGCGGCCATATGCGGATCGGTCCGACCGTCGCGCGACCAGTTGTGGAAGGCGCGCGCCACCACCACCATGTCGGCGGTTCCGTCCTCGACGCCCATGCTCTCGGTCGGCTTGCTGACGGGGACGTAGCGCCCGCCCGTGGCTGCCGCATAGGGCTCCAGGATGTTGCGCCACCAACCGGCGCGGCCGGGCTCGATCTCGACCACCGTCAGGCCGGGCTGCAGACCCCAGAAGGTCAGGGTCTCGAACGGATGACGCTGGCTGTCGCGAACGCGGTCCGCCTCGGGCCGGGTCGTCGAGGTGATGGCGGCCTGAAGCGCGGCGTCCTCCTCGACCTTGGGCATCTCCATCGACAGGCCTTGGCGGTGTTGCAACGTCGGCGGCTCCGGCGGAACACTTTGTGCAAAGGCGGGCGAAGCGAGGGCGGACGCCAGGATGGCGGCGAGGACGAGAGGTCGCATGGGGGCTCCGGTCGGTCCTGAAGGAAACAATCTGTAACCCTTACGGCGCTTCGCGGCCTCGGCAAGGCGTGGATTGGGCCAAGCGACGATTTCGCGCGCCCCTTTCCTCGCAGCGGCTCCCCCTTGCGGAGTGAAAAAGCGCGCCTACTTCTTTCTCCGAAAGCGCCGATCCCGGGCTCTCCAGACCTGACGGGGCCGATTTCGGACCGCCGGGCCTGACCCCTCCGCCGTCCGGGGCCCCAATCGCCGGGCGGCTCAACCTTGCTGAATCTCAGAAGGATGACCCATGCGTACCTATGATTTTTCGCCGCTGTACCGTTCCGCCGTCGGCTTCGACCGTCTGGCCCGCCAGCTGGAAAGCGCCGCGCGCTCCAGCCAGGACAACGGCTGGCCCCCCTATAACATCGAGACGACCGGCGAAAACGCCTATCGCATCGAAATCGCCGTCGCCGGCTTCTCGCCCGACGAGCTGAACATCGAGGCCAAGGAAAACTCGCTCACCGTCACCGGCAAGAAGGCCGCCAACGACGACGCCTCGGTCCAGAAGACCTATCTGCATCGCGGACTGGCCGAGCGCGACTTCGAGCGCCGCTTCCAGCTGGCCGACTATGTGGTGGTCAAGGGCGCCGACCTGTCCAATGGTCTGCTGACCATCGACCTGCAACGCGAACTGCCCGAGGCCCTCAAGCCGCGCCGCATCGAGATCGCGACCGGCAAGATGATCGAGGACAAGAGCGGGAAGGCGGATAAGGCCGCCTAAGCGCAGCTGACGCCTCACTGACTGAGAAGGGGCGGCGTTCGCGTCGCCCCTTTTTCGTGCGCGCTCTAGGCCGCCTTCAGATCCGCCGGGTCCAGCCCGCGCGCGCCGCCCGTCTGGGCGCCTGTGAAGTCCGCCTGTTTGACCTGGGCCCCGTGCATGACCGCCCGGCTGAGGTCCGCGCCCTTCAGAACCGCGCGACGCAGGTCGGCGCCCGACAGGTCGGCCCCGCGCAGGATCGCCCCCGAAAGGTCCGCCGGCAGCAGCCGGTCCGCCCCCAGCATCAAAGGACCGAGTTGGGCCTCGCGCAGGTCCGACCCGTTCAGCTTGGCCCGCCCCAGCCGCGCCCCGCGCAGATCGGCCCGACGCAGATTGGCCGAGCGCAGGTCCGCGCCCTCCAGCTGCGCCCCCTGAAGCTGAACGCCCTCCATGTCGAGACCGTAGAAGACCGCCCCCTTGGCCGACAGGGCCGTCAGGTTCAACCCGCGAATGGACTCCAGCGGACGCAGATCGACCCCGTCGAACACCGAGGGCTGGCCCTCGACGCCGCCCGTCTCGCACCATTGCGCATGGTCGCGCAGCATCTCGGCGGCGGGCATCCGGCTGACGGATTCGCCCGCCGACCGATTGTCGGTCAGGGCCCCCTCCATATTGGCTCCGTCGGTGCGCCACATGGTGGCCTTGACCCCCACCAGGATGGCGTCAGTCAGGTCCGCGCCCGATAGGTCAGCCCCCGAAAGGTCCGCGCCCGCCAGATCGGCGCCGGTGAAGTTGGCCTGTTTCAGATTGGCCCGGACCAGCTTGCAGTCCTTCATGATGGCGTCGGTGAAGTCGGCGGCGATGGCCACCATGCCGGTCATGCGCGAGCGTTGCAGGTTGGCCCCGACCAGGCTCGCGCCCTGGGCCTGGGTGTCGCCGCGCTTCTGGGCCTCGATGACGCGGAAGCCCAGCTTGCCGTCCGCCGCCGCAATCGTGCCTTCGCGCAGATCGGCCTCGAACAGGTCGGCCCCCGACAGGTCGGCCCCGCGCAGGCAGGCGCCGCGCAGATCGGCCCGACGCAGACTGGCCTCGGTCAGGTTGATGTCCTGCATGTCCGCGCCGAAGAAGTTGGCGTTGTCCAGCTTGGCCCCGGACAGGTCGCAGCCGTGCAAACGGGCGGCGGCGAAGTCGGCGTCGGCCAGGTTGCGCCCCCGCAGCGTCAGCCCCGACAGGTCCATCCAGGCGAAGACGGCCCGCGCCCCGCCGGGCCGCGCCTGCCACAAGCGGTCATGTTTGGCGCAGATCAGATCGACCTCGGCCTGGGTCGGTTTCTTGCGGACAGGATCGGCAGCGTCGCTCATGCCGACAACATGGCTTACGCCGCATTAAGGAAGCTTTGCGGAAACGAGGGTTTCCGAGCCCTACTCGGTCAACAAGCCCTGCTCGCGCAGGGCGTCGGCCAGTTCACCCTCCTGGGTCCAAAGTCGGGTATAGCCCGCCTCGCCCAGCCGGTTCAGCTCGGTCGTGAGGTCGGCGCGTGGCGCGGCGACGAAGCGGCCGTCGAAACCCTTGCCGTCATGGCTGACGCGGACCATGGGCCGACCGGTCTCGACCCGGTGCAGGAAGCCTTCGCACAGGACGGCGGCCTCCTCGGCCAGCAGGCCCGTCTCGACCGTCAGGCCCGACTGGCGCAGACGCTCGGTGCCCCGGCCCGAGGCGAAGGGCGAGGGATCCAGCGCCGCGATCACCACCCGCTCCACCCCGGCCTCGGCCAGGAAATGGGCGCAGGACTTGCGGCCCGAGGACCGCGCGCCGCAGGGCTCCAGCGTCACATAGGCGGTCGCGCCCTTCACGGCCTCGCCGGCGGCGGGCACGGCCTGTTCCTCGGCGTGCGGACGTCCGCCCGGCGCGGTGGCCGCTTCAGCCAGCACCACCCCGTCCTTGACCAGGACGCAGCCGACCGCCGGATTGGGCCAGGTCTCGCCCATGCTCGCCAGCGCCAGATCAATGGCGCGACGCATGTGGACGGCGTCGTCCCCCGAGGCGGACTTGCCGGACGTACTCACGCGCCCATGCTCACGATGGGCGGCAGCGTCTGGGCCCGTGCTTCGTCCAGATAGCGGGCGGCGACCGGCTTCAGGTCGGCGTCCAGATCGATCTCCAGCGGGTTGCCGGTGGGGATCTCGACGCCGACGATCTGATCATCCGGCACCGAGAAGAGCAGCTTGACGATCGCGCGGAGCGAGTTGCCGTGGGCGGCGATCAGCACGTCGTCGCCCGCCTTCAGGCGCGGCGCGATCTCGGCGTCCCAATAGGGCTGCACCCGGTCCAGCGTGGTCTTCAGGCTCTCGGTGTCGGGAATGGCCTTGCCCTCGTAGCGAGGATCAGAGCCGAAATCGAACTCGCCGCCCGGCGCCAGGGGCGGCGGCGGCACGTCATAGCTGCGGCGCCAGATCTTGACCTGATCCTCGCCGTGCCTGGCCGCGGTCTCGGCTTTGTCCAGACCGGTCAGGCCGCCGTAGTGACGCTCGTTCAGGCGCCAGTCCTCGATCACTGGCACATCCTTCAGACCCGCCGCGTCCAGCGCCAGGGCGCCGGTGCGTTTGGCCCGCGTCAGCACCGAGGTGAACATGACGGCGGGCTTGAACCCGGCCTCGGCGATCAGCTCGCCGCCGCGCCGCGCCTGGGCCTCGCCCTCGGCGGTCAGGTCGACGTCCACCCAGCCGGTGAAGCGGTTTTCCAGGTTCCACTGGCTCTGGCCGTGGCGCAGCAGGATCAGGCGGGGCATGGGCGTCTCCGTATCGTAGCCCTTTCGCGTAGGCCGGGGACGCGGGGGCGGTCAAGGTTTCACCATTCGGGAAAAGAATGCAGCCGCCATGGCCGCCGTGCGTTGTTGGCCTCGCCGGACAGGCCCGCTATACCGCAACGACTGGGGGCCTGTCGCTGAACCGCGTTCTCCCACAAGCCTACACTCAGGAATTCTTAATGTCGAAGCCGCGCCAGGACATCCGCCCCAATACGGCGGAGTATGAAACCATCGCCCTGGTGAAGCCGACCGGCTTCCGCGAATACGACGCCCGCTGGATCCTGGAAAAAGAGATCAATCTTCTGGGCATTCAGGCCCTGGGCCTGGGTCTGGCCACCTATGTCCACGAGATCGGTCAGCGTCCGCGCATCGCCGTCGGCCATGATTTCCGCTCCTATTCCCTGTCGGTGAAGCAGGCGCTGATCCTCGGCCTGCTGGAAGGCGGGATGGAGGTGGTGGATATCGGCCTGGCCCTGTCGCCCATGGCCTACTACGCCCAGTTCGCGCTGGACTGCCCCTGCGTGGCCATGGTCACGGCCAGCCACAATGAAAACGGCTGGACCGGCGTCAAGATGGGCGCCCAGGCCCCGCTGACCTTCGGCCCCGACGAGATCGGCCGCCTCAAGGAAATCGTGCTGGACGGTCAGGGCGTCGCCCGCCCCGGCGGCCGCGTCGAACGCGTCGAGGGCTTCCGCGAGCAATACATCCAGGACGTCGCCTCCAAGCTGAAGCTGACCCGTCCGCTCAAGGTCGTCGCCGCCTGCGGCAACGGCACGGCCGGCGCCTTCGCCCCCGAAGCCCTGCGTCTGATGGGCGCCGAGGTGATCGAGATGGACACCGAGCTCGACTGGACCTTCCCCAAATACAATCCGAACCCGGAAGACCACGCCATGCTGATGCAGATGGCGGCCAAGGTGCGCGAGACCGGCGCGGACCTCGCCCTGGGCTTCGACGGCGACGGCGACCGCTGCGGCGTGGTGGACGACACCGGCGAAGAGATCTTCGCCGACAAGATCGGCCTGATGCTGGCCCGCGACCTGTCGGCCCTGCACCCCAACGCCACGTTCGTCGTCGATGTGAAGTCGACCGGCCTCTACAAGACCGACGAAGTGCTGAAGGCCAACGGCGCCACAACCGTCTACTGGAAGACCGGCCACTCCTACATCAAGCGCAAGACCGCCGAACTGAACGCCCTGGCCGGGTTCGAGAAGTCGGGCCACTTCTTCCTCTCGGGCGACCTGGGCCACGGCTATGACGACGGTCTGGTGGCGGCGGGCGCGATCCTCGCCATGCTGGACCGCAACCCCGGCAAGAAACTCAGCGAACTGAAATCCGCCCTGCCCGACGCCTGGACCTCGCTGACCATGTCGCCCCACTGCGACGACGAGCTGAAGTACGATGTACTGGCGAAAATTGTGAAGGAATACGAGGACCTGGCGGCGTCGGGCGGCTCGATCCTGGGCCGCAAGATCGTCGAGGCCATCACGGTCAACGGCGTGCGCGTCCACCTTGAGGACGGCTCCTGGGTTCTGGTCCGGGCCTCGAGCAACAAGCCGGAACTGGTGGTGGTGGTCGAGAGCATGCGCTCCGCCGACGACATGCGCGACCTGTTCAGGAAAGAGGTCAAACCTCGCCTGGCCGCCCATCCCGAAATCGGCGCCTTCAATCAGGAAATCTGAATCCCTTTGACGCGTTGCGACGGCTCTGGCGTGGTGATCCGATGAACGACGCCGCCTCCTCCCTGCCCGTGGTCATCGTCGGCGGCGGCTTTTCGGGCGCCATGCTGGCTGCGCGGCTGGCCGAGCGCGGCCAGGCCTCGGCCCTGATCGAGCGCGGCGACGCCTTCGGTCTGGGCGTGGCCTACTCGGCGACGCTGGATGCCCATCGGCTGAACGTGCGGACCGAACGGATGAGCGCCCTGGCCGAGCGACCCGGCGACTTCGCCGACTGGCTGAAGGCGCATCATCCCGACCGCGCCGACCCCAACGGCTTCGCCCCGCGTCGGCTCTACGGCCTCTACGTCCGCGCCCGACTGGATAGTGTCGAAGCGGCGCATCCCGGCCTGATCCAGCGCGCGAACGGCGAAGCCGTCGCCGTCGAGGGACAGACCGTGGCCCTGTCGGACGGGCGACGCATCCAGGGCCGGGCCGTGGTTCTGGCCACCGGCAACCCGGCGCCGCGCAATACGCCGACGGGGCAGAACCCGCGCATCCTGTCCAATCCCTGGGCGCCGGGCGCCTTGGACCACATCCAGCCCGGCGACGCCCTGCTGATCCTCGGCTCCGGCCTGACGATGGTCGACGTGGTTCTGGGGCTGCAGGCCCAGGGCTGGCGCGGCGCGGCGACGGCGGTTTCGCGACGCGGCCTGACGCCCCGCGCCCACGGCCAGCATCACGACGCCCCGGCGCCCCTGCCGCCCGAGGCGCTGACCGGCGTCCTGTCGGCGCGTCTGGCCTCGGCCCGACGGCTGGCGCGTGAACACGGCTGGCGACAGGTCATGGAGGGCTATCGGCCGATCACCGCCGAGCTGTGGCGCAAAGCAACCGCGCAGGAACGCGCCCGCTTCCTGCGCCATCTGCGCCCCTGGTGGGACGTTCACCGCCACCGCATCGCGCCCGAGATCGCCGCGGCGCTGGACGCCCTGATCGCCGAGGGCCGGTTGAGCGTCATTGCCGGGCGCGTCGCCGCGACCAAAGCTTCGCCCGACGCCGTGAGCCTGAGCCTCCGTTCGCCGCGCGGCGCGCCGCAGACGTTGACGGCCCAATGGGTGATCGACTGCACCGGACCCGGCCACGACGTCACGACGACGCCGCTGACCGCCGCCCTGATCGCGGAGGGCCGCGCCCGTCTCGATCCGCTGAAGTTGGGGTTGGACCTGGACGAGGCGGGTCGCGTCCGCCACGCCGACGGCACGCCGGATCAGGACCTCTACGTCCTCGGCCCGCCCGCCCGCGCGGCCCTGTGGGAGACCATCGCCGTGCCCGACATCCGCCAGCGCATCGAGGCGCTGACGGACGTGCTCACAGCCTAACCCGCCGCCTTCACCGCCGCCGAAACCTCGGCGACCACGCGCTTGACCAGGGCCTCGTCGTCGCCCTCGGCCATGACGCGGATCAGTTTCTCGGTGCCCGACGGGCGGACCAGCAGACGGCCCGAACCGTTCAGGGCGGCCTCGGCCTCGGCCATGGCGGCCTTGACCTTGGCGTCTTCCAGCGGCTTGCCGGCGGTGTAGCGGACGTTCTGCAGCAGTTGCGGCACCGGCTCGAACTGGCGCGCCAGCTCGCTCATCGGCACGCCGGTCTCGACCAGAACCGCCAGCACCTGCAGCGCCGCCATCAGGCCGTCGCCGGTGGTGGCGTAGTCCTTCAGGATGATGTGGCCCGACTGCTCGCCGCCGATGTTGAAGCCGCCCGCGCGCATCCGCTCCATGACATAGCGGTCGCCCACCTTGGTGCGCTCCAGCGTCAGGCCCTCGGCCTTCAGTTTACGCTCCAGCCCCAGGTTGGACATGACGGTGGCGACCACGCCGCCACCGTTCAGTCGGCCCTTGCGCGCCCAGGCCAGACCGACCAGGGCCATGATCTGATCGCCGTCGACCACATGACCCTTCTCGTCGCAGATGATGACCCGATCGGCGTCGCCGTCCAGGGCGATGCCGATGTCGCAGCGATAGCGCTTCACCGCCTCGGACACGGCCTCGGGATGGGTCGAGCCGCATTCGGCGTTGATGTTCAGGCCGTTCGGCTCGACGCCGACGGGAAAAATCTCGGCCCCCAGCTCATAGAGGGTGGTCGGGGCCACGCGGTAGCCGGCGCCGTTGGCGCAGTCGATGGCGATGCGCAGGCCCTTGAGGCTGAGCTTCTTGGGGAAGGCCGACTTGGCGATTTCAATATAGCGCGGCGGGGCGTCGTCGATGCGCTTGACCCGGCCCAGCTTGTTGGCGGGGGCCAGGTCCTGATCCAGCCCCTCGTCCATCATGGCCTCGATCTTCAGCTCGATCTCGTCCGACAGCTTGTAACCATCCGGCCCGAACAGCTTGATGCCGTTGTCGGCGTAGTCGTTGTGCGAGGCCGAGATCATGATGCCCAGATCGGCGCGCATCGAGCGCGTCATCATGGCCACGCCCGGCGTCGGCAGGGGCCCGAAGGTGCGCACGTCCATGCCGACCGAGGCCAGCCCCGCCACCAGGGCCGGCTCGATCATGTAGCCGGACAGGCGGGTGTCCTTGCCGATCACCACCAGATGGCGGCGGTCGTCGTCGGTGCGGAACATCTTGCCCGCCGCCAGACCCACGCGCAGCGCCACCTCGGCCGTCATCGGATGGGTGTTGGCGCGACCACGGATGCCGTCGGTGCCGAAGTATTTTCTCTCGCCCAAGGGCGTCGTCCTTCGCTGGCGGCGCCGGAGGGTTTGCAAAGAAACCTTCCGAAACCCATTTTTTGATGTCGCCGGCCTTCGCTTCCCCTAGACGCAAGATCACAGGGCGAGACGGGCGGAACCCTCTCGCTTACCCCTTACGGCGGCGTCGCGCAAAGCGAGACCGCTTCGCCCCTTGATCGGAGCAGACCTCATGTGCGGCATCATCGGCATTACGGGCGCCGGCCCTGTCGTTCCCCGTCTGGTCGACAGCCTGAAGCGGCTGGAGTACCGCGGCTATGATTCCGCCGGCATCGCCGCCGTCGTCGACGGCTGCATCGAGCGTCGCCGCGCCAAGGGCAAGATCCGCGAACTGGAGGCCGTGCTGGCCGCCGAGCCGCTGGCTGGGACCCTCGGCATCGGCCACACCCGCTGGGCCACCCACGGCGCTCCAACCACCGCCAACGCCCACCCGCACAAGGCGGGCCGCGTCTGCCTGGTCCACAACGGCATCATCGAGAACTTCGCCGAACTGAAGGCCGAGCTGGAGGCCGAGGGCCGCGTCTTCGAGAGCCAGACCGACACCGAGGTCGTGGCCCATCTGCTGGATCACAAGCTGGCGGCGGGCCTGGCCCCGCTGGACGCCTTCAAGGCCACGCTGGACCGCCTGACCGGCGCCTATGCGCTCGCCGTCCTGATCGAGGGCGAGGACGAGCTGATCCTGGGCGCGCGCCGGGGCAGTCCTCTGGTCGTCGGCTGGGGCGAGGGCGAGATGTACCTGGGCTCGGACGCCCTGGCCGTCGGTCCCTTCACCCAGAAGATCTCCTATCTGGAAGAAGGCGATTACGTCGCCATGACCCGGTCGGGCGCGCACATGTTCGACGCCTCGGGCCGGCCCGCCGACCGCGCCGTGGTGCAGGTCTCGGCCTCCTCGGCCATGGTCGAGAAGGGGGCCTATCGCCACTTCATGGAAAAGGAAGTCCACGAACAGCCCGACAGCGTCCAGCACACCCTGTCGGAATACCTTGATCTGGTGACGGGCGCGGCCAAGACACAAGCCATCGACTTCGCCGCTGTCGACCGCATCCAGATCATCGCCTGCGGCACCGCCTTCTACGCCGGTCAGATCGGCAAATACGCCTTCGAGAAATACGCCGGCCTGCCCTGCGACGTCGAGATCGCGTCGGAGTTCCGCTACCGCTCCCCCGCCCTGACGCCGGGCACGGTCGCCGTGGCCGTCAGCCAGTCGGGCGAGACCGCCGACACCCTGGCCAGCCTGACCTGGTGCAAGGCGCAGGGCCTGAAGACCGCCGCCGTCGTCAACGTCCACACCTCGTCGATGGCGCGCGAGGCCGACGTCCTGTGGCCGACCCACGCCGGGCCGGAGATCGGCGTCGCCTCGACCAAGGCCTTCACCGCCCAGGTCTCGGCCCTGCTGGCCCTGGCCGTCGCCGCGGGGGTGGCGCGCGGCCGCATCGGCGCCGACGAAGAGGCGGCGCTGGTCAAGGCCCTGTTCGAGGCCCCGCGCCTGATCGCCGAGGCCCTGCAGATGGACGGCCAGATCCGCGCCATCGCTCAAGACCTGGCCAAGGCCACGGACGTCCTGTTCCTCGGCCGGGGCGCCATGTTCCCCCTGGCCATGGAGGGCGCGCTGAAGCTGAAGGAGATCAGCTATATCCACGCCGAGGGCTACGCCGCCGGCGAGCTGAAGCACGGCCCCATCGCCCTGGTGGATGAAAAGACCCCCATCATCGCCCTGGCCCCGCTGGACGAGGTGTTCGAGAAGACCGCTTCCAACCTGGCCGAGGTCGCCGCGCGCGGCGGCCCCGTCATCATGATCGCCCCGGCGACCGCCCCTGCGCCCCACGGCGACGGCATCCGCCGCGTCGACGCCCCCGACTGTCACCCCTTGATCGCGCCCCTGGTCTACGCCGTGCCGGTGCAGTTACTGGCCTATTACACAGCGGTCCAGAAGGGCACGGATGTCGATCAGCCGCGCAACCTGGCCAAGTCGGTGACGGTGGAGTGAGCGGAACCTGAACCCTCAGCCGCCGTTTGGAACGGTCACGGTTTGCGCCTATGACAGGCGCCTAACGGCTGTTTCAGGACGACTGATGACGACTTCCCCCGCACGCCTTCGCAAGGCGGTTCTTCCCGTGGCTGGCCTGGGCACCCGCGTCCTGCCCGGCACCAAGACCACGCCGAAGGAGCTGCTGAACGTCGTTGATCGGCCCATCCTCAGCTACATCGTCGAGGAAGCGCGCGAGGCGGGGATCGAGCACATCGTCTTCGTCACCGGCCGCGCCAAACAGGCGATCGAAGACTACTTCGACCATCAGATCGAGCTGGAGGCCCAGCTTCTGGCCAAGGGCAAGATCGAGCTGCTGGAGGCCATGAACGCCGAGCTGGCCACGGCTGGGGAGATGAGCTTCACCCGCCAGATGCAACCCAAGGGCCTGGGCCACGCCGTCTGGTGCGCCCGTGACATCATCGGCCACGAGCCCTTCGCCGTCATCCTGCCCGACGTCATCGTCGATTCGCAGCCGGGCGCCCTGAAGCAGCTGGCGGACCTCTATGCCGAGGTCGGCGGCAATGTCATCGGCGTCGAGGCCGTGCCCGAGGCCGCCGCCCACAAATACGGCATCATCGACCCCTCGGCTCAGGACGGCCGTCGCTTCGCCATGAAGGGCATGGTGGAGAAACCCGCCCAGGGCACGGCGCCGTCCAACATGTCGATCTCGGGCCGCTACATCCTGCAGCCGGAAATCTTCGATCTGCTGGAAACCCAGGAAAGCGGCGCGGGCGGCGAGATCCAGCTGACCGACGCCATGGACCGGCTGATGAAGACCCAGACCTTCACCGCCTATGAGTACGAAGGCGTGACCCACGACTGCGGCGACAAGATCGGCCTGTTGCGCGCCAATGTCGCCCTGGCCCTGAAACGCCCCGACCTGGGCGAAGCCACCCGCGCGGCGATCACCGCTCTGCTCTGAACAGCCTCAGCATTCGTGAGACGAAACACGCCATTACCTTAGGCACATGAGACAAAACCTCACGATCGCTCAGAATACGAGATAGTTTCCCCATATACCCCAAGTTTACCTCAACAAATTCGTGTAACTTGGCCGATTGAACGCTGCGTTTTTTTCGAGACAGCGCTACGTCCGTTCGCCTAACGTCGATCTCCAGTCAAGCAACGCCCTTTTATGCTGACGCTAATGGCGCGGCGATGGGCCTAAACTGGAGACGCACGATGAAGATCTTGGTCACGGGGGCGGCATTGCTGCTCGCGGTCGCCCCCCCTTGCACCGTACAGGCCCAAACGGCCGCCGTTCCGGCGCACGCCGAAACCCTTGCTGTCGCCTACGCCGACCTGGACCTGAGCCAGCCGGCGGCGACCCGCTTGTTGAACAATCGGCTCAGATCCGCCGCCCAGCGCGTCTGCGGCGACCCCAACCTGGTCGTGGCCGCCCCCCGCGCCCGCCACTGGTGCGTCAGAGACGCCGTGCAGGACGGCTGGAACCAGGTCGCCGCGCACGGCGCGATCCGATCCGCCGAAAGCCGCCCCGTCATGATCGCGGCCTTGCGCACCCGACCGCGGCCCTAGACTCGGGAACGACCTTGTGAAGGTCCGGCGACAGAACCTCGTGTTTCACGAAGAACAATGACCGCGCCGACCAGTTGTCAGACATCAGTCGGTCGCTGGTCTTTTGCGAAAGGACAAGCGCAGCGGAAGGGCGATCAGGAGATTGCAAGATGCACACGACGATCATGGGCGCAGCCCTGTTGCTCGCCATCGCCACGCCGAACGGCGTCCAAGCCCAAACCCCGGCCACCCAGCCCGTCAAGGGCGCTGAGGCTGTCATCGTATCCTATGCCGACCTCGACCTGAGGCAGCCGATGGGAACCCGAATGCTGGATCATCGTCTCAAGACGGCGGCCCGGCGTACCTGCGACACGGCCAGCCTGCCGATGGACCACTATCTGGTCCGTCACTGGTGCATCAGGGACGCCGTGGCGGACGGGTGGGCCCAGGTCGCCGCCCGCCGCGCGGATCAATACGCCGGGAGGCCCACCGTGACCCTCGCGGCCCTGCGAACGCGTCGATAGCCTGGCGCCCGCCGCCCTCGCGTCCGGCACGGGGGCGGCGGGCGGCGCTCGGTCGCATCAAGACCCGCATCGCCGCCGCTTCCGCCCGCCCCCGCCATCGGCTAGGCAGGGGGGAGTGATAGACGACACAGGGTTCGACCATGCGGGTGATCATTCTCGGCGGCGACGGCTTCTGCGGCTGGCCCACGGCCCTGCACCTGTCGGCGCGCGGATGGGAGGTGCTGATCGTCGACAACCTCAGCCGTCGCAACATCGACAATGAGCTGGAGGTCCAGTCCCTGACCCCCATCCGCACCATGGGCGAACGCATCAACGCATGGCGCGAGGTCAGCGGCCGCACCATCGACTTCGTCAACATGACGGTGGGCAAGGAGTTCGACCGCCTGGTGGCCCTGATCAAGGACTGGGCGCCCGACAGCGTCGTCCACTTCGCCGAGCAACGCGCCGCCCCCTATTCGATGAAGTCGGCGCGGCACAAGCTCTACACCGTCGACAACAATCTCAACGCCACGAACCACCTGCTGGCGGCCATCGTCGAGAGCGGCCGGGACGTGCATCTGGCCCACCTGGGGACCATGGGAGTCTATGGCTACACCACCGCCGGGCTGCGCATTCCCGAGGGCTATCTGAAGGTCACGGTCGACACCGACCACGGCCCGACCGAGCAGGAGATCCTGTTCCCGCCCAATCCGGGCAGCATCTATCATATGACCAAGACGCAGGACGCCCTGCTGTTCCAGTTCTATGCCAAGAACGACGGCCTTCGGATCACCGACCTGCACCAGGGCATCGTCTGGGGCGCCCAGACCGAGGAGACGAAGCAGGACGAGCGCCTGATCAACCGCTTCGACTATGACGGCGACTACGGCACGGTGCTGAACCGCTTCCTGATGCAGGCGGCGGTCGGCTATCCGCTGACGGTGCACGGCTCGGGCGGCCAGACGCGGGCCTTCATCCACATCCAGGACACGGTGCGCTGCGTCGAGTTGGCGCTGAACAATCCGCCCAAGTCCGGCGACCGGGTCAAGATCCTGAACCAGATGACCGAGAGCCGCCGCGTCCGCGACCTGGCCCGCATGGTGGCCGACATGACCGGCGCCGAGGTTCACAACGTGCCCAACCCGCGTCAGGAGGCCGACGAGAACGAACTGGTCGTCGCCAACGACCAGTTCCGCGACCTGGGCCTGAAGCCGATCACCCTGGCCGAGGGGCTGATGGCCGACGTCACCGACATCGCCCGCCGCTACGCCGACCGGGCCGACCGTTCCAAGATCGCCTGCGTCTCGGCCTGGAACGACAAGCGCGCAGAAGCGCTGCAGTCTCAGGGGAAAGACGTCCCCGACGTCGCCAAGACCGCCTGACCGGATCGCCATGACCCAGCCTGCCCCCGCCGCCTTGTCCCTGCTGGTCTTCGGCGGCGGCTATCTGGGGCTTGAGGCGGCGCGCGAGGCGATCCGACGCGGCGCTCGCGCCTTCGCCACCTCGCGCGATCCGGCGCGACGCGCGGAATTGACGGCGGCGGGCGTCCTGCCGATCGATCCGGCCGACACGGCGGCGTTGCGGGCCGCGGTCGATGAAGCCTCGGCCATCCTGATCACCGCAGCGCCCGACGGCGCCGGCTGTCCCGGCCTGAAGGCCCTGATCCCGGCGATCACAGCCTCGGGCGCCTATCCCGACTGGATCGGCTATGTCTCCTCCACCGCCGTCTATGGCGACCGGGCGGGCGGCTGGGCCTTCGAGGACGACGAACTGAACGCCGCCAGCCTGGAGGGCGCGCGACGCGTGCGGGCCGAGCAGGACTGGCTAGACGCCGGACGCGGCATGGGGCTGACGGTGCAGATCTTCCGCCTGCCCGCCATCTACGGCCCCGGCCGTTCGCCGCTGGACCGTCTGCGCGAAGGCATGGCCCGACTGGTGAAGAAGCCTGGCCAGGTGTTCAACCGCATCCATGTCGAGGACGCCGTAGCCGGGGTCTTCGCCTCCATGGCCCGCCCCCATCCCGGCCGCGCCTATACCCTGGCCGACAATGAGCCGGCGCCGGCGGACGTGGTGATGGCGGGAGCGGCGACGCGGCTGGGCCTGCCCCTGCCGCCCGAGGTGTCGCTGGACGACCCGTCCGTCTCGGACGCCATGCGGCGCTTCTACAATGACAACAAACGCCTCTCGAACGCCCGCGCCAAAGCCGAGCTAGGCTGGCGGCCCAAATACCCGACCTGGCGCGAGGGATTGGAAAGCATCCTCGCAGCCCCGCCGCCGCAAGGGCGCCCCTGAACGCGCTCAAGCAGCGAGCGACCGCGTCGCGAGCGTAGCGCCTCTTCGTTTCATAAAGTCAGAAAGGAAGAATGTTCCGCTGGCGGCTGTAGCTCATGGTGCCGACGTTGGCGCCCAGGCGCAGGCCGACGCCGGTGCGGATCGGGGCCAGGACGATGCCGTCGGCACGCTGATAGTTCACGCCCAGGCCCGCGACCAGATAGGCCGAGCCCTCGACGCCGGGGTAGCGGCGATAGAGCATGTCCGGGTGATAGAGACCGTAGACCAGGGTGAATACGCGGCTGGCGTTGCCGCCCACGTCCCAACCGATCGAAGCCCCCTGCCAGAAGACTTCCTGGGACGCCGAGAGGTCCTTCATGTGCAGCGCCCCGCGACCGTAGCGCACGCCGACGACAGCCGCGCCGGCGGCTTCCTCGCCGGCGATATAGGCGGTCGGGCGGTCGCCCTGTTCGGCGAAGACGCGCTCAAGGGCCGAGCCCATGGCCTCGGCGGCGATGCCCATTTCGCGCGATCCGGCCGAGACCAGCTCCTCGAAGGTATAGGCCTGGGCGTTCTGGTCCGAGGCGATCGGGTAGTTGGGGTCGGTCGGCTGGCGCGTCGAGGCGCAGGCGCCGAGGCCCACGGGCAGAGCGCCGGCGGCGGCGAGACCAAGGCTGGTGCGGATCAGTTGGCGGCGATGCATGTCGAGGCTCCTGACAGAGGACGGGTCGCCCATCGTCGCGGGCTTGACCTTACCGTCCGTGTCTTTTGCGGCAGCCTTGGGGCTTTAAGGTTAACCGAACCTTGCTTGGCTGTATTCCGCGCCGTCCAAGCCGATCAAGGCTTCGTCAGCAGCCTCTCGGGCGCCCCCGGGAGCCTCTAACATCGCGGGCCTCAAGTAGCGCGAAGCGCGATAGGCCTCAAAAAGAAAACACTAGGGCAAAGCCCTAGTGTTTGTCGGTCTTCGCGGCGATCCAGTCCATGAGCGCCAGCAGCACGCCCGAGGCCACGAAGGTCAGGTGGATGATCACGGCCCACATCAGACCGGCCTCGTCCAGCGGCACGCCCGGCTTGCCGATGTTCATGAAGCTCTTGAGCAGGTAGATGGCCGAGATCGCCACGATGGAGGCGATCAGCTTCATCTTCAGGCCCGAGAAGTCGACCGTGCCCATCCACGGCGGCCGATCCACGTGGTTCTCGTCCAGATCCAGCTTGGACACGAAGTTCTCGTAGCCGGAATAGATGACGATCAGCAGCAGGTTGCCCGCCAGCGACAGGTCCACCAGGCTGAGGATGGCCAGGATGGCGCCGTCCGACTTCATGTGGCCTTCGCCCATGACGAAAGCTTGCGGCACGTAATAGATCAGTTCCCGGACGAAGACAGCCAGCAGCATGATCAGGGCCGCGACCAGCCCCAGGTAGAAGGGCGCCATCAGCCATCGTGCGCGGAACAGGCTGCGCTCGAACTGAACCTCGGCCCAGGGCTTCTTGTCCGCCATCCTTAGGTCCTCAGCACCGCGCCGGCCTTGGCGGCGGCGGCGACGACCTTGGCGGTCAGGGCCTCGATCTCGGCCTCGGTCAGGGTGGCGGCGCGCGGCTGGATCTCGACCTCGATCGCGACCGACTTCTGGCCTTCCGGCACGCCCTGGCCGCGATAGACGTCGAAGACGCGCACCTCGGCGATCAGGGCCTTGTCGGCGCCGGCGACGGCGCGGGTCAGGTCGCCCACGGCCTTGGCCTCGTCCAACAGGAAGGCGAAGTCGCGGCTGAGCGGCATCAGGTTCGGCAGGTCCGCCGCGCCTCGCGCCTTGCCGCCTTTCCCACGCGGCTCAGGCACGGCGTCGAGGATGACCTCGAAGGCCAGCATGGGACCGTCGGCGTCCAGCGCCTTGAGCACGCGCGGATGCAGTTCGCCGAACTCGACGATGACGTTCTTGGGGCCCAGTTGCAGGCGGGCCGAACGACCGGGATGCCACCAGCTCTGGTTCGAGCCTTGCGCCAATTGCAGCGAGGCGACGGGCGCGCCGATCTCTTCCAGCAGGGCGAACAGGTCGGCCTTGAGGTCGAACAGGGCGTCTTCGCCCGTTCCGCCCCAGTGGCGGTCGGGGTGGGGCGCGATCAGGCCGCTGATGGCCGTCCGCTGGCCGTTCGGCTGGTCGTTCAGATAGACGGGGCCGACCTCGAACAGGGCCGCGTCGGCGTGGCCGCGCGCGGCGTTGCGCGCCGCCGCCTGGACCAGGTTGGGCAGGATCGACGGCCGCATGCAGTCGAGGTCGGCCGCGATGGGGTTTTCCAGCACCAGACGATCATCGCCGCCGCCGAACAGGACGGCGGTCGACTGCTTGGTGAAGGACCAGGTCACGGCCTCGGCATAGCCCAGGCTGGCCAGGGCGCGACGGGCGATGCGGACGCGGGCCTGACGCGGGCTGAGCACGCCGCCGGGGGCGCGAGCGACCTCGGGCAGGGGCGTGTTGGGCAGGGCGGCGAAGCCCTCGATGCGCGCCACCTCTTCGACCAGGTCGGCGCGGCCTTCGACGTCGCGGCGCCATGACGGCGGCGTCACGGTCCAGGGTTCAGCCTGATCGGCGCCGCCGGCGGTGACCAGAAAACCGAGCTGGCCCAGGATGGTGCCGATGCGGTCGTCGCTCAGTTCCATGCCGGTCAGGCGCTTCACATAGGCCGGGTCGAAGGCGAAGGGCGCCGGGCTGGCCGGCGGTTCGCCGACGAAGACGATCTCGGACGGCTCGCCGCCGCACAGGTCCAGAATCAGGCGCGTGGCCAGCTCCAGACCCGGCGTCACCGAGACCGGATCGACGCCGCGCGCGAAGCGGTACTGGGCGTCGGAATGGATGCCCAGGGTGCGGCCCGTCTGGGCGATGACGATAGGCTCGAACCAGGCGCTTTCCAGGAAGACGTCGGTGGTCGCCTCGTCGCAGCCGGTGCTTTCGCCGCCCATGACGCCACCCAGGCCGATGGGACGCTCGCCCCCGGCGTCGGCGATGACGCAGTCGCTCGGCGCGGCGGCGTAGGTCTTGCCGTCAAGCGCGATCAGATGCTCGGGTTCGCCCGTCTCCGCCGAGGTCAGGCCGCCCCGCACGACGATCTCGGTCCCCGACAGCTTGGCCATGTCATAAACGTGCAGCGGCCGAGCGCGGTCGTAGGCGATCAGGTTGGTGACATCGACCAGACGATTGATCGGGCGCAGGCCGATGGCGGTCAGGCGTTTCTGCAGCCAGGCCGGCGACGGGCCGTTCTTGACGCCGCGAATGACGCGACCGGCGAAGACCGGGCACATCTCCGGCGCGTCCAGCCGCACCGAGATCGGCGAGGGGAAGGCGCCGCGCACCACGGCGATGTCGAAATGCTTCAGCGTGCCGACGCTGGCGGCGGCCAGGTCGCGGGCGATGCCGGCGACGCCCAGCCAGTCGGGGCGGTTCGGCGTCACCTCGAAATCGATGACCGGCTCGGCGCCGAACAGGCCGGCGACCGGGGTCCCGACCGGGATCTCCGGCGGCAGTTCCTGAATGCCGTCGCTCTCGTCGGCCAGCTCCAGCTCCGAGGCCGAGCACAACATGCCGTGCGAGACGACGCCGCGCACCGGCTTCTCGACCAGGGTCACGCCCAGGCCAGGCACATAGGCGCCGATGGGGGCGTAGATGGTGGTCAGGCCCGGACGCGCGTTCGGGGCGCCGCAGACGATTTCCTTGAGGCCATCGACGGTCTCGACCTGACAGACCTGCAGGCGGTCGGCGTCGGGGTGACGCGCCGTCGAGAGGATCTTGGCCACGGTGAAGGGCGCCAGGACGGCGACCGGATCATGGACCGCCTCGACCTCCAGCCCCGCCATGGTCATGGCCTCGGCGATCTGGTGGACGTCGGCCTCGGTCTCGAGGTGGTCCTTCAGCCAGGAAAGCGTGAACTTCATTGGGCGGCTCCGCCCAAGGCAGCGACCATGTCGTCGAGATAAGCCTTGGTTCCGGTGAAGCCTACGCCCAGGAAGCGGCAGTTGATGAATTTGCAGTCCTTGAACGGAATAGCGCCTGTCACGCGCTGAGGCCCGACGGGCTGCAGCATCAGGTTGCGCGGGTCGCCATGGGCGTCGCCCATGTTGCAGCCGTCGAAATGGCAGCCTTCCAAGGGCAGCAGAACGCCCGGCCCTTCGATCAGGCAGTCAATGAAAGTGCGGTTCTCGACGATCAGCGACCCGGCGCGGCTGGTCTCCATGAACAGCTGCGGCAACCAGACGTTGACCTTCTTGTATTCCGGGCCGGGGCCGAGCAGTTCGAGCGTGATGGGTGCGTCGGTCATGCCTGGGCCGCCTCGCCGCGCGCACTCAAAAGATCCTTCTCGAGGCCATCAAGCATCTCACGCGCGCCGGTGAAAGCCACTTGAACAAAACGGCAGCGGACGAACTTGCAGTTCGACATGCCGATGGCGCCGGCGATCATGTCGCCGCGCGGGTCGAGCAACAGGGTCTTCGGGTTTTCGGCCACGCCCATGTTGCAGGTGTCGAAGCTGGTGCCGTTCATCACCGCCATCACCGCCGGGCCTTCGATCAGGCATTCGGTGAAGGTCTTGCCCTCGATGAAGGTCTGGCCGGCGTTCATGTGATGCACCGACAGCGACGGCAGCCAGACGGCTTCCTTTTCAAAGGTGGTGCGGGCCACCAGTTCGCGGCCGAACTTTTCTTCTGCGGACATCGGGGTCTGGGTCTGGTCGGTCATGTCTGAAACTCTCGAAGTCAGCTGAGGCCGCTGGCCGGGTTGGGCGCGGCGAAGGCGGAGAAGCCGTAGTGCGCCAGCCAGCGCGTATCGGCCTCGAACATGGGGCGCAGGTCGGAGACGCCGTATTTCAGCATGGCCAGGCGATCCACGCCCATGCCGAAGGCGAAGCCCTGATACTCGTCCGGGTCGATGCCGCAGTTGCGCAGCACATTGGGGTGAACCATGCCGCAACCGAGAATCTCCAGCCAGTCCTCGCCCTCGTTCAGGGTCAGCTTGCCGCCCGAGCGGTCGCAGCGGATGTCCATCTCGGCCGAGGGTTCGGTGAAGGGGAAGTGGTGCGGACGGAAGCGGGCGTTGACGTCGTCCAGCTCGAAGAAGCGGGCGATGAAGGTCTCCAGCGTGGTCTTCAGGTGCCCCATGTGAATGTCGCGGTCGATCACCAGACCCTCGATCTGGTGGAACATCGGCGTATGGGTGGCGTCGGAATCCTTACGGAAGGTGCGGCCGGGCGCGATGATGCGGATCGGCGGCTTCTGGCTCATCATGGTCCGCACCTGCACCGGGCTGGTGTGGGTGCGCAGCACCTTGCGCTCGCCCGTTTCCGGGTCGGGCTTCAGGAAGAAGGTGTCGTGCATCTCCCGCGCCGGGTGCTTGGGCGGGAAGTTCAGCGCGGTGAAGTTGTGGAAGTCGTCCTCGATATCCGGGCCTTCGGCCACGGCGAAGCCCATCTCGGCGAACAGGGCGATCATCTCGTCCATGACCTGCATGGTCGGATGCACCCCGCCCTTGCGGCGCGGACGGCTGGGCAGGGTCAGGTCGACGCGCTCGGCCAGAAGCCGGGCGTCCAGCTCGGCGGCCTCCAGCTCGGCCTTTTTCGCGACGATGGCGGCGCTGACGCGGTCGCGCAGGCCGTTGATGATCGGCCCCTGCTCGCGGCGTTCGTCAGGGCTGAGCGCGCCCATCCCCTTCAGCAGGGCGGAGACGGCCCCTGTCTTGCCGAGGGCGGCGACGCGCACCTCTTCGATCGCAGCGACGCTTTCGGCCGCTCCGATGGCGTTGATCAGGTCGAGTTCTAGCTGGGCGAGATCGGTCATGGTCCGCAGCGTCTAGCCCGACACGGCCGTCACGCAAAGCCTTCAGCGTCGATCAAACTCAGTCGGCCCCTCAATCCGCGAGGACGAAGGTGACCTTCATATTGACCCGGTATTCGGCGATCTGGCCGTCGCGGACCACGACCTTCTGGTCCTGGATCCACGCCCCCTCGACATGACGCAGGGTCTTGTCGGCGCGGGCGATGCCCTGGGCGACAGCGTCGTCGAAGCTGACTGTCGAGGATGAAGTGATTTCGGTGACGCGAGCGACGGACATCAGCAAAGCCTCCTGAACCGCCAAGGTCGCCAGTCGACCCGGCTGTCGCACTCCAACGCCCGACCCGGCCAAAAGGTCAGGCTTGGCCATGAAAAACGCCCGCCCCGGCGACCGGGACGGGCGTTTTTGTCTTCTTACGCTAGCGCTCGGCCCGCGGGGCTGAGCGGCTTGAGCGCGAAAGCCTTAGGCGGCCAGAGCGGCGCGAACCTTGTCAGCGATGGCCTTGAAGCTGGCTTCGTCGGCGGCGATCGTCGACAGGACCTTACGGTCCAGCACGATGCCGGCCTTGTCCAGGCCGTGGATGAACTGCGAGTAGGTGAAGCCTTCCAGACGGGCGGCGGCGTTGATGCGCTGGATCCACAGGGCGCGGAACGAACGCTTCTTGTTGCGACGGTCGCGGTAGGCGTACTGGCCTGCGCGGTCGACGGCGGCCTTGGCCGTGCGGATGGTGTTCTTGCGGCGGCCGTAGAAGCCCTTGGCCTGCTTAAGAACCTTCTTGTGTTTGGCGTGGGACGTTACGCCCCGTTTGACGCGAGCCATGTGTCGCTATCCTTTCAAATTCTTACGTAGAGATCAGATCGAAACGCGCGCGCCGATCAGGCGTACGGCATGTAGGATTTGATCTTCTTGGCGTCGGCGTCGGCCATGACCGAGGTGCCGCGGTTCTGGCGGATGTATTTGGAGTTGTGGCTGATCAAGCGGTGACGCTTGCCCGCAACGCCGGCCTTCACCTTGCCAGTGGCCGTGAATTTGAAGCGCTTCTTGGCGCCAGACTTCGTCTTCAGTTTCGGCATTTTCACTCTCTCTTTTTAGTGGGCTATCGCTCTTCGAGCTGCTTGAGCCCGGAGTGCGAAGCTGAAACGAACGGCCCAGGCATGCCTGTTAGCCCGGCTGTTCGGTCGCGAAGAGGCGGCTTCTACGCCGAACCCCGGCGCGAGGCAAGCGGAGTCACGGCTTCAACAATCCGGCCGACGCGATTCCCGGCCGCCAACCCGCGCCCCAGCCCTTCGGGCAAGAAAAAGCCCCGGCTGCAAGGCCGGGGCTTTTCATATTCAGCGATGGATCGCGATCAGCGCGGCGCCAGGATCATGATCATCTGGCGGCCTTCCATACGCGGAGCGTACTCGACCTTGGCGACTTCGTCGAAGTCGGCCTGCACCTTGTTGAGCAGTTTCATGCCCAGTTCCGGGTGCGCCATTTCACGACCGCGGAAGCGCAGGGTCACCTTGACCTTGTCGCCCTCCTCGAAGAAGCGATGCATCGACTTGGCCTTGACCTCATAGTCATGGGTATCGATGTTCGGACGGAGCTTGATTTCCTTGAGCTCGACGACCTTCTGACGCTTGCGCGCCTCGGCCTTCTTCTTCTGCTCCTGGAAACGATGCTTGCCGTAGTCCAGGATCTTGCAAACCGGCGTCTCGGCGTTGCCGACGATCTGGACGAGATCCAGACCGGCCTCTTCGGCCGCTTCCAGCGCGGACGACAGCGGCATGACGCCCTGTTTCTCGCCGTGTTGGTCGATCAGCAGCACGCGCGTGGCGCGGATTTCCTGGTTGATGGGCGGCCCGTCTTTGACGGGCGGCGCTTGCATGGGACGGCGAATGGGCGTCGTTTCCTTATGTGGTCAGAAGAGTAGGCGATAATTCTCGCAGAGATCAGCGCGCGACTGAGAGCGGCGTTCCCGGCGGCGGGAATATGGCGATAGAAGCCCTGTAATTCAAGGCTGGTCGGGGTTTGAGCCGCCGATGTAGGCGTCATGCAGCGCGAGAACCCCTTCAAAGACGTGATCGACGGTCAAATCCTCGATTGGTGCGAACTGCCCGCGGGTCTCGTTCGAAGCCGCCATGCGCGTCTTGGGCCCCCAGGGTCCGTAGAGCCACCACTCTGTCGGACCGAACAGGCCCAGCGTGGGTCGGCCAAGCGCCGCCGCGACGTGCATCAGCCCGCTGTCATTGCCGACGAACAGGGCGGCGCGGTCGATAGCGGCGGCTGAACACAGGATATCGCCCTTGCCCACGCAGTCGATGCCGCGGTCACCGGCGGCCTCCAGGGCGGGTGTCGCCGGCGGCCGGTCGCCGGGTCCGCCGACCGGCATGAAGCGCCAGCCGTCGAAGCGCGGCTCGGCCTTCAGTTTTTCGACGAGCGCGCCCCAGCGGTCGGCGGGCCAGGACTTGCCCGGTTGATGGGCGATCGGCGCCAGGGCGAGGATCGGCCCCGCGCCCGGCCCTGCGGCCAGCTGCGGGTCGATGACGGCGGCGGCCTCGGCGCGGGCCTGATCGTCGAGGAAGATTTCCGGGTCCAGCGGCGTCGCCGAGCCCATCAGGCGCGACACCATCTCGACCTTGCGCAGGCCGGTCTCCCAGCGGCGGTTATAGACGATGCGGCGCTTGGCCGGGATCAACCAGGCCAGGGCCGAGCCGCGGATGTCGACGACCAGATCCCACTGCGTGCCGCGTACCTGCTTCCACAGATCGACCCAGTGTCCGGCGGCCTTCTTCTTGTCGAGGATGATGACCCGCTCGACATTCGGCGCCGAGCGGAAAAAGGGCGCGGGCGGACGGCCGCAGGCGACGGTGATCCGCACCCCCGGCAACTGGCGCGCGATCTCGCGGATCACGCCGGAAGAGATGACGCAGTCGCCGATGCGGTTCGAGGACACGAAAAGGGCTTTGGGTGCGGACAAGCGGGGCTCTCGCGGCCTGTGAAGAAACCCGGTCTCTGCTAAAGCCATTCCGCAAGGAATGACAGTCCGAGGAGCTTTGCATGTCCGACGTCCAAACCCCGATCCAGACCTTGAACCGCCAGGACGGCGAGAGCCTGGCCTTCAAGGCTGTGGCGGGCACGGGAGCGACCGTGATCTGGGTCGGCGGCTTCCGCTCGGACATGGAGGGGACCAAGGCGCTCGCCCTCGAACAGGCGGCGCGCGAGCGTGGCTGGAACTATGTCCGCTACGACCACTTCGCCCACGGCCAGTCCTCGGGCGACTGGAGACAGGCCACCATCGGTCGCTGGCGCGAGGACGCGATCGCCCTGATCGACAGTCTCGACGGCCCCGTCATCCCGGTCGGCTCATCAATGGGCGGCTGGGTCGCCCTGCTGGCGACCCTGGCGCGGCCGGAGCGGATCAAGGGTCTGGTGCTGGTCAATCCGGCCCAGGACTTCACCGAAAAGCTGATGTGGCCGGGTCTGGCCGACCACGAGCGTCAGGCCATCCTGCGCGAAGGCGAGACCGTCATCACCGAGGAGGGGCTGGGGTCCTACGTCCTGACCCGGCGCATGTTCGAAGAGGCGCGCGACTGGCTGCTGCTGGACGGGGTGATCGACATCAGCGCGCCGGTTCACGTCCTGCAAGGCCGCGCCGACGACGTGGTGCCGTGGCGCCATCAGATCGAACTGGCCGAGCGTCTGACCGGCGGCGACGTGCGTCTGGACCTGATCGAGGGCGGCGACCACCGGCTGTCGAGCCCCAGCGACCTGGATCGTCTGGTCGCGGCGGTGGAGGCGATGCGGGGCTGACCCCGCACCGCCGTCCAATCACAGAATGAAGCGGCTCAGGTCGATGTTCTTGGCCAGTTCCCCGACCTTCTCGCGCACCTTGTCGCCGTCGAAGGTCAGGGTCTGGCCCGACAGGTCCGAGGCCTTGAAGCTGGTCTCCTCCAGCACCCGCTCCATCACGGTCTGCAGCCGGCGGGCGCCGATGTTCTCGACGGTGTTGTTGGCCGCCACGGCGGCGTCGGCCATCGCCTCGACCGCATCGTCAGTGAAGACCAACGTGACGCCCTCGGTTTCCAGCAGGGCCTGGTTCTGACGGATCAGGTTGGCCTCGGGCTCGGTCAGGATGCGCTTGAAGTCGTCGCGGGTCAGGGCCTTCAGCTCGACCCGGATCGGCAGGCGGCCCTGCAGTTCGGGCAGCAGGTCCGACGGCTTGGCCACGTGGAAGGCGCCCGAGGCGATGAACAGGACGTGGTCGGTCTTCACCGGCCCGTACTTGGTCGACACCGTCGTCCCCTCGATCAGGGGCAGCAGGTCGCGTTGCACGCCTTCACGTGAAACATCGGCCCCGGAGGCGCCCTGACGCGCCGCCACCTTGTCGATCTCGTCGAGGAAGACGATGCCTTCGTTTTCGGCGAGCAGAAGCGCTTCCTTGGTCAGGCTTTCCTGATCCAGCAGCTTGTCGCTTTCTTCCGTCGTCAGCGGCGCCATGGCTTCGGCCACGGTCAGCTTGACCGTCTTGGTGCGCCCGCCGCCCATCTTGCCCAGCAGGTCGGACAGGTTCAGCAGGCCGACGTTGCCGCCGCCGCCCGGCATGTCCAGGCCCTGAAGCGGCGAGGTCGTGTCGGCCAGGGCGATCTCGATCTCCTTGTCGTCCAGTTCCCCGGCGCGCAGCTTCTTCCTGAAGGCCTCGCGCGTCGCGGGCTGCGAGCCCGGCCCCACCAAGGCGTCCAGGATCCGCTCCTCGGCCTGGCCCTCGGCGCGCGCCTTGACCCCGGCGCGGCGCTTGTCGCGCACCATGACCAGGGCGCTTTCAACCAGGTCGCGCATGATCTGATCGACGTCGCGGCCGACATAGCCGACCTCGGTGAACTTGGTGGCCTCGACCTTGAGGAAGGGCGAGCCGGCCAGCCTGGCCAGGCGCCGGGCGATCTCGGTCTTGCCCACGCCCGTCGGGCCGATCATCAGGATGTTCTTGGGCGTGACCTCGTCGCGCAGATCCTCGGGCACGCGCTTGCGGCGCCACCGGTTGCGCAGGGCCACGGCCACGGCGCGCTTGGCGTCGTCCTGACCGACGATGTAGCGGTCCAGTTCGGAAACGATTTCGCGGGGAGACAGATCGGTCATGGTTCAGACGGTCCAGAAATACTCGGATAGGCGCTCAAGCAGCGAGCCGCCGCGCGGCGAGCGATAGCGCCCTACAAACTTTCGATGGTCAGATTGCCGTTGGTGTAAACGCAGATGTCGGCGGCGATCTGCATGGCCTTGCGGGCGATCTGCTCGGCGTCCATCTCGGTATGCACGTCGATCAGGGCGCGGGCGGCGGCCAGCGCATAGTTGCCGCCGGAGCCGACGGCGGCCACGCCGTATTCCGGCTCCAGCACGTCTCCGACGCCCGTCACGGTCAGGATGGTGTCCTTGTCGGCGACCAGCAGCATGGCCTCCAGCCGGCGCAGATAGCGGTCGGTGCGCCAGTCCTTGGCCAGTTCGACGCAGGCGCGCGCCAGTTGATCCGGATACTGCTCCAGCTTGGCCTCAAGCCGCTCGATCAGGGTCAGGGCGTCAGCCGTGGCCCCGGCGAACCCGGCCAGGACCTTGCCGCCCGCCAGGGTGCGCACCTTGCGCGCCGCCCCCTTGACGATGGTCGGCCCCATCGAGACCTGGCCGTCGCCGGCGATGACGGTGCGGCCGTTCTTGCGCACCGCCAGGATGGTGGTGCCGTGCCAGTCGGGGAAGCTTGAGGTCTGGGTCATGGCGATCAGATGGCGAGGATTGCGCCCTCTCGCAAGACGCCGCCACGCCGCAGGGGCGGCGCATTGCTTGCCTATCCCCCGCCCCCGTGACAGGGAGTCTTCCGATATCAGTTGCGTCGCGTTCAGTTCGAGTTCCCGCCTTGCCTCTCCACCGCGCCCTCTACGTCAGCGACGCCGTCGGCGACGCCGCGACCAGCCTGCTGATTTTGGCCGAAATCCTCGGCGAGTCGGAGCGCAACAATCGTCGAGACGGGCTGACCGGGGTGCTGATGCGTCATGACGGGCGGTTCCTTCAGGCCATCGAGGGTCACCGCGCCGACGTGGACCGGCTGCTGGATCGACTCCGGGCCGATCCCCGCCACGAGAACCTCCGCCTGTTGTCGGATCAGGACGTGCCGGCCCGCCTCTTTCCGGCGTGGCCAATGACCCTGGCGCAGATGACGCCTGAGGCCGCCCGCATTTTGAACGGGGCCGCCCTCGACGAATTGAGCCCTCATCGCGCCGAAGCCCTGCTGACCACGGCGGCCCAGGCCCTGCCCATTCCCGCCTGACGGCTTGGCTCGACTGCGCTAGACAGAGGCGTGACCCAGTCTTCCGCTCCCGCCCCCACCCGCTTCTCTGATGAAGAGGTCGATCGCTACGCGCGCCAACTGGTGCTGTCCGAGCTCGGCGGCCCCGGCCAGCAGGCGCTGAAGCGCGCGCGGGTGCTGATCGTCGGCCTGGGCGGGGTCGGGGCGCCCGCCGCACTCTACCTGGCCGCCGCCGGGGTCGGAACCCTGGGCCTGATCGACCATGACGCGGTCGCCCTGTCGAACCTTCAACGCCAGATCATCTTCACCACCGCCGACGCCGAGCGGCCCAAGGTCGAAGCGGGCGCCGCGCATCTCGCCGCGCTCAACCCCCATGTCGCCGTCGAGCCCTTTGTCGAGCGTCTGACGCCCGACAACGCCCGCAGCATCATCGAACGGTTCGATGTGGTGCTGGACGGCACCGACGACTTCGAGACCCGCTTCGCCGTCAACGCCGCCTGCGTCGCGAACGGCGTGCCGCTGGTGTCCGGCGCCCTGGGCCGCTGGAACGGCCAGGTCGGGGTCTTCACCGGCCAGCCCTGCTATCAATGCCTGGTGCCCGAGACCCCGCCCGACGCCGAGACCTGCGCCCGCGTCGGCGTCGTCGGGGCTCTGGCCGGCGTCATCGGCGCCATGGCGGCGCTGGAGGCGATCAAACTGATCACCGGGGCCGGCGAGCCCCTGACCGGCCGTCTGACGCTCTATGACGGCCTGGCCGGAACCAGCCGGGTGGTCAGGGTCGCCGCCGACCCAGCCTGCCCGGTTTGCGGATCAGCTCAAGCCTAGAGCATGGCCGGGATGACCCGGTCGGGCGGACGGTGACCGTTCTGATAGGTCATGATGTTGGCGATGACGCGGTCGCCCATGTCCTGACGGGCCTCGATGGTGGCCGAACCAAGGTGGGGCAGCAGCACCACGTTTGAGCGCCCCATCAAGCCGGGATGCACCGCCGGCTCGTGCTCGAACACGTCCAGGCCGACGCCGAACAGGGCGCGGCGGTCCAGGGCCTCGACCAGGGCCGCCTCGTCGATCAGTTCGCCGCGCGCCGTATTCACGACAATGGCGTGGGGCTGCAGCCGGGCGATGCGCTCGGCCGACAGCAGGTGATGAGTGTCCCTGGTGGCCGGGCAGTTCAGCGAGATGACGTCCATCCGCGCCAGCATCTGATCCAGATCGTCCCACCAGGTCGCGCCAAGCTCCTCGGCGATCATGTCCGAGACGGGTTTGCGATTGTGATAGTGGACCTGCATGCCGAAGGCCTTGGCGCGGCGGGCCAGGGCCTGGCCGATGCGACCCATGCCGACGATGCCCAGACGCTTGCCCCACAGCTTGCGCCCGCACATCCAGGTCGGGCTCCAGCCCTCGAACTGACCGGCGGCGACGACATTGGCGCCTTCGACGATGCGGCGGCTGACGCCCAGGATCAGGCTCATGGCCAGGTCGGCGGTGTCCTCGGTCAAAACGCCGGGGGTGTTGGTGACGATGATCCCGCGCGCCACAGCGGCGTCTATGTCGATATGGTCCACCCCGGCGCCGAAGTTGGCGATCATCTTCAGCTGATCGCCCGCGCCCGCAATCAGCTCGGCGTCCAGATGGTCGGTGATGGTCGGGATCAGGACCTCGGCGCGCTGCACGGCGGCGGCCAGATCGTCGCGCGACATCGGACGGTCGGTCAGGTTCAGCTCGGCGTCGAAAAGTTCGCGCAGCCGCGTTTCCACCGCGTCCGGCAGGCGTCTGGTTAATACGACCTTAAGCTTGCGAGCGGACATAGAGGGCCTGGGTTTTCGACGTGCGGGAACGCACGTACGGGACGGGTCGATCCGGTGTTTAGCAAAGCTGTGGTCAGGTTCAAAAGTTTCCGGCGTATCGCCGTCATCACCGCCGTTCTAGGGCTAGGCGTCTTCGCGGGCGCCGGCGCCCTCATGCCTGATGGTCGGCCCACGCCGACCGGGCTGGACGTGCCGCGCTGGGTCACGCTGAAATCCTCTCAGGTCCGCGCCCGCCAGGGGCCGGGCCTCGACTACCGGATCCTGTGGGAGTACCGCGCCGCGGGCCTGCCCGTGCAGGTGATCGCCGAGACCAGGGAGTGGCGCAAGATCTGCGACCCCGACGGCTCGGTCGCCTGGATCCACCGCACCGTGGCCTCGGGCCGCCGCAGCGTGTTCAACCGCTCGGCCGAGGAGATCATGATCCATTCGGGCCGGTCGGCGACCTCCTCGGTACGCGCCCGCCTGTCGCCCCGCGCCATCGTCTCGCTGGATGAATGCGAAGAGGGTTGGTGCCGGGTCCGCGCCCGCAAGATCCGCGGCTGGGTGCCCGAGCGCGCCGTGTTCGGAACCCAGGAACGCGCCCTGTGCAACGCCGCCCGCCCTGCCGGCGCGGGTCGCAGCTAGAGCGATTATCAGGCTTGGAAGCTGATCCACCGGTCAGGCTCCAGCCTTCACAACAGTTGAGCGGGCGCGCAGGGTCGTGTAACCCGCCCGCAACACTTCCGGAGCGTCATCCTTGAGCCAGTCCCAATATCCGTCGTCGTTCGATCATGAAGGCCTGCTGGCCTCGGGCCGTGGCGAACTGTTCGGTCCGGGCAACGCCCAGCTGCCGGCCCCGCCGATGCTGATGTTCGACCGCATCAAGACCATCACCGCCGACGGCGGCGACTACGGCAAGGGCTATGTCGAGGCGGAACTCGACATCAATCCGGACCTCTGGTTCTTCCAGTGCCACTTCATCGGCGACCCGGTCATGCCGGGCTGCCTGGGCCTGGACGCCATGTGGCAGCTGGTCGGCTTCTACCTCGGCTGGATCGGCGGCGCCGGCAAGGGCCGCGCCCTGGGCGTCGGCGAGGTCAAGTTCACCGGCCAGGTCACCCCGGACATCAAGAAGGTGGTCTATAAGGTCCACCTGAAGCGCGTCATCAACCGCAAGCTGGTCATGGGCATCGCCGACGGCGTGCTCGAGGCCGACGGCGAGGTCATCTACACCTGCGCCGACATGCGTGTCGGCCTGTTCGGCGGCGTGGTAGCGTCGACCGAAGCCTGACCCCATTTAATGCAGACCGCGGTCAACGCGGCGCCTGAAGACTGAACGTTAGGAAACCACCATGCGGCGTGTTGTCGTCACCGGATTGGGCATCGTCTCCTCCATCGGCACTGGCCAGGACGAGGTCACAGCCTCACTGCGCGAAGCCAAGTCGGGCGTCCAGCACGCCGCCGACCACGCCAAGTACGGCTTCCGCTCACAGGTCTGGGCGCCGCCGTCGCTCGGCGTGACCGCCGAGGACTGGACGCCGCTGGTGGACCGCCGCGCCGCGCGCTTCCTCGCCAACGGCACGGCCTGGGCGCACATCGCCTTTGAAGAAGCGCTGAAGGACAGCGGCCTGAGCGCCGAAGAGATCAAGGACGAGCGCATCGGCCTGATCGTCGGCGAGGGCGGCCCCTCGACCCAGGTCATCCTGCAGGCGGCCCAGACCACCATCGAGAAAGGCTCGCCCAAGCGCGTCGGCCCCTTCGCCGTGCCCAAGGCCATGGCCAGCGGCCCGTCAGCGGTTCTGGCCACCTGGTTCCAGCTGAAGGGCATCAACTATTCGATCAGCTCGGCCTGCGCGACCTCGGCCCACTGCATCGGCGCGGCCGCCGAGCAGATCGCCTGGGGCAAGCAGGACGTGGTTTTCGCCGGCGGGTGCGAGGACATCGACTGGTCCATGTCGAACATGTTCGACGCCATGGGCGCCATGTCCTCCAACTTCAACGAGACACCTGGGGTCGCCAGCCGCGCCTATGACAAGGACCGCGACGGCTTCGTCATCGCCGGCGGCGCCGGCATCGTGGTGCTGGAAGAGTACGAACGCGCCGTGGCGCGCGGCGCGACCATCTACGCTGAAGTCACCGGCTACGCCGCCAACTCGGACGGCTACGACATGGTGGCCCCCTCGGGCGAGGGCGCCGAGCGCTGCATGAAGCTGGCGCTGAAGATGGCCGGCGACCCGCGCATCGACTACCTGAACCCGCACGGCACCTCGACCCCGGTCGGCGACTCCAAGGAGATGGGCGCGGTGCGCAACGTCTTCGGCGAAGACCTGCCCATGATCTCCTCCACCAAGTCGCTGACGGGCCACTCGCTCGGCGCGGCGGGCGCCCAGGAAGCGATCTACTGCCTGCTGATGATGAAGCACGGCTTCGCCGCCGAAAGCGCCCACATCGAAAACCTGGACCCCGACTTCGAGGGCATGCCGATCCTGCGTCAGCGTCACGACGGCGAACTGAAGCATGTCATGTCCAACAGCTTCGGCTTCGGCGGCACCAACGGCACCCTGATCCTGTCGAAGGTCTGATTTCGACCCGGCGAGCAAAAAATCTCGCAGAACACGAAAAGGCCCCCATTCGGTCGTGAGCCCGCCCGGAACGGGGGTCAAATCTACATCATCGGCCTGTCGGAGTTCGGAAGAGTCCCGGATCCTGAACAGCCCCCCCAGCCCCCCAGGATTTTTCCGCTAGTGGGCTTCGACGGGCCGATGCTTCCTCCAAGCAGAGACGCCCGTGATCGCCCTCCTCCCCCTCCTGGCGACGCGGGCGTTTTGCTGTCTGGACCTAGCCGCGAGCATCAGCGCAGGCAAAACCTGATCCGCCTGATCGCCGGGTCGAAGCCTCAGCGATCAGATAGGACGAGCGGGCGGCCCCGGCCGCCTGGCCTCAAGGCTGCGGCGTCGTGCTGGTCACGACGGCAGGGCCATTCGACGCGGGCTGAACCACGGTTTGACGCTCAATAACAACAGGCTCCGACGCCTGGGCTTGGGCGGTGCGCGCCTCGGCTTCGGCGCGAATCGCTTCGGCGCGAGCCGTTGCGGTCTGAGCCTGGGCGATGGCGACGCTGTCCCGGGCGCCGTTGAGCTGGTTCTGGACAAGAGCCGCCTCTGCGGTCTGGCGAGCGCTTTCGGCGGCGGCCTCCGCCTGGGCGACGCGCAGGTCGGCGTCGGTCGCCTGTTCAGCCGGTCGCGTGAGGAACCACAACAGCGTCACAACGGCCAGGGCGGCCAGGATACCGACGCCCCACCAGGCCGCGTTGCTGCTTTCGCGTTGAATGATCACCGTCTCCTGGACGCGTCGCTCGACGCCCGGCAAGGGCGTAATCACATTAGGGTCGTCTCGCTTGAAATCGTCCACGGTCGCATCTCCTCGGTTCGGGGCTCAAACCGCCCTGTGAGGACAATGGTTCCGCTTGCTTCCGGGGGCGCGGCGGCGCGCGAAGCCGCCCGCCGAGCGGGGCCGAATATCAGCCGGGCAGGTGGATCGTGATCCGCTCGCCGTCGCGCATCACCGTCAGCTCAGCCGCACCGGCGGCGGCTTGCAAGGCCGTCGCCAGGGCGGTCATGTCGCTGACGCTTGCCCCGCCCGCCGACACCACGACGTCGCCCGCCTGAACGCCCGCCGCCGCTGCGGCTGAGCCGGCCTCGACCACGGTGATCTGAGCCCCCTCGCCCGCGTTGCGGAAGGTCAGGCCGCGCGCCATCGTCGCGCTGCGCCCGACACGTACGGCGGGAAGGTCGGATGATTGAACCGTCAGGCTGGTCGTCGCCTCGCGCCCGTCACGCAGATAGACGACCGGCAGGGTCGCGCCCGGCCGGGCGATGCCCACCGTGGCCTGAACCGAGCCGGCGTTGGCCACGGGGCGATTCTGGATGCGGGTGATGACGTCGCCGGGGCGCAGTCCCGCCGCCTCGGCCGACGATCCCGGCGCCGCGTCATAGACCACCGCCCCGCGCACCAGGTTCAGACCCAGCTCGCGCGCCCGCTCCGCCGTCAGCGAGCCCAGGGCCACGCCGATCTGGCCGCGCTTGACCTCGCCGGTGGCGCGCAGTTGGTCGACCACGAACATCATGATGCGGGTCGGCACGGCAAACGCGATGCCGTCGTTGCCGCCGCCCATGCCGCCCGACAGGATAGAGGTATTGATGCCGATCAGCCGCCCCCGGCTGTCCAGCAGCGGCCCGCCCGAGTTGCCCGAGTTCACGGCCGCATCGGTCTGGATATAGTCCTCGATGGCGTCGCCCATGCCCGAGCGGTTCAGGCCCGAGATCACCCCCATAGTCAGGGTCTGATCGAGGCCCAGCGGATAGCCCACGGCGAAGGCCAGATCGCCGGTGCGCAGGGTGTCGGAATCCACGGTCTGGACCTGCGACAGTCCCGCGCCTTCAATCTTCAGCACGGCGATGTCGGTGGCCTTGTCCGCCCCGATCAGGACGGCGTCGAACAGGCGCCCGTCGCTCAGGTCGACAGTAAACTTCTGGCCGTTCTCGATGACGTGGTTGTTGGTGACGATGATGCCGTTGGCGGCGTCGATGATGACGCCTGATCCGCCCTGCGAAGGCTTGGGATCGCCGTCCGAACGCGGGCCGCGCGACTGGCCCAGGGTCGTGACCTGCACGACGGCGGGCAGGGAGGCGTCCAGACCGGCGGCGAAGGTGAAGACCCCGCGCCGCGCGTCATAGGGCAGGCCCGCCACGCTCGGCGTCTGGGCCGAGGCCGCCGCGACAGGCGCGGCGCTGAAGATCAGGGCAAGGGCGGCGCCGGTCGAGGCCAGCAGGGTGTGTCGCGTCATGGTCGGTCCCTTCACAGGCCCGCAGACTAGCGTGGGAAGCCGGCCGTGACGATGGGCGTTGAACCGAACCGGAGCCGCAGACGTAATGGACCGGACCGCCGACTTACGGCGACGGAGGCATTGCATGACCACAACGACCCGAACCGTCGCGCTTGTTCTTGGCCTGGGGCTGGGCGCGGCCGCTTGCGCCACCGCGCCGGAGCCCACCTCTGGCTATCTCTCGAGTTACGAAGGGCTGGAGACCCGATCGGACACGGTGCGCGCCTCCGTGCGCCAACGCCGCGACGAAGCCTTGGCTCAGAGCGTGGAGCGAGTTCATATCGAACGCGCGGAACTGACCGCGGACGCCGCCCCCGCCCTGAGCGCCGAGGACTGGGCCCTGGTGCTGGGCGAGATGGATCGTCAGGTCTGCTACGAACTGAGCGAGCGCTTCACTATCCTCGACGCACCGACGCCGGGCGCCGCAAGGGTGCGTCTGGCGGCGACGCGGATCAGCCCCACCGGTCAGGCGGGATCGGCGGCTTCGGCAGTCGCCAGCTACTTTATCCCCGGCCCCATCGGACTGCGGGCGCCCGGTACGACCGGCGGCCTGGCCGCCGAGGCCGAGATGCTGGACCCCGACGGTCGTCAGGTGGCGGCCATCGTCTGGGCGCGCAACGCCACCGTGGTCGGCACGGACAACCCCAGCCTGTCGCGCGTGGGCGACGCCCACCAGCTGGCCGAGGTCTTTGGCGACATGGTCGGCGACGCCTTCGCCCCGGCCGACCGCAAGCCGCGCGCCATAGCCGACCCGGACCCCTGCGCTCGCTTCGGTCCGCGCATCCGGCCCGAAGGCTTCGTCGTCCGCGCCATCACAGGCCTCTATCAGCCCGAGGTCAGCGGCGGGAAAAAGCAGGACGAGCCGGCGCCGCCGACCAACGACCAGCCCTAGAAGGCGCTTTCGCCCGTGATGGCCCGGCCCAGGATCAGGGCATGGACGTCATGGGCGCCTTCATAGGTGTTTACGGTCTCCAGGTTCATGGCGTGGCGCATGACGTGAAGCTCGCCGGTGATGCCGGCGCCGCCGTGCATGTCGCGCGCCTCGCGCGCCACGGCCAGGGCCTTGCCGCAGTTGTTGCGCTTCATCAGGCTGATGGCCTCCGGCACCCAGGCGCCAGTGTCGAGCAGACGCCCCAGGGCGTAGGCGCCCTCGAAGCCGAGGAAGATCTCGGTCTGCATGTCGGCCAGCTTCTTCTGCACCAGCTGGCGTGACGACAGCGGGCGCCCGAACAGCATCCGCTCGCCGACATAGTCGCGGCTGGCGTGGAAGCAGAACTCGGCGGCGCCCATGGCGCCCCAGGCGATGCCGAAGCGCGCCTTGTTCAGGCAGCTGAACGGCCCGCGCAGACCCTGGACGCCCGGCAGGATGTTGGCCTCCGGCACAAAGACGTCGTTCAGGCCGATGTCGCCGGTGATCGAGGCGCGAAGCGACAGCTTGTCGCCGATCTTGTCCGTGGTGAAGCCGTCGAAGTCGCGCTCGACGATGAAGCCCCGGATCTTGTCATCGAGCTTGGCCCAGACGATGGCCAGGTCGCTGATGGGCGAGTTGGTGATCCAGTATTTGGCGCCGTTCAGGCGATAGCCGCCCTCGACCTTGACCGCCTTGGTCTTCATCGAGGCGGGGTCAGACCCGCCGTCGGCCTCGGTCAGGCCGAAGCAGCCGACCAGTTCGCCCGCCGCCATCTTCGGCAGGAACTTCATCTTCTGCTCTTCCGAGCCGAAGGCGTAGATCGGGTACATGGCCAGCGAGGACTGGACGCTCATGGCCGAACGATAGCCGCTGTCGACCGCCTCGACCTCGCGCGCGATCAGGCCATAGGCGACGTGGCTGGCTTCCGAGCCGCCGTACTGTTCCGGCAGCATGGCCCCGAGGAAACCCATCTCGCCCATCTCCGTCATGATGGCGCGGTCAAAGGTCTCGTCGCGGAAGGCC
The DNA here is from genome assembly GCF_014207965.1 of Brevundimonas bullata. Lineage (GTDB taxonomy): Bacteria > Pseudomonadota > Alphaproteobacteria > Caulobacterales > Caulobacteraceae > Brevundimonas > Brevundimonas bullata_A. The sequence goes on from NZ_JACHLM010000001.1 coordinate 595,043, forward strand.
TCGACCACGCGCGGCAGCAGGGCTTCGCGGGCATAGGACCGCGCCGCGTCCTGGATCATCCGCTCGTCGTCGGTCAGACGGCCGCGCAGGTCGAACGGGTCGTCCCAGCGGAAGGTCTGTTGCGAAGCGGTCGAACCGTCGGCCATGGCGTTTATCCTGCGCATAAATGTGCGGGGCTTCTTAATGATCGTCACGCGCGCCTGACCGGGGCGTGACGATGCGACCCCTGTTCCGACGCCCGGTTTAGGCGATAATGAAAGGGCCGGGTAGAGGGACGCGGGGAACCGCGTTAGGTAGGGGTCATGTCGAGTCAATTTTCACGTCTGTTCCGCGATCATCCGCGTGAAGTGAGCGAAACCTATCTGCAGCATATGGCCGCCTCGTCGCGGTTCGGCTTCAAGCTGATCCGTCTGGCGGCCTGCGCCTTCGCCCACGCGATCGTGCCGGGGGTGCACAAGAGCACGGTCTCCGACGCCATTCGCGGCATGGCGCGCGACATGGGCGGCCGCGCCGAGGAAGCTCGCGAGTGCCGCATGCGCAACGCCGGCGTCTGGGACGTCGGGCTGTAGGTCTTCTCGACACGACGACGCCGGGCTAGTCCTGTCGCATGACCCAAGCTCAAGGCCCCCTGTCCGGCGTTCGCGTTCTTGATCTAAGCCGCGTTCTGGCCGGCCCCTGGGCGACGCAGACCCTGGCCGATCTCGGCGCCGAAGTGATCAAGATCGAGCGTCCCGGCGCCGGCGACGACACCCGCCACTGGGGCCCGCCCTTCACCGCCACGACCGACGGCTCCAAGGGCGACGCCGCCTATTTCATGTGCGCCAACCGGGGCAAGAAGTCGGTCGCTCTGGACATCGCCACGCCTGACGGCGCCGAGGCCGTGCGCCGCCTGGCTGCGACCTGCGACGTGGTGGTCGAGAACTTCAAGACCGGCGGGCTGAAGAAGTACGGCCTCGACTACCCCAGCCTGTCAGCGGTCAATGCGCGCCTGGTCTATTGCTCCATCACCGGCTTCGGTCAGGACGGGCCGGACGCGCACCGGGCCGGCTACGACTACATGATCCAGGCCATGGGCGGGCTGATGTCGATCACCGGCCAGCCCGACGGCGCGCCGGGCGCCGAGCCGATGAAGGTCGGGGTGGCGGTCGTGGACCTGTTCACCGGCCTCTACGCCTCCAACGCCATTCTCGCCGCCCTGATGCACGCCCGGGCGACCGGCGAGGGTCAGTCCATCGACATCGCCCTGTTCGACGTCCAGGCAGCCATGCTGGCCAATCAGGCGACCAACTACTTCGTCTCAGGGACCGCCCCGACGCGGATGGGCAACGCCCACCCCAACCTAGCCCCCTACCAGCCCTTCCCGTGTTCGGACGGCATGGTGGTCATCGCGGTCGGCAACGATGGCCAGTTCCGCGCCCTGGCCAAGGCCCTGGGCGTCGCGCCCATGGGCGCCGACCCGCGCTTCGCCACCAATGCGCTGCGGGTCCAGCACCGCGCCGAGCTGTCCCCGACGCTCTCGGCCCTGACTGCGGGCTTCACCATGAAGGCGCTGATGGCGGCGCTGGAGGCGGCCGGCGTCCCCTGCGGTCCGGTCAACACCATTGACCAGGTGTTCGAGGAGCCGCAGGCGCTGCATCGCGGCCTCACCGTCGAGCAGATGCGCCCCGATCTGGCCACGCCGGTCCGCACCGTCGCCTCGCCCATCCGCCTGTCGAAAACTCCCGTCCGCTACGACGCCCCCCCGCCGAGGCTGGGTCAGGACACGGACGCGGTGCTGGCCGGGCTCAAGGCCGACTAAATCTGAAATTGAAAACGGCGGCTCCCGAAAAAGCCGCCGTCGTCAGTTCTGGATCGCGCGGACCTTACAGGTCCAGCAGGGCGCGGGCCGGGTCTTCCAGCAGTTCCTTGATGCGGACCAGGAAGGTCACGGCTTCCTTGCCGTCGACGATGCGGTGATCGTAGCTGAGGGCCAGGTACATCATCGGGCGGATCTTGACCTCGCCGTTGATGGCCATTGGGCGCTGCACGATGTTGTGCATGCCCAGGATGCCCGACTGCGGCGCGTTCAGGATCGGCGTCGACATCAGCGAGCCATAGGTGCCGCCGTTGGTGATGGTGAAGGTGCCGCCCTGCATCTGATCCATGGTCAGGGCGCCGTCACGAGCGGCCTTGCCCAGGGCGCCGATGCCCTTTTCGATGCCGGCCAGCGACAGGGTGTCGGCGTCGCGCAGGACCGGAACCACCAGACCCTTGTCGGTGCCGACGGCCACGCCGATGTCGTAGTGGTTCTTGTAGATGATGTCCGTGCCGTCGATCTCGGCGTTGACGGCCGGGATTTCGTGCAGGGCCTGGACCACGGCCTTGGTGAAGAAGGACATGAAGCCCAGCTTCACGCCGTGGCGCTTTTCGAAGACGTCCTTGTACTGGGCGCGCAGGGCCATGACGTTGGTCATGTCCACCTCGTTGAAGGTGGTCAGCTGGGCGGCCGTATTCTGGGATTCCTTCAGGCGACGGGCGATGGTCTGACGCAGGCGCGTCATCTTCACCCGCTCTTCGCGCGGCTGGTCGGCGCGCGGAGCAGCCGGAGCCGCAGCAGCCTTGGGCGCAGCCGGAGCGGCGGCGCCGATGGCGGCGATGGCGTCAGCCTTGGTGATGTTGCCCTTCGGACCCGAAGCCGACAGCGAGGCCGGGTTCAGGTTGTTTTCCGACACGACGCGCTGGACGGCGGGAGACAGGTGAGCCGAGGCGGGAGCCTGGGCCGAGCCGGTGTTGGCCGGAGCCGCGGCGGGAGCAGCAGCCGGAGCGGCGGCGGCGCCGGAGGCGGAGATGGAGCCGATGACCTGAGCCGGGGTCACGGTCGCGCCGTTGTCGGCGAGGATGGTCAGGACGCCGGCGGCCGGGGCCGAGACTTCCACCGCCACCTTGTCGGTCTCGATCTCGACCAGCAGTTCGTCCTTGGCGACGGTGTCGCCCGACTTCCTCAGCCAGGTTCCGATCGACCCTTCGGCGACGCTCTCGCCCATGGTCGGGACGGCGATCTCGACCGAGGCTCCGCCCGAAGCGGCCGGAGCGGCGGCGGGGGCTGCAGCGGCGGCGGGCGCAGCCGCCGGAGCCGAAGCGCCTTCGCTCACCGAACCCAGCACCGTGCCGGGAACGACGGTGTCGCCTTCAGCGGCGTTGATCGCCGCCAGGACGCCGTCGGCCGGGGCCACGACTTCCAGCGAAACCTTGTCGGTTTCCAGTTCGACCAGGACTTCGTCCTTACGGACGGCGTCGCCGACCTTCTTGGTCCACTTGGCGATGGAGGCTTCGCTGACGGATTCACCGAGGGCGGGAGTGAGGATATCGGCCATGGTTCGGTCCAGTGTCTTTTTGTGTCTTGGCGTATCTATAGGTCAGGCAGGGCCGGTCAGGCCATGGCCTCGGCGAGGAAGGTCTCGAGTTCCTTCAGGTGGCGGCTCATCAGGCCGGCCGCCGTGGAGGCGGAGGCCGGACGCCCGACGTAACGCGCGCGCTTGGCCTTGATATCCATCTTCTCGAGCGTCAGTTCGATCCACGGATCGACGAAGGTCCAGCCGCCCATGTTCTTGGGCTCTTCCTGACACCAGACCAGGTCGGCGTTCGGGAAGCGGGCCAGCTCGGCCGAGATCGACTTGATCGGCCACGGATAGAACTGTTCCAGGCGCAGGATATAGATGTCGTTGACGCCCGCCTTCTCGCGCGCGTCCAGCAGGTCGTAATAGACCTTGCCCGAGCAGACGATGACCTTGCGGATGTCCTTGTCGGCCTTGATCGCGATGCCGGCCACGTCCGGACGCAGCTGAGCATCGTCACGCAGCACGCGGTGGAAGGACGAACCCTCGGCCATGTCGGCCAGGGTCGAGACCGCCTTCTTGTGACGCAGCAGCGACTTGGGCGTCATCAGGATCAGCGGCTTGCGATAGTCGCGGTGCATCTGGCGACGCAGGATGTGGAAGTAGTTGGCCGGGGTGGTGCAGTTGGCGACCTGCATGTTGTTCTCGGCGCACTGCTGCAGGAAGCGCTCGAGGCGGGCCGAGGAGTGCTCGGGGCCCTGGCCTTCATAGCCGTGCGGCAGCAGCATGGTCAGGCCGCTCATGCGCAGCCACTTGCGTTCGCCGGAACTGATGAACTGGTCGATGACCACCTGGGCGCCGTTGACGAAGTCGCCGAACTGGCCTTCCCACAGGGTCAGGGTGTTCGGATCAGCCAGCGAGTAGCCGTATTCGAAGCCCAGCACCGCCTCTTCCGACAGGGCCGAGTCGATGACCTCGAAGTGGGCCTGACCGTCGCGCAGGTGGTTCAGCGGGATGTAGCGCTGTTCCGTGGTCTGGTCGGTGATGCCCGAGTGACGCTGCGAGAAGGTGCCGCGCACTGAGTCCTGACCCGACAGGCGGACATTATAGCCCTCGTCCAGCAGCGAGGCGAAGGCCAGGCTTTCGGCGGTGGCCCAGTCGATGTTCTGGCCGGTCGTGACGGTCTCGCGACGCGCCTCGACGACGCGTTTCAGCGTCTTGTGGATGTCGACGCTGTTGGGGATCTGCGTCAGACGATGGCCGTAATCCTTCAGCTTATCAGCCGGAACGGCGGTCTTGCCGCGCTGCTGCTGGTCGTCGCCCTTGTCGATGCCCAGACCCTGCCACTGACCGTCCAGCCAGTCGGCCTTGTCGGCCTTGAAGGTCTTGCCGGCTTCGAACTCGGCGTCGAGGAAGGCCTCGAAGCGCGCGACTTCGGCGTCGACTTCGGCCTGAGTGACCACGCCCTGTTCGACCAGGCGCTTGGAGTAGATCTCGCGCGTCGACGGCTGGGCGCGGATCTTCGAATACATCAGCGGCTGGGTGAAAGTAGGATCGTCGCCTTCGTTGTGGCCGAAGCGACGGTAGCAGAACATGTCCACCACCGCGTCCTTGTGGAACTTCTGACGGTATTCCGTCGCCACCTTGGCCGCGAAGACGACCGCTTCGGGGTCGTCGCCGTTGACGTGGAAGATCGGGGCCTGGACCATCAACGCCACATCCGACGGATAGGGCGACGAGCGCGAGTTGCGCGGGCTGGTGGTGAAGCCGATCTGGTTGTTGATGACGAAGTGCAGGGTGCCGCCGGTGCGGTAGCCCTTCAGCCCCATCAGGGCGAAGCACTCGGCCACCACGCCCTGACCGGCGAAGGCGGCGTCGCCGTGGATCAACAGGGGCACGACCTTGGAGCGGTCCAGCGCCCATTCGGCCTCCGGCTTGCCGGCGTTGGCTTCACGGATGTCGAAGGCCTGCTTGGCGCGCGCCTTGCCCAGGACGACCGGGTTGACGATCTCCAGGTGCGACGGGTTGGCGGTCAGCGACAGGTGGACCTTGTTGCCGTCGAACTCACGGTCCGACGAGGCGCCCATGTGGTATTTGACGTCGCCCGAGCCCTCGATGTCCGACGGCACGGTCGAACCGCCCTGGAACTCGTGGAAGATGGCTTTGTAGGGCTTGCCCATGACGGCGGCGAGCGTGTTCAGGCGGCCGCGGTGGGCCATGCCGAAGACGATCTCGTCAACGCCCAGATTGCCGCCGCGCTTGATCACCTGCTCCAGGGCCGGGACCATGGCCTCGCCGCCGTCCAGGCCGAAGCGCTTGGTGCCGGGGAAGCGCTTGTGCAGGAAGCGTTCAAAGCCCTCGGCCTCGATCAGCTTGTGCAGGATGGCCAGCTTGCCTTCCTTGGTGAAGGCGTTCTGCTCGAACTTGTCCGGGCCTTCAAAGCGCTGCTGCAGCCAGGATTTCTCTTCCGGCTCGGCGATGTGCATGTACTGCACGCCGATGTTGCCGCAGTAGGTGCGCTTGAGGATTTCCAGCACCTGACGGATCGAGCCGGTCTGCAGGCCCAGGACGCCGTCGAGGAAGATCGGGCGATCCATGTCGGCGGCGGTGAAGCCGTAGAATTCGGGGGTCAGCTCGGGGTTGTCGATCGGCTGTTCGATGCCCAGCGGGTCCAGCGTCGCCTGCAGGTGGCCGCGCACGCGGTAGCTGCGGATCAGCATCAGGGCGCGGATCGAGTCATGGGCGGCGGCGCGCACGTCGGCGGCGGTCAGCGCGCCCGAGGCGTCGGCGGCCGGAGCGGCCGGGCGCGGGCCGGGCTTGCCGGCGGGGGCCTTGGGATCAACCTTCGGCGCGGGCCAGCGGCCGTCGAACACGGCGGTGTCTTCGCTCGGATCGGTGGCGGCGCCACGGCCCCAGGAGCCGGCGGCGGCCGACTGCTTCACCAGGTCGGCGTTGTCCTTCAACTGATCGAAGAAGGCGCGCCATTCCCCCGACACCGAGCCGGGGTCTGCGGCCCATTTTTCGTGCAGGTCCTCAATGAAGGCGGCGTTCGCGCCATAGAGGAAGCTGGTCTCGGCAAAGACCTGGTTCAGCTGACCTGCATCGTCCGCCATGTTTCTCTCGTCATCCTACATTCGGCTGCGCGCGCACGCCTGCGCGGAGAGCAGCGCCGCTCATATAGGCCGTGTTTCCTTACTGGTCATGACCGAAGCGGGGCGTTGCGGGTGGAAATTGGTCGAATCCGCAAGAAAAAACGCCCCCGGACGATTCCGAGGGCGTTTTAAAGGGTCTCGGGACGCTAAATTTCGCCCCGGAACACCGTTCGCTTAACTCAACGCTGCAGAAACCCCGACATTCGCCGGGAGCGGCGGCGCAGCAAACTCGCCAAACAGCGAGCCGCCGCGCGGCGAGCGTTAGCGATTTTGCCGAAGGGCTTCTTAGCCCTTCAGCACTTCCAACAGGGTGTGGCCCAGGCGCGCCGGCGACGGCGAGACGCGGATGCCCGCAGCCTCCATCGCAGCGATCTTGGACTCCGCGTCGCCCTTGCCGCCCGAAACGATGGCGCCGGCGTGGCCCATGGTGCGGCCTGCCGGAGCCGTACGACCGGCGATGAAGCCGGCCATGGGCTTGGAGCGGCCCTTCTTGGCTTCGTCGATCAGGAACTGAGCGGCGTCTTCTTCAGCGCCGCCGCCGATTTCACCGATCATGATGATCGAGTGGGTTTCGTCGTCGGCCAGGAACATTTCCAGGACGTCGATGAACTCGGTGCCCTTGACGGGGTCGCCGCCGATGCCGACAGCCGTGGTCTGACCCAGGCCGGCGTTCGTGGTCTGGAACACGGCTTCATAGGTCAGGGTGCCGGAGCGCGAAACGACGCCGACCGAACCCTTGGAGAAGATGTTGCCCGGCATGATGCCGATCTTGCACTGTTCCGGGGTCAGGATGCCGGGGCAGTTCGGGCCCAGCAGGCGCGAGTTGGAGCGGTCCAGGCGCGCCTTGACGCGCACCATGTCCAGCACCGGAATGCCTTCGGTGATGCAGGTGATGAAGGGGATCTCGGCCTCGATGGCTTCGATGATGGCGTCGGCGGCGCCTGCCGGCGGGACGTAGATCACGGTGGCGTCGGCGCCCGTGCGCTCCTTGGCTTCGGCGACCGAGCCGTAGATGGGCAGGGTTTCGCCGTGCGAGCCGGTCCAGTTGGTGCCGCCCTTGGTGGGGTGCACGCCGGCGACCATCTGGGTGCCGTGATAGGCCAGGGCCTGTTCGGTGTGGAAGCCGCCGGTCTTGCCGGTCAGGCCCTGGACGATGATCTTGGTGTTCTTGTCGACGAGAATGGACATCGGAAGACTTTCTCTAAACGGTCAGGTCGTTAGGTTTGTGAGGAATAATCAGGTTGAGGCATCTGAGCAGGAAGGTCTGGATCGCGCCGAGGGTGTAGAGTCGCCTGAACAGCTCGGTCTCCGTCCCACGCTGCCGGGCGGCGGCGTAGAGTTCGAACTGCCGGTTGCGCTTGCGGCCCACCTCCATCAGGTCCCGCGCCGCCAGACGCCGATCCCACTTGGCGCGCCAATGCTCCAGGCTGATGGCGTCATAGTGGGCCAGGAACAGCGGTCGACCAGACGCCCCCGGAACGTTCCGTGCGGCCTCCAGAGGCTTTCCGTCCCGCTTGGACTCGTGAATGTCGATCACGATGTCGGCGATGCCGGTTCGAACAGCGTGCTTGCCCATGTCATGGCCCAGCAGGCCCTTGGTGAAGCACCCGCCGCTGCCGGGATAGACCAGGTGCGGCAGGATGGAGCAGTAGGGACGACCGTAGGGTTTCCTGAAGTAGGCGGCGCCGTATTCCTGGCTCAGTTCGCTCCGGCTGGAGTAGGCAGCCTCGACTGGACGGAAGATCACGGATTCCCGCTCAGGCTCGACCTTGGACAGAAGCTCGCCGATCGCGTCATCGCCGAGAATGAACTCGTCGACGTCCACGACCAGAACCCAGTCCGAGACGGACTGCCGGTAGGCGTGATTGTAAACCGCGCGCTGGCGGTTCTCCACGCCCTGCGGCCGTGACTGCCCCAGGCTGCGCCAGAAGGCCTCGTCGCACACCACGATCTCGCCGCCCTCGAACGGGCCTTCCGGCGCCATGTCGCCGTCGAAGAAGACGCGAACACGGTCCGCGCCCCTCCGACGATAGTGGGCGATGAAGGTGGCGATGTGCTGCTCTGGCGCCAGGACCATCGCAACGACTTCGAACTTGTCCAAGGCTTCACTCCAACCAGGCCCCCGCCAGGGCGAGGGCCGTGAGCGGTTGACGTCAGCCGACCGCCGCGACGATCTTCTGGGCGGCGTCGTCGAGGTCGTCCGCCGCCGTGATGGCCAGGCCGCTCTCGTTCAGGATCTTCTTGCCCAGCTCGGCGTTGGTGCCTTCCAGACGCACCACCAGCGGCACCTTGAGGCCCACTTCCTTGACGGCTGCGACCACGCCTTCGGCGATGACATCGCACTTCATGATGCCGCCGAAGATGTTGACCAGGATGCCCTGGACGGCCGGGTCAGCGGTGATGATCTTGAAGGCCGCCGCGACCTTGTCCTTGCCGGCGCCGCCGCCGACGTCGCAGAAGTTGGCGGGCTCTTTGCCGTACAGCTTGATGATGTCCATGGTCGCCATGGCCAGACCGGCGCCGTTGACCATGCAGCCGATGTTGCCGTCCAGGGCGACGTAGGCCAGGTCCCATTCCGAGGCTTCGATTTCCTTGGCGTCTTCCTCGGTGACGTCGCGCAGTTCCTTGATGTCGGGGTGACGGAACAGGGCGTTGCCGTCGAACGACACCTTGGCGTCCAGAACGCGCAGGCGGCCGTTTTCCATGACGATCAGCGGGTTCACTTCCAGCATGGCCATGTCCTTCTCGACGAAGGCTTTATACAGGGCCGGGAACAGCGACTTGCCGTCTTCACGGGCGTCGCCTTCCAGCTTCAGCGCGTCCGACAGGGTGGCGCAGTCGGCTTCGGTCACGCCGGTCGTCGGGTCGATGACGACGGTGATGATCTTTTCCGGGGTGTCGTGAGCGACGGCTTCAATGTCCATGCCGCCTTCGGTCGAGACGACGAAGGAAATGCGGCCGTAGGCGCGATCGACCAGGATCGACAGGTAGAGCTCGCGCGAGATGTCGGCGCCGTCTTCGATGTAGAGGCGGTTGACCTGCTTGCCGGCGTCGGTCGTCTGAGCCGTCACCAGGGTGTTGCCCAGCATTTCCTTGGCGTTCTTGACCACGTCCTCGATCGAGAAGGCCAGGCGCACGCCGCCCTTGGCGTCAGCCGGCAGTTCCTTGAACTTGCCCTTGCCGCGGCCGCCGGCGTGGATCTGCGACTTCACCACATAGAGCGGGCCAGGCAGTTGCTTGGCGGCGGCTTCGGCCTGGTCGGCCGAGGTGATGGCGACGCCTTCGGCGACGGGTGCGCCAAAGGCCTTGAGAACCTGCTTGGCCTGATACTCGTGAATGTTCATGTCTGATCCGCGCCGTTGGGAGGAGGTTTGTGGAAACTTTGGTCGCGCTTATAGGCGTCGGCCCTTCGCAGACGCAACCGTTCGTCGCCTTATGCTCCCCCCAGGCTTTTCTTATGCGCGAAACGGCTCAGCTCGTTGCAGCATCTGACGGGGCGGGATCAGTCGACCCAGTCCTTCTTCAGCGTGCGCGAGGCCCCGAACAGCAGCATGGCCGCCAGCACATAGAAGCCCATGCCGGTGTAGATAGCCCACCGCAGGCTCTCCTCGCCAAAGCGCGGGGCCAGCAGGTCGCTCATCCAGCCGAAGTAGTAGAAGCCGACCGCGATCCCCAACAGGTTGTTGATCAACAGGAACAGGGCCGAGGCGGTCGAACGCATGGCCGCCGGCACCAGATGCTGGACCGCCGCCGTGATCGGCCCCAGCCAGGCCAGGTTCAGCCCCGTGGGCAGCAGGAAGATCAGGAAGGCCAGCACCAGTTGCTGGGCGTGGCTGCCGCCGCCCGGCAGGACCAGGCCGATCAGCCAGGGCGAGTTCATCGCCAGGATGAAACAGGGCGCCGAGATCAGGAAGGCCACGGCCGGCACCATCGGATAGGCGCCCTTGCCCTTCCTCGACAGCTTGTCGGCGATCATGCCGCCCATCCAGATGCCCAGGATGCCGCCGATCAGGGCGATGCCGGCGTAATAGACGCTGGTCTGCGCCAGGGTCAGGTCAAAGCTGCGCATGAAAAAGAGCGGCAGCCAGCCGGCCACGCCGTAGCCGCAGACCGAGGACGAGGCCGCGCCCAGGGCCAGCAGCCAGAAGCTGCGCTTCCTGATGACGACCGTGGCTGTCCGCCGCGCGATCATCAGGGAAATCCCGATCACCACGCCCAGCAGGCCGCCGAACGCAAAGACCAGCGGGTTGCCCAGCGACAGCCCGGCGAACTGGATCAGAGCCGCCAGCACCAGGGCGCCGCCGCCGATGCCCAACATGATCTGGGCGGCCAGTTTGCCGGGGCGGTCCGTGCCGACGGGCGCCGCTTCCAGCGCCGCGACCTGGGCGGCGGTCTTGACCGCGTCCGTCCCGCCGCGCTTGGGATCACGCACCGTCAACCGCAGCAGGGGCGCGACCAGCACGCCCAGCAGGCCGACCACGATGAAGGCGGTGCGCCAGCCATAGGTCGCCGCCAGAAGGCCGCCGACCAGGGTCCCCGCCGCCATGCCCAAAGGAATGCCGAAGGCGAAAGCCGCCATGGCGCGCGCGCGCTGGTGCGGCGGGAAATAGTCGGCGATCAGCGAATAGGCCGGCGCCACGCCGCCCGCCTCCCCAATCCCAACGCCCATGCGGCACAGGAACAACTGGGTGAAGGAGCCCGCTACGCCGCACAGGGCGGTGAAGCCCGACCAGACCGCCAGGGCCCCGGTCATGATCCAGACCCGGCTGAACCGGTCGGCCATCCAGGCCAGGGGAATGGCCAGGGTCGAATAGACCGAGGCGAAGGCTATGCCGCCCAGCAGGCCGAACTGGCTATCCGACATGCCGAACTCTTCCTTCAACGGCGCCGCCAGGATGCCGATGATCTGCCGATCCAGGAAGTTCAGCATGTAGATCAGGATCAACACCGCCAGCACATAGTAGCGGTAGCGGGGCGACATGGCCGCCTCGACGGCCTCCTTGGGCGCTGCGGCCTCGGACGTGGTCATGGCGTTGCCCCCTCAGGCTTGGTTCTTGGTCTTCTTTGAGAACGACGGTAGCGGCGTCGTCGGGCGGCGCCAAAAGAAAAAAGGGCGGCGGTTCAGGCTGAACCGCCGCCCGCGATCAGAGGATCAGGCGTTCAGGAGAAATATCCCGATCAGAACTTGTACTGCAGCGACGCCGTGACCGTGCGCGGCGGGCCGTAGTAGCCGATCAGCGAGTTGTTGTAGGCGGCGCCGGCGAAGTTGTAGCCGCCGACGCGATACTCTTCGTCGGTCAGGTTCTTGCCATAGACGCCGACCGTCCAGGTGCGGCTCGGGTCGGTCCAGACCGCCGACAGGTCGACCAGGGCGAAGGCGTCCTGATCCAGCACGGGGTTGGGGAACTCGAACTGGCTGTAGTCGTCGCGATAGCTGACCGAGGGGGTCACCGCCAGCGAACCGCCGGCCACGTCGCCGCGCCAGGTCAGGCCCAGATAGCCCGTCCATTTCGGCGCGTTCTGCAGCACGACCTGGCTCGAGATATCCTCGTACTTCTGGGTCGTCAGGTTGTAGCGCAGGAACTCTTCGAACTTGGAGTCGAGGTAGCCGATCGCGACATTGGCCGTCAGGCTGTCGGTCAGGACGACCGAGCCTTCGAATTCCGCGCCGAAGAACTTCGACGAGCCGACGTTGTCGACGAAGCTGGCGATGCCGCCCACGGCCGGAACCTGGGTGGTGACCTGCTGATCAGTGTAGTCGTTGTAGAAGATGGCCGACGAGAAGCTCAGGCGACGGTCGAAGGCCGACCCCTTCAGGCCGATCTCGTAGGAATCAACCATTTCAGGCTGATAGCCGTTGACCGTATTCGGCGTCAGGATGGCGTCGCCGCGCATGTCGAAGCCGCCCGACTTGAAGCCCTTCGAATAGGAGGCGTAGCCGGTCAGGCGGTCCGAGAAGTCATAGGACAGCGAGGCCTTGGGCGTGAACTGGTCGAAGGTGTTGGAGCGGGTGTAGTCGGTGCGCAGCAGAATGGGGTTGCGCGCCGCGCCGCCCAACAGCGGGCTGCGCGCCGCGCCCAGGTAGTTGGCGCGGAAGACGTGGCCGGTCTTGTCATCCATCGTGTAGCGGGCGCCCAGGCCCAGATGCAGACGATCCGTCAGGTCCAGGTTCACATCGGTGAACAGGGCGATGCTGGTCGTCTTCACATAGCCGGCGGTGCCGATGACGATGCCGAAGTTCTGGGCGATGGTGTCGAAGGCGCCCGAGGCGGTGCCGTCCAGATAGAAGAGGCCGGCCACGCCCTGAATCCGGTCGGTGCTGAACAGCGCCTGGAATTCCTGGGTGAACTGGTGGTCGCCATAGATGGCCGGCACGTCCAGCGTCGGCGCCGGGGTGTTGTCGAAGTCGATCAGGGTGTCGGTGTCGCCGGTGCGATAGGCGGTGATCGACTTGAACGACCAGACATCATTGAGGTCGACCTGGGCGGTCAGCGACACGCCTTCGGTCGTCACCTTGTTGCGGTCGCCGAGGCCGGCATAGGTGTCATAGACGCTGCCGGGGACGCCCGCGCCGGGGCCGACGCCGGCGACTTCGCGGTGACCGTGACGGGGGTTCGACTTGTCCTCGACCCGGTCATAGGCCAGGCGGAAGAAGGCGTTGTCGTAGGGCTGGAACTCGACGCTGACGCGGCCGGCCAGAACATCCTTGTCATAGTGTTCGGCGCCGGTGTTCAGGTTCTCGCCGTAGCCGTCGCGGTCATAGCTGGCGATGGCCGCGCCGATGCGCAGCTTGTCGGTGACCGGCATCGAGCCCTGGGCCATCAGGTCGATCTGGTTGTAGCTGCCGTAGGCGCCGCGCAGCGTCAGTTCCGGCGAATCCGCGTCCAGACGCGAGGTCACGTACTTGATCGCGCCGCCGACGGTGTTGCGGCCGTACAGCGAACCCTGCGGGCCGCGCAGCACTTCGATGCGCTCGATGTCGAAGATGTCCAGCACGGCGCCTTGCGGGCGGGCCACATAGACGTCGTCGATGTAGAGGCCGACGCCCGGCTCAAAGCCCCACAGCGGATCCTGTTGGCCGATGCCGCGAATGAAGGAGATCAGGGTCGAGTTCGAGCCGCGCGCGATCTGAACCGTGGCGTTCGGGGTCTGCTGCTGCAGGGCGGTGATGTCGGTCGCGCCGGTTTCTTCCAGACGCTCGGCGCCCAGGGCCGAAACCGAGATCGGCACGTCCTTCAGGGTTTCTTCGCGGCGACGGGCGGTGACGATGACATCATCGACGTTGGAGGCTTGTGGTTCGGTCGAGGCCTGCTGCGCCACGGCGCTGGCCGAGAGCGCGCCCCAGGCGGCGCCCGCCAGCAAGGCGGTCTTCACGAGTCTGTTCATTTGGATCCCAATCTCTGTTTCCAGCCCAATCGACGCTTTTATTCAGCGTTCAATGATTTTCATGGAAGGTGCCGATCTTTCACCGGTCTGTCAAACGGCCACGCTAAAGACCGCCGCAAATCCGCCGCGCCTGTGGCGCCGTTGCACTGAAGGTCGAACCGCGCCCGGGCCTGATGCACGGCGTCAGGCGCCCGGATGGATGCTGGAGCGAATATCTGCGCTCAGGGGCGTTCGCATCTGAACCGGTTTCGCTCTAGCTTGCGCGCATGAAAGCCGACGACGACCTCGCCCCGACCCTGCCGCCCGCCGTCCCCGCGCCGGCCCGACGCGGCCGGCCGAAGAAGACCAAGACCGCCGCCGCCGGCGAGACGCGCGACGCCATTCTGAACGCCGCCGAGGACCTGTTCTCCAAACACGGCTTCTACGGCGTCACCATCCGCGAGGTGGCGCGCGAGGCGGGCGTCGATACGGCCCTGGTCCACTATTACTTCGGGGCCAAGAAGGAGTTGTTCGACGCCGTCTTCATCCGTCGCGCCGAAGTCTGGAACAGCGAACGCGTCGCCGCCGTCGACCGCTACGCCGAGGCCGCCGGCGACGCCATGACCCTGGAGGGCCTGTTCGAGGCCTTCCTGCGCCCGCCCTTCCAGTGGTCGCTGAAGGGCGGACCCGGCTGGAAACACTACGCCGCCCTGGTGGCCCAGACCAACGCCAATCCGGCCTTTGGAGGCGAGACCATGGCTCGCTATTTCGACCCGGCCATTCGCCGCCTGCTGGAGCTGGTCAAACGCATCCATCCCGAGGCCCGAGACCAGGACCTCTACTGGGCCTGGCACAACCTGTCGGGCGCCCTGACCCTGACGCTGGGCGAGACCGGGCGTCTGGACCGCCTGTCGGGCGGCCTGTGCAAATCCGGCGATCTGGACAGCGCCTGCGACTACATGGTGCGTTTCGCCGCCGCCGGCTTCCGCGCCGTCTGCGGTCCGAAGTCGAACGCTTGATGCCGCTGACCGGTCTGCTCAAGGGCAAGGGGCGCGATGTCGTGCGCGGCCTGATCGTCGCCTTCGTCGCCGGCGCCTTTCTGGCCTTCAGCGGGGCCTTCGGCTCAGGCGGCACCCCCATGGGCCAGAGGCTGATCTACTGGATTTCCATGCTGGTTCTGGGCGGTCTCTGGGGCCACGTGTGCGGCGCCCTGATCACGCGCTTCATCGACGCCGACGCGAGGCCCTGGGCGACCGCAGCGATCCTGACGGCGGTCATCACCGGTCCCTTGACCGTCGGCGTCTGGGCCGCGACCGGCCTGTTCTTCTACCAGCGCCTGCTGCCGATCGCGGTACTCGTCAACTTCCTGCCGGCGGTGCTGCTGATCACCGCCGTTCTCAGCGCCCTCAACGTCTTTCTGGGTCGAGAAACGCCCGTCGAGACCCACGCCGCCGCCCCCGGGGCCGCCCCCGCCCGCTTTCTGGAGCGCCTGCCGCCCCGGCTGCGCGGCGCCCGTCTGATCGCCGTCCAAGCCGAGGACCACTACCTGCGCCTGCACACCGATCGCGGCTCGGACCTGATCCTGATGCGCCTGTCCGACGCCCTGGCCGAGCTGGAAGGGTTGGAGGGCGCCCAGACCCATCGCAGCTGGTGGGTGGCCAGGGACGCCGTCGCCGCCGTCGCCCGCGGCGACGGTCGCGCAGCCCTGACACTGGACGGCGGCGCCGTGGCTCCCGTCAGTCGCCGCTACGCCAAGGCGCTGCGTGAGGCGGGGTGGTGGTGATCCCCTTTCGACGCCGTCACCCCGGACGCCGATAGGCGATCCGGGGCCCAGGCGGCTGCGCGAGTGCAGCGACCGACCGGGGCCCCGCAACCGCCTGGGTCCCGGGTTCCGCTGCGCGGCCCCGGGATGACAGCTGAGGGCGCAGGGCTCACACCCAGTTCCCATGAAACGCCGCCGGCAGGGCCACGTCGGCGCGCCAGGTGGCGACGGGGCCGTCCTCGACGTGCATCAGGTCCAGGACGTGCAGTTCGCTGACCCCCGCCTTCAGGTTGATGGTCGGGCCGACCAGCCAGGCGTCGGCCTCGTGCACGCTGCCGGGCTTGGGCACATAGACCATCTCGTCGGTCACATGGCCGGGGCCGAAGTCAAAGGACCGCGTGCGGCCTGAGCGCCAGTCGGTGACGGCCACCGCCGAGGCCAGGGGCCGGTCGGCGCGCTCGCCCGTGGTGTGCAGGCTGA
The DNA here is from genome assembly GCF_014207965.1 of Brevundimonas bullata. Lineage (GTDB taxonomy): Bacteria > Pseudomonadota > Alphaproteobacteria > Caulobacterales > Caulobacteraceae > Brevundimonas > Brevundimonas bullata_A. The sequence goes on from NZ_JACHLM010000001.1 coordinate 611,116, forward strand.
AACGGCGCGCCAGACCAGCGCGGCGCGGGTCGCTGCGCGGGAACTCGCCGACCACGCCGGTCCGTTCCAGCCGCCCGCGCCCGTTCGGCTCCAGCACCACCATGGCCAGTTCGGCGGGATCGTGGCCGAGCGGCACGCCGTTCAGCACCTCGTGGGCGCCGCGCGCGGCGAAATCCATGTCCTTGTGGGCGCACAGATCGAAGCGGATCGTCCCGTCCGCCTCCTCCCAGGCGTCGCCGACATGGAAGAAGCCGAAGGGCGGCAGGTCGTAGATCCGGCGCTTCGTCAGGTCCGCCTTTTCGATCACCAGCACCTGGGTCCCCGCCTCGGGCGTCCACGCAAACGCCGCTGACATCGGCATGACGTTGCGCGCATGCACCCAGGGCTGCAGCACGATCACCAGATGCCGGGCCGTGGCGCTGAAGTCGTGGATGTAGCTGGCGCGCGGCAGGGGGACGAGTTCGGCGTCCTCCAGCGTCCCGTCCGCCGCCAGACGCCAGACCATGGCCTGCTTGCCGCCCACGCCCAGGTTCCAGATGCGGCCGTCCGGCTCGATGCGCGGGTGGGCCAGGAAGGGCATGTTCTTCAGATCGGGCCGCAGGGTCACGAACGCCTCGGTCGCCAGGGTCTCGGGGTCCATGGCCAGGGGCGAGCCCGCCTCCCACAGCGCCCACAGCTTGCCGCCGACCTTGTGCACCGAGGTGTTGGCCGGGCTGGCGTCGTCGGCCGAGCCGATCCGGGCGCGCGGGTCGGCGATCGTGCCGAAGCCCGGCATCAGCATGGCCCCGACCTCGGCCTCCTGTCGCCGCTTGGGGGTGTCGGCGAAGCGGGCGGCGAGCGTCGCCTGACCATCCTCGACCCGCCAGCGGCGGATCAGGCCGTCGCCGTCGAACCAGTGCTGCGACGCGCCGCCGGGACGACGGAACTTGGCTGGCCCGTTGCGGTAAAGGCTGCCGGCCAGCCCGGCGGGCGCCCGACCGTGAACCAGCGTCAAGGCGCGCGGGGCCACGTCGCCCTCGACGTCGGCGGTGGCCAGCGCCCAGTCGGCGCTCGCCGCCATGGCCTGGGCGGCATAGGCCCGATCAGGGGTCAGGACGCGGGCGGCCGCGAGGGCGGCGGCGCCCATGAACAGGGTGCGGCGGGTCGGGGTCATGGCGAGGGCTCCGGACGACTGGGCTTAGCGAATGCGGATGGTCTGGGCCGTGGCGCCCGCGACCTCGAAGCGGGCGCGGTCCCACTTGGCCGGCCCCATGTTGCCGACCGCATTGTTGGAGAAGGCGAAGGGCTCGCTCGGCATGCCGAAGGGATTGACGTCCATCTTGCCGTTGCCGTTGACGTCGTGGACGGCCTTCATGCCGTAGGTCCCGGCGGGCAGGTCGAACACGGCCTCGCGCTGGCCCGCCGCCACATCGACCTGCGCCACGCGCGTCGGCTGTCCGCCCTCATAGGCGGCCTCGCTGTCATAGAGAGCGACCAGGACCGCGCCCGTCTCGGCACCGGTTTCGAAAGTCAGGGTCAGGCGGTTGTCGGCGGATTGGGCATAAGCCGGAGCGGCGAAGACCAGGACGGCGGCGATGGCGAGAGAGCGGATCATGAGAGGTCCTTTCGGGGACGGCTGAAGAAGTCGCCGCCTTCCTCCCCCGCCCTGGCTCAGCTCGCCAGCGACCTTGCGTCCGCGACCGCCGCGCCTTCGCCAACGACCACCGCCGACCGTTCGCGAAGCGCCAGTGAACACCTGCCGCGTCGCCCTGCGTCAGCGGTCCGGCTTGCCCCTCGAGCCTCATAGCCGTAAGTCGCAGAACCATGACCCAGACCGCCGCCGCAAGCGCCCCGCTGATCTGCCCCTCCATCCTCGCCAGCGACTTCGCCAAGCTGGGCGAAGAGGTCCGCGCGCTGGAGGCCGCGGGCGCCGACTGGATCCACGTCGACGTCATGGACGGGCACTTCGTGCCCAACCTGACCATCGGCCCGGACGTGGTGAAGGCCCTGCGCCCCCACACCCGCCTTCCGTTCGACGTCCACCTGATGGTGGCTCCGGTCGACAACTGGCTGGAGGCCTACCGCGCGGCCGGCGCCGACATACTGAGCGTCCATCCCGAAAGCGGCCCGCACGTCCACCGTACGCTCGGCCAGATCCGCCAGCTGGGCGCCAAGGCCGGTCTGGTCTTCAACCCGGCCACGCCGCTGAGCGTGCTGGAAGAGGCCGTCGACCTGGTCGACCTGGTGCTGATCATGTCGGTCAATCCCGGCTTCGGCGGTCAGAAATTCATCGAGTCCTCGCTGAAGAAGATCGAGCGCGCCCGCGCCATCCTCGACCGCGCCGGCTCCAAGGCCCACCTGCAGGTGGACGGCGGCGTGGTCGCCGCCAACGCCGGGGCCTGCCTGTCCGCCGGGGCCGACGCCCTGGTCGCGGGCTCCTTCGTCTTCAAGGGCGGGCCGGACGCCTACGCCGCCAACATCCAGGCCCTGAAGGCCGCCGCCGCGTGAGCCCCCTCGGCCCCTTCGCCCCGCGCGAAACAGAAGGCGGCCTGACCGAGGGCCATATCCCCGGCCTCAAGGGCGCCCCGGTCCGCACCCCGGTGCGCGCCGCAGGCGGTCCCAAGGCCGACCCCGCCCTGTGGGCCGCCGTCGCCGGACAACTGGCCGCGCGCCAGCTGTGGATCGAGCTCTACGGCCTGCCCGGCTACACCTGGACGCTAAAGGGCGCCCGCGCCGACGGCTTCGCCGTCAGCCCGCGCGACTTCCGGCCCCTGCGCGAAGAGGCCCCGCGCCCGCTGCTGTCCGGCCGCTTCACCCTGGCCGGGCTCAGCCTCGACGCCGAGGGCCCCGCCGACCTGTGGAACCGCCCCACCCCCAGCCGCGCCTTCGCCGTCGAGCTGCACGCCTTCGTCTGGATGCCCGAGATGATGGCCCACGGCGACCGCGGCGCGCGCGAGGCCCTGGCCCTGACCCTGGCCTGGGACGACCTGTTCAACCGCTGGTCGCCCTTCTCCTGGGATCCCGACATTCTGGCGCGGCGGACCTATCATCTGGCCTGCGCCGGACGGCGTCTGGCCGGAGTGGCGACCGAGGTCGAGCGCCTGCGCCTGACCGACATCCTGGCGCGCCAGGCGCGTCAGCTGCTGCGTCCGCCCGGCGGCCTCATGGGCCGGGCCGAGCGCCTGACCGCCGCCGCCGTGGCCGGCTGCGCCCTGGCGGGCAAGGCCGGCGCGGGCATTCGCGGCGCCGCGCTGAAACGCCTGCCCGCCGCGCTGGAGGCCACCGTCGCCGCCGACGGCCATCACGCCGCCCGCGCCCCGGAGATGGGGCTGGAGCTGCTGCTCGACCTGCTGACCCTGGACGACGCCCTGGCCCAGCTGTCCGAGCCGACGCCCGAGCCGGTGGCCGCCGCCATTTCGCGCCTGACGACCAGTCTTCGCGTCCTCGCCCTGCCCGACGGCCGCCTGGCCGCCTTCCAGGGCGGCGGACCTTCGACGCCCGAGCGCGTCGCCGCCGCCCGCGCCCATGACGATACGCCCGCCCCGCCGTCCAGCGGCGCCGTCGGCGGTCTGGTGCGCGTCTCCAGCCCCCTGCTGACCGCCATGGTCGACGTCGAGGCCCCGGCGCGCGGCGCCTGGTCGGCCGCCGCCTGCGGCCAGCCCGCAGCCCTGGAAGTCGTCTGCGGCCGCGACCGCCTGTTCACCTCGGCCGGCTGGACCCCGCGCGCGCTTGATCGTCAGGCGCTGCGCCTGACGCCGGGCGCCTCGACGCTGACGCTGGGCGAACAACCGCTGGGCGAGCCCCTGTCCGGCTGGAAGGCCGACCTGCTGGGTCCGCGCCTGATCGGCCCGGCCCTGCACGTCACCCGCGACCACCGCGAAGGCGACGGCGCCGTCTGGCTGGAGGTCGAGCACGACGGCTGGATGCCCGGCTACGGCCTGATGCACCAGCGCCGCCTCTATCTGGATCAGCGGCTCGACGAACTGCGCGCCGAGGAGCGCCTGCATCCGCCCGAGAACCGTCCCGACGTGACTCGCACCATCGCCGCCCCCTACGCCCTGCGCTTCCAGCTGGAGCCGGGGGTTCAGGCCTCCCTGGCCCGCGACCGCCGCTCCATCCTGCTGCGCGGGCATTCGGGACGCGGCTGGTGGTTCCGCAGCGACGGTCCCGACGTGGCTATCGAACCCGCCGTCCACGTCGACGAGGGCCTGACCCGGCGTTCGCTGCAGATCGTCGTCCGCGGCTCCGCCCGCACCGACGCCGACACCAAGATCCGCTGGAAGCTGAGCCCGGCCGGCGCGGCGGGGGATCCGCACTAGGCGCCGTTGAGCCGTTTCAGAAAGGCTTCGACGCCTCCTCCTCCGTCATCCTCGGGCTTGACCCGAGGATCGGGCGCCAGTCCGAACAGGCAGGGATAGAGGTCTTGCCACTCCGGGTTGGTCCGCTCGACCAGCTCCAACTTCCATGTGCGATTCCAGCGTTTGAGCGCCTTCTCACGCCGGATCGCCTCGGTGACGAAGCCGTGCGTCTCGTACCAGACCAGCGTCTTGCAAGCGTAGCGGCTAGCGAAGCCCTCTACCCGATCCTCGCGATGTTGACGTATGCGCTCGTAAAGGTTCGAGGTCATGCCGACGTACAGAACGCCGAGCGGACGGCTGGCCAGGATGTAGGTGGCGATGAAGGGGCGGCGCTCGTTCATCGACCGTCGAGTGGCGGACAACTCGATCCTCGGGTCAAGCCCGAGGATGACGGAGGGGTATTGGATGCTGCGGACGCCCGAGGGCTGACGCCGCGCCCCGTTGATGCTAGAGCGCCCGCCATCTCCCCGCCCCAGCTGTTAACGGACGCCGCCCATGCCCGCCGCTCCCGACTTTCCGCCCGCCCCGGACGCGATCAAGCCTGTCCGCGCCCTGATTTCATTGTCGGACAAGGCGGGGCTGGAGGATGTCGCGCGCACCCTGGCCGGCCTCGGCGTCGAGCTGGTCTCGACCGGCGGCACCAAGGCGGCGATCGCGGGCTATGGCCTGCCGGTCAAGGACGTGGCCGATCTGACCGGCTTCCCGGAAATGATGGACGGCCGGGTCAAGACCCTGCACCCCGTCGTCCACGGCGGCCTGCTGGGCGTGCGCAACGCTCCGGCCCACGCCGCCGCCATGACCGAGCACGAGATCGGCGCCATCGATATCGTCTGGATCGACCTCTACCCCTTCGAGAAGACGGTCGAGGACGGCGGCGGCTTTGAAGCGGCCATCGAGAACATCGACATCGGCGGCCCGGCCATGATCCGTTCGGGCTCCAAGAACCACGGCCACGTCGCCGTCGCCGTGGACTCGATCAGCATCGGCCTGATCATCGAGGCCCTGAAGGCCGACGGCGCGACGACGCTGGCTCTGCGCAAGCAACTGGCCGCCCGCGCCTTCGCCCGCACCGCCGCCTATGACGCCGCCGTCTCGTCCTGGTTCGCCGGCCAGTTGAACGACGCCGCCCCGGCCCGCAAGTCGATCGCCGGCTCGCTGGCGCAAACCCTGCGCTACGGCGAGAACCCGCACCAGACCGGCGCCTTCTACCGCACCGGCGAGAAACGTCCCGGCGTGGCCTATGCCGAACAGGTCCAGGGCAAGGAGCTGGGCTACAACAACATCGCCGACGCCGACGCCGCCTATGAGCTGGTGGCCGAGTTCGAGAGCCCGGCCTGCGTCATCGTCAAGCACGCCAACCCCTGCGGCGTGGCCGTCGGCGCCACCCTGTCGGAAGCCTACGCCCGCGCGCTGGAATGCGATGCGGTGTCGGCCTTCGGCGGCGTCATCGCCGTCAACCGCCCGCTGAACGGCGAGGACGCCCGCGCCATCACCGGCATCTTCACCGAGGTCGTCATCGCCCCCGGCGCCGATGAAGAGGCCAAGGAAGTCTTCGCCGCCAAGAAGAACCTGCGCCTGCTGATCACCGACGGCCTGCCCGACCCGCACGGCGCGGGCGAGGTCTTCCGTTCGGTCGCCGGCGGCTTCCTGGTCCAGTCGCGCGACCGCTCGCTCATCAAGCCGTCCGACCTGAAGATCGTCACCCGTCGCCAGCCGACGCCGACCGAGATCCAGGACATGCTGTTCGCCTTCACCGTGGCCAAGCACGTCAAGTCCAACGCCATCGTCTATGCCAAGGACGGCCAGACGGCGGGCATCGGCGCCGGCCAGATGAACCGCCGCGACAGCGCCCGCATCGCCGCCATCCGCGCCAAGGAAGCGGGCGAGGCCAAGGGTCTGGCCCATTCGCTGGCGCAAGGGTCCGCCTGCGCGTCCGAAGCCTTCTTCCCCTTCGCCGACGGCCTGCTGGAAGCCATCGCGGCCGGCGCCACGGCGGTGATCCAGCCCGGCGGCTCCATGCGGGACGCCGAGGTCATCGCCGCGGCCGACGAGAACAACATCGCCATGGCCTTCACCGGCGTTCGCGTGTTCCGGCATTAAGCTGGAAGGGCGCTAACGCGAGCCGCGCGGCGGCTCGCTGCTTGAGCGCAGACACGCGCGCCGGTCTGGCGAGGAAGAAAAGCAGAAGCGTCGCGGTCGAGAGATCGCGGCGCTTTTTCTTTGCAAGCCGCGCGGTATGCTGCCGCTCATGGATACGCTCGACGCCCGCTGGGCCATGCTGGAACCGCACACGACCGTGGTCGGGCCCGACGACGACCGGCCGCGCCCGGCGGTGCTGCTGTTCCACGGCTGCGGCGGTCTGCGGGACCACCTGCCGCGCTATGCCGAGGCGGCCAAGGCGGCGGGCTGGCGCGCCTTCATCGTCGATTCCTACGGCCCGCGCGGCTGGAACCGGGCCTTCACCCTGACCACGGTCTGCACAGGCCTGGTGCTGCGCGGCTATGAGCGGGCGGGCGATCTGCTGGCCGCCATCCATGGCATTTCAAGACGGCCCGACGTCGATCCGACCATGCTGTCGCTGGCGGGCTGGAGCCACGGCGGCTGGTCGATCATGGAGATGATGAGCGAGGACCCGCTGCCGGGTCGTCTCGGCCTGGCCAATCCCGGCGATTGCGACCTGTCGGGGGTCAAGGCGGTGTGGCTAGCCTATCCCTATATCGGCGCCTGGGCCTTCAACCGGATGAAACCGTGGAGGCACTGCCCGCGCGTCCTGGCCATGACCGCCAGGCGCGACCATCTGACCACGGTGACCAACGCCGAGCGGGTCAACGCCATGATCCGCGACTGCGGCTCCGAGGTCGAAAGCTGGATCGCCGAGGGCACCCACGCCTTCGATGAGCCGACCAGCAACGGCCCCATGCGCCATCACCCAGAGCTGACGCTGGAAGCCCTGCGCCGCTTCACCGCCTTCCTCAGAGACGTGGCCCCGGAGGCCTAGCCCAGACGGGCCGTGACCGTGATCTCGGAGCGCACCGAATGGGCCATGTCGCAGTGCTCGTGCGCGGCGTGGTGCAGGGCGTCCAGCTCGGCCTGATCCGGCTGGCGGCCTGTGAAGGTCGTCACCGGCTTCAGGGCGACCCGGGCCAGATAGCGCTTGCCCGCCTCGTTCTTGTCCAGCTCGCCCGAGGCCTCGTCCAGATAGCGGTCGACCGTCAGACCGGCGTTGGCGGCGAAGGCCAGGAACCACAGCATGTGACAGCTGGACAGAGAGGCGACCATGGCCTCCTCAGGGTCCACGCCCGCCGGGTCCGACATCGGCACGGGCACGCCCGAGGGGGCCGACGATCCCGGCACCACCGCCCCGCCGTCGAAGCGCCAGACGTGGGCGCGGCTGTATCGCTTGTCGACGAAGGCCTGGTCGCCCCGCGTCCATTCCACTGTTGCGCCGTGACCGCTCATGCCGCTCTCCCGTTCAGGTTTCCGCCGAGCCTAACATCCTCATCGCCATTTCGCTGCGCACCTCGAAACCCAGGGCGCGATAGAGGGCGATAGCCCCGGCGTTGTCGGCGTAGGAATGCAGGAAGGCCGTCTCTCCACGCGCCAGAATCTGTTCGATCACCGTCCGCATCAGGGCCCCGGCATAGCCGCGCCCGCGCGCGTCGGGGTGGGCGCAGACGCCCGAGACCTCGGTGAAGCCGTCGGGCTTCATCCGCTCGCCGGCCATGGCCAGCAGCCGCCCGTCCTGCTTGACGCCGAAGAAGCCGCCCAGCTGATGCGTCCGGTCGAAGAAGGGACCGGGTTCGGTCAGGGTCGCGAGCGCCAGCATGGCCGGGGCGTCCGCCTCGGTCAGGGGCTCGATGATGATGTCCCGCGCCTTGGCGGGCGCCAGTTCGACCAGCACCATCTGCGTCAGCGTCGCCGCCTTGACCACGCGCAAGCCCGGTGGAACCGGAACGGGCTGCCCTTCGACGGTGCAGATCACGCCTTCGGGCCGTTCCAGCAAGGCCATGGCCGCCAGGCTGGCCGGCGACTGATCCTCACTGGCGGCGAAGACGCCATAGCCGGGGGCGAACCGCAGCGCTCCGTCGGCCCCGACCGCCAGAGACGCCTGACGCTCGGACGTAAGGGCGCTCCAGATCGGGCGGTCGAGCGGATGGCTCATGGGCCTCAGCCCTGCCAGAAGCCGACGATCTTCTTGACCTCGTCCACCACCGGCTGGGCGACCTCGCGGGCGCGCTCGGCGCCGACGGCCAGGGCGCGGTCGATCTCGGCCGGATCGGCCATCAGGCGGCGCATCTCGGCGGTGACCGGCGCCATCGACGTGACGGCCAGCTCGGCCAGCTTCGGCTTGAAGGACCCAAAGCCCTGACCGCCGAACTCGGCCAGAACGGCCTCGCGCGTCGTGTCCGACAGGGCCGCATAGATGGCCACCAGGTTCTTGGCCTCGGGGCGCCCGTCCAGACCCTCGACCGTGTCGGGCAGGACATCCATGTCCGACTTGGCCTTCTTGATCTTGGCGGCGATGGTGTCGGCGTCGTCGGTCAGGTTGATGCGCGACAGGTCCGACGGATCGGACTTGGACATCTTGGCCGAACCGTCGCGCAGGCTCATCACCCGCGTGCCCGGTCCCTGGATCAGCGGCTCCGGTTGGGGGAAGAAGCCGGGCGCGCCGAAGTCGTTGTTGAACTTGGCGGCGATGTCGCGGGTCAGTTCCAGATGCTGCTTCTGGTCCTCGCCGACCGGCACCTCGGTCGCCTTGTAGAGCAGGATGTCCGCCGCCTGCAGCACCGGATAGGTGTAGAGGCCGACGCTGGAGCGCTCCTTGTGCTTGCCCGACTTTTCCTTGAACTGGGTCATCCGGTCCAGCCAGCCGAGGCGGGCGACGCAGTTGAAGATCCAGGCCAGCTCGGCATGGGCGGGCACCGCCGACTGCGGGAAAATGGTCGCCTTGGCCGGGTCCAGGCCCGCCGCCAGATAGGCCGCCGCGATCTCGCGCGTCTGGGCCGTCAGCTTCTCGGGGTCCTGCCAGACGGTGATGGCGTGCATGTCGGCGACGAAGACGAACAGGGGCGCGCCCGTGTCCTGAAGTTCTGTGAAGCGCTTCAAGGCGCCCAGATAGTTGCCCAGGTGCAGGGCGCCGGAGGCCTGGATGCCGGACAGGATGCGGCGCGGGCCGGCATAGGCGGGCGCAGCCGGAGCGACGGGGGCCGGGGTCTGGTCAGTCATGGGATTTTCTCGGGAAGCGTAAAGGCTGGAATTCGGCGCACGCGCAGGCGTGCGGCGGCAGGCGGTGAACAGTCAGCCGCGCCATCGCCGGGCGACGAAAGGGTGTCCCGAATAAGCCATGCCCTCGCGCTTATCGCCTCGGGGCGCGAAGGGCAAGCTTACCGCCCCTTGCGGATCAGCCCCTTGATCTCGGCCACGGTGATCGCCCGCGTGGCGAAGGCCAGGACGACATAGGTCAGCCCCCCCGCCGCCACGACGGCCAGCAGGGTCAGCTCCTTGGCGCCGTGATCCGAGCCTAGCGCGGCCAGCAGGGCCTCTATCGGGGCCTGAAGCATAGGGCGGGCCCAGGAGGCGAGGCCGACCACCAGACCCAGGCCGATGCTGGCCAGAAGGATGCGCGCCAGCCGCGAGGCCGCCGCCGGGCTGGGCCGATAATGGCCGCGCCGCCACAGGGTCGCGCCGAGCAAGAGGGCGTTGGTCCAGGCCGCCGCACTGACCGCCGCCGCGATTCCGGCTATGCCCATGCCCAGGTTGAACAGGGCGATGGCGAGCGCCGCGTTGACCGCCACCGAGACCAGGGCGAAGACCATGGGGCGACGCGTGTCGCCGCGCGCAAAGAAGGCCGGGGCCAGGATGCGGATCAGGACGAAGGCCGGCACGCCCCAGCCGAACTGGAACAGGGCCTGGGCGGTGTTGACGGCGTCGATCTGAAGAAACGCGCCGCGGGTGAACAGGGCGTCGATCAGGAAATAGGGCATGGCCAGCAGGGCCGCCGCCGCCGGCAGGGTCAGGGCCATGGACAGGGCTAGGGCCTCGTCCATCGAGGCCTGCTGCTGGCTGTGGTCCTTTGACGCCACCGCCGCCGACAGCTTGGGCAGCAGGGCGATGCCGATGGCCACCCCGACCAGGCCGAGCGGCAGCTGATACAGCCGGTCCGCCGTGGCCAGCCAGGTCCGCCCGCCGGCGACGAAGCTGGACAGGTTGCCAGAGATGAAGACGTTGATCTGGGTCGCGCTATTGCCGATGGCGGCGGGCACGGCGGTGATGATGATGGCCTTCACCGCCGGGGTCAGCCTGGGCAGGGTCAGGCGGATATTGGCGCCCGCCTTCCTCGCCGCCCACCAGCACAGACCCGCCTGGGCCACGCCGGCGACCAGCACAGCCCACGAGGCGGCGTAGGCAGCCTCGATCTGATCCCCCTTCACCGGCCAGACGGCGGCCAGCATGATCAGGTTCAGCAGGATGGGATAGGCGCCCGAGACGATGAAACGCCCGCGCGCGTTCAGCACGCCGCTCAGCAAGGCCGCGACGGCCATGCAGGGCAGGTAGGGCATGGTTATCTGGGTCAGGATCACCGCCAGCTTGAAGCGCGCCGGATCGTCGAGGAAGCCGATGTTGATGACGGTCATCAGCCACGGCATGGTCAGCTGGGCAAGGATGGTCAGAACCACGGTGACGGCGGCCACGGCGGCCAGGGCGTCGGTGGCCACCTGGTCGGCCACGGCCTGCCCTTCCGTCTTCAACGTCTTGGCGTAGGCGGGCACGAAGGCGGCGGCGAAGGCCCCTTCGGCGAAGATGCGGCGGAACAGGTTGGGGAAGTTCAGGGCCGTGTTGTAGGCGTCCGCCGCCGGCCCCGCCGAGGCGCCCAGCGCCGCCGAGATCACCACGTCGCGCGCAAAGCCCGCCAGACGGCTGAGCAGGGTCATGGCGCTGAAGATGGCCGAGGAGCGCATGACGCCGCCCGTTTTGGGCGCGTCGCCGTCCAGCGTCGTCGAGGCGGCGGGCGGCTGAACAATCGGCTCCACCGTGGCGTTGGCGGCCGAAACCGGGGCTGCCGGTTCGATGGGGTCGGTCTTGTCGTTCACAGCTGGTCTCTATGCTCGCCCGACCATCGCCTTAGCGCGCCCGCGATCCGCTGGATACGGGCTTGCGTCCGATCTCGCCTTCCAGATCGGAGACGTCGCGCACGCTGGCCCGCACCGGCGTGATGCGCCGGCCCGCCGGGCCTTGCGGCGCCCGGTCCAGAACCTCCAGAAGCCCGGCCTTCAGCTCTTCCAGACGCGCTGCGTCGCTCGGCTTCGTCCCGTCGGCGTCGGTGATGTAGAAGCCGTCCACCGCCCGCTCGCCGAAGCTGGCGATGTGGGCCGAGCGGGTCGAATAGCCGTGGGCCGAGATGGTCCGCGCCAGATCGGCCAGAAGGCCGGGCCGGTCGGCGCCCGAGACCTCGACCACCACGGCGCTGGTCCCGGCCTCGACGTCGATGCGCACCACCGGGCGGACCTCGAACACCGCCCGGCGCGCGCTAACCCGAGGCGTCTCGACCGCCGAGGCGCGCGCCCCCTTCTGCGCCGCCCGCTCCAGCGCCTTGACCAAGATGGCCAGCCGGCGCGGCTCGCGCTGGCCATAGGCCTCGCCCGCCCCGTCCTGAATCTCGAACACGTCCAGCGCCGTGCCGTCCGCAGCGGTGGCCAGGCGCGCCCCGACCACGTCGGCCCCCGCCTTGGCTAAAGTCGCAGCCAGGTCGGCGAACAGGCCCGGCCGGTCCAGCGCCGCCACGGCCACCCGCGCGGTGGATTCCAGCGGCCCTTCGGCAGGCAGAGCCTCGACCGCCGCCCCTTCGCGCCGCGCCCGCTCGACCAGGGCCGGGTGATCCACCAGCGGGTCCTCGCGCGTCACCGCGTCGCCCCGGAACAGGGCCTCGGTCGCCTCGAACAGGGCGCGCATCAGCTGGCCCTTCCAGCCGTTCCAAACCCCCGGCCCCACGGCGCGAATGTCGGCCACGGTCAGGACCATCAGCATGCGCAGACGTTCCGGGTCGCCCACGGCTTCCGCAAAGGCCCGCACGGTCGAGGGGTCGGAGACGTCGCGCTTTTGCGCATAGTCGCTCATCAACAGGTGATGGCGCACCAGCCAGACCACCAGCTCGATCCGGCGCGGATCGACGCCCAGCCGCTCGCAGGCCCGGCGCGCGGCGATGGCCCCGTCCTCCAGCTGCCCCCGGTCGCCGCCCTTGCCCACGTCGTGCAGCAGCATGGCCAGCATCAGCACCTCGATGTCGGCGATGCGGGGGATGATGGCGGTCGAGGCCGGGTGTTCGGTCTCCAGTTTGCCGCGGGCGATGTCGTTGATGACGCCCACGGCCTGCAGGGTGTGCTCGTCCACCGTATAGGCATGATACATGTTGAACTGGGTCTGGCCGACGATCCGCCCCCATTCGGGCAGGAACCGGCCCAGGAGACCGGTCTCGTTCATGATCGACAGGACGCGATAGGGCCGCTGCCCATGGGCCAGCACCGTCAGGAAGGCCTCGGCTGCGCGTGGGTCGCGTCGCAACGCCGGCGTCACCAGCGACAGGGCGCGGATCACCGCGGCGAAAGCGTCCGGGTGCAGGTCCAGATCCAGCCGGTCGGCCTCGACGAACAGCAGCAGCAGCCGCACCGGATCATGGGCGAAGACCGAGCCGCCGCTCACCGTCAGACGCCCGCCCTCGACGGCCAGTCCGTCGAACGCCAACTTTGCGCGTCTGCGGGGGATCAGGCGCGACAGGCCGCGCGCCAGGCCTTGCGCCTTCTTCTGCTGGCGCGCCTCCAGCTGGGCCGAGACGGCGCGGGTCAGGGCGCCGACCTCGCGCGCCACCTGGAAATAGCGGCGCATGAAGCGCTCGACCGCCAGTTCGTCGCCGCGCCCGCGCCAGCCCATGCGCCGGGCGATCTCGGGCTGGTAGTCGAAGGTCAGCTTCTCCTCGGCCCGGCCCGCCGCCAGATGCAGATGGATGCGTACGCTCCACAAGAAGCCGATGGCCTCACGGAAGCTGCGCAGCTCGCGCGCGCTCAACAGGCCCTCCAGCGCCGCCTGTCCGCGCTCGCTGTCCGGCGCCAGCGAGCGGGCGATCCAGAACAGGGTGTTCAGGTCTCGAAGCCCGCCCTTGGCGTCCTTGATATTGGGCTCGACGCGGTAGCGCACCGCGCCGGTCTTCTGCAGCCGAACGTCGCGCTCCTCCATCTTGGCGGCGATGAAGGGCCGGGGATCGGCCCGAGCGACCTCGGCGCGGAACCGCCGCAGCAGGTTGGCGCCGAGGGCTGCGTCGCCAGCCAGGACCCGCGCCTCCAGCAGGGTGGTGCGCACCGTCATGTCGCTGCGGGCCAGGTCCAGGGTCTCGCCAACTGAGCGCGAGGCCGAGCCGACTTTCAGACCCAGATCCCACAGGACGTAGTGGACGAACTCGATCACCGCCTCGGCGCGGGCGCTGGCGCTCTGGCCCGGCCGCAGGAACAACAGGTCGAGATCGGAAAAGGGCGCCAGAACGCCGCGCCCGTACCCACCGACGGCCAGCAGCGACAGGCGGTCCTGCGGCGCCGGATACAGGGTCTCGGTCGCCACCCGCCACAGGCTGGTCAGCATCGCGTCGGCGGCGGCGGCGTAGAGACGCGCCGCCTCGGCCCCGTCGATGCCGCCCTCCAGTCGCCGGGCCACGCGAGCGCGCTCGATGGCGAAGCTTTCGCGCAGAACCTCGGTGACGGCGGCGCGCGCATCGGGCGCCGCGGCGGCTTCGACGAGACGCGGGTCAAGAGGGGAAGAAGAGGTCACGTCGACCGTCATACCACGCCCCTCCCTTTCCGCTCATCCCGGCGTCCGCCGGGATGAGCGGATTTTCAAGCCTTCGCCAATCCCTTCAGCCGATAGAGCGCCTCCAGCGCCTCGCGCGGGGTCAGTTCATCCGGGTCGATGGCTGCGACCGCGTCATCGAGCGCCGAGGACATCGGCGCCGGCGCCGGCTCGGCCACGGCGGCGAACAGGGGCAGGTCGTCCAGACGCGCCGCCGCCGCCTTTTCGCTCTCCAACCGCTCCAGCACCTCGCGGGCGCGGCCCACGACGGCGCTCGGCACCCCCGCCAGCTTGGCCACCTGCACCCCATATGAGCGGTCCGCCGCGCCCGGCGCCGCCTCGTGCAGGAAGACCAGGTCGCCGTTCCATTCGCGCGCCTTCATCGACAGGTTGCAGACGTAGTCCAGCCGCTCCTCCAGCCGCGCCAGCTCGTGATAGTGGGTGGCGAACAGGGTGCGCGCGCGATTGGTCTCGTGCAGGGCTTCGGCGGTGGCCCAGGCGATGGCCAGACCGTCATAGGTGGCCGTGCCGCGCCCGATCTCGTCCAGAACGACAAAGCTGTGCGGCGTGGCCTGGGTCAGGATGGCGGCGGTCTCGACCATCTCCATCATGAAGGTGGAGCGGCCGCGCGCCAGGTCGTCGCCGGCGCCGACGCGACTGAACAGCCGGTCCACCACGCCCAGCCGCATGGCGCGCGCCGGGACAAAGGCCCCGGCCTGGGCCAGCACCACCAGCAGGGCGTTCTGACGCAGGAAGGTCGACTTACCGGCCATGTTCGGACCCGTCACGATCGACAGGCGCGACGCGCCCTGACCGTCCCCGGCCAGTCGGCAGTTGTTGGGGGTATAGGGATCGCCCTGGGCCGTCACCGCCGCCTCGACCACCGGGTGACGCCCGGCCTCGACATCGAAGCAGAGACTGTCATCGACCACGGGGCGGACGGCGCCGACATCCTCGGCCCATTCGGCCAGAGCGGCGTGGGCGTCCAGTTCGGCCAGGGCCTCGGCCACGCCCTGCAACGGCCCGGCCAGCCGCGCGACCTCGCGCCGCCAGGTCTCGAAGGTCTCGCCCTCCATGGCCAGGGCGCGATGCCCGGCCTGGCTGATCCTGGCGTCCAGCTCCGACAGCTCGACCGTGGTGAAACGGACCTGATTGGCCAGGGTTTGGCGGTGGATGAAGGGGCTGTCCGGCCCGGCGCGCAGCAGGTTTTCCGCCGCCTTGGCCGAGGCCTCAAGGAAGTAGCCAAGCACCGCGTTGTGGCGCACCTTGAAGGCCACGCCGCTCTCGGCCACGGCGCGGGCTTCCAGGTCGGCGACCACGCGGCGGCTATCGTCGCGCAGGGTGCGGGCGGCGTCCAGTTCGGGGCGGTGGCCGGGGTTCACGAAGCCGCCGTCGCGCGCCAGATGCGGCGGCTCCTCGATCAGGCCGTCGCCCAGATCAGCCAGCAGATGCGACAGCTCCCCGTCCAAAGTCAGCCGATCGAGGCAGGCCAGAACCCGCGCGGGCGGCCCGGCCAGAGGATCGCGCGCCGAGGCGGCGAACAGGCTCGCCAGAGCCTGCGCCGTCGTCAGACCCGAACGGATGGCCGCCAGGTCGCGCGGTCCGCCGCGCCCCAGCGCCAGCCGCGAGGTGGCGCGCGCCACGTCCGCCGAGGACCGCAGCCCGTCCCTCAGGTCGCGGCGCAGATCGCGCCGCTCCAGCAGCCATTCCACCGCATCCAGCCCGGCGTTGATCGCCGCCGGATCGCGCAGGGGTCGCGAGATGCGTTCCGCCAGCGCCCGCGCCCCGCCCGAGGTGACGCTGCGGTCGATGCAGTGCAGCAGGGAGCCGTCGCGCTCGCCGCGCTGGGTGCGGTCGATCTCCAGGCTCAACCGGGTGGCGGGATCGATGGCCAGAAACCCGCTCTCGCCCGAGCGGCGCGGCGGGGCCAGGGCGGGGATCTTGCCGGCCTGGGTCGTCTCCAGATAGGCGGCGATCAGGCCCAGCGCCGAGACCTCGGCCTCCTCGAAGGCGCCGAACCCGTCCAGCGCCGACACCCCATAGAGGCGCTGCACCCGGTCGCGGGCGCCGACCGGCTCGGCCAGAGCCTGCGGCATGGCCTGAACCACGCCGCCGGAACCGTCCAGCGCGCCTTTCAGCGCCTCATCCGAGAACAAACGGTCGGGCACCAGCACTTCCGACGGGCGGAAGGCCGCCAGGGCCGCGCCCAGATCGCTGAGGTCGCAGGCTACCGAGTCCACCGCCCCGGCCGACAGCTCGACCACGGCCACGGCGGCGCGTCCCTTGCGGATCGCCACGGCGGCCAACCGGTTGGCGCCGCGCGCGTCCAGCAGCGTATCCTCGGTCAGGGTGCCGGGCGTCACCACCCGCACCACGCCGCGATGCACCACCGCCTTGGAGCCGCGCTTCTTGGCCTCGGCCGGGGCTTCCAGCTGCTCGCAGATGGCGACCTTGAAGCCCATGCGGATCAGCCGCGCCAGATAGCCGTCCAGAGCGTGGACCGGCACCCCAGCCATGGGGATGTCCTCGCCCTGATGCTTGCCGCGCTTGGTCAGGGTGATGCCGAGGGCCGCCGCCGCCTTCACCGCGTCGTCGAAGAACAGCTCGTAGAAGTCGCCCATGCGGAAGAAGAGGATGGCGTCCGGCTGATCGGCCTTGGCCGCCAGGAATTGCGCCATGACCGGGGTCGTGCCCGAATCCGCCTTGGCGTCGGGCTTCAGATCAGCTTGCGGGGGATGGGCGATGGGCGCGTTCATTGTCCGTCAGGGTGACGGATCGGGGCGCCCGCCTCAAGCGGGATCGGCGGCGATTATGCACAGGCGGGCGCGCAAGACCGCCGCGCCTGTGGATCAGGCGGCGTTGCTGACGTGCAGGCGCAGACGCGAGGCGACGGCGGCGGGGGCTTCGTCCAGGGCCAGGGCGTCCCAGTCGATGTCGGGCTTGGCCGCGTGCGAGGCGGCGACGATGGCGCGCAGTTCGGCGGCCGAGGCCACGCTGGCGATCACCGAGGCCACGCCGGGCAGGTTCAGGGCATAGGCCAGGGCCGCCTGCATAGGATCGACCCGGGCCTCGGCCAGACGCCGGCGCGTGCGCGACAGGGCCATGCCGTGGGCCGCTAGTTCGGGCGGCAGGCTCTCGCGGTTGGCGAACAGCAGACCCTGGGCGAAGACCGAGGCCAGATGCACCTCGACGCCTTGCGCGGCCAGGGTGTCGATGACGCCGCTGCGCGCGGCGCGTTGGTCCAGAATATTGCAGGCGACCTGCACCACGTCGGGCTGGAAGCGGCGGGCGATCAGGGCCGGACCGTCCTCGACGGTGGCGACGAAGCCGATCTTGCGGAAGATCCCCCGCTCCTTCAGCGCCTGCAACCGGCCCCACAGGGCGCGGCCCTCGGCTCCGGCCAGATCGGCGGCGTTCTGCACCAGGACGGCGTCGCCGCGCGGCAGGCCCATGCGTTCCAGCGAGCGGCGGGCGCGGGCCTCGACCCGGTCCAGACCGTCGGCCAGAGGCACGGTGCGCACGGTGACGCGGAAAGGCGAAGGGAAGGGCCAGGCCTGACCCAGCAGACGCTCGACGTCGCCCTCGGGCCGGGTCGCGACCAGACCGACGCCCGCGTCGCCCGCCGTCTGCAGCAGATGGCGCATGGCGTCCTCCCGCTGGCCGGGGGGCAGCGGGCGCGACCGTTCGGGCTCAGTCACCACAGCGATGGCGAGCCGGTCGGCCGGAGAGGGCGGAAGGGCGAATCTCACGACGCCGATATTCAGCGCCAAAGCTTAAGGGAGATTGACCGAAATCAATGCCGTTGGTGAACGAAGAGGCTTAATCCGCGTCCGGCTGATTGTCCGGGTGCGCGGCAATGAAGGCCGGATGGGCTTCCGCCCGCATCTCGATCTCCAGCAGACGCGGAAAAGGCGTCAAATCCACGTTGAAACGCCGCGCCGAATAAATCTGCGGAATCAGGTAGCAGTCCGCGAAGGTCGGGGCGCCGCCGAAGCACCACCCTTCGCCGTGACGCACCACCAGAGCCTCCAGCGCCGCAAAGCCATCCGTGATCCAGCGCCCGGCCCAGGCGTCCACCCCCGCCTGATCGGCGCCGAGATCGCGCACCGCCTTCAGCACCCGCAGATTGTTCAGGGGATGGATGTCGCAGCCGATCAGGGCGGCCATGGCGCGCACCACGGCGCGGTCAGCGGCGTTGGCCGGCAGCAGGGCCGGGGCCGGATGGGCCTCTTCCAGCCATTCCAGAATGGCCGGACTCTGGGTCATCACCAGGCCGTCGCCGGTCTCCAGCGCCGGGACCAAGCCCTGCGGGTTCAGCGCCAGATAGGCGTCGGACTTCTGCGCCCCCGTCCGAAGATCGACCGGCGCCGTCTGATAGTCCAGCCCCTTGAGGTTGAGCGCAATGCGGATGCGATAGCTGGTGCCCGAGCGCCAGTAGCCGTGCAGGATCATGCTTTTACCGTAAAACTGAGCGGGGCCAGGCCGTCGATGCGCGCCTCGACACGGTCCCCGGCGACCAGAGGTCCGACGCCCTCGGGCGTGCCGGTGAAGATCAGGTCGCCGGGTTGCAGGATCCACAGCGCGTTTGCCTGGGCCAGAATTCCCGCCGGGTCCCAGATCATGTCCGACAGCCGCCCCGACTGGCGTGTCTCGCCATTGACCGTCAGCGTGATCGCCGCGTCCGCATCGGGCAGGTCGCCCAGCGTCAGGGCGCCGCACGGCGCCGACTGGTCAAAGGCCTTGCCCGCCTCCCACGGCCGTCCCTTGGCCTTGGCTTCCGCTTGCAGATCGCGCCGCGTCAGATCGACGCCGACCGCCCAGCCGGCGATGGCGCCGCCCTCGCCCATGGCGACGACCAGTTCCACCTCGTGATGCAGGTTGGCCGTCGCCGGCGGATAGACCGGATCGGCCCCGTCCACGACCAGGGCGTCGGCCGGCTTGGCGAAGAAGAAGGGCGCGGGCTTGGCCGGATCGGCGCCCATCTCACGGGCATGGGCGGCGTAGTTCTGGCCGACGCACAGGACGCGGCGCACCGGGAAACGACGCGCGTCGCCGACGATGGGCAGGGACGGCGTGGGCGCGGGTGGGAACAGCCATTGGGTCATGGCGTTCCTTGTATGACGACCTCTCCAGCGACGCCAGAAGGCGGTCGCGCTACGGCCTTGGTCTGCGGCTTTGCAGGAACCTTGATCGTCGGTGTGGCGTTCGAGGCGGGGGTTCTCTATTTAATCGTCAAGCTTACAAATCCAGCGGAGCGCGCATCATGGCCACTACCAAGGCTCGGGAAGACATCAAGAACGACCTGAAGACCCTCAAGGAGGATCTGAAGGTCGGCGCGCGCGAGGAAACGCAGCGCCTCAAGGAAAAGGCCGCCGAGGCCGAAGCTCGTCTGCGCGAGCAGGGCGAGGAGCTGCGGGAAAAAGCGCGCGGCTATTACGACGACGCCCGCGTGCGCGGTCGCGAGTACTATGACGACGCCGCCGAGCGCTTCGAAGAAGCCCAGCGCTATGTCGTCGAACGCGTCCAGGAACGCCCGGTGCAGTCCACCGCCATCGCCCTCGGCGTCGGCGTCGTGCTGGGCCTGCTGCTCGCCGGTCGTCGCCGCTGATGCTGGGGCGGGGGCTGATCAATCGCGCGGTCGCGACCTTAGTCGCGGCCGGGGCGGGCTTCGTGGCCATGGTCGCCCTCGGGGCCACGGTCTATTATCTGCTGGCGCTGGCCGTTCCGCCCCTGGCGGCGGCGGCCATAACTGCGGCCATCTTTGCGGCAGTCGCTCTGATCGTCGCCCTCCTCTTCGTACGCCGCGCCCACGGCGAGGAGGAGGAAGAGGAATATGAGCCCGAAGGCTTGGGCATGCGGGCCTTCCACCTGTTCCAGCAACGTCCCATTCTCGGCGCGGCGGCGGCTCTGGCCGGGGGCTTCATCTTCCTGCGCAACCCGGCCCTGGCCACCATGGTCGCGGCCGCCTTTACTGAAAAGAGCCGTCCGCGCCGTCGATAAAAAGAACGGAACGGCCAAGCCTTCGGGGCGTTGTTAAGTCAGGCGGAACGATCGACGGGAGGGGTCGATGGTTTTGCTCCTTTCAACAACGCTTCGGAGGGTCGTCCATGCTTCGCTGGGCCATCATTTTCTTTATTGTCGCCTTGGTCGCTGCTGTCCTCGGCTTCGGCGGTATCTCGGGCATGTCCTTCGAGATCGCCAAATTCATCGCCATCATCGCCGTGATCCTGTTCGTCGTCTCGCTGGTTGTCGGCGGCATGAGGGGACGCGGTCCGCGAATCTGACGCCGCCCTCAGGCGCTGTCAGCAAGAAGGCCCCGGCGATCCGCCGGGGCCTTCTTCGTTTGCCGTTCAGATGTCGGCGGCTTCCATTTCGCCCGGGGTGACGGGATCCGGCGCCGTCTCGACCCGGCGCGTGTCCTGGCGTCGTGGCAGGCGCCAGGTCTGATGATCCTCGAAGCGATGGCCGGTCCAGACCACCGCCGTGACCACGATCTCGCGGGCGTCCCATTCGATGCGGTTGAAGCTGGGCGGCGCTCCGCGCTCCCGATGCGACAGGGTCCCGCAGCCGATGGCGTAGGAACAGCGATCCGACAGGTCGATGCCCCCCAATTCCACAGGGAGGGCGAACGGCACATGGACGTGACCGGTCGTGATCAGGTCCACCCCCGCCTCGGCGAAGATCAGCGCCGCCTTGTCGCCGCGCTTGACCTCGCCGGTCATCGGCGCGCCGATCATTTCGATCAGCGGATGGTGGCAGGCCAGAATCCTCAGCGCCCCGATCGGCGCGTTGCGCAGCGCCTCGGCCGCGCGGCGCGTCTGCCCCAGATCGATGACGCCCTTGGACCAGTTGGGCCGCGCCTGCCATCCCCGCGCCGTCGTCACGCCACGCACCATCAGATGTTCACTCTGGAACTCATGGTCATGCGCCGGGTGCCCGGTGGCCCGCTCAAACGCCCGCCAGGGCCAGAACAACCGCGCCATCACATCCCAGTAGGGCACGTCGTGATTGCCGACGGTGACGAAGACCGGCTGGGGCATGGCCCTTATCCAGGCGCCCGCCGCCGCGAACTCCTTAGGAAAACCTTGCTGGGTGATGTCGCCGGTGATCAGCACCAGATCGTGCGGCGTCGCGTGGGCGTAGTCGAGCGCGGCGGCGACGGCGTGAACATGCTCGCATCCGAAATGCACGTCCGAGAACTGGAGCACCCGCCCCATCAGATGCTGCCCTCGGCGGCAGGGGGCAGGGGCGCCAGGGCCATGAAGGCCCGCGGCAGGAAGACCACGGTGGCGTTTCGCCCCAACAGCATGGGCTCCCCGTCGATCACCGCCGGGATCTTCGACCGGGCCGAAACCGTGATCCGGCGCGCCGGCTGGGTCATGACATTGGGATCGTGACGCCAGTCGTCGAACACGGCGCGAGCCGCCAGGGCGAAGGCCTGGGCGGCGTCCGAGGGCGTCATGGCCGCCGCCTCAAGCCCCACGGGTTCGTCCATGACCTTGGAGATCATCGGACTGATCAGCACCAGGGCCTCGGCCCGACGCCTGTCGCCGCCGTCCAGGCTGAAGCGGATATGGCCGCTGAAGGCCCGCTTCAGCGCTCGCCGGCCATAGAGCCATGCCAGCTTCAGTTTGCCGGTCCGCATCGCCTCGCGGGCCGGCGCCCACAGGGCCGGCGCCCCCAGAATAGCCGCACAATAGAAGGCCTCACCCTCGACCTCGCCTCCCGACACGACCTGCGGCGCACCGTCTTCCAGCGCCAGACGCAGGGTCAGTTTCCAGTCGGCGGTGCCATAGAGGGCCTTGGGCAACATATTCATGGTCCCGCCAGGCAGGGGGGCGATCAGCGGCCCCTTGGCGCCGGCGCGCGCGGCGACGGACCGCGCCGTGCCGTCACCGGCCAGAACGAAGAGGACGTCGGGCTTGGCCGCCAGGGCCTCACCGATCTGGTCCGCGATCCTGGGCCCCTCCAGCGTCGTCACCGTCGCTTCGAAATCATAGACCGACAGGATGGCCTCGGCCTCGGCCGCCGCCTGGGGACCGACCCCTCCCGAGAGCGGATTGACCAGAATCGTCACCCGTTTCATCGACACATGGGGTGTAAGACGGGGCGCGACAGGAGGGTCGATAGGCGCAGGGGCGTCGGTCATGGGCGGCGAACGCCTCGTTTCACAGCCCGGTTCCGCTGAACCCGAACTCTTCGAACAAAATAATGCAAAGCTTGGTTCTTGGCCTCGGAACCGTCGCCTTTGCCCTGCGTTCTGTGGACTTCAGGGGAGCCCCCTCGGGATGAAGGACAGATCCATGAACAAGGCGATTATCGCCATCGCCGGCGCCGGCCTTCTGGTCACCGCCTGCGCCAGTGACCCGTACTACGGCGGCGGCAACAACGACCAGGCCGTGCGCCAAGGCGCCATCGGCGCCGGCATCGGCGCGGTCGCCGGCGCCATCATCGGCAACAACGTCGGCGGCGGCAATGCCGCCACGGGCGCTGCCATCGGCGCTCTCGCCGGCGGCGCTGCGGGCGCCATCCGCGGCTCCAACTCGGACCGCAACAACCAGCAGCGCTATCGCGACAACCAAGGTCGTTATTACTACTGCTACGATAACCGCCAGACCGAATGCTACTGGGAGAACGGCCAGCGCCGCTACTAAGGCGACTGGCGCCCGGAGCTTTTTCGGGTCAGGTTCAGGGGGCGGTCCGTTTGCGCGGGCCGCCCTTTTTACTGCTGTAGAATTGCGCGCCCGGGGCTGGGCGCTTGTCGAGGGGCTGAATGATGAAACCGATCCTCCCTGTCGCCGTGGCTGGACTGACCATGGCCCTTGTGGCGGGCTGCACCACGCCCGGCGTGTACAAGAAGCGCAGCGATCTGGTCAGCAATCCCGCCGCCTGCGGGGCCAAGCGGTTCGAGGTCTATTTTGATCAGGATCAGGCGCGCCTGACCGCCGCCGCGCGTCAGGCCATCAGCCTGACCGCCACCCAGCTTCAAGGCTGTGACGTCACCAAGGTTCAGGTGCTCGGCCTGTCCGACGCCCGCAGCGGCACGGCGGCGGCCAACCAGACCCTGTCCGAACAGCGCGCCCGGTCGGTGGCCGAGGCCCTGGTCGGGGTCGGCCTGCCTGCTCCGGCCTTTGAGGTCGCTGGAGGCGGCGCCGACGGGGCCAAGGTCAACGGGGTCAACGATCCCCTGCGCCGCCGCACCGAAGTGCTGATCGAGGCCAGGCCGAGGACCTAAGCTTCCCACGGAGGTTGCGTCAGTCGGTCTCGCGCCGCCGCCCACGTCGGCGGTGGTTGTCGGCGCGCGCGGCGGCTAAGGTCTCGGCTCGTTCTCAACCGCCCGGTCCTCTGCCCCTTGCGTCTGCTCTCCGCCTTCCTCGTCTGGCTGACCCTCGCCGCCTCGGCTTTCGCCGCGCCGTCATCGCCGTCCGCTCTGGACGACGCCTTGAGGGCGGGCGCCGCGTCGCCGTCTGCCGGACCGCAGCGCACCGAGCGGATCGAGGCGGAACTGGTCCCGATGAGCGCCTGGGCCGCCCCCGGCTCGACCGCCATCGTCGCCGTGCGCCAGAAGATTCAGCCCGGCTGGCACACCTATTGGCGCAACCCGGGGGATTCCGGCGGCCCGACGACTTTGGACTGGACCCTGCCCGCCGGGGTCAAGGCCGGCGCTGTTGTCTGGCCCCTGCCCGAACGTCAGCGGCTGCAGAGTCTGATGAACTACGGCTATTCAGACCTCGTCTTCCTGCCGGTCCCCATCGACATCCCCGCCGACGCCCGTCTCGGTCAGATCTTGCGGCTCGAGGTCGTCGCCCACGTCTTCGTCTGCAGCGACCAGATGTGCGTGCCCGAGGATCTCGATCTGACGCTGGACCTCAAGGTTCAGGACGGCGCCGCCCCGCTGGATCCTCGCTACGGCGCCGCCATCCAGTCCGTGGTCCAATCCGCCCCGCGTCCCGCCGGGATCGAAGCCCGCGCCCAGTTTGCTGACGGCCAACTGACCCTGACCGCCACCGGCGGACCGCTTGCCAAGATCGGGACCGGCGCGGCGCCGAAATGGGCCTACTTCTTCCCCTTCGAGGGCGGCGTCATCGACCACGCCGCCGTCCAGACCGGTCAGCACGGCCCCGAGGGCCTGACCCTGTCCGTCGCCGCCGCGCGCGGCCTGATCGCCGAAGGCCTGAAGGGGCCGGTCGCCGGCGTCCTCGCCACCGACCTCGGCGCCTGGGAGATTTCGGCGACACCCGGCCCAGCCCTGGCCGGCGCGAGCGGAAACGGCGCCCTGGCCAGCGGCGAGGAAACGGCCAAGCCCGCCGTCAATCTGAGCGCCTTTGCACAAGCCGCCCTGTTCGCCCTGCTCGGCGGGCTGATCCTCAACCTCATGCCCTGCGTCTTCCCTATCCTGGCGATGAAGGCGGCGGCGCTCAGCCGCTCGGCCCATGAACCCGCCGAGGCGCGGCGCGACGGCCTGGCCTTCTTGCTGGGCGTGCTGACGACCTTCCTGATCCTGGCCGGGGCCCTGCTGGCCCTGCGCGCCGGCGGTCAGGCGCTGGGCTGGGGCTTCCAGCTGCAGTCGCCCGCCGTGATCGCGGGTCTGGCCCTGCTGATGCTGGCCGTGGCGCTGAACCTGTCGGGCGTCTTTCATATCGGCGCGGGCCTGCAAGGCGCCGGTTCTGGGCCGATGTCTCGTCTGCCCGGCGCGCTAGGCGCCTTCTTCACCGGGGTTCTGGCCGTGGTCGTGGCCGCGCCCTGCACCGCCCCCTTCATGGCCTTTGCGCTCGGCGCCGCCCTGCTGATGCCCTGGCCCATGGCCCTGGCGGTCTTCCTCATGCTGGGCCTCGGCCTGGCCCTGCCCTACGTCCTGATCAGCCTCAGTCCCGGCCTCCTGGCCCGCCTGCCGCGTCCCGGCCCGTGGATGGAAATGCTCAGGAACCTGCTGGCCTTCCCCATGTACGGCGCGGCCCTGTGGCTGGTATGGGTGTTTGCGCGTCAGACGGGCGGCGACGCCCTGGCCCTGTTGTTCGCAGCGGGTCTGATGCTGGCGCTGGGCCTGTGGCTAGCGGGGCGCCATCAGGCGGCGCAGGCCTTTGCGCAACGCGGCCTTCTGTCGGGCCTCGCCGCTCTGGTCGTCTTGATCCTGGCCCTGGGTCTGGCCATCGGCGCGGGCCGCGCGCCGCTTTCGGGTCCGGCTTCGGCTGAAGCCTCCGACCTCCTGGCCTCGCAACCCTGGTCGCCCGAGGCGGTGCAGGCGGCCTTGGCCGAGGGACGTCCCGTCCTGGTCAACTTCACCGCCGACTGGTGCGTGACCTGTAAGATCAACGAGCGCACGGCCCTGACCTCGCGCCGCACCGCCGAGGCTCTGCAGGCCCACAACGCCGTCTATCTGGTGGGCGACTGGACCCGCCGCGACGACGCCATCACCGCCGAACTGGAGCGCCACGGCCGCTCGGGCGTGCCGCTCTACCTCCTCTATACGCCCGGTCAGCCTGAGCCGCGCATCCTGCCGCAACTGCTGACCGAAGGCCTCATCATCGACGCCCTCGGCGCGAAGTAGAGCTGAGCCAGACGCGGCGTCTTGGGCGGTCCCGCCTCTCCGCTCCGCTGCGGCCGGGATGACGATAGGGGGCGGGCCTCAAGTAGCGCAAAGCGCGATAGGTCCCAGAAAGAAAAGCCTCGCCGGGCGGCTACGCCGCCGGGTGAGGCGGCGCGGTGATGACCTCGACATTGTCGTTCAGCAGATAGGCCAGCTCTTCCAGCGCCACCTTGCGTTCCGCGGCGTTGGGGGCGGCTTCGACGGCGGCGACCTTCTTGGGCATGTCTTCCGAGATGCCGCGCAGGATGCACTTCAGATCGTTGTCCGTGCCGCGTTCCTTCAGCACCAGATGGCCCTGAAGATCGCGCGCGGCCAGATCGGCCGCCTTAGCCTTGAAGCCGGTGAAGACCGTGCTGGTCAGGAAGCCGCTGGCGTCGGCCTCGCCCGAGGCGATCCAGCCGTCAACGATAGCTTTCAGCGCGCCCGAGCGTGCCACCAGATCGGCGAACAGGGGCTCGTGCGCGACCGAGACGGGGGCGTCAGCGGGGACCGGCGCCACAGCTGCGGCTTCGGCCACGGACGGATCGCTGAGCATCAGCACGGCGGCGAGAACTAGTCCGCAGGACATGGGCATCCCTTTTCACTGGCGGCCGAGGCGAGAATTTCCAGTCGGAAACCCATGTTTACCCGGTCTTTGATTGAACTCTTTTAGGCCTGAGCCATAAACAAAGGCTTGCAAACGCCGTACCAGACCAGGGGACGGCGATGGGGGGAGACGTCGATGCCGCACGCCGCCTGGACCGAACTGGAGGCCGTCGCCCGTCGCGACGCCGACGCCCGCATCCTCGACCAGTTCGCCGCCGATCCCGACCGCCTGTCGCGGATGACGCTCGACGCCGCCGGCCTGCATCTGGACCTGTCCAAGCAGAGCTGGACCCGCGCAGGGCTGAACGCCGCCCTGGCCCTGGCCCGCGCCGCCGACGTCGAGGGCCGTCGCGCCGCCCTGTTCGGCGGCGAGCCCATCAATTCCACCGAGGGCCGCGCGGTCCTGCACCCGGCCCTGCGCGCGCCCGACGGCGCCGATTTCCACGCCTTGGGCGACGCCGTCTCGGCTGAGGTGGAGGCCGTCCGTGATCAGATGCGCGACTACGCCCACGCCGTCCGGTCCAGTATCGAGACGGGGGCCACCGGTCGGCCGTTCGAGACCGTGGTCCATATCGGGATCGGCGGCTCGGACCTGGGGCCGCGCCTGATCTGGGACGCCCTGCGCCCGCTCGACCCGGCGATCGACGTGCGCTTCGTGGCCAATGTCGATCCGCGCGACATGGCCGAGGCCCTGACCGGACTCGATCCGGCCTCGACCCTGGTCGTCGTCGTCTCCAAGACCTTCACCACCCAGGAAACCCTGGCCAACGCCGAGGCGACCAAGGCCTGGCTGGCCGCCGCCCTGCCCGCTGAGGGCATGAACAGGCACCTGATCGGCGTCACCGCCGCGCCGGAGAAGGCCGCCGTCTTCGGTTGCGGCCGCACCTTCGCCTTCCGGGACTGGGTCGGCGGCCGCTATTCCCTGTGGTCGGCGGTCAGCCTGTCCTGCGTCATCGGCCTGGGCTGGGACGTCTTCCAGGGCTTCCTCGACGGCGCCGCCGCACTGGACCGGCACTTCCTCGAGGCCCCGCTGGAGGCCAACGCCCCGGTCCTGCTGGCCCTGGCCCAGATCTACAATGTCGACGGCCTGCACCGCCCGTCGCGCACCGTCGCCCCCTACGCCCACGGCCTGCGGCGTCTGCCCGCCTTCCTGCAGCAGCTGGAGATGGAATCGAACGGCAAGCGGGTGCGCCGCGACGGCGCCCCGGTCGGGCGCCAGACCTGCCCCGTCGTCTTCGGC
Source organism: Brevundimonas bullata (assembly GCF_014207965.1). Lineage (GTDB taxonomy): Bacteria > Pseudomonadota > Alphaproteobacteria > Caulobacterales > Caulobacteraceae > Brevundimonas > Brevundimonas bullata_A. The sequence continues at coordinate 638,696 of NZ_JACHLM010000001.1, forward strand.
GAGCCGGGCACCAACGGCCAGCACGCCTTCTTCCAGCAGATCCATCAGGGCCCGCAGGTGGTTCCCGCCGAGTTCGTCATCGTCGCCTCCACTCTCGACGACAAGTCGGAGAGCCCTCTGTGGTCCAACGCCTTGGCCCAAGGCCAGGCCCTGATGCAGGGCAAGACCGAGGCCCAGGCCCATGCCGAACTGATCGCCTCAGGCGCGTCGGAGGCCGAGGCCGACCGCCTGGCCCCGCACAAGACCTTCCCCGGCGACCGCCCCTCGACCGCCATCGTCATGGACCGCCTGACGCCGCAGGCCCTGGGCGCCCTGATCGCGCTTTATGAGCACAAGACCTTCGTCGAGGGGGTGATCTGGGACATCAACAGCTTCGACCAGTGGGGCGTGGAACTGGGCAAGGTCCTGGCCAAGGCGGTCCTCAAGGACGTGGCGGCGGGCGCCCCCTCCCCCGACCTCGATCCCTCGACAGCGGCCCTGCTGACCCGGCTGCTCGGCTAGAGGGGAACGGAACCCGCTGAAAAGGATTGTGGTGCGAATCGCTGCAAGGACAGACTGATGCTGAAGACCTTCGCTTCCTTCGCCATGGCGCTGGCCCTGACGTCGCCCGCCGCCGCTCAGGATCACAGCCGCACCGAGCGGGTCCAGTTCGCGCGGGGTGCGTCCTCGGCCACCCTGCACGGCAACCTGCACGGCTACGACACGGTCGACTATGTGCTGGGCGCCCGCCGCGGCCAGACGCTGAACGTTCGGCTGCAACCCACCAACGCCTCGGCCTATTTCAACGTCACCAGACAGGGCGCGGACGAGGCCCTGTTCATCGGCTCGACCTCAGGCAATCAATTCAGCGGCCAGTTGCCGGCCAACGGCGACTACGTCGTGCGGGTCTATCTGATGCGCAACGCCGCCCGTCGCGACGAGCACGCCAACTACACCCTGACCATCGGCGTCCGCTGAGCCCAACGCGAAAAGGCCCGGCGTCGCCGCCGGGCCTTCATTCATCGCGCGCAGGAACCTACCAGCGGCGGTCGTAGCGATAGTCGCGACGGTTGTCGTGGCGGTCGCGACGGTCGTAGCGGTCGCGGCCCTGATAGCGGCCGTTGTAGTAGCCATCGCGGCTGTTGATGCCGTGGTCACGCTCCCAGTGGCCCTGATTCCGGTAGCAGCGGCCGCCGCGGTAATAGTTGCAGCCGTCGCGGTCGCTGTCCGACGCGACCGCGCCCAGGGCGGCGCCCGCCAAGGCCCCGCCGGCGACATAGCGTCCGTCGCCCTGACCGATCAGAGCGCCCGCCACCCCGCCGACGACGGCGCCCAGCACGGCGTCGCGGCCGGTGTTGTCGCGATCGCGGTCGCGATAGGACTGGGCGGCGACCGGAGAAGCGGCCAGCATGGTCAGGGCGATGGCGCCGACGCCGAGCTTGGAAATGGTCTTCATGGCGGGCTCCCTTCGAAAGCCTGTTGATCCGTTGTCTCCTTTTAGGCCGCGCCCGCTGAACGCTCCCAAGGGGCCTCGTTCATTTTCCAGTCATCTCGCAGCCAAGATTCGATGGGGCTCGCCCTTGACGGTGGGGGGGCCTCCCCCTAACTCCCATCGGGTTAGCACTCGGGGCGGGCGGCTGCTAAAGCTGCTGGCTCCGGGGCTTAAACCGACATTCTATTGGGAGATCATCAGATGGCGTTTCGTCCTCTCGGCGACCGCGTGCTGGTCAAGCGCGTTGAAGAAGAATCCAAGACCAAGGGCGGGATCATCATCCCCGATACGGCCAAGGAAAAGCCCCAGGAAGGCGAAGTCGTCTCCGTCGGCCCCGGCGTTCGCGATGAATCCGGCAAGGTCAACGCTCTGGAACTGAAGGCTGGCGACCGCATCCTGTTCGGCAAGTGGTCGGGCACGGAAGTGAAGATCGACGGCGACGACCTGATCATCATGAAGGAATCCGACGTCCTGGGCGTGCTCTCGTAAGCACTCTAGGTTTCCGGTTTCTCTCGTAAAAACATCTAGATAGGAGCTGCCCCATGGCCGCTAAAATCGTAAAATTCAACACCGATGCTCGCGACAAGATGCTGCGCGGCGTCAACGTCCTGGCTGACGCCGTCAAGGTGACGCTCGGTCCCAAGGGCCGTAACGTCGTGATCCAGAAGTCGTTCGGCGCTCCGCGCTCGACCAAGGACGGCGTCTCGGTCGCCAAGGAAATCGAGCTGGAAGACGCCTTCGAGAACATGGGCGCCCAGATGATCCGCGAAGTCGCTTCCAAGGCGAACGACAATGCGGGCGACGGCACCACCACCGCCACCGTTCTGGCTCAGGCCATCGTGCAAGAGGGCCTCAAGGCCGTCGCCGCCGGCATGAACCCGATGGACCTGAAGCGCGGCATCGATCTGGCCGTCGGCGTGGCTCTGGACGAGGTCAAGGCCATCTCCAAGCCGGTCTCGAACAACTCGGAAATCGCCCAGGTCGGCACCATCTCGGCCAACGGCGACGCTGAAATCGGCGAGCTGATCGCCCTGGCCATGGCCAAGGTCGGCAACGAAGGCGTCATCACGGTCGAAGAAGCCAAGACGGCTGAAACCACCGTCGACATCGTCGAAGGCATGCAGTTCGACCGCGGCTACCTGTCGCCCTACTTCATCACCAACGCGGACAAGATGGAGGTCGCCCTCGAAGAGCCCCTCATCCTGCTCCACGAGAAGAAGCTGACCTCGCTGCAGCCCATGCTGCCGGTGCTGGAAGCCGTGGTTCAGTCGGGTCGCCCCCTGCTGATCATCGCCGAGGACATCGAAGGCGAAGCCCTGGCCACCCTGGTGGTCAACAAGCTGCGCGGCGGCCTGCGCGTCGCCGCCGTCAAGGCTCCGGGCTTCGGCGACCGCCGCAAGGCCATGCTGGAAGACATCGCCATCCTGACGGGCGGCCAGGTCATCTCGGAAGACCTCGGCATCAAGCTTGAGACTGTCACCCTCGACATGCTCGGCAAGGCCAAGAAGGTCCAGATCACCAAGGACGACACCACCATCGTCGAAGGCGCCGGCGAGAAAGAAGGCATCGAAGCCCGCGTCTCGCAGATCAAGCGTCAGATCGAGGACACCACCTCGGACTACGACAAAGAGAAGCTGCAAGAGCGTCTGGCCAAGCTGGCCGGCGGCGTCGCCGTCCTGCGCGTCGGCGGCTCGACCGAAGTCGAAGTGAAGGAAAAGAAGGACCGCGTCGACGACGCCCTGAACGCAACCCGCGCCGCTGCCGATGAAGGCATCGTCCCGGGCGGCGGCGTGGCCCTGCTGCAAGCCTCCAAGAAGCTGATCGATCTGAAAGGCGCCAACGCCGATCAGAACGCCGGCATCGCCATCGTCCGTCGCGCCCTGCAGGCTCCGATCCGTCAGATCTCGGAAAACTCAGGCGTCGAAGGCTCGATCGTGGTCGGCAAGGTCATGGACTCGAACGACGCTTCGTTCGGCTTCAACGCCCAGACCGAAGAGTACGGCGACCTCGTACAGATGGGCGTGATCGATCCGGCCAAGGTCGTCCGTTCGGCTCTGAAGTCGGCCGCCTCGGTCGCCGGCATCATGATCACCACGGAAGCCGCTATCGCTGACGCCCCCAAGAAGGGCGGCGGCGGCGCCCCCGACATGGGCGGTATGGGCGGCATGGGCGGCATGGACTTCTAAGTCCAAGCCTCCTCACGCTGAGACGACGGAAGGGCGGGATCGAAAGGTCCCGCCCTTTCTTTTTCCTTCTCCCCTTGAGGGAGAAGGTGGGCGCCGGAGGCGCTCGGATGAGGGGTGTGAGCGCGACGTATCGCTAGGTGTCGTCACGCCTCGACTTTCCAATTTTCAGAGGCGGTGCCGACACCCCTCATCCGTCATGCGGCGCATGACACCTTCTCCCTCAAGGGGAGAAGGATCAGGAACCAACCTCCCCCACTTCCCGTCCCGCCAGCCGCGCGCCCTCCACCACGGCGGGGTCCGCCCGCGCCGTGTCGAGCAGCCAGTCGCGGAAGCGGGCGATCTTGGGGGTCAGGCGGCGGGCGGGCGGGTAGCAGATCCAGTAGCCCTCGGCCAAGGCGACCGTCTGATCGAAGGGCCGGACCAGCAGGCCGCGCTCCAGTTCGCGGGCGTAGAGGATGGGCGAGCCGAGAGCCACGCCCTGATCGCCCAGGGCCGCCGCCACCTCCATGGCCTGGTTGTCGGCGGTCAGACGCGGCGGCGGGGCCGTGTCGGCGGGCGAGACCTCGGCGGCAGCGAACCAGGCGGCCCATTCGCGCGGCTCGCCGACCAGATGGGCGCGCTTCAGGTCGGCGGGGATCTTCAGGTCCAGCCGGTCGCGCATGGCGGGGGTGCACAGGGGGGTGAAGACGGCGGGCATCAGGAAGCGGCTCTCCAGCCCCGCCCACTGACCCGAGCCGAACCGCAAGGCCACGTCCAGCCCGTCGGCGCCCAGCATCGACAGGGTGGGGCTGGTGTCCACCCGCACCGCCAGATCGGGGTTGTCCAATTGGAACGACCCCAGCCGCGTCGCCAGCCACTGGGTCGCCAGGGTCTGAAGCGTGGTGATGGCCAGCACGCCCTGATCGGCCTCGACCACGTCGGCCACGGCGCGCCGCAACAGGGTCATGGCCTCGATCGAGGCCGTGGCCAGCCGCTCGCCCTCCGGCGTCAGCGACACCTGGCGCACGCCGCGCACGAACAGGGGGCGGTCCAGCCTCTGCTCCAGGTCGCGGATGCGCCAGCTGACCGCCGCCTGGCTCATGCCCAGGGCCTCGGCGGCGCGGGTGAAGCTGAGCAGGCGCGCGGCGGTCTCGAACACCCTCAAGGCGTCGACGGGAATGCGAGACAGGATATCATTCATAAGCAAGCCTTATGCGTTGACCCTGTTGTCTCGTTTGTGAACGCCCGCCGTCAACTGCATATTCAGGCCTCAAGAAAGGAGGACGACCGATGGACTACATTTACAGCACTCATAAGGAACCCGCGTGGGGCTGGATCGGCGCCCTGCTGGACGCCCGCAAGGCCGCCGCGCCCGTCGCGAACCCGCTGGCCGCCAAGCCTGCGCCGCGCCTGCGTCCCCGCCGCGCCGCCGCCTGACCAGCCGACCGCCGCGCCGCGACACGGCGTCGCGGTCGGTCCTTCCTTCGCCGGAACGGTTTGCGCCGCTCCGGCGACCTTGGCCATAAGAACCCCTTCATCGTCACCGAGGGGGCTCCGCCGATGCGCCGCACCAAGAATTTCCCGACCTTCGCCGCCGCCGCTGCTCTGGCCGCCGTCAGCCTGAGCGTCGCCATGCCCGCCGAGGCGCAGTCGCGTCGCGCAGCCAGCGCCGAAGCGCCTGCGTCCCTGACGCCCCGCGCCGCCCCCGCCGTGCAGCGCGCCGTGACCTTCGCCGCCACGCCCGGCCAGGCCTCGGGCGCCCTGGTCCTGCCGCTGGGCGCCGAGGCCGACCTGGCGACGCGCGGCGCCGCCCTGAGCCCCGCCGTGCGTGAGGCGATCGCCGCCGCCCTGACCGCCGCCCGCTTTGACTACAAGGCGCGCCAGACGCTCAGCCTGCATGGCGTCGGCGGCTGGGACCGCATCCTGATCGTCGGCCTGCCCGCTGACGCCAAGCCCGCCGACAGCCAGACCGCCGGAACCGTCGTGGGCCGGGCCCTGATCGCCCAGCCCGGCGCGATGACCGTCCTGACCGCCGGCCTGTCCGCCGACAGCGCCGCCGAGCTGGCTGCGGGCCTCGGCCTCGGCCAGTACCGCTCGGACCTGCACCGCACCACGGGCCGCGACGCCGCCGCGCCGGGCGGGATCATAGTGGTCGCCGATGACGTGTCCGGCGCTCAGGCCGCCTGGCGGCGCGGCGCGGCCCTGGTCGAGGCCATGGCCTGGACCCGCGACGTGTCGAACGAACCCGCCAACGTCATCTATCCCGAGAGCTTCGTCGAGCGCGCCCGCGCCGCCTTCGCCGGCCTGCCCGGCGTCGAGATCGAGGTGCTGGACGTGCCGGCCATGCAGGCCCTCGGCATGGGTTCGCTGCTCGGCGTCGGTCAGGGCTCCGCGCGCCCGCCGCGCCTGCTGGTGGTCCGCTACAAGGGACGGGGCGCGCCCGAGGCCGGCCCGATCGCCCTGCTGGGCAAGGGCATCACGTTCGATTCCGGCGGCATCTCGATCAAGCCGGGCGCCAATATGGGCAATATGAAGATGGACATGTCGGGCGCCGCCAGCGTCGTCGGCGCCGTGCTGGCCCTGGCCAAGGCGGGCGCGCCGGTCGACGTGGCCGCCGTCGCGGCCCTGGCCGAAAACATGCCCGACGCCAACGCCATCCGGCCCGGCGACGTCCTGACCGCCATGAACGGCAAGACCATCGAGGTCATCTCCACCGACGCCGAGGGGCGTCTGGTCCTGGCCGACGCCGTGGTCTGGGCCGACACACGCCTGAACCCCGCCGCCATCGTCGATGTGGCCACCCTGACCGGCTCGGTCGGCGGCGCCCTGGGCAATGACTACGCCGGCCTGTTCAGCCGCCACGACGCCCTGGCCGACCAGCTGAAAACGGCGGGCGATGCCACCGGCGAGCGCCTGTGGCGCCTGCCGCTGCACCCCTCCTATGCAGGCGCCACCAGCAGCCCCATCGCCGACATCAAGAACTCGGGCGAAGGCGGCGCGGGCGCGGGCACAGGCGCCCACTTCATCGGCTATTTCGCCCGGCCAGAAACGCCCTGGGCGCATCTGGACATCGCCAACATGGCCTATGGCGGCGCCAGCGACGTCAAGCCGGCGGGCTCGGCGGGCTTCAGCGTGCGTCTGCTGGAACGCTTCGTGCGCGACTTCCAGCCGGTGGCCAAGGTGAAGGGAACCGGCGGCTTCTAGGCCGCCCTAACCTCTAGTCGACGGCGACGATCTCGACCGACTGGCCCGCCACGGTCGCCTCGTCGCCAACCCGCTTGCCCATCAGGGCGCGGGCCAGGGGCGAGACGTGGCTGACCGAGCCCTGGGCCGGATCGGCCTCGTCCTCGCCGACGATGCGCCAGGTCTGGGTGCGGCCGTCCTCGCGCTCGATGGTGACTGAGCCGCCGAAGCGCACCCGACCGTCCGACTTGGTCTCCAGCAGCTGGGCCGAGGCCCGCCGCGCCGACCAGTAGCGCAGGTCGCGCGTGGCCCGGGCCATGGCCGTGCGGTCCGCCTCGATCGAGCCCTTGGCCTGGGCCGCCGAATAGGCCGCTCGCGCCGAGGCCAGCTCAGCCTCGATCGCGGCCATCCCCTCGGGCGTGACATGGTTCGGATGGGGCGAGATCGGGCGGTCCACCAGGTCGGCGGCCGTGGCTTCCAGATCTTCTTCTCGGGTGAAGGCGACGCTCATGATGACACAGCGTATGCCGTTCGCGGACGTTCCGGTCTAGAAGAGCCGATGACCGACGCTCCTTCCTCCGCCCCCTCTACCGTAACCGTGATCGGCGCCGGCCCCGCCGGGCTGATGGCCGCTGAGCGCCTGGCCTCTGCGGGTCTGCGCGTCACGGTCCATGAGCGCATGCCCTCGGTCGGGCGCAAGTTCCTGCTGGCCGGTCGCGGCGGACTGAACCTGACCCATTCGGAGCCGCTGGCGCCCTTCCTCGACCGCTACGACGCCCCGGCCCGTGAGCGGGTCGCCGAATGGCTGGCCGCCTTTTCCCCCGCCGATCTGACCGCCTGGGCCGAGGGGTTGGGGCAGGAGACCTTTGTCGGCTCGTCGGGCCGGGTCTTTCCCCGAACGATGAAGGCCTCGCCCCTGCTGCGAGCCTGGCTGACGCGGCTGGAGAGCCTCGGCGTCGAGATCCGCGTCCGCTCACGCTGGACCGGCTGGAAGGACGGGGCTTTGAGCTTCGACACGCCCGAGGGCGAACAGCTGGAGCAACCTGACGCCGTAATTCTGGCGCTGGGCGGGGCCAGCTGGGCCCGGATGGGCTCCGACGCCGCCTGGGTCCCAGAACTGGAGACGGCGGGCGTGGCCGTCGCCCCCTTCCAGCCCTCCAACGTCGGCTTCGACGTCGCCTGGTCGCCCCTGCTGCGCGAGCGCTTCGCCGGTCAGCCGATCAAGGGCGTGGCCCTGACCCACGCCGGACGCACCGTGCGCGGCGAGGCCATGATCGCCGCCTATGGCATTGAGGGCGGCGGCGTCTATGCCCTGTCGGCCGATCTGCGCGACGCCATCGCCCGTGACGGCAAGGCCGAGCTGACGCTGGACTTGCGCCCCGCCATCAGCCGCCAGGCCCTGACCCAGAAGCTGCTGAAGCCGCGCGGCAAGGACAGCCTGTCGAACTGGCTGCGCAAGATTCTTCATCTGGACCCCGCCGCCATCGCCCTGCTGCGTGAGGGCGGACCTCTGCCGAGCGAGCCCGGCCCTCTGGCCGCGCGCATCAAAGGGGTGACCCTGACCCTGACCGGCGTTCAGGGCCTGAGCCGCGCCATCTCCTCGGCGGGCGGCGTGACGCTGGACGCCGTGGACGACCATTTGATGCTCAAGGCCAAGCCCGGCGTTTTCGTGGCGGGCGAGATGCTGGACTGGGAGGCGCCGACCGGCGGCTATCTGCTGCAGGCCGCCTTCGCCTCGGGCGCCGTGGCCGCCAACGGCGCAGCGGCCTGGCTAAAGGCGCGCTGATCGACCAGGGGCGGGGGTCGACAGCGAGGCTGGGAGGGGGCAGCGTGGCGGCTCCCCTTTAGCCGCCGTTCGAGTGCGCCTCATGTCGATGCCCCGTTACGCCGCCACGCTCGGCCTGATCGCCGTGCTGATGACCTCGACCTCGGCACTGGCCCATATGGCGCCCCAGACCGCGCCGGGTCGCGTCGATCCGGCCCGGCTGAACGAGGCGACGCGGGTTCTGGCCTCGGACGAATTAGAGGGCCGCGCCCCGGTCACGCCGGGCGAGGACAGGACCATCGCCTGGCTGACGGAACAGTTTCAGGCCCTGGGGCTGGAGCCCGGCGGTCCGGACGGATCTTGGGTCCAGGTGGCCCAGGTCAGCCGCACCAGGCAGGACGGCCCCGCGACCATCAGCGTGACCAGCAAGAGCCAGACCATGGCCCTGAACCGCGCCACGGACGTCATCGTCTCGTCGGACCGGCCGGTCAGCCACGTGACCCTGACCGATGCGCCCCTGGTCTTCGTCGGCTATGGCGTCGATGCGCCGGAGCGCGGCTGGGACGACTACAAGGGCGTCGATCTGCGCGGCAAGATCATGCTGGTCCTGGTCAACGACCCCGACTTCGGCGCGCCGGAAGGCCACCCGGTGGCGGGCAAGTTCGACGGTCAGGCCATGACCTTCGCCGGACGCTGGACCTACAAGTTCCAGGAGGCGGCGGCGCAGGGGGCGGCTGGGGTTCTGGTCATCCATGACACCGCTGGCGCGGGCTATCCCTGGTCGACGCTGGAGAATTCCTCGACCGCGCCCAAGTTCGACATCGTCCGCGCCGACCCGGACAAGGAGCGGGTGGCGGCGCAGGGCTGGATCCAGGGTCCGGTCGCTGAAAAGCTGTTCCAGGACGCCGGCCTCGACTTCGCGGCGCTGAAGGATCAGGCGCGCACCCCCCAGTTCCAGCCGGTCACGCTGGACGGGGTGACCCTGTCGATCGACTTCGGCCAGACCGCCGACCGGGTCGAGACGCGCAACGTCATCGCCCGCCTGCCGGGCACGACCCACCCGGACGAGACCGTCATGTTCGGCGCCCACTGGGACGCCTATGGCCGCGCCACGCCCAAGGGGGGCGACGACATCTATAACGGCGCCGTGGACAATGCGACCGGCGTGGCGGCGGTGCTGGAGCTGGCGCGCCTGTTCGCCGAGGGGCCGCGCCCCCAACGCTCGACGGTCTTCGTCAGCTGGGCGGCTGAGGAGACAGGGCTGCTGGGGGCCGAATACTACGCCGCCAACCCGGTCTGGCCGCTTGAGACGACGGTGGCCAACATCAATATGGACAGCCTGCTGCCGGGGACCGAGATCGACCCCAATATCGTGGTCATCGGCGCGGGCAAGAATGATCTGGACGACCGGCTGGCCGTACTGGCGGGCCGCGAAGGCCGCCGCCTGATCCCCGATCCGGCGCCCCAGGCCGGGGCCTTCTATCGCTCGGACCACTTCCCGCTGGCGAGGAAGGGCGTCCCCGCCCTGTTCGCCGCCGCCGGCTTCACCGGCCACAACACCGCCAGCCGCGACTACGTCGCCAACCGCTATCATCAGCCCACGGACGAATGGACGCCGGAGTGGAAGATGGACGCCGCCGCCGCCGATGTGCAGCTGCTGTATGAGGTCGGCGCCGCCCTGGCCAACTCGCGCGACTGGCCCGCGTGGAAGCCGGGCGACGAATTCGCGGCGGCGCGCAACGCCTCGGCAGATGCGCGCAAGCCGTGACCCCGACCGCCTGACGCGCTAGACCGCCGCCATGACCCAAGCGCCCGAAATCCACGGCCTCTGCCCTGCCCCGTTCAATGCGGTGAAGGACGCCTTCGCCGCCAACTTCACCGATGCGCCCGAAGGGCTGAACGAGCTGGCGGCGCGGTTCAGCGTGACCATCGACGGCGAGGTCGCGGTCGATCTATGGGCCGGGTCGGCGGATCTGGCGGGGGCGACGCCCTTTACCGAGAAGACCCTGGTTCCGGTCTTCTCGACCGGCAAGGCGGTCATGGCCCTGATGATCGCGCGCTGCGTGGACAAGGGTCTGCTGTCCTATGAGGACCGGGTCGCCGACCACTGGCCGGCCTTTGGCGCGGCGGGCAAGGACCAGCTGACCGTGGGCCAATTGATGAGCCACCAGTCCGGCCTACCGGGCTTTTCCGAAGGCGTCGAGCCGGCCATCTGGTTTGACCGGCAAGCCGTGCTGGACCGGCTGGCCACCCAGACCCCGCTGTGGGAACCGGGCACGGCGTCGGGCTATCACCCCATCACCATCGGCTATCTGGCCGGCGAACTGTTCCGCATCGTCGATGGGCGGAGCATGGGGACGGCGCTGCGCGAAGACTTCGCCCAGCCGTTCGACCTGGATCTGTGGATCGGTCTGCCCGAGGGCGAGCATGGACGGGTGGCGCAACTGCGTAAGCCCGCCGCTGCGCCGGACCTCGGCCCCATCGACGCAATCAAGAAGGCCGCCTTCCTCGACCGGGGCTCGGCGCCGGGCGGGCGCGGCTCGACCGAATGGCGCATGGCGGAAATCCCTTCGGCCAACCTGCACGGCACGGCGAAGGATCTGGCGCGGATGATGTCCATGATCGCCACGGGCGGCGCCCTGGACGGTCGGGCGGTGCTGTCGGAGGAGACGCTGGCTCAGGCGACACGGGAACGCATCCACGGTCAGGACAGGGTCCTGCCCTATGTCATGAGCTGGGCGGCCGGCTTTACCCGCAACGAAGGCCTGAACGTCTTCGGTCCCAACCCGCTGGCGGTCGGCCACTGCGGCTGGGGCGGGTCGATGGCCTTCGCCGATCCCGATGCGCGCGTCTCGGCGGCCTATGTCATGACGCGCCAGTCGCCGCATCTGATCGGCGACCCGCGCGCCCTGCGCCTGGTCGAGGCGCTCTACGCGGCGCTTTAGGCGTCAGCGCCCCAGGCGAGCTGATCGTGGACAATGCGCCAGCCGTCTTCGGTGCGGCGCAGGACGCGGGTGAACAGGCCGCGATGGGTCTTGCCTTCGCGGCGCATGACCACGCGGCCCGAGACCACGGTGGTGTTGACGTCGAACTGCAGGGTCTCGAACCACTCATAGGTCATCTGGCCCAGGCCGCCGGGCTGGGCGGCGCGGGCTTCCAGGGCGGCGCGCACGGCGTCCGGCCCCTTCAGCGGGGTGTCGCCGAGAAAGACCAGCAGGGGCTCGTCAGCGACATAGGTGGCCATGACCGCGTCCACATCGCCCGACGACCAGGCCTCGGCGGCGGCGTCCAGGGTGTTGCTGACGGCGTCGAAGGTCTCGGCCGTGGTCGGTACGACGACCGGCGGGGTCGAGGTGACGGGCGCCTCCGTCCGCGCGGTGCGGATGACTTCATCGCCGCCCCCCTGCATGCCCACGCTCTGGGCGCAGGCGGACGAGCCCGCCGCCAGGACGACAGACAGGGTGAGGGCGGCGAGAGAGCGGGCGCGGATCATCACCCCTTCTAGGCTGGAACGGCGCCGGACCTCAACGTGGGTTCTGGCCGCGCTTCAGCGCGAGGAGGGCGGGGCGTCGTCCATCGCGGCCATGCGATCCTCGGCGGGGTCGTCCAGCAGGCCGGGCTCGGGGGCGACGATGGTTTCGGCGGTGCGGCTGCCCCGGCGCACCTTGAGCACCGCCCCGACCGCGAAGACGCCCACGGCGACCCAGATGAAGACGAAGGAGGCGATGCGCAGCGGGCCCAGGGCCTCGCCTTGCAGCGCGCCGATGATGAAGACGATGGTCGGGGCCAGGAACTGCAGGAAGCCCATGCTGGACAGGGGCATGCGCCGCGCCGCCCAGGCGAACAGGGCCAGGGGTATGACCGTGGCCGGGCCCGCGAACAGCAGCCAGAGGGTCGCCGCGGGCGTGGCGGTGAAGTGGCCGGCGCCCGTGGTTTCGATGTGGATCAGCCAGATCAGGCCAGGCAAGGCCAGCAGCAGGCATTCCAGGAAGAGGCCGGTCTGGGCGTCGACCGACACCCGTTTCCTGATGATGCCATAGGCGGCGAACGTCAGCGCCAGAACCAGCGACACCCAGGGCGCATGGCCCAGGGCCAGGGTCTGCAACACTACGCCGATAGCGGCCAGGGCCATGGCGATCTTGCCCGCCCAGTCGATCCGCTCGCGGAACAGCCAGGCGCCGGCGGCCATGTTGAGCAGGGGATTGAGATAGTAGCCGAGCGAGGCGTCCAGCGTCCGCCCGTTGTTCACCGCGACGATATAGACGGTCCAGTTGGTGGCGATCAGGATTGCGGAGAGGCTGAGCCAGCCCAGCACCTTGGGCTGACGCAGCACGGCCATGACCTGGGACCACTGGCGCGCCAGCAAGACCAGCAACAGCGACCAGACCAGGCCCCAGACCGCACGGTGCCCCATGATCTCCCAGGCGTTCGCGCCCTGATGCGCCATCTGCTGGAAGATCAGAGGCACGAAGCCCCAGATCAGATAGCAGATGACCCCGGCCGCCAGGGCCGTGCGGGCTTCGGACGAGTGGGTGGAGGGAGACGCGGTCACAGGGCGGACGCCTTGAAAATCGTCATCCCGGACGATCCGAAGGGTCGATCCGGGACCGCATCAAACGGCGACGTTCGTTGCGGTCCCGGCTCTGCCCCTCGCTTGCGCGAGGGTTCGGCCGGGATGACGGCAAACAGCTACTTAAACCGTCAGCGTGCGATAGCCGCTCGACGGGGTGATGACGCCGGTTTCGTCCAGCAGCTGGGCGATCTGGACGGCGTTCAGGGCCGCGCCCTTGCGCAGGTTGTCGGACACGACCCAGAAGCTGAGGCCGTTCTCGACCGTCGGGTCCTTGCGGATGCGGCTGACGAAGACGGCGTGGTCGCCGGCGGCGTCGACGGGGGTGATGTAGCCGTCGTGCTCCAGCTTATCGATGACCATGACGCCGGGCGCCTCGCGCAGGATCTCGCGGGCCTCGTCCGGCTCGATCGGGCGATCGAACTCGACCGTCACGGCCTCGGAGTGGCCGACGAAGACCGGCACGCGGACGCAGGTCACGGTCAGCTTGATCGAGGGGTCGATCATCTTGTGGGTCTCGTCCCACATCTTGGCTTCCTCGTCGGTATAGCCGTCGTCGCGGAAGGCGCCGATGTAGGGGATGACGTTGAAGGCGATCTGCTTGGGGAACTTCTTCGGCGTGGCGTCGCCCAGGCCGTAGATGGCCTTGGTCTGGTTCCACAGCTCGTCCATGCCTTCCTTGCCGGCGCCCGAAACCGACTGGTAGGTCGAGACGACGACGCGCTTGGCCTTGGCCGCGTCATGCAGGGGCTTCAGCGCCACGACCAGCTGGGCGGTCGAGCAGTTGGGGTTGGCGACGATGTTCTTCTTGCGCGCCAGCTTGACCGCGTCAGGGTTCACCTCCGGCACGATCAGCGGCACGTCGGGGTCCATGCGGAAGGCCGAGGAGTTGTCGATGACGATGGGACCGGCCTTGCCGATCTTCTCCGACCATTCCTTGGACACCTTGCCGCCGGCGCTCATCAGGACGAGGTCGACGGTCGAGAAGTCGAACTGCTCCAGGTCTTCGCACTTCAGCGTCTTGTCGCCGAAGGAGACCTCCACGCCTTTGGATTTTCGCGAGGCGATCGCATGCATCTTATCGACGGGGAAGTTCAGTTCCTCGATGATGTTCATCATTTCGCGACCGACATTGCCGGTGGCGCCAACGACGGCGACGCGATAGCCCATGATTTATTTATCCTTAGTAGGGGCGCTGGGGAGAAAAGCGGTTCTGCATTTGGGTCTTTCGCAAGCGCGAAGCAACCAGTTTTACCCAAATATTCCGTCCGCCGCGCAACGGAAAGCCCGCCGCCTTTCCTGATCGGCCCCTTGAGGCTATGCCGCTGACCATGACCTCTCGTATCCGCAACGCCTACGACATCCGCGTCGAAGAGGGCGTCATCGCCCCCGATCCCAAGCAGCTGGAGCTGCTGGCCGCGCTGGAACGGCTGGAAGCGGACCTGGCCAGGAAGGGCCTGTTCGGACGCCCGCCCGAGGTGAAAGGCATCTACATCTGGGGCCCGCCGGGGCGCGGCAAGTCCATGCTGATGGACCTCTTCTACTCGGCCACGCCCGAGCAAAAGAAGGTCCGCGCCCACTTCCACGCCTTCATGGCCCGTATCCACGACCTGGTGAAGCAGTGGCGGGACGGCGACGCCCGCACCCGCAAGGCGGTATTCGGGACCAGCAAGGGCGACGACCCCATTCCGCCGATCGCGGCCCTGATCGCCTCGGAAGCCCGGCTGTTGTGCTTTGACGAACTGCAGGTTACCGACATCGCCGACGCCATGATCCTGGGCCGACTGTTCGACGCCCTGTTCGAGAAGCGGGTGGTGCTGGCCATCACCTCTAACCGCGCGCCGGAAGACCTCTACAAGAACGGCATCAACCGCCAGCTCTTCCTGCCCTTCATCGACATCCTTCGGGAACGTTGCGAGGTGGTGGAGACGGCGGGGGCGCGCGACTTCCGCCTGGACCGGATGGCCGGGGCCAAGGTCTGGTTCGCGCCGCTGGATGACGCGGCGCGTTCCGGCTTCGAGACCCTGTGGTCGGACCTCAAGGGCGGCGAGCCGGAGGAGCCGGCGGCCCTGCCGGTGCTGGGCCGTCAGGTCCGGGTCCAGCGCACGGTCGGCGGCATGGCGCGGGCCAGTTTCAGCGAGCTGTGCGGATCGCCGCTGGGGCCGCAGGACTATCTGGCCGTCGCTCGACGCTTTCACACCCTCTTCCTGTCCGACGTGCCGAGGCTCAGCCCGGCCAACCACCACGAGGCCCGGCGTCTGGTGACGCTGATCGACGCCCTCTACGAGGCCAAGACGCGGCTGGTGGTCCTGGCCGAGGCCGAGCCCGAGAGCCTCTATGCCGAGGGGGTCGGGGCCTTTGAGTTCGAGCGCACGGTGTCGCGCCTCAACGAGATGCGCAGCGCCTCCTGGCTGGAGCAGCGGGGCGAAGACGACGAGGCGGAAGAGGCGGCGGTTCACGCCTGACCTGGAGCCCGTCATCCCGGCCGTAGCGCAGCGGAGAGCCGAGACCGCCCAAGGCGCTACCATCTGGACTTCGAGCAGCCGACGTCGGCGCTTCCAGCGGTCCCGGATAGCGGCTGCGCCGCTTCCGGGATGACAAGGAGGGGGCGTGAAGGAGCACACGCATGAAAAAGGGCCGCATCTTTCGACACGGCCCCTTCCAATTTCAGACGCCTAAGCGCTCAAGCAGCGAGCCGCCGCGCGGCTCGCGTTAGCGCCCTTAAGCCAGCGACGGCTCGATGTCCTTGCAGGCCTGGATCAGGCCGTTCACCGATTCCACCGACTTGGCGAACATGGCCTTTTCGTCGTCGTTGGTGGTGAACTCGACGATCTTCTCGACGCCGGCGGCGCCGATCATGGCCGGGACGCCGACGTAGAGGTCCGACAGGCCGTACTCGCCCGACAGCCAGACGGCGCAGGGCAGGACGCGCTTCTGATCCAGCAGGTAGGACTTGGCCATGGCGATGGCGGATTCAGCCGGGGCGTAGAAGGCCGAGCCGGTCTTCAGCAGGGCCACGATCTCGCCGCCGCCCTTGCGGGTGCGCTCGACGATGGCGTCCAGGTCGGCTTGCGACAGGAAGCCGGCGGCGACGGCGTCCGGCAGCGGCAGGCCGCCCACGGTCGAGTGGCGCACCATCGGCACCATGTCGTCGCCGTGACCGCCCAGGGTCCAGGCGTGGATGTCCTGCACCGAGACGCCGGTCTTTTCAGCCAGGAAGTAGGCGAAACGCGCCGAGTCCAGAACGCCGGCCATGCCGACGACCTTCTCCTTGGGCAGGCCCGAGAACTTCTGCAGGGCCCAGACCATGGCGTCGAGCGGGTTGGTGATGCAGATGACGAAGGCGTTGGGGGCGTGCTGCTTGATGCCCTCGCCGACGGCCTTCATGACCTTCAGGTTGATGCCGATCAGGTCGTCGCGGCTCATGCCCGGCTTGCGCGGCACGCCGGCGGTGACGATGCAGACGTCGGCGCCCGCGATGTCGGCGTAGTCGTTGGCGCCCTTCAGGGCCACGTCCTGACCGAAGACGGCCGAGGCCTCGGCGATGTCGAGGGCTTTGCCTTGCGGCGTGCCTTCGGCGATGTCGAACAGGATGACGTCGCCCAGCGCTTCGCGCGCAGCCACGTGGGCCAGGGTTCCGCCGATCATTCCGGCGCCGATAAGGGCGATCTTCGCGCGAGCCATAGAGGTCTCTCCAGTCGATGTTGCGTGTGCGAAACGGTACTCGATGTCGGGCGGTCTAGACCCGCAGCGGAGCGGGAGCAAGCGTCGGGCGTTGCGCCTTTCGTCGGCCCCTGCGAGGGTCGCGCTGATCCAGAGAAGCATGATGACCCCTGCGGAAGACGATCGACAGTATGAGGCCCGCGTCCTCGCGGAAGCCGAGGCCTGGCGCGAACGCCAGCTGCGCCGCCCGGGCCTGTGGGACATGACCACGCGGGCGACGCAGGACCGGATCAACCGGATCATCCCCGAGCGGGTGCACCAGATCGTCACCTCGGGCGTCGAGTTGACGACGCGGGGCATCATGACCGGCGCCGACTGGACCACGGCCAAACCGCTGCTGCACGGCAGCCTTCGCAAGCGCGAAGAGCTGATCCAGACCCGCGTCGATTTTTACCGCACCACGGCCAGCGTCGAGGGCGGGGTGGCCGGCGCGGGCGGCTTCCTGCTGGCGGCGGCGGACTTTCCGGCCCTGCTGGCCATCAAGATCAAGCTGCTGGCCGAGATCGGCGCCCTGTACGGCCACTCAGGCAAGAGCCTGGCGGAGCGGCTCTATCTGTTGCGGATTTTCCAACTGGCCTTTTCCAGCGCCCGGCATCGGCCCGAGGCCCTGTCCGCGCTGGAGGCGGCGGGGCGCGGCCTGCATCAGCCCGAACGCATCCAGGACTTCGACTGGCGCAAGTTCCAGCTGGAGTACCGCGACTACATCGACCTGGCCAAGCTGGCCCAGCTGATCCCCGTCATCGGCGCGCCGGTCGGGGCCGTGGTCAACTGGCGGCTGACGACCCGGCTGGCGACAACGGCGATGAACGCCTATCGCCTGCGCTGGTTCGAGGACGAGCATCTGACATGACTGAGTTTCGCGCTGATCCCGCCTTCGAGGCCGGGTCCGTCTTCGCCGCCGAATGGCCCCTGTGCCAGGTGCGGCTGCAGGACGACGCCCGCTTTCCCTGGCTGATCCTGCTGCCCCGCGTGGATGGGGCGGTCGAGCTGGACGACCTGAGCCGCGATCAGCGCGCGGCGCTGATGGAAGAGGTGGTGCGGGCGGGTGAACTGGTGCGCGCCTTGGGTCGGGCGGCGGGACGCCCCGTCGACAAGCTGAACACGGCGGCCCTGGGCAATGTCACCCGCCAGCTTCACGTCCACGTGGTGGGGCGCCGACGCGACGACGGCCTGTGGCCCGATCCGATCTGGGGCCGCCCCGGCGCCCGGCCTCTGTCTGCGGACGATAAGGCCGCGCTGTTGCGAGCGATTCGCGAGGCCTGATCAGGAAATCGCGATCCGCAGCGCTTATCCGGCCCGGTTCGTTGACACCCGGCCTTTGCGGTCACTAAAGCCTATCGCACTGCAACCGGACCTGTTTTTCCACAGGTTTTTTGAGAATCATTCGCATGTCGAACCTTCCCCAGGGTGCGGGCGACCCGACTGGCCGCTACGTCCGCCATCCCAATGGCCATGTGGCGCCGATGTCGCCCTTCACCGACGTCTGGCGGTGGCACGTGACCATGACGGCCTCCATCCTGTTCCGCGTCACCATCGGCGCGGCCACCGTCGGCGCCGTCCTGCTGCTGGCCTGGGTCGCGGCTGTCGCCGCCGGACCCGAAGCCTACGCCAAGGTTCTGGCCTGCTCGTCCTCGCCGTTCGGCCTGTTCATCTGGTTCGGCCTGTCGCTGGTCCTGTTCTCCTTCCTGCTGAACGGGACGCGCCACCTGATCAACGACGCCGGCAAGGGCCTTGATCTGAAGTCCGCCAATCTGATGGCCAACATCGCCGTCTGGGGCCCCCTGGTCCTGACCGTGCTGTTCTGGGTCATCCTGTTCGCCGCCGGAAAGGTCTCGCTGTGAGCGCCGCCCCCAAGTTCAAGAACCATGTGAAGATCTCCGAGCGTCACGGCGCCGGTGAGTGGAAGATCGAGAAGCTGGCTTTGCTGGCCCTGATGCCGCTGGGCCTGTGGGTCCTGTCCAGCGCCCTCACCCTGGCCGGCGCCGGCTATGAGGCCGTGGTCGCCTGGTTCGGCAACGCCCTGAACATGGGCCTGTTGGCCGTGACGGCCATCGTCTTCTTCCTGTTCGCCAGCCTGGCCTGGAAGGTGATCATCGAGGATTACGTCCCGACGCCCTCGGCCCGGACGACCCTGATCAACCTGTCGAACCTCGTCTTCCTCGTGCTGGCCGCCGCCAGCATCTTCTTCATCGTGCGTGTGGCGATGGGCTCCGCCCCGCTGCCCGCCGGAGTCTGATCCCGTCATGGCTGCTTACGAGCTTATCGATCACGAATACGACGTCGTCGTCGTCGGCGCGGGCGGTTCGGGCCTGCGCGCGGCGCTCGGCGCCGCCCAGCAGGGCCTGAAGGTCGCCTGCGTCACCAAGGTCTTCCCCACCCGCTCGCACACCGTGGCCGCCCAGGGCGGCATCTCGGCCTCGCTGGGCAATATGGGCGAGGACAGCTGGCAGTGGCACATGTACGACACCGTCAAGGGGTCGGACTGGCTGGGCGACCAGGACGCCATCGAATACCTGGTCCGTAACGCGCCCAAGGCCGTTTACGAGCTGGAACACTGGGGCGTGCCTTTCAGCCGCACCGAAGAAGGCAAGATCTACCAGCGCGCCTTCGGCGGCATGACCCGCAACTTCGGCGAAGGCCCGGTGCAGCGCACCTGCGCCGCCGCCGACCGCACCGGGCACGCCATCCTGCACACCCTCTACGGCCAGTCGGTCCGTCGCGAGGTCAAGTTCTTCGTCGAATACTTCGCCCTGGACCTGATCATGCAGGACGGCGCCTGCACCGGCGTCACCGCCCTGCAGCTCGACACCGGTCAGATGCACCAGTTCCGCGCCAAGATGGTGGTGCTGGCGACCGGCGGTTACGGCCGCGCCTACTTCTCGGCCACCTCGGCCCACACCTGCACCGGCGACGGCAACGCCATGGTGCTGCGCGCCGGCCTGCCCTTGCAGGACATGGAGTTCGTGCAGTTCCACCCGACCGGCATCTATGGCGCCGGTTGCCTCATCACTGAGGGCGCACGCGGTGAAGGCGGCTATCTAACCAACTCGGAAGGCGAGCGCTTCATGGAGCGCTATGCGCCGACCGTGAAGGACCTGGCCCCGCGCGACATGGTCTCGCGCTCCATGACCATCGAAATCCGCGAAGGCCGCGGCGTGGGTCCGAACAAGGACCACATCTTCCTGCACCTGGACCACCTAGACCCGAAGATCCTGCACCAGCGTCTGCCGGGCATTTCGGAATCGGCCAAGATCTTCGCCGGCGTCGACGTGACCAAGGAGCCGATCCCGGTCCTGCCGACGGTCCACTACAACATGGGCGGCATCCCGACGAACTATCACGGCGAGGTCCTGACGCTGCGCGACGGCAATCCCGACAGCGTGGTTCCGGGCCTGATGGCCGTGGGCGAGGCCGCCTGCGTCTCGGTGCACGGCGCCAACCGTCTGGGCTCCAACTCCCTGACCGACCTGGTGGTGTTCGGCCGCGCCGTCGGCCTGCGCTGCGGTGAAGTCGTGGACAAGGCCTCGGCTGTGCCCTCGGCCTCCAAGGCCCAGACCGACGAGCACCTGGCCCGCCTGGACCGCTTCCGCAACGCCTCGGGCTCGACCCCGACCGCCAAGCTGCGCCTTGAGATGCAGCGCGCCATGCAGTCGGACGCCGCCGTCTTCCGCACCGGCAAGACCCTGGACGAAGGCGTCCAGAAGCTGCGCTCGATCGACGCCGCCGGTTCGGACATCAAGACGACCGACCGCGGCTTGATCTGGAACACGGACCTGATCGAGACCTTGGAATACGACAACCTGATCGCCCAGGCCCTGGTGACCATCGAAGGCGCGGCCAACCGCACGGAATCGCGCGGCGCCCACGCCCGCGAGGACTTCCCCGATCGCGACGACGTCAACTGGATGAAGCACACCCTGGCCTGGAAGCGTCCCGGCGAAGGCGTCCAGATCGACTACCGTCCGGTCCACAAATACACGATGTCCAAGGACATTGAGTACATCGAGCCCAAGGCTCGGGTTTACTAAGGGAGTCCCGCAGATGGTTCAGCTCACTCTCCCGCGCGGCTCCAAGCCCACGACCGGCAAGGTCCACAAGGCCCCGGCCGGCGCCAAGAACGTCAAGACCTACAAGGTCTATCGCTATGACCCGGAAACGGATTCCGATCCGCGCTGGGACAGCTTCGAGGTCTCGTCCGACGATCACGGCCCCATGCTTCTGGACGCCCTGATCCACATCAAGAACGAGATCGACCCGACCCTGTCCTTCCGTCGCTCGTGCCGTGAAGGCATCTGCGGCTCGTGCTCGATGAACATCGACGGTCGCAACACCCTGGCCTGCACCAAGGGCATGGACGAGTGCTCGTCGCACAACATCACCATCGCCCCCCTGCCCCACCAGCCGGTGGTCAAGGACCTGGTGACGGACCTGAGCCTGTTCTACGCCCAGTACGACTCGATCCAGCCCTACCTGCAGTCCGACGATCCCGATCCGGAAACGGAACGCCTGCAGTCGCCCGCCGACCGCGAGAAGCTTGACGGTCTGTACGAGTGCATCCTGTGCGCCTGCTGCTCGACCTCCTGCCCCAGCTACTGGTGGAACCAGGAAGAGTACCTCGGCCCGGCGGCCCTGCTGCAGTCCTACCGCTGGATCTCGGACAGCCGCGACGATGCGACCCAGAAGCGCCTCGACGACCTTGAGGACCCCTTCAAGCTGTATCGCTGCCACACGATCATGAACTGCGCCCAGGTCTGCCCCAAGGGGCTGAACCCGGCCAAGGCGATCGCCGAGACCAAGAAGCTGATGGTCGCGCCGAGCCGCAAGCGCGCGGCGGCCTAAGCCTTCAGGCCCTGCCATCCGAACAGCCCCCGGCGCCGTCAGGCCCCGGGGGTTTTTCATGGCTGCGATACGCCCCGGGGCTTGCCTCCGGCGCGGCCTGGGCTAAGACGCCTGCATGGCCAAGATCACCTACATCGAGCACGACGGGACCGAGCACACGGTCGAAGTCAAGAACGGCCTCAGCGTCATGGAGGGCGCGATCCGCAACAACGTGCCGGGCATCGATGCCGACTGCGGCGGCGCCTGCGCCTGCGCCACCTGCCACGTCTATGTCGACGAGGCCTTCGCCGCCGAGACCGGCCGCCCCTCGGCCATGGAGGAGTCGATGCTCGACTTCGCCGAGAACGTCGAGCCGAACAGCCGCCTGTCCTGCCAGATCCGCGTCAGCGACGACCTGAACGGCCTGATCGTGCGCCTGCCGCAAAGCCAGCACTGAGATGATCGACGCCCGGCTGCTGGACGCGGTCGGGGCCCTCATCAACGCCCATGGGCGGCCCGGCCATGTCCCGTTGATCGGGATCGCCGGGGCGCAAGGCAGCGGCAAGACCACGCTGGCCCGCGCCGCCGCCGAACGCTGGGGCGCGGCGCGTCTGTCTCTGGACGACGTCTATCTGACCAAGGCCGAGCGGACAGCGAAGGGCAGGGCGGTCCATCCCCTGTTCGCCATGCGCGGCCCGCCGGGCGCGCATGACCTGGCGCTGCTGGAGGCGACGGTGGAGGCCCTGCGAGCCGCCCGTCCCGACAGCCGCACGCCGCTGCCCGCCTTCGACAAGCTTTCCGATGATCGCCGCCCCGAGGCGCAATGGCCGGTGTTCGCGGGCCGCCCGTCGGCGGTGCTGGTGGATGGCTGGTGTCTGGGAGCGACGGCGCAGGCCGAGGCGGAACTGGCCGAACCGATCAACGGGCTGGAACGCGAGCAGGACGGGCAGGGGGTATGGCGACGCGCGGTCAACGAGGCGTTGGCCGGGCCCTACGCCGACCTGTTCGCCCGCTTCGACGCCGTCCTGTTCCTGAAGGCGCCCACGTTCGACGCCGTGCTGGACTGGCGCTGCGAACAGGAGGCGGGGTTGATGGGCCTGGCAGACCTGCCGCCCGAACGTCGCGCCGCAGTGGCCGTCTTCATTCAGCATTTCGAGCGAATCACCCGCCATATGCTGGCGGGCGGGGTGCGGGCGGATGTGGCGTTTGATCTGGATGAGGATCGGAACCTCAGACCCTAGATCACACATCCCCCTAACCGCTCATCCCGGCCTTCGCCGGGATGAGCGGCAGTTTCTGCCTCAGTCCGCCGGCATCCGGCCGTAGTTGACGGCGATGCGGCCGATCAGGCCCTTGACGATCAGGTCGACCGGCGTGCCCTCGCGATAATCGCCCTCGGCGACGAAGTTGACGCGGTCTTCCGAGATCAGGCGGTGGATCTTGTTGTGGTCGCGCGGGGTGTTGTCGGGGTCATAGACGGCGATGGAGAAGCCGCCCTTGGTGTGCATCATCTTCATGGTCGGCACGTCGGTGTCGCCGTCGCCGAGGAAGATCATCCGGTCGAAGGGGATGGGGCGTTCCTCGTCGGGGATGAAGCGGTTGATGCGCTCGTCGTCCCAGTGGTTGTGCACGCCCTTGTTGATGCGGAACAGGTACTGGGTCTTGGTGGTGTAGTTGACGCCGACGGCGGGCCAAACGGCGACCTCGTTTTCGTCATAGGCGTATTTCGATGCGAAGACGTGGGTGAAGGCCTCAGCGATGGGGCAGCCCTGGATCATCTCCTCCAGGCCGGCCGAGATGATGTAGTGCTCGATCTCCAGGCCGTACTGGGCGCCGAATTCGTTCATGCGGTCGAACCAGGAACGGTCGCGCAGCCCCTCGAACAGGGCCACGTCGCGGCCGTGATCCCGCAACGTCTGACGCGTGACAGGCGAGCCTTGCTCGCGCGCCGTTTGCAGCATCATCTGCATGTACATCAGGATGCCGTCGCCATCGGAGGCGATGGTCCGTGGACGGACGGTCTCGTTCCAGAACTGGGCCGGCGTCATCCCGATCGAGGGAATGAAGCTGACCTCCTGCATATTGCCCCGCGCCAGGGTGCCGTCGAAATCATAGATGATGGCGGTCTTGAGCAGGGGGCGGGTCGTGTCGGCCATGGGGGCGTCCTAGAGGGCGTGGACAGGCCCTCTAGCACGAGATCGACGCAAAGATCAGCCCAGCAGAAGTTCCGGCGCCGCCGTCGGGGCCGTGGCCTCGACCGGCAGGTGCAGGATGAAGGCCGCGCCCTTGCCTGGCTCCGACTGGACCTCGGCCCAACCGCCGTGCAGTTCGATCAGGGCCTTGACCAGGGCCAGGGCCACGCCCGGCCCGCCGCGCTCGCGCCGCACGAAGCGGTCGAAGACGTGAGCCTGCAGATGATAGGGGATGCCCCGCCCGGTGTCCTCGACCCGGATGCGCACCTCGCCCGACCCGACCTCGGCGGTCAGGGTCACGGCCCCGCCTTCGGAGACGGCGCGACAGGCGTTCTCCAGCAGGTGGTCGACGGCCTGGGCGATGCGGCGAGCGTCGGCGCGGACGGGCTTCAGCCGGGGCGGGCAGGCGACGCTCAGAACGGCGCCGCGGCCCTCGACCTTGCCTCGCACCTTCTCGGCGCAAGCCTCCAGCAGGTCGCAGACGCGCATGTCGCCCAGGGTCAGCTCCATCTCCCCGGCGTCGATCTGGGCCATGTCCAGAACGTCGTCGATGGAGCGGGCCAGATGGCTGGCGGCGACGCGGATGGCGCCGGCGTGCTGGCGGCTGCGTTCGGGCAGGTCGCCCATGGCCTCCAGCAGTTCGGAATAGCCGACGATGGTGGTCAGCGGGGTGCGCAGCTCATAGGAGACGCTGCCGACGAACTCGCGCTTCAGCGCCTGACTTTCGGCGAGGGCCGCTTCCTTGGCGGCCAGCGCCTGTTCCAGCTGGCGGTGGGCGGTGACGTCGGAGAAGGCGACCAGGGTGGCGCCGTCGGGCAGGGGGCGGGTCTGCCAGGACACCACGCGGTCGTCGTCGGTGCGGCCCTCGCCCGAGATGGGCACGCGGCTTTCCGGGTCGGGATCGGCCACGCGCGCCTTCAGCCCCAGCCACAGGGCGGCGTCGTCCAGCACCGGGCGGCACAGGGCGGCCACGGCGTCAAAGTCTCCAGCCTCGGCCAGGCGTTCGGCGGATACGCCCCAGAAGCTCTCGAAGGCGTCGTTGTGCAGCCGCAAGCGCCCGTCCGAACCGAAGACGGCCACGGCGTCGTTCAGCTTGTCCAGCGTCGCCGTCTGGACCTGGATCTGGGCGTTGTAGCGGCTGCGCAGCTGCAGCTCGTCGGTGATGTCCGAGAAGATCAGCAGGATGCCGCCGAGCGGGTGCGGCTGGCGCACCACACGCAGGGTCCGCCCGTCGGGCAGGGACCAGCTGTCGTCGGGCGAAGCCGTGGCTGCGCCGTAGAATTCCAGCTCGTGCGCCTTCCATCCGGCGTAGTCGATGACCTCGGGCAGTTGACGCTTCTGGCGCAGACGATCCAGCAGCTCGGCGTGGGTCGGGCGCTCGTCCAGCCAGGCGGGGTCGATGTTGAACAGCGACTGAAAGGCGGTGTTGTGGAAGGCCAGCCGCTTGGCCGGGCCGAAGATGGCCACGGCGTCGGCCAGATGGTTCAGGGTCTCGTCATGGGCCTCGACGTGACGGCGCAGGGTGTCGCGCGTCTCCTCGGCCTCGGTCATGTCGATGGCGAAGGCGATGACGGCGCCACGTCCCCCGGCCAGCGGCTCGGCGAGGATGCGCCAGGCCTTGCGGCGACCGTCCGACGACACCCAACGGAAGCCGTCCTGACGCGCGTTCAGACGCGAGGCCTCGGCCACGATCAGGTCGGCGCCGCGATCGAAGGTGAGCCCGGCCTCGTGGGCCTCGGCCAGGGTATCGGCGCGGACCTCCGCCAGCCAGGCCCGGTTGGCCCAGATCAACTTGCCCGCGCCATCGACCACCCAGGTCGGCGCCGGCGAGGCCTCGGCCAGGGCGCCCAGACCGGCGTCGGCGGCGGTTTCCGCCCCGCCCAGCTTCGACAGCCGCAGCCAGGCCGAGCCGCCCAGGGCGCGCCCCTCGACCGCCCAGGCGCCGTTGGTCCATTCGAGCAGGGTCTCGAACGACTCGCCGCGCTGGACCAGGCCGTCCATTTGCCCCGTATGGGCCTGGTTCAGGGCCGCCACGATGGCTTCGGCCGCCGCCATGCCCTCGCGGTCCGGGGCCAGCACGGCCAGGGCTTCGGGGGCGCCGAAGACCGACTGAGCCTCGCCCTGCGGCGTCAAGGCCAATCGCACGTCGTCAAACACGTTCAGGGCGCCTTCACAGGCGGCGGCGTGGGCGCGCTCGCCCGACAGCCAGGCCTCGACCTCCGCCTCGCGCAGACCCAGGCGCTTGCGCAGCCGCCAGGCCCAGGCGCTGATCGCCAGCGCCAGACCCGCGGCTCCTGCGGTCGCTACATAGGCGATGTCGGCTTCGGCCATGCCTTCCCCTGCGCCGCTGCGGGCGCCTCGATACTCACCAAGCGGACCGACGAGCCTTCGCCCGACCGATTCGCGTTTACCATACCCTGATTGCGTCGAAATCCATGCGGCGAGACGGCCGATTGCGGCGCAGCCTCGCGCGGGCGATATCCGGGCCATGACCCAGACGTGGAACGATCAATACGCCCCCTCCCTCGATGACTTCGCCCGGCTGGCCGAAGCCGCCTTCGCCGCCCTGCCCGACCTGTTCCGGCAAGCGGCCGGCGAGGTGATCATCCGCGTCGACGACTTCGCCGACGAGGAGACCCTGGCCGACCTCGAGATCGAGGATCCCTTCGAACTGAGCGGCCTCTATTCCGGCGTCCACATCGGCGAGCGCGACGCCATGGGGCCGGCCGCCGAGCCCTCTCGCATCTTCCTCTACCGCCGCCCTATCCTCGACGAGTGGTGCGAGCGCGGCGACGTGGGTCTGGCCGAGATCATCGCCCACGTCCTGATCCATGAGATCGGTCACCACCTCGGTCTCGACGACGACCAGATCCACGCCATCGAAGACGACGACTGAGCACGAGAACTGGAGCCAGGGCGGGCTTCGTTGGACTCCGAGGCGATGCGGGGTCATAGTCGCGAGGTCGGGGAACGCCGAATTCGGAGTTCGACATGTGCTACGCCTGCAACTCGGGACTAGCCACCCTGACGTCCCTGATGGCGTCTCGACGCAGCGTTCTGGCCGGAGGCGCCGCCGCCTTCGCCCTGCCGTCCCTGGCCCGCGCCGCACCTCAGAACCCCCGTCAGCGCGGAGCGGAGGTCCTGTTTCTGGGCGGTCCGATCATCACCATGGACCCCGCGCGGCCGCGCGCCGAGGCGGTCGCCGTCGCGGACGGCAAGATCCTGGCGGTCGGCGCCCTGTCGGATCTGGAGGGCCTGCGCACCCCCTACACCAAGCTCGTCAACCTGGAGGGCGGCGCCCTGCTGCCCGGGCTGAACGATCCGCACATGCATACCGTTTTCGTCGCCTTCGAGGACTGGATCGACGTCGGCCCCTTCGCTTCGAAGGATATGACAGAGGTGATCGCCAAGCTGAGCGAGGCGGCGGCGAAGGCGGGGCCGAACCAATGGGTCCGGGGCTGGCAGCTGGATCCCTCCATCACCCCCGGAGCCACGACGATCGACCTGGCCCTGCTGGATCGAATCGCGCCGAACAATCCGCTCTTCCTGCTCGAGTCCAACGGGCACATCGGCTATGCGAACTCCAAGGCTCTGGAGATTTCAGGCGTCACCCGCGACACGCCCGACCCGCCCCAGGCGCGCTATATCCGCGACGCGAACGGTGACCTGACCGGACGGCTGGAAGAAGCCGCCTCCATGGCCGCCTTCATCATGAAGATGCCCATGCCCGACGCGCAGCAGACGCGGGCGGCCATCGGGCGGCTGTTCCAGAAAGCCGCCAGCCGCGGCTGCACCGGCCTGTTCGACTGCAGCATCGGCGCCCAAGGCATGGGCGACCTCGATATCCTGCGCGAGGTCATGGGCGAGGATCCGCCCGTCCGCTACGGCGGGACCCTGGTGTCCACCAATATGAAGCTGTGGAAGGAGGCGGGGTTGAAGCCCGGCATGGGCGACGACCGCTTCCGCATCTCGGCCATCAAGGCCTGGTCCGACGGCTCCAACCAGGGGCGCAGCGGCTATCTGCGCGAGCCCTATCTGAACTCCGACAGCCGGGGCTCGCTGAACTACACGCTAGAACAGCTGACAGAAGTCATCCGCGAGTCCCATGAGGACGGGTGGCAGGTCTGCGTCCACGCCAACGGCGACGCCGGGATCGACACCACGCTGGACGCCTATGAAGCCGTGCTCAAAGACCTGCCCGGTCCCGATCACCGGCACAGGATCGAGCACTGCACCCTTCTGCACGACGATCAGATCGCGCGGATGAAAGGGCTGGGCCTGTCGCCCTCCTTCCTGATCGGCCACGTCTATTACTGGGGCCGCGCCTTCCGCGACGACATCCTGGGCCCGGCGCGGGCGGATCGGCTGGACCCTTGCGCCTCGGCGCTCAGGGGCGGCTTGCGTCCCACGCTGCACTCGGACTGGAACGTCACCGAAATCGAGCCGCTGCGCATGGTCGAGAACGCCGTGACGCGGATCATGCGCGACGGCGGCGAGGTGCTCAATCCCGCCGAGCGGGTTCCCGTCGAGACCGCGCTGCGCATGGTGACGGCCGACGCCGCCTGGCAGTGCAAGCGCGACTTCACCGGGGTTCTGGCGCCCGGAAAGGCGGCGGACATGGTGATCCTGGCCCAGGACCCGACCCAGATCGATCCCACCCGGATACGCCACATCCCCGTGCGCGAAACCTGGCTGGACGGCCAGCGCCGCTATGAGGCCTGACGCCGACCTGGCTTAGTCGGCGATCCGCTCCAGCCGGGCGGCGAAGAAGCCGTCCACGCCGCCGCGCTCGGCCCATTGCGAGGGCAGGATGCGCAGCCAGCCCTCCGCGGTCAGGGCCTCATCGGGGGCGCCGATCTCGGCCGGGACGGCGGCGACGGTGCGGAAGGCCGGGTTGCGGCGCAGGAAGGCGATGATCTGGGTCTCGCCCTCCTCGCGTTCCAGCGAGCAGACGCAATAGACCAGGCGGCCGCCCGACTTCACCTTGTCGGCAGCGACATCCAGAAGACGGTGCTGCACGTCGGCCAGCTTGGCGACCTCGGCGGGGCGGGTGGCGCGCAGGACTTCGGGGTTGCGGCGATAGGTGCCGGTGGCGGTGCAGGGGGCGTCCAGCAGGACGGCGTCGAAGGTGCGGTCGTCCTCCCAGTCCTCGGCGGGCACGGCCACGACCTCGACCGGCAGGCCGGTGCGGTCGAAGTTCTGTTTCAGGCGCTTCAAACGCGCGGCCGAACGGTCCAGAGCCGTGACCTCGGCGCCGGCGGCGGCCAGCTGCAGGGTCTTGCCGCCGGGCGCGGCGCACATGTCCAGAACGGTCTCGCCGGACTTGGCGCCCAGCAGGCGGGCAGGGACAGCGGCGGCCGCGTCCTGGACCCACCAGTCGCCGGCCTCGAACCCGGGCCATCCGGCCACGTCGCCGCGCTTGCCGGTACGGACCGTGCCGCCGGGCAGGACCTCGCCCTCGACGTCCTGGGCCAGGACGTCCAGATCGACGCCGGGCTTGGCGCTGAGGTCGGTGGCGGGCTCGTCGCGGGTGGCCAAAGCCAGACCAATTAGATTGGCCTCGCCATAGGTCGCCTTCCAGCGTGCGGCCAGCCAGTCGGGCAGGTTGGATTCCGCCGTGGTCAGGCCGGGACCGTCGCGGTCGACGCCGCGCAGGACGGCGTTGACCAGGTTCTTGTAGGGGCGGGTCTTGGCGTCGCGCTCGGCCAGTTTCACCGCGGTCGAGACGGCGGCGAAGGCGGGGGTGCCCAGCACCAGGGTCTGGGCCAGGGCGACGCGCAGGATGGTGCGCACCGGGGCGGGCGGGGCCTTCTGCAGACGGCGGTCCAGAATCTGATCGATCTCGCCCAGACGGCGCAGGGCGGCCATGGCCACGGCGCGAGCGAAGGCGCGATCGGGACCGGCCAGATCCTTGGCCGGGGACTGGCTGAGCGCCTCGTCCAGACCTGTGCGCTTCTCCAGCGCGGCGTTCAGCAGGATGCCGGCGACCAGACGGGCTTCGACGCCGATGTCGGCGTGGGGATCGTCGGTGATGATCTCGGGCTGGGCCTCGCGACGCGGACGCGACTTCTCGGCCATGCGGCGACCGCGCGCCGCCGAACTTTTGCCCTTGGGGGTGCCACCACTCATACGGATACCTGCGTGCCCAACTCGACCACGCGGCCGGGCGGAATATGGAAGAAGTCGGTCGGATTGGCGGCGTTGCGCATCAGGAAGATGAACAGCTTGTCCTGCCACAACGGCATGCCCTGACGCGCCGAGGCGACCACGGAACGTCGGCCAAGGAAGAAGCTGGTCGACATGATGTCGAACTTCAGCCCCTGCTTGCGGCACAGGCCGAGCGCGCGGGGCACGTTCGGCGTCTCCATGAAGCCATAGGTGATGGTCAGCCGTTTGAAGTCGTCGCTGATCGGCTCCATCGTCACCCGCTGGCTGTCGGACACGCGCGGGCGATCGGCGGTGTGGACGGTCAGGATGACGTTCTTCTCGTGCAGCACCTTGTTGTGCTTGAGATTGTGCATCAAGGCCACCGGCGCGACCTCGGGGTCCGAGGTCAGGAAGATGGCCGTGCCCGGCGCGCGGTGCGGCGGACGGGCCTTCAGCATCTCGATCAGGTCGCTGAGCGGCAGGCTGTCCTTGCGGGTCTTCTCGGTCAGGATCTGCGTGCCGCGCACCCAGGTCCACATGATCAGCACCAGGCCGCCGCCCAGGACCAGCGGCATCCAGGCGCCGTCTGGAATCTTGAGCAGGTTGGAGGTCAGGAAGACGCCGTCGATAACGCCGAACGGGATCAGGGTCCCCAGCACCGCCCACATCGGCCACTTCCACTTCTTGGTCACCACCGACCAAGCCATCAGGGTGTTGACCAGCATGGTGCCGGTGACGGCCACGCCGTAAGCCGCCGTCAGATTATGCGACGACTGGAAGGTCAGAAGCAGGAAGAGGACCCCGATCATCAGCAGGCTGTTGACCGCCGGGACATAGATCTGGCCGGCCAGGGTCTCGGAGGTGTTGCGGATGTCGATGCGCGGCAGCAGGCCCAGTTGGACCGCTTGCTGCGTCACCGAGAAGGCGCCCGTGATGACCGCTTGGCTGGCGATGACCGTGGCCGCCGTGGCCAGGATCAGCATGGGCCAGTAGATCATCTGCGGCACCATGTTCCAGAACGGATTGTCCGCCGCCCCGGGGTTGGCCAGCAGGAAGGCGCCCTGGCCCAGATAGTTCAGCGTCAGGCAGGGCAGAACCACGAACAGCCAGCCTTGACGGATCGGCGCCTTGCCGAAATGGCCCATGTCCGCATAGAGGGCCTCGGCCCCCGTGACGGCCAGGAAGACGCTGCCCAGGATGACGAAGCCGAGGAAGCCGTCCTTGAGCAGCAGCTCGACGCCATAGGTCGGCGACAGGGCGCGCAGGATCGAGATGTCGTCAAAGATGTGCGTCAGGCCCAGCACGCCGAGGCTTAGGAACCAGACGGCGGTGATGGGGCCGAAGAACCGGGCCAGGCCGGCGGTGCCGCGCGACTGAACCAAAAACAAGGCGATCAGAATGCCCGCCGAGATCGGCAGGATGAAGGGGTCCAGCTCTCCGTTCAGGCCGGGCGCGTCCTTCAGGCCCTCGACCGCCGACAGCACCGAAATGGCGGGGGTGATGACGCCGTCGCTGTAGAAAAGGGCCGCGCCGCAGACGCCGAGGATGAACAGCCAGGCGCTGCGTCGGCCGACCGCGTGCTGGGCCAGGGCCATCAGCGACAGGGTGCCGCCCTCGCCCTTGTTGTCGGCCCGCATCAGGAACATGACGTATTTGAACGTCACCACGATCATCAGGGCCCAGAAGGCCAGGGAGACCACGCCGATAATGGCCAGTTCCCCGCCGACGCCCTTCTGGGCGTGGCCGATGGCCTCCCGCAGGGCGTAGATCGGGCTGGTGCCGATGTCGCCGAAGACCACGCCGATGGCGCCCAGGATCAGGGCGCGATGGGTCGCCTTGCCGTATCCGGTCCCGTGATTGGGCGGAGACGGAGTCTGGGCGTGCGGATTTTCGGAAGCGTTTGCGGCAGACGGTGTCGCGTCGCCGCGGGGCGTATCCCCAGCCATGCATGACCTCCGGGCCGCGCGATGGGCGCGCCCATTAACAGCGGCGGGCCTTTAGACCCTTTCCGTCAGCGGTTCAATCGGCCCGCGGTTCCGCCCGTCGGGCGGCCGACAGAATGCGCCGGTCAGCCTTGGCCTGAACCAGAACTACGACGTTGTCTTCAGAGGAAGAATCGCCGGGAAGGGCGAAAAGAACCGGACGTCCGCTCCAGTCGCCGAGACGACGCACTTCGCGCACCACATTGACGTGACGGACCTGCTGGCCGCGGTTGTCGCCCTGACGCACCTCGACGGTCTGAAGGCCCGGCTGATAGATGACGGCCAGGATCTCGGCCCCGCCGCGCGGCGGGCGACCCGAGCCGACGCCCACCCGGTCGCCGGTCTCGCGGAACTCGATCTCGGGCGGATGCAGGCGAGCGGCGGCCTCGGCGTCGATGGCGGCCTGAAGCTCGGGCGAGCGGGCGCCGGACACTTGACGGCGACCGTCGATCACCACCTGGGGCGTCGAAACGTTCCTCAGCTTCAGCGCCTGACGATAGGCCTGCTGACGCGCGGCGAACTCGGGCTTGGCGAAGGTGTCGGACCAACCGAGGTAGTCCCAGTATCCGACACCATAGGTCAGGGCGATCACCCCCGGCGCATTCGCCACCGCCTCGAGCGTGCGGTTGGCGTCGGGACAGCCGGAACACCCCTGGGCCGTGAACAGCTCGACCACCACCGGCTGGACCGCGGCGTCGCGCTCGCGCGGCGGCCCGGCGGCGGCGGTCAGCAGACCGACGCCTGCGACCGTGGCGGCTATCATCCCGAACCTGATCGAACCCCGTGCCGTCATCTGTCGATCCTAGCCTGTCGATCCGTCCGCGCCGCTCATAAAACCGTGAAGGGGAAGAAGCGCCTGAACTTCGTCATCCCGGCCCAGCGAAGCGGAGAGCCGGGATGACGGGGAGGGTTAGTCCATCAGCTGCTGGCTGAGATAGACATAGTGCCGGGCCCAGCGGCGGGCGTTGGCGACCGGGTCGGCGTCATTGGAGTGACCGCCGGCCGTGTCCTCGAAATAGAGATGGTCGTGGCCCTGATCGCCCAGGCGCGCGGCGAACTTGCGGGCGTGGCCGGGGTGGACGCGGTCGTCGCGCGTATTGGTGGTGATGTAGACGCGCGGATACTTCACCTCGGGCCGCAGCTGCTGATAGGCCGAGTAGCGGGCGATGAACTCGGCGTCGGCGGGGATGCGCGGGTCGCCGTACTCGCCGATCCACGAGGCGCCGGCGGGCAGGTCCTGATAGCGCAGCATGTCGATCAGCGGACTTTCGATCACCGCCGCGTTGAACAGTTCCGGGTGCTGGGTGATCGACACGGAGGTCAGGACGCCGCCGTTCGAGCGGCCATAGATGCCCAGGTGGCGCGGGCTGGTGATCCCGCGCTGCTCCAGATCGCGGGCCACGGCGGCGAAGTCGTCAAAGGCGCGCTGGCGGTTTTCACGCAGGGCCGCCTGGTGCCAGGCGGGACCAAACTCGCCGCCGCCACGGATATTGGCCTGGACGAAGACGCCGCCATTCTCGAGCCAGAGCTTGCCCATCTCGGGCTTGTAGGCGGGCGGGAAGCTGGCCTGGAAGCCGCCGTAGCCGAACAGGATGGTCGGGCCGGTCCCGTCCATCGCCAGGTCCTTGGGCCGGGTGACGAAGTAGGGGATTTTCGTCCCGTCGGTCGAGGTCGCCTCAAACTGCTCGACCACATGGGTCGCGGCGTCGAACTTGGCCGGGGCCGACTTCAGCTCGGTCAGGGCGGCGGTGGCGACGTCGGCCAGACTGAGGGTTGGCGGCGTCAGGAAGCCCTGGGTCGAGACAAAGACCTGCCCCTTCGACTTGGAGCTGTCGCCCAGACCCACGGCGCTGTTGGCGGGGACGGCCAGTTCGGTCACGGTCCAGCCGTTCGCGCTCGGGGTGAAGCGCTTCAGCGTGCCGACGACGTTGTCGGCGATGACGGCGACGATGCTGCCGGAGAAGACCGTCACGTTTTGCAGCGACTGGCGCGGACCGGGCGAGAAGATGACGGGCGAGGGGCCGTTCGGGGCGACGGGCGTCATTCCGACCGTCGGCTCCAGCGCAGCAAACGGCAAGGACACCAGGGAGCCGGCCTTGTAGTCGACGCCGCGCAGGGTCCAGTCCTGCTCGGGCGAGAAGACCAGACGCCCTGCCATGACGCCTTCAACGGCGACCCGTTCCGGCAGATTCAGCTTGTGCGGCTTGCCGTCGGCGCCCAAGGCCCAGGTCTCTGAACGATAGGTGTCCAGCGGACGGCTGAACAGGACAGCCTCGACCGCCCCGGCCTTGTCGCGGAAGACCATGGGCGAGACGCCGTAGCCGCCGTCCGACTGCTGGCCGCGGTAAACCTCGGTCGCATGGGCCAGCGGGTGGCCGCGTTTCAGGGATTTGACGATGAAGGGATAGCCCGACTCCGTCATCGTGCCGGGACCGAAGTCGGTGGCGATCAGCAGGGTGTCGCGGTCCAGCCAGGTCAGGCGATGTTTGCCCTCAGGGATGACGAAGCCGCCATCGACGAAACGCTTGGTGGTCAGGTCGAACTCGCGGACCGTCACGGCGTCCTTGCCGCCGTCCGACAGATTGATCAGGCAACGGGTCTCGTCCGGCGCCAGGCAGTTGGCGCCCTTGAACACCCAGTCGCGGCCTTCAGCCTTGGCCAGGGCGTCGATGTCCAGCAGGGTCTCCCACTGCGGCTGGGCGGTGCGATAGCTGTCCAGCGTCGTGCGACGCCAGACGCCCTTGGGATTGGCGGCGTCCTGCCAGAAGTTGCCTAGGCCCTCGCCCAGGAAGCTGACGCCGGGAATGCGGTCGGTGGCTGTCAGGATAGCCTCGGCCTGCTGGCGGAAGGGCTCGTAGCGGCGGTCGCCGGTCAGGGCGGCCAACGCCTTTTCGTTCGAGGCGGCGACGAAGGCGCGAGCCTCGACCCCGTCCACCTCTTCCAGCGCCAGATGATCGTCGGCGGCCTTGACCCCCTCGGGCGTCAGGTCCCGCGGGAAATGGGGCGGCGGCGTGGTCGCAGAGGCGACGGCCGGGTCGGTCGGCGCCAGGGCCAGGGCCGGACAGGCGGCGAGGATCAGCACCGGCAGGGCGGCGGACAGGAACAGGGACTTCATGGTTTTCTCCGCTCATCCCCGCGGAGGCGGGGACCCAGAACTTTGGCTCAACCGCCGCCGTCAGACTGTTCGCTCATGTCCCAGGTTCGAGCGTGAGGCTCAAACCTGGGTCCCCGCCTCCGCGGGGGTGAGCGGGGAGGGGTTACGGCTTCGCCGGTTCGTCCATCAGGCGGCGCGTCAGATAGGTGTATTCCAGCGCGATGCGGCGGGCCGTTTCGCGCAGGTTGGCGCCGGCGGCGTGGCCGCCGTCAGTGTTTTCATAGAAGAGGACCGGATAGCCCAATTCCTCCAGCCGGGCCGCCGCCTTGCGGGCGTGGCCGGGGTGGACGCGGTCGTCCTTGGTCGAGGTGTGGATGAAGACCTCGGGATAGGGCTGGCCCGCCGCCAGCTTCTGATAGGGCGAGTATGCCTCGATCCAGGCGCGCTGTTCGGGGATGTCCGGGTTGCCGTACTCGCCGATCCACGAGGCGCCGGCCAAGAGCTTGTGGAAGCGCAGCATGTCGAACAGGGGCACCTGGATGACGGCGGCGTTGATCAAGTCCGGGCGCTGGGTCAGCATGGCGCCCATGAACAGGCCGCCTTGCGAGCCGCCCATGATCCCGAGATGCGGCTGGCTGGTGACGCCGCGCGTGATCAGGTCCTGGGCCACGGCCTGGAAGTCCTCGTGGGCGCGCTGGCGGTTTTCCTGCTGGGCCGCCTGGTGCCACTTGGGTCCGAACTCGCCGCCGCCGCGCGTATTGGCGATGACATAGACGCCCCCACGCTCCAGCCACAACTTGCCGACCGTCGGCGAATAGCCGGGCAGCAGCGACGACTGGAAGCCGCCGTAGCCGTAGAGCAGCGTCGGGTTCGAGCCGTCCATGGCCATGGCGTCCTTATGGACGACGAAATAGGGGATCATGGTGCCGTCGGCGCTGCGGGCCTCGAACTGATCCACGGTCATGCCCGTGGCGTCGAACTTGGCGGGCAGGGACTTGGTCAGCGAGAGCGCGCCGGTCGCCGCATCGGCCAGATAAAGGCTGGACGGGTTCAGATAGCCGGCGACGCTGACGAAGATCTTGTCGTCCTGTTCCGAGGCCGAACCGACGCCGACGGTGACGTTCTGCGGCAGGTCCAAGCGCGTGCGCGCCCATTCACCCGACGGGTTCGGACGATAGACATAGACCGAGCCGCGCACGTTTTCATAAAGCGCCACGACCAGGGTGTTGCGGGTGGCGTTGATGCCCTCGATCGCCTCGCGATCGCCTGGACGGATGACCAGTTGAGCGGGCGTCTTGGGATCGGCCAGCCAGGCTTGCAGGTTCCAGGCGATGACGTCGCCGGTCTTGAATTCCTGACCCGAGGGCGCGGTCCAGTCCTGATCCGTGGTCACCACCATCTGGCCGGCGACCAGGGCGTTGATATTGCCCTTCAGCGGCAGTTCCAGCTGGGTCGTCGTGCCGTCGGCGTTCAGGCGCCAGGTTTCGCTCTCATAGAAGTTGATCCCCCGGTTCAGCAGCACGGCCTGCACCACGCCGTCCGCGTCGCGCAGGGTGTAGCCCGAGACGGAGACGTCGGTCTTCTGGCCGGCGAAGACCTCGACGGCCTGATCGACGCTCTGGCCGCGCTTCATCAGGCGCACCGTGCGCGGATAGCCCGAGTCCGTCAGCGACCCCTCGCCGAAGTCGCGCGAGATCAGGACCGTGTCCTTGTCGATCCAGGCGGCGCCGCCCTTGGATTCCGGCAGCGAGATGCCGCCCTCGACGAAGGTTTTCGTGACGCTGTCGAACTCGCGGATCGTCACCGCATCCTTGCCGCCGTTCGACAGGGACAGCAGGCAGTAGCGTTCCTCGGGCGGCAGGCAGGTCGCGCCCTTGTAAACCCAGTTGGCGCCCTCAGCGGCCGATAGGGCGTCGATGTCGAGGATGGTCTCCCAGGTCGGCGTAGCGGTGCGATAGGAGTCCAGCGTCGTGCGGCGCCAGATGCCGCGCACATGGGTCGCGTCCTGCCAGAAGTTATCGATGTGGCCGTCGTGGGTGAAGCCGGGCGAAGGGATGCGGTCGCGCGACTGGACGATGTCCAGGGCCTGCTGATGCAGGACCTCATAGCGCGGGTCGCCTTGCAGCGTGCCCAGCGAGGTCTGGTTGTGGGCCTTGACCCAATCCATGGCGCGTTCGCCCTCGACCTCTTCCAGCCAGATGTAGGGATCGGTCGCGTCACTGGTCGCGAAGCCGGGCGCGGTCGAGGCGGCAGCGGGGGTGTCGGTCGGATGGGCCATGGCGACGGGAGCGGCTCCGGCGGCGAGAAGAAGGGCGGCGGCGGACGCCAGAGTGCGGATCATGTGTCATTCCCCAACAGATTTCGGGCGGCACCTTGGCGAGCCGACACGGCGGCGGCAAGCGCCGGAAACCTTACAAGCCTGTCATCTTTGGTCGCAGGGCGATCAAGCCCCGTCATCCGGGATGCACAGGATCTCGCCGCAAGCCTTGCAGTGAACAGCGTCGGGGTCGTGCTTCTGCAGGCCGCAGACGGGGCAGGGGAACTTGACCTTGTGCGGACGGATCAGGGTCTGAGCCAGGCGAATGAACAGGGTGATGCCCACCAGCATGACCACGATCGAGATGACCCGCCCCCAGTTGCCCGGCAGGGTGATGTCGCCAAAACCGGTCGTCGTCAGCGTCGCCACGGTGAAATAGAGGGCGTCCAGATAGCCGTGAATGTGCTCGGCCCGTCCCCGGAAGGCGGCGTAGACGAAGCCGGTGACCACGAAGACGAAGGTGACCAGGGCGGCGAGGGCGCGGGTGATCTCCTCGACCCGGGTGTCGTCGAAGCGCCGCCCCACCGTGCGCCAGAAGAAGTCGGAATTGAGCAGGGTCCATAGCCGCAGCATCCGCAGGAAGCCGAAATTCGCCAGCCAGATCGGAAACAGCAGGGTGGCCAGGACAAACAGATCGACCCAGACAATGGGCCGCTTCAACCAGTCCCTGATATCGGAATAGGCATAGGCTCGCGCCGCCAGGTCCAGACCCAGAACAGCGGCGATCAGATAGTCGAGCACATAGAAAGCCCAGCCCGCCTCCTTGAGGATAGGCGCGGCCAGAAAGAAGCCGATGATGGCGATGTCGATGACGATCACCATGAGACGGAACTTCACCGCCTGAGGCTGACCGCCATGATAGAGATAGCGCAGCCGCGCCCTCAGCCGCAGACCTTCGGATTTGCCGGTTTCGCTCTGATCTGACGCCATCGCCGCCAGCGATACATGAAAGCCGGAAAATTCCTATATGAAGCGGACATGACCCAAGCCGCCCGTCCCTACATCCGCATGAACGGCGCCGGAAACGCGTTCATCGTCGTCCAGGCCTTTGAAGCGCCGTTTCATCCGACCGAAGCCGAGGTGCGCGCCCTGGCCGCGCCTGAGGTCGGCCTCGGCGGCTTTGACCAGTTGATCGGCGTCGAGCCGTCCGAGAGCGCGGACGCCTTCATGCGCGTGTGGAACGCTGACGGCTCGATGGTCCAGACCTGCGGCAACGCCCTGCGCTGCGTGGGATGGCTGCTGCTGGAGGCCACAGGCAAGGAAGAAGTGGTGATCGACACGCTCGGCGGGCCCACCACAGCGCGGCGGGCGGGCGATCATCAGGTGACGGTGGACATGGGCCAACCCCGCCTCGACTGGACCGAGGTGCCGCTGGCCGAGGAGATGGACACGCGCGGCATCGAGCTTCAGGTCGGGCCGATCGACGCCCCCCTGCTGCACACGCCGGGCGCGGTCTCGATGGGCAACCCCCACGTCGTCTTCTTCACCGACCAGCAGGACGACGCCTTCGTGCGCGGCTCGGGCTCCCTGATCGAGCACCACCCGCTGTTTCCCGAGGGGGTCAACGTCGGCTTCGCCAGGGTCATCGACCGCGGCCATATCCGCCTGCGGGTGTGGGAACGCGGCGCGGGTCTGACCCTGGCCTGCGGCACCGGCGCCTGCGCGGCGCTCGTGGCCACCGCCCGGCGCGGCCTGACCGAGCGCAAGGCGACCGTCGTGGTCGACGGCGGCGAACTGATCATCGACTGGGACGAGGCGTCCGGCCACGTCTTCATGACCGGCCCCGTCGAAACCGAGCGCACAGGGCTTTTGCCACAAAGCTGAGCATTCAGCGGCCTGACGCTGCGTCAACGGTTGTCCCCACCCGTCCCACGATCTAGGAACGACGGGCGCCTGCCCTTCCCGAGATCGAAATGCCCGAATTGACCGACAAACAGACCTTCTCCGACGACGACGCCCTGGAGTTCCACAGCGCGCCGACGCCGGGCAAGATCTCCATGGCCCCTACCAAGCCGATGGCGACCCAGCGCGACCTGTCGCTGGCCTATTCGCCGGGCGTGGCCGTGCCGGTCCTGGCCATCGCCGCCGATGCGGACAAGGCCTACGACTATACCGCCAAGGGCAATCTGGTCGCCGTCATCTCGAACGGCACGGCCATCCTCGGCCTGGGCAACCTCGGTCACATGGCCTCCAAGCCGGTGATGGAGGGCAAGTCGGTTCTGTTCAAACGCTTCGCCGACGTCGACAGCTTCGACGTGGAGGTCAAGACCACCGACCCGGACGAGTTCGTCACCGTGGTCAAGAACATCGGCGACACCTGGGGCGGCATCAACCTGGAGGACATCAAGTCCCCGGAATGCTTCGAGATCGAGGCGCAGCTCCAGGACCTGCTGGACATCCCGGTCTTCCATGACGACCAGCACGGCACGGCCATCATCTCGACCGCCGCCCTGATCAACGCCTGCCATGTCGCCGGCAAGAAGCTGGAAGACATCAAGGTCGTCCTGTCAGGCGCCGGCGCCGCCGGCCTGTCGTCCATCGCCCTGATGAAGGCGGCCGGGGTCAAGGCCGAGAACACCGTCATCTGCGACCGCGAAGGGGTGATCTACAAGGGCCGCGACAACGTCTCGCAGTGGCAGACGGCGCATGCCACCGACACCCATCTGCGCACCCTGGCCGAGGCCATGGTCGGCGCCGATGTGGTGCTGGGCCTGTCCGCCAAGGGCGCCATCTCCAAGGAAATGGTCGCCTCCATGGCGCCCAATCCGATCATCTTCGCCATGGCCAACCCCGACCCGGAAATCACCCCGGAAGACGTCAAGTCCGTGCGGTCTGACGCCATCATCGCCACCGGCCGCTCGGACTATGTGAACCAGGTCAACAACGTCCTGGCCTTCCCCTATCTGTTCCGCGGCGCCCTGGATGTGCGCGCGCGCCAGATCAACCATGAGATGAAGATCGCCTGCGCCCACGCCCTGGCGGCCCTGGCCCGTGAGGACGTGCCGGACGAAGTCGCCGCCGCCTATCGCGGCCGCAAGCTGAAGTTCGGCCCGGAATACATCATCCCGACCCCGTTCGACCCGCGCCTGATCTGGTACATCCCGCCCTTCATCGCCCAGACGGCGATGGACACCGGCGTGGCCCGCAAGCCGATCGAGGACATGGACGCCTATCGCATCGCGCTGAAGCAGCGCGTCGACCCGTCCGCCGCCCTGATGCAGAAGATCTCGTCGGCCGTGCGCTCGGGACCCAAGCAACGCGTGGTCTTCGCGGAGGGCGAAGAACAGTCGGTGATCCGCGCCGCCTGGGCCTTCAAGCAAGCCGAGTTGGGCACCCCCATCCTGGTCGGCCGCGAGGACCTGATCCGTCAGAACGCCGCCGAGGCGGGCCTGAACTTCGACGATCTGGGCATCGAGATCGTCAACGCCCGCACCTCGGGCCACAATGTCGAATACACCGACTGGCTGTATGAGCGCCTGAACCGTCGCGGCTATCTGCGTCGCGATGTGCAGCGCATGATCAATCAGGACCGCAACTACTTCGGCGCCACCATGGTCGCGCGCGGTCAGGCCGACTGCATGGTCACCGGCGTGACCCGCAATTTCAACATGGCCCTGAAGGAGGTCCGCCGCGTCCTGGACGTCACGGACCGCATGATCGGCCTGTCGATCCTGCTGGCCAAGGGCCGCACCCTGTTCGTGGCCGACACCTCGATCCACGAACTGCCCAACGCCGCCGAACTGGCCGAGATCGCCATCAAGGCCGCCGCCACAGTCAAGAAGCTGGGCCGCAAGCCGCGCGTCGCCTTCCTCAGCTACTCGACCTTCGGCGATCCTCCCGGTGATCGCGGCGAGAAGGTCCGCGAGGCCATCCGCATCCTGGACAGCATGGACGTCGACTTCGAATACGAAGGCGAAATGCCGCCCGAGCTGGCGCTGAACCCGGAAGCCCGCGCCAACTATCCCTTCATGCGCCTGACCGGCGACGCCAACGTCCTGGTCATGCCGGCCATCCATTCGGCGGCCATCTCGACCCGTCTGGTGCAGTCCCTGGGCGGCGCCACGGTGATCGGCCCGCTGCTGGTCGGTCTGGAGAAGTCGGTGCAGATCGTACCCCTGGGCGCCTCGGTCAACGAGATCATGACCGCCGCCACCTTCGCCGCCTACGCCGAGGGC
This sequence comes from Brevundimonas bullata, assembly GCF_014207965.1. GTDB lineage: Bacteria > Pseudomonadota > Alphaproteobacteria > Caulobacterales > Caulobacteraceae > Brevundimonas > Brevundimonas bullata_A. The sequence continues at coordinate 680,298 of NZ_JACHLM010000001.1, forward strand.
GCGTCGGTCGAGGACTGACCGACACGCCTTGGTCGCTGGACTATTCAGGTGGGGCGCCTTCGGCCGCCCCATTTGCGTTTCGGGTCTAGGCTTTCAGATTCAGGCTACGTCGCTCCGCCGTCAAACGCACCCACTCCATGGCGCAGAAGACCACGGCGATGACGCCCAGCCAGGCGGCGATGACGAACATGGCGGCATAGCCCTGACGCTCGATCAGCTCGCCCAGAGCCCCCCGGCCAAGGGTGCCGATCAGCAGGGCCAGGGAGGTGAAGACCGCGAACTGGACAGCGCCGAACATCTTGTTCGAAAGGGCCGACAGATAGGCGACGAAGGCCGCCCCAGCGAAACCGCCAGCGATGTTTTCCCCGGCGATGGCCAGCATCAGCCGCGCCAAGGGCTCGCCGACGTGGAACAAGCCAAACAGCTTGTAGAGGCCGCTGACCTGCATGAAGCCGTGGATGACCGGCGCGCCCAACGCCAGATCCATCATCAGCAGATTGGTGGCCGCCGACAAGGCGGCGCCCAGCAGCAGGCTGGCCATCCGGCCGATGACCAGCAGGGCCCAGCCGCCGAGACCGATGCCGAGGATGGTCATGACCACGCCGAAGGTCTTCGAGGCCAGAGCGACCTCGGTCTTGGTGTGGCCCAGCGCCCCGCCCGTATCGCCCATGTAGAAGGGGAAGGCGAACGGTCCCCAGACGCCGTCGGTGATGCGATAGGTCAGGATCAGGCCCAGGACGATGATCGCCCCCCAACCCAGACGCCCCATGAGTTCGACCAGAGGCGCCAGAATGGCGTCGTACAGGGTGTTCAAGAACGGTGGCGCGTCGCGTTCCGCCTGGACCGGCCCGGTCTTGCCGCCGCGCCAGACGATCAATCCAGCCAGGGCTGCGGGCAGGATAACGGCGCCGCCGACGATCCACGGCCCCCAGGTGGCGGTGAACTCACCCGCGCTCGGCGCCGGCGTGACACTCAGCGCCGTGACCATGAAACGGATCAGCATGAAGGCGGCCCAGGCCCAGGCGAGCAGGGTGGCGGCCAGAGCAATCATGCGCAGGCGCGGCGAACCGATACGTTCGCGCGCGATGGCCTGCTTCGGCGCGGGCTTGGGCTCCGGCGCGATCAGCGTGCCCAACAGCCCCAGGCCCATCAGGCCCGCGCCGATGACGAAGGTCGTCGACCAGCCTAACGTGTCCGCCAACACCAGGGCGCCCGCCCCGCCGATCAGGGCCGCCGTGCGGAAACCCAACTGATAGACCGTCGACAGCAAGTCCACTGGCACGCGTTCGTCGGCGACCTCGATCCGCCAGGTGTCGATAACGATGTCCTGTGTGGCCGAGGCGAAGGCGCCGAGCGCCGCCGCGCCCGCCAGCAGGGCGATCGCGCCCGTGCCCGGATGCGACAAGGCGATGGTCAGCAGCGCCCCCACCACAACGACCTGACACAGGATCAGCCACGACCGACGCCGCCCCATCTTGCCGATGATCGGCGGCGTCAGGCCGACCGAAGGCGACCAGAGGAATTTGAAGGCGCCGAACAGGCCGACCCAGGACAGAATGCCGATAGTGGCCACCGACACGCCGGCATCCGACAGCCAGGCGTTCAGGGTGCCGAACAGCATGGCGAAGGGCAGGCCGGCGGAAAACCCCAGCAGCAGCATGGCCAGGGTGCGTCGCTCGTGAAACGCCGCCTTCAGAACGCCCAGGCCTTTCGGCGACGGTTGCAGGGCCGCAACCTCGGAAGCGGGCGTCTTCGTATCGGTCATGCAGGTCTCCGGCGGACGCCGCCGGAAACGGGCGGTCGTGGTTACTGAGCGCCGACCTTGGCGCGGTTGCCGACGTTCGTCCAGCGGGTCAGGGCGGCGCGCAGGGCGTCGGCCTCCAGCGGCTTGGTCAGATGGTCGTTCATGCCCGCCTCCAGACAGGCGATGCGGTCCTCGGCGAAGGCGTTGGCGGTCAGGGCCACAATGGGGGTGCGCTCGCCGCGCGCTCTCAAAGCGCGAACGGCGGCGGGACCGTCCATGCGCGGCATCCGCATGTCCATGAAGATCAGATCGAAGCGGGCGTCCTTCAGCGTCAACAGGGCCTCATGGCCGTCGGCGGCGGTCTGGACCACGCAGCCTTCGCGGCGCAGCAGGGTCTTGGCCAGCAGGGCGCCGACCGGATTGTCCTCGACCAGCAGGACCCGCAGGCCCTTGAAGGCCACAGGCGTGACGCGGTCGTCGTCCGGTCCGCGCCCGACGGCGACAGTCAGGCCCTTGCGGCGCCCCGCCGCCGCCAGCACCCGCTCGGCCAGGGAGGCCCGACGTAGCGGTTTGATCAGATAGCCGTGGAAACCCGCCGCCCGATAGCGGTCGATCAGATCGCGCTCGCCGGGTTTCAGCAGGATGATGGCCTCGCCCTGCGACGGCCTGACCATCAGGGCCCCGTCCTCGGCCATGGCGTGGTCGATCAGGGTCACGCCCGCCTGACGCGCCACGCGACCGCCCGAGGCCTCGATCTGGGCCGTGGCCGCCTGACGCACGAAGGGGTCGGGGGTGCGCACAGCCACGACGACGCCGTCCAGCGGACGGGCGCGCGGCGCAGTGTCGGCGACCGGGAAGGGGGCCTCGAATCGGAAACGGGCGCCAGGGCCGTCGGGTCGATCGGACACGGCGACCGTCCCGCCCATGGCCTGGGCCAGACGGCGGACCACGGCCAGACCCAGACCCGCCCCGTCGAAGCGGGCGGCGTCGGAGGCGTCGGCGTGGCCGAACTCGTCGAAGATGCGGACCCGCGCCTCTTCCGGCACACCCGGGCCCGTGTCGTCGATGACGAAGGCCAGACGCGGGCGCGCGGCGGTCCCGCCGGCGTGTTCGACTGTCAGGCGGACGCCGCCCCGGTCGGTGAATTTCACGGCGTTGCCCGCCAGATTGAACAGAACCTGACGCAGACGGCCTTCGTCGGCGATGACGTCGGGCGCGTCGGCGGCGACCGACCAGACGAGCTCCAGTCCCTTGTCGTGCGCCTTGGGGCTCAGCAGTTCGGCCACGCCGCGCGTCAGGCCTTCCAGATCGACGGGAGAGGCGTCGAACTCCAGCGCCCCGGCCTCCAGCCGGGCGAAGTCCAGCAGGTCGTTGACCAGGCCCAGCAGGTGTTCCGCCGACTTCTGCGCCGCCTCGGCATAGGCGCGCTGGGCGCCGTCCAGCTTGGTCCGCGACAGCAGGCCCAGCATGCCGATCACCCCGTTCAGGGGGGTCCGCATCTCATGGCTCATCAGCCGCAGGAACTGCTGTTCCGGCGCGTCCGAGGGCGCTCCGGGGCGGGCGGCGGGCGTGATCTCGGTCGGTGCGTGCGTTCTGCGTGCCTGGGCCATAGGGATCACTGTAGCGCCCAAGGGTTAAGCGTGGCCGAACGAGGATTTCAGACCTCAGAAGGCGGGCGTCTCGCTGCGGTGCGCGGTCTGCCGGTCGAAATCGCCCTGGGCCCCGACGGTTGTGCGGCGATACATCAGGGCCTCGGCGACGTGGCGACGCAGCACCCCGGTCGAGCCGTCCAGATCGGCGATGGTGCGCGCGAGCCGCAGGGTCCGGGTCCAGCCACGCGCGGTCAGCCCACCGGCCTCGCCGGCCCGCATCAGCAGGGCGCGCCCAGCGTCATCGGGCGTGGCGAAGCGGTCCAAGGTCTCGCCCGAGGCGCGGGCGTTGATGGCCTGATCGCGCGCCTTGTCGGGGTCGAAACCGGCCGCGCGGACGCGTTCCTCCTGCTGGGCGCGGGCGGTCGCCACCCGGATGGCGGCCTCGGCCGTGCCTTCGGCGGGCGGGGGCAGGGCCATGTCGGCGGCGGTGACGGGCGGCGTCTCCACCGTCAGGTCGATGCGGTCGAACATCGGGCCGGAGATGCGGTTCTGATAGTCGCGCTGGCAACGGGGAGCCTTGCCACAGGCCCCGCGTCCCGATCCGCCGAGGCCGCAGCGGCAGGGGTTCATCGCCGCCACCAGCTGGAAACGGGCTGGATAGCGGACGTGGGCGTTGGCGCGCGCCACCATGATCTCGCCGGTCTCCAGCGGCTGACGCAGACTGTCGAGCGCCTGGGCCGAATATTCCGGCAGTTCGTCGAGGAAGAGGACGCCGTTGTGGGCCAGGGACGCCTCGCCCGGCTTGGCCCGCAGCCCGCCGCCGGTCAGGGCGGCCATGGAGGCGGAATGATGCGGCGAGCGGAAGGGCCGATCCCTTGTGAGGGCCCCGCGCTGGATCAGACCGGCCACCGACCAGACCATAGAGGTCTCCAGCAGTTCCTGCGGCGTCAGCGGCGGCAGCAAGCCCGGCAGCCGCTGGGCCATCATCGACTTGCCCGATCCGGGCGGGCCGATGAAGAGCAGGTTGTGGCCGCCCGCCGCCGCGATCTCCAGCGCCCGCTTGGCGCTCTCCTGACCCTTGACCTCGCGCAGGTCAGGGACGACGCCCCCCGTCGTCACCGGGCCGGGCTCGGGGGCGCGCAGCACCTGTGTGCCCCGGAAATGATTGATCAGGCCGATCAGGGAGCGGGGCGCCAGGATGGCCACGTCTCCGGCCCAGGCGGCTTCGGGTCCGTTGGCCTCGGGACAGATGAGGCCCAGACCCATGGCCCCGGCCGCCATGGCCGCCGGCAGCGTTCCGCCCACCGCCGCGATCCGTCCGTCCAGACCCAGCTCGCCCACGGCCGCCCATCCGTCGAGGGCGTCGGGCGCGATCACCCCCATCGAGGCCAGCAGGGCCAGGGCGATGGGCAGGTCGAAATGACTGCCCTCCTTGGGCAGATCGGCGGGGGCCAGATTGGCGATGACCTTCTTGGGCGGCAGGGCCAGGCCGATGCCCGCAAAGGCGCCGCGCACCCGCTCGCGGCTCTCGGCCACCGCCTTGTCCGGCAGGCCGACGATGGCGAAGGCCCCGGCGGGCGTCGCCACCTGCTGCACCTCGACATCGACCCGCCGCGCCTCGACCCCGTCGAAAGCGACCGTCACCACCCGCGCGACCATAGGCTCCCTCCCGCTGACCGGAAGGGAACAAATCACGAACTCAAAGCAACTGCAAGAGCGTCGTTATGCGATCAATCTCAGACCGCCTCGGCCTTCTTCTTCTCGATCACGTCCCACATCAGGGCCGTGGCGTCGACGCCCGAGAACTTCAGCATCTGCTGGGCGCCGGTGGGCGAGGTGACGTTGATCTCGGTCAGGTAGTCGCCGATCACGTCGATGCCGACGAAGATCAGGCCGCGTTCCTTCAGATGGGGGCCGATGGCGGCGCAGATTTCCAGGTCGCGCGGGGTCAGTTCGACCGGCGCCGCCGTGCCGCCGACGCGCAGGTTGGAACGGACCTGATCCTTGGCCGGGATGCGGTTGATGGCGCCGACCGCCTCACCGTCGATCAGGATGATGCGCTTGTCGCCCTTGGCCACGGCGGGGATGAATTTCTGGATCACCAGCGGGTCGCGCGATCCGGCGGCGTGGATCTCGATCAGGGCTTCCAGATTGGGATCGTCGGCTTTCAGCCGCACCACGCCCGAACCGGCGGCGCCGTGCAGGGGCTTGAGCACCACATCGCCGTGACGGCGGTGGAAGTCGACCAGGGCGACCGGGTCCGAGGACACCAGGGTCGGCGGCTGCAGGCCGGGGAAGAGGGTGGCGATCAGTTTCTCGGGCGCCGAGCGGACCTCGGCCGGATTGTTGACCACCAGGGTCTTCGGATGCACGCGCTCCAGCAGATAGGTGGCGGTGACATAGGCCATGTCGAAGGGCGGGTCCTGACGCATCAGGATGACGTCCACGTCCTCGGCCAGATCGAGAACCACTTCAGGACCGAAGTCGGCGTGCTCGCCCTGGACCGTGTTCACCGTCACCGGACGGGCGCGGCAGAACAGACGGCCTTCGTCCAGCGCCAGGGTGCGGAAGTCGTAGATCCACAGCTTGTGGCCACGCGCCTGACCGGACAGGGCCATCAGGAAGGTGGTGTCGGACTCGACGTTCACCGCCTCGAGCGGATCCATCTGGATGGCGACTTTGAGCATGGAAGTCCTTTCACGCGTCTGAGCTTTGCAGATGCGCGGCGAGGAGCCCAGACGCAAGGGCGTGCGCCGCTCTTTACCATCGCCTTGCCTTTTCAGCGTCATCCTCGGGCTTGACCCGAGGATCGGGCCGTCCGTCCGCGCGACGCTGGAAAAGTCGAGAGCGCCGCTTCGTCCGATCCTCGGGTCAAGCCCGAGGATGACGGCGGAGCGAGCGGGGCTAGTTCAGGCGCATCCGCACCCGGTCCATGCTGGCGCGATGGGCGTCGGCGGGGCCGTCGACAGCGCGGGCGCGGGACAGGGCATCCAGAGCGCCAGTTAGCGCCCCCTGCTTCTCGCGGGCGGCGGCGACGTCCAGCCAGGGCCGGTGATCCTCGGGATCCAGAAGGGCGCGGCGCAGGGCGGAGCGTTCGGCGCCGTCATAGTCCTCGATCATCAGGGCGCGGGCGAACAGGACGTTCTGCAACCGGATCAGGGCCTTGCGGTCGCTGACCGGGGCCATCAGCAGGTCCAGACGATCGGCCACGTGCGGCGTCAGACCGGCCAGCAGGGCGCGCCGCGTCAGTTCGCTGGGCAAAACCAGACGGCCCTGGCTGAAGGGGTCCAGCGCCACCGGCCCCTCGGGCGTCTCGACCCGCAACAGGATGTGGCCGGGAAAGTCCACCGCCGCCGCCTTCAGCCCCGCGCGGCGCGCGGCGTCGAGGTAGAAGACCACCAGAGCCGCAGACAGGCCGCGTCTCCGCTCGGCCACGTCGATGACGTCGGTGTTGCCGGGGTGGTCGTAATTCAGCAGGTCGCCGTTCAGCCGCAGGTCCGAGGCCATGGTCTCGGCCAGGGCGTCGTCGGGGCTTTCGTTGGCGGCGCGTTCCTTGACCCTCTGGGCGGCCTGGTCGGCCAGCAGGCGGACCGGCTCGGGATCGCGGAACGGATAGTCGTGGATAGCGCAGGCGATGGCGCATTCGAGCAGCGGAAAGCCGTCGTCCTCGGCGGTTCCCGCCTGGGCCAGAATGATCTCGGCTTCGTCGCGCGTCACGCGATGTCCGTTCCTGTGCTCGTCACTCCGCAAAGATGACGCGGAAATCGTCCGGGAGCCAGCGCCACCATATCAATCCTCAGGTTCAGGCCCTGCAGCGAGGGGCGGCTGCGGGCCAGCGCCTGTCCGGCGGCGGCCAGTCGACCGTGCTGTTCCGGCCCCAGCGACAGGATGGCGGCCTCGATCGTGCGTCGCCGCTTGACCTCGACCACCGCCAGGGTGCGGCCGCGCCGGGCCAGGATGTCGATCTCGCCGCCGCGGCCTTTCAGACGAAAGGCCAGGATCTGGTAGCCCTTGAGCATCAGCCAGACGGCGGCGATCCATTCGGCGGCGTGGCCCTGTCGGTGCGACCGTCCGCCCAACGCCTGACGCCAGCCCGACTTTACCCGTTTTGGGGGCCGAGGCGGCGACAGCGAAGGCCGCAGGCGGGGCTTCACCCCCGGCCCTGCATTTCCAGCGCCCGCTTGTAGAGGGGCTTGCGGGGCAGGTTCAGCGCCTTGGACACCTCGGCGGCGGCTTCACCGGGCGGCAGGCGGGTCATGGCCTCGGTCAGGGCCGCATCAGCGTCGGCGGCGCTGGCGACCTCGGCCTCGCCGGGGCCGATGACGATGACGATCTCGCCCTTGGGCGCGTCGCAGCGCGGGTCGACGGCCAGTTCCGAAAGGGTGCCGCGCACGGCCTCCTCATAGAGTTTGGTCAGTTCGCGGGTGACGGCGGCGGGACGGTCGCCCAGCACCTCGGCCATGTCGGTCAGGCTGTCCTTCAGACGCGGGCCGCTTTCGAAGAAGACCAGGGTTTGCCGTCCGGTGCGCAACTCCTCCAGCATGGTCTTTCGCGCCCCCGACTTGGGCGGCAGGAAGCCGGCGAACAGCACCCGGTCGGCGGGCTGGCCCGCCAGGCAGAGGGCGGCCAGCAGGCTGGAAGCGCCGGGAATGGGATGGACCGGCAGGCCCGCGTTGATGGCCGCGCGCGCCACGACATAGCCGGGGTCCGAGACCAGGGGCGTGCCGGCGTCCGAGACCAGGGCCACCACCTCGCCCGCCTTCAGCCGCTCAACGGCGATCTCGGCGGCGCGCGCCGAGGCGTGGTCGTCGCAACGCTCCAGCTTGGCGCGCAGACCATAGGCGGTCAGCAGCTTGGCCGTGACGCGGGTGTCCTCCGCCAGGACAAGATCGGCGGCGGCCAGAACATCGAGCGCCCTCAGCGTCATGTCACGGAGGTTGCCGATGGGCGTGGCCACCAGATAGAGGCCGGGCGCGACAGAGCGCGCGGGCGGGGCGGTCGGCGGGAAAAGGGAGGCGTCTGACATCGGCGCGACCCTGCCAGCCCCGGCCCTTCGGGTCTAGGTCGCGCGCCTAGGTCAGCAGGGCTTTCAGCACGGCGTCGAGCAGAGGCCGCCCTCGCGCCGTGGCGGCGACGCGGCCGTCTTGCAGCCCGAGGAAGCCGTCGGCGATCAAGTCGGCGAGCGGTCCGGCCGTCTCCGACAGGCCCAGGGTGTGCAGCAGCGTCAGCGGCACGCCCTCGACGGTGCGCAGGCCCAGCAGAACCCGTTCCTCGGCGGCGCCTTGAGCGTCCAGCCTCTCGCGCTCGGCCCAGGGGGTTCCCACCGCGACGCCGGCGACATAGTCGGCGATGCGGCGATGGGCGACGACAGCCGTCCGCTCGCCTTCAAGAGTCAGTCGTCCGTGGGCGCCTGGACCGAGGCCCAGATAGTCGCCGCCGCGCCAGACGTGCAGGTTGTGGCTGGACCGGGCCGCCACGTCGCGGGCGTGGTTGGACACCTCATAGGCCTCGAACCCCGCGCCCTCGAGCACCTCTTGCGTGGCCTCATAGAGAGACGCCGCCAGATCCTCGTCAGGCGGGGTCAGCGCACCCCGCGCGAAGGCCCGGCCGAAGGCCGTCGTCGGCTCTATGGTCAGTTGATAGGGCGAGATGTGCTCGAACCCCAGGTCCAGGGCCATGGTCAGCTCCGCCGTCCAGTCGGCCACGGATTGCCCCGGTCGGGCGTAGATCAGGTCGATGGACAGGCGCGGGAAGGCCGCAGCCGCCGTCTGAACCGCGCGACGCGCCTCCGCCGCCGAATGGTCGCGGCCGAGAAATTTCAGCGCAGCGTCGTCGAACGACTGCACCCCCATCGACAGGCGGTTGATCCCGGCGGCGGCCAGTTCGGCGTAGCGGCCTGCCTCGGCGTCGGTGGGGTTGGCCTCCAGCGTGATCTCGATCTCGCCAGCGGGAGGAAAGAGCGTCTTGGCCCGCGCGATCACCGCCGCCACGGCCTCGGGCGGCATCAGCGAGGGCGTGCCGCCGCCGAAGAAGATCGAGGCCAGACGGCGCGGCCCGACCAGCGAGCCTTGCGCCTCCATGTCCGCCAGGATGGCCTGGACCAGCCCGGCCTGCTCCTCGACCCGCCCCCGGTCGCGCACGACGTTGAAGTCGCAATAGGGGCAGATGCGGGCGCAGTAGGGCCAGTGAACGTAAAGGGCGAGGGTATCGCTCAATTCTCCCTTCTCCCCTCGGGGGAGAAGGTGGGCGGCGGAGCCGCTCGGATGAGGGGGCGGGTGGAGCATCTCGGGCCTTCGTAGAGGAGGGAGTTGACGTCCCCCTCATCCGTCTCGTGGAGCCTGTCCTCGGGATCGCCGAAGGCGATGCCCGGGGGCGAGCCACCTTCTCCCCCGGTGGGGAGAAGGGCCATGGTTAGTCAGTCAATCAGCGCCGCCTTGAGCCGGGCGAAGGCGAGGGCGCGGTGGCTGATGGCGTCCTTCTCGACCGGGTCCATTTCGCCGAACGTCAGGTCCGAGCCGTCGGGGCGGAAGATAGGGTCATAGCCGAAGCCCCGATCGCCGCGCGGCGGGAAGACCAGTTCGCCGTCAATGCGGCCTTCAACTACAACGCAGGGGCCGTCGGGCCAGGCCACAGCCAGAGCCGAGGTGAACCAGGCCCGGCGATCGGTGGAGCCGATCTCCTCCAGCCGTTCCTCGACCTTCTTCATAGCCAGGACGAAGTCCTTGCCCGGCCCGGCCCAGCGCGCCGAAAAAATGCCCGGCGCCCCGTCCAGGGCCGCGACCGACAGGCCGGAGTCGTCGGCCAGCGAGACCTCGCCCGAGGCCTCAGCGGCGTGGCGGGCCTTCAGCATGGCGTTGCCGACGAATGTGCTCTCGGTCTCATCCGGTTCAGGCAGGTTGAGGCTGCCAGCCGTGACGATCCTGTAATTTCCGTCCAGCAGGGCTTCGATCTCGCGCGCCTTGCCGGGATTGTGGGTCGCGGCCACCAGCCGCATCCCCTTGATCAGCTTGAGATTCATTGGGCCACCTTAGTCCCGTCCGATGCATTGCGGAAGTTTAACATCGTTAAACGATATGTAACGTGCTTTTCGACGGGGTCGCCCCTATCTTCAATCTCAAGAACGGGGGTCGCACCGTTCAAACGAAGCGAAAACAACGCAACGTTCACCCAGCGGCACAACAGAAACGCACGAAAATCGTGCAACCACGGAGAGATACGATGCAAGCGATGAAAACCTCGATCTGGATGGACCGCGTCGGCCACGGCTTCTTTAACGCCCTTCTGCTGGCCTCCCTGCCCGCCGCCGCCGTCGCCCTGCTGATCCAGAGCCTGTGATCCCACACGGGATCGCATCGGGGGCTTTGACGATCGACATGAACACCGCGAAGAATAGCGCCGCGTGAGGGTCTGCCGGACCCCGCGCGGCGATCGCCGCCTGAACCCCCCGGCCTGAGACCTGACTTCATGCACCTCCCGAAACTGGCGTCCATCGGGAAAAGTGCGTCGCGCCTGACCGGCGGCAAGCTGCGCCCCCCGCTCAAAACATTGGGTCCCGGCTCCGTCTCCAGCCTGCTGAAGATCGCGCTGGATGTGGCCTATGTCCTGCTGGCCCTGATCACCGGCGTGCTGCTGCTGCTCTGGATCGCCTCCATCTTCATTCCCATCGACAACCTGAACGTGACCGTCAGCGACGGCGCCGATGGTCGTCAGATGCCGTTGACCCGCCCGCTGCTGCTGTTCGGCGTCGGGGCCATGACCGCCTATTTCGGCGGCTTCCTGATGATCCTGCGCGGCCTGCGCAAGATTTTCCGCACCCTGACCCTCGGCGACCCCTTCCAGCCCGATAATGTGCGCCGCCTGCGCCAGATCGGCCTGATCCTGGCCATCGTCACCGGCGGCGTCTGGATGGCGCAAGGCCTGGTCGCCGCCCGCCTGGCGCCCGGCGTCATGGAGCCGCAAGGGATCAGCGACCTGCTCACCCCCGTCTTCTCCATCCTCGTCGTTTTTGTTCTGGCGGAGGTGTTCCGTGAAGGCGCGCGCCTACGCCGCGAATCCGAACTGACGATCTGATCTGGAAACGTTAAGCTGACCCCATGGCCATCCGCGTCCAACTCGACCGAATCCTTGCCGAACGGCGCATGTCGTTGACGGAGCTAGCCGACCGCGTCGGCGTGACCGTGGCCAACCTGTCGATCCTCAAGACCGGCAAGGCGCGCGCCGTGCGCTTTTCGACACTGGACGCCCTATGCCGCGAACTGGACTGCCAACCGGGTGATCTGCTGGCCCATGAGCCCGGGCCAGGATCCGACATGGGCGACGTCTTCGACGACAACGAGGACTGAGGTGGCCAAGAAAGGCCCGCCCGCTTCTTCCGACGACGACAAACGTATCTGGGCCCGCGTGACCGGGACGGTGACCCCGCCCACACGCCGCAAGGCCGCGCGCGTCACACCCGGCGCGGTCATGCCTGATCCCGAGGCCGCGCCCCTGCCAGCCTCGGCGGCGGCCAAGCCCGCGCGCGGCGTCGCGGGCAAGAAACGCAATGCACCCGATCAGACGCCGACCTTCGAGGCGCTCGGGTTCACGGCCCCGGCCACGCCGTCGCCGGCCCGCGCCCGTCCGACACCCGAGGAACTGGAACCGCGCCGCCAGCGCCGCCTGTCGCGTGAACGCGATCCCATCGAGGCCCGCATCGACCTGCACGGCTTCGGCCGGTTCGAGGCCGAAGATCAGCTGCGCGGTTTCTTGATGGGCTGTCAGGCGCGGGGGCTGCGCTCGGTTCTGGTCATCACCGGGCAGGGACGGCGCGGCGGCGGGGTGATCCGCAGCTCGGTGCACGATTGGCTGACCGGGCCGCATCTGCGCGGCGTAGTGTCCGGCTTCGCCTCAGCCCACCGTCGCCACGGCGGCGACGGCGCCCTCTACGTCACGCTGAAGCCGCGCGGTTAAAACTCTCCGTCATCCCCGGACGGCCGCCAGGCCGATCTGGGACCCAGGCGTCGGCTCTGGACGTCATCGACACCCGCGAGAACATCCCCGCCTGGGTCCCGGATCTTCGGCTCGCCAGCGAGCCTTGTCCGGGATGACGGCAAAGGAAGGCTAACCTTGAGCGTTGCGGATCGCCGCCGCGCCGGCGACCGGCGCGATGACCATGGCGAACAGGACATAGGCGGCCAGCAGAGCCAACGCCGACGCCGGGTCCTGACCATTGGCCGCCCGCGTCAGGGCGCCCGCGCCGAACACCACCGGCGGAATGAACAGCGGCAAGACCACCACGGCGATCAGCAGCCCCCCGCGCCTGGCCCCGAGCGCCAGCGCCGCGCCGAGAGCCCCGGTGAAGGCGAAGCCCAGACCGCCGATGGCCGCCGCCAGCGCCGTCAGGCCGATCAGGTGCGCCGGCTGGCCCAGGGCCAGGGCCGCAACGGGCGCCGCGAGCGCCAGCGGCAGGCCCGTGGCCAGCCATTGCGCCACAGCCTTGATCGCCACCGTCGCCTCCAGCGGCAGGGGGCCGAGCGCCAGGAGGTCCAGCGCCCCGTCTTCCAGATCGCGCTCGAACAGCCGCTCCAGCGACAGCAGCGAGGCCAGGGCCAGGGCCATCCAGCTGGCGCCCGAGGCCGCCGGGGCCAGGACGCGCGGATCGCCACCTGCCGCCAGCGGCAGGATGGCGGTCAGGCACAGCATGAAGCCGCAAGCCAGCAGAGGCCCGCCGCCTCCGCCCCAGGCCAGCGACAGCTCGCGGCCGAACAGGACCCGGACGGCCCTCATGCCAGGCCTCCGAGGTCGAGATTGCGCGCCGGGACAGGCAGGGGGTCGTGCACCGCCGCCAGGATCATACCGCCGGACGCCAGATGGGCCGTCATCAGCTCGGCGGCCACCGTGCGCCAGCGCTCGTCCAGCGGGGCCAGGGGCTCGTCCAGCAGCCACAGAGCGCGGGGGGCCGCGATCAGCCGCGCCAGCGACAGACGCCGCTTCTGCCCCGCAGACAGCTTCCTCGTCTCCAGATCCAGCAGAGGCTTCAGCGACAGCCGGGCGACCGCCGCCTCGCGCGCCGCGCCGGTCCCGCCCAGCCAAGCGGTCTGAAAGTCGAACTCCTGACGCGCCGTCCGCGTCGGCTTCAGGCCTTCGAGGTGGCCCAGCAGATGGACGCCGTCGCGTCGCGCGGTCTCCGGCTCCAGCGTCTCGCCGTCCAAGCCGGGTCCGGCATTCGGCCCGCCGGAAAATGTGATCGTGCCCGCATCGGGCCGGATAAAGCCCGCCACAGCCCGCAGCAGACTGGTCTTGCCCGCCCCGTTGGCCCCCGTAAGGGCCACGGCCTCGCCCGCCGGAAGCCGCACCGACAGGCCGTGGAACAGGACACGCTCGCCGCGCGACAGGCTCAGGGACTGGATGTCGACCGTCTTCAGCATGGCCCCGCCGATTTGCGAACCTCTCTCAATGTCCACGAGGACGTTGTGGATACATGGACGGCTCCCGCGCACAGGACTATACGCGCAAGCGCCGCAGCAGGCTTTCGCCGCGCGCGCCTGGGACCTGTGTGCCCCGGCGTCCAGCGCGCGAAGGCGCAACCGAATTGTCGGGCGGCGTTTGTCAGAGGACCCTCTCCATGCCGTCGATTGACAGCCTCAAGACCCGTCAGGACCTTTCGGTCGGGCGCAAGAAGTACGCCTATTACAGCCTTCCCGCCGCCGAGGAAGCCGGTCTGGCCGGGATTTCCCGTCTGCCGCGCTCGATGAAGGTGCTGCTCGAGAACCTGCTGCGCAACGAAGACGGCGTCTCCGTCACCGAAGACGACCTGAAGGCCGTCGCCGCCTGGATCGAGAACAAGGGCGCCGTCGAGCACGAGATCGCCTTCCGTCCGGCCCGCGTGCTGATGCAGGACTTCACCGGCGTGCCCGCCGTCGTCGACCTGGCCGCCATGCGCGACGCCATGGCCAAGCTGGGCGCCGACGCCGCCAAGATCAATCCGCTGGTCCCCGTCGACCTGGTCATCGACCACTCGGTCATGGTCGACCACTTCGGCAACGCCAAGGCCTTCGGCCAGAACGTCGAGCGCGAATATGAGCGCAACATCGAGCGCTACAACTTCCTGCGCTGGGGGTCGTCGGCCTTCAACAACTTCCGCGTCGTGCCCCCCGGCACCGGCATCTGCCACCAGGTGAACCTGGAGAACCTGGCCCAGACCGTCTGGACCCTGACCGAAGGCAAGACGACCGTCGCCTATCCCGACACCGTCGTCGGCACCGACAGCCACACCACCATGATCAACGGCCTGGCCGTTCTGGGCTGGGGCGTCGGCGGCATCGAGGCCGAAGCCGCCATGCTGGGCCAGCCGATCCCCATGCTGATCCCGGAAGTCATCGGCTTCAGGCTGTCGGGCAAGATGCCGGAAGGCGCCACCGCGACCGACCTGGTCCTGACCGTCACCCAGATGCTGCGCAAGAAGGGCGTGGTCGGCAAGTTCGTCGAATTCTTCGGTCCCGCCATCGCCGGCATGACCATCGAGGATCAGGCCACCATCGCCAACATGGCCCCGGAATACGGCGCCACCTGCGGCTTCTTCCCCGTCAGCCAAGCCACCATCGACTATCTGACGGCCACGGGCCGCGACAAGGCGCGCGTCGCCCTGGTCGAAGCCTATGCCAAGGCCCAGGGCCTGTGGATCGACGAAACCTCGGAAGACCCCGTCTTCACCGATGTTCTGGAACTGGACATCTCGACGGTCGTGCCGTCGCTGGCCGGCCCCAAGCGTCCGCAGGACCGCGTTGAGCTGACCACCGCCGCCCCGGCCTTCGAAACCGCCCTGACCGACGTCTTCGGTCGCGTGAACGACGCCGGCCGCGTGGCCGTCGAAGGCCAGAAGTTCACCGTCGGCGACGGCGACGTGGTCATCGCCGCCATCACCTCGTGCACCAACACCTCGAACCCCAGCGTCCTGATCGCCGCCGGTCTGGTGGCGCGCAAGGCCCATGCCCTGGGCATGAAGGTCAAGCCCTGGGTCAAGACCTCGCTGGCCCCCGGCTCGCAGGTCGTCACCGACTATCTGACCGACGCCGGCCTCCAGAAAGACCTGGACGCCATGGGCTTCAACCTGGTCGGCTATGGCTGCACCACCTGCATCGGCAACTCGGGCCCGCTGGACCCGGCCATCTCGAAGGCGATCAACGACAACGGCCTGGTCGCGACCTCGGTCCTGTCGGGCAACCGCAACTTCGAAGGCCGCGTGAACCCGGACGTCCAGGCCAACTACCTGGCCTCGCCGCCGCTGGTCGTGGCCTATGCTCTGGCCGGTTCGATGCGCATCGACATCACCAAGGACCCGATCGGTCAGGACAAGAAGGGCAATGACGTCTTCCTGAAGGACGTGTGGCCGACCTCGCAAGAGATCGCCGACATCCAGAAGAAGTCCGTCACCCCGGCCATGTTCGCCAAGCGCTACAAGGACGTCTTCAAGGGCGACAAGCACTGGCAGGCCATCAAGGTCACGGGCGGTCAGACCTATGAATGGGACGACAAGTCGACCTACGTCGCCAACCCGCCCTATTTCGAGGGTCTGTCGATGGAGCCTTCGGCGGTCACCGACATCGTCGAGGCCCGCATCCTGGGCATCTTCGGCGACTCGATCACCACCGACCACATCAGCCCGGCCGGTTCGATCAAGAAGGCCTCGCCCGCCGGCGTCTATCTGACCAACCACGGCGTCGACGCCCTGGACTTCAACAGCTACGGCGCCCGCCGCGGCAACCACGAAGTCATGATGCGCGGCACCTTCGCCAACATCCGCATCCGCAACAAGATCACCCCCGACATCGAGGGCGGCGTCACCAAGCACTTCCCCTCGGAAGACACGATGTCGATCTATGACGCAGCCATGCGTTACCAGTCGGAAGGCCGTCCTCTGGTCGTCTTCGCCGGCAAGGAATACGGCACCGGCTCGTCGCGCGACTGGGCAGCCAAGGGCACCCGCCTGCTGGGCGTTCGCGCCGTCATCGCCGAAAGCTACGAGCGCATCCACCGCTCGAACCTGGTCGGCATGGGCGTGGTTCCGCTGCAGTTCAAGCAGGACGGCTGGGCCAAGCTGGGCCTGACCGGCGAAGAGATCGTCACCATCCGCGGTCTGACCGACGCCAACATCGGCAAGCTGAAGCCGCGTCAGGACCTGTGGGTCGAGATGTTCCGTCCGTCGGACGGCAAGATGGCCCGCTTCCCGGTCCGCTGCCGCATCGATAACCAGACCGAGCTGGACTACTTCAAGGCCGGCGGCGTCATGCCCTACGTCCTGCGCAACCTGGCGCGCGGCGAGGCTGAATAGGTCTCAGGCAGTCGTCTGAAATTAGAAGGCCGACGGAGCGATCCGCCGGCCTTCTTGTTTGGGGGCGAGGGCGTTCAGCCCTCAGCACAAGCGTTCGGCGTCAACGACCTCTCCGCCCATATGCTCAACAAATGCAGCCCTAATCGCATCCTTTTGACCCCGCCACTTCTCTGGTTCGGAGTTCGGATTCATATTGTCCGCTAGGAACACCCACTCCACGAACTGATCCGCCGCTACAGGCCCGGAGGGAGGGATGAAGTCGTCGACATGGAGCGGCTTGTCGTTCTTCACACATCCGCAGAAGCCCCACGTTATGCAGACTTCGTCCAAAAGCGCGTCGTAGCTGGTCTTAGGTGTCATCCTCGGACATTGGCCCTCAGCCTACCTGACTGCAAATCCGCATTGAGCTGCTGGCCGTCATCCTCAGGATTGACCCGAGGATCGGGTCATCCGCCTACGAGACGCCGGAAAGGTCGAGCGCGCTGCCACGCTGGATCCTCGGGTCAAGCCCGAGGATGACGGCGGTGGGTGGGGCGGGGCGAGAGGACGGCATGGCGGCCAAGGGGCCGCGGCGCCTCGCCGCCTAGTCGAGTTTGAGGGCCTCGGCCAGCAGGCGGGCTTCGGCGGCGCGGCTGGAGCCGGCGCGCCAGGCGACGACGATCTCGCGGCGGGGGGCGTCGGCGGAGATGGGGCGGACGACGACGCCGGGGTTGTCGGCCAGCCCTGCGGTCACGGCCATCTGCGGCAGGAAGCTGACGCCCAGGCCGGCGGAGACCATCTGGACCAGGGTGTGCAGGGAGGTGGCGGCGAAGACGTCCTCGCCGCGCGGGGCCTCGATATTGACCGCCGCCAGCGCCTGATCGCGCAGACAGTGGCCGTCCTCCAGCAGGATCAGGTCGTCGGACTTCAGCATCCCCTCGGGGATGGGACCGAGGCCCGCCAGAGGGTGGCCGACCGGGGCGGCGGCCAGAATCTCGTCGTCGCCGATGCGGGCGTGGTCGATGCCCGGCGCCTCATAGGGCAGGGCGATGACGGCGGCGTCGAGTTGCCCGGCCTTCAGCCCGGCGATCAGGCGCGGGGTCAGGTCCTCGCGGATGAAGAGGCGCAGGGCCGGATACTGGTCTCGCAGGCCGGGCAGGGCGCGGGGCAGGAGGAAGGGGGCGACGGTGGGGATGATCCCCAGACGGAAGCGGCCCGACAGGGGCTTGCCCGCGTTCTTGGCCGCCTCGACCAGGTCCTCGGTGCGGGCCAGGACGTCTTCGGCGCGCTTGACCGCTTCGGCGCCGACGGCGGTCAGTTGCACCGCGCCGCGCGTGCGCTCGACCACCGGGGCGCCCAGGATCTTCTCCAGTTCCTGCACCCCCGCCGACAGGGCCGGCTGGCTGACGTGGGCCGCCTCGGCGGCGCGGCTGAACGAGGCGTGTTCGGCCAGGAGCTTGAGATAGTGGAGCTGTCGCAGGGTGGGAAGCATCCGCCCCACATAGGCGCGCTCTATCGTGTTTTCAAAGACAATCGAAACCATTGATGAATAAAGGCGCCGCGAGCCCGCCGGGCTGCGGCGCCTCCTTTGCGCCTAGTGCAGATCGAAGCGGTCGGCGTTCATCACCTTGGTCCAGGCGGCGACGAAGTCCCGCACGAACTTCTCGCCCGCGTCAGCCGAGGCATAGACCTCGGACAGGGCGCGCAGCTGGGCGTTGGAGCCGAACACCAGGTCGGTGCGGGTGGCGGTCCACAGCTGTTCGCCGGTCAGACGATCCGTGCCGACGAAGGTCTCGTCACCCTCGCCGTCGACCTGTTTCCAGCCGGTCCTCATGTCCAGCAGGTTGACGAAGAAGTCGTTGGTCAGTTGGCCCGGACGGTCGGTGAAGACGCCGTGTTTCGATCCGCCGTGGTTGGCGCCCAGAACCCGCAAGCCGCCGACCAACACCGCCATCTGCGGCGCCGTCAGACCCAGCAGTTGCGCCCGGTCGATCAGCAGCTCCTCGGTCGGGACGTTGAAGCGGACCTGCAGATAGTTGCGGAAGCCGTCGGCGCGAGGCTCCAGCACCTTGAAACCGTCGACGTCGGTCTGCTCCTGCGAGGCGTCGGTGCGGCCGGGCGTGAAGGGCACCGCCACATCATGACCGGCCGCCTTGATCGCCTGTTCGACGCCGACGACCCCGCCGAGGACGATCAGGTCGGCGATGGAGACGTTCAGGCTCAAGCCGCCCTTGATCTCCTCATAGACCTTCAGCACCCGCGCCAGCCGGGCCGGTTCGTTGACGTCCCAGTCCTTTTGCGGGGCCAGGCGCAGACGCCCGCCGTTGGCGCCGCCGCGATGGTCCGAGCCGCGGAAGGTCACGGCCGCCGCCCAGGCCGTCGAGACCAGATCGGCGACCGACAGGCCGGACGCCGCGATGATGTCTTTCAGGACCTTGACGTCGGCATCCGACAGGGCCGGTCCGGTGTGGGGCGGGATCGGGTCTTGCCAGATCAGGTCCTCAGCCGGCACGTCCGGGCCGAGATAGCGGGCCTTGGGGCCCATGTCGCGGTGGCACAGCTTGAACCAGGCGCGGGCGAAAGCGTCGCCGAAATAGGCCGGATCGGCGCGGAACCGCTCCATGATCGGGCGATAGATCGGGTCGATCTTGAAGGCCATGTCGGCGGTCGTCATCATCGTCGGCACGCGCTTGCCCGGCGTATGGGCCGCCGGGGCCAGGGTCTCCGGCGGATTGCCCACCGGCTGCCACTGCTTGGCGCCCGCCGGGCTGCGGACCAGTTCGTAGTCGTGGTCCAGCAACATGTCGAAATAGGTCATGTCCCAGGTGATCGGCGTGGGGGTCCAGGCGCCCTCGATGCCCGAGGTGATGGTGTGGTCGCCGATGCCGCTTTCGTGGCCCGAGATCCAGCCCAGGCCCTGCTGAGCGATGTCGGCCCCCTCTGGGCTGACGCCGACCTTGGAGGCGTCGCCGGCGCCGTGGGCCTTGCCGAAGGTGTGGCCGCCCGCGGTCAGGGCGGCCGTCTCCTCGTCGTTCATGCCCATGCGGGCGAAGGTCTCGCGGATGTCGCGGGCCGAGGCCAGGGCTTCGGGCACGCCGCCGGGGCCTTCGGGGTTCACATAGATCAGGCCCATCTGGATGGCGGCCAGGGGGTCTTCCAGGGCCATGCCCTTGTCGGGCTGGATGCGGGTCTGGTTGGCTTCGTCGCCGACCCAGTTCTCTTCCGTGCCCCAATAGACGTCCTTCTCGGGCTCCCAGACGTCGGCGCGGCCGCCGCCAAAGCCGAAGACCGGGCCGCCCATGCTTTCGATGGCGACATTGCCGGCCAGGATCATCAGGTCGGCCCACGATAGCTTGGCGCCGTACTTCTGCTTGATCGGCCACAGCAGGCGGCGCGCCTTGTCCAGGTTGCCGTTGTCCGGCCAGGAGTTGAGCGGGGCGAAGCGCTGCTGGCCCGCGCCGGCGCCGCCGCGCCCGTCCCCGGTGCGATAGGTGCCGGCCGAGTGCCAGGCCATGCGGATGAAGAAGGGGCCGTAGTGACCATAGTCCGCCGGCCACCAAGGCTGGCTGTCGGTCATCAGGGCGGTCAGGTCACGCTTGACTGCGGCCAGATCCAGGGACTTGAACGCCTCGGCGTAGTCGAAGCCTTCGCCCATCGGGTCGCCCGACTTGCCCTGCTGATGCAGGATGTCCATCGCGATCTGGTTGGGCCACCAGTCGCGGTTGGTGCGCCCCAGAAGCGAGCGCAGCGCGGCTGGCTCCTTGCTGGGATCGTGAAGAGGGGTGGGGCCGCCTGCTTGTCCGTCCATGGTTTTCCTCCTGTTGGCCGATTGTTTCGAGGAGCCTACGCCCGCTTCGACGCCAAAGGAAAATCGATAAACTTTGGGTCATTCAGCAGGAAAATTTATAGCCATCCCGAACAGACATGCTTGGCGTCCACCGCCCTTCCATAATGAAAATCTATTCGTGATTGTGAAATCATCGATTTGACTTCCGCGGCCCCACCCCCCATCTGAAGCCCAACGGCGATGCGCCTCCCTGCGTCGCCGCCTGTCTTATATTGTCAGAATGGAGCTCCACTATGCTGGGCGTCGGTCAAAAACTGCCTGAATTCAAGATCACTGGCGTGAAGCCGGGCTTCAACGACCATGAAGAAAACGGCGTCTCCGCGTTTGAAACGCTGACGCAGGACAGCTTTGACGGCAAGTGGAAGGTCATCTTCTTCTACCCGAAGGACTTCACCTTCGTCTGCCCGACCGAAATCGCCGCCTTCGCCAAGCTGGGCAAGGACTTCGAAGACCGCGACACCGTCGTACTCGGCGGTTCGACCGACAACGAGTTCGTCAAGCTGGCCTGGCGCCGCGACCACGCTGACCTGAACAAGCTGCCCATCTGGCAGTTCGCTGACACCGGCGGCAAGCTCGCGCGCGACCTGGGCATCCTGGACGAAGAAAACGGCGTCGCCCTGCGCGCCACCTTCGTCGTCGATCCGCACAATGTCGTCCAGCACGTCTATGTCACCAACCTGAACGTCGGCCGTTCGCCGGAAGACACGCTGCGCGTCGTCGACGCCCTGCAGACCGACGAACTGTGCGCCTGCAACCGCCCGGTCGGCGGCGAGACCCTGGCCGCTTAAGTACTGGCCCAGGTACGGCCCGGACCGCGTTTGTAGGGTTCGGGCCGCCCCCTCTGGAAGAGGCGGCGGCGGGCGACTGTCGCCGCCTTTTTCATGCCCGACGCCCAGCCCTGACGGGGGCGTCGGCCCTCCCCATATTGTGTCCGGCGCAAGCGGCGCCGTTGATCTGAAGGAAGTTTCCATGTCCATCGACGCCCTGCGTGAAATGATCCCGGCCTACGCCAAGGACATCTCGCTGAACCTGTCCTCGCTGGCCAATGAGACCGTGCTGAACGACCAGCAGAAGTGGGGCTGCTTCCTGGCCTCGGCCCACGCCATCGGCGTCGCCCCGGTCGTCAAGGCCATCGAGGCCCAGGCCGCGACCGTCCTGTCGCCCGAGGCCCTGACCGCGGCCAAGGCCGCCGCCGCCATCATGGGCATGAACAACATCTACTACCGCTCGCTGCACCTGATGAAGAACAACGAGTACACGACCCTGCCGGCCAAGCTGCGCATGAACGTCATCGCCAACCCGGGCGTCGAGAAGCTGGACTTCGAGCTGTGGTCCACCGCCGTCTCGGCCATCAACGGCTGCGGCGCCTGCCTTGACGCCCACGAAGGCGAACTGCGCAAGCACGGCGTGCCCAACCTTCAGGTCCAGGCCGCCCTGCGCATCGGCGCCGTGGTCCACGCCGCCAGCCGCATCGTGGCCTCGGAAGCCGCCCTGGCTGGTTGATCCCAGAGGACAGCAGACAGCAAAAAAGGCGCGGAGCGATCCGCGCCTTTTCAATTCCGAGCCTGGTCGTCCTAGCCCTTTTCGGCGACGCTCTCGGAGCCGGCCATTTCCCGCATCATGTCCAGGATCAGCTTCTGCTGCCGTACCGACAAACGCGGCGCCAGACGACCGATCTCGATGCTCTGGCGCGTGGTCGGAAAGTCATGCACGAAGGCCTCGCCCTCGCCCTCGGCCATGCCCGGAGCCGGTGTCGTCAGGCCCTCGAAAAAGTAGCTGATATCGACCTTGAAGAAGCGAGCGATGTCCCAGAGCTTGGAGGCCGAGATGCGGTTGGCGCCCTTCTCGTACTTCTGAATCTGCTGGAAGGTCAGGCCCAGAGCCCGCCCCAGATCGCTTTGATTATAGCCGAGAGCGATGCGCTTGTCGCAAACCCGCCGACCGACGTGACGGTCTACCGGATGGGGACCGTCCTCTGCCGAGCCTCTGACCATCGTGCGTTCTCGCCTAAAAACTACGCCGAACTCAATTTCTCAATTGTCCCGAAATGCGACGGATAGCCAGCGGTGTCACGACAATTCGCGTGATGGGGGTGCAGGCGCCCCCCCTACAGTCCGCTCACCCTTCTTCTTCGCCCTTCAGCGCTCGAACAATCGCGAGCGCCGTGCGCTGACGCGCTTCGGGGAGCTGCCGCACGACGGCGCCGATCCGTTGCACCAGGGGTTGGGGCGCCGCCTCCGCCGGATGCCCGGCCAGGCCCGGGGCCCATTCTCTTTCTCCCATTCCCGCGACGCTGTATTCGCCGTCCCGCAGAATCTGGAAAGGCAGCCCTTCGTAGATGGCGGCCACATCGACGTTCATCACTTTGCAGAACTGCCAAAGCCGCGCCGCCGGGACACGGTTCTTGCCGCTTTCGTGCCGCCCCCACTGATTGGCGGAAATCCCCAGCTCATGACCCATCTGGGCCTGCGTAAGACCGCGATCCTCTCGCAGGGCGCGCAGGCGCGCGCCCAAGGGCTCGTCGATGTGACGGGTTCGCTTGAGGTCTTCGCGTTCCTCGTCGTCCATCTTGGTCATGCAAGCGCCTTGCGCCGTCGCCAGGATAAACCGCCGCCCAACATAAGCACCAACAGCAGTCCGAACAGGCCGTCGCCCCAGCGGCCATAAAGGGTCGGGGCCGCCGGTTCGGGCAGGCGCACGTCGATGACCCCGGCATGGCCCGGGTCCAGCCGCTTGCCGTCCACGATGCGGCCCCAGGGGTCGATCATGGCCGAGACGCCGGTGGGCGTGGCGCGGGCGATGGGCAGACCCGTCTCGATGGCGCGATAGCTGGCCAGGTTCAGGTGCTGACGCGGACCCGAGGTGGCGCCGAACCAGGCGTCGTTGGAGACATTGACGATCCAGGCCGGGCGCGTCGCGCCGCTGGCCGGGGTGAAGCCCGGATAGAGGCTTTCATAGCAGATCAGCGGCTGGACGTTCGGCGCATTGACTAGGCTGATCGGCGCTGGCTTGGGCCCGGCGCTGAAGTCGGACGGGACGTGGACCAGGCTGCGTACGCCGATCTGGCTCATCAGACGGCCCATGGGCAGGTATTCGCCGAAGGGCACCAGACGGTGCTTGTCGTAGATGGCCCCGATCCGCAGGCCCGCCGCGCCCTCGTCATGCAGGGCGAACAGGCTGTTGTAGTAGCGGGCGCCGCCCTCGGCGGTCGGGTCCGCCTCACCGCGGCTGATGCCCATCAGCAGGGTTTGACCCGTCTGAAGGGCGCCGGCGATGGCCTGGGCGTCCGGGGAGTTGAAGACGTCGTTGGCCGTGGCGGGCAGGGCGCCCTCGGGCCAGACAACCACGTCGGGCAGGGCGGCCCCCGGCTGGGCCGTCAGGGCGACGTAGCGATCGACGATGGCCTGATAGGCCTCGGGCGACCATTTGGATTCTTGCGGAATGTCGGCCTGAACCAGACGCACCAGGGTCGGGCCGTCCACGCGCTCAGCCGACGACAAGCGCAGGGCGCCGAAGCCGAACAGGCCCGCGAGAACCGCGACGCCCAGACCGGCGGCGATCAGGCGCGGACGACGCGGGCCGCCGCTCGCCAGAAGACCCAGGGCCGAAACCGCCGCCAGCGTAACCAGCCCCAAGCCATAGACGCCGGCCACCGAGGCGAACTG
This sequence comes from Brevundimonas bullata, assembly GCF_014207965.1. Classification (GTDB taxonomy): domain Bacteria; phylum Pseudomonadota; class Alphaproteobacteria; order Caulobacterales; family Caulobacteraceae; genus Brevundimonas; species Brevundimonas bullata_A. Next base: position 704,434 of record NZ_JACHLM010000001.1, read on the forward strand.
CGACATGGCCGAACCCGCCTGCCAGCTGGCCCCGGTCGGGTTCCAGGGAAAGCCGGTCAGGACATGGCCTCGCAACCATTCCAGCATGGCGAACAGGGCCGCAAACAGCAGGACCCGCCGCACGCCTTGCGGGGCGAAGCGACGATAGAGAGCCGTGGCCGCGCCGAAGAAGAGCCCCAGTCCCATGGGCAAAAGGCTGGCGGCGAAGGGCGCCATCCAGGCCTGATCCTTGTTGACCAGGAAGGCCTCGGCCACCCACCAGCAGCCGATGAAGAAGTAAGAAAATCCGGCCAGCCAGCCGACCCAGAAGCCGCCCTTCACCGTGCGCGACCGTTCGGCCAGCAGCATCAGCAGCGGATAGCCCAGCAGGCCCGGCAGGATGCCGAACGGGGGATGCGCCAGGGCGGCGGCGGCGCCGGCCAGCAGGGCCAGGGCGATCCGTCCCCAGCGGTTCGTCAGCACGCCCCCCCAAAGGGCCGACAAACGGTCGTTCATGCATCAGCCTCGTGTTCGATGGCGTAGGGATCGGCGACGCCGAGCGCGGCCAGGATCTCGCGCTCCTCGGCCTCCATCTCCTCGGCCTCGGCCTCGTCTTCATGGTCGCGGCCCAAGAGGTGCAGCACCCCGTGGACGACCAGATGACTCAGATGATCGGAGAGGGTCTTGCCCTGGGTCTCGGCCTCGGCGGCGCAATAGGCATAGCCCAGCACCACGTCGCCCAGATGCGGAAAGGCGCTCTCAGCCGCCGGGAAGGACAGGACATTGGTCGGCCGATCCTTGTCGCGGAAGCGCGCGTTCAGATCCTGCACCCCGGCGTCGTCGGTCAGCAGCAGCACCACGTCGCCCTCGACCGCGCCCAGCGCCGCCGTCGCCGCGCGCAGCACCACAGCGTCCACATCAGGCAGGGCAGCCGTCCAGGCTGCGTCCTCGACCTCGATCTCGATCATCAGTCTGCGTCGTCCTCAAGATCGGCGGCGGGCCGCCCCCGCGCCGCATCGGCGTCATAGGCGCGCACGATACGCTCGACCATGGCGTGACGCACCACATCCTCGGCCTTGAAGGCCTGAACGCCTACCCCCTTCACGTCCTCGAGGATGCGCAGGGCATGGCGCAGGCCGGAATCGCGCGGGTTCAGCAGGTCGATCTGCGACGGGTCGCCAGTGACGACCATGCGGGCGCCTTCACCCAGGCGGGTCAGGACCATCTTCATCTGCAGCCGCGAGGTGTTCTGCGCCTCGTCGACGATGATGAAGGCGTGGCTGAGGGTGCGGCCGCGCATGAAGGCGATGGGGGCGGCTTCGATCTCGCCCTTCTCGCGGCGACGACGCACGTCCTCGACGCCGAGAATGTCGTTCAGCGCCTCCCAGATCGGGGCCAGATAGGGGTCGACCTTCTCGTTCAGATCGCCCGGCAGGAAGCCCAGCTTCTCGCCCGCCTCGACCGCCGGGCGGGTGATGACCAGCCGGTCCACCTGGCCGCGCCGCAGCAGGCTCGCGCCATAGGCCGCCGCCAGGAAGGTCTTGCCCGTGCCAGCCGGTCCAACGCCAAAGGTCAGTTCGCAGCGGCTGAGCAGGTCCAGATAGCGGGCCTGGGCCGCCGTCTTGGGCGCGATCGCGCCGCGTCGGCCAACCGGCAGGGCGATGGCGTCCGGCACGACCCGGCCCTGATCAGCGCGCGGCTGCGCTACGGCGGCCCCCAGGGCCATGCGCACGTCGGCCTCGGTGATCTCGGCGCCCGTATCCGCCCGCGTCGCCAGGACAACGACGACGCGCTTGGCCTGGGCCCGGTCCCGCGCCGAGCCGTTGATCGACACGCCCCCGCCCGGCGCCTCGACCAGCACCTTGAAGGCGTCTTCGATCAGGGCGACGTGGCGGCTGTTGGGGCCGATCACGGCCCGCAAGGCCTGATCGCTCAGGGACAGGAACTCGGACTCTCGCGCCATAGGTTTCCTTTTTTGGGCCCCTAACGCCTCGCTCGCGGAGCGAGGCTGCTTGAGGGGCCGTTTCTTGGGGTCCCTAACGCCTCGTCCGGCGGGATGAGGCTGCTTGAGGGACGCAGAATAATAAGCCGCCTCGTCGGAGGCGTGTCGAGCTAGATAGTGCCTTGATCGACGAGGCGCCCGTTCAAACTGTTCTGGGCGCCGCTGACGATCTCGACCGGAACGATCTGGCCCAGAAGATGATCCGCGCTATCGACGTGGACTGCCTGGAGATAGGGCGAGCGGCCGATGGCCTGACCGTCATACCGGCCCTTCTTTTCGAACAGGACCTTCAGGGTCTTGCCCGCCTGGGCGGCGTTGAACACAGTCTGTTGTTCGAACAGCAGGGCCTGAAGCCGGTGCAGCCGCTCCAGCGCCACGGCCTCCTCGACCTGGCCCGCCATGGTCGCGGCGGGCGTGCCGGGACGCGGCGAATAGACGAAGCTGAAGGCCCCCGCATAGGTGACCTGTCGCACCAGATCGAGGGTGTCCTCGAAGTCGCGATCCGTCTCCCCGGGGAAGCCGACGATGAAGTCGCCGGCGATGGCCATGTCGGGCCGGGCCGCACGGATGCGAGCGATCAGGTCGATGTATTTCTGACGCCCGTGCTTGCGGTTCATCAGCCGCAGTACCCGGTCAGACCCGGCCTGAACCGGCAGGTGCAGATAGGGCATCAGGGCGTCCAGATCGGCGTGGGCGGCGATCAGGTCATCCGACATGTCGTTGGCGTGACTGGTCGTGTAGCGGATGCGGTCCAGACCCGGGATCTCGGCCAGGGCGTAGGCCAGACGCGCCAGCGTATACGGCTTTCCGTCCGGTCCTTCGCCGTCATAGGCGTTGACGTTCTGGCCCAGCAGGGTGACCTCGCGCACGCCTCGGTCGGCCAGGGCGCGAGCCTCGGCCAGGACCGCCGCCACCGGGCGCGACCACTCGGCGCCGCGCGTATAGGGCACGACGCAGAAGGTGCAGAACTTGTCGCAGCCCTCCTGCACCGTCAGGAAGGCGGTCGGGCCGTCGCCGCCGCGCGCGGCAGGCAGGGCGTCGAACTTTTCATGCGGGGCGAAGTCGGCGCCGATGCGCTCGCCGCGCGCCCGCGCCGTGCGGGTCAGCAGTTCCGGCAGCTGGTGGTAGGCCTGGGGTCCGACCACCAGATCGACCGCCGGCTGGCGCTTCATGATCTCCTCGCCCTCGGCCTGGGCGACGCAGCCGGCGACGGCGATGGTCATGCCGCCGTCGCCGCGCGCAACCTTGCGCTCGCGCATCTGCTTCAGCTTGCCCAGCTCGGAATAGACCTTCTCGGCGGCCCGTTCGCGGATGTGGCAGGTATTGAGGATGACGAAGTCGGCGCCTTCGGGCGCGTCCGTGGTCGCATAACCCAGGGGGCGCAGGACGTCGGCCATACGCTCCGAGTCATAGACGTTCATCTGACAGCCGTAGGTCTTGATGAACAGGCGTTTGGGCGCCGCCGAAGCAGCCGCGCCATCCGCCGTTTCCACGAGCTTTTCGAGCGTATCAGTCATGCCCGGCTTATGATCGCCGAAACCGACGACGGCAAGGCGATCAGACGCAGGCTCAGCTGTCCGTGGGTTCGACGCGCGCGGCGTGACGCTTGTAGATCAGACCCTCGCGTTCGCCCGGCTCGACGCCCTCGATCGCGTGGCCGTAGAGCTCCAGCTTGTGACCGACCAGTTCGAAGCCCAGACGCTTGGCGATCTCAGTCTTCAAACGCTCGATCTCGGCGTCGAAGAACTCGATGACCTCACCGGTCTTGGTGTCGATCAGGTGGTCGTGGTGGTCGTCGCCCGCCTCTTCATACCGGCTGCGACCGTCGCCGAAGTCATGCTTCTCGACTACGCCCGCCTCTTCGAACAGGCGCACGGTGCGATAGACGGTGGCGATCGAGATATGCGGATCGATGGCCGAGGCGCGGCGGTACAGCTCCTCGACGTCAGGGTGATCCTCGGCCTGCGACAGCACGCGGGCGATCACGCGCCGCTGTTCGGTCATACGCATGCCGCGGTCGGCGCAAAGTTTCTCGATCCGTTCCATGGGCCGGAGGATAGGCTGAGCCGTCGCCTTATGGAAGCTGTCGAGAAAAGTTCAGCCCCAGCACCAGGGCGTCCTCGCGACTTCCATCCGGACGCGCATAATATCCGCGACGACGCCCCGCCTCGGTGAACCCCGTGCGGGCGTAGAGGGCGCGGGCGGCGACATTGTCCTCGGCCACTTCCAGGAACATCCGCTCGGCCCCCAGCGCCGCCGCGCGCACCACGGCGGTCTCGACCAGACGCCCTCCCAGGCCGTTGCGGCGGGCGGCGGGCCGCACGGCCAAGGTCAGGATTTCCGCCTCGTCGGCCACGACCCGGATCAGGATGAAGCCGTCCGCTTCCTCAACCGCGAAGACGCCCGGCGAGGCCAGCAGGGCCGCCAACGAGGCGGCGTCCCACGGCGTCTCGAAGGCCTCGGCGTGGAGGGCGGCGAGGGTCTCGGTCACGATGCGGGCGGGCGCGGCTGGCCCGGCAGCCGGCTGGGCGGGGTGGCGTCGGGCGCGCGCAGATAAAGAGGGCGGGGCGGGGCGTTCGCCCGATCGGCGGCGGCGGTCAGCCGGGCCAGGGCCTCAGACGTCGGCGCCGCCAGCGGCTCCGAGACGGCCTTTCCGAGACGATCAGGGAAGGTCTCGCTCAACAGCACCGCGCCCGATCCGACCAGGGTCGGCGCGGCGCCCGCCTCGAGAATACGTTCAACGGCGACGTCCAGCGGCAGGGCCTCGGCCGCGCCCAGGGCGATGCCGTCGCGGAACAGGCGCGCATAGACCTGACCCCGGCGGGCGTCGATGACGGCGGCGACCAGACCCCCGGCCTCGACCGAGCCGGCCAGGGCGTCCAGCGTCGAGACGCCGACGACCGGACGAGCCAGGGCCGCGCCCAGACCCTGCGCAAAGGCCAAACCGACGCGCAGGCCGGTGAAGGACCCCGGCCCCACGGTGACGCCGATCCGGTCAAGCGCGCCGAAGCCGCCGCCCGCGTCAGCCACAGCGTCGCGAGTCATGCCGGCCAGACGCTCCTGATGGCCCTTGGTCATCAGTTCGGTGCGCAGGCCCAGCAGACGCCCGCCCTCGACCACGGCGGCCGTACAGGCGCCCAGCGCCGTATCCACGATCAGAACTCTCATCGCGGCCTTCCTATCGGGGCGATCAGGCCGACGCCAGCGCCGCGACCACACGTGTCACCGCCTGACGCACCGCCGGATCGGCGATGCGCGGAAAGGCCTCGGCCAGGGCGCGTCCGTCCGCTGTCGCGGTCAGGGCATGAAGTCCCGCCATCGGATCGGCGTCGTCCGTCCGCGGCGGAAAGAAGTCAGCCACCGAACAGCCCAGGACTGTCGCGACCTGATGCAGGCGTGAGGCCGAGACGCGGTTGGCGCCCTTTTCGTATTTTTGAATCTGCTGGAAGCTGACGCCCAGTTGCACGGCCAGGGCAGTCTGCGACAGGCCCAGTGCCGAACGGCGCGCCGCCATCCGCAAGCCCACGACGGCGTCGATATCCTGAGTACGGCGGTTCATGGGCGGCGTCTCCCTGACGATGACGACCGCAGAGTTTCATGAAGCCCAATGAAACACAACTGTTTCGTTTCATCATTCATCCAGGCGCGCGACGACCGCCGAGACGGCGCGGGCCTGGGCGCGCGGAATTCGCTCGATGGTCAGCAGGGCGCCGGCGCCGCGCACCACCAGTTCCGCCTCGTCAGACCGGACGTAGAGGCGCGCCCGCAGAGAGCCGTCGTCCATCTCGATGACACAGCCCTGATCCCGGCGCGGCCAGCGGCCTGGTGCGTACTCGAGCACCGTCCCGGCTGCTGCCCAGGGGGCTAGGTCGTCGGTGGAGAGTTGCAGCCGCCGCTTGGAGACCGGCGCGGCTTCAAAGGCGCGACCGCGCGCCTGAAGGCCGTCAACACTGGGTTTAGGCTGAGGGGCAGGGGCGGCGCCGATCAGAAGCGCCAGATCCTCGGGCGTGGCGTCCAGAGCGCCCGTCAGGCGCCGCTGCACGTCGGGGCGGAATAGACCGGGGCGCTTGCCGGCCTCGTACAGGCCCCAGCCCTGGCTGGTCATGCCGATCCTCTGACCGGCCTCGGCCTGGCTCAACCCGCGCTCGCGGCGCAGGGCGGACAGGGCCTCGCCGAGGGCGCGTCCCTCGGCGCCGACGTCCTCATTGGAATTGAAGCGGGCCATGCGGCGATCATGCCCCACGGCCCGTTCGGACGATAGTGTTTCATGTGAAACATCATTTTTGGGGGCCGCGGTCAAAAGGCTCCGCCTTTTCGACCCGACGCGAGCGTTCTTGTGGGCCGCGGTCGTCGACCCTTCGGGATCTCCCGACCCGACGCGGCCTGGCGCTTCGCGCGCTCAAGCAGAGAGCCGCCGCGCGGCGAGCGGTAGCGCCCAAACATGAGAGCGACCGCACCCACAGCGGTAGCGCCCTTAAATCACCTGCTCGACGCTGGTCACTTCGGGGATGTAGTGGCGCATCATCTGCTCGACGCCGGACTTCAAGGTGGCCGAGGAGGAGGGGCAACCCGAGCAGGCGCCACGCATGCGTAAACGCAGCACGCCGGTTTCCAGATCGAAGTGATCGAACAGGATGTCGCCGCCGTCCTGGGCCACAGCGGGGCGGATGCGGCTGTCCAGCAGACCCTTGATCTCGGCGACGATCTCGCTGTCCTCGCCGACGTCTTCAGCCGCCGCCTCGACGCCGCGCGTCAACGGCGCGCCCGAGACGAAGTGATCCATGATGACCGCCAAAATGGGGGCCTTCATCTGGCTCCACTCCAGCCCCTGGGCGGCGCGCGTCACCGAGACATAGTCGGCGCCGAAAAAGACGCCTTCGACGCCCTCCAGCTCGAACAGAGCCTCAGCCAGCGGCGAGGCCGCCGCTTCGTCGATGGTGCGATATTCCAGAACGCCCTCGGGCGCCACGTCGCGGCCCGGCAGGAATTTCAGGACATTGGGGTTGGGCGTGGGTTCGGTCTGGATGAACATGGCCGGGAGATGCGCTCCCTGCGCGACATCTTCAAGACCCTACGGACGCCGCGTGAGGCGCCAATCGTCGCTCTAGCAGCGAGGCTCCGCGAGCCGAGCGGTAGCGACCCTAAGCTCGCTCAAGCAGCGAGCCGCCGCGCGGCGAGCGATAGCGCCCTGATAATCACGCCAGGTCCTCGATGTCGGCGTCGGTCAGTTCGCCGGGGACGATGGTCACGGGCAGCTTGCGGCCGGTGAAGGCCCCGCCCTGTTTCAACACGGCGGAGACGAGAGGCCCCGGACCGCGCGAGCCCGAGCCCGCCGCGAGGACCAGGATCTTGATGTCGGGGTCGGCCCCGACGGTCTTGCGAATGGCGCCCTGGGGATCGCCTTCTTCGATGATGAAGATAGGCGCGGAGCCGGACTTGTCAGCGGCTTCCTCGCCGATGCGGGTCAGAAGGGCCTCGGCCTCTTCGCGCTGCTGTCGGCGGATTTCGTCGCGGACGCCGGACCAGTGCTCGTCCGAGCCCCCGGGCAGGGCGCGCAGCAGGACGACGCGGCCGCCGGTCGACTTGGCTCGACGCGCGGCGTAGCCCAGGGCCGCGCCGAACTCGGGGCTGTCGTCGACGACGACGAGAAACTTCCTGGGCATGGGGGTCTTCTTGCCTTGCGGATCTCTGAACAGCGGCGTCCACCTAGCCCGAAGCGGCGCCAAACGCCAAGGCCCGCCCGCCTCGTCGCGAACGACGAAACGAGCGGGCCCTGAACCGACGCCGAAGCGCGCGGTCATGCGCTCAAGTAGCGAGGCTCCGCGAGCCGAGCGTAGCGCCCTTAGACTCGCTCAAGCAGCGAGCGACCGCGTCGCTCGCGTTAGCGCTCTTGGGAAGCTTCTTAGCTTCCCAGAACCTCCCGGATGGCCCCGTTGGCGATGGTCAGCTTGGCGAAGGTCCAGCCGGCGCCCGAGGCTTCGATCTCGTCCACCGCAGCGCGCAGCGCCTCGACCTGACCCATGCGCGCGCCGATCCAGGCGTCGACCGCCTGTTCCGCGCTTTCCTCGCCCGCGCCCGCCGCCTCGACCGACGCCAAGGCCACGGCGCGGGTCAGCTGCTGCTGCTCGGCGCTCAGATCCTGGATCAAGCGACGCACGGCCAGACGATCGAAGTGATCGCCCGACGCGATCGAGCCGGCGGCGACGCGCAGACGGTCGAAGTCGAAGGCGGCGCCCACCTGGTGATAGAGGCGGGCCATGGCCGGGGCGCTCCAGCCCAGTTCATTGGCCAGATCGCCGATGTCCGCCGTGGCCACCATGGGCCGCAGCAGGGCGATGTCGCGCGCCAGGTCTTCGGGGGCGCCCAGGGCCACGAAGGCCTGGACCCGGCCCTCGAAGCGCTGTTGCTCGAAGCGCGACAGCACCGCGGGACCAGCGGTGCGCAGGGCGTCGGCGGCCGGTTGATAGGCGGCGATCATGCCGCCGACCGTGGTTTCCGTGCGGGCGGCGCGACGGGCCAGCCAGTAGGTCTGGCGACGCAGGACCAAGGCGATCTCGCGATAGAGGGCCGTCTGGGCCTCGGCCGGGATCTTGAGGTCCAGGGCCGAGACGGCGTTCCAGGCCTGATCCAGGCGGAAGACCTGACGCGCGGTTTCAAAGGCCGTGACCATGGCCGCCGTGTCGCATTCCGCCGCCGCGCGCAGGCGGTCGGGGAAGGTCGCGCCCGCCATGTTGACGATCTCGTTCGACAGCACCGTGGCGATGATGTCGCGACGCAGGCGGTGGCCCTTCATGTCCTCTTCGAACTTCGCCAGCGGGGCCGGGAAGTAATGGACCAGCAGGCGCTCGAAGAAGGCGTCGTCAGGCGCCGAAGACCCGACGATCTCGTCGAACAGCTCCAGCTTGGAATAGGCTGTCAGCACCGCCAGTTCGGGACGAGTCAGGGCCGAGCCCTGCGCCTTCATCTCGGCCATGCGGGCGTCGTCGGGCAGGTATTCCACCGCGCGGTTCAGCTTACCCAGGACCGTCAGGTGCTGCATGAAGGCCTGCTGGGCGTCCAGCGCATCCGCGCCTTCGGCCTGTTGCAGGGTCAGGGCCAGGGTCTGGTCGTAGTTGTGCGCCAGGACCTTGTCGGCGACCTCGTCGGTCATCGACTTCAGCAGGGCGTTGCGGTCCTCGGCCTTAAGGCGGCCCGAGGCGATGGCGCCGCCGGTGAGGATCTTGATGTTCACCTCATGGTCGGACGAGTCCACGCCCGCCGAGTTGTCGATGGCGTCGGTGTTGATGCGGGCGCCCGCGCGCGCCGATTCGATGCGGCCCAGCTGGGTCATGCCCAGGTTGGCGCCTTCGCCGATGACCTTGGCCCGGACCTCGCCGCCGTTGATGCGGATGGCGTCGTTGGCCTTGTCGCCGGCCTGGGCGTTGGTCTCGCCCGCGCCCTTGATGTAGGTGCCGATGCCGCCGAAGTAGAGCAGCTCGGCGCGCGCCTTGAGGATGGCCTGCATCAGGGTCGTCGGGTCGACGGTGTCGGCCTCGATGTCCAGCAGGGCCTTGATCTGCGGCGTCAGGGTGATGGTCTTGGCCGCGCGCGAGAAGACGCCGCCGCCTTCCGAGATCAGGCTCTTGTCATAGTCCTGCCAGCTGGTGCGCGGGGTTTCGAACAGGCGCTTGCGCTCTTCCCACGACTTGGCCGGGTCCGGGTTCGGGTCGATGAAGATGTCGCGGTGATCGAAGGCGGCCACGACCTGCGTCGCCTTGGACAGCAGCATGCCGTTGCCGAAGACGTCGCCGGACATGTCGCCCACGCCGACCACGGTGAAGGGCTCGGACTGGATGTCCTTGCCCATCTCGCGGAAGTGGCGCTTGACGGCCTCCCAGGCGCCGCGCGCGGTGATGCCCATCTCCTTGTGGTCGTAGCCGGCGGAACCGCCCGAGGCGAAGGCGTCGTCCAGCCAGAAGCCGTAGGACTGGCTCACGCCGTTGGCGATGTCGGAGAAGGTCGCCGTGCCCTTGTCAGCGGCCACGACCAGATAGGGGTCGTCGCCTTCCCAGGCCATGACATTGGCCGGGCGGATGGGCGCGCCCTCGCCGACGATGTTGTCGGTGATGTCCAGCAGACCGGACAGGAAGGTCTTGTAGGCGCGGATGGCCTCGGCCTGGATGGCGTCGCGGTCGCCGCCGACCGGCAGGCATTTGGGATAGAAGCCGCCCTTGGAGCCGACCGGCACGATGACCGAGTTCTTGACCTGCTGCGCCTTCACCAGGCCCAGGACCTCGGTGCGGAAGTCGTCGCGACGGTCCGACCAGCGCAGGCCGCCGCGCGCCACGGGGCCGAAGCGCAGGTGGACGCCCTCGATGTGCGGGGCCCAGACGAAGATTTCGCGGAAGGGTTTGGGCAGGGGCAGGTCTTCAAGCTCGCGCGAGGCGATCTTGATCGAGATGTGCGCCTTGGGCGTGCCCTCGGCGTCGACCTGATAGAAGTTGGTGCGCTTGACGGCGCCGATCAGCAGGGCGATGCGGCGCAGCACCCGATCGTGATCCAGGCTCTTCACGTCCTGCAACAGGGCGATGATCTTGTCGTTCAGCTCGGCGACCAGGGCTTCGCGGTCGGCGACCGAGCCGCCGTGGGCCGGGTCGAACTTGGCCTTGAACAGCGACAGGATGGCGCGGGCCACGGTCGGATACTCGCGCAAGGCCGCTTCCTGCACCGCCTGCGACGGGTCGAGGCCGGTCTGCTGGCGATAGCGGGAGAGGGTGCGGATCAAGGCCGCTTCGCGCCAGTCGACGCCCAGCTCCAGCACCAGGCGGTTGAAGCCGTCGCTCTCGGTGCGGCCGGTCCAGACCGCCGAGAAGGCGGCCTCGAACGGGGCCTTGATGTCGGCGAAGGTCAGGCTCTCGCCGCGCGGGTCTTCCAGCAGGAAGTCGTGGATATAGATGGGGGCGTCGCCCGTGGTGCGGACGACGTGGTCCGATTCTTCCAGCGTCTTCAGGCCCATGTCGGCCAGGATCGGCAGAACGTCGGACAGGGGCACGGCCGAGCCGCGACGGTAAAGCTTGAAGCGGAACTGCAGCGTGCTTTCGTCCGCCGTGCGGAAGGCGCGGACGGCCACCGGTTCGGCGTGGACGCCGTCGCCCGTCGACCCGTCGTTAAGACGGTCGAACTGCTCCAGATCGGCCACGGCCTCGGCGGCGTCATAGCGGTCGCGGTAGGAGACGCCGAAGCTGTCGGCCCATTTGGCGCTGGTCGGACCGACCGCCACTTCATCGACATCGGCGGCGCGCAGGGCGGTTTCGAAACGGTCGATCCAGCTGCGGCCGGCCTCGGCCACCTCGGCCTCCAGGGCCTTGAGATCGGGGTTGAGGTGGGCGCCGGGCTCGACGCCGATGATGTAGTGGACGCGCGTCAGCGGCTGGTCCGACAGCTGCGGATACCAGGCCGAAACCCGACCGCCCCAGGCCTTGGCCAGGATGCCGCCGATGCGCTGGCGCAGGCCGGCGTCGAAGCGTTCACGCGGGATGAAGCAGAGCACCGAGACGAAGCGGTCGAACGGGTCCTGACGCGAGAACAGCCGGATGCGCGGGCGGTCGTACAGGTGCAGGATGCCCAGCGCCGTTGCCAGCAGCTCGTCCTCGCTGATCTGGAACAGCTCGTCGCGCGGATAATTCTCCAGGATATTCTTCAGGCGCTTGTAGTTGTGGCTGCCCGGGGCCTTGCCGGCGCGCTCCAGAGCGTTGGCCACCTTGCGCCGGATCAGCGGCACCTCCTTGGCCATCTTGTCATAGGCCTCGGCGGTGAACAGGCCGACGAAACGGGTCTCGCCCGAGGCCTTGCCGTCCGCGCCGTAACGCTTGACCCCGACATAGTCCATGTAGGCGCGGCGATGGACGCGGCTGCGGATATTGGCCTTGGCCACCGTCACCGGCTCGCTGAGGTCCAGCTGACGCTGCATGGCGGCGGTCAGGACGGCCGGTTCCGAGGCGCGACGCAGGACGCGGCGCTCGGGATCGCCGAGGACGCCGAGCCCCTGATCCGAGACCTCCAGCGGCGCCTCGGCGGCATAACCGCCGTCGGCCTTGCGCGGATAGGCGTAGTCGCGGGCGCCGAGGAAGACGAAGTGGTCGCTCTTGGCCCAGCGCAGGAAGGCGATGTTTTCTTCCAGCACGGCAGGATCGACGGCGGCGGGCGGCGCGGTTTCCAGATGCTCGACGGCGTCGCGCATCGCCTGAACCATGGCGCCGTGGTCGCCCACGGCGGCGCGCACGTCGGCCATGGCCTGGGCCAGGCCTTCGCCCAGAACGTCGCGACGTTCCTGGGGCAGTGGATCGACGATGACGATGATCAGCGAGTCGCGACGCCCGGCCTCGATCTCGGCCACCGGGTGGAACAGGGCGCGGACGGTGACGCCGGCGTCAGCCAGCTCGCCCAGGACGCTGTCGACCAGGAAGGGGGCGTCGTCCTGAAGGATCAGGACGCTGTCATAGCCGGTCGGCGCGCCGTCAGCCCCGACCAGGGCGCCGACGGTGACGCGGGCCGGTTCGCCGGCCTGACGCGTCTTGGCCGAGCGCCACACCTGGGCCAGCAGGGCCGCCAGGTCGTCGCCGCCCAGTTCAGGGGTCTCATCGGCGGCGTAGTCGTCGAAGGCCTGGGCCAGGAAGGACTTTTCGGCAGCGCCCGGCGGGCCGTCGACAATGCGCGCATAGGCCGCCTCCAGCGCCTCCAGGGTGGCTGGCGTGGCGGAAACAGTGCGCGAAGCGGCGGACATGGTGAGGTCTCGGACAGCACGGCCAGCGGCCGCAGGGATTTTGACGGGCGCACCTTAGCGCGGCTGGCGAAACTGGCTAGGCCGCGAGAGGCGCCTAAGACCCTGAATTCCTGTGTGCAGCGCACCATGTTGCGCGAGAGGCCCACTGCGGAGTGTTTCCTCCTCCACAAGGCCACAATGACGACAGCAATCGCCCCATTTCCGCCCGGATCAGCACGGCGCGCCGGTTGAACCGGGCCCTAAAACGAACAAGGCCGTCGAACGTAAACGCTCGACGGCCTGCTCGGGTCCGGCGCAGGAGGGGGAAGGAGCGCCGGTCCTCTGGACTTCGCGGCCGGAGGGGGGGAGGGAGGCCGCGTCGTCTGATTGAACAGATAGTCGGCAGATATGGCGGATCAAGGGCAGGATCAGCCTTCATTCCGTTCTTTTTCATGCGGCGCCTTGCCGCGCCCCCACAGACGCTTGAACCAACCATCCCCGCGATCCTTCTTCGCCTCCGCCGTGCGCGGGGCATAGGGCTCGCCGTCGCCGGAGAGCAGGACCGCCATCCAGCGCGAGCCCTTGAACTCGGCCAGGATGGCCATGGCCATGACCGCCAGCGGCGTGGACAGGAACATCCCCGGCACGCCCCACATCTTGCCCCACAGAGCCAGGGCCAGCAGGACCACCACGGGATCGATGTTCTGATTGTCGCCCTGCATGCGCGGCTGAACCAGATTGCCGACCACAAACAGCAGGGTCTGCAAACCGATCAGGAGGATCAGGGCGGGCCAGTAGCTCTCGAACTGGACCAGGGCGAACAGGGGCGGGGCGAGGCCGGCGATGGCCCCGCCCAGCACCGGAATGAAGCCGACGATGAAGATGACAAAGGTCCAGAACTCGGCGTTCTGAAGTCCCACCGCCCGCATCATGGCCCAGGCCACGGCGCAGATCATGACGCCGGTGACGGCCTGGACCCACAGATAGCCCTCGACCCCGCCGCGCACGCGGTTGAACACCTCCAGCGCCTCGTTGCGCGCGCCCCGGTCGGGGAACATGGCGACGATCTTCTTCCGAAAGCCCGCCTGCGAAGCCAGCAGGAAGCCCAGATAGACCATGACGAAGAAGGCGCCCGAGGCGACCCCTTGCGCCTGCATCGCCGCCTGGGTCAGCCAACCGCGCACGTCGATGCCGGCGATCAGATCCTGAAGGGTCGGGGGGTCCTTGACCCCGACGAGGCCGCTGACGTCAGCGATGATATGGTCCAGGCGGGGGCCGATGCCGGCTGAGGCGCCCGAGGCGTCGGTGAAGAAGCCCGCCGCCCCGTCGACGATGATCCAGATCGACAGCAGGAAGCCGATCACCACGACGATCAGGGCCGCCGCCCCGGCGAAGCGCGACGGCACCGGGGTGCGATGCTCGATGGCGCGCTTCATCCCGTCGATCATGATCATCAGGAAGATGGCCATGGCCAGGGGGGTCAGGATGTCCCGCAGCCAATAGAGCGCCGCCCCGCCCGCCACGACGGCGATCAGGACCAGGGCGTTGCGCGCGACCGAGGAGGTCGGAACCGTGAGAGGCAGTTTCATGAGCGGGACTGTCGGGGGCGTCGGGGACAGCGTCAATCGCTGTAAAGCCTCGCGGTTCCGCCTTGCAGCCCCCGCCGTGTCAGATAACCATGCGCCGGAAGCCGGAGACCGCCCGAATGACCGACAATCCCGCCGCCCTCTTCCTCGGCCAGTCCTTCGAGGGCGCCGCTGAAACCCTGCTGTTCAAGCGCGCCAACCGCCACGGCGTGGTGGCGGGCGCCACCGGCACCGGGAAGACAGTGACCCTGCAGATCATGGCCCAGGGCTTTTCCGAGGCCGGCGTCCCGGTCTTCTGCGCCGACGTGAAGGGCGACCTGTCGGGCATCAGCCAGCCGGGCGATACGGTCCGGTTCGCCGAGCGCGCCGGCCAGATGGGGCTGACCCTGACCGGCAAGGCGGCGCCCGTGGTCTTCTGGGACCTGTACGGCCAGAAGGGCCACCCGATCCGCGCCACCGTGTCCGACGTCGGCCCGACCCTGCTGGCCCGGATGCTGGAGCTGAACGACGTGCAGGAAGGCGTCCTGACCGTCGCCTTCCACGTCGCCGACAAGGAGGGCCTGCTGCTGCTGGACCTCGAGGACCTGCGCGCCTTGCTGGCCTATGTCGGCGAGAACGCCCAGACCATCGGCCGCGAAGTCGGCAATGTCTCGCCCACCTCCATCGCCGCCATCCAGCGCGCTCTACTGCAACTGGAGCAGCAGGGGGGCAAGGCCTTCTTCGGCGAACCGGCCCTGCGGCTGGAGGACATTATGCGCACCTCGCTGGACGGACGGGGTCAGGTCAATGTGCTGGATTCCACCCGGCTGATGAACAGCCCGCGCCTGTATGCGGCCTTCCTGCTGTGGCTGCTGTCGGAACTGTTCGAGCAGCTGCCCGAGATCGGCGACCCGGAGAAGCCGCGCCTGGTCTTCTTCTTCGACGAGGCCCACCTGCTGTTCAACGACGCGCCCAAGGGCCTGCTGGAAAAGGTGGAGCAGGTGGTGCGTCTGATCCGCTCCAAGGGCGTCGGGGTCTATTTCGTCACCCAGAACCCGGCCGACATCCCGGACACCGTCCTGGCCCAGCTGGGCAACCGGGTGCAGCACGCCCTGCGCGCCTATACCCCCGCTGAACAGAAGGGCCTGCGCGCCGCGGCCCAGAGCTTCCGCCCCAATCCCGCCTTCGACACCGCCGAGGCCATTCAGGGGCTGGGGGTGGGCGAGGCCCTGGTCTCGACGCTCGATGAGAAGGGGGCCCCGACCGTGGTGGCCCAGACGAAAATCCGTCCGCCGGACTCGCGCCTCGGCCCCGCTACCGACGCCGAACGCGCCGCCGTCATGGCCGCCAGCCCGGTGCGCGGGACCTATGACACCGCCGTCAACCGCGAGTCCGCCGAAGAGGTGCTGAACGCCCGCCGCGCCCAGGCCGAGCGCATCGAGGCCGAAACCGCCAGCGTCGCCGCCGAGGCCAAGGCCGCCGAAAAGGCCGCCCGTTCCGCCCCCGCCCCTGCGCGCGAACGCACCGCGCCGCGCCCCCGCGCCTCGTCCCGTCAGACCCCGATGGAAGCCCTGACCAAGTCCGTCCTGCGCACCGCCGGCTCGACCATCACCCGCGAACTCCTGCGCGGCGTCCTGGGCAGTCTTAAGCGGCGGTAGGGCGAAGTCAGCTAAGGGTGGGGAGCGGACACACGACGACTGTATATATACCGGCGTTCTATTGAACCTATAGGCAGTTTGTGTGATGTTTTCCTCATGAAAATCACAGCGATCTTACTGCTTGCCATTTATACTGGCTTGGCCGGATGGATGTATACGCGAGCGAACATGCGCTTTGGCCGTCATGCCAAACTGCCCATGCAGTGGGGATTTAACAAACAGCCGAACTGGTATGCGCCTCGTCGTCTCGCGCTAACCTTCACTCCATTACTTAGCGGAATCGGCTTTATTGCAGCCGCACTGTCGATTGCCTGGATGCCGGGGCCGATGGACGTCGATGGCAATCAAGCGGCACTGCTGCTTTTGGGATTGGGAGCCTTCGGTCTAGCCGTATATGCAGGATACCTGTGGCTGGTGGAGCGATGGGATCGTCATGCCCCCGATGTTGCGGATAAAGACGCCTAACCTCCGCTTCGGGTCGAATGCAGCCCTGACCTCCCCGCCTCACCCCTTCGGCGTCAGCCGCCACATCCGCAAGGGATGCCGCACGGCGCCGGCTTCCTGCCCAGCCGCATCCCCCCGGCCGATGTAGAGATCGGCGCGGACGGGGCCGCGGATGGCCGAGCCGGTGTCGAGCGCCATGACCAGGCCGCGATAGCTGGCGCGGGCCCCGATGAGGTTGCCGCCGTCGGCCTCGATCCACACGGCGTCGCCATAGGTCCAGCGCGACGGGTCCACGGCCACCGAGCGGCGCGCGGGCAGGGGGACGCCGGCGGCGCCCGTGGCCTCCTTGCCGTCGTCGGGACTGACGGTGAAGAAGATGTAGCGCGGGTTCAGGGCCATGACCGCGCGCGCCTCGGCCCCGCGATGGGCCGAGAGCCAACCGCGAATGGCGTCGCCCGAGGTGCCGTTGGTCGGCAGCAATCCACGCTCGGCCATGGGGCGCGCGATGCCAACGAACCGAGCCCCATTGTCGGCGGCGTAGGCGGCGCGCAGCCGGGCGCCGTCCGGGAAGGTCAGGGTGCCTGAGCCCTGGATCTGCAGGAAGAAGAGGTCCTCGGCCCGCATCCAGGCTAGGGCGGTCGATTGGGCCGAACCGGCCTCGATGGCGCTGCGGTCGCCCACCTCCGACAGATTGGCCGGACGGCTGAGCACCGGGGCGTCGAACTCGTCGTCGGGGACGCGGCGGGCCGGATACTCGGGTGCGAAATAGGCAGTCAGCAGGCCGGCGCGGCCGTCGTCGGTACGGGCCTCGACGGCGACAAAGTTGGCTTCGAGGAAGGCGCGGGCCTCGCTAGGCGACAGGCGCGCAGACGACAAACCGCGAGCGCGGACGCAGACGGCGTCGGCGCCGCCACGTCGGGCCGGGGCGCAACCGATGGCATAGGCACGAAAGGCGGCCAGATGGTCTTCCTCGGCCCAGCCGGGCAGGGCGCTCAGGCTCATGCCGTCAACCGAGGTCTTGGGCGGCGAGATCGGTCCGGGGCCGGTCGGCGTCGGCGGCGTCACGCGCGGCGTCGAAGCGCAGGCGGCTGCGAACAGCAGCAGCGACAGGGCGCCGAGCTTCATCACGCCCGACCGCCCCCATTGCGGGACGGGCGGCAGGGCGAACGCCGACATCAGGCGCTGGCCGGCTCGACGCGGGCGAGGACCCAGTTGGGATCGGCGGCGCCCAGGGCGCGCTCGAAGGTCCACAGTTCGGCGGTGCGACGCTCTTCCGTCGTCGGCTCCCCCTCGGCGGGAGTGACGGTGCTGCGCATCTCGGCCAGGAAGCGGACCTTGGCGACGGCGCGGTCGTCCTTGACCGTCGCCAGCTCCAGGTCGGCGCGGGGGGTGTGCAGGAACTCGGCCTGCTCACGCTCGCCGCGCGCTTCGCGGGCCGCGATGCCGGCTTCGAATGAGGTCATGACCGAGGGGGTCAGCAGGGGGCGCAGAGCCTCGCGGTCGCCCGAGGCGTAGCCGCGCACGATGGTCTCATAGGCCTGACGCGCGCCTTCGATGAAGCGGGCGGGATCAAAGGCCGGGTCGCGGGCTTTCAGACCGGCGACGGCGGCGGCCGTGGCGGCGTCCAGGCTCGGCGTGGCGGGGGCCGGCGCCTGGCCGCCGATGGCGGCGGCCTGGGGCAGGCGGGCGTCTTCCTGAGGCTGACGCCCGACCTTCTTGCCCAGCACATTATAGAGCATGAACAGCAGCACCGCGGCGACGATGGCGAACATGACGATCTGGAATTGGATGGGCACGGGCTTCACCTGATTGGCGCGCGCCCAAGGGGGGCGACGGGCGCGCATCTGTTATGGTGAGGATTAGGGGGCGATCTCGCCATACGCAAGGCAAGGGGGGCTCAGAACGCGGGTGTCGCCGTTGCGGCCAATAGCCTCGCCGTGGTAGTCGCGAGCCCTTCACCCCGGGCCCGGAGCGGTCCGGCGTCCCTTAGTTTTCAGACTGACGGCTACCTTCATGACCGACGCCACCGCCCCCGCCGACACCGCCAACGGCCAGACCGAGACGATGGAAGGCCAGGGCCAGCCCGCCGGTCCCGGTTTCCGCATCATGGCGCAGTACGTCCGCGACCTGTCCTTCGAGAACCCGCGCGCCCCGGAAAGCCTGCGCATCGAGGGCAAGCCCGCCATCGACATGGGCGTGGAAATGAACGCGGCCGGTCGTCCCGACGGCCTGTTCGAGCTGGACCTGAAGCTTTCGGTCAAGGCCACGGGCGACGACAAGACCCCAGTGTTTCACGTGGAACTCGTCTATGGCGGCCTGTTCGCCCTGACCGGAGTTGCCCCGCAGGACATCGAGCCCATGCTGCTGATCGAATGCCCGCGCTACCTCTTCCCCTTCGCGCGCCAGATCATCGCCCAGGCCACCTCGGACGGCGGCTTCTACCCGCCCTTCATGGTCGACCCGATCGACTTCGCCGCCATCTACGTCGCCCGCCAGCAGCAGATCGCCAGCGGCCCGGCCGAAACCGGCCAGGCGTAATTCAAGTAAGACCGCTACCGCGAAGCGCGCGGCGCCTCGCTGCTTGAGCGGAAGAGTTGAGGGACGTCCTTTGGGGCGTCCCTTTTTCTATGTGGAAAGAAAACCATGATGCTGAAGGTCATCGCCGAGGACTTCATCAAGCCCGGGCATGTCGAAACCGTCATGCCGCTCTATCGCGAGTTGGTGGGCCTGACGCGGCAAGAGCCCCTGTGCGTCGCCTATGATCTGTTTGCGGATCAGCGCCAGCCCGGCCACTTCATCTTCATCGAGGAATAGCCCGATCAGGCGGCGCTGGGCGCCCACTGCGCCAGCGAGCATTTCCGCCGTCTGGCGCCGCAGATCGACGCCCATCAGGACAAGCCCGGGACCTACATCCTGATGAACGCCGTGGTTTAGGCCGCCGCCTCGTCCTTGGCTTCGACCTCGACGGTCACGCCGTAACCCGCCCACAGGCTGTAGTCTTTCAGCGTGGATTTCAGGAAGGCCAGATGCGCCGCCTGTTCGGCCTCGGTCGAGCGCAACGGCAGGGGGTTGGGCCGCGCCCCATGGCTGACCGAGGCCGCCGCCGCCACGGCCTGCGGGCTGCGGGTCGTGGTCAGGTCCAGCGCCCGTTCCTTGCCGCCGCGCAGCTCCAGATAGACCTCGGCCAGCAGGCGGGAGTCGATCAGGGCGCCGTGCAGGGTGCGGTCCACCAGAGAGATCTTGAAGCGCTTGCACAGGGCGTCCAGCGAGTTCGGCATCCCCGGAAACCGCTTCTGCGCCAGCTGCAGGGTGTCAATCCACCGCTCCTGCGGCGGCGGCTTCTGGCCGATGCGGCTGTATTCGAAGTCGATGAAGTTGCGGTCGAAGTTGGCGTTGTGCGCGATCAGAGGCGCATCGCCGACGAACTCCAGGAGGTCGGCGGCGATCTCGTGGAACTTCGGCGCATTCTTGACGTGCTCGTCGGTAATGCCGTGGACCCGGATCGCATCCGGCGGGATCAGCCGCTCGGGATTGACCAGACGGTGAAAGGTCCGTCCCGTCGGCAGCAGGTCATGGATCTCGATGCAGCCGACCTCGATCAGACGGTCGCCCGTCTTGGGATCGAAGCCAGTGGTTTCGGTGTCGAGAACGATTTCGCGGGCCATGCCCCTTAATGAGGCAAGCCGCATCGCAACGGAAGGGCGGCCTCAGCCTCGGCGCGGAGGCGTCCACGCGGGATCAAGAACTGTCCCCACGATTTGGGCCACCTGTTCACGAGCCGCGTCCAGCCCGCGCCCAGTGTCGACCAGGAAGTCGGCGCGACGGCGTTTCTCGGCGTCGGGCGTCTGCCGGGTCAGGATGGCCTCGAAGCGCTCGCGGGTCATGCCGGGGCGGGCCAGGACGCGCGCCGCCTGGATCTCGGGATCGGCGGTGACCACGACCACGGCGTCCACGAAGGCGTCGCCCCCGGTTTCGAACAGCAGGGGAATGTCCAGCACGGCCAGCCGCACCCCCTCAGCCCGCGCCGCCGCCAGATCCTGAGCTCGGTCCTGGGCCACCAGAGGATGGACGATAGCTTCCAGGCGTTTGAAGGCGGTCTCGTCGCGACCGAGCGACTCGGTCAGACGGGTGCGGTCCACGGCGCCGTCGACGACCACGCCAGGGAAGGCCTGACCCAGGGGTTCGACCGCCGCCCCGCCCCGCGCATAGAGGCGATGCACCGCGGCGTCGGCGTCCCAGACCAGGGCGCCTTCGTCGGCGAACATCCGTCCCGTAGTGGACTTGCCCATGCCAATCGAGCCGGTCAGGCCGAGGATGATCACGCGGCTTCTCCCAGATGGGCCAGCAGCAGGGCGCGCAGGTCCATCGGCGGCGGCGGACGGCGGTACAGGGCGGTGAACGAGGGCGCCGCCTGTCCGATCAGCATGGCCAGACCGTCCACCGTGGTCAGACCACGCGCACGGGCAGCGGCGAGGAAGGGGGTGACGACGGGCTTGTAGGTCATGTCCATGACCACGGCGTTCGGTTTCAGCACCGACAGGTCGATGCTCGGCTGAACGCTCAGCGCATTGATGACCAGATCGGCTTCAGCCAGGGCGGTCTCGTCGGCGACGCTGACCGCGGGTCCCAGATCGGCGGCCAGGGCCTCGGCCCGATCACGCGAACGGTTGAGGATGCGGATTTGCGCCCCCGCCTCGATCAGGGCGCCCGCGCCAGCGCGCGCGGCGCCCCCGGCGCCCAGCATGACCACGACGGCGCCTTTCAGATTCAATGCCGGCGCCTGTTCGGCCAGGGCGTAAAGGACGCCGACGCCGTCGGAGCTGTCGGCCAGGACGCGGCCGTTGTCGAAGACGAGGATGTTGGCGGAGCCGGTCGCCTGAGCGGCTTGGCTGGCCTCGTCGGCCAAGGCGAAAGCCTGTTCCTTGAACGGGGCGGTGACGTTCAGGCCCTGAACCAGACCGGCCCGTCCGGCGGTGACCAGAGCATCGAAGCCGGCCGCATCGTTCGGCGCGAACGGCATATAGGCGCCGTCGATGTCGCCGGCTTCGAGCCAGGCGTTATGGATCACGGGGCTGAGCGAATGGGTCACCGGCTGGCCGGCGATGCCCGCCAGCATGGCGGCGCCGGTGATGCGGTTCTTACCGAGGGCAGGGGAGGGGCTCACGAGCCGATCACTCCGGCGCGGCGCAGCTCGGCCAGAATCGGCCACAGCGGCAGGCCCAGAACGGTGAAGTAGTCGCCCTCGACGGCCTCGAACAGCTGAGAGCCCAGGCCCTCCAGCCGGTAGGAGCCGACGCAGGCCAGCAGGGCCGCGCCCTCCGCCGCCAGATAGGCGTCGAGGAAGGCGTCCGAGAAGTCGCGCATCTTCATCTCGACCGTGTCCACGCCGGACCAGACCACCTGGCCGTTGCGGGCGAGGGCGGCGCCCGAATGCAACTGGTGCGAACGCCCGCGCATAGCGATCAGGCGTTCGCGCGCCGCCTCCAGCGTCGGGGCCTTGGAGACCAGGCCGCCGTCGAAGGCCAGGGTCTGGTCGGCGCCCAGGACCCAGGCGTCGGCGTCATGGCGCGACACGGCCAGGGCCTTGGCGCGGGCCAGCTCGACCGCCAGTGCGGCCGGATCGACGCCCGGCGCCTTCAACGCGTCCTCGTCCACGTCGGCGACCTGAACCGTGAACGGCACGCCCGCCTCGGTCAGGATGGCGCGTCGCGCCGCGCTCTTGGAGGCCAGGATCAGCCGTTCGCCGTCGTTTTTCACCAGGCAGTCCCCACACGGCGAGTGCGCCGCTCGCTCAGAAGGTTGATGATGGCCGCGGCGGTCTCCTCGACCGAGCGGCGGGTCACGTCGATGGTCGGCCAGCCGCGCCGTTCAAAGGCGCGCCGCGCCTTGACGGTTTCTTCCCGCACCGCGTCATGATCGACATAGTCAGAGGCATGGTGGGCGTTCAGCCCCTCCAGCCGGTTGCGACGGATCTGCACCAGCCGGTCGGGCGAGACCGTCAGACCGACGACCAGGGGGTTCTTCAACTGGGTCAGCCGCTCGCCGTCTTCCTGGCCTGGCACCAGGGGGACGTTGGCGGCGCGAATGCCGCGGTTGGCCAGATAGATGCAGGTCGGGGTCTTGGAGGTCCGGCTGACACCGCACAGGACCACGTCAGCATGCTCCAGCTGCTCCAGCGTCCCCTGGCCGTCGTCGTGGGCGATGGCGAAGTCCAGGGCGCCGATACGGTTGAAATAGCCGTGGTCCAGAGCGTGCTGGGCCCCCACGCGGGTCGAGATATTGGTCCCCAGATAGCCCGAAAGGGCGCCGACCAGCGGATCCAGCGCCCCGATCTGCGGCGTCTGCAGACGACGACAGCCTTCCTCCAGCTGTTCGCGCAGTTCGCGGTCGACCAGGGTGTGCAGCACCACGCCCGGCGCCCCGGCGACCTCCTCCAGCACCCGCTCCATCTGCCTGGGCGAGCGGACCAGGGCGTAGATGTGTTCGATCGGAATGACGCCGTCGAAACGGGCGATCACGGCCTTGGCCATGGCGTTCAGGGTCTCGCCGGTCGAGTCCGAGACCAGGTGGACATGGAAATAGGTGGCGAGGCGCGACGAGGGGCGGGCGGGGCTCATGGCTCTGATCGTCTCCTCATCCTGTCGCGCCCGGATAGCGTCGGACTCTTTCCCCGAAGCCTGTGCAAAAGCCGGGGCGCCGTTTGACATCGGCTGGGCGCCGACTGGGCGCCGAATCCTCTAGCAAGCTCTCGCCCCGGTCGCGAGCGGGGATCACGGGCGCCGATTGCCGAACGGCGCCTGGAGTCGTTCATACAGGCGCCGAATTTTTATCCTCACCAGGGGATAAGGCGCCTTATCCAAATTTGGCGCCCGGCGCCTTTCCCACAACGGCGCCCAGATCGGACTCCTGTCACACCGGGCCTGAAGCGGGTTATCCCCGTTATGAACACCCCATCCAGCCGGCCCCAGGATTCGTTCTCTCAAAAACGGGGAGAAACCTGTCGATCGACGGGAGTTTCCAATTCTGTCCCCGCTGTCCAGCGCCCTGCTTCCATCCTCCAATTCTTTCAAATTCTTATTCTTGAATAGGGATTGAGGCTTGGGGGTGTGCATCCTAAAGCCGAGAGCATGAGCACTCCTCTTCTGATCCAGGCTCTCCAGGGCCAGACCACGACACGTCCGCCCGTATGGTTCATGCGTCAGGCGGGGCGCTACCTGCCCGAGTACCGTGAACTGCGGGCCAAGGCGCCGGACTTCATCGCCTTCTGCATGAACCCGGAGATGGCGGCCGAGGCGACGCTTCAGCCGATGCGCCGGTTCGGCTTCGATGCCGCCATCGTCTTCGCTGACATCCTGCTGATCCCGGGGGCCCTGGGACAAAAGGTGTGGTTTGAAGCCGGCGAAGGTCCGCGCCTAGGCGCCCTGCCGTCTGTGGAGTCGATGCGGGAGCTGGCATCCGGAGCTGGGGAAGCCCTGAAGTCGGTGGGCCAGACCCTGAGCCTGGTGCGCGCTGAACTGGATCCGTCCAAGGCTCTGATCGGGTTCGCCGGCGCGCCCTGGACTGTAGCCACCTATATGCTGGACGGCGAAGCCCGCACCATCATGAAGGGGGAGCGCGCCGCCGCTCGGACCTACGCCTATGCCGAACCCGAAAAGGTCGCGGCCCTGCTGGAGGTTCTGGTCGAGGCCACCGCCCACTATCTGAAGATGCAGCAGGACGCCGGCGCCCAGGTGCTGAAGATCTTCGAGAGCTGGGCCGAGGGTCTGCCTGACGATCTCTTCGAGACTCTGGTCCTGAAGCCTCACCAGGCGCTTGTGGCGCGTGCGCGGGCCCTGGGGGTCACCGTGCCGATCATCGGCTTCCCAAGAGGCTCTGCGGCGCTTGCGGAGCGTTATGCCGCCGAGTGCGACGTTCAGGCCGTGGCGCTTGACACCGCCTGTCCTCTGGAGGTCGGCAAGCGCGTTCAGGCCCTCAAGCCGATCCAGGGTGCTCTAGATCCGCTGCTGCTGCGCGCGGGCGGTCCGATGCTGGATCGTCGCGTCGATCAGTTGATGGAGGCCTGGGGGCAGGGGCCGTGGATCTTCAACCTGGGCCACGGCATTCTGCCGGACGTGCCGATCGCGCACGTGGAGCAAGTCCTGCGTCGGATCGGCGCCCAATGACCCAGACCGCCGAGACCAAGCGAGCGGGCCGGCGCGTGGCGGTCGTGCTGACCAATCTCGGCGGGCCGGACGGGCCGGACGCGGTCAAGCCCTTCCTGTTCAACCTGTTCAACGACCCGGCCATCATCGGTCTGCCGGGCATTGTGCGCACGCCTCTGGCGCGGTTGATCTCGTCGCGCCGCGAGAAGTCGGCCCAGGCCAACTACGCCCGGATGGGCGGCGGCTCGCCTCTGCTGCCCGAAACGCTGAAACAGGCGGCGGCCCTGTCGGAGGCTCTAGCCGACGCGGCGCCGGGCGACGAGACCGAGGTCTTCATCGCCATGCGCTATTGGCACCCCTTCACCGAGGACACGGCCAAGGCGGTGGCGGAGTTCCAGCCGGATCACGTGGTGCTGCTGCCGCTCTATCCGCAGTTCTCGACCACCACGACCGCCTCGTCGCTGAAGGCCTGGCGCGAGGCCTACAAGGGGCCGGGCGAGGTCCACGCCGTCTGCTGCTATCCCGACGCCGAAGGTCTGATCGAAGCCCAGGCCCGACTGATCCGCGAGACCATGGATCGTGCCGAGGGCCAGCCGGTGCGCGTGCTGTTTTCGGCCCATGGCATTCCGGAAAAACTGGTCGCCGCCGGCGATCCCTATCAGGCCCAGGTCGAGGCCACCGTGGCCGCCGTCGTCGCCCGCATGGGGCTGACCGACTGGGCGATCTGCTATCAGAGCCGGGTCGGGCCGCTGAAATGGCTAGGGCCGTCGACGCCCGAGGCGGTCGAGCAGGCGGGCCGGGACGGGGTGGGCGCCGTGGTCGTGCCCATCGCCTTCGTGTCCGAGCACATCGAGACCCTGGTCGAACTGGACCACGAGTATGGCGAACTGGCCGAACAGGTCGGTTGCGCCCCCTATCTGCGCGCGCCAGCCTTGGGCGTAGAGCCGGCCTTCATCGCCGCTCTGGCCCAGGCCGTCGAGGCCGCGCTGGAAACGCCGGGCGTGGCGCCGCAGGGGGCGTCCAAGGGGGGACCATGCGCCCGCTTGAAAGCCTGTCCTGCAGGGTGTTCAAAGGCGGCCTGACCGGCCGAGGGGAGCCTCATGGACTATTACAACCTGGCCCGCGGGCTCCACATCCTGGCGGTGATCGCCTGGATGGCCGGCATGCTCTTTTTGCCGCGCCTGTTCGCCTATGACGCCGAGCAAAACGCCAAGCCCGAGCCCTTGCGCGGCGAAATGCAGGCCCTGCTGCGCCTGTGGCAGACTCGCCTGCTGCGGATCATCATCAATCCGGCCATGATCCTGGCCTTCGTCTTCGGCGGATGGCTGCTGTGGCTGCGCAGCGGCGACGGCGCCGACTGGAGCTTCGCGCATCAACCGTGGATGGTCACCAAGCTGGTCGGGGTCTTCCTGCTGGCGGGCTGGCACGGCTTCCTGGCCGGTCAACGGAAGAAGATCGCCGCCGGGACGTCGAAATACTCGGGCCGCTTCTGGCGCATGACCAATGAGATCCCCTTTATCCTGGCCATCGTCATGGTGCTGTCCGTCACGCTGGAGTGGGCATTTTAGGGGGCTATCGCTCGCGACGCGGTCGCTTGCTGTCTGAGCGCGCGAAGCGCCAGGCCGCGTCGGGTCGAAGAGGCGGAGCCTTTTGATCGCGGTCAAAAAGAATGGCCTTGCTTGACGGCGCCCGGTCATTCGTGGTTCCGCTGGCGATGAACCGTTCGGCCTAGGCTGCAGGACGGTCCCTCTCTTCTCGCGACGCCTGCCGGATTGATCCTGCGGGAGCCCGTCGCCCTCCCTCTGGCCGCAAGGCCGCGACATCGACAGACGAACCGCCTCGACGCAGGAATGCGTCCGAGCGCGCGAGCGAGCACGCCATGACCGACACGCCTGAAAACAACGACCAGTCCACCGAAGCCGTTGAAGTTGTTGCCGAACGTCCGCGCAAAACGCTGACGCTGGGCGGCGCCAAGGCGCCGGTCGAGGCGCCTGCGGAGCCCGAAGTCGAGGCCGAGGAAACTCAGATCGTCAACGACGACACCGGCGTCGACACCACGGCCGACGATGAGGACGACGACGGCGAACCGATGGTGCCCAACGGTCGCATCACCCTGCAGGAACTGAACGAGAAGACGCCGGAAGACCTGGTCGCCTTCGCTGAAAGCCTGGAGATCGAGAACGCCGGCAACCTGCGCAAACAGGACCTGCTGTTCGCCATCCTGAAGACCCTGGCCGACGAAGAAGTCGAGATCATCGCCTCGGGCGTGCTGGAGATCCTGCCCGACGGCTTCGGCTTCCTGCGCAGCCCCGACGCCAACTACCTGCCGGGTCCGGACGACGTCTATGTCTCGCCGTCGCAGATTCGCCGCTTCGGCCTGCGCTCGGGCGACACGGTGCATGGCGCCGTGCGCGGTCCGCGGGAAGGCGAACGCTACTTCGCCCTGCTCAAGGTGGATACGATCAACTTCGAAGATCCGGAGATGGTCAAGACCAAGGTCCTGTTCGACAACCTGACGCCGCTCTATCCCGAAGAGCGCCTGCACATGGAAATCCAGGACCCGACGCTGAAGGACCGCTCGGGCCGGATCATCGACATCGTCGCCCCGCTCGGCAAGGGCCAGCGCTGCCTGATCGTCGCCCCGCCGCGCGTGGGTAAGACGGTGATGTTGCAGAACATCGCCAAGTCGATCGAGCGCAACCACCCGGAAGTCTTCCTGATCGTCCTGCTGATCGACGAACGGCCCGAAGAAGTCACCGACATGCAGCGCACGGTGAAGGGCGAGGTCGTGGCCTCGACCTTCGACGAACCGGCCACCCGCCACGTCGCCGTCGCCGAAATGGTCATCGAAAAGGCCAAGCGTCTGGTCGAGCACAAGAAGGATGTGGTGATCCTGCTGGACTCCATCACCCGCCTGGGCCGCGCCTATAACGCCACCGTCCCGTCGTCGGGCAAGGTGCTGACCGGCGGCGTCGACGCCAACGCCTTGCAACGGCCCAAGCGCTTCTTCGGCGCCGCGCGCAACGTGGAGCAGGGCGGTTCGCTGACCATCATCGCCACGGCCCTGATCGACACCGGCAGCCGCATGGACGAGGTCATCTTCGAAGAGTTCAAGGGCACGGGTAACTCGGAAATCGTTCTGGACCGCAAGGTCGCCGACAAGCGCATCTTCCCGGCCATCGACGTGCTCAAGTCCGGCACCCGCAAGGAAGACCTCATCACGCCGAAGGATCAGCTGGCCAAGACCTATGTCCTGCGCCGCATCCTCAACCCGATGGGGCCGCAGGACGCGATCGAGTTCCTGCTCGACAAGATGCGCCAGTCCAAGAACAACGGCGACTTCTTCCAGTCCATGAACACATAATCCCGGCCCTAGCGCCGCCCGCGCGGCGGGCGGCTGCTTGAGGGGATGTTTCACGTGAAACGAAGTCCGGCCTGAAAGGCAGACGACATGAAGCTGAACATTGAAATCGACTGCACCCCGGCCGAGGCCCGCGCCTTCCTGGGCCTGCCCGACGTGACCGTGCTCAACGACCATCTGGTCGCCGAGATGCAGAAGCGGATGGACGCCAACATGGCGTCCCTGCAGCCCGATGAATTGATGAAGACCTGGACGTCTTTCGGCGCCCAGGCCCAGGATCAGTTCCGTCGCCTGATGGAAGCCGCCGTCACGGGCGCCCCCAAGGGCTGACGATTTGACCACCAACGCCGACACCATCTTCGCCCTGGCCACCCCGCCGGGACGAGGCGCCATAGCCATCATCCGCCTGTCCGGGCCGGGCGTGGACGCGACCCTGACCGCTTTGGGGGCCGGGGGCCTGACCGCGCGTCTGGCGAGCTTGCGCACCCTGCGCCATGACGGTGAGACGGTCGATCAAGCCCTGGTC
This sequence comes from Brevundimonas bullata, assembly GCF_014207965.1. GTDB lineage: Bacteria > Pseudomonadota > Alphaproteobacteria > Caulobacterales > Caulobacteraceae > Brevundimonas > Brevundimonas bullata_A. The sequence goes on from NZ_JACHLM010000001.1 coordinate 732,851, forward strand.
CTGCGCTTCCCCGGCCCCAACTCCTATACCGGCGAGGACTCCGCCGAGTTGCATCTGCATGGCGGCCAGGCCGTGCTCGAGGCCGCCAGCCGCGCGCTGATCGCGCTCGATGTGCGCCCCGCTGAACCGGGCGAGTTCACCCGTCGCGCCTTCCAGAACGGCCGCATGGACCTGGCGCAGGCCGAGGCCGTCGCTGACCTGATCGACGCCGAGACGACCGCCCAGAAAGCTCAGGCCCTGGGTCAGCTGGACGGCGCCCTCAGCGCCGCCTATGCGGGTTTCCGTCGCGACCTGTTGAAGGCCCTGTCTCTGGTCGAGGCCGAGATCGATTTCCCCGACGAGGAAGTCCCCGACAATCTGGCCCGCACCGCCGGTCCGGTTCTGGACCAGCTGGCCGCCGATCTGCGCGCGGCTCTGGCCGATTCCGACCGGGGGCGGCGGGTGCGCGAGGGCTACCGCATCGTCCTGATCGGCGAGACCAACGCCGGGAAGTCGTCGCTGTTCAACGCCCTGACGGCGCGTGAGGCGGCGATCGTGACGCCCATCGCCGGCACCACCCGCGACGTTCTCGACGCCGAACTGATGATCGGCGGCTATGCCGTCACCCTGTCCGACACCGCCGGTCTGCGCGACAGCGAGGACGTGGTCGAGGCCGAGGGCATCCGCCGTGCGCGGCTTCGAGCGCAAGACGCGGACCTGCGCCTCTGGGTCCGCGCGCCAGATCAAGGGCAGGGGGATGACCCCGCCGCGGCCTTCGCCCAGACTGAGGATCTGCAGATCCTGAACAAGGCCGATCTCGGCGCCGCTACGCCGGTTGACGGGCTTGAGGCCCTGTCCGTCAGCACGACGAGCGGGGAGGGCTTGTCCGATCTCCATGGCTGGATCGCCACCCGTCTGGCGCGCGACCTGTCGGGCGCCGATTTCCCGGCGGTGACGCGCGAGCGCCATCGTCGTCGCCTGGTCGAAGCCCTTGCCGCGGTGGAGGCAGGGCGTCGCGCTCTGGACTTGGCGCCAGAGATGGCGGGCGACGACCTGCGCCGGGCGGCTGACGCCCTGGCGCGTGTCACCGGCGCCATCGGCGTCGAGGACATTCTCGGCGAGGTCTTTTCGACCTTCTGCATCGGCAAGTAGCCACAGAACTTCGGTGTTTCACGTGAAACAACGGCGTCGTGGCTGTGGCGATGTCGGGCCGGATAGACTATGTGCTCGGCCATGACTTCCTCCCCCTCCACGACCTTCGACGTCATCGTCATCGGCGGCGGTCACGCCGGCTGCGAAGCGGCGGCCGCCTCGGCGCGCGCCGGCGCCCGCACCCTGCTGCTGACCCAGAAGCTGGAAACCGTGGGCGAGATGAGCTGCAACCCGGCTATCGGCGGCCTGGGCAAAGGCCATCTGGTGCGGGAGATCGACGCCCTGGACGGCGTGATGGGGCGCCTGGCCGACGTCTCGGGCATCCAGTTCCGCCTGCTGAACCGCTCCAAGGGCGCCGCCGTGCGCGGACCGCGCAGCCAGATCGACCGTCGCCTGTACCGTGAGGCCATGCAGGCCGAACTGGCCCAGACGCCGAACCTGACCCTGATGGCCGGGACCGCCGAGGCCCTGATCCTGAACGGCGACCGCGTGGTCGGCGTCACGACGGGCGAGGGGACTGAACTGCGCGCCGGAGCCGTGGTCCTGACGACCGGCACCTTCCTTAACGGGGTCATCCATCGCGGCGAGGAGCGTATCGCTGCCGGCCGCTTTGGCGAGGCGCCGTCTGTCGGCCTGGCCGCCGACCTCTATGGCGCCGGCCTGATGATGGGCCGTCTAAAGACCGGCACGCCCGCGCGCCTGGACGGCCGCACCATCGCCTGGGATCGGCTGGAGATGCAGGCGGCCGATGACCAGCCTGTGCCGTTCAGCTTCCTGACCGACAAGATTGAAGTGCCGCAGATCGCATGCGGCATCACGCATACGACCGAAGAAACCCACCGCATCATCGCCGAGAACCTGGGCGAGAGCGCCGTCTATGGCGGCAAGCTGTCGGGTCGCGGCCCGCGTTACTGCCCCTCGATCGAGGACAAGGTGGTCCGCTTCGCTGACAAGACCAGCCATCAGGTCTTCCTGGAACCCGAAGGTCTCGACGACCCGACTGTTTATCCCAACGGCATTTCGACCTCGGTGTCCGACGCCACGCAGATGGCCTTCCTGCGAACCATGCCGGGCCTTGAGGCCGTCGAGGTCTTCCGTTTCGGCTACGCGATCGAATACGACTATGTTGATCCGCGTGAACTGACCCCGGCGCTGGAGGTCAAGAAGCGCCCTGGCCTCTATCTGGCAGGGCAGATCAACGGCACGACGGGCTATGAGGAAGCGGGGGCCCAGGGCCTGATCGCCGGGCTCAACGCCGCCCGGACCGCGGCTGGCTCCGACCCGATCATTCTCGGCCGCGACCAGGCCTATATCGGCGTCATGATAGACGATCTGGTGACACGCGGCGTCACCGAGCCCTATCGCATGTTCACGAGCCGGGCCGAGTACCGCCTGACCCTGCGCGCCGACAATGCCGACGTGCGCCTGACGGCCATCGGCATCGAGGCGGGCATCGTCGGCAGTGACCGCGCCAAGGTATGGCTCGAGAAGGCCGGCCAGCTGGAGCGGGCGAACCGCGTTTCACGTGAAACGCAGTTCACGCCCAAGGAGGCTGGGGTCCTAGGCATCACGGTCAATGCTGACGGTCAGCGCCGTTCGATCCGCGACCTGCTGTCCTTCCCGGACGTGACGCTGGACCACTTCGTTTCCATCCATCCGGAAGTCGCCGACTGGTCGCCCGCCGTGCGCGAGCAGGTCGAGATCGACGCCGTCTATGCCGGTTATCTGGATCGTCAGGCGTCCGAGGCCGAGGCCCTGCGTCGGGAGGAGGGCCTGTCCCTGCCCGAAGGTCTCGACTACGCCCTCATTGGCGGGCTGTCGAACGAGGTCCGTGAGAAGCTGACCATGGTCCAGCCCCGCACCCTCGGGCAGGCGGGCCGGATCGAAGGTATGACCCCGGGGGCGCTCACCGCGCTGCTGGCCCATGTGAAGAAGGCGACGTCGCTCGCCGCAGAAGTCGAGACCATCGTCGCGTGACCCTGGACCCCATCGCCGTCTTCCGCACCCACACCGGGGCCAGCGACACCCAGATCAAGGATCTGACGACCTTCCTCAGCATGTTGACCGAGGCCAATGAGGTGATGAACCTCGTTGGCCCCGACTCCATTCCCGATTTCTGGAACCGTCATGCCTGGGACAGCGCCCAACTGTTGGCCTTGGCGCCCGAGGCCCTGACCTGGGCCGATCTGGGCGCCGGCGCCGGCTTCCCCGGCGTGGTTTTGGCCATCTTGCTGAAGGACCGTCCTGACGCCCATGTCTGGCTGATCGACAGCCTGGGCAAACGCTGTCGGTTCCTCGATCAGGTGGTCGAAGCCCTGGATCTGCCGGCCACGGTCGTCAACGGTCGGGCCGAGGAGCAGGACGTCGAAGTCGACATCGTCACCGCCCGCGCCGTGGCGCCGATGGAGAAACTGCTGGCTTATGCACAACCTTACTTCCAGCACGGTGCACAAGGCCTGTTCCTGAAGGGCGAGAAGGCCGAAGCTGAGTTGAAAGAGGCGGCCAAGGTCTGGCATTTTAACAGCGACCTCTCCGTCTCGCGCAGCGACCCGCGCGGCCGTATCGTCCACATCCGGAGTCTTCGCCGTGTCCGCTGATCGCGAAAAACAGACTCGAGTTCTGGCTGTGTCCAACCAGAAGGGCGGAGTGGGCAAGACCACGACCGCCATCAACCTCGGCACGGCGCTGGCCGCCATTGGCGAGAAGGTGCTGATCGTCGACATGGACCCGCAGGGCAATGCCTCGACGGGTCTGGGTGTTCCACGTGAAACACGCCGAGCAACGATCTATGACGTCATCGTCGATGGCCGCCCGATCGACCAGTCGGCGGTCGAAACCGCTGTCCCGGGCCTCTTTATCGTGCCGGCCGACGCCGACATGTCGGGCGTCGAGATCGAACTGAGCCAGGCGGATCGCCGCTCCTATCGTCTGCGTGACGCCCTGGCGGCGCAGGGCGGCAATGGTCATACGCGGTATGACTATGTCCTGATCGACTGCCCGCCGTCGCTGAACCTGCTGACGCTGAACGCCATGGCGGCCGCCGACGCGGTCCTGGTGCCCTTGCAGTGCGAGTTCTTTGCGCTGGAGGGCCTGACCCAACTGATGCGGACCATCGACATGGTCAAGCAGAGCCTCAATCCAGCGCTGGAGATTCAGGGCCTGGTCCTGACCATGTACGACCGCCGAAACGCCCTGTCGGGGCAGGTGGCGGCCGATGTGCGCAGTCACTTCGGCGACAAGGTCTATGACAGCGTCATTCCCCGCAATGTGCGGGTTTCGGAGGCGCCGTCCTTCGGCAAGCCGGTGTTGATCTATGATCTGAAATGCACCGGCAGCCAGGCCTATCTGAAGCTGGCGCGCGAGCTTGTGGCGCGTGAACGCCAGCGCCGTCAGGCGCTCGCCGCCTGATCGGCGGCTTTCCCGATTAAGTAGAACGGAATCAGCATCTTGTCCGAACGTCAACGTGGTCTGGGTCGTGGTCTGTCGGCCCTTCTGGGAGAGAACGTCGCCGAGAGCGCGCCGGTGGACGGCGGCGCTCAGCCGACGGGCGTGCGCGCCGTCCCGATCGAGAGCCTGAAGCCCAATCCCGATCAGCCGCGCAAGCAGTTCGCCGCCGAGCATCTGGAAGAGCTGACCGCCTCGATTCGTGACAAGGGCGTGCTTCAGCCCATTCTGGTGCGGGCCCAGCCGGGCCAGGACGGCATGTGGCAGATCATCGCCGGTGAGCGGCGTTGGCGCGCGGCCCAGGCCGCCCGTCTGAAATTCGTGCCGATCATCGAGCGCCCGATGGACGATGTGGAGGTGATGGAGGTCGCCATCATCGAAAACGTCCAGCGCGCCGATCTGAACCCGGTCGAAGAGGCCATGGCCTATGGTTCGCTGATCTCGCGTTTCGGCCGTACCCAGGACGCTCTGGCCGGCGTGGTCGGCAAGAGCCGCAGCCACGTCGCCAACACCTTGCGCCTGCTGCAACTGCCCGACAGCGTCCTGACCCACGTCATGGAGAACCGGCTCTCGGCCGGTCACGCCCGCGCCCTGATCACGGCCCCGAACCCCGAGGCCCTGGCCGAACAGGTTCTGTCCAAGGGCTTGAACGTGCGTCAGACCGAGGCCCTGGCCCGTCGCGCCAGCGATGGTCCCAAGGCCTCCAAGGCCAAGCCGATGCCGAGCGGTGAGGGCGCCGCCGACGTCGCCGCCCTGGAGCAGGATCTGGCCGACGCCCTGGGCCTGAAGGTTGAGTTGACCGACAAGGGCGGCAAGGGCGAGCTGACCATCAAATACGCCACGCTGGAACAGCTCGACGACCTGTGCCGGCGCCTGATGCGCGGCTGACGGGCGTTTCTCACCAGACCGTGCTAGGGTGCGGCCATGACTGAACAGACCGATAAGACCAGCGCCACCGAATCCCTGAAACGCGCCCTCGCGGCCAAGAAGGCTGGAGTCCCAGGCGGCCAGCCGGGCGTGAAGACGGTCGGCAAGGCGCCCGAAAAGGCCATGCAGCGTCAGGCGGCGGCGGCGAATAAGCCGGCCTTCCGCAAGGCGTCGAAGCGCGGCTGATTTCAGCCTTCCTCCCCTAAGAATGGGGAGGTAGCGTGGCGCGATAGCGCCGTGACGGAGGGGCGCTCGAGTGGCTGACGTTTGCGTCGCCCCCTCCACCGCTACGCGGCCCCCCTCCCCACAAAGTGGGGAGGAAAGAGGAGACGAGCCTCAAGTAGGCCGAAGGCCGGTAGGCCCCTAAATCAAAGCCCCATGCGCTTGGCGCGGGCGGAGATTTCCAGCAGGAGACGTTCCGCGATCAGGGCCTCGGGCATGCCCGTGGTCTTGGTGGCGATGTCGGCCGTGTTGACGCTGTCCTGCACCTCGTCGAGCAATTCCAGCCGCCAGGCGCGGACCTGACGCAGGATCTCGGCCTCCTGCTTCCAGAAGACCCCTGCGGATTTGGCGGCTTCCTTGGCGCCGGCGCCTGAGGCTTGCAGGACGTTGATCCGGCGCAGTTTTCCCAGATGGATGGCGGCCATGCGCACGGCCATGACGGCGCTTTCGCCCTCGGCCAGGGCGCGGCGCAGGCCTGATTGGGCGGGTCCGGGGCGGCCGCCAAAGGCTTGCAGGGCGGCGTCGGACAGGGAGGCGTCGGGCTCGACGCCCAGATGCTCTTCCAGCTCCGGCACGTCGATGGTGCGGCCCGAACCGGGGCCGATGTAGAGCACCAGACGTTCGATCTCCTGACGCATCAGGCCGCGTTCGCGGGGCAGGCGGGCGACGAAGCGATCCAGGGCGTCGCCGGTCAGGCCGACCTTGTCGGCGCTCAGGGCCTCGCGGGTCATGCGAGCGACGTCGCCGACCTCGTCCTCGTAGCAGGCGATGCCGACGGCGCCGGGCGACTTCTCGGCGGCCTTGCGCAGGGCGGATTCGCGACCCAGGGCCCCGGCCTCGATGACCAGCATGGCGTCGGGATTGTAGCCGCCGTCGGCGTGGATAGTCAGGGCGGCGGCGATGGCCTTGTCGACGCTCGGCTTGCCGTCGGACAGGCGGATGCGCACCAGGCGGCGCCCGCCGATCATGCTCAGCGCCGTCAGCGCCTCCTCCAGCTTGACCGCATCGCCGTCGATGTCGGCCTCAGTCAGGAAGGTGACGTTGAACGGGTCGTTCAGGTCAGGCGTGATGGCCTTGTAGAGGGTCAGGGCGCGCTCGGTGACGCCCGAGCGGTCCTTGCCGTGGATCACGGCCGCGCGGATCCCGGCGTCCGGCGACCTCAGGAAGCGATCGACCTCGGGCCGTTTGGCCAGGATCACGCGAGCATTCCCTCGGCTGGGCCCTTCAGAACAGGCCTCACTGGCCCGCCAGGGCGCGCATCATGTCCAGCCGGATCAGGCGCGCCAGATCGGCGGCGGCCCGGTCCTCGCCGTCCTGCTGGGCGGCGATGGCGGCATAGGGCTGGTCGGCGGCGGCATAGGTGGTGGTCGTGGTCTGCGAGCCCTTGATCGGCGCCCCGCCGCTGACCGGGGTCAGGGTCCAGTCCGCCTTGACTGTCAGTTCATAACGGCTGGCCGTGTCGTCGATCCGCCGACCCAGGGGGCGGCGCTCCTGCGTCACTTCCGTTGCCAGGCGATAGAGGGGCTGGGCCGAACCGTCGCGACCGAAGGCGTCCTCCAACTGCTCGCGCAGCCGATAGCCCAGGCGGTTGTCCGGCGTGGTCACGGCGATGCGCGACAGGCCCGCAGCCACGCCCGTGTCGCCGTACAGGGGCGTGAAGCCGCAGCCGGACAGCAGGGCCGCGCCCGCCACCGCCATCAGGGCGAGGGCGCGACGCATCAGCCGGCCACCAGATTGACGATACGGTCGGGCACCACGATCACCTTGCGGACGCTGAGGTTGTTGGCGGCAAGGTAGGCCTGAACCGTCGGATTGGCGAGAGCGGCGGCCTCGACCGCGGCGTTGTCCGACCCGCGCGGCAGGACGACCTCGCCGCGGCGCTTGCCGCCGATCTGGACGGGCAGGGTGACGGCGTCGTCGGCGCCCAGAGCCGCGTCATAGACGGGCCAGGGCGCGTCCAGAACCATGCCGTCTTCGCCCAACCGCGCCCAGGCTTCTTCGGCCAGGTGGGGGGTGAAGGGGGCGATCAGGCGGGCCATGGTCGAGAGGGCGGTTTTCTTCGCCTCGCCGCCCGCCTTGTCGTGCTGACGCAGGGTCGCCAGGAAGGCGTAGAGCTTGGCGATGGCCGAGTTGAAGCGGAAGCCCTCGACGCCCTCGCTGACCGCCTTGATGGTCTTGTGCGTCTCGCGGATCAGGCTGGCGTCCACGTCCGGGTTGGCCGGGGCGGCGGGGTCGAAGCCGTCGAACTCGGTCCAGACGCGCTGGACGAAGCGGCTGGCGCCCTCAACGCCCCCGGCGGACCATTGAACGTCGCGTTCGGGCGGGCTGTCCGACAGGACGAACAGGCGCCCGGCGTCGACGCCGTAGGCCTCGATGATGTCCTGGGGCGCGACCACGTTCTTCTTGGACTTGGACATCTTCTCGATGTCGCCGATCGTCAGGGCGGCGCCGGTGGACAGACGGGTGGCGACGCGCTGGCCGTCCACCGTCTCGATGCGGACGTCCGAAGGCTCGACCCAGCGCGGCTTGCCGCTGGCTTCATGGCCTTCGTAATAGGTCTCGTGAACCACCATGCCTTGGGTGAACAGGCCGGCGAAGGGCTCCTTCACGTCCATCAGACCGGCGTCCGACAGGGCGCGGGTGATGAAGCGGGCGTAGAGCAGGTGCAGGACCGCGTGTTCGACGCCGCCGATGTATTGATCGACCGGCAGCCACTTGGACGCGGCGGCCTTGTTGATCGGCTCGGCCGCCTTGGGGTCGGCGAAGCGGGCGAAGTACCAGCTGGAATCGACGAAGGTGTCCAGCGTATCCGTCTCGCGACGGGCCGCGCCGCCACAGGTCGGGCAGTTGACGTGCTTCCAGGTCGGGTGACGGTCCAGCGGGTTGCCGGGCACGTCGAAGGTCACGTCCTTCGGCAGTTCGACCGGCAGTTGCTCCGACGGCACGGCGACGGGACCGCAGGCCTCGCAGTGGATGACGGGGATGGGGCAGCCCCAGTAGCGCTGGCGGCTGACGCCCCAGTCGCGCAGACGATAGATGGTCTTGGCCTCGCCCTGGCCGGCGGCCTCGATACGGGCGATGGCCTTGGCCTTGGCGGTGTCGATGTCCAGGCCGTCGAGGAAGTCGGAGTGGAACAGCGATCCGGGGCCGGTATAGGCCTCGTTGGCCACGGCGAAGTCGTCGCCGGCGCCCTCAGGACGGACGACCGGGATCACCGGCAGGCCGTACTTGCGGGCGAAGTCGAGGTCGCGCTGATCGTGGGCCGGGCAGGCGAAGACGGCGCCCGTGCCGTATTCCGACAGGATGAAGTTGGCGATCCAGACCGGAACCTCGGCCCCGGTGAAGGGATGGACGACCTTCAGGCCCGTGTCCCAGCCGATCTTCTCGGCCTGTTCGATCTCGGCCTGCGAAGCGCCGCCCTTGCGGCATTCGGCGACGAAGGCGGCGACCTTGGGATCAGCTTCGGCGAGCTGTTTCGAGATCGGATGGTCAGGGGCCAGGCCGACGAAGCTGGCGCCGAACAGGGTGTCGGGGCGGGTAGTATAGACCTCGACCGCGTCGTGACCGGCGGGGGCGGCGCCAGCGGCGAAGGCCCACTTCATCTGCAGGCCCTTGGATCGGCCGATCCAGTTTTCCTGCATCAGGCGGACCTTGTCAGGCCAGCGGCCTTCCAGTTCCGACAGACCATCGATCAGATCATCCGCATACTGAGTAATGCGCAGGAACCACTGGTTCAGCTTGCGCTTCTCGACCAGGGCGCCCGAGCGCCAGCCGCGTCCGTCGATGACCTGTTCGTTGGCCAGGACCGTATTGTCGACCGGGTCCCAGTTGACCACGCCGTCCTTGCGATAGACCAGACCGCGCTTCAACAGCTCTAGGAACCAGGCCTGCTGCTTGCCGTAATAGTCCGGATCGCAGGTGGCGAACTCTCTGGACCAGTCCAGCGACAGGCCCAGCAGCTTCAGCTGGTCGCGCATGGTGGCGATGTTGGACCAGGTCCAGTCGCCGGGGTGGACGCCGCGCTCCATGGCCGCGTTCTCGGCCGGCATGCCGAAGGCGTCCCAACCCATCGGATGCAGGACGTCGAACCCTTGCGCCCGCTTGTGACGCGCCACCACGTCGCCCATCACATAGTTGCGGGCGTGGCCCATGTGGATGTTGCCCGACGGATAGGGGAACATCTCGAGGACGTAGTATTTGGGCCGACCGGTGTCCTCGTTCGACACGGAGAAGGCGTCAGCAGCCGCCCAGCGGGCTTGCTGGCGGGGTTCGGCGGTCTTGGACTCGTAACGAGTGGCCACGGCGTATCCTGAGGTATCGCCTCAGGCGCGAAGCTTGAGGCGGCCCTGAGGTCTGCGTTGGGGTGGCGGAGAAGGCGGCTCTTAGCGAGCCGCGTTGGCGAGATTAAGCTGACGTGCGCGGGTCAGGATGGCGTTTTCCAGATCGGTTTCCGTCTGGGCCGCGACCGGGGCGGCGGTCCAGGCGCCGGCGGCGTCCTTGACTTCCTTGGTCACCGAGACGTTCAGGGCGTCGGCGCGCAGGCGGCGATCCAGGATGAAGACGGTCGCCTTGAAGCGCTCGTTCGGCGCTTGAGGATTGACGTACCAGTCATAGTTGACGACGCCGCCCCAGGGGTCGGCGCTGGCCAGCGGCATGAAGGACAGGGTGTCCAGCGTCGCGCGCCACAGATAGGCGTTCACGCCGATGCCGAGCTGGACGTCAGCCTTGGGGGCCTTATCCTTGCTGCCGACGAAGGGCAGGCTGGAACAGCCGCCCAGCAGCAGGCCAGACGCGATAAGGGCGACCGCAGCGCCGCGAACAAATGCCATTCCGAGGTCTCCGTAAAGGTTCGAGGTCGAAGCGTAGAGCGAGCCCTGGGCGCAAACGCCCACCGGTCCGCACACGTCTGCGCCGCAGCCACGCTCTATAACACGGCGAAAAGGGGCTGTGACAAGGCGAACCGATGTTCCCGCGACGGTAAGTCGACTTATTGGCGTGGTGTCCGGGCCACAGGACACGCAAGAGTCGTGAGGAACGACCTGTGGATGACGACGTTTCGTTGACCGGGCGGACCAGCGGTGTCTAATCGCTGTGTCCTTGAGCTAAGGCTCAGGTTCAGGAAACAATGGGTCGGCGTTAAAGCCGGTCTTATAGGGTTGGAAGATGCGTTTCGTTGCGATCATCGCTGCGACTGTGGGCATCCTGGCGATCGCCGGGACGGCTCATGACGCCTCGGCCCAGACGCGTCGGGCCCCCGCCGTCTCCCTGACCGAAGCCGCCCAGACGCCGCATTCGACCGCGACCCCGCAACGTCGCGGCCTGCGCTGGAACGACAGCGGTCGTTGGGGCCTGAACTTCAACCTGAACCAGCCCGTCGGTCGCGAGACCGACTGGGGCGACGTCGAGGCGGGCGCCTACTACCGCCTCAGCCCGCGTCTGCGGGTCGGCGCCGCCGCCAATCTGGCCTCGCCCGAGGTTGATCCGGCCCGCGCCCCCGAAAGCGCCGCCGACCGTCGCGCCGCGCCGCGCGTCCGTCTGGAAACCATCTTCAAATTCTGATTGCGTCCGGCCTTAGGGCCTGAAGGCGGTCTGCACGGCGTCCACGCCCGCGATGCCGCACGCGCCTGATCCGATCAGGGTTTCGGCATTGGCCGCGCTGATTCCGCCGAGGGCGTAGGCGGGGCAGGGGGCCGGCGCCGCCAGAGCCTTGAAGCCTTCGATCCCCAGCGCGGGCTTGCCGGCCGAGGCGCCGCCCGCCGGAAACACCGGCGACAGCACCAGGGCGTCCAGATCGCGCGCCGCCTTCACGGCCTTCGTCGAATGCGCCGCCCCGGTCAGCAGCCAGTCGGGGCGTCGTCCGGACAGGGCGTAGGCCGCCGACAGGGCCCGTTCCGGCAGATGCACGCCGTCCGCCTTGATCCGCTCGGCCAGATCGGCGTCCAGGCCGACCAGCAGGCGCACGCCCGCCGCCTTGGTCGCCGCCCGCAACCGCAGGCCGATCTCCAGCGCATCGGTCGCCCCGAAATGACGGAAGACCACGCCGGCCCCGGGCGGCAGACGCGCCGCCGTTTCCCAGGGTCGCGGCGTGCGCGCGGGATCGGTGAAGAAGAGCAGCGGGGGCAGGGGGACTTTCGACGGGCTGACAGCCGCCGCCGCACGGGCTAGAGCCGTCGCCGTCTGCCACAGCGTGCGCGCGTCCTCGGACAGGGTCATGACCGCCTCTAATCCCGCTTCCGTCGTTCCGTCCATCCATGATCGCTTCGCCGCCGTGCGCCAGCGGATCGCCCAGACCTGCGTCGAGGTCCGACGCGACCCGGCGTCCGTGATCCTGACCGCCGTGTCCAAGACCCAGCCGTCCGAGGCGCTGGAGGCGGCTCTGGCGACCGGCCAGCGCGTTTTCGGCGAGAACCGGGTGCAGGAGGCGCAGGCGCACTGGGCCGAGCGCCGCGCCGCCCTTCCCGATCTGGAGCTGCGTCTAATCGGCCCGCTGCAGACCAATAAGGCGGTCGAGGCGGTCGAACTGTTCGACGTCATCGAGACCCTGGATCGCGAGAAGCTGGCCAGCGCCCTGGCCGCAGCCATGCAGAAGACGGGGCGCCGCCCCCGCGTCCTGGTTCAGGTCAACACCGGCGCCGAACCGCAGAAGGCCGGGGTCCTGCCCGCCGACGCCGACGCCTTGATCGCCGCCGCGCGCGATGTCCACGGCCTGACCGTCGAGGGTCTGATGTGCATCCCCCCGGCGGATGAAGCGCCGGATCCGCATTTCAAGATGCTGGGCGAAATCGCCGCCCGCAACGGTCTGTCGGTGCTGTCGATGGGCATGAGCGGCGACTATGAAGCCGCCATTCGATCCGGCGCGACCCATGTCCGGGTCGGTTCGGCCCTGTTCGGGGAACGAAATACGCCTCTAAAGCCCTCTTAAAGCGATGAAATAGCGGAGCACCCTTGGCGAACCCCTCAAGCCTCGCCATTCTCTAGTCATGGCGACCCCCAAGACGATCCTCATCATCGACGACGACGACGACCTGCGCGAGGCGCTGGCCGAGCAGTTGGCCCTGCACGAGGAGTTTCGTCCCGTCCAGGCCTCCACCGCCACCGACGGGGTGCGTCAGGCGCGCGAGGTTCGCGCCGACCTGATCCTGCTGGACGTCGACCTGCCCGACATGGACGGGCGCGAGGCCTGCCGCCTGATCCGCAAGGCGGGGGTCTCGACCCCGGTCATCATGCTGACGGCCCAGTCCTCGGACTCCGACGCCATCCTGGGTCTCGACTCAGGGGCCAACGACTATGTCACCAAGCCCTTCCGCTTCGCCGTCCTGCTGGCCCGCATCCGCGCTCACCTGCGCAGCCACGAGCAGTCCGAGGACGCCGTCTTCCAGATCGGCCCCTACGAGTTCCGCCCGGCGTCGAAGATGATGCTGGACGACAAGGGCAAGAAGGTCCGGTTGACGGAAAAGGAAACCAACATCCTCAAGTATCTCTATCGCGCCGGGGCCAAGCCCGTGTCGCGTGAGGAGCTGCTGACCGAGGTCTGGGGCTACAACGCCGGGGTCACCACCCACACCCTGGAAACCCACATCTATCGCCTGCGCCAGAAGATCGAGCCCGAGCCCGGTCAGGCGCGTCTGCTGCTGACCGACGCGGGCGGCTACCGCCTGCAGCCCTGACGACCGGACGATGAGCGAACGTCGCCCGACCCCGCCTCTGGTGGCGCTTCGGGCGTTCGACGCGGCGGCGCGCCTCGGCAGCTTCCGCGAGGCTGCCGAGGAGCTGGGCGTCACGCCCGGCGCCGTCAGTCGCCACATCAAGGCGCTCGAGATGCGGCTGGGCTTGCGTCTGTTCGACCGTTTCAACCGTTCCGTGGTCTTGACCGCCGACGGTCGCCGTCTGGCGCAAGGCGTGGCCGACGCCTTCGAGCGGCTGGAAAGCGCCCTGGAGGCCGTGCGGCCTGGCCGATCAAGACAGCTGCGGATCTCGGCCCTGCCGTCGCTGGCCGGCAAGTGGCTGTCGCCGCGCCTGCACCGTTTCAGCGAGGACAACCCCGACCTCGACCTGATCGTCTTCGCCGAAGACCGCATCGCCGACCTGTCGAACGGCGAGGCCGACGTGGCCCTGCGCTACGGCGAAGGCCCCTATCCCGGCCAGGTCGCGCGTCGGTTGATGAGCGAACGCCTGATCCCGGTCTGCGCCCCGTCGCTGGCGGCGGCGCGGGCCATGCGGACCCCGGCGGACCTGCTGGGCGCCGTTCTGATCCATGAAAGCTGGCACGATCTGCCGTTCGCCGACCGCATGGGCTGGAAGGCCTGGTTCGAGAGCGCGGGCGTCGTCGATCCCCGCGTCCAGCACTTGCGCGGTCCGGTCTTCAGCCACAGCCATCTGGCGCTGGAGGCCGCCCTGTCGGGACGCGGCGTGGCCCTGACGTCGGCGCCCCTTGCCGCGGACGACCTGAAGGAGGGGCGGCTGATCCAGCCGGTCGATCACGCCCTGACCAACAACCTGGCCTACTGGGCCGTGGTCCTGCCTGAACGGGCGGACGAGCCCAAGCTGCGGCGCTTCCTGAACTGGATCGAGGCTGAGGCCCACGCCGGCCCCATCGAGTGATCTGAACTCACTCGACCCAGCCTAACCGTGGTTTGTCCACAGCGGGTCGATGGACCATGTTCGGTGCATTCGGATCTCCCCGCCGAAAGGACCCAGACATGAAACTCGTGCATCCCCGCGCCGACGCTTCGTTCGAAGCCGTCGTCGTCTTCACCGGCAGCGTCACCCTGATCCTGCTGGGCGTTCTGGCCGGCGCCAAGCTGCTCGGCGCCGCCTGAGCTGCATAGCGAAATCGGTTCAGATGCGATCGCATCTGAACTCAGATCTTCGCGCCAGGTTCTAAGGACAGGCGGTCGCTCCCCCGGCCGCCTGTCTTCTGCTCATCTGACGTTTTCTAGACGGCCAGGTCCATGACCACGGGGGCGTGGTCGCTGGGCCGTTCCCATTCGCGCACCGTGTCGAGGATGCGCGCGCTGCCCTTGACCACGGCGGGCGTCAGGCCCGGCGAGGTCCACAGGTGGTCCAGCCGCAGGCCCCGGTTCGACACCCGGAAGTCCTTGGCGCGATAACTCCACCAGCTGGCCAGCTTGACCGGGTCCGGGATCTGATCGCGCACCACGTCGGCGAAGCCGCCGGCGTCTTGCAGACGACGCAGGGTCTCGATCTCGCCCGGCGTGTGGCTGACCACCTTCAGCATGAATTTGTGATTGAAGACGTCGTTGTCGCCAGGCGCGATGTTGAAGTCGCCCGCCAGGACCAGAGGTCTCTGCTGGTCGCGGGTCTTCATCTCGGCGGTCAGGCGCTCATAGAAATCCATCTTGTGATCGAACTTGGGGTTCAGCTTGCGGTCGGGAATGTCGCCGCCGGCCGGGATATAGAAGTTCTGCACCTCGATCCCGTTGATCAGGCCCGAGACGCAGCGGCCATGACCCTCGCGGCATACGTCGAGCGCAGGGCCTTCGCCGTCGAGGATCGGCAGCCTGCTGGCGATGGCCACGCCGTGCCAGCCCTTTTGGCCGCGGATCTTCAGATAGGGCAGGCCCATCTGCTCAAAGGCTTCTCGAGGAAACTGGTCCTCTGTGCATTTGATTTCCTGCAGGCACAGGACGTCGGGCGCGTATTCGGCGACGAAGCGGGCGACCTGATCGACGCGCAGGCGGACCGAGTTGATGTTCCAGGTGACGATGCGAAGGCTCATGGCCCGGCCTTAGCATGGTCGCGACCAGAAAAAAGCGCCCGGAACGGGTCCGGGCGCTGAACAGGTTCGTCTCTCTCGCCGCCGGGAGGGGATGATTCCATGGCGGACAGAACGACCGCCGTCGTTCCTGTGCTCAAAGTGTCACAGCTGAGAAAAAAGTCAAATCAACAAAATACGTCAGGGCTGTGCAGGCCTTGTGACGCTCGCCTTAGTTGCGGCTGGGGCGACGCGTTGGATCGCGCAGCTGGAACAGGCTGGCGGCCAGGCTAGATGCGGGCTGCAGCGAGGTCAGCTGGATGCGGGTGCGCGAGCCTTGCGCGTCGGTGATGGTCCATTCCTGCAGCCGCAGCGGCGATCCGGCGAAGGCCAGGATGACCGAACCTTCGGCCGGCTTTGACGCATCGCGGGCGGTGATGGCGAAGGCGCCCGACGCCATGCGGGTGACGCGATCGACGCGCACGCCCTGATCCAGCCGGACCTCGCGGGCCAGGAAGGTGGATAACGGCGTGGCCGCCAGCGGCACCTGACGGAAGACGTTCAGGCGCGGGTCGTAGCGTTTGACGTTGTTTCCGTCGGCCACGACCAGCAGGCCCGCCGGGTCGCTGTATTCAAAGCGCATCTTGCCCGGGCGCTGCAGCCAGAACTTGCCAGAGCGTTGCTGGCCGCCGGGGCCGGTCTCGATGAAGTTGCCTTGGGCCGCCGTCAGGGCGGTCAGATAGGCCTGAGCCTGCCGCAGGGTGGCCTGGTCCTCGGCGGACAGGTTGGACTGGGCCGAAGCAGGCGCGGCGGCGATGATCGCCAATGCGGCGGCGCTGAAACCAAAGGCGCGGCGTGAAATCGTCATGTCTTGTCTTCTCCCGTTCGGGATGAGGGTTCGGATGGTCATCAAGCCGCAGGCAGACGGCGACCCCATGACCCCAGCCTGACCATATTTCGGCGGCCCGATGAAGCGTCGTTCATTGTCTTTAGGGTCCTATCGTTCGCGACGCGGTCGCTCACTGCTTGAGGACATGGGCGCTTCAACGGGTCTGGGAGGAGGGCGGTTCCGTTTCACCCTGTCTGCTTCGGCGCTGAAGCAGCGAGCGACCGCGTCGCGAGCGATAGCGCCCGGCAGCGAAGCTGCCGCTTCGGCGCAGCCGACTAGGTCAAGGAGGAGGGCCGGCCAGGATGTCGCGCTTGCCGGCGTGGTTGGCGGGGCTGACGACGCCTTCCTGTTCCATGCGCTCGATCAGGGTGGCGGCGCGGTTGTAGCCGATCTGCAGACGGCGCTGGATGTAGGAGGTCGAGGCCTTGCGGTCGCGGGTGACGACGGCCACGGCCCGGTCGTAGAGGTCGTCGCCGGAGCCGCCGCCGTCCTCGTCAAAGGCGCCGTCGCCGTCGCCGTCCGGCTCGTCGGTGATCAGGTCGAGGTAGTCGGGCTCGGCCTGGCTGCGCAGGTGCTTGCACACCTCCTCGACTTCCTGGTCGGTGACGAAGGGGCCGTGCAGGCGGGTGATGCGGCCGCCGCCGGCCATGTAGAGCATGTCGCCCTGACCCAGCAGCTGCTCGCCGCCCTGTTCGCCCAGGATGGTGCGGCTGTCGATCTTGGAGGTAACCTGGAAGCTGATCCGGGTCGGGAAGTTGGCCTTGATGGTGCCGGTGATGACGTCCACCGACGGGCGCTGCGTGGCCATGATCAGGTGGATGCCGGCGGCGCGGGCCATCTGGGCCAGACGCTGCACCGCGCCCTCCACGTCCTTGCCGGCGACCAGCATCAGGTCGGCCATCTCGTCCATGACCACGACCAGATAGGGCATGGGCTCGGGGCGGATCTTCTCGGATTCATAAACCGGGCGGCCCTGTTCGTCGAAGCCGGTCTGGACGGTGCGCTCGAAATGCTCGCCCTTTTCCTGGGCTTCGCGGGCGCGCTCGTTGTAGCTGGCGACGTTGCGGACGCCGAGCTTGGACATCCGGCGATAGCGGTCCTCCATCTCGCGCACGGTCCACTTCAGGGCCACGACCGCCTTCTTGGGATCGGTCACGACCGGCGCCAGCAGGTGCGGGATGCCGTCATAGACCGACAGCTCCAGCATCTTGGGGTCGATCATGATGAAGCGGCACTCGGCCGGCGTGTGGCGATACAGGATCGACAGGATCATGGCGTTGACCCCCACCGACTTGCCCGAGCCGGTGGTGCCCGCGATCAGCAGGTGGGGCATGCGCGCCAGGTCGGCGACGTAAGGCTCGCCGCCGATGGTTTCGCCGAGGGCGAGCGGCAGCAGATGGCTCTTCTTGTCGTATTCGCCGGAGGCCAGCAGGTCGCGCAAGTAAACCGTCTCGCGCTTGGCGTTGGGCAGTTCGATGCCGATGGCGTTGCGGCCCTGAACCACGGCGATGCGGCAGGCGCGGGCCGACATGGAGCGGGCGATGTCGTCGGCCAGGGCCACGACGCGGCCGTGCTTTACGCCCGGCGCGGGGACCAGTTCATAGAGGGTGACGACGGGGCCGGGGCGGATCTGGTCGATGGCGCCGCGCACGCCGAACTCCTGCAGCACGCCCTCCAGCATCTTGGCGTTCTGCTTCAGCGATTCCTCATCGACGGCGCCGACGCGCTGCTGCGGCTTGGCCAGGATGCCGAGCGAGGGCAGGTCGAAACCGTCGCTGGGCTCGAACTCAAAGGTCTGCTGGTCGGCGTCGCGGGCGGGGCGGGGCGCCTTGACAGCGGCGACCCTGGGCTCGGCCGGGCGGGTCGCGCCGCGTGCTGAGGGGGGCGCGATGGGGGCGACGGGGGCCGCGTCTTCCCACGGCGGGACCGAGGCGCCGGGCGCCTCGTCGTCGGCATAGGGATCGGCGGCGTAGGGATTGTCCTCGGCCGCATGGTCGGCGGGCGCGGCTTCCGGTTCGGGCGCGCGGCGAGGCCTTCGCGCAGACGGGGCGGCGGCCTCGGCCACGATGCGGGCGTCGCCCTTGAGGCCGGCTTTTGAAGGCGTCTTGACCTTGGCGGGGCGATCCGCGCGGTGGGCGGCGTGCTTCTCGGCAGCCCAGCCGGCGGTGTCGGTGAAGTCACGCAGGCGCAGGCCCACCGCATAGCCCAGGGCCCACAGGCCCAGGATCAGGAACAGGCCGCCGGCGATCCAGCGCCCGGCGGGAATGTGCAGGGCGGCCAGACCTTGCGCCGACAGGCCCGTGACGCCGTCGCCCCACAGGCCGCCCAGCCCGGCGGCCAGCGGCCATTTGGCGGGCGCCGCCAGCGCGGAAAGCGCCGCCGACAGCAGCAGGACGCCGGAGATTGAGCAAAAGACCTTGAAGGCCGTGGGCTGAAGCCGGTGTTGCAGGGCGTCGCCGATGGCCGTGGCCAGTCCAAAGGCGATCAGCAGCAGGACGGCGGGCCAGGCCGCCAGGCCCAGAGACTGCATCATCAGGTCGGCCAGGGTCGCGCCCGCTCCGCCTAGCCAGTTGGTTGCGCCCTGCGTCGAGGCGGCGTTCCAGCTGGGGTCCGCCGGGTTCCACGAGATCATGGCGACCAGCAACAGGGTCGACAGCAGGGCTTGCAGCACGCCGCGGAAACGCACGGCGAAGGGCGCGCCCCAGACGATGCGGGCGGTGGACCAGGCGCGTTGGCCGAGCGCGAGGGCGGCGGACATGAAGGCGAACCTCAGAAGACTAGGCCTCCCTTGTCGCGCGACAGGGTTAAGGGGCTGTTTACCAGCCATCGATCAGGCGACCGCGACGTCTGGGCTCTGGACGCGGGCGGCCATCGGCGCGACACAGGCGGCATGGCTCAGACGGATTACGACATCATCATCGCGGGCGCGGGACTGGCGGGGGCGACGTTCGCCCTGGCGGCGGCGCAGGGCGGGCTGAAGCCGGTGCTGGTCGATCCCCAGCCGTTCGACGCCCAACTGGCGCCGACCTTCGACGGGCGCTCGACCGCCATCGCCTATTCCACCTTCCGCATGCTGGACGCGCTTGGCCTGGGCGAGAGCCTGCGCCCCCACGCCTGCCGCATGGACCGCATTCTGGTGACGGACGGCAAGCGCCCCGGCGCCGCCAGCCGCCCGCCGTCGCCGGCCTATATTCGCTTCGACGCCGATGAGATCGGCGACCGCAATGGCGGCGAGCCCCTGGGCTATATGCTCGAGAACCGGCGCATCCGCACGGCCTTGGCGCAGGCCGTCACCGCCGCCGGGATCGAAGTCCGCGCGCCGGCTTCGGTGGGTGGCGTCGAGGTCGGGCCGGGCCTGGCGACCGTGACCCTGAAGGACGGCGCGACCATCAGTGCGCCTCTGGTCGTCGGCGCCGAGGGGCGCGGCTCGACCGTGCGCCGTGCGGCCGGCATCGACACCTTTGGCTGGGGCTATGGCCAGAGCGGCGTGGTGGCGACGGTCAGGCTGGGTCGCGACCACGGCAATGTCGCCCATGAATATTTCCTGCCGGACGGGCCCTTCGCCATCCTGCCCCTGACGGAGCAGCGCGCCAGCCTGGTCTGGACCGAGAGCACGCGCCGGGCCGAGGCGCTGAAGGCGGCTCCGGACGAGGCCTTCCACGCCCACCTGATGCGGCGCTTCGGCGAGTTCCTCGATGGCGTCGAGGTCGTGGGGCCGCGCTTTGTCTATCCGCTGTCCCTGCAACTGGCCGAGAAGCTGACCGCGCCGCGCATCGCCATCCTGGGCGACGCCGCCCATGGCGTGCACCCGGTGGCGGGGCAGGGGCTGAACATGGGGCTGAAGGACGCCGCCGCCCTGGCCGAGGTCCTGACCGACGCCGTGCGGATCGGCGAGGACATCGGCTCGGAGCTGGTGCTGGAGCGCTACGCCCGCTGGCGCCGCTTCGACAATGCGGCGCTGGCGGCAGGCTTCGACGGCTTCGTGCGCCTGTTCTCCAATGACTTGGCGCCGGTGCGGCTGGCGCGCGATCTGGGCATGGCGGCGGTCAACCGCGTCGCCCCCCTCCGCCGCGCCTTCATGCACGAGGCGGGCGGGGCGACGGGGGATTTGCCTCGCCTCTTGCGAGGCGAGGCTCTTTAAGAAGGGGGCCTATCGCTCGCCGCGCGGCGGCTCGCTGCTTGAGGCCCGTTTGGCGCTAGTCGTGGGTGTGCAGGAGCACGTCGCCGCCGTCGCGGCGGTCGGCTTCCTCGACGGCGCAGCGCAGGGCCGAGGCGCGGTTCTGGAACAGGCCGAAGAAGAGGCCGTCCGAGGAGGCCAGGCGCCAGACCCGGCCCGCTCTCTGGATCTCGAACAGGACGGGACGGGGCGACGAGGCCAGGGGCTGGGCGGTCATGACCTGGCCTCGGCGTGGTTCAGGCGGTCAGCCTGGCGCTGAAGCTGTTTGGCGATGCGCAGCGCCGCCTCGCGGTCAGGAAAGGGCCGCGTGGCGCAGCTGTCCAGGGTGACGCACCAGCCGCCGTCGCGAGCGACGACGCCATAGGTGCGGCTGCTGTGGGGCACGGCCTCGGCCTGAATTTCAGGGACGCCGGCGTCGGGATAGCCGCTCATCATCGCGGGCGGCTCCGGTCGGCGGGGTCGCGCGGGGTGCAGCCGAGATAGAGGGTCAGAACGGTCTGGGTCATGCGCCAGACGCTGGATGGGGCTCTAGGCGGGGCGGCGCGGTTAAGGGACTGGTTCAGCAGGGCGCGGCGGCTCATGGGGGTCTCCTTCAGAGCCTGAAGAAGACGCCCAAGGGGCGTAAGGGCGCGATGCGGAAAGCGGGCGCCCGCCTAAGCGCGGCGTAAAGGATCAGTCCAGAGGGCGGGCGTCCTCGGCCAGCATGATCGGCACGCCGTCGCGGATCGGGAAGGCCAGCTTGGCGCCGGCCGAGATCAGCTCATTGCGCTCGCGGTCATAGGTCAGGCGGCCGCGCGTGACGGGGCAGACCAGCACCTCCAGCAGGCGGGGATCGACCGAGACGGGGGTGTTGAAGGCGTCGCTCATGATCTTCTTTGTTTCCTATCGCTCGCGCCGCGGGCGCTCGCTGCTTGAGGAAGTGGCTTCTTAGGGGGCTATCGCGCTTCGCGCTACTTGAGCCCCGGCGCCTACTGCATCGCCGGGCCGTCGTCGTCGTCGCTGGCGGCGGCTTCGATGCGGAGGAGGGCGGTCAGGGCCTCGGCGCGGTCTTCCAGGGTGATGGCTTCCAGCAGGGCCTGTTTCTCGGCGGGTTCGAAGGGCAGGGCCATGGCCAGGCTGTTGATCAGGGCTTCCTGAGGCGCGATCTCGGCGGTGTCCCAGTCTACGTTCAGGCCCCGGTGCTCCAGATAGGGGCGCAGGGCGTCGAGGAAGTGGTCGCGGTCGAAGTCGGCGGCGGGGTCGGGCGCGCGCAGGTCGGCTTCGAACGGGGCGAAGTCGGCGTGGACCTGACGATAGGGGGTTTTGACCTGAAGCTCGCTGCTCACGCGAAACCGGCAGACCCCGGTCAGGGTGATCAGATAGCGGCCGTCCGAGGTTTCGTTGAAGCTGGTGATGCGCCCGGCGCAGCCGACGCGGGCGAGCGGCGGCTGGGGGTTGTCCAGCCCGGTCAGGGGCTGGATCAGGCCGATGATCCGATCCCCCGCCATGGCGTCATCGACCATGTTGAGATAGCGCGGCTCAAACACGTTCAGCGGCAGCTGGCCGCGCGACAGCAGGATGGAGCCCGGCAGCGGAAACACCGGGATCACCTGGGGCAGTTCAATCGCCTTGATATAGCCCTGCGCCATCGCCGCTCTCTCCGGTCAGGCGAACAGGATGGAGGACAGGCGGCGGCGACCGTCGCGGGCGACCTCGCTGGTGGCGCCGGCGGCCTCGAACACGGTCAGCAACTGCTTGCGCGCCACCTGGTCGTTCCACTCGCGGTCGGCCTTGACGATGGCCAGCAGCTGATCGACGGCGCCGCCCAGATCCCCCGCCGAGGCCAGGGCCAGCGACAGGTCGTAGCGGGCCTGATGATCATTGGGGTCGGCGGCGATCTTGGCCTCCAGCTCGGCGGTGGCGCCGGTCGGAGCCGAGGCGGCCAGCGACAGCTGGGCGCGGACGCTCTGGACCATGGGGTCGGTGGAATCGGCGGGGGCCATGGCGATGGTCTGGCGCGCCTGTTCGGTGTCGCCCTCGGCCAGGTAGACGCGGGCCATGCCGGCGATGGCCTTGGGGTGGTCGGCCTCCATGGTCAGGACGTGCGCGAAGGCCTGAGCCGCGCCGCCGAGGTCGTTCAGCGACAGGGATTCCTCGCCCAGCGACAGCAGTTGCTCGATGTCGGTGTTGACGCCGGCGCCGCCGGTCAGCTTGTCGATGAAGGCCTTGATCTGGCTGTCGGGGATGGCCCCCTGGAAGCCGTCGACCGGCTGGCCGTTGACGAAGGCGTAGACCGTCGGGATCGACTGGACCTTGAGCTGGCCCGCATAGGCCGGGTTGGCGTCGACGTCGATCTTGACCATCTTCACCGCACCCTGGGCGCCGCGAACGGCCTTTTCCAGTGCGGGGCCCAGGGTCCGGCACGGGCCGCACCAGGTGGCCCAGAAATCGACGATGACCGGCTGATGTTTCGAGGCCTCGACTACGTCGGTCATGAAGGAGGCGTCGGTGCCGTCCTTGATCAGGTCGTCGGGCGTGGTGGTCGGATCGGCGAAGGTCATGATCGGGTCCGCATAAGGGTCGAAGAATCGTAACGGATCAGATGGCGTCGGGATGCCTCGCCATCAAGCGTTGAAATGGACGCAGTCGGCGCCGCGCCGCGAGGCTTTGGACCTGGCGGCGAAAAAACAGAGTCCAATTCGTCTGAATCGTCTGAAATCGACCGCCGCGCGGCCCGCTATGAAGCTCGCCATAGCAGGCGCCTGCGTCAGAAGGGGACGCGCGAGCGGCGCATATTTCGCGGCGCGGATCTAGGGCGCGGTCTTTTCCGGAGCGCCGAGAAAGCGGGTTGCGGTGAGGGTCGGCGCCAGGAGGGCGATGTCGTAGCCCAGCACCAGCTGTCGCCACTCGGGCGTGTAGGTTTCGACGGCGCGGGTGCGCAGCTTGCGCAGGTCCACCAGGATCCAGTCCTGCGGCGCCATGTCGGCGCGCCGTGCGAGGGTCACATCCTTGCGCCAGTCGGCGTCCTCGGACGTCATGACGTCGAACGCCTGCACGGCGGCCTCACGGCCGACGCCGTTGTAGCTGGCTTCCGAGCCGCGAGCGCCCAGGACAATGACATGGAGGGATTTCTCGCCTTCGCCGTCGGCGCGTTCGGCGACGAAGGCGCCGAGGTCGCGCTGGTTGAGCGGGTTGAGGCTCTTGTAGCCGTGCCAGGCGCCGAACTTCATCAACACGCGGGCCCCGGGATGGGCCTGCAGATGGGCCGCCAGGGTTCGTTTCATCAGGCGCGCACGACGCCCGTTCGGGTCGCCTTCCTGCGCCTGAGAGGCGTGGTAGATGGCGTGGGTCTCGCTGAGACCCTCGAACAGCGCCTGGACGCGGGCGCCGCCGTCCTGGGCCACGGCGAGGCGGGCCTTGTCGAGGGCTTCGTCCGTGACGGTGAACAGGAACAGGTCGCCGGGCGAGCCGGATTCCAGAGCAGCGCGGGTCGAGGCGCGCTCCAGCGTCATCAGGGATTCGATTTCGGCGCGCGCGAGGGGGCCGGGGTCAGCGGCCAGCATCTGCTCCAGCAGGTGGCCGCTGGCGCCGAGGAATTCCTGATCCAGCCCCCAGAGCGAAAAGTCGGAACCGGCGGCGGCGGCGCAGTCGGCGGCCATCCGGCCCTCGTCGGCGCCGTTGAAGAAGGCCATGGCGTCGGGATGGCTGCGCATGAAGGCGCCGATCTGCGCCTCGCGATCCGGCGCGCGCATGTGGGCGTTGACGACGCGGGCGGCCTCGGGGCCGATCTCGACGGCCATGGCGGTCAGGCCTGACGGCGCCATCAGGCGGCAGATCTGGGTGGTGAAGGCCGGAATCTCGCGCGAAAGGTGGCTCTCGCCGATCAGGACATAGCGGCTGGCGGCGACGGCCTCGGACAGGACGGTCGCGCCGGGACCGGAAAGGCCCTCAGGGCCGACGGCCAGGGGAGTCGCGGCCTGGGCCAGGCTGTCGCCGAAGGGTATGGGGAGCGGCGCGGGCGTCTGGGCCTGGACCTGGCTTGCGACCAAGCCGGCGATCGCCAGGGCCGTCCATTTCAAATTCGTCATACGCTGCTCCCCGACTTGGGGTCTTTTATAGCCAAGCTCGGAAGGCGCGCCAGCGTCGATGAAGGCCTCCAGCCTCAGAGGGCGTCGAAATCCACCACCAGGGGTTCGCGCTCCAGCAGTGACAGGACGCGGCGGAAGTCGGCCTGGTCCAGGGCGGTGGTTGCGGTGTTGGTCAGGGGGTGGAAGTTGACGATGTCGGCCTCCCACAGGCGCTGATCCAGGACGAAGGTCACGCGGCGATCCGCGTCGTTGATCAGGGCGAGCGCGGTGACCGAGCCGGGGCGGACGCCCAGGGTCTCCCACATCAGGGTCTCGTTGCCGAAGGACAGGCGGTCGGAGCCCAGCGTCCGATGGGCGCGTTTCAGGTCGATGACCGTGTCCTGGGCCGCCGAGATCAGCCAGAGCCGACCCTTCTTGTCCTTGAGAAACAGGTTCTTGGTGTGGACGCCGGGCAGGTCAGCCTTGAGCTCCAGCCCCTCCTCGACGCGGAAGACGGCGGGGTGGTCGCGGGTGGTCTGGACCACGTCGTTTTCGGCCATCCAGGCGAGCAGGCGGGCGCGGTCATAGGCGGGAACAGTGTCTTGGACGGGCAGTTCGGAAGCGGTGTCGGTCATCTCGGCCTTGTCGGGCGGGCGGCGGGGGCGATAGGGGAGGACTATCGTTATCCTCTGTTCGACCTGTTTGGGAGCCGCGACTTGGAACTGGAATGCTATCCGATGACCGCCCGGCCGTGCGACCTGGTGCCGGGCCGCCAGTCGCGCAACTGGATGGACGCCTTCGCCAGCCGGCATCCCTATCGCTGCTTGCCGCTGACCATGGCCAACACCACCGGCTGGGAGATCCTGGTCCCGTTCGGCTTCACCGCCGAGTGGAACGGCGGCCCGGCCCAGTCGGACATCAAGATCACCCCCGACCGGCATCAGCCGGAGATGGACCACTTCGTCACCTCGCACTTCTCGCGCGGGGTGCTGACCATGCACCCGCAGTATCTGTTCCGCACGCCGCCGGGCTGGGGCATGCTGGCGCAGGGCTCGCCCAACCACGTCAAGGACGGCATCCAGCCGCTGACCGGCCTGATCGAGACCGACTGGCTGCCCTTCCCCTTCACGATGAACTGGATCTTCACCCGGCCCGGCAAGGTCAAGTTCGAGAAGGGCGAGCCCTTCTGCTTCATCCTGCCGGTCGAGCATCGCAAGGTGGAGGCCTTCGAGCCCGTGATCCGCTCGCTGGAGTCCAATCCAGGCATGAGGGGCCAGTTCGACGCCTGGAACCGGGCGCGCACCGACTTCAACACCCGCCTGGCCTCGGGCGATCCCGACGCGGCCAAGGAGGCCTGGCAGCGCTTCTACTTCAAGGGCGAGGTGCCCGAGGCGTTGGGCACTGCGCCCGCGACCCACGCCAACAAGCGCCGGCTGAAGACGCCTAGGGTCGGCTGACGCCGACCCTAGGCGTCTTTCCTGAGGGGGCCTATCGCGCTTCGCGCTACTTGAGGCCCCAGACTAGAAACAACAACGCCCGCCTCATCGCTGAGGCGGGCGTTTTTAGTTCGGCGCTCAAGCCGGCCGAAGGCCGTTAGCGCCACAAGAATGCGCTCAAGCAGCGAGCGACCGCGTCGCTCGCGATAGCGCTCTTACTTGGACGCGGGCCGCAGGACGCGCGGGCCGATGTTGTTGATGACCTCGCGTGCGTCGAAGGCGTTGGGGTCGCCGGCGGGCTTGGGACCGCGGCCCATGACGATCTCGGCGGTGGCCTCGTAGCGGTCGACCTGACGGATGTCGCGGTCACGACCCCAGTAGGGATCCCAGGTGCTCCAGTAGCCACGCTGATAGAAGCGCCACTGGGGACCCCAGTAGGGACCATAGCGGTCGTAGTAGAAGGGATCGGGCGTCGTATAGAAGCGGGTGTCGCGGTCGGTGGCGCGGGTCACGGTGGCGAACCAGTCGTAGCCGTTCTCGACCGTCAGTTCGGCGGCGCGCAGCAGCAGAGACATCTCGACCTGGTCACGCGAGGTGACCGAGTTGCCCGAGAAGCTGACGCTGTAGCGGTTGGCTTCCAGGCGCTGCTCGGCGTAGCCGCCGCGCTCGCCGTTGTAGCCGGCGGGTTGATAGGGGGTGGCGGTGGCGCAGGCGCCCAGGGCCAGGGCGCCGGCGACGGCGAGCAGAACCGGGGCTTTGCGAAGATGTTTCATGGGAGGTTCTCCTTGAACGTCCATTGAACGTCTGTGGGTCTGAACGAGGCGTGAACGGCCAAGTTCCTTGAAGCGAACACAGATGACCTAACCGTGCAATCTGGTGATGATCAGGATGGCTGCAAGGATCAGCAGGGCGCCGACGAAAATTCCGAAGCCGCGCTTGAAGCGGGGCTGGTTCATCCGGTCCGCCAGGGCGGCGCCGCCGAGGCCGTAGGCGCTCATCGACATCACGTCCATGCCGATGGTGGCCAGGGCGAACAGGGCCAGCTGGGGCGCGACCGGGCGGTTCATGTCCAGGAAGGGCGGCAGGACGGCGGTGAAGAAGAGGATGGCCTTGGGGTTGGCGATCTGGACCGTGAAGCCGTCGATCAGGGCGCTGCGCCCGCGCCGGACCTCGACATGATCCGGCTCGGCGGCGGTGGCGAAGGCGCCCTTCAGCGCCTTGACGCCTAACCAGGCGACATAGAGGGCGCCGAGCACGGCGATGAGGCGGAAGACCTGGGGGAAGGCGGCGACCAGGGCGCCGAGGCCCAGGGCGGCGGCGCCGAACCAGACCAGGGTGGCGGCGTTCATGCCGACCACGCCGATCAGGGCCGAGGCGCGGCCCTTCTCCATGCCGGTCGCCACAGCGAACAGGTTGGCGGGGCCGGGCGTGATGGCCATGACGGCCATGACGCCGAGGAAGGCGGCGTAGAGATGTGGATCGACGGGAAGCGCGGCCATAAGACCCTTTCCGGCGGAGGCCCGGTCAGGTCAAGCCTTGTCGAGGGTGGTCAGGCGTCGGCGGGCGGCGCGGGCGGCGCCGGGGTTACGACCGGCGCGGCAAAGGCCTCGTTGACCTCTTCGATCGCATCCATCGACTGGCCGACGGCGTAGTCGGCCATCAGGCCATAGGTCACCATCTGATCGGGATCGGGGGTGGCCCAGGCGCTGTTGCTCGCCAGGCCGTTCACCATGGGCGCCACGCCGGCCAGGGTCTCGGTCACGATGGCGTCGATGTCGATCTCGGCCAGGGCCTGGTTGGCGATCTCGCCGGCCTGCTGCGCGGCTACGGCGGTGAAGGCCGTGACGTGCGGCTGGTATTCCGACCACAGGGCCGCGACGCGCAGACCCTTGACCGTTTCATCGATGGCGTCGTCGTCCTGAATGGCTTCGGCGCGTTCGCCGAACTCTTCCATCTTCTTTTCGAAGGCGGCGGCGGCCGCCTCCAGCTGGACCTCCGCAGCGGTCTTGCTCTCCTGCGCCACGGCGGCGGAGACGGGCAGCAGGGCCAGGGCGGCGGCGAGCGACAGGGCGCGGATCATGATGGATCTCTCCTTCGGCGGACGCTGCAAGGTCTGCCGAAGGAGGGATCAGCTCAAGTGAAATCGCGGTAAGGCAAGCTGTCGCCTGTCCGGATCAGTTCGGCGCGGCGGGCGCCGCCGGTGCGGCGAGGGCCTGGTCGATGCTGGCGCGGATCTGGGCCGGGACAGCGCGAAGCTGGGCCGGGGCGGCTTCGGCGGCGGCGAGGATCTGATCCTTCTGGGCGGCGCGCTCGGGCACGGCGGCCATGGCGCGCAGGAAGCTTTCCAGCTCGCCGGCGAAGGCTTCGAACCGGGGCTCGTAGCGGGTGATGATGGCGTCGGTGCGGGTCTTCTTGGTCGCCGCGTCGAGGCTGGCGTCTTCCATCACCGCCTGCAGTTCCACGCCCATCTGGCGAGATTCGGCGTCGAAGGCCTGGCCCTTGGCCTCGAAGGCGGTTTCTTCGGGGGACATGGCGGGGGCGGCGGCGACGGCCGGGGCCGCAGGGGCGACGTCCTGGGCGACGGCGGGCGCGGCGCAGGCGATGAGGGCCGCGGCGGCGGCGGCGAGGGTCAGGCGGGACATGGAGAAACTCCGGAAGGGGACAGGCTGGGGCCGGTCAAACAAAACACCGGCTCGGACGACCGGAGAGGGGCGCAAGTTGGCCTTGCCACGAGGCGAGCGCAAGCGTCAGCATGCCGGTATGAAATTGATCCCGCTCGCCGTCGCCGCTCTGATCCTGTCGGTCGCACCGCTCGCCGCTGAACACGCTACGGGGCAGACCGCCGCGCGCGCCTATGCGGTCCAGGGCGATTGCGGCGGCCGGCCGGCGACCACGGTGCGCCTGGCGCCGGGGTTCTGCCTGGGTCTGGTGTGGCAGGGGACGGGCGCAGAAGGGCCGAGGATGCCGCGCGGCTTGATGCCCTTGGCCGACGGCGACTGGCTGGTGACCGATCTGGGCGGTTGGGAGGCGGGCAAGGGCGCGGTCTGGCGGATGTCGTTCGCCAGCGACGGCGCGGCGCGCTGGCGGCGCCTGGCGGGCGGGCTGTCGATGCCGCACACCGTGGCGCGCGGGCCGGACGGGCGCATCTATGTGTCAGAGATGAACCGCATCCTGACGCTGGACCCCGATGCGGCCGATCCGGCGGCGACGGTCAGGACAGTGATCGGCGACCTGCCGGACAACCGGCTCCACGACAACCGCCACCCGCTGTCGAGCTTTGTCTTCGACGGGAACGGCGACCTGCTGGTCAATGTCGGGGCGCCCAGCGACCGCTGCCTGGACGCCAAGGGCAAGCCTAGGACAAATGCGCGCGGATCCTGCGTCGAGGAGGCGGCGACCGCCCAGGTACGGCGTCACGCCTATCTGGGGAATGGACGTTGGGCCGAGGAGAGCACGGTCTTCGCGTCGGGCCTGCGCAACTCGATCGCCCTGGTGCGGCACCCGTCGGGGACCATCCTTCAGGCCGAAAACTCGGTTGATCTGACCACACCCGAGCATCCGTTCGACGAGGTCAATGTGCTGCGGCAGGGCGGGCACTACGGCTGGCCCTATTGCGTGGATCTGCAGACGCCGCTGCCGGGTTGGCCCGCGCGTCAGGCGCGGTGTGGCGAGCGGGATCGGCCGACAGCCCTGCTGCCGCCGCACGCGGCGCCGCTGGACATGATCTATTACGACGGGGCGATGTTCCCCGAACTGCGCGGGCGGCTGCTGATGACCTGGCATGGCTAT
This sequence comes from Brevundimonas bullata, assembly GCF_014207965.1. Taxonomy (GTDB): domain Bacteria; phylum Pseudomonadota; class Alphaproteobacteria; order Caulobacterales; family Caulobacteraceae; genus Brevundimonas; species Brevundimonas bullata_A. The sequence goes on from NZ_JACHLM010000001.1 coordinate 762,627, forward strand.
CGCCGCACGGCGGGCCGGATCACGGCGGTGGAAACGGACGCGGAGGGTGCGCCCCTGACCGACGTCGGCGGGCGCTACGCCATCTACCCGCGCGGGTCGCTGGCCTATCCAGAGAGGGCACCGAGCGTGAAGGGCAGGGTGCTGACGCCGGGCTGGGATCGCGTGGCCGGGCGTCAGCCGCGCGGCTCGCCGGTGGTCATGGCGGTCGCGGCCGACGGCTCGATCTGGGTCACGGACGACCGCAGCCGGGCGATCCTGAGGATCGCCCGGCCTTGATCACAGTCTGCAGGGGAGCTCATGCAGGCCGCTGTTCTTCATGACGAAGCGGTTGCGGGCTGAGAGTAGCCTAGCCGTGGCGTCGTCTATGCTGGACGCGCACCAGGCCGATCAGCATCAGGCCCCCCATCAGACCCAGGAGCGCCCATGTGGTCAGACTCGGTATAGGGGCCGGATAGACCTGAGCATTGAAGGTGATGTTGCCGGTGTTGCAGCCGTCGACGACGGTCCGCCAGGTAGTCAGGACTGTACCCGCGGGCCTTTCGATTGACTGCTCGATGGTCAGGCTCTGGTTTTCCGGCATCGGCCAGGCGCCGACGGCGCCCGTCACGATCACCTGGCTGGTTGCCGGTCCGTTGGGGAGGTTACTGAGAAAGGCGCTGTCTTGGTAGATGACGCCACCAATGGTGGCTTTTGAACGCACGGTATATTGCCCGCCGTCATAGCCGGATCCAATCCGGTTTAATGAGAAGGCGCCGCCAGTGCATCCGACCCGATCGACCGAGGTGGCCGCTGACACTTGAGCCATGGCGGGCATGGATAGGCCCGCGACCGCAGTCAGAGTCAGGGCCCCGATAAAAGATATTGTGCGACGATTCACGCTTCAGCCCCCCAGCTTGGTCGGCCCTTTTGGGCCAGTGAGGACTGTGAAGTCGAGCTTTAAATAACTCTAGTATGTAAAAAGGAGTTGGTAAGCCTTTCTACATCGGGCTGGCTCTGGCTATGCCGCTTTCAGCCAGTGTGCAGTTCGTCCCCTCCCCATCGGCGGCGCCGACGAGGAGGAGACCTAAGCAGGGTCTTAGCCCTTGTTGCGGGCGTCGCGCTTGGCGAGGACGCGCAGGCGCAGGGCGTTCAGCTTGATGAAGCCCTCGGCGTCGTGGTGGTCATAGGCCTGGACGCCTTCTTCGAAGGTGACGAGGTCCTGATCGTAGAGGCTGTTCTCGCTCTCGCGGCCGATGACCGTGGCGTTGCCCTTGTAGAGCTTGACCGTGACCGTGCCGGACACCTTCTGCTGGCTGTGGTCGATGGCGGCTTGCAGCATCTCGCGCTCGGGCGAGAACCAGAAGCCGTTGTAGACGAGGTGAGCGTACTTGACCGCCAGCTCGTCCTTCAGGTGCATGGCGCCGCCGTCCAGGGTGATGGACTCGATGCCGCGGTGGGCGGCCAGCAAAATCGTGCCGCCCGGGGTCTCATAGACGCCGCGCGACTTCATGCCGACGAAGCGGTTCTCGACCAGGTCCAGACGGCCGATGCCGTTGTCGTGGCCGTACTGGTTCAGCGCGGTCAGCAGGGTCGCCGGCGACATGGCCTCGCCGTTGATCGAGACGGCGTCGCCCTTTTCAAAGCCGATGGTGATGACCGTGGCCACGTCGGGCGCGGCTTCCGGGGAGATGGTGCGCTGGTGCACGAACTCGGGGGCCTCGACAGCCGGGTCTTCCAGCACCTTGCCCTCGGACGAGGAGTGCAGAAGATTGGCGTCGACCGAGAAGGGGGCCTCGCCGCGCTTGTCCTTGGAGATCGGGATCTGGTGCTTCTCGGCGAAGTCCAGCAGGGCTTCGCGCGAACGGAACTCCCACTCGCGCCAGGGCGCGATGACGTGGATGTCGGGGTTGAGCGCGTAGTAGCCCAGCTCGAAGCGGACCTGGTCGTTGCCCTTGCCGGTGGCGCCGTGACAGACGGCGTCGGCGCCCAGCTGGCGGGCGATCTCGATCTGGCGCTTGGCGATCAGCGGACGCGCGATCGAGGTGCCGAGCAGGTACTGGCCTTCATAGAGGGCGTTGGCGCGGAACATGGGGAAGACGAAGTCGCGCACGAACTCTTCGCGCAGGTCGTCGATGAAGATGTTCTCGGGCTTGATGCCCAGCTTCAGCGCCTTTTCCTTGGCCGGAGCCAGCTCTTCGCCCTGGCCCAGGTCGGCGGTGAAGGTGATGACCTCGGCGCCGTATTCGGTCTGGAGCCATTTCAGGATGATCGACGTGTCCAGCCCGCCCGAATAGGCGAGGACGACTTTCTTGATCGGCCGGTCTTTGGGGGCGGGCGAGGTCATGGGTTGAAAAATCCTTATCGGCGCGGGGAGGCGTATCTGGCGCGCTTAAAGGACCAGACGCCCCCTGATGCAAGGGCATGATTGTGTCGTGGGCCGCAGATATGAAAAAGGCGCCGCGACCGAAGCCGCGACGCCCTTCTTCATTCAGGCGAACGCTGACCTCAGACGAGGGCCTTGAGCTGGTCGACCAGATCGGTCTTCTCCCAGCTGAAACCGCCGTCGGCGTCGGGGGTGCGGCCAAAGTGGCCGTAGGCGGCGCTGCGGCGATAGATGGCCTTGTTCAGGCCCAGGTGTTCGCGGATGGCGCGCGGGGTGGCGCCGCCGATCAGCTTGGGCAGTTCGGCCTCCAGCACAGCGGCGTCGATCTTGCCGGTGCCATGCAGGTCGACGTGGACCGACAGGGGCTTGGCCACGCCGATGGCGTAGGAGATCTGGATGGTGCAGCGGTCGGCCAGGCCGGCGGCGACCACGTTCTTGGCCAGGTAGCGGCAGGCGTAGGCGGCCGAACGGTCGACCTTGGTCGGGTCCTTGCCGGAGAAGGCGCCGCCGCCGTGCGGGGCCGCGCCGCCGTAGGTGTCGACGATGATCTTGCGGCCCGTCACGCCGGCGTCGCCGTCAGGCCCGCCGATGACGAAGGTGCCCGTCGGGTTGATGTGCCACTCGGTCTCGGCGGTGATGAAGCCTTCCGGCAGCACCTTCTCGACGTAGGGCTTGACGATGTCGGAGACCTGGCTCTGGCTCAGGTTGGCCTTGTGCTGGGTCGAGACGACGATCGAGGTGGCGCGCACCGGGCGGCCGTTCTCGTACTGCAGCGTCACCTGGCTCTTGGCGTCGGGCTCCAGGCCCGGCTCGGTCCCTGCGTGGCGGGCGTCGGCCAGAGCCTTCAGGATATTGTGGCTGTATTGCAGGGTGGCCGGCATCAGCTCGGGCGTCTCGTTCGAGGCGTAGCCGAACATGATGCCCTGGTCGCCCGCGCCCTCGTCCTTGTCCTCGGCCGCATCCACGCCTTGGGCGATGTGGGCCGACTGCGGGTGCAGGTGGTTCTGGAACTGGAAGGTCTTCCAGTGGAAGCCGTCCTGCTCATAGCCGATGTCGCGCACGACGCCGCGCACGGTGTCCTCGATCTCCTGCTGAACGCCGGGGGCCCAGTTGCCCTCGGTGTCCATGATGCCCTTGCCGCGGATCTCGCCGGCGATCACCACCAGGTTGGTCGTCGTCAGGGTCTCGCACGCCACGCGCGCTTCGGGATCTTTAGACAGGAACAGATCGACGATCGAGTCGGAGATCTGATCCGCGACCTTGTCGGGGTGGCCTTCCGAGACGCTCTCGGAGGTAAACAGAAACGACGAACGGGCCAAGGCAGGCTCCTGCAAGACGGTGAGGCCGACAGACATATAAAGATATGCTTATACGTTCAAGGGATGACCGAAACGTAGCGCGGAATCATCGCGGGCGCGCAGCAGGGCGCATCGACGGCCTGGGCCGGTTTTCTCAGATTTATGATGTCTGGAAGGAGTGGTGCCGCTTAGGTGACTCGAACACCTGACCCCATCATTACGAATGATGTGCTCTACCGGCTGAGCTAAAGCGGCTCCGGTCGGCGGCCTGACGAGTGTCGAGGGCCGCGCGAGGTCGGGTCTTTATACGGCTCCGGCGGACTTGCCAAGCGCTGTCAGCATGGAAGTTTCGTCGGGCGCCTCGGCGGTGCGTTTTTCGGCAAAGCTGAGGGCGGCCAGCGGGGCGGCGGCGGCGGCGGAAATGCAGACGGCGACGCGGTTTGCGGCGAGGTCGGGCGTCAGGACCGTGGCCAGGGCGCGAGCGGCGCGGGGGGAATGGAGCAGGACGGCGTCGAAATCGGCGGGGACGGCGGCGCCGGTTTCCTCGGCCCTATAGACCGGCAGGCGCTGAACGGCGTGGTCGGACAGGAGGGCGGGCAGGTCGCCGGCGGGCTCGCGGGCGCCGGGGGCGAGGATCAGGCCGTCGGGCGGCGTGGCGGCGATGAGAGCGGCCAGGGCGTGGATGTCGCCGGCGGCCGAGCAGGCGTCGGTGAAGCCGGCGTCGCGGGCGGCCTGGGCGGTGGCGTCGCCGACGGCGAAGACGGGGCGGTCGCGCAAGTCCGGGGTCAGGGCGGCGAAGGCCTCGACGCCGTTGGGGCTGGTGAAGGCCAGGGCCGCGACCGTGACGAAGTCGGGCGCATGGGCCAGGGCGTCAGGCAGGGGGCGGATGGCCAGCAGGGGGGCGACGACGGGTTCGAAGCCGAGCGCCGTCAGCCGGGCGGCGCTGCGCGCGGCGCCGGGCTGGGCGCGGGTGATCCAGACGCGGCGGATCGGCCGCATGGCCTAGAGGGCGATCTTCTGGTCGCCGGCCTCGGCCTGGACCTCGGCGCCGAGGCGCAGGCCGAGCGCGCGGGCGTCGTCGAGGGCGGAAGAGGGGGTGAAGCCTGAGATTTCACCGGCGCGGCGCCAGCGGGCAGAGCCGTCGGGGCTGAGCATTTCGGTGGTCAGGCGCAGAACGTCGCCTTCGATCGCCGCATAGGCGCCGATGGCGGTGCGGCACGAACCCTCCAGCGCCGTCATGGCCCCGCGCTCGGCGGCGACGGCTAGCGAGGTCAGGCCGTGGTTGAGGACGCGGGTCCAGTCGGCGTCGGCGTCGCCTTCGCGCGTCTGGATCGCCAGGGCGCCCTGGCCCGGGGCGGGCAGGAAGGCGTCGAGCGACAGGCGCTCGCGGATGACCTCGGAGAAGCCGAGACGGTTCAGGCCCGAGCAGGCCAGCAGGATGGCGTCGAAGTCGCCGTCCTTGAGCCGCTTCAGACGGGTGTCGACATTGCCGCGCAGCATCTCGATCTGCAGGTCGGGGCGCAGGGCCAGAGCCTGGGCCTGACGCCGCAACGAGGCGGTGCCGAGGCGGGCGCCCTGGGGCAGGTCGGCGAAGGTCGCGAAATGCTCGCTGATGAAGCCGTCGCGGGCGTCTTCGCGTTCCGGCACGGCGGCGATGGCTAGACCCTCGGGCTGTTCGGCGGGCACGTCCTTCATCGAGTGGATGGCGACGTCGACGCGACCGTCGATCAGGGCCTCTTCGATTTCCTTGGTGAACAGGGCCTTGCCGCCGACTTCCAGCAGGCGGCGATCCTGAATCCGGTCGCCGGTGGTGACGATCTCGACCAGCGGCACCAAGGCCTCGATGTCGGCTTCGGCCACGCCGAGCGCGCGTCCGATGGCGCGCTGCATCATGCCGGACTGGGCCAGGGCCAGCCTGGAGCGGCGGGTGCCGATGCGAAGAAGCGGGGTCATGAGGTCGCGCAGCCGTTGCGAAAGGGGAACCGGGCCGCTACCTCGACCCGATGAACACTGGCGCGGACTATAGCAGCGGGACCACGGGGGCAACCAAGCTGGCCTCCCCGAGCACTGGGGCCGAAAGCCGCGCCCCCGGCGCCGGGCTGACGGTTCTGGGTCTGGAGACCAGCTGCGACGAGACCGCCGCCTCGGTGGTGCGCCTGTCGGCGAGCGGGGCCGAGGTCCTGTCCAGCGTCATCCACAGCCAGATCGACGAGCACGCGGCCTTTGGCGGCGTGGTTCCGGAAATCGCCGCCCGCAGCCATGTCGAGATGATCGACGGGGTGGCGCGCCGGGCCATGAGCGAGGCCGGGATCGACTACGCCGCCCTGGACGGGGTGGCGGCGACCGCTGGGCCGGGACTGGTCGGCGGAGTCATGGTGGGCCTCAGCTACGGCAAGGCGGTGGCCCTGGCGCGCGGTCTGCCGCTGATCGCGGTCAACCATCTGGAGGGCCATGCGGTGTCGGCGCGGCTGGGGGCGGAGACGACCTATCCGTTTTTGCTGCTGCTGGTCTCGGGCGGGCACTGTCAGTTGCTGGAGGTGCGCGGCATCGGCGACATGAGCCGGCTGGGCACCACCATCGACGATGCGGCGGGCGAGGCCTTCGACAAGATCGCCAAGGCCATGGGGCTGGGCTATCCGGGCGGGCCGGCGCTGGAGAAAATGGCGGCGTCTGGCGACGGCTCGCGCTTTGAGCTGCCGAGGGCGCTGCTGGGGAGGAAGGACTGCGACTTTTCCTTCTCGGGACTGAAGACGGCGGCCTCGCGCCTGGCCCAGACCTGCGAGACGGATCAGGACAAGGCCGATCTGGCCGACGCGGTGCAGAAGGCGATTGCGCGCCAGCTGGCCGAGCGGACCGAGCGGGCCATGCTGGCCTATGCCGAGGCGCATGAGGCTTTGCATTTCGTCGTCGCGGGCGGGGTGGCGGCCAACAAGACCATCCGGTGCACGCTGGAGAATCTGGCGACGAAACATGGTTTCAGTTTCATGGCTCCGCCCATGGTCTATTGCACCGACAACGCCGCCATGATCGCCCTAGCGGGGGCCGAACGGCTGGAAAAAGGGCTGACCTCGGACATTGATGTCGCCGCCCGGCCGCGATGGCCTCTGGACGAGGCGCGCGCGAACGCCGATCCTGTGCACAAGAAAACGGGCCGCAAGGGCGCCAAGGCTTGATCAGCCGGGGTTTGAGCGGTGGTCGGGGGACCGGAGAAGACATGGAATTTCATACGGCAGGCGTAATCGGCGGCGGCGCATGGGGCACGGCCCTGGCGCAGAGCGCAGCAGCGGCGGGCCTTGCGGTCGTGCTGCAGGCGCGCGAGCCCGAGGTGATCGAGAGCATCCGCGCGCGGCGGATGAACGACGCCTTCCTGCCGGGGATCGAGCTGGACTCGGCCATCAACGTCACCTCGGACCTGGCCCATCTGGCCGACTGCGATCTGATTCTGGCGGTGCCGCCGGCCCAGCATATGCGGGCGACGCTGGCCGCCTTTGCGCCCTACGCCCGGCCCGGCCTGCCCATCGTCCTGTGCGCCAAGGGGATCGAGCGCGGCTCGCTGAAGCTGATGACCGAGGTGCTGGCGGAGACCATCCCGTCGGCCACGCCCGCCGTCCTGTCGGGGCCGAGCTTCGCCGCCGAGGTGGCGCGCGGCCTGCCCAGCGCCGTGACCCTGGCCTGCGAGGATGAAGCCCTGGCCGTGGCTTTGGCCTCCGCGCTGTCGGGGCCGGTCTTCCGCCCCTATTTGGCCGACGATCTGATCGGGGCCGAGACCGGCGGGGCGCTGAAGAACGTCCTGGCCATCGCCTGCGGCATCGTCGAGGGTCGCGAACTGGGCCGCAGCGCCCACGCCGCCGTCATCACGCGCGGTTTCGCTGAAATGACCCGCGTGGCGATCGCCCTGGGCGGCAAGGCCGAGACGGTCGCCGGCCTGTGCGGTCTGGGCGATCTGGTCCTGACCTGCTCCAGCCCCCAGTCGCGCAACATGAGCCTGGGCCTGGCCCTGGGTCAGGGCATGAGCGTCGAGCAGGCCCTGGCCGGCAAGCGCTCCGTGGCCGAGGGCTATGAAAGCGCGCCCGCGGTGCGCGAGCTGACGCGCAAGCTGGGCGTCGAAACTCCCATCTGCGAGGCCGTCGCCGCCGTCCTGGCGGGTGAGACCACGGTGGACGCGGCCATCGAGGCCCTGCTGACCCGGCCGCTCAAGCCCGAACGCGAATAGCCAGACCCTATTTTCCGCGCATCCCCGCAGAGGCCGGGACCCAGTTTGAGCCGTTTCGCAACCTATGCCGATGACTATTCAACTCGCACGCCTTGGGGCCAAAGCACTTCTGGCCAAAGCACTGGGTCCCCGCCTCCGCGGGGATGAGCGGGGTCTGGGATGACCGACCAACCCGCTACTGACGAGCGCAAGCGCGTCTGGAAGACGCCGCCGAACGTGGCCCTGTGCGCCGAGGACGACATCGTCGATCCCGGCTCGCGCGGCTTCGTGCTGCAGATCGGCGAGGCCTTTTTCCACGGTTTCGTGGTCAGGAAGGACGGCCAGGTCGCGGGCTGGGTCGACCGTTGCCCGCACGCGGGCTTCCCCATCGCCATGGAGCTGGACCGCTATCTGACGCCGGACGGGGCGCTGATCATGTGCGGCTGGCACGGGGCGGTGTTCGAGCCGCTGTCGGGCGCCTGCGTCGGCGGGCCCTGCGCGGGCGGCAAGCTGACGCCCTGGCCGGTCGAGGCGCGGGGCGGCGTCATCCGAACGGCCTGACTATTCCTTCGGGACGATCTTCGGGTCCTTGGTGAAGGCGTCGTCGACCTCTTCCTCGGTGATCCGCTTGGACGGGTCGCCGGGCTGGTTGAGATTCTGTTCTTCGGTGCCGTCGCCCATCATGCCGGGATGGGGGTCGGTCTTTTTCGGGTCTTGCTCGGCCATGTCGGGCTCCTTGCTGGACTACAGCAAGCAACACGGGCCATGCATCGCCGTTCCATCACGGCGGCTTGACTAGGGCTTCAGGCGCTTGGCGTTGGCGACCGCGGCGGCGTGGATCGGCGACAGGGCCTTGGCCTGAAGCTTCAGCATAGACTCGCCCATGGTCCAGCTGTCGGACAGGGCGCGCGACCAGACGCCCATGCCCCAGGCGGCCTGCAAGGCGGCGGCGCCGGCCAGGCTGTCGGCGCTGGCCAGACGGGTCATGTGGGCCGAGGCCTCGGCGCCTTCGCGGTCGGCGATGCGGCGGCCCTGGTCCGCCAGATCCATGGCGCCGGCGGCGACGGCGCCGGCGGAGGCCGTCAGGGCCTCGACCTTCTCCGAGCCCATCCGCCCCAGTTCGGCGTGGTCGGCGCGCAGGGGGTTGGCCATGGCCTCGCCCATGATCGTCAGACGACGGGCGATGACCTGGGCCGAAGCCTCAGCCGTTTCCTGTCCAGCGCGGATGGTGCGGGCGGCGCGATCAATGGGGGTCATGCGGGGACCGTGGGCCTGTTCCGCCTGTCGAGCAAGCAGAACAGACCGGTCAGGCTCAGGGCAGGACTTCGGCGGCGAAGGCCGAGACGTCCTGGATCAGCGCCGGGATCGAGGCGTTGATGATGCGCTGGCCCTTTTCCGGGCTGGCCTGGGCTGGGTCCGAGCCGATGCGGCCGTCAGGGAAGCGGGCGCGGTAGTCGAGCGCGTCGCGGATCGGACCCATGGGGGCGATCTTGGGGCTGTAGTCGGCGGTCTTGATCCGGTCGGGATAGCCGGCCTGGGTCACGGCGATCTCGGACGGGGTGGCGTGGGCGCCGTGACCGACGGGGAAGATCTCCTCGCACAGCTTGTGCACGCCGGGCAGGTCCCACCAGTTGCGCAGCTTCAGCACGAAGGGCGGCTGTTCCTCGACGAAGGACCAGTCGGCGTAGATCTCGGCGAAGGTCGCCTCGATGGTGGCGACGTTGCCGCCGTGGCCGTTGAGGAAATAGATGCGCTCGAAGCCATGGCGGGCCAGCGACGCCACCCAGTCGGTGATGGCGGCCATGAAGGTCGAGGGGCGCAAGGAGATGGTGCCGGCGAAGGCCAGGTGATGCTGGGCCATGCCGATGTTGAAGGTCGGGGCCACGATCAGGTTCTCGTCGCCCTTCTCGGCGGCATGGGCGATGATCTCGGGGCAGAGCCAGTCGGTGCCCAGCAAGCCGGTCGGGCCGTGCTGTTCGTTCGAGCCGATCGGCACGATGACCGTCTTGGACAGGGCGGCGCCGGACTTCAGACGCGCGTCGATTTCGGGCCAGGACGACAGGTGGATCAGCATGGGGAACTCCGCGAGGGGGGCAGAAAGAGGCCTGCGCTTTACGCCGATCCGGCCAAAGGGCCAAACCGGACAAGCCTAGTCAGGGGCGAAGGCGCGGATGAAGCGACGGGCGGTTTCGCGCGCGCGGGCCGGGGCTTCGTCCTGATGCGGATGGGGCAGACCCAGGACCGAACGCAGATGGCCGTGGCCCAGGACCATGCCGGAGAACATCTCGGCGGCGGCGGCGGGATCGGGCACGGACAGCAGCCCCAGACGGTCCTGCTCGGCCAGCCAGGCGGCGATGCGGCGCACGCTCTCGCCCGGCCCGGCGTCATAGATGGCGCGGGCCAGTTCGGGGGCTTCGGGGGACATCAAGGCCACGCCGCGCAGGGAGGCGCCCTTGCCCTCGCGGCAGATCTTGGTGATCAGGGTCTCGGCGATGGCGGTCAGCACGTCTTCCGGCGCTGCCCCGGATTTCAAGGGCGCGGTGACGGCGTCGGATCTTTGGGCCGCCAGGGCCCGAGCGATATCGATCTTGGCCGGAAAGCGGTTGTAGAGGGTCTGTTTCGACACCCCGGCGCGGCGCGCGATCTCGGCCATCGAGGCGCCCGCGCCCTTTTCCACGAACAGGTCCGAGGCCGCCTGAAGGATGGCGGCGCTCTTGAGCTCATCGACCTGACCGGGAGCGCGGGGCATCAGTGGACCTCGGACGGACCGGCGGACGGGTCGGCCTTGCCGGGCTTGGACAGCAGGGTGACGAAGGCGGCGCCGGCGCAGGCGATGGCCAGGAGGGCGAAGGCGTCGCCGAAGGCCAGGATCGTCGCCTGCTTCTGCAGCATGCCGTAGAAGGCCTTCATGGCGGCGGCGTGCGGGTCGATGGAGCCCGAAAAGCGCTGGGCCATGCCCGCGATCATGTTGCGCACCGCGACGTCCGACTGATTGATAGCGCTGGTCAGCTCGACCATGTGCAGGGCGGTGTTCTGGGTCAGGGAGGTGTTGAGGATGGCCAGGCCGAAGGCGCCGCCGACGTTGCGGCTGAGATTCACCAGCCCCGAGGCGTTCTTGACCATGTGCGGCGGCAGGGTGGACATGGTCACCTGCTGCGAGGCGATCATGGCGATCATGACGCCGCAGCCACGCACGGCCTGAACCCCTGCGAACTCCCAGAAGCCCCAGTCGCTGGTGACGAGGCGCGCGTCCCACATGCCCCAGGCGCACAGGCCGAAGCCGACGAACATCAGGATGCGCGGGTCGAGCTTGCGCACCAGCCGTCCGGCGAAGGGGGCGGTGGCGAACATGGCCAGGCCCGAGACCACCATGGTGGTGCCGACCTCGGCCGCCGAATAGTCGCGCACCCGGCCGAGGAACAACGGCAGCAGGAAGGTGCCGCCGAACAGGGCCGCTCCGACGATGAAGGTCATGATCACCCCGACGACGAAGTTGCGGTTGGCGAAGGCGCGCAGCTCGACGATCGGGTTGTAATAGATCAGCGAGCGCCAGATGAAGGCCGGGCCGCAGATCAGGGCCACCAGGCTGAGCAGCAGGATGTGGTCGTCGGCCAGCCAGTCGTTCTTGGCCCCTTCCTCCAGCACGAACTGCAGGCTCATCAGGAAGGCGGCCATCAGGCCCAGACCCCACCAGTCGAAGCCCTTGGCCAGGCTGGCGTCGCCCTTGTCGAAATGGGCGTAGCGACCGACCAGAAACAGGACGACTACGCCGGGGAAGATGTTGATGAAGAAGAGCCAGCGCCAGCTGAGCCATTCCGTCAGGTGGCCGCCGAGGGTCGGGCCGACCGTGGGGGCGAGCGTCACGATCAGGCCCATGATGACGCTGGCGGTGACGCGCTTTTCGGGCGGGAAGGCGGTGAAGGCCACGGCGAAGACGGTCGGGATCATGGCCCCGCCGAGGAAGCCCTGCAGCGCACGGAAGAAGATCATCATCTCGACCGAGGTCGACAGGCCGACGGCCACGCTCATGATCAGGAAGCCGATGCAGGAGGCCAGGAAGAGCTTCTGCGTGCCCCAGAGCCGCGACAGGTATCCCGACAGGGGGATCATCACGACCTCGGGGATCAGATAGGCGGTCTGAATCCAGCTGATCTCGTCGGCCGAGGCCCCGACCCCGGCCTGAATCTGGGGCAGGGAGGCGGCGACGATCTGGATGTCCAGAATGGCCATGAACTGGCCGATGACCATGCCGGCGAAGCCGAGCAGCAGGACCGTCCAGTTGATCTCCGGCTTGTCGGCGACCGCTGGGGCGTCCGCAGGAAGCACGCCGTCTCTCACCGGGCCGGGTCCAGCGAGGCGACGGCGACCTCGCCCAGATGGGCGTCGGCGAAGGCGGCGCCGCCCTGGCTCTTCAGGTCCACCTTGACCTCGACCGACAGGCCGGGACGCAGGGCGACAGGCTCGCCCGAGGCGCGGCGGTCGACGACGATGCGGACCGGCACGCGCTGGGTGATCTTGGTGAAGTTGCCGGTGGCGTTCTCGACCGGGATCAGGGCGAACTCGGAGCCAGTGGCGGGGGCGAAGCTGTCGACGTGACCAAGGATGGATTGGCCGGGGAAGGCGTCAGCCTTGATCTCGACCTGCTGGCCGAGGCGCATCCGGCCGACCTGGGTCTCCTTGAAGTTGGCGACGACATAGGTGTCTTGCAGGGGAACGATGGACATCATCTGTCCGCCGGCCTGCACCACCTGGCCGACGCGGACGCCGCGGGCGCCGACGACCCCGGCGACGGGGGCGCGGATGACGGTGCGGTCGAGGGTCAGTTGAGCCTGTTCGACCAGGGCTCTAGCCTGTTCGACGGCGGCGACGCTCTGGCTGCGGGTCGAGCCGAGCACGGCGGCGGTGCGCTGTTCGGCGGTCAGGGCGGCCTGGGCCTGGGCGACCGAGGCGCGGGCGGTCTCGGCGGTGGCGCGCTGGGTCTCGATGCGTTGTTGCGACACCCAGCCCTCGGCGGCCAGCTTGCCGTAGCGATCAACCTCGGCGCGGGCCAGGCCGGCCTGGGCCTGGGCCTGGGTCACGGCGGCGGCGCGGGCGGCGATATTGGCCTGTTCCTGCTCGGCGCGGGCGTCGACATTGGCCACGGCGGCGGTCAGGGCGGCCAGATTGGCCTGGGCCTGGGCCAAGGCGGCCCGGGCGTCGGCGTCGTCCAGACGGGCCAGGATTTGCCCGGCCTCGACGCGCTGGTTGTCCTTGACCAGGACCTCGATCACCGAGCCGCTGATGCGCGGGCTGACCAGAACCGTGTCGGCCTGGACGAAGGCGTTGTCGGTCGCCTCCCAGCGCTGCTTGCCCTGCCACCAGATGACGCCCCCGACGATGAGGCCGATGACGACGACCCCGCCGACGATCAGGGGCAGGCGTTTCTTCAGGGAGGCGGGGAGGGCCATGGGGAGACAGCTCGCTTAGATTTCGGCGCGTAAAATGGACAGGAGCGTCCAGAAATCAAGAGGCGCCTGCGCGATTTCGTCGCACCGTGTCGATTTCGTCCGGTTGACGCCGCGCGCGGGGAAGGCGAAGCGAGGGCATGACCGTTCGCCAGCGTCCCCCTTCCAAGGCCGTCCGCGCCGCCCTCAGCCCGCCGCCGGGCAAGCGGTCGCGCGCGCCGAAAAAGGCGCCGGTCGGGGCCGTGATCGGCTGGCCGCCGGACGAGGATCGGGTCGAGGAAATCTTCGTGCGCCTGTCGGGGATCATGCCGGACCCCAAGACCGAGCTAGACTTCGTCAATCCCTACACCCTGGTGGTGGCCGTCGCCCTGTCGGCCCAGGCGACCGATGTGGGGGTCAACAAGGCGACCAAGGCCCTGTTCGCCGTGGCCGACACGCCGCAGAAGATGCTGGCCCTGGGCGAGGAGGGGCTGATCCCGCTGATCGCCTCGATCGGCCTCTATCGCACCAAGGCGAGGAACGTCATCGCCGCGGCGCGGATGCTGGTCGAGAAGCATGGGGGAGAAGTCCCGCTGAACCGCGCGGACCTGCAGGCCCTGCCGGGCGTCGGGCGCAAGACCGCCAGCGTGGTGCTGAACGAACTGGGCATCGAGCCCGCGATTGCGGTGGACACCCACGTCTTTCGCGTCTCGCACCGCCTGGGGCTGGCCAACGCCGCGACCCCGGACAAGGTGGAGGCGCAGCTGCACAAGGTCGTGCCCGAGGCCTGGCTGCCCAAGGCGCACCACTGGCTGATCCTGCATGGGCGCTACACCTGCCTGGCGCAGCGGCCCAAGTGCGCGGCCTGCGTGATTGCGGACCTGTGCCCGTCGCGGGCGAGTTTCGTGGGGGTTTGAGCGTCTTGTTCTCTCCCTTCCCCCTCGAGGGGGGAAGGGCCGGGGATGGGAGTGTGGAACACGACATGGCCGATAGGGCGCATGAGGCGATGTCCCGGTCTCCAGCGCTCCGGCGGACAGGGCCTGCCTCCACCCCCACCCAACCCTCCCCCCTCGAGCGGGAGGGCTAGTGATAGGCTGAGGCCCTACACCCCCAACCGCTCCGCCACGGCGCGGCCGAAGCGGGCGCCGGCCTCAGGGGCGGCGCCGAGGTAGAAGTCGGGCTCGATCAGTTCGGCCTCCATCAGCAGCCACTGGCCGTCGGCGTCGGGGACCATGTCGATGCGGGCGTAGAGCAGGGGCTCGTCGATGGCGGCCAGGGTGCGTTCGGCCAAGTTCAGCGCGCCCTCGGGGGCCTGATCCAGGCGCCGGTACTGGCCGCCGTACTGGACCTGGATGCGGAACTCGTCGGCGTGGGCCGGGCGCTTGTTGACCACGTGGCTCAGTTCGCCGCCGAAGAACAGGAGCGAGGTTTCGCCCTCAGTGCCGATGGTCGGCAGGAAGGGCTGGATCATGGCGCCGCCTTCCGGCGCCTCGGCCAACACCTGTTCCAGCAGGTCGCCGGCCGCGACCTTGAGGGTGCGCCAGGCGCCGCCGGACACGGTCGGTTTGACGATCAGCTGCTCGGCACCGGTGGCGGCGAAGGCGGCCTCGACCACGGCGGGGCTGGCGTGGTCGGTCCAGATGGTCGGGGGGATGGCCACGCCCTTTTCGGCCAGCTTGGCCAGGTAGCGCTTGTCGGAGTTCCAACGCAGCACCTCGGCCGGATTGGCGAGCGCTGCGCCCGCCTCGGCCCAGGTCGCGCAGGCCTCGATCCAGCGGTCATGGTCGCGGTGGTAGCCCCAGACGATCAGCGGCAGGACCAGGGGAAACTCCATCAGGCCGTGGGCGCTCTCGACATGATCGGTCCACGGCGTCGGCCGGGCCTTGATCCCCGCCGTGGCCAGGGCCGCCGACAGGCGGTCCAGCACGCCCGGCCATTGCCCGGCGTAGGAGGGGTCGGCGGGATCGGGGGTCAGGACGGCGACTTCGGTCATGCGACTACTCCTCAAGGTGACCTGCATAGGCTGTTTTCAACGGGGGCGAAAAGCCCGGCGCTGGCGTCGCGACGCTTGTCCCGCTATGGGGCGATCATGACCCAGAACGCCATCTCCACCGCCCGCTTCGACGTCTGCGCCGTCGGCAACGCCATCGTCGACGTGCTGAGCCCGTGCGAGCCCGCCTTCCTCGACGCGCACAAGCTGGTTCCCGGCTCGATGCAGCTGGTCGACGAGGATCAGAGCGCCATGCTTTATGACGCCATGGCGGCGGGGGTCGAGGCCTCGGGCGGTTCGGCTGGCAACACCGTGGCCGGCGTCGGTTCGTTCGGCGGCCGCGCGGCCTATATCGGCAAGGTGGCCCGAGATACCCTGGGCGAGGTCTTCAGCCACGACATTCGCGCCGCCGGCGTCCACTTTGACACGCCGGTGCTGGAAGGCGGCGCGGGCTCTGGCTTCGGCACCGGCCGCTGCCTGATCAACGTCACGCCCGACGCCCAGCGCACCATGTGCACCTTCCTCGGCGCCGCCAACCAGCTGACCACGGCCGACATCGACGCCGACCTGATCGGCGCCAGCGAGATCGTCTATCTGGAAGGCTATCTGTTCGACCCGGCCCCGGCCCGCGCCGCCTTCGAGGCCGCCGCCGCCGCCGCCCATGCGGCGGGCCGCAAGGTCGCCATCACCCTGTCGGACAGCTTCGTCGTCCACCGCTGGCGCGCCGAGCTGCTGGCCTTCATCGAGGCCTCGGCCGACATCGTCCTGGCTAATGAGGCCGAACTGCACGCCCTGTTCGAGACCGAAGACTTCGATCACGCCGCCGCCCACCTGGGTCGCATCGTCGAGGTCGCCGCCGTGACGCGCGGCGCCGCCGGTTCGGTGCTGTTCCGGGGCGAGGAGCGGGTCGAGATCGCCGCCGTCCCGGTCGACAAGGTGGTCGACACCACGGGGGCGGGCGACCAGTACGCCGCCGGCGTCCTGCTCGGTCTGGCGCGCGGCCTGTCGCTGGCCGAGGCCGGGGCTCTGGGTTCGCTGGCCGCCTCGGAAGTCATCGCCCACTGGGGCCCTCGTCCGATGGTCAAGCTGGAGGCCCTGGCCGCCGAGCACGGGCTCAAGCTCTGATCATCGCGACCAAGGGCCACGCGCGGGGAGCGCTTGCCGTTCCCCGTCGCGCCGCGTAATCGGCGGACCATGTTCGGCCTCGCCAATCCTGACCGCTTCATGCGCTTCACCCGCCCGCTCACCCCGGTGCTGTGGGGGCTGGCGGTCGTCTTGCTGGCCGTGGGGACCTGGCTCAGCTTTACCGCGCCCGCTGATTATCAGCAGGGCGACACGGTGCGGATCATGTTCACCCATGTGCCGGCCGCGACGCTCGGGCTGGGCGCCTATGCGGCGCTGGGCGTTTCCAGCTTCTTCGCCCTGGTGTTCCGTCATCCGCTGGCCGACGCCGCCGCGCGCGCCGCCGCCCTGCCGGGGGCGGTGCTGACGGGTCTGGCCTTGGTGACGGGCTCGCTGTGGGGCCAGCCGATGTGGGGGACCTGGTGGGTGTGGGACGCGCGCCTGACTTCGGTGCTGGTGCTCTTCCTCTTCTACCTCGGCTACATGGCCCTGCGCGCCTCGATCGATGACGAGGCCAAGGCCGGGCGCGCCGCTGCGGTGCTGGGCCTGGTCGGCTTGATCAACCTGCCCATCGTCAAGTTCTCGGTCGACTGGTGGAACACCTTGCATCAGCCGGCCTCGCTGCTGCGCGCGGGCGGGACCAGTCTGGACCCGGCTTACCTTACGCCCCTGCTGACCATGATGGCGGCTTACGGGATGCTGTTCGGCGCCATCTGGCTGACGTCGATCCGCACCGAGGTGCGCCGCCGCCGCGTCCTGACCCTGCGCGCTCGCGCGGCGCAAGAAGCCTAGAGGAGCCGCCGATGCTGGATCTCGACATGAGCCCCTACGGCGTCTTCGTCTGGTCGTCCTGGGGCATCAGCGCCGTGGCGCTTGCCGCCATCTCGATCCGCGCCCTGGTCGCCGCCCGGCGCTGGAAGCGCGAGCTGACCCGGCTGGAAGAGGCACGCAAATGAACCGCTGGTTCGCCCTGATCCCCATCGTCGCCCTGCTGGCCGTGGGCGTCTTCCTGATGGTTCAGCTGAATACCCTGTCCGGCGCGCCGGGTCAGGGGCGGTCCTACAAGCCCGACGCCCTGGTGGGGCAACCGATCCCCCTGACGGTCCTGCCCATCCTGCAAGGCGACGTCGAGACGGATCAGCGTCTGGACCTGAAGACGGCGGGGGTCGGCAAGCCGATGATCGTCAACCTGTTCGCCAGCTGGTGCGCCCCGTGCCGGCTGGAGCATCCGCAGCTGCTGAAGCTGAAGGCGCAAGGGATCAATGTCGTCGGCGTGGCCTACAAGGACGATCCCATCGCCACCCGCGCCTTCCTCGACGAACTGGGCGACCCCTATGCCCTGGTGCTGGTGGACCGCGAGGGTCGGGCGGGGCTGGACCTGGGCGTCTCAGGCGTGCCGGAGAGCTTTGCCGTCGACGCCTATGGGACCATCGTCGCCAAGTCCTCGGGGCCGGTGCTGACCGACGCTGACCTGCAGAAGCTGGTCGATGCCCTGAAGACGCCGGCCCGCTAAAAGGCTGCGTCGCCGCCAAACACGGTGAATCGCGCATTAACCATATCTAGACCGTTTGCGCGGATCGTCGGCCCATGTCCGCGATTCCTTCAGACCGTCCGGCCTTTCCGCCTCCCATAGGCGGTCCGGCCCATGCCCTGAGAACTTCCCAGTCCGCCTTTTTCCGCGCGGCCATGGGTATGAGCGCGCCGGCGCCCGCTGCGGCCCCGGTCGAGACCCGCGCCGACACCCCGGTTCGTTCGGTTCAGATGCAGGAAGCGCCCTCGACTGCGCGCTATCAGCGGCCGGGCTCGCTGCTGGATATCCGGGTCTAGGCCTTCGCCATATCCTTGAGCGGGATGACGACGGCGTCGGTCTGAACCACGTCAGCCTTGGGTTCGACGGTCTTCTTCTTCTTTTTCGGCTTGGCGCCGTCCAGCGCCTTCTTGGCGGCCTTTTCGGCCTTGCGGGCGTCCTTAGCCGCCTTCTTGGCGATCTTGGCTTCGGCCCGGGCCTGTTCGGGGGCGGCGTCGGCGGCGTCGGTCAGGCTGGTCAGCAGGTCGAGGAAACCCTCGCGCCGGGCCTTGGGCAGCAGGGCCAGGATGCGTTTGTCGGCGGCGGCGACGCGGGGGCGGGCGGCCTCCAGCGCGGCCTGACCGGTCTCAGAGAGGCGCACCGCCTTGGCGCGGGCGTCCAGCGCTGAGCGTTCGCGCTCCAGCAGGCCCTTGGCGGTCATGCGGGCGACCAGATCGGCCAGGGTCGAGCGGTCGATGCCGGTGGCCTTGACCAGATCGGTCTGGGTCAGACCCGAGCGCGCCGAGACCGCTTCCAGCACGGCGAACTGGCGCTGGGTCAAGCCGTCGGGGCCGGCTTCCTCGGCGTAGATGTCGAGCGACAGCTGCAACACCCGGTGCATCAGGTGGCTAGGCGAGTCCGCCAGCCCGCCCTTGATCTTCGCCTGCTTGCCTGACTTGACCATCGTCTTGGTTCCCCGTTCCGACCGCGTGGAGCGGCCGGACATGGCGCGACAGCTAACAGCCGCGCTTTACGCTTTGACGACGAAAACCCTGACGTTTTGAAGACATTTATGTTGGCCTACCGCCCTTGCGGGCTACTTGAGGGCATTGTTCTGGGGCCTACCGCGCTTTGCGCTACTTGAGGCCGCGAGGGCGTCGTCATCCCGGAAGCGGCAGAGCCGCTATCCGGGACCGCAGAGGAACGCCGCGCTCAGGCCAAGGTTGCGCTTCCGGCGGTCCCGGCTCGGCGCCCTTGCGGGCTTGGCCGGGACGATGGGGAGGGGCGCTACAGCCCCGTGTCGGGGGAGATGGGGCCGGGCTCTTCGTTCTTGATCATGTTCTTCATGATCAGCGGCACCTGGCACAAACCGAAGATGGAGGCGGCGATCCACAGGACGCCGCGGAAGCCGGTCCAGACGCCGTTGGGGTCGGGCACGCCCAGGTTCAGCGCCGACCAGATGGCGGTGACGGCGGTCGGGCTGCGAAACACCTCGTTGGCGATGGCGACGCAGAGGAAATAGATCCCGTAGCGGAAGGTCAGCTTTTGCCAGGCGGCGTCCGTGACCTGGATGGCGGAGCCGAGCAGGGCCTTGAACGGCGACTTCTTCAGCGGGATGGAGCCCAGCAGGACGGCGGCCAGCAGGCCGTTCTGCACCGTCAGCTTCAGCTTCACGAACAGGTCGTCGTCGGTCAGGATGGTCAGGGCGCCGAAGACCAGGGCGAAGCCGCCGGTGATCAGGGGCATGGGGGCCAGGCGGCGCTCCAGAACGAAGCCGACGGCCAGGGCGATGGCCGAGGCGATGACCAGGACCCAGGTGGCCTTGATCATGTCGCGGGTGATGAAATAGGCGGCCATGAAGGCGATCAGGGCGCCGAAATCGACGGCCTGACGAATCCACTGCGGACGTTTGGTTTCGACGGCTTCACTCATACGCTTCAGTCCTCAAGCCCGACCAGTGATCGGGAAAACGCGCGCGCGTCGAAGGGTTGCAGATCGTCGACGCCTTCGCCGACGCCGATCAGCTTGATCGGGGCGTCCGAGGCCTGGGCCACGGGGACCAGGACGCCGCCGCGCGCCGTGCCGTCCAGCTTGGTCATGACCACGCCGGAGACATAGGCCGTGCGGCCGAAGACCTTTTCCTGTTCCAGGGCGTTGCGGCCCACGGTGGCGTCCAGCACCAGCAGGGTCTCGTGCGGCGCGTCCGCATCGACCTTTTTCAGGACGCGGACGATCTTCAGCAGTTCGTCCATCAGGGCGGACTTGTTCTGCAGGCGCCCGGCGGTGTCGATCAGGACCACGTCATAGCCCTCGGCCTTGGCCTTCGTATAGGCGTCGAAGGCCAGGCCGGCGGCGTCGGCGCCGTCGCGGCGGCTCTCGAAATCAGCCCCGGCGCGTTCGGCCCAGACTTTCAGCTGTTCACGGGCGGCGGCGCGGAAGGTGTCGCCGGCGACGATCATCACCTTGGCGCCCTTGGCCGTCAGGTCCGAGGCGATCTTGCCGAGCGTCGTGGTCTTGCCCGAGCCGTTCACCCCGACGAACAGGACGACATAGGGCTTGGGTCCGTTGAGGGGATCAAAGCTGGCCTGACGCGGCAGCAACTCGGCGGCCACGGCCTCGGCCAGGGCCTCCTTGATCTCGCGCTCGTCCGACGTCTTGCCGAAGCGCAGCTCGCGGAAGCGCTCGACGATGCGGGCCGAGGCGGCGGGGCCCAGATCGCTCTCGATCAGGTGCTCTTCCAGCCGCTCCAGCGCCTCTTCTGACAGAGGCTCCTTCACGAAGGTCGAGACGACCTGTTCGGTCATCTGTTTGGAGGAGCGGGACAGACCCGCGCTCAGTCGCTGGAACCAGCCTTTTTTGGGCGTATCGCTCATGGGTCGAGCCTTAGCCGACGCCGGTTCGCAGGTCACGAACTTCCCGCTGCCCGCTCATCCCCGCGGACGCCGGGATCCTGTCCTTTGGGTTCGCGGCGCAACCCTATATTGATCGAACGGTCTTAGAGATCGGGCGCCGCGCCTCGCGGCTCTCATTGGATCCCGGCGTCCGCCGGGATGAGCGGATGGATTGATGGCCTCGAACAGTTCCTTCCACGCCCCGCGCGCCCACGGCTTCGTGCGCGTGGCCGCGGCGACCCCGGTGGTCCATGTCGCTGATCCGGCCGCCAACGCCGAGGAGCACGCACGACTGATCCGTCAGGCGGGCGAGGCGGGCGTGGACCTGCTGGTCTTTCCCGAACTGTCGCTGAGCGCCTACGCCATCGACGACCTGCTGATGCAGGCGGCCCTGCTGGAAGAGGTCGAGCGCCGCATCGCTGAACTGGCCGAGGTGGCGGACGAGGCGGGCGTGATCGCCGTCATCGGCGCGCCGGTTCGCAACGGCGACGCCCTGTTCAACTGCGCCGTGGTGCTGGGCGGCGGCGAGGTGCTGGGCGTGGTGCCCAAGACCTACCTGCCCAACTACCGCGAATACTATGAGAAGCGCTGGTTCGCGCCCGCCGCCAGCCGGTCCGAGGACAGCCTCGTCCTGAACGGTACGAGCGTCGATTTCGCGCCGGGTCTGATCTTCGAGGCGACCAACCGGCCGGGCTTCGTTTTCGCCGTCGAGATCTGCGAGGACTTCTGGGCGCCGCAGCCGCCGTCGACGCGGGCGGCGCTCGCGGGGGCGCGCATCCTGTGCAACCTGTCGGCCTCCAACATCGTCATCGGCAAGGCGGATGAGCGGGCCCTGCTGTGCGCCAGTCAGTCCAGCCGCACCCTGTCGGCCTATGTCTTCGCCGCCTCGGGCTGGGGCGAGTCGACGACGGATCTGGCCTGGGACGGTCAGGCGACCATCCATGAGCTGGGCGCGGGGCTGGCCGAGGGCGAGCGGTTCGCGCTGGAAAGCCATCTGACCATCGCCGACGTGGACGTGGACCGCATCGGTCTGGACCGTCTGCGCAACGGCACCTTCGCCGACTGCGCCCGTCTGGAGGGCGAGGCCGCGACCGTGGTTCCGTTCGAGGCGGGGGAGGGGCCGGGCGACGCCCTGATCCGTCCGCTGGACCGCTTCCCCTTCGTGCCGGACGACGCCGCGCGTCTGGATCAGGACTGCTTCGAGGCCTTCAACATCCAGGTCCAGGGCCTGATGCGGCGGATGACGGCGACGGGGTCCAGGACCCTGGCGATCGGCGTCTCGGGCGGGCTGGATTCAACCCAGGCCCTGTTGGTGGCCTGTCGCGCTTTTGATCGGCTGAAGTTGCCGCGCACGGGGATTCTGGCCTTTACGATGCCGGGCTTCGCCACGTCGGAGGGGACCAAGTCCAACGCCTGGGCCTTGATGCAGGCGCTGGGCGTCACGGGGGCCGAGATCGACATCCGGCCCGCCGCCGAACAGATGCTGCGCGACATCGGCCACGCCTTCGCCGACGGTCAGCCGGTCCACGACATCACCTTCGAGAATGTTCAGGCGGGGCTGCGGACCGACTATCTGTTTCGGCTGGCCAATCAGAACCACGGCTTCGTCCTGGGCACCGGCGACCTGTCGGAACTGGCGCTCGGCTGGTGCACCTATGGCGTCGGCGACCACATGAGCCACTACAACGTCAACGGCGGGGTGGCGAAGACCCTGATCCAACACCTGATCCGCTGGGTGGCCGAGCGTGGGCTGGTGGGCGAGGCGGCGACGCCCACGCTTCACGCCATTCTCGCCACCGAGATCTCGCCCGAACTGGTGCCGGCGGGCGCCGACGGGGCGATCCAGTCGACGCAGAGCATCGTCGGTCCCTATGCGCTGAACGACTTCTTCCTGTTCTACATCAGCCGGTTCGGCCTGAAGCCGTCCAAGGTCGCCTATCTGGCGCACCAGGCCTGGGGCGACGCGACGAAGGGCAACTGGCCGGCCGGCCTGCCGGAAGCGGAGCGGGTCGCCTATGACCTGGCGACCATCAAGGCCTGGTTGCGCAAGTTCCTGATCCGCTTCTTCCAGACCAGCCAATTCAAGCGCTCGGCCGTGCCGAATGGCCCGAAGGTGGTGACCGGCGGGTCGCTGTCGCCGCGCGGCGACTGGCGGGCTCCGTCGGACAGCAGCGCGCGCGTCTGGCTCGATGAACTCGACAACAATGTTCCGGACGCCTGACGGCGCCGGTTTTTAGTTAGAGGCCTACCGCGCTTCGCGCTACTTGAGGCCGCTTTCAATTCTACGGGTTCGCTGTCGCGCGCCCACTGTCTGTGAGACGACCATGACCGACGACGTGACCAAGGACTCCAACGGCAACATCCTGGCCGACGGCGACAGCGTGACCCTGATCAAGGACCTGAAGGTCAAGGGCTCGGGCGGGGTGACGCTGAAGCGCGGCACCATGGTCAAGAACATCCGCTTGACCGGCGATCCCGACGAGATCGAGGCCAATGTCGACAAGGTGCGCGGCCTGGTGCTGCGGGTCGAGTTTGTGAAGAAGGCTTGATTTTGGGCCTATCGCGCTTCGCGCTACTTGAGGCCCGCGCCGTCACCCCGGAAGCCCGCAGGGCTATCCGGGGCCGCGATAGGCGCGACCTTCAGCCGGCGGCGACTTTGGCGGTCCCGGCTCTCCGCTGCGCTGCGGCCGGGATGACGGGTTAGCTCACCCCCGCCAGAAACTCGAAGATCGCCGCGCGCGCTTCCGCCTCATCCAGCATGGGGGCGTGGCCGACGGCTGGGACCTCGGCGTAGGCCATGGACGGGGCGGCTTTTCGCATCTTGGCGACGATGGCGGGGCTGAGCAGGTCTGAGGTCGCGCCGCGCAGCAGCAGGGTCGGCTTCTTGCGGGCCAGGGCGCGGAAATAGGGCCAGAGGTTGGGGATCAGGGCCTTGGCGCCCGCCGCCCTGATCGGGGCCGAGATGTCGGGGTCATAGTCCAGCACCGGCGCGCCCTCGGTGCCCTCGCGGAAGGTGCGGCGGGCGAAGGCAGCCCAGTCGGCGTCGGTGTAGTGGGGCAGGGCGGTTTCGTTGATGCGTTTGGCGTAGGCGGCGGCGTCGTCCCAGGTCTCGATCACGAGCGGCTGGCCGGCGTAGGCGGCGATGCGGGCGAGGCCCTCTGGCGCCAGTTCCGGCCCCACGTCATTGATGATGGCGGCGGCGATGGCCTTGGGCTTGAGCGCGGTCAGGGCCATGGTGATCAGCCCGCCCATGGAGGTGCCGAGGAAGACGGCCTTCTCGATCCCTAGCTGTTCCATCAGGGCGACCACGTCGCGCGCATAGATGTCGGGCGTATAGGTCATGGGGTCGGGCGCGCGGTCGGACTGGCCGCGTCCGCGCACGTCCACGGCCAGGACGCGGCGACCGCTTGCGGCGATCAGGGCGGCGATGACCTCGAAGTCGGCGCTGTTGCGGGTCAGGCCGTGGATGGCGATGACCGGCAGGCGCGCCGGACCGTCGGCGGGGGCGTAGTCGCGGGCGTAGAGGCTCAGGCCATCGGGCGAGGTCCAGCGGCGGTCGGCGTAGGCGGCGGTCATCAGGCGTTTCTCTTGCTTGCGCGTCCAGCGTCGCCAGCAGCCTAATTCACCGGATGCAGAATTGCGATCAGGATGACAGTGCGGCGGCGACCAGGTGGTCCAGATTTCCGCCCTCGAAGCGATAGCCGGCGACGCCCGCGCGCCGCGCCGCCTCCATGTCCGAGGCCTGGTCGCCGATCATCAGCGAGCGGGCTGGGTCGAGATCGTGCTCGGCGACGGCCTTCAGCAGCATGCCCGGATTGGGCTTGCGGTCCGGGTGGTCGGGGTGGCGATAGCGGGCGTCCACGGCCTCGGCGTGGAAGGGGCAGGCGTAGACGGCGTCGATGCGGGCGCCGTCCTCGGCCAGTCGCTGGACCAGCAGGGCGTTGAAGCCGTGCATGGTGTCTTCGCTGAACAGGCCGCGCGCCACGCCCGACTGGTTGGTGACGATGACCGTGACGAAGCCCGCGTCGTTCAGCCGCTTCACCGCCTCGGCGGCGCCGGGGATCAGGACCAGCTGATCGGGGCGATGCGGATAGCCGCTGTCGACGATCAGGACGCCGTCGCGGTCGAGGAAGGCGGCGGGACGCTTCATGGGTCGGCTCACGCGGGCTCCGTCAGCAGGGCCGAGAAGGCGGTCATCAGGTGGTAGAGGGTCGAGGCGGGGACGGACGTGTCCAGTGCGCGGGCCTCGGCGTCGTAGCTGTCGATCCACAGACCGGGCGTTGCGGTCGCCAGATGGGTGGCGAAGACGCCGTCGAGCAGACCCAGAGCGCGGGCCGTGTCGCCGCGCAGGGCCAGGGTGCGCAGGGCTTCGGTCTGAGCCCACAGACGGCGGCCCCCGTCGCGGACCACGCCGATGCGGTCGACCTCGCGGACCATCATGCCCTGGGCGTCGAAGCCGTTGGTCAGGGCCGAGGCGAACAGGGCCTGGGCCGGTCGCTCATGGCCGTCGAGGCCGAGGCGGCGGGCCTGATCCAGCAGCCAGATCCATTCCATGTGATGACCGGGCTCGATGACCTGTCCCGCGCCGCCGGGGGCTATCGCCCAGTCGGCGGTGAAGAACTCGCCCAGCATAAGGTGTTCGCGGTCGAAGAAGCGGGTGGCGAACAGGTCCAGCATGCGCCGCGCCGCCGCCTCGAAGGCGGGGTCGGGGGCGATCGCCTGCCAGGCCAGCAGGGCCTCCAGCATGTGCATGTGCGGGTTCTGGCGGCGGGGCAGGACGGGGGGGAGGGCTTCCTGCCAGCCGCCGTGGACCGGGTCGGCCATTCGGCCCTCGACGGCGGCGAGCGTCGACAGGGCCAGGGGCAGGGCGCGCTCGTCCTTCAGCACGCGATGGGCGGCGGCCAGGGCGAACAGGACGAAGGCCAGGTCGTAGAGGTCGGGCGTGGCGTCGATGACAGCGCCCGCGTTGTCCGTCGCGCGCACCCACAGGGCGTCGGGACGATGGTTGTCGCGGATCAGGGCGTCCAGCCCGAGGCGGGCGATCGCTTCGCCTTCGGTCCAGCCGAGCGCTGCGGCTTCGGCGAAGACATAGACCTGACGCGCCTGGACCCGCGTGCGCCGGGGGACGTTCGTGAGGGGGCGGCCGTCGAAGTCCAGCGCCTCGAAGAAGCGTCCCTCGGCGTCGATCCCGGCCCGCGCCCACAGCGGCAGGGCCTGGCGGAACAGCCAGTCGCGGACCCGGTTCTGTGCGGACGAGAGCGTCATGATCCCTCGGGCTTAGGCAGGGTCGCCCGCTTTGCCAAGTCTGGCCTTCGTTGCAACCGGCAACGCGAAGTGACTCTCGCGGGTTTGTGGAGAGGCCCCGGGCTTTGGTAGGAGGCGCTCAAGATAGTTGATCCGCCTTCGCGCCCGCGCGCCGAACCCGAGTTCCGCCTGCGCGGCCCCCACCGAGAGAGCGACCCTTCATGACCATTCCCTTCATCGACCTTCAGGCCCAGCGCCTTCGCCTCGGCGGCAAGATCGAGGCCGCCGTTCAGGAAGCCGTCGTCGGCGGCGCCTGGGTCATGGGCCCGCAGGTGCGTCAGTTCGAGGCCGACCTGGCCGCCTTTGGTCAGGCCAAGCACGCCCTGGGCTGCGCCAACGGCACCGACGCCCTGGCCCTGCCGCTGATGGCCTGGGGCGTGGGGCGCGGCGACGCCGTCTTCGTGCCCAGCTTCACCTTCGCCGCCACCGCCGAGGTGGTGCCGTGGTTCGACGCCGAGCCGGTCTTCATCGATGTCGATGCTACGACCTACAACATCGACCCGGCCCATCTGGAGGCGGCCATCGAGGCGACGCTGAAGGAAGGCCGTCTGAAGCCGCGCGTGGTCATCGCCGTCGACCTGTTCGGCCAGCCCGCCGACTATCCGGCCATCAAGGCCATCTGCGACAAATATGGCCTGAAGCTGATCTCGGATTCGGCGCAGGGCTTCGGCTGCACCATCGACGGCGAGCACCCGCTGAAGTGGGCCGACATCACCACCACCAGCTTCTTCCCGGCCAAGCCGCTGGGCTGCTACGGCGACGGCGGGGCGGTGCTGACCAATGACGACGACCTGGCCCAGCTGATCGATTCCATCCGCGTGCACGGCAAGGCGGTGGCGATCGACCTGAAGGACAAGACCTTCGACCACGACCCCAAATACCTGAACATGCGCATCGGCCTGAACAGCCGTCTGGACACCATCCAGGCCGCTGTCCTGATCGAGAAGCTGAAGGTCTTCGGACAGGAGATCGAGTGGCGCAACGCCGCCGCCGCCCGCTACAACGAGGGTCTGCGCCCCCACGTCGCCGCCGTGCCGGACGTGCCGGCGGGCAACATCTCGAACTGGGCGCAGTACACCATCGAGCACGAGGACCGCGACGGTCTGGCCGCGCACCTCAAGGCCGAAGGCATCCCCACGGCGGTCTATTACCCGATCCCGCTGCACCTGCAGCCCGCCTACGCCCACTATCCGCGCGGCCCGCAGGGCCTGCCGGTGACCGAGCGCCTGATGGAGCGCGTCATCAGCCTGCCGATGCACTCGGACCTGGATGAGGCGACGCAAGCCCGCATCATCGCCGCCGTCGCCAGCTTCAAGGCCTGATCCGCATGACCCAGCAGACCCCCCTCAAGATCGGCGTCGCCGGCGCCGGCGTCATGGGCCGCAACCACGCCCGCGTCCTGTCCGAACTGCGCGACGTCGAGTTGACGACCATCTTCGATCCCGACGCCGTGACGGCCGAGGGCGTGGCCGCCGCCTATGGCGCGACCGCCGTGACCACGGCGCAGGCCTTTGTCGCCGCCGGTCTGGACGCCGCGGTCATCGCCACCCCGAACCGCTTCCACGCCGAGCTGGGCGTGGCCCTGCTGAAGGCGGGCGTCCATGTCCTGGTCGAGAAGCCCATCGCCGCCACGACCGCCGACGCCCAAGCCATGATCGACGCGGCCAAGGCCAACAACCGCGTCCTGATGGTCGGCCATGTCGAGCGCTTCAATCCGGCGGTGGACACGGTCAAGCGCGCCATCGACGGCGATGAGATCATCTCTATCCAGATCACCCGCGTCGGCCCCTTCCCGCCGCGCATGGGCGAGGTCGGGGTGGTCATCGACCTGGCGGTGCACGACATCGACATCATCCGCCACCTGACGGGGTCGGAAGTGGTGGAGGTCCAGTCACTGCTGGGTCACGCCCATGCATCCCGCGAAGACTCGGCCCTGCTGCAGTTCCGCATGGCCAGTGACGTGATCGCCCACATCACCACCAACTGGGTCACGCCCTACAAGACCCGCACGCTGCAGGTCGCCACCAAGAACCGCTTCATCGTCGCCGACCTGATCACCCGCCAGGTGACCGAGTATTTCGGCCAGCAGCCGGACGGCTCCTATTCGACGCGGATGCTCAACTCCTGGCCCGCCGAACCGCTGAAGAAGGAACACGAGGCCTTCGTCCACGCCATCCGCACCGGCGAGACGGCGGCGGTCTCGGGCGAGGACGGTCTGCGCAATCTGGAAGTCGCCCTGCGCTGCCTGGGCGAGTCCTAGGCGGTCGGCGCGCCGCCGGGCCTGAATTCCAGGCGGCAATGCAGACGGCCCTGGGCGTAGTCCATGCTCGCCTTTCCTCTCAGGGTGCCGCGCACGCTGGTGTCGATCAGGCGTGAGCCGAAGCCGGACTGGGTCGGGGCGGAGACCGTGGGGCCGCCGTGTTCGATCCAGTCGAGCACGACCAGGCCGTCGTCGCTGACGCCGCTCCAGGTTACGTCCACCTGGCCGCCGGCGCCGTCCGGATTGCTGAGCGCGCCGTACTTGGCGGCGTTGGTGACCAGTTCGTGCAGGATCAGGCCCATGGACAGGGCCTGTTCGGCCTCCAGAGTCACCTCGGGCCCCTGCATCCGCAACTGATCCTCGGCGTAGGGACGGAACTCCTGCAGCACCAGATCGCGCAGGCGGGCGCGCTCCCAGCCGTTGGCGGTCAGCAGGTTGTGGGTGTCGGACAGGGCGATCAGCCGCGCCTCGAACAGACGCATGAAGTCCGCGACGCTGGACGAGCGCCGCGCCGTCAGGGCGGCGATCGACTGGATGGTGGCCAGGGTGTTCTTCACCCGGTGGTTCAGCTCGTTGATCAGCAGGCGCTGGCGGTGCTCGCTGGCGGCCAGGGCGGCGAAGGCCTGATGCCGGTCGGTGACGTCGATGATGACCCCGGCCAGCTTGATCGGCTTGCCCGACCGCGAGCGGATCAGCCGCCCGCGCACCTGCAGCCAGCGGCCGCTGTCGCGGATCTGATATTCGGCGGCGTAATCGCCGTCGCCCTTCAGGGCGCGCTCCAGGGTCTGGGTGCGCCGGACCATGTCCTCGGGCTTCAGCTTGCGGGCCAGGTCTCGGGCGTCGAAGGGCTCGCCGCGGGCCAGGCCGAGATATTTGCGCGCGCGGCCGGACAGCCACAGGTTTTGCCCCGGCAAGGCCAGCTCCCAGTAGCCGACCCCGCCCGCGTCGATGATCGAGATCAGCTTGTCGCGCTGGTCCACCATGGCGACCGCCAGGGCCAGAAACAGGATCAGGACGGTCACCCCGGCGACGGCGACGGCCAGCATCAGCGGCGGGGCCCCGGTCGGATCCAGCGTGCCGGCGGTCTGGATCGGCGTGACGGTCAACGCCGCCATGGCCACGTGATGCATGCCGACCACGGCCAGTCCCAGGACCAGGGCCGCCGTCAGACGCCACGAGGGCGAGCGGTCCTGATTGACCGCGAACAGGGCGGCGATCGAGGCGAACAGGGCGACCGCCGCCGACGCGAGCACCAGCCCGGGGGCATAGGTCAGGCTTGACGAGGTCTTCAGCGCGGCCATGCCAACATAGTGCATGGCGCAGATCCCCAGGCCCATGACCAGGCCGGCCAGGATCAGGCGACGGCGGCTTGTCCGTCCGGCGGCTATCAGGAAGGCGAGGCTGGATCCGGCCGCCGCGAGCAGGAAGGAGACGAGGGTCAGGATCAGGTCATAGTGAACCGGCGCGCCCGGGTCGAACCCCAGCATGGCGATGAAATGCATCGACCATATGCCGCCGCCCATGGCCGTCGCCGCCGTGGCCAGCCAGGCCAGACGCGCGCCGCCCTGATGGGACCGCACCTGCTGGAACAGGTCCAGCGCCGTCCAGGCCGCGAAGACGGCCACCAGGAAGGACAGGCCGTCGAAGATGGAAACGACGTGTAGATGCACTGTCCAGCCTCCCTCGATCTGACCGTGCGCGGAGTAGGGTTACTGGAGCGCCGTTATCCTGTTCTTGTCCAGCACCGGAAACGGGTGAGGTTCAGGCCTTCACCATCTGCATGCCCAGCCATTCGGCGATCAGGGCGGGCTTGTCGGCGCCTTCGATCTCGACGGTGAGTTCATGCTTGAGCAGCCAGCGGGTCACGCCGTCCTGGGCGCCCTTGTCCTCGGCGGACAGCAATCTGAAGCGGCCCCGGATCCTTGACCCGGCCGGGACAGGCGCGAGGAAGCGCAGTTTGTCGAAGCCGTAGTTGACCCCCATGATTACGCCGTCCAGCGGGGCGACGGCGTCATAGCTCATGGCCGAGGCCAGGCTGAGGGTCAGGAAGCCATGGGCGATGGTCCCGCCGAAGGGGGTGTGTTTGGCCGCCTCGGGATCGACGTGGATGAACTGTTCGTCCTCGGTGATGCGGGCGAAGGCGTCGATGCGGGCCTGATCGACGGTGATCCAGCGGCTGACGCCGACCTCCTGGCCGATCAGGGATGGCAGATCGTTCGGTTTCGTCATCGGACCCCTCCGTTAGACGCAACCTTGACTGCGTCGCGGGCGGACGCAAGGGGGCCCTCCCTCGCCGTCATCCCGGACAGCCTGAAAGGCTGAGCCGGGACCGCCGTACGCGCGGACGGCGGCGTCATGGGCGGTCCCGGATCGCCCTGCGGGCGTCCGGGATGACGGCCGCTATGCGGGGAAGCGGCCTTCGATGATGGCGCTGAACAGGCCCGGATCGACGTTGCCGCCCGACAGGACGATCCCGGTGGTCAGGGCTTTCGCCGCGACCTTGCCGGACAGCAGGGCCGCCAGAGACACGGCGCCGCCCGGCTCGATCACCAGCTTGAGCCAGCGGAAGGCGAAGCGCATGGCCTCGGCCACCTCGGCGTCGGTGACGGTCGCGGCGCCCGCCAGACGCCGGTTGATCGGCCAGGTCAGTTCGCCCGGCAGGGGCGCCATCAGGGCGTCGCAGATCGACGGGGCGCCTGGCGGATGCGCGGTCCGTTCGCCCGCCTCCAGCGAGCGGCGGGTGTCGTCAAAGGCTTCGGGTTCGACGACGATGACGCGGGTCTCGGGGCTCTGCTCGGCCATGACCAGGTTGAGCCCGGCGATCAGGCCGCCGCCCGAGGCGCCGCACAGCAGCTGGTCCATGGGGGCGTCCGTCTGCTCCAGCATCTCCAGCCCGACCGTGCCCTGGCCCTCGATGATGAAGGGGTCGTCGAAGGGCGGGACCAGGACGGAGCCGCGCTCGGCCGCGATCTCGGCGCCGATGGCCTCGCGGCTCTCGCTCCAGCGGTCGTAGAAGCGCACCTCGCCGCCGAAGGCGCGCACGCCCTCGACCTTCACCGTGGGGCTGTCCGACGGCATGACGATCAGGGCGCGGGTCCCGATGGCCTGCGCCGCCGCCGCGACGCCCTGGGCGTGGTTGCCTGAGGAGTAGGCCACGACGCCGCGCGTCTTTTCCTCAGTCGTCAGCCGGCTGATGCGGTTATAGGCCCCGCGAAACTTGAAGGCCCCCGCCACCTGCAGCGTCTCGGCCTTCATCAGCACCCGGCCGCCGATGGCTTCGTTCAGGGCCGGATGCTCGATCAGCGGCGTGCGCACGGCGGCGGGGGCGATCTGGCGGGCGGCGTCGAGGACGCCGGAGAAGGAGGGCGTGTGCATGAGTTTACTCTTACGTGCAGGCGCAGGCTCTGCATAACTCTCCTCATGCAAGCGAACATGATCCTCGCCATCGACCAGGGCACCACCTCGACGCGGGCCATCGCCTTCGAGGTGTCGCCGTCCGGTTCATTCAGCGCCGTCGCCGTCAGCCAAATTGAGTTGGCGCAGCACTTCCCGCGCTCGGGCTGGGTCGAGCATGACGCGGCCGAGATCTGGCGCGCCACCTTGCAGACCTGTCGCGAGGTGGTGCGCAAGGCGGGCGGCGTGGACCGCTTCGCCGCCGTGGGCATCACCAACCAACGCGAGACCTCGGTCATCTGGGACGCCGCGACCGGCGAGCCGCTGCACCGGGCCATCGTCTGGCAGGACCGGCGCACGTCGGACGTGACCACGCGGCTGGCGGCCGAGGGGCATGAGGCCAGGGTCCAGGCGGCGACCGGCCTGATCCTCGACCCCTATTTCTCGGCCTCGAAATACGCCTGGCTGCTGGACGCCGTGCCGGGGGCGCGCGAACGGGCGGCGAAGGGCGAGGTCAAGCTGGGCACCATCGACGCCTGGCTGATCTGGAAGCTGACGGGCGGGCAGAGCCACGTCACCGACGCCACCAACGCCAGCCGCACCAGCCTGATGGACCTGGCGACGCTGCAATGGCGCGAGGAGCTTTGCGACCTGTTCAATGTGCCCATGAAGGCTCTGCCCGAGATCCGGGGCTGCGCCGATCATCTGGGCGACTGCGACGCCAGCCTGTTCGGGCGGGCCCTGCCGATCCATGGCGCGGCGGGGGATCAGCAGGCGGCCCTGGTCGGCCACGGGGCGCTGCGGGCAGGGGACGCCAAGATCACCTACGGCACCGGGGCCTTTCTGGTCGCCAACGTCGGGCATCAGCCGGTGGCCTCGACCTCGCGACTGCTGCGGACCCTGGGCTACGCCGCTGATGGTCAGGTCGCCTATGCTCTGGAGGGGTCGATCTTCTCGGCCGGATCGGCGATCCAGTGGCTGCGCGACGGACTGAAGGTGATCTCGGATTCGCGCCAGTCCGAGGCCATGGCTCAGACTTTGAAGGACAACGGCGGGGTCTATCTGGTGCCCGGCTTCACTGGTCTGGGCGCGCCCTGGTGGCAGCCGGAGGCGCGGGGCACGGTCATCGGCCTGACCCGCGACAGCGGCCCGGCCCACTTCGTCCGCGCGGCGCTGGAGAGCCTGGCCTATCAGACCCGCGACCTGCTCGACGCCCTGAAGACGGACGGGGCGCCGCCGCTGACGCGGCTCAAGGTCGACGGCGGCGTCACGGCCAACGCCTTCGCCATGCAGTTCATCGCCGACATCTGCGAGGTCGAGGTCGAACGCCCCGCCTTCCAGGAGATGACGGCCATGGGGGCGGCGCGGCTGGCGGCCTTCGGCGTCGGCCTGACGGGCGAGCTGTGGACTGCGCCGCTTGAGGCCCCCGCCGTCTGGCGTCCGCGCATGGGCGAGGCCGAGCGGGCGCGGCTGCTGAAGGGCTGGCGCGGGGCGGTGAAGGCCGCCATCATCGCCGCAGGGGGAGACGAACCATGACCGATCAAATGGACGTCCAGTCCGCCTTTTCCGGCACGCGCGAGGTGGACGAGCGCTATCGTCTGGACGAGGGGGCGCTGGACGCCTGGCTGTCGGCCCATGTCGAGGGCTACGCCGGACCGCTGACCATCCGCCAGTTCAAGGGCGGTCAGTCCAACCCCACCTATGAGCTGACCACGCCGGAGCGGACCTATGTGCTGCGCCGCAAGCCGCCGGGGACCCTGCTGGCCAGCGCCCACGCCGTGGACCGCGAGTTCACCGTCATCTCGGCCCTGCATGCCCAAGGGTTTCCGGTCGCGCGACCCTATGCTCTGTGTACGGACGAAGGCGTCATCGGCTCGATCTTCTATGTCATGGACAAGGTCGAGGGCCGGGTCTTCTGGGACCTGAAGCTGCCGGGTCTGGCTCCCGCCGAGCGCCGCGCCATCTATGAGGCGCAGACGGATACGCTGGCGGCGCTGCACGCTTTTGATCCTGCCGCCATCGGCCTGTCGGACTACGGCAGGCCGGGCAACTATTTCGCCCGCCAGGTCGGGCGGTGGACCAAGCAGTATCGGGCTTCGGAGATCGCGCCCATCCCGGCCATGGACCGGCTGATCGCCTTCCTGCCCGACAGCCTGCCGCCGGAGGGGCCGACGCGGATCGTCCACGGCGACTTCCGCCTCGATAATATGATCCTTGATCCGGTCGAGGCGCGGGTGCGGGCGGTGCTGGACTGGGAGTTGTCGACGCTCGGCGATCCCATGGCCGACTTCTCCTATCTGCTGATCGCCTGGGTCATTCCGGCCAGCTTGAGGAACGGTCTGGCGGGGGCGGACCTGAAGGCCCTGGGCATTCCCTCGGTCGAGGAGACGGTCGAACGTTACGCCGAAAAGACCGGCACGGCGCCGCCGCAGAATCTGGACTGGCTGTTCGCCTACAACCTGTTCCGGCTGGCGGCCATCTGTCAGGGAATCGCCGGGCGGGTGCGCGACGGCACCGCCGCCAGCGCCCACGCCAAGACCATGGCGGCCCAGGTCGGCCCCCTGTCGGACGCGGCCTGGAGCTTCGCCCGGAAGGCCGGGGCGTGAAGCTTTGCGATAATTAGAACAGTTTTTGTTGCGGATGGATTTGGAAAACGGCGCCGGAAGCCCTACCTTCCGGTCTGGAGTACGAAACCGAGATGTCTGACAGCCAAAGATTCCCCGTCGCCGCCCACGCCTTGGCCTATCTGGCCCACAAGGGCGCCTATTCGGCTGCGGACGCCGCGCCCAGCGCCGTGCTGGCGGCTTCGGTGCCGACCAATCCGGTGGTCATCCGTCGGGTGACGGCCCTGCTGGCCAAGGCGGGGCTGATCGCCACGCGTCCCGGCGCCTCGGGCGGCTCCTGGCTGCTGCGCCGCCCGGAAGACATCTGCATGGCCGAGGTGCTGAAGGCCGTGAACGGCTGCGCCCACCTGGGCTCGCCGCCGGCCGGGGCCAAGGGCTGTCCGGTGGGGGAGCACATCCCGCGTCAGGTGGCCAAGGCCCTGACCGCCGCGGATCAGGCCGCAGGCGCCGCCCTGTCCAAGATCACCATCGCCGACCTGCTCGAAGCGGACCCGGAATCGCTGCGCGAATTCGCGCCGCATTCGGCCTGCCCCGTCGCCGCCGCCTGACGCGCCTCGCTTGGGGGAGCCGCGCCGCACCATCCTGATCACGGGGGCCTCCGCCGGCATCGGCGCGGCCTTGGCGCGCGAGTGCGCTGGGCGGGGGTATGACCTGATCCTGACGGCCCGCCGTGAAGCGCCATTGCTGGCCTTGGCCGATGAACTGATTGCCCATCATGGCGTTGTCGCCAGCGTGATCACCGCCGATCTGGCCGAGCCGGGCGCGCCCGCCGCTCTGGTCGAGGAGATCACGTCGCGCGGCCTGAGCGTGGACGGCCTGATCAACAACGCCGGGTTCAGCCGCACCACGGGCTTTCTGTCCACCGACCCCGCCGACCATGCCGCCATGATCCGGGTCATGCTGACCGCGCCGGTCGAGCTGTCGCGTCTGCTGCTGCCCGGCATGACGGCGCGCGGCTGGGGCAGGGTGCTGAACGTGGCCTCGCTGGCGGGTCAGATGCCCGCGACCGGCGGCGACACCCTGTACGGGCCGATCAAGAGCTTCCTGATCAAGGCCTCGCAGGGCCTGTGGCTGGAGACGCAAGGGACG
This sequence comes from Brevundimonas bullata, assembly GCF_014207965.1. Lineage (GTDB taxonomy): Bacteria > Pseudomonadota > Alphaproteobacteria > Caulobacterales > Caulobacteraceae > Brevundimonas > Brevundimonas bullata_A. The sequence goes on from NZ_JACHLM010000001.1 coordinate 798,082, forward strand.
GGGGTTCATGTCACCGCCCTGTGCCCAGGCTACACCTATACCGAGTTCCACGACGTCAACGGCTCGCGCGAGCAGGTGTCGAGCGCCTATCCCAAGTGGATGTGGATGGAGGCCGACCGCGTGGCGCGCATCGGCTGGGACGCGGTCGAGGCCAATCGCCCGCGCGTCACGCCGGGCGTCGCCAACAATGTGCTGGCGGCCCTGGGCGGGATGCTGCCCGACGCCCTGGCGCTAAGGATGGTCGGCGGCCACGCCAAGCGGCTGGACCGCCTCTAGCAAAGACGCGCCGTCATCCCGGAAGCGGCGAAGCCGCTATCCGGGACCGCTCAAGGCTCAGCGGCCAGTGTGTGTGGCGGTCCCGGATAAGCGCTCCGCGCTTTCCGGGATGACGATTGAGTTCAGTGGCTTCCGGCGGGGTAGGGCGCGGTCACCCCGATGCTGAACATGCCGGGGATGGCCTCGCCCAGACCGGCGATGATGAACTGGATGGCCAGGGCGCACAGGATCAGGCCCAGGACGCGAACCACGATGGCCATGCCGACGTCGCCGAGGATGCGGCTGATCGGGCCGGTGCAGGCGAAGCAGACGAAGGTGACCACGCAGGCGGCGACCATGGCCACCAGCGACGAGGCGGTGCCCGCCGCGCCCAGCTTCTGGGCCTCGCCGGCGTTGATGATGATGGCCGAGATGGCGCCCGGGCCGATCATCAGCGGGATGGCGAAGGGCACGATCAGGCGTTTGAAGCGGCGCTTGGCGTAGCCGCGCACGTCCTTGGCGTCGGTCACGGCGTCGGCGTCGGCGAAGATCTTGAGGAAGTCCTCGCGCGCCATGTCGAGGCCGAGCAGCAGCAGCAGGATGCCGCCGGCGATGCGGAAGGCGGCCAGGGAGATGCCGAAGAACTGCAGCAGGCCCAGGCCGGTGAAGAAGAAGAAGCCCAGGAAGACGGCGGCGAAACCGCAGATCATGGCCGAGACGGTGATGCGCTGACGCAGCGAGGCCCCGGCCGTGGCCGCGGCGAAGATCGGCACATTGCCGATGGGGTCCAGCAGCGCGAACAGCGCCACGAACAGGTTGACCCCCAGATCGACCGCGTTCATTGCTTCGCCCCGCCCTTAAACCCGCCGCGCGACCCCGCGACCCTTGGTCTCACCTATCGGGGCATCCGCGCGCGCCTGCAACCCGCCGAGAGCCGGAAATGTCGCCAGACCAACCAATTGGCCACCCCAATCGCCCGTTTGACCCCCGGGTCATCTGCGCCCTGGACGTGCCGACGACCGACGAGGCGCGGGCCCTGGTCGAGCGGATCGGCGACGCGGTCGGCTTCTACAAGGTGGGGCTGCAACTGTTCGCCTCGGACGGCATGGGTCTGGCGCGCGAACTGAAGGCGTCGGGCCATCAGGTGTTCCTGGACTGGAAGCTGCACGACATCGGCGCGACGGTGGAGAAGGCGACGGCGGTGCTGGCCCATGCGGGTTGCGACCTGCTGACCGTCCACGCCCGGCCCCAGGTGATGGCGGCGGCGGCGCGCGGGGCGGCGGGGTCGGACCTGAAGATCCTGGGCGTCACCGTCCTGACCAGCCTGACCGAGGAGGATCTGCAGGCGGACGATCACAGCCTGTCGGCGGCGGATCTGGTCGAGCTGCGGGTGCGTCAGGCGTTGGACGCCGGCATCCACGGCGTCGTCTCCAGCCCGCACGAGGCGGCGCGGGTGCGCGAGATCGCCCTGGCGGCGGGCCGCGACGACTTCCTGATCGTGACGCCGGGCGTGCGGCCGACCGGCGCCGCTCTGGACGATCAGGCGCGGGCGGCGACCCCGGCCAGCGCCTTGCAGTCGGGCGCGACCCATCTGGTCATCGGTCGCCCCATCACCGCGGGGGCCGATCCGCGCGCGGCGGCGCAAGCGGTTTCGGCGGAGATCGCCCTGATCTGAGCGGGCGCAACCCGTTGATCCACGTGAAACAAAAAGGGCGGCTTCTGCGAAGAGGCCGCCTTTTCTTTACCCCCGCTCGCCCTGTTCCTGGGCGTAGGGGGCGTAGGGCCGCTCGGTCGGGGAACGGTGCGGGGCAGGCGGGGGCGGCGGCGTGTCGGGCATGGCGTAGTAGCCGCGCTCGAAGTTGACCTGGGGCGGGGCCGTCTCGACGCGCGGGGGGTCGACATAGACCTGAGGCGGGGCCACGTTCACCTGCGGCGGCGCGACGCGGACCTGGGCGGGCTGCACATAGACCGGCGGGGAGGCCACGTAGATGGGCGGCTGCGAGACATAGACGGGGGGCTGGTTCACATAGACGGGGGCGGGCTGGTAATAGGCCGGCTGGGGCGCGGGAGCGTAGCTGCCCTGATAATAGCCCTGCTGGTAGGGGCCCTGTTGGTACTGGCCCTGGCCGTATCCGTAGCCGCGGGCCCAGGGATAGCGGCCATAGCCGTCGACGACGTAGCCGAAGGGCATGGAGCGGGTGACGCCGTAGCTGTAGCCGCCGTGCTGGATCGGCTGTTGCGGCGCGACGACCACGACGGGCGGGCGCTGACCGGCGCCGCCATAGCCGTAACCATAGCCATAGGCCTCGACCGGGCCGTAGCCGCCCTGCCAGCCGGTGTCGCTGTAATAGGTCTGGACCCGGCTCTCGACCATGGGGCCGCGTTGGCTCCCGTGATCGGCGTAGGCCTGCTGGGCGTAGCCGGAGGCGGCGTTGTGGCGCACGATGCGCTGTTGCGCCTCGGCGGTTCCGGCGACGAGCAGGGTCGCGCCCATAGCGATGTACACAACAGCCTTCATGGCCACGCTCCTTGTTTCAGCCGCAAAGGTTAATGCGGTTTCGGCCGAAGCGTTCAATATTCACCCGTCACGCGAACGGCGGGGTCGGGGTCGGCTCAGAAGTCGACGGCCAGACCCTTCTTCTCCCAGTCGCCGTAGCGGGTGGGTTCGGGACCGCGCGGACCGCCATGTTCAGTTTCCAGGACCGGCGCCAGAACCACCTCTTCGCTCGCCTTGCGACGTTCGGCCGCTTCCAGCAGGGCGCGGCGCGCGACCTCGCTCAAGGGTCGCTCCGGCGTCGCGTGGGGCACGTCGGCGTTGAAGGCGGGGGCCTGTTCGGCGGCTTCATCGGCGGGCGGGGTGGGCTGTTCGGTCACAGGGGGTCTGCCTTGAGGGCGAGGATACGGGGCCTCACATAGACGTTCAGGACTTCTTCGCCACCCCTGACGACGCCCGGACCCGATGAACCACCTCAAGACTTTCGCCCTGCTGGCCGTGATGACCGCCCTGTTCATGGGGATCGGCTATCTGATCGGCGGCGCGACCGGCATGATGATCGCCTTGCTCGTGGCGGCGGGGATGAACCTGTTCAGCTACTGGAACGCCGACAAGATCGTGCTGAAGATGTACAAGGCCCAGGTGGTGGACGAGACCCATCCCAACGCCGTGGTCCGGGCCTATGTCGCCGACGTGAAGCAGATGGCGAGCGATGCGGGTCTGCCCTTGCCGACCATCACCATCATCCCCAACGACCAGCCCAACGCCTTCGCCACCGGACGCAATCCGCAGAACGCCGCCGTGGCCGCCACCAGCGGCCTGCTGGACATGCTGACGCGCCAGGAGGTGCGTGGGGTGATGGCGCACGAGCTGGCCCATGTGAAGAACCGCGACACCCTGACCATGACCGTCACGGCCACCGTGGCGGGCGCCATCGCCATGCTGGCCAACTTCGCCATGTTCTTCGGCGGCGGCGACGACCGCGAGCGGCCCGGCGGCATGATCGGGACCATCGCCCTGATGCTGCTGGCGCCCATGGCCGCGGGGCTGGTGCAGATGGCCATCAGCCGCTCGCGCGAATACGAGGCTGACCGCGTCGGGGCCGAGATCGCCAATGATCCCCACGCCCTGGCCTCGGCCCTGCAGAAGATCGAGGCCTATGCCCGCGGGGCCGTGAACGTCCCGGCCGAGCGCAATCCGGCTACGGCCCATATGTTCATCATCAATCCGCTGAACGGCAAGGGCGCCGACAGCCTGTTCTCGACCCACCCGGCCACTGGCAATCGTGTGCGCGCCCTGATGGATCTGGGGACGAAGATGGGCATGAGCCGACGTCCGGTCTCGGCGCGTGTCGCTGCGGCGCGGCCCTCGACCAGCGTGCCCACAACCCCGTCCGGGCGGGCGACGTCGCGCGGCCCCTGGGGTTAAGATCGGGCTGATCGCCTTTGCGTGCGCGGCCTTAAGGGGTTAGAGCGCGCGCCATGACCGACAAGTCCGACCCCGCCGATCTGCCCGTCTTTGACCAGGACCGCCCCGAGTGGGCCCAGGCCCACGGCCCGCTGCGCTCGTTCGGGCGGATCAAGTCGCGGCCGATCAAGGCGCGCCAGGCGGCCCTGTTCGACACCCTGATGCCGCAGATCGCCGTGCCGGACCCGACCAAGGGGCCGATCGATCCCGCCGCTCTGATGCCGGGCGCCAAGGAAGCCTGGTTGGAAATCGGCTTCGGCGGCGGTGAGCATCTGGCGGCGCAGGCGACGCGCTGTCCCGAGGCCCTGATGATCGGGTGCGAGCCTTTTCTGAACGGCGTGGCTTCAGCCCTGCGCCATGTGGAGGAGGGCGGTCTGAAGAACGTCCGCCTGCACGCCGACGACGCGCGGGCGGTGATGACGGCCCTGCCGGACGCCTCGCTGGACCGCGTCATGATCCTGTTCCCCGATCCCTGGCACAAGGTGCGCCACAACAAGCGTCGCTTCCTCCAGGACGAGACGGCGGTCGAGATCGCCCGCCTGCTCAAGGCCGGCGGTCGGGTCCGCTTCGTCACCGACTGGCTGGACTATGCCGAATGGGCGCTGGAACGGCTGGCGCGCACGCCGGGTCTGACGCGGATCGAGACCGAAGGTGAAGACTGGTTCGCCGTCCCTGCTGATCACGTCGTCACCCGCTATGAGGAAAAGAAGCTGGGCGACACCGCGCCGATCTTCCTTGAGTTCGAACGCGAAGCCTAGCCTTATGGCTCTCTGATCTTGGAGCCGACCATGACCTTCAGTCTCTATGACGCGTCCGTCCCCATGATCGTGCGCGGCCTGAACGTCCTGGCCGGGCTGATCGACAAGGCCGCCGCCTCGGGACTGGACGAAGAGAGTCTGATGCAGGGGCGTCTGGCGCCCGACATGCTGCCCTTCGTGTCGCAGGTGCGGATCGCCACCGACCTGGCCAAGGGCGCCGTGGCCCGGCTGGCTGACGTGGAGCCCATGGTCCTGGCCGACGATGAAACGACCCTAGCCCAGCTGAGGGCGCGGATCGTGCGGACGATCGCCTATGTCGAGAGCGTGGGGCCGGCCCAGTTCGCGGGCGCCGAGACCCGTGCGGTGCAGCTGAAATTCCCAGGCATGGAGCTGAATTTCGAAGGCGCGGGCTATCTGACCAGCTTCGCCCTGCCGAACTTCTATTTCCACGTGACGACGGTCTACGCCCTGCTGCGCCACGCCGGGGTGGCGCTGGGCAAGCGCGACTACATGGGCCAGCTCGCCCTGGCCTGACGTCCCGTCGTTACGTGTAATTACGCTGAGGGATACCCCGCAGGTTTCACTTCGCCTGACGTTTACCCGTATCAAGGATTTTCCCTTCGACTTTCTCGAGGGGCGGGCAGAATGCGGATGATGATGATCGGCGGCGGTTCAGACCGGCGGCCGACGCCGACGATGGCGTCTTACGCCTTTGATCGCGCACCGCTGAGCCCCTGTGGGGCTGCTGAGCGGCTCATGCCTGCCATCGGCGCCCACTGATCCCTTTCAGTCTCTGAAAACCTGATTTCGCGTCGTTCGTCGGCGTGCGTCGCATTGCAGTAAACAGGACCTCCCCCGGTGAACTTGGACAACGTTAGAATTTCCCGCAAGCTGGCGGGGGCCTTCGCCCTGATCGTGGCGGTGATCGTCGCGCTGGGCGTGGTGGTCTTCATGCAGGTTCGCGAACTGGAGGCGGCCAAGGAAACGGTGGCCCTGGCCGAGACGGTCACGGCCAAGACCAGCCATCTGAAGCGGGCGGTGGACCAGCAGGAGAGCGCCGTTCTGGCCTATATCCTGACCGGAAAACCGGATCACCTGGAGCGGATCGAGCGGCACAAGGCAGGCTTCCGCACGGGCATCGAGGAAATGACCGCAGTGACGGCCCATATTCCCGGCGCCGGTGAGCGCGTGGAGGCCCTGACCAAGGCGGTCACCGCCTATCAGGCCGCGGTCATTGATCCCGAGGTGCGCCTCGCCAGCCGTCCGGAAACGCGGGCGGAAGCCATGGCGCTGACGGAAAGCGCGATCCCCGACCAGTTCATGGAGCCCGTCGACGCCGCCTTCGATGCGATCGTCCAGGCCCAGGCCAACCGCAAGGCGGCCGCCGTCGAAGATCAAAGCGCCGCCTTCGCCACCACCAAGATCGCCCTCGGCGTCGGCGTCGCCGTGGCCATGGTTCTGTCGATCCTGTTCGGTCTGGGGCTGGCCAAGATGATCGCTGCGCCGATCGCGGCCATGACGGCGGCCATGCGTCGCCTGGCCGGCGGCGACAAGACCATCGTCGTCCCCGCCGTGGGTCGCAAGGACGAGGTCGGCGAGATGGCCGACGCCCTGCTGGCTTTCAAGGACGCGGCTATCGCCAATGAGCGTCTGGAAGTCGAAGCCGCCGTCGCCCGTCGCGAGGCCGAGGAAGAGCGCGCTCGCGCTGAGGCCGAAAAGGCCCGCATCGCCGAGGAAGACCACGTCGCCGTCACCGCCCTGGGCCAGGGTCTGCAGGCCATGGCCAGCGGCGACCTGACGCACCGCATGACCGCCCAGGTCGCGGCCCGTTCGGAACAGTTGAAGACCGACTTCAACACCGCCATCGCCCAGCTGGAACAGGCCGTGGCCGTGGTGGTCGACAATGTCGCCGCCATCCGCTCGGGCGCCGGCGAGATTTCGCAGGCCTCCGACGACCTGTCGCGCCGCACCGAGCAGCAGGCGGCTTCGCTGGAAGAAACCGCTGCGGCTTTGGACCAGATCACCGCCACGGTGAACAAGACCGCCGACGGCGCCCGTCAGGCCTCCAGCGTGGTGCAGCAAGCGCGCGGCGACGCCGAGACCAGCGGCAAGGTCGTGCACGACGCAGTCCAGGCCATGACCGCCATCGAACGCTCCTCGACCGAGATCGGCAACATCATCGGCGTCATCGACGAGATCGCCTTCCAGACCAACCTCCTGGCCCTGAACGCCGGCGTCGAGGCCGCGCGTGCGGGGGATGCGGGTCGCGGTTTCGCCGTGGTCGCCTCCGAAGTCCGGGCCCTGGCCCAGCGTTCGGCCGAAGCGGCGAAAGAGATCAAGACCCTGATCTCCGCCTCGGGTCAGCAGGTCGGGCAGGGCGTGGCCCTGGTCGGTCAGACCGGCGAGGCCCTGCAACGCATCGTCAGCCGCGTGGCCGAAATCGACGGCCTGGTCTCGGAAATCTCGGCCTCGGCCCAGGAGCAGGCCACCGGCCTGCAACAGGTCAACACCGCCGTGAACCAGATGGATCAGGTGACGCAGCAGAACGCGGCGATGGTCGAGCAGTCGACCGCCGCCAGCCACTCGCTGTCGCAGGAGGCCGACACCCTGGCCTCTTCGGTCGCCCGTTTCCGCACGGGCCATGCCGCGGCCCCGATCGCCGCGCGCAAGGCCGCCCCGGTCCCGGCTCCGGCGCGCACCCCGCAGCCGGTGGCCCAGACGGTCGCCGCCATCCGCAGCCAGGGCGGCGCCGCCCGCAAGCCGGCCCTGGCCGTGGTCACGGACGGCTGGGAGGAGTTCTGAATCGGACATGACGACGGCGGGGGCTGACACGGCCCCCGCTTTCGCCTATATGACCGCTCACATCGTTAGACCGGCGTCCAACGGCGTCGTTTCAAGCGGCGGCCCGGACGGACCGCCGCTTTTGTTTTCTGGATTGATCCTTTGCGCGCCAAGACTGCTGAAGACCGCGCCTTGCTGGAGATGATCGACCCCGTGGCCGAAAGCCTGGGGCTGGCCGTCGTGCGCGTGCGCCTGATGGGCGGGACCCTGCGTCGTCGCCTTCAGATCATGGCCGAGCGCGTGGTCGACAACGACATCTCGGTCGAGGAATGCGCCCGCCTGTCGCGCGCCGTGTCGGAAGTGTTCGACGCCGCCGACCCGATCTCGGGCGAGTACCTGCTGGAAGTGTCGTCGCCCGGCATTGACCGGCCGCTGACCCGTCTGCTGGACTTCCAGCTGTTTGAAGGCTTTGAGGCGCGCCTGGAAACCGACCGGATGGTCGAGGGCCGCAAGCGCTTCAAGGGCATCCTGGCCGGCGTCGAGGGCGACAATGTCGCCATCGATCTGGACGGCGAGGACGACACCGCCCTGATCCCGTTTGAATGGGTTTCGGACGCCAAGCTGGTGCTGACCGACGAGTTGCTGAAGCGGGGCGCGGCCCTGCGCGCGGCGCGCGGCGAACCCGAAGACGACGGCCTGCCGGAAGGCGAAGCCGAAACTGAAGACACGACCAACATCACGACCTCGACCAAGGACAAAGCCTGATGGCCGTCACCGGTATTTCCGCCAACCGTCTTGAACTGCTCTCGATCGCCGACGCTGTCGCGCGTGAGAAGAACATCGACAAGGAAGTCGTCATCGAGGCGATCGAGGAGGCGATCCAGAAGGGCGCCAAGTCGCGCTACGGCGCTCATCACGACATTCGCGCCAAGATCGATCACAAGACCGGCGAGCTGTCGCTGACCCGTCACGTCACCATCGTCGAAGATGACTGGCAGCCGGAAGACGAGCTGGAAGAGTTCAACGACAGCGCCATGGTGCGCCTGACCGACGCCTCCAAGCGCGACCCGGAAGCCGCGGTCGGCAAGGAATACGTCGAGGTTCTGCCGCCGTTCGAGTTCGGCCGCGTCCAGACCCAGATGGCCCGCCAGGTCGTGACCGGCAAGGTCCGCGAAGCCGAGCGCGCCAACCAGTACGAAGAGTTCAAGGATCGCGTCGGCGAGATCGTCAACGGCACGGTCAAGCGCGTCGAATACGGCAACACCATCGTCGACCTGGGCCGCGGCGAAGGCATCATGCGCCGCGACCAGTCGATCCCGCGCGAAGTGTTCAACGTCGGCGACCGCGTTCGCACCTACATCTACGACGTCCGTCCCGAAGCCAAGGGCCCGCAGGTCATGCTGAGCCGCGCCCACCCGGGCTTCATGGCCAAGCTGTTCGCGCAGGAAGTGCCGGAAGTCTATGACGGCGTGATCGAGATCCGCGCCGCGGCCCGCGACGCCGGTTCGCGCGCCAAGATGGCCGTCCTGTCGAACGACAGCTCGATCGACCCCGTCGGCGCCTGCGTCGGCATGCGCGGCTCGCGCGTTCAGGCGGTCGTCGCCGAACTGCAGGGCGAGAAGATCGACATCATCCAGTGGAACGACGACGAGCCCACCTTCATCGTCAACGCCCTGGCTCCGGCTGAAGTCGCCAAGGTGGTGATGGACGAAGACGCCGACCGCGTCGAAGTCGTGGTGCCGGACGAGCAACTGTCGCTGGCCATCGGCCGTCGCGGCCAGAACGTCCGCCTGGCCTCGCAGCTGACCGGCTGGCAGATCGACATCATCACCGAGTCGCAGGACTCGGAGCGTCGCCAGAAGGAGTTCGCCGAGCGGACGACCCTGTTCCAGGAAGCCCTGGACGTCGACGAGACCATCGCCCAGCTGCTGGTCACCGAAGGCTTCGCCACGGTCGAGGATCTGGCCTTCGTGGAATCCTATGAAGTCGCCGAGATCGAAGGCTTCGACGAGGACACCGCCGAAGAACTGCAGGCCCGCGCCCGTGAATTCCTGGACCGCAAGGCCGCCGAACTCGACGCCAAGCGCGTCGCTCTGGGCGTCGAGGACGACGTCCTGAACGTTCCGGGCGTGACTGGCGCCATCGCCGTCGCCCTGGGCGAAGGCGGCGTGAAGACGCTTGAAGACCTGGCCGATCTGGCGACCGACGAAATCCGCGGCGGCTATGAAGTGAAGAACGGCGAGCGGACGAAGGTCCCGGGCGTTCTGGAGAGCTTCAACCTGTCGCAGCAGGACGCTGAACTGCTGATCCTGCACGCTCGCGTCGCCGCGGGCTGGATCGACGCTTCGGAACTGCCGCAGGCCGAGCTTGAGCCGGAACCCGAGTTCGAGGAAGAAATCTTTGCCGAAGCCGGCGAAGACGGCGCCGAAGAGCCGGTCGAAGGCGTTGATGTCGATGCGGAGGTCTTCGACGAAGACCTCGAGCCGACCCAAGACGCGTGATGGGAGCCGCAGCTGTCCATGACTTCGACCGAGGCGCTGATCGATAGAGACCGTCAAGACCTGGTGACCCGCCAGGTCCTTGATGAATCTCGCCTGATCCGCTTCGTGCCGGCGCCGGACGGCTCGGTTGCTCCTGATCTGGGGCGCAAACTGCCCGGCCGCGGCCTCTGGGTCGCCGCCGACCGCGCCTCGATCGAGACGGCGGTGAAGAAAAACCTGTTCGCGCGGTCGGCCAAGGCGCCGCTGAAACCCGCCGCAGACTTGGCCGACATGGTCGAAAAGCTGCTGGTTCGGCGCTGTCTGGATCAGTTGGGCCTTGCCCGGCGCGAAGGCGTGCTTATCTCTGGCTTTGAAAAGAGCGCCGCCGCCATCCGCGGCGGACGGGCGGCTTGGGTCGTCGAGGCCGCCGACGGCGCCGCCGACGGTCGAGGCAAGCTTTTGGCGCTGGCGAAACACCCGTCCCCGGCGCCCAAAATCTGCGGCGCTTTCACTGCGGACGATTTGAGTTTGGCCCTTGGGCTGGAAAATGCGATACACGCCGTCCTGCTGAAAGGCGGGCGAGCCGATCGTTGGACCATAGAGGTCGAGCGACTGGCGGGATTTCGGCCTCTGCGTCCAGAGAGCTGGCGCCGGGTTGGTCCCGGCGACGGCGCTGAGGACGACCGGGGCGAGACCCTGGAACAAGAGCCCGAGGCTTTTGGCGGACGAGGCCCTGTTTCCTGACCAGGAAGCGGGACCACGCCCGGCTATGGGTGTTTGACGAGACGATGGCGGAATTCTCCGCCCCGAGTAAAGCGACCGGATGAGCGACGAAAACGACAAGACCGAAGACGGTAAGACCCCTGCCAACGCGCCTTCTCAAACGGGGCCGCGCGCTCCGCTGAGCCTGAAGCCGCGCGTGGCCGGTTCGGTCTCGACCGGCACCGTGAAGCAGAGCTTCAGCCACGGACGTTCCAAGACCGTGGTCGTCGAGACGAAGCGCCGTCCCGGCGCGGTCCCAGGACATCAGCGTCCTCAGGGCTTCGACGTTTCGCGTCCGCGCTCTGATCAGGGCGGCTCCAACGCACCCCGTTCCAACGCACCCCGCGGCGGTCCCGCCGGCGGCGCTCTGTCGGTCGAGGAGCAGGAAGCTCGTCGTCGCGCCATCGCCCTGGCCACGCAGGCTCAGGCTGAACGCGCACGCGCGGCTGTCGCTGAGCAGGCCGCCCGCGAAGCCGCTCAACGCGATCAGGCCGCCGCCGCCGACAAGGCCGCCGAAGCCGCTCGCGCTGAAGCGTCCGCCGCTCAGGCCGCTGCTGACGCCGCGCGCGCCGAAGCCGCCAAGCTGACGGCCGCTGCGCCGCCGGCCGCCCCGGCCAAGCCCGCCGCGCCCAAGGTGGCCCTGCCCAAGGTCGAGCTGCCCAAGCCGCTCGTCGCGGCGCCGGCTCCGGTCGCTGCTGCACCCACGCCTGCGCCCGCAGCTCCGGCTGCGCCGCGTCCGGCGCCCGTCACGCGTCCCGTGGTCAACTTCGGTCAGCGTGCTCCCAAGATTCCGACCGGCCGCGCGCCGATCGAGCGTCCCGCCTTCGGCGGCCGTTCGGCCCGCGAACAGGCTCTGGGCGAGGGCGAACGCCCCGCTTCCGACCGGCCCCAGGCCTCGGACCGTCCGCAAGGCGGCCGCCCCCAGGGAGATCGTCCGCAGGGCGCTCGTCCGGCCGCCAGCCAGACCGTTCGCTATTCGGCTCTGAACCCGAAACCGGCGCCGGGCGCCGCGCGTCCGGGCGCCGCTCGCACCGGCCCCGGCGGTCGTCCGACCCCGAACGCTCCGCCGGCCACGCCGGACGTGGCGCGTCCCAGCCGTGCGCCGACGATCGGCTTCGGCCGTCCGATCCGTCCCGAGGATGATCGCGACAAGCGCTTCTCGGACGCCGGCAAGGCCGTCAGCCGTACGCGTGGCGAACCCAAGCGTCGTGAAGGCCGACTGACCATCCAGTCAGTGGCCGGCGACGGCGACACCGCCGAGCGCATGCGCTCGCTTGCCTCGGTCCGCCGGGCGCGTGAACGCGAGAAGGAAAAACGCAAGGGCGGTTCCACCGACGAGCCGCGTACGGCCCGTGAAGTGGTCATCCCTGACGTCATCACCGTGCAGGAGCTGTCCAACCGGATGGCCGTTCGCGGCGTCGACATCATCAAATTCCTGATGCGTCAGGGCATGATGATGAAGATCAACGACGTGATCGACTCCGACACCGCCGAACTGGTGGCCGAAGAGTTCGGCATGACGGTCAAGCGCGTGTCGGAATCCGACGTCGAAACCGGCTTCATCGCCGAGGCCGACGACGAGGACGCCACCACGCCGCGTCCGCCGGTCGTGGCCATCATGGGCCACGTCGACCACGGCAAGACCTCGCTGCTCGACGCCCTGCGCACCACGGACGTCGCCGGCGGCGAAGCCGGCGGCATCACCCAGCACATCGGCGCCTATCAGGTGCGTCTGGAAAATGGCCAGCGGGTCACCTTCCTCGACACCCCGGGCCACGCCGCCTTCTCGGCGATGCGGGCGCGCGGCGCCAACGTCACCGACATCGTGGTGCTGGTTGTGGCCGCAGACGACGGCGTCATGCCGCAGACCATCGAAGCCATCCGTCACGCCAAGGCCGCCAACGCGCCCCTGATCGTCGCGGTCAACAAGATGGATAAGCCGGACGCCAACTCGCAGAAGATCGTCAACGAGCTGCTGCAGTACGAAGTCATTTCGGAAAGCCTGGGCGGCGACACCCAGATCATCGAGGTGTCGGCCAAGAACCGCACCAACCTCGACGGCCTGATCAACGCCATTCTGCTGCAGGCCGAGGTCATGGACCTGCGGGCCAACCCGGACCGTTCGGCCGAAGGCGTGGTCATCGAGGCCAAGCTGGACAAGGGCCGCGGCCCGGTCGCCACCGTCCTGGTCAAGCGCGGCACGCTGAAGCGCGGCGACATCGTCGTGGCCGGCTCCGCCTGGGGCAAGGCGCGCGCCCTGCTGGACGAACGCAATGCTCAACTGACCGAAGCCGGTCCGTCGGTGCCGGTCGAGATCCTCGGCCTGTCCGAAGCCCCCTCGCCGGGCGACGTCCTGGCCGTGGTCGAAAGCGAAGCGCGTGCGCGTGAACTGACCGAGTACCGCGAACGTTCGCGCCGCGAAAAGACCCAGGTCTCGGGCGGCTCGGCCTCGCTGGTCGACATGATGCAGAAGCTGCAGTCCAAGAAGGTCTCGGAACTGCCGGTCGTCATCAAGGCGGACGTGCAGGGTTCGGCCGAAGCCATCGTCGGCTCGCTGGACAAGATGGGCAACGACGAGGTCCGCGCCCGCACCGTCTATTCGGGCGCCGGCGGCATCACCGAGAGCGACGTCAACCTGGCCAAGTCGGCCGGCGCGCCGATCCTCGGCTTCAACGTTCGTGCGTCCAAGCAGGCGCGCGATCTGGCCGAGCGTGAAGGCGTCGAGATCCGCTACTACTCGATCATCTACGACCTGCTGGACGACATTAAGGGCGTGCTCTCGGGCATGCTGGCGCCGCTGCAGCGCGAAACCTTCCTCGGCAACGCCAAGGTGCTGCAGGTCTTCGACATCACCAAGGTCGGCAAGATCGCCGGTTGCCGGGTGTCGGAAGGCGTGGTCCGCAAGGGCGCGCGCGTCCGTATCGTCCGCGACGACGTCGTGGTGCTGGAACTGGGCGTCCTCAACACGCTCAAGCGCTTCAAGGACGAGGTCAACGAAGTGCCCTCGGGCCAGGAGTGCGGCATGCAGTTCCAGGGCTTCCAGGACATCAAGGAAGGCGACTACATCGAGTGCTTCACCGTGGAATCGGTCAAGCGCACCCTCGACTAGGAAGTCTGAGTTCGCTCAAGGCTTCAGGGCGCGGTCTCGCAAGGGGCCGCGCCCTTTGTCTTTCGGGCGCGACTGTATGGAGGCTTCACCTTGGCTGTCGGTCGCTCTAGGGTCGAGGCCGCGCCGGGGGGCGTTCGTCGAAAGGTCGCCATGCGCCGCCACATCCTGATCTCGGCTCTTGTCGCCGCCTCCGCCATGGCGAGCTCGGCTTCTGCCGACACCCGCTTTCTGGCCTTTGACGCCCGCGATCGCACGACCCAGGCTCTGACACGCGGCGTGACCTTGGAGGTCGAGCGCGGCCTGTTCGGCGCGGTGGCGGTGCGCAATCTGTTTTCCAGCACATCGCGCGGCTCGGCCCGCTTTACGCCCGGCGGGCCCGATGCTGTTCGCCGGGCGCTGCCGGCGGGCGCCAGCGAGAGCGGCGTCTATTCCATCGTGCAGGAAGGCGACGGCCGCGGCTTGGCCCGCGCCCTGTGCCCCGGCGCAGACGAGACCTGGGTGGTGGTGGGCCGGGTCAAGGCGGGGCGGCCCATGACCATGCAGGCCGTCGGGCGCTGGAGCGACGGCCAGTACCGCCACTGCGTCGAGCTGAACTACGACTATCGCGGCGAATGGGCCACGCAGCAGGGCGCCAGCCCGGCGCGCGATGCGCCGGTGGCCTACGGGCCCGGCTGAGGCTCAGAGCGATGCCGGGCCGGTTTCTGCTTGCAGCCTTGATCGGTGCGCTCGCGGCCTTGTGGAGCCTGACCCGCCCCGGCGACCCGGCGCTTTTTCCGGCCTCGCAGGAGGCCGGGGTGACCGTCTATCTGCTCGACAACGGCTTCCACACGGATCTGGCCGTGCCGCGCGCGGCGCTGATGGGCGGGGGAGGGGCCTTGGCCGAGGCGACGGCGAGCCTGGCGCCGGGCGACTGGGTGCTGGTGGGTTGGGGTGACGCCAAATTCTATGTGGATCAGAGCCCGGTCTCGGGGCGGCTGGCCGACGGGGCGCGCGCCTTGTTCAAGCCGGGCAATGCTGCGGTCGTCATGCTGGACCCGGTGGCGACGGACCCGGCGCGGCGGTTTCGGCCAGAGGATCGTCAGGCCCTGACCCTGTCGCAAGCCGGCATGGGGGGGCTGAGGGCGCGAGTGCAGGCTTCTCTGGCCACCGATGCGGCGGGGCGGCCCATTCTGGCGACGGCGCGACCTGGCGACGACGCTCGCTTTTTTGAAAGTCGCGAGACCTTCTGGGTCGGCCGCCTGTGCAATCACTGGACGGCGGAGCTGTTGTCGGCGGCGGGCCTGCCGATCCGGCCGTGGCGGACCCTGACCTCGGGCGAGGTGATGCGGACTGCGGCGCGGGGCCAGGCGGAAGGGGGCCAGGCGGAAGGGGGCAGGGCGGAAGCGGCCAAGCTGGACTTGCAGCCCGTCCGCGACTAGACCGCGCCCTTCGCTTTTTCAGCCGGCGTCCGATCCCCGGCGAGCGACAAGGGAGGCGCGCCATGAGCCGCAAACAACATACCCGTAACGCCACTGGTCCTCAGGGTCCGTCGCAGCGCCAGTTGCGCGCCGGCGAATTGATCCGTCACGCCCTGGTCGACGTGCTGCGCGAACACGGCATCCACGACGAGGCCCTGGACGGGGTGTCGATCACCGTGACCGAGGTGCGCCTGTCGCCGGACCTGCGCCACGCCATCTGCTTCGTCGAGCCCCTGGGCGCCGGGGTCAAGACCGCCGAGACGGCGGGGCAGGAGCCGGTGATCATCAAGGCGCTGAACACCCACGCCAAATTCCTGCGCGGCCAGCTGGGCCGCAACATCGACATGAAGTACACGCCGGACCTGAAGTTCCGCCACGACGAGAGCTTCGAGGCCGCCAGCTATATGGACCGGCTGATGGACGACCCGCGCATCCGCGCCGACCTGGCCCGCCCGACGCAGGCGGAAGATGAGCCGGAAGCCGCCGAGCCGGACGACGGGCCTCAAGTAGCGCAAGGCGCGATAGGCCCGAAAGAAGACTAATGGCGCGCAGGAAGAAGGGCGAGATCGTCAACGGCTGGATCTGCCTCGACAAGGCCTATGAGATGGGTTCGACCGAGGCGGTGACCAAGGTGCGTCGCCTGTTCGACGCCCAGAAGGCCGGCCACGCCGGGACGCTGGACCCGCTGGCCTCGGGCGTCCTGCCCATCGCCCTGGGCGAGGCGACCAAGACCGTGCCCTTCATGATGGACGCCGAGAAGGTCTATCGCTTCACCATCCACTGGGGCATTTCCACCGACAGCATCGACCGCGAGGGGGAGATCATCGCCCGTTCCGACGTGCGGCCCTCGGTCGAGGCGGTGAAGGCGGCGCTGCCGTCCTTCGTCGGCGAGATCGATCAGGTTCCGCCGCAGTTCTCGGCCATCCGCGTCAACGGCGAGCGCGCCTATGACCTGGCGCGAGACGGCGCCGAGTTTGAACTGGAAGCCCGCAAGGTCATGATCCACGAGGCCGCGGTGACCGACGCCCCGGACGCCGACCATGTCGAAATCACGATGCGCACGGGCAAGGGCGTCTATGTGCGTTCGCTGGCGCGCGACCTGGCTGTGATGCTGGGCGCCGAGGGGCATGTTTCCGCTCTGCGGCGCGAACGGGTGGGGCCGTTTACCGCCGAGAACGCCGTCACTCTGGATTTTCTCGCCGATCTGGCGCATAAGGGCGCCGCCTTGGAAGGCCTGCTGCCCGTTTCGACCGCTCTGGACGACATCCCGGAACTGGCCGTCACGGAACAGGACGCCTTCTCGCTGAGGCAGGGTCGGCCGATCGTTCTGCTCCCCCGTCAGGTTGAAACCTTGAAGAGCCAGCTGTCCGCCGGCTCGCGCACGGTGTCGGCCTTCGCGGGAGAAACCTTGGTCGCGCTCTGCACGATGCGGGCCGGACGGCTAGAACCCGACCGCGTTTTCAATCTCCCCTAGCGCTCGCCTTTGAGCGACGCGACAGGGCTCCAACATGGAGATCTACGATGTCGATCACTGCTCAACGCAAGAGCGAAGTCATTGCCGACAACGCTCGTTCGGCTGGCGACACCGGCTCGGCTGAAGTCCAGGTCGCGATCCTTTCGGAACGCATCGCCAACCTGACCGACCACTTCAAGAGCCACAAGAAAGACAACCACTCGCGTCGCGGCCTTCTGAAGATGGTCTCGCAGCGTCGTCGTCTTCTTGACCACCTGATCAAGACCGATCGCGAGCGTTACACCGCTCTGATCGCCAAGCTGGGCCTGCGTCGCTAAGGCGGCCGACCAGCAGCGGAAACGATTTTCGAGGCGCGGGCGGACACGTCCGCGCCTCGTTCCGCACCTAGAGCATTTCCGATGGAGCGGGCTGTCGTCCGCCTCCGGATATGCCAAACAGTGAGCTTCCTGCGCGCCGCAGGTCCTAAATCGGCGCAGACGCGAGGGCCATGAAGGCGGTCCTCACTCCACCCGCCCGGCCGCGAAGCGCCGCCGGGTTCATCGGGAACCGTGGGACGAAAACGCCTGCCGCTCCGCCCCCGCCGGGAATACGCCCGCCGGGATCTGAAAGAAGAAAAATGTTCGACATCAAACGCAAGACGATCGAGTGGGCCGGCCGCCCGCTGACGCTGGAAACCGGCCGCATCGCCCGTCAGGCTGACGGCGCCGTGCTGGCGACCTACGGCGAGACCGTGGTTCTGGCCACCGTCGTCTATGGCCGTCAGCCCAAGCCGGGCCTGGATTTCTTCCCCCTGACCGTCAACTACCAAGAGAAGACGTTCGCCGCCGGCAAGATTCCGGGCGGCTACTTCAAGCGTGAAGGCCGTCCGTCGGAAAAAGAGACCCTGGTCTCGCGCCTGATCGACCGTCCGATCCGCCCCCTGTTCGTCAAGGGCTTCAAGAACGAGACCCAGGTCGTCATCACCGTGCTGCAGCACGACATGGAGAACGACCCGGACATCGTCGGCATGGTCGCCGCCTCGGCCGCCCTGACCATCTCGGGCGTGCCCTTCATGGGCCCGATCGGCGCCGCACGCGTCGGCCTGATCGACGGCGAGCTGGTGCTGAACCCCGCCATCGACACCCTGGCTGACTCGACGCTGGACCTGGTCGTCGCCGGTACGCAAGACGCCCTGATGATGGTCGAATCCGAAGCCAAGGAGCTGTCGGAAGAGAAGATGCTCGAGGCCCTGATGTTCGCGCACGCGGGCATGCAGCCGGTCATCGACGCCATCATCGAACTGGCCGAACACGCCGCCAAGGAGCCCTTCGACTTCCAGGCCGAAGACCACTCCGACGTCGTCGCCTCGATCAAGAAGCTGGTCGGCGAAGACATCAAGGCCGCCTACGCCCATCCGGGCAAGTATGAGCGCCGTTCGGGCGTCGACGCGGCCAAGAAGACCGCCGCCGCCGCCCTGGTGAAGACCGACGAGAACCCCGAGGGGGTTGACT
This sequence comes from Brevundimonas bullata, assembly GCF_014207965.1. Lineage (GTDB taxonomy): Bacteria > Pseudomonadota > Alphaproteobacteria > Caulobacterales > Caulobacteraceae > Brevundimonas > Brevundimonas bullata_A. The sequence continues at coordinate 816,609 of NZ_JACHLM010000001.1, forward strand.
CGTCCAAGTTCTCGGCCGCCTTCAAGGAATGCGAAGCCGACGTCCTGCGTCGCGACATCATCGAGAACGCCCACCGCGTCGACGGCCGCGCCCTCGACAAGGTCCGCGCCATCGTCTCGGAAGTCGGCGTCCTGCCGCGCACCCACGGTTCGTCGCTGTTCACGCGCGGCGAAACCCAGGCCCTGGTCGTCGCCACGCTCGGCACCGGCGAGGACGAGCAGTACATCGACAGCCTGTCGGGCACGTACAAAGAGTCCTTCCTGCTGCACTACAACTTCCCCCCCTATTCGGTGGGTGAAGCGGGCCGCATGGGTTCGCCCGGCCGTCGCGAAATCGGTCACGGCAAGCTGGCCTGGCGCGCGATCCGTCCGATGCTGCCGACCAAGGAAGACTTCCCCTACACCATCCGTCTGGTGTCGGAGATCACCGAGTCCAACGGCTCGTCCTCGATGGCCACGGTCTGCGGTTCGTCGCTGGCCCTGATGGACGCCGGCGTGCCGCTGATCCGTCCGGTCTCGGGCATCGCCATGGGTCTGATCCTGGAGCCGTCGGGCGAGTTCGCCATCCTGTCCGACATCCTGGGTGACGAAGATCACCTGGGCGACATGGACTTCAAGGTCGCCGGCACGTCGGAAGGCATCACCAGCCTTCAGATGGACATCAAGGTCGCCGGCATCACCAAGGAGATCATGGAACAGGCTCTGACGCAGGCTTCGGCTGGTCGCCTCCACATCCTCGACGAAATGTCGAAGGCCATGGACGCCCCGCGCGCCGAGCTGGGCGAGCACGCTCCCAAGATCGAAACCATCAAGATCCCGGTCGACAAGATCCGTGAAGTGATCGGTTCGGGCGGCAAGGTCATCCGCGAGATCGTCGAGAAGACCGGCGCCAAGATCGACATCGGCGATGACGGCACCATCAAGGTCGCCGCCAACGACCAGGAGAAGATCGACGCCGCCAAGGCCTGGATCCAGTCCATCGCCTCGGAACCCGAGCTGGGCATGATCTACTCCGGCAAGGTCGTGAAGGTCGTCGACTTCGGCGCCTTCGTGAACTTCTTCGGCGCCAAGGACGGCCTGGTCCACGTGTCCCAGATCGCTCTGGAACGCGTCGCCAACCCGGCCGACGTCCTGTCGGAAGGCCAGGAGGTCAAGGTCAAGTTCCTGGGCTTCGACGATCGCGGCAAGACCAAGCTGTCGATGAAGGTCGTCGATCAGGAAACTGGCGAAGACATCACCGACAAGATCAACGCCGAGCGCGCTGAACGCGGTGAGCCGGCTCTGTCGGACGACACCGGCGGCCGTCCCAAGCGTGAAGGCGACCGCAACGGAGGCGACCGCGGCCGTCGCCGTCGCGACTAGGCCTAACGGTTGAAATGAAGAGCCCCGGCGGAGCAATCCGCCGGGGCTTTTTCTTGGCTGGCTGCTTGAGCGCGGGGTTCTCCCTCCCCTTCATGGGGAGGGTGGATGACGCGAAGCGGCAGACGGGTGGGGGCGCTTCGGCAGGTCAGGCGCCGCAGATAATCAGCCTGGCCCTCCCCACCCGGTCGCTACGCGACCACCCTCCCCATGAAGGGGGGCGGCGGCGTCTGGGATCAGGCGGCGCATTCCTTCGGTTTCGTCTCATCCGGCCCATACATGGCGCAGGAACGGTCGATCTCGCCCTGGATCAGGTCGCAGGGGTTGGCGCTGTTGCAAGGCGGACGGGTGGCGGGGCTGACGGCGATGCAGCGCTCGACCAGACGTTTGGAACGGGCCTCGCCGATCTCGGAGAGGCAGGAGCCGGGTTCGCCGACGGGCGGGACGGCGGGCGCCGCTGGCTCGGCTTCCGGCTTGGGCTCGGCCTTGGCTTCGGTCTTGGGTCTGGGCGGCGCGATCGGCGCGGCCTTGAGCGGCACGGCGTCGATCGGTTCTTGCGTCAGCGGCGTGTCGACGCCCGCAGGCGGCGCCTCGGCGGGCGCGGGCTGCGGCTGGCCGCATCCGGCCAGCAGGGCGGCTGTCAGGGCCAGAAGAGAGGCGGCGAGGGCGGGGCGCATGAGGCAGTCTCCGTTCGCAGAAGACCGCACCATGCCTTGATCGGCCCTCGCGGCCTAGCCTGTTGTGTTTAGCGGCCCAACGCCGCGCGTTGCAGGGCGAACAGGTCGGTGCAGCCGATCTCGGCCAGTTGGAACAGGCGGTCGAACTCGGGACGGCTGAAGCCGCGCTTCTCGCCCGTGGCCTGGATCTCGACGATGCCGCCGGCGCCGGTCAGGACGAAGTTGCTGTCGGCCTCGGCGGTGGAGTCTTCCTCATAGTCGAGGTCCAGAACCGGCAGGTCGTTGAAGATGCCGCAGGACACCGCCGCCACCTGATCGATGATGGGGTCGGCCTTCAGCACGCCCTCGTCCTTGAGGTAGTTCAGGGCCGTGGCCATGGCCACCCAGGCCCCGGTGATCGAGGCGGTGCGGGTGCCGCCGTCGGCCTGGATGACGTCGCAGTCGATCAGGACCTGACGCTCGCCGAGCGCCTTCAGGTCGACCACGGCGCGCAAGGAGCGGCCGATCAGGCGCTGGATTTCCTGGGTGCGGCCCGACTGCTTGCCGGCGGCGGCTTCACGACGACCGCGCGTGTGGGTGGCGCGGGGCAGCATGCCGTATTCGGCGGTGACCCAGCCCTGGCCGGTGTTGCGCATCCAGCCCGGCACCTTTTCCTCGATCGAGGCGGTGCACAGGACCTTGGTGTGGCCGAACGACACCAGGCACGAGCCCTCGGCGTAGCGGTTGACGCCGGTTTCCAGCGTGACGGTGCGGAGTTGTTCGGGGGTGCGTTCGGACGGGCGCATGAGATTTCCTTGGAACCTGAGTGGCGCGTGCTTATCCTGAAAGCGTGAGCCTGTATGCCCCCCACCCGTCGCCGTTCGGAAGCGCCCCCGCCGGGTTGGGGACGCTGGACGCCCGCGCGCGCGATATCTTCCGCCGCATCGTCGAGACCTATCTGGAGACGGGCGAGCCGGTCGGGTCGCGCACCATCTCGCGCGGGGGGCTGGCCCTGTCGCCCGCGTCGATCCGCAACACCATGCAGGACTTGACGCTGGCGGGCCTTTTGGCCTCGCCCCACACCTCGTCGGGGCGGGTGCCGACCCATGCGGGTCTGCGCCTGTTCGTCGACGGCCTGCTGGAGGTCGGCGACATCGGCCAGGAGGAGCGACGCGAGATCGACGCGCGTCTGGCGGGGAAGGGGCGCAACTTCGAAGAGGCCCTGGACGCCGCCACCAATCTTCTGTCCGGTCTGGCCGGCGGGGCGGGCATCGTCGCTAGTCCAGTGCGCGATGCGGGGGTCAAGCACGTCGAGTTCGTGGCCCTGGGCCATGATCAGGCCCTGGCGGTTCTGGTCGGCGACGACGGCACCATCGAAAACCGGCTGATGCCCCTGTCGGCGGGGGTGACGCCCTCGACCCTGACCGAGGCCTCCAACTTCCTCAACGCCCGGCTGAAGGGCCGCCCCCTGGCCGAGGCGCGCACCGAGATGAGCGCCGAGCTGGACGCCGCCCGACGCGAGCTGAACGTGGCCGCCGCCCGTCTGGTCGAGGACGGTCTGGCCGCCTGGTCGGGCGGGGGCGAGCGTGATCGGTCCCTGATCGTGCGCGGCCGCGCCAACCTGTTGCAGGACGCCCAGGCTGTCGAGGATCTGGAGCGGGTCCGCGTTCTGTTCGACGATCTGGAGCAGAAGGAACAGCTGATCGGCCTGCTGGACGGCGTCGGCGCAGCCCAGGGGGTGCGCATCTTCATCGGCGCAGAAACGCGCTTGTTTTCGCTTTCGGGTTCCGCCGTGATCGCGGCGCCCTATATGACGGGTCGGCAGCGGATGCTGGGCGCCATCGGCGTCATCGGCCCTGCAAGACTGAACTATGCCCGTGTCATACCGTTGGTGGACTATACCGCCCGGGTGCTGGGCCGGATTCTGGACGGACAAGAGACGTGAACGACATCAACGACGAGACCCGCGACCAACTCGAACAGGACATGGGAGAGGCCGCCATCGACGCCGCAGCCGAAGGCGCGGACGACGGCGACATGGCCGTGGTCGACGCCCTGATCGCCGAGCGCGACCAATGGAAGGACCGCGCCCTGCGCGCCGTGGCCGACACCGAGAACACCAAGCGCCGCGCCGAGACCCAGGCCAACGACGCCCGCGCCTACGCCATCCAGCGTTTCGCCAAGGACCTGCTGAGCGTGGCCGACACCCTGGAGCGCGGTCTGCAGTCGGCGCCCAAGGTGCTGGAGGGCGTCGAGGCCGACAGCCCGGTCGCCGCCATGGTCACGGGTCTGGAGCTGACGCAGAAGTCCCTGCTGTCGGCCTTTGAATCCAACGGCCTGACGCGCGTCGCGCCCGAGCCGGGGGAGGCCTTCGACCCCCACCTGCATCAGGCCGTGATGGAGCAGCCTTCGGACAGCGTGCCGGGCGGCACGGTGATCCAGACCCTGCAACCCGGCTACGCCCTGTTCGGCCGCACCGTGCGCGCGGCCATGGTGGCGGTCGCGGCCAAGGGCTCGGGCCCGGCGGCTGGCGGCGCCTATTCGGAAGCCAACACGACCGGCGGGAATTTCGACGCCAAGGCGTGAGTTTCGGCTGATTGAAAACGGGAAAGGCCCGGAGCAGACGCTCCGGGCCTTTTTTCATGCTGAGCCCTCCCCCTCGAGGGGGGAGGGTTGGGTGGGGGTGCGAGCAGACCGTTCCAGTGAGGGCTCTAGAGGCGCCGCCCACGCCTCCTGCGCCTATCCTTTACGCACAGCGGCTCCACCCCCATCCCCGACCCTTCCCCCCTCGAGGGGGAAGGGAGCTATTTCAGCCGCGCCTCGAACAAGGCCAGCAACCTTGCCCAGCCGTCCTTGGCGTTCGCCTCGCGGTAGCTGGCGCGATAGTCGGCGTGGAAGCCGTGCGGGGCGTCGTCGTAGAGGATGATCTGGCTGTCGGTCTTGCCGGCGGCGGCGAGGGCGTCGTTCATCGCCTTGACCGTGTCATTGGGAATGCCGCCGTCCTGGCCGCCATAGAGGCCCAGGACCGGGGCCTTGAGCTCGCCCGCCAGATCGATCGGCCAGGGGCGTCCGGCCGTCTTCTGTTCGTCGGTGGCGTTGGCGGCCGGGGCCAGGCGACCGTACCAGGCGACGCCGGCGTCCAGCGCCGGGAAGCGGGCGCAGGCCTGCCACACCACCTTGCCGCCCCAGCAGAAGCCGGTGATCCCGACCCGGTCTGACCGGGCCCAGGATTGAAGGCCGATCCAGTCCAGGGTCGCGGCCACGTCGCCCATGACCTGTTCGTATCCGGCGGCGGCCACGATGGTCATGATGGATTGCATGTCGCTGAGCGGGGCGGGGTCGGCCTTGCGCACGAAGAAGGCGGGGGCGACGGCGGCGTAGCCGGCCTTGGCCAGACGACGGCAGATGTCGCGGATGTATTCGTGCACGCCGAAGATCTCGGACACGACGATGACGACGGGGAAGGGGCCGTCGCCCTCGGGCCGGGCCACATAGGCGGGCAATTCGAAACCGTCGGGCGCAGGATAGGAGACGGTGTGGGCGATCAGGCCAGCGCTGTCGGTGGTGATCGGGCTGGCCGCTTGGCTGAGGGCGGCGGGAGCGTAGGCGGCGAAGGCCACGCCGCCGAGGGCCGCCACGCCCAGGCTGCGGCGGCTGGGAGCGATCTGGTCGGCGCTCAGGCCCTCGGGCCGGGTGATCAGGGTCATCGCGGGTCTCCGGTACGGCTTCAAGTGTGAGGCGCCGACTGTGGCCCGGCTTTGACGCCGCCGTCGAGTCCCGATCAGCGCGCCCGCCTCAGCGTCAGGTTGATCCGCCCGCCGCCGGGGACCAACTGCGACGAGCCGGCCAGCAGGCGGTCTATCCCGTGCCGCGCCAGCCTTGCCGGCCCGGTCAGGGCGCAGACGTCGCCGGAGGCCAGCTTCAGGCTCTGGGTCCTGCCGCCCTCGGCGGGACCAATGCGGAACACCGCAGTATCGCCCAGCGACACCGACAGGACGGGGGCGCCCAGGTCGGCCTCGTCCTTGTCCTGATGCAGGCCCATCTTCGCCTCATGGCGATAGAGGTTGACCAGACAGGCGTCAGGCGGAACGGGCCAGCCGGTCAGGACGTCCCACAGGTCCAGCAGGCTCTGCGGCATCGGCGGCCAGGGCGCGTCGGTGACCGGATGGGTCGTCTGATAGCGATAGCCCGCCCGGTCCGAGACCCAGGCCAACGGCCCCATCCCGGTCATCTCGACCGAAAAGGGCCGACCGCCGGGTGTGACGGGGCGATAAAAGGGGGCGGTTTGCGCCGCCGCCAGCACCTCGGTCAGCAGGGCCTGTTGGGCTTCTGCGTCCAGCGCGCCGGGCCACAGGCGAAAGCCGGGCAGGCCGGTCGGGGTTTCGCGGGGACGGTCGGCGGTCATTCTCTCCATTTAGGACCCTTCTCCCGATGGGAGAAGGTGGCCCGAAGGGTCGGATGAGGGGCGTCGGCGTCCGTCGGCGCAAGCCGTCGCAGAGCCGTCAATACGGCTGATGCCGACTGACATCTTAGCCCCTCACCCTTTCGCCTTGCGGATCGCCTTCGGCTCTCCGAGGCTCAAGCCCTCTCCCAACGGAGAGGGTTGGATAGGGAAACGGCGCCGAATCCGTCCTGAACCGCACGAAACCCTTGCAGCCCCTGCGGTCTTTCCCATATCCGGGCCTGTCCGGAAGAAACCCCGAAATTCTTGGGGCTTTCGACCGAAACCATTCAACCCGCCCGACCGGATGTCCGGAACGGCTTTCAGCCCAACTGGGGGCGGTCACGCGCGGCGCTTTTCGAAGGCCGCCGCATCGCCCGCCGCAAGGAGTGAAAAGACAAGCTCATGGCCAAGATCATCGGCATCGACCTCGGCACGACCAACTCGTGCGTGGCCGTCATGGACGGCAAGAACCCCAAGGTCATCGAAAACGCCGAAGGCAACCGCACGACCCCGTCGGTCGTGGCGATCCAGGACAGCGGCGAAGTGCTCGTCGGCCAGCCTGCGCGTCGCCAGGCGGTGACCAACCCGACCAACACCTTCTTCGCCATCAAGCGCCTGATCGGCCGCAATTTCGATGACCCGGTGGTGGCCAAGGACAAGGCCATGGTGCCCTATGAGATCGTCAAGGGCCCGACGGGCGACGCCTGGGTGCGCGCCCACGGCAAGGACTATTCGCCGCAACAGATTTCGGCCTTCACCCTCGGCAAGATGAAGGAGGCCGCTGAGGCCTACCTCGGCGAGACCGTGACCCAGGCCGTGATCACCGTTCCGGCCTACTTCAACGACGCCCAGCGTCAGGCGACGAAGGACGCCGGCAAGATCGCCGGCCTGGAAGTCCTGCGCATCATCAACGAGCCGACCGCCGCTGCTCTGGCCTATGGCCTTGAGAAGCACGAAGGCCAGAAGATCGCTGTCTATGACCTGGGCGGCGGCACCTTCGACGTCTCGATCCTCGAGATCGGCGACGGCGTCTTCGAGGTGAAGTCGACCAACGGCGACACCTTCCTGGGCGGCGAGGACTTCGACCTGCGTCTGGTCGACTACCTGGCCGACGAGTTCAAGAAGGAACAGGGCGTCGATCTGCGGACCGACAAGCTGGCCCTGCAGCGTCTGAAGGAAGAAGCCGAGAAGGCCAAGAAGGAGCTGTCCTCGACGGCCCAGTACGAGGTCAACCTGCCGTTCATCACGATGAACGCCTCGGGCCCGCTTCACCTGAACATCAAGCTGTCGCGCGCCAAGCTGGAAGCCCTGGTCGACGACCTGATCCAGCGCACCATCGAGCCCTGCAAGAAGGCCCTGGCCGACGCCGGTCTGAAGGCCGGCGACATCGACGAAGTCGTCCTGGTCGGCGGCATGACCCGCATGCCCAAGGTCGTGGAAGCCGTGAAGGCCTTCTTCGGCAAGGAGCCGCACAAGGGCGTGAACCCTGACGAAGTCGTGGCCCTGGGCGCCGCCGTTCAGGCCGGCGTTCTGCAAGGCGACGTCAAGGACGTGCTGCTGCTGGACGTGACCCCGCTGACCCTGGGCATCGAAACCCTGGGCGGCGTCTTCACCCCGCTGATCGAGCGCAACACCACCATCCCGACCAAGAAGAGCCAGGTCTTCTCGACCGCCGACGACAACCAGTCGGCCGTGACGATCCGGGTCTTCCAGGGCGAGCGTCCGATGGCCGCCGACAACAAGGTCCTGGGTCAGTTCGACCTGATGGGCATTCCGCCGGCGCCGCGCGGCATGCCGCAGATCGAGGTCGCCTTCGACATCGACGCCAACGGCATCGTCCACGTCACCGCCAAGGACAAGGCGACCAACAAGGAACAGTCGATCCGCATCCAGGCCAATGGCGGCCTGTCGGACGCCGACATCGAGAAGATGGTCAAGGAAGCCGAAGCCAACGCCGCCGCCGACAAGGTCCGCAAGGAGCTGGTCGAGGCGACCAACGGCGCCGACAGCCTGATCCACTCGACCGAGAAGGCCCTGGCCGAGCACGGCGACAAGGTCGACGACGCCACCAAGGCGACCATCCAGTCGGCTCTGGACGACCTGAAGGCGGCCAAGGAAGGCTCGGACCCCGAGGCCATCCGCGAGAAGACCAACGCCCTGTCCCAGGCGGCGATGAAGCTGGGCGAGGCCATGTACGCCGCGCAGCAGGGCGCCGGTGAAGACGGCGCCCCGACCGAAGCCCCCGCCGACGACGGCGTGGTCGACGCCGAGTTCGAGGAAGTCTCGGACGAAGACGACGACAAGAAGAACGCGTAACGAAACGCGACTTATGACGACCGGCCCCGCTTGCCCGACGGCAGGCGGGGCCGTTTCATAAAACTTGCATCATTCGACCGGGCGCCCATGTCAGCAGACATGGTCTTTGGGTCATTCGTGGACGCGCCGCCCTCGCTCAAGAAGGGCCGCGGACACCGAGAAAAGTAAGAGGACGAACGCCTGATGGCGCAGCGTGACTATTACGAAATCCTGGGGGTCGAGCGCACGATCGACGCCGCCGGCCTGAAGTCGGCCTATCGCAAGCTGGCCATGGTTCACCACCCGGACCGCAACGGCGGCTCCGAGGAATCCCTCGCCCAGTTCAAGGAAATCTCCGAGGCCTATACGGTGTTGTCGGACGATCAGAAACGCGCGGCCTATGACCGTTACGGTCATGCAGGCGTGAACGGCGGCGCCGGCGGCGACCCGTTCGGACGCGGCGGCGGCCAGGGTTTCCACGACATCAACGACATCTTCTCCCAGGTCTTCGGCGACGCCTTCGGGGACGCCTTCGGCGGCCGGGGCGGCGGGCGTCAGCAGCAGGGCGGACCGCGTCGCGGCTCGGACCTGCGCTATGACCTCGAGATCACCCTGGAGCAGGCCTACAAGGGCGCCGAGGTCGAGATCGCGGTGCCCACCACCATGACCTGCGAGGTCTGCGACGGTTCGGGCGCCAAGGCCGGGACCAAGCCGACCATCTGCTCCAGCTGCGGCGGCGCCGGGCGCGTGCGCCAGGCCAACGGCTTCTTCCAGGTCGAGCGCACCTGCCCCCGCTGCGGCGGCTCGGGCGAGATGATCGCTGACCCCTGCGGGACCTGTCACGGTCACGGCCAGGTTCGCAAGAACCGCCAGCTCAGCCTGAAGATCCCCGCCGGCGTCGACGACGGCTCGCGCATCCGCCTGTCGGGCGAGGGCGAGGCCGGCCAGCGCGGCGGTCCGCGCGGCGACCTCTATGTCTTCCTGTCGGTGCACGACCATGAACTGTTCGAGCGCGACAACCTGGACCTGCTGGTCACGGTGCCGGTGCCGATGACGGTGGCGGCGCTCGGCGGCGTGGTCGACGCCCCCTGCCTGGTGTCCGAGGCCTGCGACGGCAAGTGCAAGGCCACGGTCGAGGTGCCCGCCGGCGCCCAGACCGGCAAGACCATCCGCATCAAGGGCAAGGGCATGCCCCACCTGAACGGCCGCCAGCGCGGCGATTTGGTGGTCGAGTTGTTCGTCGAGACCCCGACCGATCTTACTCCGCGTCAGAAGGAACTGATGCAGGAGCTTGCAGCCTCGTTCGGAGAGAGCCAGAATCCGCGCAACTCCAGTTTCGCGGGTAAGGCCAAGCGGTTCTGGGCCGATATTCTTGGCGGCGACGCCGACAATCCGAAAGAGACCGCGTGAGCGACATCTTCCACGCCGGCATCTCCGGCGCCCGGGGCCGCATGGGCCGCGCCGTTTCGCAGGTTCTGGACGCCCGTGAGGACGTGGTGGTCGCCGTCCGGTTTGATCGCGGCGAGACGCCCGACCTGAAGCTGTGCGACGTCATCATCGACTTCTCGACGCCCGAGGCCTCGGTCGAACTGGCGCGCGCCTGCGCCGAGCGCGGCGGTCCGGCCCTGGTCATCGGCTCCACCGGCCTGTCGCCGGAACAGGACGCCCTGATCGAGGCGGCGGCGGAAAAGATCGCCATCGTCCGCAGCGGCAACTTTTCGCTGGGCCTCAACATCCTGATCGGTCTGGTCGAGCACGCGGCCCAGCGTCTGGACGGTCGCGACTGGGACATCGAGGTGCTGGAGACCCATCACCGGCGCAAGGTGGACGCCCCCTCGGGCACTGCCCTGATGCTGGGCGAGGCCGCAGCCAACGGACGGGGTCGTGATCTGGAGGACCTCAAGACCGCCCCCTATGACGGCATCACCGGTCCGCGCGAACCGGGCAAGATCGGCTTCGCCTCCTTGCGCGCCGGCGGCGTCATCGGCGAGCACACGGTCCTGTTCGGTTCGGAAGACGAACTGCTGACCCTGTCGCACTCGGCCATTGACCGCTCCCTGTTCGCCAAGGGCGCCGTGGCCGCCGCCGCCTGGGTGCGCAACCGCCGCCCCGGCCTCTATGACATGCAGGACGTGCTCGGCTTCCGTCAGGCCTGAGCCGGATGATCCCGCACGGCGCGCGTCAGGGGACCAGCTACGGCATGGCGCTGCGGGCGGCGTCGGCCCTCAGCTTCTCCCTGATGTACGCCCTGATGAAGTGGGCGGCGACGCTGGAGCCCGTCTCGGCGGGCGAGATGGTCTTCTACCGCTCGATCTTCGGCCTGCCGGTCGTGCTGATGTGGGTGCTGAGCGCCAAGGGCGGGCTGGCCTCGCTCTCGACCCGCCGACCCATGGTCCATGTCTGGCGCTGCGCCCTGGGCGTGACGGGCATTCTGCTGATCTTCCAGGGGCTTAGGCTGCTGCCGCTGGCCGACGCCACCACCATCGGCTTCACCGCCCCCATCTTCGCCACCCTGCTGTCCATCCTCTTCCTGAAGGAGAAGGTGGGGCGTCATCGCTGGACGGCGGTGGTCCTCGGCTTCCTCGGCGTCCTGGTCATGGTGCGGCCCGGCGCGGCGGGCGCCCCGCCTCTGGCCGGCCTGCTGTTCGCTCTGGGCGGGGCCTTCGTCGCCGCCGCCGTCACCGTCACCCTGCGCCAGTTGGGCAAGACGGAATCGGCCACCGCCATCGTCTTCTGGTTCTTCGTCGCCTGCGCCACGGTCGGCGGGGTCCTGACCCTGATCGACGGCCACAGCCATAGCTGGGCGGTGCTGGCCATTCTGGCCGCGGGCGGACTGGCGGGCGGCCTGGCGCAACTGCTGATGACCACCTCGCTGCAGCACGCCCCGGTCTCGGCCCTGGCCCCTCTGGACTATCTGCAGATGGTCGGCGCCGTCGTGCTCGGCTGGCTGCTGCTGAGCGATGCGCCGACGCTGGCCACCCTGGCCGGGGCCGCCCTGATCGCCGGCAGCGGTCTCTACACCGCCTGGCGCGAGCGGGTGTTGCGGCGTGAGATCACGCCGCCGTCGCCCTCGGTCTGACGGCCTTTAGCGCCCCGTCGAGCCGAAGCCGCCGGCGCCGCGCGCGGTCTCGTCCAGAGCCTCGACCCCGGCCATGACGGCCTGGGCGTAAGAAGCGATAACAAGCTGGGCGATGCGTTCGCCGCGTCGGATCTCGAAGGGGATCTGTCCGTGGTTGATCAGGATGACCCCGACCTCGCCGCGATAGTCGCTGTCGATGGTGCCGGGCGAATTCAGGCAGGTGACGCCGTGCTTCAGCGCCAGACCCGAACGGGGCCGCACCTGGGCCTCATAGCCGGGCTCCAGCGCGATCTTCAGCCCGGTCGGGATCAGCTTGCGCTCGCCCGGTTGCAGCACGACCGGCTCGAACTCGGCCACGGCGGCGCGCAGGTCCATGCCCGCCGATCCTGTCGTCTCATAGGCGGGCAGGGCCAGGCCCTCGGCGTGGGGCAGGCGTTCGACGCGGACGGTGGTCATGGAGAAGTCTCTCAAGCCTTGAAATGATCGGCGATGCGCTGGGCGATCTTGCGCGCCACATCGGTCTTGGACTGGCGCGGCCAGGGCTCGGCGCCGTCACGGGTGAACAGGGTCACGGCGTTGCCGTCGGAACCGAAGACCTCGTCGGACACGTCGTTGCCGATGATCCAGTCGCAGCCCTTTCGCGACAGCTTGGCGCGGGCGTTGGCCTCCAGGTCGCTGGTTTCGGCGGCGAAGCCGACCACCAGCTTCGGGCGCCTGGGTCCGGGGGCGGAAACGCCCGCCAGGATGTCGGGGTTCTCGATCAGGGCCAGGGACGGCGGCCCGCCCGGCTTCTTCTTGATCTTGCCCGAGGCGACGCCGTCCACGCGCCAGTCGGCGACGGCGGCGCTCATCACGGCGATGTCGGCTGGAAGCGCGGCTTCGACGGCGGCCTTCATCTCGGTCGCGGCCTCGACCCAGACACGGGTGACGCCGACCGGCGCCTCCAGCGCCACCGGACCGGAGATCAGGGTCACCTCGGCGCCCAGTTCGGCCAGGGCGGCGGCGACGGCATAGCCCTGCTTGCCGCTGGAGCGATTGGTCAGGCCGCGCACCGGGTCGATGGGCTCGAACGTCGGCCCGGCGGTGACCACGGCGGTCCTGCCGGTCAGGGGGCGGCCATCCGGCCCGGCCAGCAGGCGGGCGATCTCGTTGAAGATGACGGCGGGCTCGGCCATGCGTCCCGGCCCGAACTCGCCGCAGGCCATCTCGCCCTCGTCCGGCCCGATGACGGCTGCGCCGTGGAAGCCGTCAAAGCCCTTCAGCCGCTCGACATTGGCCTGAACCGCCGGGTGCAGCCACATGCGCACGTTCATCGCCGGGGCCAGCAGCACCTTCTTGTCGGTGGCCAGCAGGGTGGTCGAAGCCAGGTCGTCGGCCATCCCGTTGGCCGCCTTGGCGATCAGCCCGGCTGTCGCCGGCGCCACCACCACCAGGTCGGCCCAGCGCGACAGCTCGATATGACCCATGGCCGTCTCGTCTTCCGGCATGAACAGGGCCTGCCGCACCGGATGGCCGGTCAGGGCCGCCAGCGACATGGGGGTGACGAACTCGGCCCCGGCGGCGGTCAACAGGCTCATCACCTCGGCTCCGGCCTTCTTCAGCAGGCGCGTCAGCTCCAGCGCCTTGTAGGCGGCGATGCCGCCGCCGACGATCAGCAGGACCTTGCGGCCCGATAGCGAGGATGCGGTCATGGGGAATCTCTAGCGGGGCCGCATGACGCCGTCGAGACAACCTCTATTCAAACAGAATTGTCAGTAGGAACATTGCGCGAACGTTCGCTCTGTGCATACCTGCGTTCGGCGGGTTTTTCAGGGAGGGACGACCCATGCGGATTCATGTGGCGACGGCGGCGCTCACGGCGCTGGTTCTGGCGGCGTGCGACAGCGGCGGCTCGGCGGTCGAGACGCGCGAACGGGCGACGACTGAGCCTGTCGCCCTGATCTCGGCGGCGGCGCCCGACAGCGAGATGGAAACGGTTCCAGAGGCCAAGCCGCCGGTCACGGCCAACCGGCGCGAAACCGCCGACGCCAAAATCCAGCGCCTGTATGAGCGGAACGGCGGGTCGTTCGGGGCGAAGTCGGCGGACGATTATCTGGTCAAGGTGCGGGCCTTCACCGAGGCGACGCCGAAGGGGACCGAGACGGTCAAGCGCCCGAACGGCGACACCCTCTATTATCAGGCCTCGACCAACACCTTCGCCGTGACGGACCGTAACGGCGTGCCCCGCACCATGTTCAAGCCGGACGACGGCCCGGCCTACTGGGCGCAGCAAAAAGAGCGGGCGCCGACCTTCGGCCAGCGCCGCTCGGCGTCGTCCGAGTAATCAGGCGGCGTCAAACGTCAGCGGCGCGCCCCAGAAGCGGGCGATCAGGTCGGACTGCGGGCCGGGCGTGCCGGTGGTCAGGAAGTCGCGGCGCGCTGACGACCCCAGGTCGTATTCGGGGTGGCGGGCGAAATAGCGTTCCAGCGAGTCGGCCACGGCGGTCGGCTGGCTGATCACCTGGACCCCGGCGGGCAGGGCGGCGGCGAACAGGTCGGCCACGATCTCGTAGTGGGTGCAGCCCAGGATGGCCTTGTCCGGGTGACGGCCGATGCGGCGGCGCAGGGCGTCGACGTGGTCGTCGACCACCACCTTCAGCTCCTCGGCCGGGGCGCCCAGTTCGATCAGGCCCGCCAGGCCGGGACAGGCCTCGGTGAAGACGGCCAGGTCCTCGCGGCGCTTGTCGATCTCGATCTCATAGACCCGGCTCATGGCCGTGGCGGCGGTGCAGAAGACGCCGGTGATGTCGATCGCCTCCTTCTTCTGCCCTTCCAGCCGGCCGTTGTGCTCATAGGACCAGGGCAGGCCGGTGGCCGCCTCGATGGTCGGCACGATGATGCCCAGGACGTTGACCGGACGGCCCAGCTTTTCGCGCATGCCCGGAATCCAGGTCTGCTGCAGCCGGCGCAGGGCGATGGCCGAGGCCGTGTTGCAGGCCAGGACCACAACCGAGGCGCCGGCCTCGAACAGACGCTCGCACCCGGCGCGCGTCAGCTCGACGATATCCTCGCCGCCGCGCCCGCCATAGGGGGCGTGCCCCTGGTCGCCCAGATAGATGAAGTCCCGCGTCGGAAAGCGGGCCACGAGTTCGCGGTGGACCGTCAGTCCGCCCACGCCGGAGTCAAAAACGCCTATCGCCATGACGCGGCTTTAGACCCGTGGGGTTCCGTCGTCCAATAGTTAGGATTACATCAACCTCATGCGACGTCCGGGCGAGCACCCCGGGGGAAGTTCGAAACAGCTATGGTTGGGAGACCTGGATGCACAGACGCCATCTTCTCATCGGGGGCGCGAGCCTCTTCGCCCTGACGGGCTGCGCCTCCGCCGGCGCCCTGGAGAACGGAATGACCGGATCGGCCACGGCCCTCTCGACCGCCGACGAAGCCCGCCTCGCCCGCGCCGTCCTGCCGACGACCGCGCCGCGCGCCGAGCTGCTGCAGCCCTGGACCGGACCCTATGAGGGCGTTCCGCCGTGGGACAAGGTGACCGCGCCGAAGATGCGCGAAGCCATCCTGGAAGGCATCGAGCTGCAACGCGCCGACGTGGCCGCGATCGCCAACAACCCCGACGCCCCGACCTTCGCCAACACCCTGGTGGCCATGGAGCTGGTCGGCGAGCCGCTGGACCGGGCCCTGAACGTGTTCAGCGTCATGACCTCGAACATCGGCGGCGAGCAGTGGGATGTTCTGGAGACCGAGCTGTCGCCGATCCTGTCGGCCGCCTCGGACGAGATCACCTTTAACGAGAAGCTGTTCGCCCGCATCAAGGCCGTGGCCGACGGCGCCGAGGCGGCGGGCCTGAACGCCCAGCAGAAGCGTTTGGCCGAGCGCAGCCGCGACGCCTTCGTCCGCAACGGCGCCGCCCTGGACGCCGCCGGCAAGGCCGAGCTGGGCCGCATCAACACCGCCCTGTCGAACGCCTTCACCGGCTTCGGTCAAAAGGTGGTGGCCGACGAGAACACCTGGACCGTCATCACCAATGAAGCCGGCCTGAAGGGTCTGCCTGAGTCCAACAAGGCCGCCGCCGCCGCCGCTGCGCGTTCGCGCAACGTCCAGGGCTGGGCCATCGTCAACACCCGCTCCAGCGTCGACCCCTTCCTGACCTTCGCCGACGACCGCGCCCTGCGCGAGCAGGTCTGGAAGAAGTTCGTCAAGCGCGGCGACAACGGCGACGCCAACGACACCAAGTCGACCATCGCCCAGATCGTGGCCCTGCGTCAGCAGCGCGCCAAGCTGCTCGGCTTCGGCAACCACGCCGAATGGCGCATGCAGGACACCATGGCCAAGACCCCGGCCGCGGCGATGGAGCTGATGCAGCGCGTCTGGACCCCGGCCAAGGCCCGCGTGGCCGAAGAGATCGCCGACATGAAGGCGATCGCCGGTTATGACATCGAGCCCTGGGACTACCTCTACTTCGCCGAGAAGGTCCGCAAGGCCAAGTACGACCTCGATCAGAACGAGCTGAAGCCCTACTTCGAGCTGCACGCCGTCCGCGCAGCCTCCTTCTACATGGCCGAGCGCCTGTACGGCTTCGTCTTCAAGCCCCTTGCCAAGGGCACGGTCTCGACCTTCGAGCCCGACGTGACCACCTATGAGGTCACTGACAAGGCTACCGGCAAGCTGATCGGTCTGTATTACGCCGACGACTTCGCCCGTCCGGGCAAGCGTTCGGGCGCCTGGATGACCACCTATCGGTCCTTCTCGACCCTGACGGGCGCCAAGCCGATCCTGGCCTCGAACAACAACAACTTCGTCAAGGCCGAGGCCGGTCAGCCCCTGCTGATCTCGCTGGACGACGCCGAGACCCTGTTCCACGAGTTCGGCCACGCCCTGCACTACTTCTCGTCGGTGGTGACCTATCCGTCGTTCGGCAACACCCCGCGCGACTTCGTCGAATATCCGTCGCAGGTGCACGAGCACTGGGTGCTGAGCCGCCCGATCCTCGACGGCTACATGAAGCACGTCGAGACCAAGCAGCCGATGCCGCAGGCGCTGGTGGACAAGATCGAGGCCTCCTCGACCTTCAACCAGGGCTACGCCACCGTCAGCTACCTGTCCTCGGCCCTGGTCGACATGGACCTGCATATGCAGGCCACGCCGCCGACCGACATCGCGGCCTTCGAGAAGGCCTCGCTGGACCGTCTGGGCATGCCGAAGGAGATCGTGATGCGGCACCGTCTGCCGCAGTTCAACCACCTCTTCACCTCGGACGCCTACTCGGCCGGCTACTATTCCTACCTGTGGTCGGAAGTGATGGACGCCGACACCTGGGCCTACTTCGAAGAGTCGGGCGACGTCTTCAACCCGGAGATCGGCGGCCGCTTCAAGTCGATCATCCTGGCGCCCGGCAACACCACGGATCGCGGCGACGCCTATCGCCAGTTCCGCGGCCGCAACCCCGACGTGGCGGCCCTGCTGAAGGTGCGCGGCTTCCCTGTTTCGTAAGGGGGCCTACCGCCCTTCGGGCTACTTGAGGCCCGTTAGCGCTAAAGTTGAAGAGGGCTCGGTGGAGTAATCCGCCGGGCCCTTTTCTTTGGCCGGCATCGTTGCGCCAACCGCGCTGTGACCCCGGACGACCCGGAGGGGCGATCCGGGGGCCAGGCGCTTGATCGGCAGGGCGCGACGGGAGTCGGCGCCTGGGTTCCGGGTTCGCTGCGCGCCCCGGAATGACGGGGAGGAGGAGCCTTGTCTGCAAGCCCATTCTGTTTCCGGCTGAGGTGGCGTAAGCCTTGGCCGTTCGCATGAAGGAGCGCCCATGAGCGTCGTCGCCTCCTATATCTACAAGGACGGCAAGCGGGTTCGCGAGGCGCCGCTGACCGATGAGGGCTTGCGGCTCAAGCCGGGCGAATACCTGTGGATCGGCCTGTACGAGCCGACGAGCGAGGAGTTTGAGGTCCTGGTGCGGCGCTTCCGCCTGCACCCCCTGGCGGTCGAGGATGCGCTGGCGGCGCATCAGATGCCCAAGATCGAGGTCTATGGCGGCGAGCTCTTCATCGTCGCCCGCACGGCGCAAAAGGCCGACGACGCCATCTGGTATGGCGAGACCCACGTCTTCGTCGGGCCCCGCTACGTCATCACCATCCGCCACGGCTCGGCCCGCGCCCATACCCAGCTGCGCGCCCAGCTGGAGGCCTCGCCGCTGCAGTTGAAGCACGGCGCCGACTTCATCCTGCACGGGGTGCTGGACTTCATCGTCGACGCCTACGTCCCTATCGTCGATGACATCGAGGACAGCGTGCTGGAGATGGAGCAGCGGGCGCTGGACAGCTTCCTGTCTCGCGCCGACATCAAGCGCCTGTTCCAGCTGCGCCGCGAACTGCTGAAGTTCAGCCGGGTGCTCGGCCCGATGGAGGAGGTGGCCAATAAACTGCAGTCGCTGGACCTGCCCTGCATCGACCGCGAGGTCCGCCCCTATTTCCGCGACGTGGCCGACCATGTCCGCCGCGTCTCCAGCCGGGCGGCGAGCCTGCGCGACATTCTGGCCTCGGTGTTCGAGGTCTCCAACCTGCTGGAGCAGCAGCGCCAGGGCGTCATCACCCGCAAGCTGGCCGCCTGGGCCGCCATCCTGGCCACGCCGACGGCGGTGGCCGGCATCTACGGCATGAATTTCGAGCACATGCCGGAACTGCGCTGGGCCTATGGCTATCCGCTGGTGATGGGGCTGATCTTCGCCATCTGCCTTGGCCTCTACATCACCTTCAAGCGGACCAAGTGGCTGTGATCAGCCGCTGTTCCTGAGGCCCGCCGCCACGCCGTTGATGGCCAGAAGGATGCCGTTCCTGACGCGGGGGTCGTCGTCGCCGGCGCGGCGTCGGCGGATCAGTTCGATCTGCACATGGTTCAGCGGCTCGACATAGGGCATGCGCTGGCGGATCAGGCGGTCCAGCTCGGGCTGGCCGCCCAGCAGGTCGTCGTGGCCGGTGATCGACAGGACGGCGTCGCGGGTCCGGTCCCACTCCGCACGGATGGCGCCATAGATGCGCTCGGCCAGGGCCGGGTCGGGGACCAGCTTGGCGTAGCGGCGGGCGATGGCCATGTCGGCCTTGGCCATCACCATCTCCATGTTCTGGACCACGGTGCGGAAGAAGGGCCAGGCGGCGGCCATGTCGCGCAGCTCGTCCGGGTTCTCGCCCCGAACCGCCGAGCCGAAGCCGTACCAGCCGGGCAGCATGACCCGCGATTGCGACCAGCTGAACACCCAGGGAATGGCCCGCAGGTCCTCGATGGCGGTGGAGGTTGAACGCGAGGCCGGGCGCGAGCCGATCTTCAGGTCGGCGATCTCGGCGATGGGGGTGGCGGCGCGGAAATAGTCGACGAAGCCCGGCGTCTCATAGACCAGGGCGCGATAGGCCTTCATCGAGGCCGCCGACAGGCGCGCCGCCGTGGCGCCGTGCTGGGCGCTGTAGCCGCCGTCGGTCTGTGGGCCGAGCGAGGCCAGCAGGGTCCCGCAGGTCAGGGCGTCGAGGTTACGCTGCGCCACCTCCGGCTCGCCGTACTTGTTGGCGATGACCTCGCCCTGTTCGGTGACGCGGATGCGGCCGGCCACCGTCCCCGCCGGCTGGCCCAGAACCGCCGAGAAGCTGGAGCCGCCGCCGCGCCCGACCGCGCCGCCGCGACCGTGGAACAGTTGCAGACGGACCCCCGCCGCGCGGGTCACCTCCAGCAGGGCGCGCGAGGCCTCGTGCAGTTCCCAGCCTGAGGTCAGGTAGGAGCCGTCCTTGTTGCTATCGGAATAGCCGATCATGACCTCCTGCACCCCGCGCGCGGTCGCGACGGCGCGGGCTGACGGCTCGGCCAGCACCCGCTCCAGCGTGGGCTGCGAGGCGCGCAGGTCCTCGATGGTCTCGAACAGGGGGGCGGCCTGGACGGGGCAGGCGGCGGGGTCGGCCGGGTCGTAGAGGCCGACCTCCTTCAGCAACAGATAGACCTCCAGCATGTCGGACGCGGCGTCGGTCTTGGACACGATATGGGTGCGGATGGCCTGGGGCCCGAAGGCGGACAGCGCGCTCGCCGCCGCTTGCAGGATGGCGCGCTCCTTCAGCGTCTCGGGCGCATAGTCGGCATAGGGCGAGAACAGCGGGCGGGGATTGGCCAGTTCGCGGGCCAGCACGGTCAGCCGCGCCTCTTCGTCTAGGGCAGCGTAGTCGGGACAGACGCCCGCGACCTTCAGCAGGTCGGCCACGACCCGCTCGTGCACATCCGAGTTCTGGCGCAGGTCCAGCGTCGCCATGTGGAAGCCGAAGACGTCCGCCGCCGTGATCAGCCGCGCCAGCCGGTCGTCGGCGAAGACGGCGCCGTGGGTGCGGATCAGGCTGTCGTGCAGCACGGCCAGGTCGGCGCGGAAGGCGTCGGGGCCGTCATAGGCCGGGGCCTCGAACTGGGCGGGCAGGGGGGCGGGACCGCCGGTCAGGGCCAGATGGGTGGCCGACAGGCGGGCGTAGATCTGGCTCAGCGCGCGGCGATAGGGCTCGTCCGCGCGCTGGATCGAGGCGTCGCCTGAGCTGTCGGCCAAGGCCGCCAGTTCGGGCGTCACGGTGGTCAGGTCGGCCGACAGGCTGAGCTCTTCGCCGAGCGCATTCGTCTCCTCCAGATAGAAGCGCAGCACGGCGCGCGACTGGGTACGGAAGGCGGCGGCCAGAACCGTGGCGTCGACGTTGGGATTGCCGTCGCGGTCTCCGCCGACCCAGGTGCCGATGCGCAGGAAGGGCGGCAAGTCGGGCGCGTCCAGAAGCGTGCGCCACTCGGCCAGCTGCGCCGGGGCGACGTGCAGGAAGATGCGTTGCAGCCAGTCGGTGACGGTATTGATCTCGTCCTGCACCACCAGGCCCGAGGCCCGCGTCAGCCGCGTGGCCCACAGGATGACGATCTGGCGGCGCAGTTCTGCCTTTAGCCTGGTAGGCGAACAGGCGATCCCGTCTCGGTCGCAGCCGTCCAGCAGGGCGCCGACCGCGCCGATGCGGTCGATGACGCTCTTGCGTCGCACCTCGGACGGGTGGGCGGTCAGCACCGGCGAGATCAGGGCCTGGCTCAGCAGATCGCGCACCGCCGCCCGGTCCACGCCCGCCGCGTCCAGCCGCTTCAAGGCGCCTTCGGGGGTGTCGGCGCGTTCACCGGCCACGGCCTGTTCCCGCGCGCGGCGCTTGCCCGCCCGGTCCTCGGCGACATTGGCCAGCAGGGAGAAGGCGGCGAAGCCGTGGGTCAGGCCGATGGCCTGATCCAGCGACAGGTCCTTCAGCAAGGCCTCCAGTTGAGAGGCGTCGTGCGAGGCCGGGTCGCGGTGGTAGGCCACCGAGGCCTGACGCACCGCCTCGATCCGGTCGTAGAGGTCCTGGCCGCCCTCGTCACGGATCACCTCGCCGAGCAGGGCGCCCAGCAGGCGAACTTCTTGGCGCAGTCGGTCGTCGGCGGCCTGGATCATCGCATTGTCCTTCAGCGGGGAGGCTGGGGGCGGAACCGTATCAGCGGAATCCGAGCCGCCTAGCCCTTATGGTCAACGCTGAAACCCTTTGTGTGGTTGAGAGCGCGGTGAGGCAGGAGTCGACATTTGCTTGTGGATGCTCCATAAGCCGCGGCTTCCGGCGCAATTGAACCTGCGCCTCCTCCGGTACGACAGCTTTCTTGGTCGTGCTACCGCGCTGAGCGCTACTTGAGCACAGCCCATTCGGGCTCAAGTAGGCCGACCGGCCGATAGCCCCAAAAGAAAGAACGAGCCCGGCGAGGACCCTCTGCCGACGTGATCGTCGCCAGAGGCCGTTTCTCTATGGAGGTCAGGGTTCGCGCATGAAAGGTTTTGAATGTTCGAGGCTCTGAACGAGCGACTGACAGGCGTATTCGACCGGATCACCGGCCGCGGCGCCCTGTCCGAAAAGGATGTCGAGGAAGCGCTGCGCGAAGTCCGCGTCGCCCTGCTCGAGGCCGACGTCGCCCTGCCGGTGGTCAAGGACTTCATCAGCCGCGCCAAGGAACAGGCGACGGGCGAAGAGGTCATCCGTTCGGTCAAGCCGGCCGATCAGGTGGTCAAGATCGTCTATGACGGTCTGGTCGAGATGCTGGGCGGCGAAGAGCCGACCCCGATCAACATCAATGCGACGCCGCCCGCCGTCATCCTGATGGCCGGCCTGCAGGGCTCGGGCAAGACCACGACCTCGGCCAAGCTGGCCCTGCGTCTGACCAAGTTCGACAAGAAGAAGGTCATGATGGCCTCGCTGGACACGCGTCGTCCGGCGGCCATGGAGCAGCTGGCGACCCTGGGTCAGCAGATCGAGGTCGCGACCCTGCCCATCGTGGCGGGCCAGTCGGCGGTCGAGATCGCCAAGCGCGCGCTGCAATCGGCCAAGCTCCAGGGCTTCGACGTCCTGATCCTCGACACCGCCGGCCGCATCACGTTGGACGAGGCCCTGATGGCCGAGGTGGCCGAGGTCGCCCACGTCGCCAATCCGGTCGAGACCCTGCTGGTCGCCGACAGCCTGACGGGTCAGGACGCGGTCCGCACCGCCGCCGCCTTCCACGAACGCCTGCCGCTGACCGGCCTGGTGCTGACCCGCGCCGACGGCGACGGTCGCGGCGGCGCCATGCTGTCGATGCGCGCCGTCACCGGCCTGCCGATCAAGTATCTGGGCGCCGGTGAAAAGGTCGACGCCCTCGACGTCTTCGACGCCCGCCGCGTCGCCGGCCGCATCCTGGGTCAGGGCGACATCGTCGCCCTGGTTGAAAAGGCCGCGGGCGAGCTGGACCAGGCCAAGGCCGAGAAGATGGCCCGCAAGCTGGCCAAGGGTCAGTTTGATCTGGACGATCTGGCCGCCCAACTGCAGCAGATGAAGAAGATGGGCGGGCTTCAGGGCATCATGGGCATGCTGCCCGGCGTGGCCAAGCTGAAGGCCCAGATGGCCGACAGCAACGTCAACGACAAGATGATCGCCCGTCAGGAAGCCATCATCAGCTCCATGACCAAGGCCGAGCGCAAGAAGCCCGACCTGCTGAACGCCAGCCGCAAGAAGCGCGTCGCCGCCGGCGCCGGCGTCGAGGTCCAGGACATCAACCGGCTGCTGAAACAGCACCGGCAGATGGCCGACATGGTCAAGTCCCTGTCCAAGGGCGGCGGCAAGAACCTGCAGAAGATGGCCGCCATGATGGGCGGTCTCGGCGGAGGCGGCGGCGGCATGCCCGGCCTTCCCGGCATGGGCGGCGGTCCCGACATGGCCCGCCTCAAGGCCCTGGGCGGCGGCAAGATGGCCGAACCCAGCGCCGACGAAATGAAAGCCATCCAGGACCGCCTCGCGGGCCTGGGCGGCGGACAACTTCCGGGAGGCCTTCCGGGCCTGCCGGGCTTCCCGAAAAAGAACTGATTTCGACTTTCTAGAAAGAGACTGAAAATGCTGAAGATTCGTCTGGCCCGCGGCGGCGCCAAGAAGCGCCCCTACTACTACATCGTCGTTGCTGACTCGCACGCCCCGCGCGACGGCAAGTTCCTGGAGCGCGTGGGTTCGTACAACCCCATGCTGTCCAAGGACAGCGCCACGCCGCGCGTCGTCCTGAAGGCCGACCGCATCTCGGAATGGCTGGCCAAGGGCGCTCAACCGACCGACCGCGTCGCGCGCTTCATCAGCCAGTCGCAAGACGAAGTTCTGGTCGGCAAGGTCAAGTGGACCCAGTCGAACAACCCGAACAAGGGCACGCCGGGCAAGAAGGCCCAGGAACGCGCCGCTGAGCGCGCCCAGCGCGAAGCCGACCGTCTGGAAGCTGAAGCCGCCGCCAAGGTCGAGGCTGCTGAAGCCGCCGCTCGCGCCAAGGAAGAAGCCGCCGCCGCCGCCGAAGCCGCCAAGAACGCTCCGGCTGTCGAAGAAGCCCCGGTTGAAGCCGCTGCTGAAGAAGCCGCCGCTGAAGCTCCGGCTGAAGCTGCTGCTGAAGCGACCGAAGAAAAGGCTGAAGGCTAAGCCCTTCGGCTTCCCGGTTCCGACCGGGATGCGAAAATGGAAAGCAGCGTCCGATCCCGGGCGCTGCTTTTCTGCTATCTGGCGCATGGAACTACGAAACGGAGCCTGTCGATGAGCGACGAAAACAAGATGATCCTCGTCGCCCAGATCGGCGGCGCCTTTGGCGTGAAGGGCGAGGTGCGGATCACCGCCTTCACCGCCGACCCCATGGCCCTGATGGCCTATCAGCCCCTGCTTAAGGCCGACGGCACGCAGGCCCTGACCCTGCTCTCCGCGCGTCCCGACAAGGCGGGCGTGGTGGCCAGGGTCAAGGAGATCGCCACCAAGGAACAGGCAGACGCCGCACGCGGGCAAAAGCTGTTCGTGCCGCGCGACCGCCTGCCCGAGCCCGAGGAAGACGAGTTCTACCTGACCGATCTGGTCGGGATGGAGGCTCGCGACCTCGACGACACGGCGGTGGGCACGGTCAAGTCGGTGCAGAATTTCGGCGCCTCGGACATGCTGGAGATCGCGCCGAGGGAGGGCGGGCCGACCTGGTATCTGCCCTTCACCCGCGAGGCCGCGCCGGAGCTGCACCTCAAGGACGGCTGGCTGCGCATCGTGCGCCCGACCGAGGTGGACGAGCGCGACGAGGCCTGATCGACCGCCACCGACGCGGTGGCTATTGCGGTGGACGGTCAGGCTGCCAACATGGAAGGTTCAACCCGCCCGGAGCGCCTCATGGCCGACCTGTCCGCCTTTCCGATCACCCGCCAGTATCCGCCGCTCCATCCCGACCGGCTGCAGCTCTATTCCCTGCCGACGCCCAATGGCGTGAAGGTCTCCATCCTGCTGGAGGAACTGGGGCTGGCCTATGAGCCGCATCTGGTGGACATCGGCCAGAACGAGACCTGGACGCCCGACTATCTGTCGCTGAACCCCAACGGCAAGATCCCGGCCATCATCGATCCAGACGGTCCCGGCGGGAAGCCGCTGGCCCTGTTCGAGTCCGGGGCCATCCTGGTCTATCTGGCCGAGAAGACGGGGCGCTTTCTGCCCGCCGATCCGGCGGCGCGCTATGAGACCCTGCAGTGGGTCTTCTTCCAGATGGCGGCGATCGGCCCGATGTTCGGCCAGGTCGGTTTCTTCCACAAATTCGCCGGGCGGGAGTTCGAGGACAAACGCCCGCGCGACCGCTACGTCGCGGAGTCGCGGCGTCTGCTGGGGGTGCTGGAAGGGCGTCTAGAGGGCCGGGACTGGATCATGGGCGATGACTACACCATCGCCGACATCGCCAGCCTGGGCTGGGTGCGCAACCTGATCGGCTTCTATGAGGCCGGCGATCTGGTCGGTTTCGCCGACTTCCCGCGCGTGGCCGCCTGGCTGGAGCGGGGGCTGGCGCGACCGGCGGTGCAGCGCGGTCTGAACATCCCGGCGCGGCCGTAAGAGAGGGGTGCGGGGGCGGGCGGAAGCGCCGCGCCCCCGTGAAACTCAGACTTCTTCGGTCGGGGCGTCGCCGACGTGCTTCTTGATCGACTCGATGGCGCGCTTGGCGCCCGACTTGTCGGAGTAGCCCTCGGTCGAGAAGATGACTTCGGAGTTGTACTTGAACCGGACGCGGAACTCGCCGGCCTTGTCCTGATAGACTTCGAACTTGTGCGCCATGATCGCCTCGCTCAGACGGCCGCCAGTCGGCCGGGCGTCAGGCTCTCACAGTCCCGCTGAGGACGGAAGGGCGGGAAATGTAAAACGGGGTCAGGCTGGATCAGGCGCGCGGCTTGATCCAGCGCCGCGCCGCCAGGGCCAGGAACCCGATCGCCAGGCCCCAGAATGCCGAGCCGACCCCGAACAGGGCCACGCCCGACGCCGTGGCGGCGAAGGTCAGCACCGCCGCCTCGCGATCCTCGGCCACGCTCATCATGGCGCTCAGCGACCCTGTCAGCGGCGCGATCAGGGCCAGGCCGGTGATGACCGCCAGCGCCCCTGTCGGCATGGCGATGAACAGGCCCGCCAGCGGCGCGGCGAACAGGGCGACGACCAGATAGATCAGGCCGTAGATCACGCCGACGGTCCAGCGCCGGTCCTGATCGGGGTGGGCCTCGGGGCCAGTGCAGAGGGCGGCGGTGATGGCCGCCAGATTGACGCCGTGGGCGCCGAAGGGGGCGAGGATGGTGCTGGTCATTCCGCCCCAGAAGATCAGCTTTCCGGCGGGCGGGGCGTAGCCTGCGGCCCGCAGCACCACCAGACCGGGCAGGTTCTGCGAGGCCAGCGTCACCAGATAGAGGGGCAGGGCCAGGCTGATCGCCGCCTTCCAGTCAAAGACGGGCATGACCGGCGACAACTCGCCGAACAGGCCGGTCCCGGCGGGCAGGCCGACCTGACCGCGCAGGGCCAGAACGGCGAAGGCCGCGACCAGAACCGCAGGCAGGGCCCAGGCGGCGGCGACGCGGCGCATGACCAGAAAGACCGCCAGCAGGCCCGCCGCCAGCGCCATGTCGGTGGGGAAGACGAGGAACAGCTTCAGGCAGAAGGGCAGCAGCACCCCCGCCAGCATGGCCGAGGCGATAGCCGCCGGAATGCGCTCGGCCAGCCGCCCCAGGGCCGGGATCAGCCCCGTCAGCACCATCAGAAGCCCGGCGAGGACGAAGGCGCCGATGGCGGTGCTCCATCCCAGTCCCAGCGTCGAGGCCGCCAGCAGGGCCGCACCGGGCGTCGACCAGGCCAGGACGACCGGCATCTTCAGCCGCCAGCTGAGCACCGCGCCGGGCAGGCCGATGCCGAGGCAGAGCGCCGTGACCATGGAGATGATCTGGGCGGGCGAGGCCCCTAACGTCTGCCCCGCCTGAACGATCAGCGCCACGGTGCCGCCGAAACCGATGACGGTCGCCACGGCGGCGGCGGAGAAGCTGGCGGGGGGAGGCAGGCGCGACGGGCTCATGCGGTCAAGCTAGGCCGGGCGGCGGCGCCCTGAAAGCAAAAAGGGCCGCCGGTTTCCCGACGGCCCCTTCCATATCCTGAACCCGGAGAGGATCAGCCCTCCATGTCGTCCGGCAGGCCGACGGCGTGGAAGCCGGCGTCGACGTGGACGACTTCGCCCGTGGTCGAGCGGCCCAGGTCCGAGCACAGCCACAAGGCGGCGCCGGCGACGCCTTCCATCGAGGTCTCTTCCTTGATCAGCGAGAACTGCGCCGACTTGGAGTGCAGACCGCGCCCGCCCGAGATGCCGGCCAGGCTAAGGGTGCGCATCGCGCCCGCCGAGATGGCGTTGACGCGGATGTTCTTCGGACCCAGGTCGCGGGCGATGTAGCGGGTCGCGGCTTCCAGGGCGGCCTTGGCCACGCCCATGGTGTTGTAGTTGGGGATGACCCGTTCCGAACCCAGGTAGGTCAGGGTGATCATCGAGCCGCCGTTGGGCATCAGCCTGGCCGAGCGCTTGGCCACATCGACGAAGCTGAAGGCCGAGATGTTCATGGCCAGCAGGAAGCTGTCGCGGGTCGTGTTGTCGACGAAGGAGCCCTTCAGCTCGTCCTTGTCGGCGAAGGCCACCGAGTGAACGACGAAGTCGATCGTGCCGAACTCTTTTTCCAGCTCCTCGAAGGCCTTGTCCATCGAGGCGTCGTCGGTGACGTCGGCCTGGATCAGCAGCTTGGCGCCGACGCTTTCGGCCAGAGGACGCACGCGGCGCTCAAGGCCTTCGCCCAGGTAGGTGAAGGCCAGCTCGGCGCCCTGGGCGGCCAGCTGCGAGGCGATGCCCCAGGCGATGGAACTGGAGTTCGCGACCCCCATGATCAGGCCCTTCTTGCCCTTCATCAGGTCGCCGGTGGGCATATCCCAGCCTTCGCTCGTCGCCATGGGTTCGTCTCCGTATCTGAACGTGATCCGCCTTTTGGACGCGTGGCGCGCGGGTGACAAGTCGCGGCGCCGCTGGCGTTCGACGCTGAGCCTCCTAAGTTGAGAGACGATGAGCCTTGATCCGCACAGTTCAGACGCTTCGCAAGCCGGGCCGGTCTTCTTTGATCGGCAGGAGCTGGGGCTGGTGCTGCGGGTCTATGGGCGGATGGTCGCCGCCGGGGAATGGCGCGACTACGCCATGATCGGTCACAAGGAGGTGGCCGAGTTCGCCGTCTTTCGCCGCTCGGGCGACGCGCCGCTCTACCGGATCGAGAAGCGCCCGGCCCTGCGGCTGAAACAGGGCCAGTGGGCGGTGATCGGCGAGGGCGGCCATGTGCTGAAACGCGGCCGGGACCTGGCCCAGGTGCTGCGCGTGTTCGACAGCCGCAAATTTACGGTGGTGGAGTAGGGCCTACACCCCCGCTCATCCCCGCGGAGGCGGGGACCGAGTAAGAACGCCAAGCTGAAGCCCATCCCATAATGGAGTCGCTTTGAAGCCAAAGCGCTAGGTCCCCGCCTCCGCGGGGATGAACGGATAGTGGTGGCGTCGGCCCAAAGAAAAAGGCCCCGACGTTTCCGCCGGGGCCTTCATTCTTGGTGGCCTATCGCGCTTCGGGCTACTTGAGGCCGTTCGCGCTCAAGTCGGCCGTGACCGTGTCACGGCCATAGCGCACTTAGATGCCTTCTATTCCCGGCTGCCGCCCATGAAGGCCAGCAGGAACTGGAACAGGTTCACGAAGTTGATGAACAGGCTCAGGGCGCCGAAGCCCGTGGCTACGCCCATGGCTTCCTGATTACCGCCGAGCGCGTAGTAGGTCATCTTCAGGCGCTGGGTGTCATAGGCGATCAGACCCGAGAAGATCAGCACGCCGAGGCCCGAGATGATCAGGTACATCGTGCCCGACTGCATGAAGATGTTGACGAACGAGGCGATGACCAGGCCGATCACGCCCATGATCAGGAAGCTGCCCATGGCCGTCAGGTCCTTCTTGGTCGTGTAGCCGACCAGGCTGAGACCGCCGAAGGCCGCCGCCGTGACGAAGAAGGTCGAGGCCAGCGAACCACCGGTGTAGCGCAGGAACAGGACGCCCAGGCCCGCGCCGATGGTCGAAACCACGGCCCAGTAGAGCATGTTCACGCCCTTGGCCGTCGGGTTCTTCATGAAGAACATCGAACCGAACAGCATGACCAGGGGCGAGAACTGGATGATCATGCCCAGCAGGGTCAGGCCGATGCGGCCGTTGGCCGCCTGGAAATAGAGGAGGCGCTGCACTGGCTCAAAATTGCCGGTGACGTAGGCGAGGGCGCCGGCGACCACCAGGCCGAGGGCCAGCTTGTTGTAGACGCCGAGCATGAAGGCGCGCAGACCAGCGTCGACGGACATGTCCGCCGACTGCGGAAGCGGGCGCGCATAACCGTTGTTGAAGTCGCTCATCGCGAAAGAAGTCTCCTAAGTGGACGGCAAATGCCGACCTTGACGGGAAATATCGTGACGGACGGCCCGTCTTGCAAGGAAAACCCGACTTCCGGCCTGGCGTTCCGGGCGCTACCAAGGGTCGCATGCTGCGCCTGTTCACCGCCATCGCCATTCCCGAAGACGTCGCCGAGACGCTTCAGCGCCGTCAGTCCGGCCTGCCCGGCGCGCGCTGGCGACCGCTGGACGCGCTGCACGTCACCCTGGCCTTCTATGGCGAGGCGTCGGAAAGGACGGCCGACGATCTGGCCTCGGAACTGAGCCGAGCCGAGGGCGGCGGGGCGTTTGAAATCACCCTGAACGGCGTCGGGGCCTTCGGCGACGCCCACCGCACCCATACCCTGTGGGCCGGGCTGGAGCGGTCGGAGCCGCTGAGCGTCCTGGCCGGGCGCTGCCGCGCGGCGGGCGAGCGCGCGGGCGTGCCGCCGGAGAAGCGCGAATACCGGCCCCACGTGACCCTGGCCTATCTGAAGCCCCAGGCGAACCCGGACCGCGTGGGGGCCTGGATCAGCGGCCACAACCTGCTGAAGTCGCCGCCGATCCGGGTGGACCGCTTCGGCCTCTATTCCAGCGTCCTGACCGGGGACGGCAGCGTCTATACCTTGGAACGGGAGTATCTGTTGTGATCGAGCGTCCGACTTCCCCGCTTGGCCCGACGCTGGAGACGGAACGCCTGTTCCTGCGTCCGCCGACGCTGGAGGACTTCCCACGTTGGGCCGACTTCATGAGCGACCCGGAGACGACCCGCTTCATCGGCGGGGTGCAGTCGAAGCACGAGGTCTGGCGCGGCATCGCCTCGGTCGCCGGCATGTGGGCCCTGCACGGCGAGGGCATGTTCTCGCTGATCGAGAAGGCGACCGGGCAGTGGATGGGTCGCATCGGGCCGCTGCATCCTTACGACTGGCCGGGCCGCGAGGTGGGCTGGAGCCTGCACCGCGACGCCACGGGCAAGGGCTATGCGGTCGAGGCTGCGGCGGCGACCATGGACTATGCCTTCGATGTGCTGGACTGGCCCGACGTGATCCACTGCATCGACCCGGACAATCTGGCGTCGGAAAAGGTGGCCGAACGGCTGGGCTCG
Organism: Brevundimonas bullata; assembly: GCF_014207965.1. Lineage (GTDB taxonomy): Bacteria > Pseudomonadota > Alphaproteobacteria > Caulobacterales > Caulobacteraceae > Brevundimonas > Brevundimonas bullata_A. The sequence goes on from NZ_JACHLM010000001.1 coordinate 846,838, forward strand.
ACCAATCGCGGGCTGGGCGCCATGCCTCCGCCGTTCCAGCACCATCCGGTCAATCTGTGGGGCCAGACCCGCGAGCAATGGCGGGTCAACCGCGAGCGTCTGTAGCCGACAGGTCATCCGAAGCCCGGCGTCGGGCGTAAGGACCTCGTCGGGACTTTCGGAGGACGCCGTATGAGACACCGCAGCTTGAGCCCCCTGGCGCCGCTGGTCGTCGGCCTCAGCCTGTTCGCCGGCTCCGCCCTGGCCCAGGCCGAGGCGGTGGACCTGGACCGCTTTGACGGGCGCTGGTTCGAGATCGTGCGCAATCCCAATGATGTTCAGAAGGATTGCAGCCGCGCCCAGATCGACTTCACGCCGCAGAACCGGGCCGGGCGCTACGCCATCGCCGTGACCTGCACCCGACGCCCGGGCGGACAGATCGAAATCCTGCGCGCCGCCGCCCGCGTCACCGACGCCTCGACCAACGCCAAGTTCCGCTTCACCCTGACGGGCCTGCTCAGTTTCGGCGGTCTGGCGGGTCAGAACTACTGGGTCTGGGACCATGCGCCCGACTACAGCTGGGTCATCATGGGCCTGCCGAACAAGTCGAACTGGTGGATCTGGCACCGCAGCCAGAGCCCGTCCGAGGCCACGCGGACGCGGCTGATCGCACGGGCGCGGGAGTTGGGCTTCAGCGGCCAGCCGGTTCACACTGGCCGCTGACGGCGCCGCTTGCGGTAGGAACATAGGCGGAACATAAAGGCGTATGGCCGCCACCGCTCTGCACCTCGAACTGGTCTTCAGCCGCCCCGAGACCACACTGTCGGTCACGCGCGGGGCGGCGCGGCTGATGCTGGACATGGGCTATGCGCCCCTGCTGGAGGTCTGTCTGCCCAACGGGCGGCGCGCCGACGTCATGGCTTTGGGGCCGAAGGGCGACGTGGTCATCTGCGAGGTGAAGTCTGGCATCGACGACTATCGCGTGGACCGCAAATGGCAGGAGTACGGGCCGTTCTGCGACGCCTTCTACTTCGCCGTGGCGCCGGAGTTTCCTCAATCTGTCCTGCCCGAAGCGCCGGGCCTGATCGTCGCCGACGGCTTCGGCGGGGCGGTGGTGCGCGAGCCGCCCGTCACGCCGCTGGCCCCCGCGCGGAGGAAGGCGCTGACGCTGGCCTTCGCCCGGCTGGGCGCGCTGCGGACGATGCGGGACTAGGGGGCGCAACGGGCCTCAAGTAGCGCGAAGCGCGATAGGCCCCCTCAAGGACCAAATAGGCGACGCCTATTTCGGCGCGCGCTTGGCCAGAATCCGCTGCAGGGTCCGGCGGTGCATCCCCAGGCGGCGGGCGGTTTCCGAGACATTGTGGTCGCACAGCTCATAGACGCGCTGGATATGCTCCCAGCGCACGCGGTCGGCGCTCATCGGGTTTTCCGGCGGTTCGGGGGCTTCGCCGACCGAGAGGAGGGCCTTGACCACGTCGTCGGCGTCGGCGGGCTTTTGCATATAGTCGACGGCGCCGGCCTTGACCGCTGCGACGGCGGTGGCGATGGCGCCGTAGCCGGTCAGCATGACGATACGGGCGTCCTCGCGGCGTTCGCGGATGGCCTCGACCACCTTCAGGCCGTTGCCGTCCTCCAGCCGCATGTCCAGCACGGCGAAGGCGGGGACCGAGACGCGCAGGGCGTCGCCGGCCTCGGCCACCGAACCCGCCAGGGTCACCTCGAAGCCGCGGGCTTCCAGCGCCCGACCGAGGCGGGTGCGCAGCGCCGCGTCGTCGTCCAGCAGCAGCAGGGTCTTGTCGGCGAGGGTGGCGATACGGGCTTCGAGTTCGGACATTCGGTTCTCCTGACGCTCAGGTCGTGCGTCTGCGCCGCATGGTCAAGGTTTTAGCTCCTGACTGCGACATCAGGTTCCATCCGCCACGCGGGGCTCCAGCGCCGGATCGGCGACTTCGAGGGCCTGTCGCGGCCAGCGGATGGTGACGCGCGCGCCCCTGGGTTGACCCTTCTCGCCGTCGCCGGCGCCGACCGAGACCTTGCCGCCGCTGCGCTCCAGCAGGGTGCGGGCGATGAAGAAGCCCAGGCCCATGCCGCCCTGGCTGGGGGCGATGGGGGCGGTGATCGGCGGCGGCGCGGCCTTGCGGCCCTTGCGCGGGGCGTTCGAGGCGGCGGCGATCTGGGCCGCCAGGGCCCGACGCGCCTTGGTCTGGGGGCGGCTGGTCACATAGGGCTCGCCCAGGCGCGGCAGGATTTCGGAGGCGAAGCCGGGACCGTCGTCGACGATGTCGATCTCGATCCACCCGGCGTCGACGATGGCGGTGACACGCACCCGGCTGTGGGCGAAGTCGGCGGCGTTCTCGATCAGGGTCGACAGGCCGTGGATGACCTCGGGCAGGCGGTGAACGCGCGGCACGGGCTGGCCCGGCGGGGCCTTGATCGCGGTCTGGAAGTCCAGATCAAAGCCGCGGTGCGGCTCGACCACCTCTTCCAGCAGGGCCTTGAGGTCGATGTCGGCGTAGAGGGCGTCACCCTCCTCGGGTTGGGCCGACAGCTGTTTCAGGATGTCTCGGCAGCGTTCGGCCTGTTGCAGCATCAGGGCCGCGTCCTCGGCCACGGGACTGTCTGGCGGCGAGGCGCGCAGAAGCTCCTTGGCCACGACCTGGATGGTCGCCAACGGCGTGCCCAGCTCATGCGCAGCGGCGGCGGCCAGACCGCCCAGCGCCGCCAGCCTCTGTTCACGTTGCAGCACGTCCTGGGTGGTGGCGAGGGCCAGCTCCAGCTTCTCGGCGTCGGCGGCCACCTTCCAGGCGTAGCCCGAGGTGAACAGGACGCCGGTGGCCAGGGCCAGGCCCATGCCGAAGCGATAGAGGGGCGGCAGGACCAGATGCTCATGCATCCGCCAGGGCAGGGGCAGGGACCAGGAGAAGAGCACCGCCAGGGCGATCAGGGCCATGACCCCCAGCACCAGGGCCTGACGCGAGGGCAGGGAGGCGGCGGCGATGGTCACGGGCGCGACCAGCAGCAGGCAGAAGGGGTTGTCGAGGCCCCCGGTCAGGGCCAGCAGGGTGGCCAGTTGCAGGATGTCGAAGCCCAACTGCGTCGCCGTCTGCAGGCCGTTGGGCAGGCTGCCGTCGACGCGTCGTGCGCGCGCCATGGTGGCCAGGTTCATCGCCACCCCCGCGCCAATGGTCAGCAGGCATTCCCAAAGCGGCAGCGGGAAGTGCAGGGCGAAATAGGCGGTCAGGATGGCGCAGGTCTGTCCGAAGACGGCCAGCCAGCGCAGCACGATCAGGGTGCGCAGCGACAGGCCGCGCCCGCGCCGGGGCCGCTCGCGCAGGGCCTCCATGGCGCCGGGATGGCCCGCGACCTTCACGGCCTGCGACAGGGAGGGGGCTTCTGTGCTGCTCACGCCTCTTCTATAGACCGCGACGCTGGCGGCTGCACACCCGTCGCCAGACCTTGAGGAGAAGTCGATGCCGCGTCGTCCCGTCGTTCTGTTCGCCGCCGCCTGTGCGGTCATCGCCCTGGCCCTGGGCCTGATCACCATGGTCGTGGTCAAGGGACGCGAGCAGTCCGCTCAGATCGCCGCTGAGACCGGCACAGGCCAACCGACCGTCGGCGGTCCCTTCACCCTGACCAATCAGGATGGCCAGGTCGTCGATCAGTCGATCCTGGAGGACAAGTGGACCCTGGTCTTCTTCGGCTTCACCTACTGCCCTGACTACTGCCCGACGACCCTGGGTGTCCTGAACGCGGTGCAGGAACGCATGGGCGACAAGGCCAAGGACCTGCAGATCGTCTTCGTCAGCATCGACCCAGAGCGCGACACGCCCAAGCTGCTGAAGGACTATCTGTCGTCAGACGGTTTCCCGGACGGCGTTATCGGCCTGACCGGCACGCCGGAGCAGACGGCCCAGGTGGCCAAGGCCTACCGCGCCTTCTACCAGAAGGTCGGCGAGGGCGAGGGCTATACGATGAACCACAGCCTCACCGTCTATCTGATGGGGCCGGACGGCCAGTTCCGCAGCGCCGTTGCCCATGACCTGGGGCCGGACAAGACGGCCAAGCTGATCGAACGGGCGATGGAGCGGGGCTGATCACCTTTCCCTGATCGCAGACCGGCGGAATCCTTTTTGCGCCGGGATGCGTTATATGCTGCACTGCCGCATCGGCGGGGGCCGCAGTCGGGGTTTCATGCTCTACGCTTTTCACGAGCTCGCCTATCATTCGGCGACGCCGTTTCGGATCGGGGCCCAGATGGCCCGGTCGTTCTGGACGTCGCCTTTCAATCCGGCCTCGGACACGGCCATAGGCCGCACGGCCTACGCCTCGGCCGAGGTGTTCGAGAGCCTGACGCGGCGCTACGGCAAGCCCGCCTGGGGCTTGGAGACCATCGACATCGACGGCCATGTCGTGCGTACGACCGAACAGGTCGTCTGGTCATCCCCCTGGTGTCGGCTGGTCCGGTTCAAGCGCGACGCAGGCGACCTGAAGAAAGCGGGCAAGGCGCTTGAGGCGCCCGCCGTCCTCATCGTCGCTCCCTTGTCGGGTCACTACGCCACCCTGCTGCGCGGCACGGTCGAGGGCTTCCTGCAGGACCACGACGTCTATGTCGCCGACTGGGAGAACGCCCGTCAGGTGCCGGTGCTGGAAGGCCGCTTCGACTTCTACGACTACATCGATCACGTCCGGGCTATGCTGACGGCCATCGGCCCGCGCGCCCACGTCGTCGGCGTCTGCCAGCCGGGACCGCCGGTGCTGGCGGCCTGCGCCGTCATGGCGGCCGAGAACGACCCGAACCGACCCGCTTCCATGACCTTCATGGGCTCGCCCATCGACGCCCGCCTGTCGCCGACGGTGACGAACCAGCTGGCTGAGGCCAAACCCTTCGCCTGGTTCAGGTCGAACATGATCCACACCGTGCCCTGGCCCTATCCGGGCTTTGGGCGGCGGGTCTATCCGGGCTTCGTTCAGCTCTACAGCTTCATGTCGATGAACGAGGACAAGCACGTCGACGCCCATCGCCGCTATTTCGAGGACCTGGTGACCGGCGACGGCGACGGGGTCGAAAAGCACGAGCAGTTCTATGACGAGTATCTGTCGGTGCTGGATCTGACCGAGGAGTTCTATCTCCAGACCATCGACATCGTCTTCCAGCAGCATCTGCTGGCGCGCGGCCTGCTGGAGCACAGGGGCAAGCGCGTCGATCTGTCCGCCATCACCGACATCGGCCTGGCCACGGTCGAGGGCGAGAAGGACGATATCTCGGGCGTGGGTCAGACCCAGGCCGCGCATGGCCTGACGCCGAACATCCCTGATGACCGCCGCCTGCTCTACGTCCAGCCGGGGGTGGGTCACTACGGCGTCTTCAACGGGCGCCGCTTCCGCGACGAGATCTATCCGCGGGTGCGCGACTTCATCGCCCAGAACGAGAGCTTGAGTGCAGTACCGGAACGGCCAGCGGCTGCCGCTTGAGGGCGGGGGCGCCCTTCGCCTGTCGGTGAACCCGCGCGCACGAAGGCTGTCGATCCGCATCGACGCCCGCGCCGGCGAAGCCGTGGCCGTGGCGCCGTCCGAGCGACGGTTGACCGAGGTGGTGGCCTTTGCGCGGACGAAGTCTGGCTGGATCGCTGACCGGTTGGCCGCGCGGGTCGCGGGTTCGCCGCTGGAGCCCGGCGCGGTGGTGTCCTGGCTCGGGCGCAGCGTGCGACTGGAAGCCGTTGGAGGCGCCGGGGCGGCGCGTCTGGTCGAGACGCCGGACGGGCCGGTGATCCGCTCGGGCGGCGAGGGCGAGGCCTTCTCACGCCGGGTCGAGAACTGGTTCAAGCGGGCGGCGCGCGAGTTTCTGGTCGCCCGCACCGAGGTTCATCTGAGTACGCTGGGTCAGAAGCCGGTCCGGGTGGCGATCGTCGACACCCGCTCGCGCTGGGGTTCGTGCAGCCCGCACAACCGCTCGATCCGCTATTCGTGGCGGGTGATCATGGCTCCGCCTGAGGTGGCCGACTATCTGGCCGCGCACGAGGTCGCCCACCTGGTCCACGCCGACCACAGCTCGGCCTATTGGGCGGTGGTGCACCGCCTGGTAGGCGACCATCGGCCGTTCCGCCAATGGCTGCGCGACCACGGCGCAGCCCTGCACGCCGTGGGGCGATAGGGCGGCCCTTCCTCTTCCGTCATCCTCCGGCAAGCGGCGCAGCCGCGCAGACCGGGGGACCCAGCGGCGCCCGGAGGGCGACCCGACGGGTGGCGCTTGGCAGCCAAAATCCTGCGCCGCGCTTGCGGCCCAGATCGCCTTCGGCGCCGCTGGGTCCCCCGGTCTCGCTTCGCTCGCCGGAGGATGACGAAAGAAGTGGGCGCTTCGGCCTAGAAGAACACCGCCTCGGGCTTCTTCTCGCTGCGCGGTGCGTCCTTGGGGGACGGCTGCGGCGAGGTCGGGCGGACGACCGGCTGGTCATTGGGCAGGGGCGCGGGCGTCGGGACCGGCTGGCCGTCGACGATGGCCGGGCCGGGTTCCCTCTCCAGCGGTTGGGCGTAGGGGTCCTGAACCTGGCCCATCATGTCGCCGACCGGATCGGGCGCGACCCAGCCCTCGGGCAGGGGCGGGCCGTTGGGGATGGGCTGGACCGCCAGCTTGGGCAGGGCGGCCTCCATGAAGCCGCGCCAGATGGCGGCGGGCGAGGAGCCGCCGGTCACGCCGCGCATGGCCTTGTTGTCGTCCTTGCCGACCCAGACGGCGGCGACGAAGCCGCCGGTATAGCCGACGAACCAGGCGTCCTTGTAGTCCGAGGTGGTGCCGGTCTTGCCGGCGATGTCGCGACCGCCGATGGCCGCCGAACGGCCGCTGCCCGAGGTGATCACGCCGCGCAGCATCTGGTTCATGTAATAGAGCGACGGGTTGTTGATCGCCTGGCCGTTCTCGCCCGTGCCGTGCTGATAGATGACGCGACCCGAGGGGGTGCGGATGCGGCTGATGCCATAGGCCTCGACCCGCTTGCCGCCGTTGGCGAAGGCGTCATAGGCCTGGGCCATCTCCAGAGGGCTGACCTCGACGGCGCCCAGGGCCATGGACGGTTGCAGGCCGATCTCGCTGGTGATGCCGAGGCGACGCGCGGCGCGGGCCACGGCGTCTCGGCCGACCTGATCAGCGACATAGGCGGCCACGGTGTTGGTCGACTGGGCCACGGCCTGAGCCAAGGTCATCTGACCCGAGAAGTTGCCGGAATAGTTGCGCGGCGACCAGCCGCCGATGGTCACAGGTTGGTCCACGACGGGGGTGGTCGGGGTGTATCCGGCCTCGACCGCCGCCAGATAGACGAAGGGCTTCCACGCCGAGCCGGCCTGACGGCGGGCGTCGACGGCGCGGTTGAACTGGCTGTCGGCATAGGAGCCGCCGCCGATCATGGCGCGGACCCGGCCTTCGCCGTCCAGGGCGACCAGGGCCGCCTGCTCGACGCCCCGACCCTTGTCGCGGTCCAGGATGCGGCGCACGGCGCGCTCGGCGTCGGTCTGCAGGGTCAGGTCCAGGGTGGTTTCGACCACCATGTCCTCGGTCGGTTCGCCGACCAGGCCGCGAATCTGCTTGTCCAGCCAGTCGATGAAGTACTGGGCGTGTTGGCTGGCCAGGGTGCGCGAGACGCGGACGGGCTGGGCTACGGCGGCGTCGCGCTGGGCCGGGGTGATGGCGCCGACATCGACCATTTCGTTGAGGACGACATTGGCGCGGGTGGCGGCGCGCTCGCTTTCAGACACCGGCGAATAGCGCGACGGGGCCTTCAGCAGGCCGGCCAGAAGGGCGGATTCGCCCACCGTCAGCTTGTCCGCGCTCTTGTCGAAATAGCGCTGCGAGGCGGCCTCGATGCCATAGGCGCCGGCGCCGAAATAGACCCGGTTCAGATAGAGGGCGAGGATTTCCTTCTTGGTGAACTTCATCTCCAGCCAGACGGCCAGCATCAGCTCCTGAACCTTGCGCTTCAGGTTCTGGTCGGGCGTCAGGAAGAGGTTCTTGGCCAGTTGCTGGGTGATGGTCGACCCGCCCTGGACCACGCGCCCGGCCTTGAGGTTCAGGGCCATGGCCCGGGTCATGCCGATGGGGTCGAAACCGGGGTGGTGATAGAAGCGCCGGTCCTCGATGGCGATGAAGGCCGCGGGGACATAGTCGGGCAGGGCGTCCAGATCGACCGGCGGGGCCATCTGGGTGCCGCGCACGGCGATCAGGGCGCCGGAGCGGTCCAGATAGGTGATCGAGGGCTGACGCTCGACGTCATAGAGGGTCGAGGTGTCCGGCAGGTCGCGCGCGAAGACGGCGAAGAAGACGACGGCGAAGATCAGGCCCCAGACGGCCAGCACCGCGCCCCAGTAGAGGAGGTTGCCGAGGAAGGAGCGACGCGGCTTCTTGCCGCCGCCCTGCTCATTGCGGTCCGGTCCGCCGTCTTTACGCGCCATGAAAGTCCCTTTTGCAGCGGCGTGACCCTAGAGCGAAATCGGTCAGGACGCGACAGCGCCCAAACTCAGATATTCGCGCAAGCAAGATGCCGGGTCGCGCCGTCGCAGAAAACGCCGTCTTCTCTAATCACAGGAGCGTGAGGACTTATTTCGCCGAAAGAAAGGCGTCGAGATCACCGTAAAACGCCTGGGGCTGGTCCAGCATGATGAAGTGGGCGCTGTCATCGATGCGCTTCAGCTTCGCGTCCGGCAGGGTCGAAAACGACATCTGATAGATGGCGTCGGTGATGGCGTCGGTCATGCGCGGGTCGTTGAACTTCACATAGAGGACTTCGGTCGGGGCGGTGATCTTGCCCAGTTCCGGGCGCAGATCGGTGACGATCAGTTCGCGGAAGGCGGCGGCCGAGACCTGCTGGTCGCTGTTTTCGGTGTCCTGCAGCGGGCCGGAGCGGGCGGCCTCGGTCTTGATCATGGCGGTGACAGCGGCCTTGGCCTGGGTCAGGTACTGGTCGCGTGGCGCGGTGGACTGGGCGGTGAAGACCTGGTCGGCGACAGGGACGACGCTTTCCGCCGTGGTTCCGGGCGGTCCGAACATGGCGCCCATGAAGGGCATCATGTCCACCACCATCAGCTTGCCGACCAGGTCGGGGTGCCGCGCGGCCAGCATCATGCCCATGGTGCCGCCCATCGAATGACCGACGACGGCGGGCTTTTGCAGGCCCTGTTCGCGGATGTAGCGGGCGATCTCCTCAGCCACCGGGGCGGCGACGGGGCCGCTGGCGTTGCCCTTGGCCGGGGCGCCGGCGAAGCCCTGAACATGGATGCGGTGGATGCGGTAGCGGTCCCCCAGATGATCGACCACGCCCTGCCAGATCTCGGGCGAGGACGACAGGCCGGGGATCAGGATCAGGTCGGGCGCGCCTTCCGGCCCATCGACGCGCACATGCAGGCGGTCCGAGGCGAAGTCGGCGTGGGCGTGGCCGTGAGCGGCGTGGCCCTCGGCATGGTTTGTGTGGCCGTCCTGGGCCAGGGCGGGCATGGCCCCCGCCAGCAGTACGGCGGCGGCCCCGAAAGCAAAAATGGAGGCGGTGCGGATCATGGCGTCTTCTCCCCGAAGATTTTGACCCAGATTAATTCATCGCGCGAGGAAGGGAATGGGCTTTGGACGGGCGGCGGTCCCTGCTGCTAGAAAGCGGCCATGACCGCTGACGCTGCTTCTTCTCCCGCGACCGCTCCCGAGGCCAAGGCGCCGCCGACCGCCTTCGGCAAGGGCTTCGTGCGCGACGCCTGGTATTTCGTCGCCCTGGCGCGCGACGTGCCGGTCGCCAGCCTGAAACGCTATGAGGTGATGGACGAGCCGGTGCTGATCGGGCGGACGCGCGCGGGCGCGGTCTATGCCATGCGCGACATCTGCCCCCACCGCGCCGCGCCGCTGTCGGCCGGACGTCTGGTGGACAAGCCGGGCGAGGGTGAGACGATCGAGTGCCCCTATCACGGCTGGCGCTTCCGTCCCGACGGCGTCTGCGCCGCCATCCCGTCCCTGGTCGAGGATCAAGCCTTTGAGGCTGAGCGCATTCGGGTGCGGTCCTATCCGGTCCGCGAGAGCCAGGGGCTGGTCTTCGTCTGGATGGCCGCCGACGCGCGCGATCCGTCCGAGCCGGACCACGAGCCGCCGCTCTTCCCCGGCGCCGAGGGCGAGGTGAAGCTGGTCGAGGCGATGGATTTCGACAGCCATATCGACCACGCCGTCATCGGCCTGATGGACCCGGCGCACGGCCCCTTCGTGCATCAGCAGTGGTGGTGGCGCTCCGAGCATTCGATGCACGAAAAAGCCAAGACCTTTGCGCCGCGCGACTACGGCTGGGCCATGGTGCGCCACGCCCCGTCGTCGAACAGCCGCCTGTACAAGATCCTGGGCGGGGCGCCGGCGACGGAGATCACCTTCCGTCTGCCCGGCTATCGCTGGGAGCATATCCAGGTGGGCGCCAAGCAAGTTCTGGCCCTGACCTGCCTGACGCCGGTGACGGAAACGAAGACGCGCATCACCCAGATCTTCTGGTCCGACCATTGGGTGTTCAATGTCGCCAAGCCCTTCCTGCGCATGGGCGTGGTCGCCTTCCTGAAGCAGGACGGCGGCATGGTGAACCTGCAGAACGAGGGGCTGAAGTACGACCCAGCCCTGATCTGGATCGACGACGCCGACAAGCAGGCCAAGTGGTACCAGCAGCTGAAGCGCGAATGGATCAAGAGCCGCGCCGAGGGCCGCGGCTTTGTCAATCCCATCAAGGAAGTGGTGCTGCGGTGGAAGAGCTGAGCGCAGGGCGGGCCACACCCCGTTCGCTCCAAGCTTGAAGACAAGAAAAAGGCCTCTCCCCGCGCGGGGGAGAGGCCTTTTTGTTCAGCAGTCAGGGGCGCGTCAGCCCCTGCCGATTACTGGCGCGCCAGCTGGCTGGACAGGATCAGGTCAAGTTGCTTGCGGATGTGCGGCGTCAGCTCTTCGATGCCCCAGTTGTCGTAGGCGGCGTAGCGGAAGTTGGCGATAAAGACGTCCCAGATCATGCGGCCCATGACCAGCTGGTCCAGGTCCTGACGCAGTTCGCCTTCGCGGATGCCCGCTTGCAGCACGGCGATGATGGCTTCGATAATGGGCTTGACGAAGGTGCGCGAACGCTCGTCGGCGGCGGCCGGCTGGAACCACGAGCGGGCGACCATGGCCTGCATCAGCGGCAGGTGCTCCAGCGAGCGATGGTAACCGGCGGTCAGGCCCTCGGCCAGACGCTCGACGACGCGACCTTCATGGCCGGCGGCGGTCTGGATGTCCTGCAGCAGGCCGGCCATTTCCTCGGCGAAGACGCACTCGAACAGTTCGGCCTTGTCCTGGAAGTTGGCGAAGACCGCGCCGGTCGACATTCCGGCGCCCTTGGCGATGTCGCGGATGGTGGCGGCGTCGTATCCGCGCTCGGCGAACAAGGCGCGCGCGGCGTCCAGCACCTTCTGGCGGGTGCGGATCTTGGCAGCCTGACGACGGTTCAGGCGGGGTTGGCCCTCGGTGTCGATGACTTCGGGGGCAGACGAAATGGTCTCACGCATCAGGAAAATACTCTGGCTCGGCAAAGGTTTAACGCTCGCCGGTCGTGAAGGACGTCAGCAGCATCAGACCGGATTCTACGCCGCCTCGGCGTGGACCACGGTAAGACGACAACGAACGTCCCATGGGGGGAAGCTAACTTTCATCACCGAACATTGACCAAAATGGGTCGCGAGCCGATCTCAAATCTTGCTTAATCTTTGCCGTAAGGTCAACGAAGCTAGGGGTTTCTACGTAGCTTTTGGTGTTGGGGGCGGAGTCTGAGCAACCGTCCGAGCGGTTCTGAACGCCCGGGCCGGACGGGCGCCGCGACCGTCCGGAGCCGCCGCCTGGAAGGTCTTGCGGAAACCGTCACGACGCTCGTGGATCGAGGCCAGGACAAGTCCCATGGGCACGCCGAGGTCGACCAGGGTGTTCTCGGCCAACTGCAAACTGGCCTCGGTCGTTTCGGGTACGGCGTCAGTTACACCCAGGGCGTAAAGGCGGGCGGCGTGGCGGTCGTCCCGGGCTCGCGCGATCAGGATCAGATCGGGCCGCAGGGCGCGGGCGGTCTTGACCACATCATCGACTTTAGTCGGGCTATCCATGGTGACAATCAGGGCGCGGGCCGATTCCAGACCGCAGGCGGTCAGCATTTCGGGACGGGCGGCGTCGCCGTAATAGACCTCATGGCCTTCCGTGCGGCCTGAGCGGACCGAGGCGGGGTCGGCGTCCAGGGCGATGAAGCGTTGGTCGTGTTCCGCCAGAAGCTCGCCCACCAGACGCCCGACCCGGCCGAAACCCACGATCAGCACCGCGCCGTCTGGCGAGAGCACGGCGGCGTCCGGGGACAGGCCTTCGGTCTCGGGTGCGGCGGCGAGGGTGGCGGTTTTGGTCAGCGCACGCGCCAGCACGGCCAGCAGGGGGACGGTGAACATGCTGAGGGTGGCGGCCAGCATGGCCTTGCGGGTCAGGCTCGGGTCGGCCAGTCCTTCCACCAGGCCAGTGGACAGGACGACGAAAGCGAACTCGCCCGCCGGACCCAGAACCAGGGCGGTTTCGATGGCTGATCGCGCCGCCAGGCCCCAGGCCCGCGCCAGGATGAAGATGATCAGGGCCTTCAGCAGGATCAGCCCGCCGGCCAGGCCCAGCACCGTCACCGGGTCGGCGGCTACGGCGTCCACGTCCAGACCGATGCCGACGCCGATGAAGAAGACGCCGAGCAACAGGCCCTTGAAAGGATCGATGGCGACCTCGACTTCGCGACGGAACTCGGTCTCGGCCAGCAAGACGCCGGCGACCAGGGCGCCCAGGCTCATCGACAGGCCGACAGCCTGGGCCGCCAGTCCGGCGACGACCACGACCAGCAGGCTGGCGGCGACGAAGAGTTCACGACCCTCGCCCCTATGCTGGGCGCGAGCGACCGAACGGAACATGGGCCGCAGCACCAGACGCCCCAGCAGGACCATCAGGAAAAGGCCGCCGGCGGCCGGGACGAGGGTGAAGAGGGCGCTGGCCAGAGCGTGGGGTTCGACGCCGCCGCCCTGCATGCCTTGGGCGAGGGTGGCCAGAACCGTGACGGTGATCAGGATGGGGGCGACGGCCACGTCCTGGGCCAGAAGGACGGCGAAGGTGGCGCGGCCCGTCTCGCTGTTGATCCGGCCCTGGGCCGCCAGCACCGGCATGACGACGGCGGTCGAGGACAGGGCCAGGCCCATGCCCAGCACGGCGGCGCCCGCCAGAGACTGGCCCAGGGCCATGAAGACGACGGCGATCGCGAGGGTGCAGACGGCGACCTGAAGCATGCCCAGCCCGAAGACCAGCCGCCGCATGGCCTTCAGCCGCTCCCACGACAGCTCCAGCCCGATCATGAACAGCAGGAAGGCGACCCCGAGTTCGGACAGCTGGCGGATCTGGGCCTGGTCGCCGATGGTCAGCCAATTGAGCCAACTGTGGGACTGGGCGAGGCGGCCGAGGCCGTCGGGGCCGAGCAGGACGCCGGCCGCCAGAAAACCCAGCACCGGGCTGATCCGGAGCCGGTTGAACAAGGGCACCACGACCCCGGCCGCCGCCAGAAAGACTACAAGGTCTCGGTATTCGCCGCCGTGCGCTTGATCCATGCATCCTCCGTAGCGGCGCACTGTGTCGCGGGCGATCACGATCTGGCGATACGGCTCGCGTCTTTCATGAACTTTTTTTAAGACGCGGCGAGGCTCACGGCGGGATTAGGGTCCGCGCCGAACCTGAGCACGGGTTAGTCGAGGGAATTGCTTATGAAGAAATTGCTGATCGGGGCCGCTGTCGGCGCCCTGCTCCTGCCGGCCGGCATGGCGGCGGCGCAAGACGGTCATGACCACGCCTGCGTGGACGAGAGCTGCACGGTCGTGGAGCTGTTCCACGGCGCCTCGGCGCCCGAAGGCGGCGCCGCGCCGGCCGGCTGGGTCGGGACGGATGCGCCCAAGTATGGCGACTGGGGCTTTGACCTGTCGGGTCGCGACACCTCGGTGGCGCCGGGCGACAGCTTCTTCCGCTACGCCAACGGCACGGCCTTCGACAAGCTGCAGATCCCGTCGGATCGCACCTCCTACGGCTCCTTCCCGCTGCTGCGCGAACTGTCGGACAACCGCATGAAGGCCCTGATCCAGGGGCTGGTCGCGCGCAAGGACCTGGCCGCTGGTTCGGACGAGGCCAAGATCGCCGACGCCTATCGCAGCTACATCGACGAGGCGCGCATCGAGCAACTCGACGCTCAGCCGCTGCAGCCTTACCTGACCGCCATTCGCGCCGCTGACACGCACGAAAAGATCGCCGCCTACATGGGTCAGACCCAGGGCCGCGTCGGTTCGTCCTTCTTCGGAACCGGCATCACCATCGACCAGAAGCAGCCCACTCGCTACGTCGTGTCGGCGGGCCAGTCGGGCATCGGCCTGCCCAACCGCGACTACTATCTGGACGCCCGCTTCGCGGACAAGAAGGACAAGTATCAGGCCTATATCGAGCGCATGCTGACCAATATCGGCTGGGCGGATCCGGCGGGCCACGCCGCCGCCATCGTCGCGCTGGAAACCAAGATCGCCGAGGCCCACTGGACCCCGATCGAGAACCGCGACCGCGACAAGACCTACAACGAATACACCATCCAGACCCTGGCCGCCGAGGCGCCGGGCTTTGACTGGAACGGCTATTTCAACGCCGCCGGTCTGGGCTCGATCGACCGTCTGATCGTGCGCCAGAACACGGCCATGCCCAAGATCGCCGCCATCTTCGCAGCAGCGCCGATCGACACCCTGCAGGCCTGGCAGGCGTTCCACACCACCGACGACGCCGCCGGCAGCCTGTCCAAGCGTTTCTCGGACGCCCAGTGGGAGTTCCGGTCGCGCGACCTGTCGGGACAGCCCGAGCAGCGTAGCCGTGAAAAGCGCGCCATCAGCTTTGCTGAAGGTTCGCTGGGCGAGGCGGCGGGTCGCCTGTACGTCGCCGAATACTTCCCGGCCGAATCCAAGGCCAAGATGGAAGAGCTGGTCGCCAACCTGCGCATCGCCCTGTCGCACCGGATCGACAACCTGACCTGGATGGGGACGGAGACCAAGGCGGCGGCGCAGGAGAAACTGCGCAAGTTCACCGTCAAGATCGGCTATCCCGACAAGTGGCGCGACTATTCAGCCCTGGAAGTCCGCGCCGACGACCTGTTCGGCAATACCCAGCGCCTGGGCCAGTTCCAGTGGAACTACCAGCTGAACCGCCTGAACAAGCCGGTCGACAAGGCCGAGTGGGGCATGACGCCTCAGACGGTCAACGCCTATTACAACTCGGCCAATAACGAGATCGTCTTCCCGGCGGCCATTCTGCAGCCGCCCTTCTTCGATCCGAACGCCGACGCGGCTGTCAACTACGGCGGCATCGGCGGCGTCATCGGCCACGAGATCGGCCACGGCTTTGACGACCAGGGCTCCAAGTCCGATGGCGACGGGGTGCTGCGCAACTGGTGGACCGACGAGGACAAGGCCAACTTCAAGGGCCTGACCACGCGTCTGGGCGCCCAGTACGACCAGTTTGAGCCCCTGCCCGGTCACCCGGTCCAGGGCGGCCTGACCATGGGCGAGAACATCGGCGACGCCGCCGGCACGGCGGTGGGCCTGGAAGCCTATCATCTGTCGCTGGCGGGCAAGCCCGCGCCCGTGATCGACGGCACGACCGGCGATCAACGCTTCTTCTACGGCTGGGCCCAGGTCTGGCAGTCGAAGTACCGCGAGGAGGCGCTGAAGCAGCAGATCGCCACCGATCCGCACAGCCCGGCCGAGTTCCGCGTCATCGGCCCGGTGCGTAACGTCGACGCCTGGTACGAGGCCTTCGACGTCAAGCCGGGCTCGAAATACTATCTCGCGCCGGAAGACCGCGTCCGCATCTGGTAAGCGCGGCGTCTGAATGAAGAGGGCCGGAGCGGCGACGCTCCGGCCCTTTTTCATGATTTGCTCGGTCTATCGAAGGCTGTTCGATACCTGGCGCGGCAAAGCTGATTCTCGGAGCGGTTCTCTGAATTTCAGGCATGAAAAAGCCCGCTGCGGGGGATACATCGCAGCGGGCTTTATCGCTCTCTAAGGAGCGGACGTTTCCTCCCCGAAACGCCTTCAAGTTGTCGCTGCGTTTTATCGCTGCGCCTCTTGAGTGAGACCAATTGACGCGAAGGCGGCGGGCAAGTCAATCAATGCCAACGTCAAAAAGCGGGCATTTGTGACTAAACATCGATAACTCATGTCTGTGTCACGGATTTAATCGAAGCCTATTCGATAATGGCGCGAACCGTTGCGACCAGGTCGCCACGGGCCACCTTCTGCTGGCCAGGACGTTCCGCTTTCCACGCCTCGTTGTCGGCGATGGCGGCGGCCCGCGCCCGTCCGGCGTCCAGATCCTTGATGGTGACCTCCCCGGCGGCCAGTTCGTCGCCGCCCAGAATGACCACGGCGGGCGAGCCGCGACGGTCGGCGTATTTCATCTGCGCCTTCATGCCGGCGCGGCCCAGATAGAGCTCGGCGGCGATCCCGGCGGCGCGCAGTTCGGACACGGCGTCGAGATAGTGCTGCATGTCGTCTTCCGAGAAGACGATGACCACGACCGGGCCGCGCGTGGCGTCGTCGGCCCCGCGACCGGCGGCGCGCAGGGCGGAGGCCAGACGCGAGACGCCGAAGGAGAAGCCGGTGGCCGGCACGGACTGGCCGGTGAAGCGCGCGACCAGATCGTCATAGCGGCCGCCGCCGCCGATGGAGCCGAAGCGCACGGCCCGGCCCTTGTCATCCTTGGTGTCCAGCAACAGCTCGGCCTCGAACACGGCGCCGGTGTAATATTCCAGCCCGCGCACGATGGTCGGGTCGAACTTCACCTCGGCCTCGCCGACGCGCATGGCGGTCAGGGCGCGGTCGATGGCGGACAGTTCGGCCAGGGCGGCTTCGCCCGCCGCGCCCAGCGAGGCGCCGGCCTTGGCCACGGCGTCCAGCACACCCGCGCGGCTGAGCCCGGGCGTTTCGGCGGAAACAAGGAACGCCTCAACCGCGCCGATCACGGCTGAGGGCAGGCGGGCGCCCTTGGTGTAGTCGCCGGACTCGTCCAGACGGCCTTCGCCCAGCAGGGCGCGCACACCCTCCAGACCCAGACGATCATACTTGTCGACGGCGCGCAGGGCGGTCAGGCGCTGGACCGCGTCGGTCACGCCGCCGGCGTCGAACAGGCCGTCGAACAGCTTGCGGTTGGAGACGCGGATCACCGACTGGCCGTCGCCGAGGCCCGCGGCGCGCAGGCCCTCGCAGCCCATGGCGATGATCTCCGCGTCGGCTTCAGGACGGTCTGAACCGACGGTGTCGGCGTCGCACTGCCAGAACTCGCGGAAGCGGCCGGGGCCGGGTTTCTCGTTGCGCCAGACCGGACCATAGGCATACCGGCGGAACGGCTTGGGCAGGGTTTCCCAGTTCTGGGCCGCGAACCGGGCCAGGGGAGCGGTGTGGTCGTAACGCAGGGCCATCCACTCGCCCGGCTCGTCCGAACCGGCATCGTCTTGAAGGGCGAAGACGCCCTCGTTGGGGCGGTCGGCGTCGGGCAGGAACTTGCCCAGGGCGTCGGCGTACTCAAACGCCGGCGTCTCCAGCGGCTCGAAGCCCCAGCGCTCATACACTTCGGACACGCGCGCGACGATGCGCCGCTCGGCGGTCAGGTCGCGGCCGCGGCGGTCGGCGAACCCCCGGGGGGCGCGGGCTTCGGGGCGGAGGGGGGCTTCGTCGGTCATGCCGGGCGATTAAGCCATCAGCGGACCGGCTGCAACTTCCCGAACCGTGGGTTCAGGCCGCGCGGCGCAAGGGAAGGTCGTGACCATAGCTGAGGCGGCGCCACAGCCACTCCAGCGGCCCCATGTGGAAGCGGCTCAACCACAGCGGCGACCAGATCAGTTGCAAGGCCCAGACGGCGACGACGATGGCCCACTGGCCCGGATAGTCGACCTGTCCCATCAGGCGCGGCCCCCACGGCATGTAGAAGAGGGTGGTCATAATCAGGGTCTGGGTGAGGTAGTTGGTGAAGGCCATCTGTCCGACGGGGGCGAAGATCCGGCGCACCCATCCCACGCCGCGCGAGGTCAGCAAAATCAGGCCGCTGGCGTAGGCCAGGGCGATGAAAATCGGGTAGGAGGCGACGACCTCGGCCCAGCCGTGCGTGGCCTCGACGCCGGGTCCGGCCATGACCTCGCGCCATTCCAGCAGGCCCAGCAGGGTCAGGACGGCCGCGCCGACAGCGATCAGGGCGACATAGACGCGGTTCGGCAGCCGCGCATGGAAGAAGCCGGCCTTGAACAGGCCCAGGCCCAGCATCATCAGCGGGACGGTGGCGAAGACGTAGCCGAACAGGCTGGCGCTTTGCAGGATGCCCCAGGCCTTGAGGTTTTCGATCAGGGCGGCCGGCCAGCCGCTGCGGTAGGCGGCTATGCTGGCGGCGACCGCGCCGTCGGCCAGGGCCATGCTGTCGTTGTTCATGGCCTCGACCAGTTCTGCGGGGCCGTTGACCGTCAGCCACATCGTAACGGCCTGCATGGTGGCCAGCGCCAGGGTGGCGGCGATCCCGAACAGGATCAGGGGGCGCGCCGGCATCGAGCGCATCAGCATGACGAACAGGCCGGACCAGGCGTAGAGCAGCAGGATGTCGCCGTACCAGAAGGCCGCTCCGTGGATGACGCCGAACAGGGCCAGCCACATCAGGCGGCGACGCAGCACCCGCCCACGCGCGGCGTCCTTGCGCTCGCCGCCGACCAGGAAAATCGACACGCCGAACAGCATGGAAAACAGGGTGACGAACTTCTGACGGAAGAAGACCTCGACCAGCCAATAGGCGGTGGCGGAAGAGCCGCTGAGGGGGAAGGGAGACTGCTCCGGCGCCATCGTCGCATTCATGGGCAGGGCGAAGGCGGCGGCGTTGACGGCGAGGATGCCCAGCACTGCGACCCCGCGCAGCACGTCCAGAGTCTGGATACGGGCGCCGGCGGCGACGGGCTGCGGTCCCTCCGCGAGAATGGTCTGGTCGGTCATGGCGTCGGCTCTCCCCCGGTGAGCAGATCGCTCATGCGGCTTGCGGGCGGCGGCGACACCTTAAATCGCGGTAATGTCAGCCCGCGCCGTTTTGCATCAGGCCCATGCGGTTCTTGACCACCGGTGCGGGCGCAAAGGCGATGAAGGCCACGCACAGACCGGCCCACAGGGCGTAGCTGACGCCCACCAGCACCGCCAGCGGCAGGCCGGCGACGCCGAAGATGAGCAGGGTGGTTTCCAGCGCCCCCAGGCTCTGAGCCAGGCTCTGCGAGGCGATGACCGACAGCAGGGACATGACCACGGCGATCAGGATCTGCACCGCGGCGGCCAGAAGCCCGCCGAAGACCATGAAGCGGCAGACCACGCCCAGTCGCGTCGAGGGACGACCGACCCGGGCATGGGTCTGACGCAGCATCCACAGGCCGACCGGGGCGGCGATCAGGCCCAGCACCAGCAGCACCAGCCGCCAGTCGGTGTCGACGCCCGAGGCCCAGTTCTCGGGCGGCCAGACGATCAGGGTGATGATCAGCGGCGGCCAGGCGGCGGCAGCCAGGGCCGCCAGCACGAACCGCTGCGTCGAATGTCGGGGCGCGACGCGCTTCAGCCCCGGCAGGTCCTCGATCCGGTCGAGACGCGACATCAGCGGGTCGGGACCGGCGCAGCGCCGGAATAGTCGTAGAAGCCGCGACCGCTCTTCTTGCCCAGCCAGCCGGCCTCGACATATTTCACCAGCAGCGGGCAGGGGCGGTACTTGCTGTCAGCCAGGCCGTCGTACAGCACGTTCATGATGGCCAGGACGACGTCCAGACCCATGAAGTCGGCCAGTTCCAGCGGCCCCATCGGGTGGTTGGCGCCCAGCTTCAGCGCCTTGTCGATCGAGGTGACGTTGCCGACGCCTTCGTACAGGACATAGATGGCCTCGTTCATCATCGGCACCAGGATGCGGTTGACGATGAAGGCGGGGAAGTCCTCGGACTCGGTGGTGATCTTGCCCAGGCTCTCGGCGAAGGCGACGGCGGCCTCGTAGGTGGCGGCCGCGGTGGCGATGCCGCGCACGATCTCGACCAGCTTCATCGTCGGGGCCGGCTTCATGAAGTGCAGGCCGATGAAGCGGTCGGGGCGGTCGGTAACCGAGGCCAGGCGCGTGATCGAAATCGACGAGGTGTTGGAGGCCAGCAGGGTGTCGGGGCGCAGGTGGGGCAGCAGGTCGACGAAGACCGATTTCTTGACCGCTTCGTCCTCGGACGCCGCCTCGATGACCAGATCGGCCTGGGCCGCTTCGGCCAGGGAGGCGACGGCCTGGATGCGGGCCAGGGCGGCGTCAGCCTCGGCCGGTGTCATCAGGCCGCGTGCGGCGCGACGCGCCAGGCTGGCCGCGATCTCGCCCTGGGCCAGCGGGATCCGCTCGGCCGACAGGTCGTAAAGCCGCACCTCATAGCCGCCGGAGGCCACCGCCTGAGCGATGCCCGAACCCATCTGCCCGGCGCCGATGACGGCGACTGTCCTGATCGTGGTCATAAATACGCGCAATCTGCGGCCCCATGAGGACCAATCGCGGGCACCTTAGGAGCCCGCCCGCCGCGCGCAAGGGGCGGAATGGGGCGCGATTAAGATTCCTCGCCCCCCGTGTCCCCGCCTCAACGTTTCGGATCAGTAGGCGCCGACGAGGCCCAGGGCCGCCACGTGCAGCGGCGGCAGCAGATAGCCCTGCACGCCCTGTATGATCAGCAGGGCCACGATCGGGGTCAGGTCCATGCCGCCCAGCGGCGGGATGATCCGGCGCAGCGGAGCCAGAACCGGTCCGGTGAACCGGTCCAGGAACTCGGCCACCTGGGCGACGAAGCGATTGCGGTAGTTGATGACGTCGAAGGCGAACAACCAGCTCAGGATCGCATTGGCGATGATGGCGAACAGCAGCAGCTGCAGCAGCGCGCCGATCAGAAAGAAGATGAAGCCGATGACGCCGGCGCCGATGCCCATGAGCGAATTCCTGTGAAACCTGTTCGCTTCTAGCGGCGCCGCCGTCGAACGCCAAGGTTTCCTCCGCGACCCGTTGACACCCCCTCAGCGCGCCGCTTATCTCGCCTCCTGCCTGTCGGTCGGGGCCGTAGCTCAGTTGGTAGAGCGCGTCGTTCGCAATGACGAGGTCAGGGGTTCGACTCCCCTCGGCTCCACCAAGGCATTCCCGGATCATCTCGTGACACGACGGGCGCAGGCCCGCCCTCGCGTCAGTTCTCGCGGTAGAAGTTGCAGTACCAGTCGACGAAACGGCCGACGCCGTCTTCCACGGGGGTGGTGGGGGCGTAGTCGAGGGCGGCCAGGGTGTCGGTGACGTCGGCTTCGGTATTGGCCACGTCGCCGTCCTGCATGGGCATGAGGTTAAGCTTGGCCTTGCGACCCAGTTTCTCCTCCAGCACCTCAATGTAGCGCATCAGGGCGACGGGGCGGCCGGCGCCGAGGTTGAGGATGCGCCAGGGGGCGACGCCGCTGGTGGCCGGGTTGGGGGCGGTGGCGTCCCAGGTCGGGTCGATGGCGGCGGGGCGGTCCAGCGCCGCGATCACGCCGGTGACGATGTCGTCGACGTAGGTGAAGTCGCGGCTCATCTTACCTTCGCCGTAAACGTCGATGGGCTCGTCCTTGAGGATGGCGCGGGTGAATTTGAACAGGGCCATGTCCGGCCGGCCCCACGGTCCATAGACGGTGAAGAAGCGCAGGCCCGTGGCCGGGAAGCCGAACAGGTGGGCGTAGGAATGGGCCATGGCCTCATTGGCCAGCTTGGTCGCGGCATAGACGGTCAGCGGGTGGTCGGCCGGATCGCGCACCGAGAACGGCAGGGCGGCGTTGGCGCCGAAGACCGAGCTGGTCGAGGCGAAGACCAGGTTGGCGGCCTTCACCGCGCGGCAACCCTCGAGGATGCTGAGGAAGCCGACGACGTTGGAATCGACATAGGTCTCCGGCGCTTCGAGGCTGTAGCGGACCCCGGCCTGGGCGGCGAGGTGGACGACGCGGCGCGGCTTGTGCTCGGCGAACAGGGCGGCGACGCCGGCGCGGTCGGCCAGGTCGAGCGTGTGGTGGAGATAGGCTGGATAGGCCTGAAGCTGGGCCAGGCGGGCGTGTTTGAGCGCCGGGTCGTAGTAGGCGTTGAGGTTGTCCAGACCGATGACCGTCTCGCCGCGCTCCAGCAGCCGACGCGCGGTGTGGAAGCCGATGAAGCC
This sequence comes from Brevundimonas bullata, assembly GCF_014207965.1. Taxonomy (GTDB): domain Bacteria; phylum Pseudomonadota; class Alphaproteobacteria; order Caulobacterales; family Caulobacteraceae; genus Brevundimonas; species Brevundimonas bullata_A. The sequence goes on from NZ_JACHLM010000001.1 coordinate 869,100, forward strand.
GGCGGAGCCGGTGACGAGGACGGGATCAGTGGACATCAGGCTGCGATAGACGGTTGGACACGGTTTCGCCAGCGGGCGGTCAGGACCGGGCCTCGGCCGGCGTGGGTGCGGGCTCGGCGAAGCGGGCGGCGAGGCTGAGACCGCAGGCCAGGATCAGACAGGCGGCGGCGCCGATCAGGAACGGCCGGATTGCGCTGACAGGCGGGCTCAACGGACGCAGGAACAGCAGGGCCAGCAGGCCAATCAGGGCCAGGGCGCCGGGCAGATCCATGCCGACGCCGAGGAAGACGAAATGGCCCAGGCCCATCAGCCAGGCGCCGCCGAGCACGCCCGCGACGGCGGCGGGGATCAGGCTAGTGGAGCGGGTCAGATCGGGGCTGATCAGGGCGGCGAGCGCGGCGGCGACGGCGGCCAGCAGGGCGGGCCAGACGAACAGCAGGGCGGCCTCGGGGGCGGCGCCCTGAACCGCGCAGCCGAGCAGGAAGACGAGGGCGATCAGGCCCAGCCAACCGCCCCAGGTCGTGGTGGCGGCCTTGACCGGCCACAGCGACAGGGCGACGGCGATGACGCCCGCGCCGAGCATGACCGGGCTGAAGCCGCCGATCAGCAGGGTCAGAAGCGTCAGGACGGCGACGGTCCCGGCGATCACGCGCGGACGTGCCCGGCGCGCCCCGGTCAGGAACAGCAGGGCCAGGGCGAGGATGGTCAGGACGGCCCCCGCCTCCATCCACGGCAGGCGATGCAGCAGGACATAGTAGGTCTCGGACGAGGCGGCGCGGCTCGACATCGGCCCGGCCAGCAGGCGCACGGCCTGGGCCAGGACCAGTCCGGCTGACAGGAACCACAGCCCGTCCAGCAGGCCGCGTCCGACCTGTGTGGCGGTCAGGCCGACAGCGCGGCGCGCGCGCCAGGCGGCGAAGCCGCCGAGCAAGGCGGTCAGGCCCAGCAGGCCCCAACCCATGGCCGTCGAATGGCTGAGCATCCAGCGGCCGAAGACGTCGGCATAGACGGTGTTCGGTCCCTTGGCGGGCAGGGCGGGAGCGCGCAGCAGGGCGTCGGCGGCCTCCAGCGCCTGAGAGCCGAGGTGCTGCAAAGCGCCCTGATCGAGATTGGCAGGGGTGGCGTCGGCGGAGTGGTACTGGGCCGGGCGGCCGATGAAGGCGAAGTTCAGCCCGCCGACGCCGCGTTCCTTGGGAATGGTGAAGTCGGTGCCGTTGGGCATCTGTTCGTACATGAAGACGGCGAGCGACGTGGCGGTGGTCCCGCCGTCGGCGCGGGCGGCGGCGCGGCGGAACAGGTCGACGGTGGGGCCGGCCTCGCGCCCGGTTTCGAACATGGCGGCGCGGCCGCCGCCGCCGCGCGCCTCGAGGTTGACCACGGCGCCGATGCGGTCGCGCAGCGGATGGCCGCCGAAGAAGATGCGAGCGCCGTCCAGGCCTAGTTCCTCGGCGTCGGTCAGCAGGACGACCAGGTCGCGTTCGATCGGACCGCGCGCCTGGACGGCGCGGACGGCCTCCAGCACGGCGCCGACGCCGGTGGAATCGTCGGCCGCGCCGGGCGAGCCGACCACGGTGTCATAGTGGGCCATCAGCATGACGGCGGGCTGGCTGCGGTCCTTGCCCGGCAGAACGCCGATCAGATTGATCGCCTGATTGTTCGCGGCGTCGGGATCTCCGCCGGCCTTCTTCAGGCGCTGGATCGCGCCGGGGGACAGCGGCCCGCTTTGCTCCTCCGGCGACAGGCCCAGCTGGGTCATTCGGGCGCTCAGATAGGCGCGGACGCGGGCGTGCTCGGCCGAGCCGACCGGATGCGGGGCGCGGGCGATCTGTTCAATGTCGGTCATGGCTCGCGCGGCCGAGAAGGCAGCAGCGGGGGCGTCGGCGGGCCGGGGTTTCGGGACTTGGGTGGTCCAGACCGCCAGCAGGAAGGCGAGCGTCAGCGATCCGAACAGCAGAGCCAGCCGCATGTGAAAGATCCTCCCCGATCCCGGAGACAGTAAGGCCAAGCTGGCGTCGGATGGCAAGAGGGCGACGGCAGGTCTCCCCGCCGCCGCCCTCCGATGCGATCCGCCGTGAAGGCTTAGAAGCGCTTCGACAGCTCCACGCCGTACATGCGCGGCTCGTTGACGAAGGCCGTCAGGTTGTTGAAGTCGATGGCGCCGATGACGTTGGCCTCGTCCGTGATGTTGCGCACGTAGGCTGCCGCCTCCAGGCCACGGCTCAGGTCGCGCCAGCCCGCGCGCAGGCCGCCTTCGAAGTTGGCGTCCTGACGGAACTCGACCGCCTCATAGAGGAAGAGGTTGAAGTCCTTCTGCATCACCCAGTCGGTCGAGGCGAACAGCTCCTGGGCGTCGCCGAGGGGGCGAACGTAGGACAGGGTCAGGTTGGCCGAATATTCCGGCGCCTGGGGGAAGGGGTTGCCGTCGATGGCGGCGCGGTCGCTGGCGCCCACCTTCACGATCGGGTCGGTGATGGTGCACAGGTGGTTGCCGCAGATGGCGACCAGCAGATCCTTGTCCTTGATCTCGGTGTGGTTCCAGGCCACGCCGCCGGCCAGGGTGAAGCCGGCGCCCAGATAGACGTCGCCGTCGATCTCCAGACCGTAGCCCTGACCCTTGTCGGCGTTGATCAGACGGTTGGAGTTGTCGACGCCGCCGATGGCCGTGAACTGCATGTCCTTGACGTCATACAGATAGGCGGTGGCGTTCAGACGGGCGCGGCCGTTCCACAGCCGCGACTTGAGGCCGGCCTCGTAGGACATGACGGTTTCGGAGTCGGCCGTGGTCAGGACCGGCAGGTTGCGGCCCTGGATCGACGGGCCGCGATAGCCGCTGGCCACGCGGGCGAACAGGTTCAGGCTGTCGTTGACTTCGTACAGGGCGCTGACGTCCCAGCTGACCTGCTCGTCGCCCACCGAGACCCGGCCCTCGGCGTTGGCGGGCGTGCCGATCACGATCTTACCGTGGTAGTCGCGGCTGTCGTCGGTGTAGCGCACGCCGCCGGTCAGCTTGAAGGCGTCCGTGACCTGATAATTGGCCTGGCCGAAGATCGACCAGGAGTCCGACTTCTGCACGATGTCGGTGGCCTTGGTCGGGATCAGACCGCCGACGCCGTTGAAGGTGCCGGAGACCAGGTTGATGCGCTCGTCCCAGTAGAAGGCGCCGACCTGCCAGCCCAGACGGCCGTCGCCGTTCGAGGTCAGGCGCAGTTCATAGGTGTTCTGCAGCAGGTCGCTGGAAAGGGTGCCGGACTCGACGTTGAACGGGGTCTTGAAGCCCGAGCCGGCGGGCGCCGAGGCCACGCCGCCGTCGATGTCGCCGTCGCCCTGGCTGGAGCCCTGATAGGAGCCGACGACGCCGGTCAGGGTGGCGGGGCCGAAGTCATAGGCGACCTGCAGCGACTGCGAGGTGGTCTTCTGCTTCTGGAAGTTGTTGCGGCCGCCGTCATACCAGACCGTCTCGCGGTCGAAGTTGTCGTTCAGCTTGTTCGAGCCCTTGGTCAGGACGTTGGCGCGGTTCATCGTGCCCGTGCCCTCGTAGTCGCGGGCCTGCAGGGTCAGCAGGGTCGACAGGCGCTCGGTCGGGGTCCAGGCGACGTGAACGCGGCCGGCGATGTCGTCGAAATTGCCGAGATCCTTGCCGTCCTTCTTGGCGAAGGGGGCGTCCCAGGCGTTGTTGATGTAGTCGTCGCGGTGGTTCCACAGAGCGGCGACGCGGACCGACAGGGTGTCCGAGGCCGGCAGGGTGACGGCGGCTTCAGTGCGGGTCGAGCCGTAGTTGCCGTAGGTCAGCGAGCCGTAGCCGGTGAAGTCCTGGCCGGGCTTGGTCGTGTCGATCTTGATCACGCCGGCCGGGGTGTTGCGGCCGAACAGGGTGCCCTGCGGGCCGCGCAGGACTTCCAGCTGCTTCACGTCGAACAGGGGGAAGCCCTTCAGATAGACGCTCTCCAGAACGATGTCGTCCATCACCATCGAGACCGGCTGCGAGGCGGTGAAGTCGAAGTCCACATTGCCGAGGCCGCGGATGTAGAAGCGCGGGGCGTAGCGGCCGTTCGAGCTTTCAACCTGCAGGCTGGGCACGCGCCCCGACAGGCTGAGAATGTCGGCGCCCCCGGCCGAAATGGCGGTCAGGGTCTCGGTGTTCATCGCCGTGACGGCGAAGGGGACGTCGCGGATATTTTCGCTGCGGCGCTGGGCGGTGACGACGATCTCGTCGATGCTGACAGCCTGTTCGGCGGCGTCTGCGGTCTGGGCCATGGCCGGGGCGGCGAGGAGCAGGGCGAGGCCGCTGGCGGAGGCGGCGAGAGCGGAGAGGCGAGGGGACATGGGGGGAGGGTCCTCGTTGAAACTGGCCGAGGGCCTAGGTTCACAGCGACGCTTTTTCCAGTCTGGAAGAGGGGCGGTCGATGAAGCTTTCGCGACACGGCCACGCTGCGGCAAAACTCGACGTTGCAAGCGCCGCCGCGGCCCTCCCGGCATTGTGCGCCGCAATAGGCCATGCGAAACGGCAGGGCTGCGCCGCCGTCAGGGCGAAGAAACGCTCGTCGCGCCGGGCGCGGCCTGACAGGAACCTGCGCATGTCGATCCCCATGCTTCACCGCCGCCGTCTGTTCCAGCTGATGGCCGGCGCCGCCGTCGCCCCGGGTCTGGGCGCGCTGGCGCCGTCCGGACAGGCGCAGGCGATCGGCCGCATCCTGGCCATGTCGGATCTGCACTCGGCCTATGAGCGGACGGGGCAGTTGCTGGCGGCGCTGGAGGCCGAGATCGAGGGCTCGGATGCGCCGCATCTGATTGCGATCGACGGCGATATCTTCGAGCATGGCAACGTCGTCTCGGTGCGCTCGGGCGGGGTCATCGACTGGGCCTTCCTCGGCGAACTGCCGAAGCTGGCGCCCACGGTGGTCAATCTGGGCAACCACGACAACGACCTGACGCCGGACCTGCACGAGGTGGTGGCGCGGATGCGGTCTCTGGGCGTTCTGGTGGTCAGCAACATCATCGACGCCCGCACCGGCCAGGCCTACGCGGAGGCCGCCGTGACCGTGCCGCTGGGCCAGCGGTCGCTGCGCATTATCGGGGCGGGGACGGATTCGCTGAACACCTATCCCAAGGCCAGCCGCGACTGGCTGAGCATCCCAGAACCCGGAGCATGGGCGCAGGCCAACCTGGCCCGTCTGCTGGACGACGCCGACCTGATGCTGGTGATGAGCCATGCGGGCGTGGCGGGGGATCGCGACATCCTGCCACTGCTGCCCGACGGCGCCCTGATGATCGGCGGGCATAACCACCTGCTGTTCCAGCACGAGCAGGGCCGCAGCGCCTACGCCCACACCGGGTCGTGGAGCAACGCCTATACGACGGCGACCCTGTACGCCGATGGCCGGATCACGGTCGGTTCGACGGCGGTGAACCTGGACGCCGCGCCGTCGCCGCGCATCGCGGACCTGATCGCCGCGACCCTGGCGACGACCCTGACCGATGAAGAGAAGGCTGTGATCGGCGTCAGCCCGCGCGCCTTGACTCTGGGCGAGACGGGCCGGGCGGTCGCCGCCGCCATGGCTCGGGCGGCGGGCGCGGAGGCGGGCTTCATTGGCCACACCACCTTGGGCACGGGCCTGCCGGCGGGGCCGGTGACGCGCTACGCGTTCGACGCCGTGGTGCGGTTCGACGGGAAACTGATGGTCGCGGAGGTGTCGCCGGAGCGGCTGGCGGGCTTCATGGCGCGGGCCAATCAGGACCGGCCCATGCCCTTGGCCGAGCGCAGCGGCGACTTCGTCTATGGGGCGGCGAGCGACGTGGCGGGCAAGCCGACCGTGCGTCTGGTCACGACCGACTGGTGCGCCTTGAACCAGGCCGAGTATTTCGGCGCGACCGATCTGGTCTTCAGGGAGGTTCCTGACGCGCGGGTCAAGGCGGCGGCCGCAGCCGGGCTGCTAGGCGGCGCGGCGTAGGGCCGAGGGGGCCTTTACGTAGAGGCCCTTGCGACCGGCGACTGGACGGAAGGCGATGCTGTCGCCCTCGGGGCGTTCATCGACGCCCAGGAAGAGGCAGCCGTCATCCACCAACTGGCGTTCCAGCCTTTCCAGCACGCGAGCGCGATGCGCCGGTTCCAGGTCGCTGAGGACGTTGCGGCAGAAGATCACGTCGAACCTTCCGTCGTCGGTCGGTTCGTCCAGCAGGTTAGCGCGCTCGAACCTGATGGCGCTGCGCAGTTCCGGGCGGGCGCGCCACTGCTCGTCGGCCTGCTCGAACCAGCGCAGCATGGTCCGGGCCGACAGGCCGCGCTGAATCTCGAACGAGGTGTAGAGGCCCGAGTGCGCCTTCTCGATCGACAGGCGCGACAGGTCGGTGGCGACAATCTCGACGTCGGCGCTGTTCTCCAGCGCGGCGATGGCCAGGGAATAGGCTTCCTGGCCGGTCGAAGCGCCGGCGGACCATAGTCGGACCTTGCCGCCGGGGCGGGCGGCGGTCAGGGCGGGCATGAGTTCGCGCGAAAAGACGTCGAAGACGGCGCGGTCGCGGCGGAACCAGGTCTCGCCGTTCAGCAGGGCCTCGATCACGGACCACCCCAGAGAGGCGACGGGCTGGCTCCACAGCGAGGACAGCATGGCCTCGACGTTGTGGTAGCCCTCGCGCCGCGCCACGGGGCCCAGGCGATGCTCAGCCAGATGCATCCGGTCGCGGGTCAGCCGAAAGCCGGCGCGGGACGCCAGCAAGGTCTGAAGGCGATCGAAATCCTCCGGCGTCATGACGGTGACTGAACAGCTCCCACTTCGGCGAGTTTGGAATGAAGGATCTCGCCGTCGAAAGGCTTCATAACATAGTCGTCGGCTCCTGCGGACAGGGCTTCTGCAATCCGGTCGGCGCGGGTCTCGACGGTGCAGAACAGGACCTTGGGCGCACGACCGCCCGGCAGGTCGCGTAGGCGGCGCAGGAAGCTGAGGCCGTCCATGACCGGCATCTGCCAGTCCAGCAGCACAACATGGGGCATGACGCCCATGCAGTAGGTCAGGGCTTCGGCCCCGTCGGCGGCCTCCGCCACCTCGAAGCCGAGGCCCTCGACGATGCGGCGCGCGACCTTGCGGATGATCCGGCTGTCATCGACGATCAGGCAGGTCTGGAAGTCCATGGACTCTATCTCGCTTCGCGCGAACCCACAGCGCGCCATGCGCCATGATCGTTCCTGGGGGCCGTTGCGGACATCAGAGCGGGGTCTGGGCGATCAGGCCGACGCGGCCTTCGTCGGCGGCGATGTCCAGACGACCGCCAGCCTCATTGACCGCCAGCCACAGCCAGTAGGGCTGGATCCACTGTCCGGCCAGGCCCTCGGTCAGACGCTCGCCCTTCAGGCCGGTCAGGGCCTCGGGCTTGAGGCGGGCGCGGGCGCCCTCGGCCGAACCGATCAACTGCAGGCGCTCGCCGTCTTGGCGGGCCGTGATGGTGGCGACGCCGCCGGTCGGCAGGGCGCCCAGGGTCATCCAGGCCAGGTTGATCAGGATGCGAGCCTGGGGCTTGGTGAAGGTCGCGCCGTCGCCGATGCGCCAGTCCAAGGTGGCGCGACCCCCCTCGTAGAGACCGCCCACCAGACCGCGCAGATCGACCGAGGCGAATTGTTCGCTGGTCGTGGCGGCGCCGAAGGCCACGCGGGCGAAGTGGACGTGAGCGACCATCTTGCGGGCGCTCTGGCGGATCAGGCTCATGGCGTCGTCGCGCATGTCCTGCGCCGTGGGGTCTTCCAGAAGGTCCAGGCCCGACATGATGGCGCCCGCCGGGCTGATGAAGTCGTGGCACAGCTTGCCGGCGATGAAGGCGGCCAGTTCGGCGCCGCCCGCGGGCAGGTCGGCGATCGCGAGCTCGGGCGCGGACGGTTGTGCGGAAAAATCGGAAAGGGTCATCGCTCGGACGGTCTGCTGTCGGGAATGGTTAAGGCTGACCTGATTTGCCGGTTCATGAAACCGGGCGCATGGGCTATCGAGGCGGAGACATGACGCACGCTCTTGAGACCGACCTCGCTTCCGGCGCCCTCGCCGAGATCATCACCGACATCGCCGAGGAGGCCGCGCGCCTGATCCTGCCCTACTGGCGGGTGGGAACGACGGTCGAGACCAAGTCCGACGCCAGTCCGGTGACCGAGGCGGACCGCGCCGCCGAGGCCCTGATCCTGCAGCGGCTGGCCGAGCGCTGGCCGGGCGTGCAGACCGTGGCCGAAGAGGCTGTGGCCGCCGACGGCGCGCCTGCTTCGGTCAGCGACTGGTTCTGGCTGATCGACCCGCTGGACGGGACCAAGGGCTTTGTTCAGGGCCGAGAAAGCTTCACCGTCAACATCGCCCTGATCCACCGCGACCGCCCCGTCGCTGGCGTGGTGACGGCGCCGGCGTCGAGCGTCAGCTGGGCCTCGACGGCGCCGGGCAAGGGCGCGGTGCGCCGCGTCTTCGGCGAGGCCTGGCGCCCGATCAAGGTGCGCGCCCAGCCGGCCGAGGGCATCGCTCTTCTCAGCCACAGCATGACCGACGAGGAGGCCGCGCGTCTGGCCGCACGTCACGGCTGCACCCAGTGGCAGGGCACGGATTCATCCTTGAAGTTCTGCCTCATCGCCGAGGGGCGCTTCGACGCCTATCCGCGCACCGGCCCGACCAGCGAGTGGGATACCGCCGCGGGTCAGGCGGTGCTGGAGGCGGCCGGCGGGCGTGTCCTGGGCGCGGATGGACAGCGGCTGGCCTATGGCAAGCCGGGCTTCCTCAACGGACCGTTCGTGGCGATGGGCGGCTAGGCGACCGCCGAGCCGACCCTGGCCATTTCGATCTGGGCCGAGAGGCCGGGCGGCAGGTCGCGCTCGGGTACGGCGGCCAGGGCTTCCATCCGTTCGGGATTGATCGCCTCCACGATGACGCTGCCGATCGCCGGGTCCGTCAGGGTGAAGGCCAGGCAGATCTCTTCAGCGTTCCAGTTCGGGGTCTGGTGCAGGAAGGCGAAGGAGCCGGCGTTGGCCATGCCTGTCTCCGCCGGCTTGGCGCCGAAGCCGAACAGGCCCTTTTTCTTGGGCTGGACGCCGGCGCCCGCCGCCTTGCGTTCGGTCGACAGGCTTTCCGGAAAATAGTCATAGGTGAAGATGGCCATGTCGCGCTCGCGCGCGGCCCGCATCCGCGAGCGGATGCGCCACTCCACATTGGCGTGGAAGGGGGTGTAGAGAACGTCAAAAGCGCCCGTCGAGACATAGATGTCCATCACCGGAGAGTCGCCGGAGACGCCCAGCAGCTTGACGTGACCGGCTTTGCGCAGGGCCTTGAGCGCGATCAGCGAGGCTTGCGGCAGCTCATCGTCCGCCGGCTCGTCCAGCACGGCGACATCGAACCAGCCCAGACCTGAGGCGTGCAGAGCGTGGTCGATCGAGCTGCTGAGGCTGTCTGCCGAGAAGTCGCGGAAGCCCCTCTTTCGGCCGTCGCCGACGCCGAGAGTGACGCCGACGCAGACCAGGCGGCGCTCGACGTGGCCCAGGGCTTCGCCGACGATCTCGGCCAGAACCGGATCCGCGTTTTCAAGGTGGTAGGAGTTCACCCCCGCCTCGAGCGCGGTGAAGATGAGTTCGCTGAGGGCGGTGCGGCCGCGCCCGAGCGCTTCTGCGCCGAGCGACAGCGTCAGGTTGGACACCGCCGCGCCCGTGGCGCCGAACGGGCGATACCGCATGCTCAGCCGACCTCGGCGGGGGCGGAGGTCTCCAGCGCCAGAGCGTGCAGTTCACCGCCCATCTGGCCCTTCAGCGCACCGTAAACCAGTTGGTGCTGACGCACGCGGGGCAGGCCCTTGAAGGCGGTGGAGACGATCCTGGCGCGATAGTGGTCGCCGTCGCCGGCTAGGTCCTCGATAGCGATGTCCGCATCGGGGAAGGCCTCGACCAGATGGGCGCGAAGGACGTCGGCGGACATGGGCATGAAGCTACTCGCGAAACCGGAAGATCGGTTCTGAACTGTAAAACCTAAAGAGGTGCGCGTCGTCTGTCAGCCCGCAACCGCGCGGGGGCGTTCAAACAGGGTGACGCGCGACTCCTTGTAGTCGGTCTCGGCGTAGGCGCGGTAGCCGACCCGTTCGGCCAGTTTGATCGAAGGCGTATTGTCGGGCGAGATCATGCAGACGGTGCGCGGCTCCAGCCGATAGGCGTCGGTCCAGGCTAGGGCCGCCTGAAGCGCCTCGTAAGCCAGACCCTGACCCTGGAAGGCGGGCGCCACGCCCCAACCCAGTTCCGGCGCGTCGAAGGCCGGCGTCATCTCGCGGCGATAGTCCAGCACGCCGACGCTGCCGACATAGGCCCCCGTGTCCGACTCGCGGATCGTCCAATTGCCATAGCCCTTGGCCTGCCAATGACCGAGGTCGCGCAGCAGCCGGAACCAGACCTCTTCTTCCGAAAGACCGCGCCCCATGATGTGGCGGGTGAAGTCGGCGTCGGCCCACAGGCCGATCAGCTCGTCCATGTCGCCGACGGCGACCGGCGTCAGGGTCAGGCGGTCGGTGGTCAGGACGGTCACATCAAACCCAGTTGCTTGAAGCTGGCCACGCCTTCGCGGCCGACGATGAGGTGGTCGTGGACCTGAAGGCCGAGCGCGCGCGCGGCCTCGATCACCTGCTTGGTCATGTCTATGTCGGCGCGGCTGGGGGTCGGGTCGCCCGAGGGGTGGTTGTGGACGATGATCATGGCGCTGGCCGACAGTTCCAGCGCCCGGCGGACCACCTCGCGCGGATAGACGGGGGCGTGGTCGACCGTGCCCCGGTTCTGGATCTCGTCGAGGATCAACTGGTTCTTCTTGTCGAGGTAGAGGACGCGAAACTGCTCGCGCGGCTCGTGCTGTAGCGACAGGCGTACATAGGCCAGAAGCGCGGTCCAGGACGAGATGACGGTGCGCTTGTTGGCCTCTTCCTTGGCCACGCGACGCGAGACCTCGTGCAGGGCGGCCAGGTCCAGGGCGGTTTCGGCGCCGACGCCCTTGGAACGGCCGCGCGAGTCCTCGGCGCGCACGGTCATCAGGTCCTCGACCGAGGCGGCCAGGACGGCGGCCAGGGAGCCGAAGCGGGTCAGCAGGGCCTTGGCGATCGGCTTGACGTCGCCCTGCGGCTGGCTGCGGAACAGGAAGAGCTCCAGCAGCTCATAGTCGGGCAGATGATGGATCCCCGCGCCGCGCGCGCGTTCGCGCAGCCGTTCGCGATGACCGGCGTGGTGCGGCTTGGCCTGCTTTGGAATTGCTCCCGCGACGCCGTCGGACACGATGCCCCCATCCGCTCATCCCCGCGGAGGCGGGGACCCAGTCCTGGGGCCGGACGCTAACTTGTCCGTCGCAGGGATCAAGCGCTGGATTGCGGGGCCAAAGCTCTGGGTCCCCGCCTCCGCGGGGATGAGCGGGGCCTAGAATTTCGGGCGGAACAGGCCCTTCGGCGAGGCCGAGAAGATTTCCAGCCCGTCTTCCGTCACCCCGATGGTGTGCTCGCACTGCGACGACAGCGACTTGTCGCGGGTTACGGCGGTCCAGCCGTCCGACAGCACCTTCACCGCCGGCTTGCCCAGGTTCACCATCGGCTCGACGGTGAAGAACATGCCGGGCTTCAGCACGGCGCCCTCGCCGCGACGGCCGTAGTGCAGGACGTTGGGGCTGTCGTGGAAGACGCGGCCGATGCCGTGGCCGCAGAAGTCACGGACCACGCTCATGCGTTGGGCTTCGACGAATTTCTGAATGGCGTAGCCGATGTCGCCGAAGGTGTTGCCCGGCTTGACCTGGGCCAGGCCCAGTTCCAGCGCGTCGTAGGTGACGTCGATCAGCTTTTTCGACCGGGCGTTGATCTCGCCGACCGGATACATGCGGCTCGAGTCGCCATGCCAGCCGTCGACGATGACGGTGTGGTCGATGTTGACGATGTCGCCTTCCTTCAGAACCTTGTCGCCGGGAATGCCGTGGCAGACGACGTGGTTGATCGAGGTGCAGATCGTCTTGGTGTAGCCCTTGTAGCCGAGGCAGGCGGGGATGCCGCCGCGGGCCAGGGTGAACTCGCGCACCAGATCGTCCAGTTCGCCGGTGGTGACGCCCGGTTTCACATGCTCGCCGATCATGTCCAGCGCCTCGGCGACCAGGCGGCCGGCCTTGCGCATGCCCTCGAAGGCGTCCGCGTCGTGGATGCGGATTTCGTGGCTGCGGACGAAGGCGTCGTTATCCAGGTCGGGGGTCTCGTACATGATCTGCTTTCGGGCGGGCCGCAGAAGGGGAGGGCGCGGCTGGGTGCTTTTACTCTGGGGTCAGATGGCCAACCTAGCACAAAACCTCAAGCCCGTCAGGCGGCGCCGATGACGCGGCGCGGCGCGCTCCCTATGTGGGAGCCATGAACGCTCAAGCTGCTCCGACCGCCGCTGTCCTGATCATCGGCGATGAAATCCTTTCCGGCCGGACCAGGGACGTGAATCTGAACACCATAGCCCGCTTTCTGGCGGCGCTGGGGATCGACCTGATGGAGGCGCGCACCGTCGGCGACCGTCAGGCTCAGATTGTCGGGGCTCTGAACGCCCTGCGCCAGGCCTATGACTATGTCCTGACGACGGGCGGCATCGGCCCGACCCATGATGATATCACCGCCGACGCCGTGGGCGCCGCCTTCGGCGTGGCGGTGGCCGAGCATCCCGAGGCCCTGGCCATCCTGGAGCGACGCTACGGGCCGGGCGAGTTCAACGCGGCGCGGCGGCGGATGGCGCGCATTCCCGAGGGCGGCAGCCTGATCGCCAATCCTGCTACGGATGCGCCGGGCTTCCAGATCGGCAATGTCTTCGTCATGGCCGGCGTGCCCAAGATCATGGAGGCCATGCTGCAGGACGTGGCCCCGCGCCTGCGCACCGGGGCGGTGGTCCACGCTCGGACGATCCGGGTTGTCGGCGTCGGCGAAAGCGCCATCGCCGAGGTTCTGCGGGCCGCCGCCGAGGCGCGGCCCGACCTGTCGTATGGAAGCTATCCGTTCGGCTTCGGAACGGATGGAGAGGTGGGAACCCAGTTGGTGATCCGTGGCCGAGAGCGGGCCGAAGTTGACGCTGCGGAACACGATCTTTCCCAAGAACTGCGTTACTTGGGCATTGATATTGCCGTAACGTAAGCTCACCAAGGTGTGAAATTGTGCGACATCGCCGCCACGGTTTCGCCGATTTGCGGTCCGACAGGGGCCTTGGAGGCAACGCTTTCGAGACACCAGCGCTGTGGCTGTTAGCGTCGCCGTCCTCCCCGAACAACGACCCGTTCATGAGTAAGGACGGGCGGACCACATAGGTGAAACAGTATGACTCCCAGGAACATGGCCCGCCTCAGCGGCCTCGCTGTCCTCATGGCCTCCGTGGCGGCCCCGGCCTTCGCGGGCTCCTTCTATCTGCAGGAACAATCGGTGCGCGGCGCCGGTCGCGCCTTCTCGGGCGAAGCGGCGGACCGCGGCGTGGGCTCGATGTGGTGGAACCCCGCCGCCATCGCCCGCAGCGGCCGTGAAGTCTCGGTCGGGATGCACGGCATCAAGATCGATTCCGAGGTCAAGAACAACGGCTCCTATGTCACCTATCCGGGCGGCGCCAATGTGCCGGTGACCAATCCGCGTAACACCAATGTCGATCCCATCGAAAGCGGCCTGGTGCCCAACTTCGCCTTCGCTGCCCCGGTCGGTGATCGCTTCGCCGTCGGCGTGTCGGTGGCTGCGCCCTACAACTTCACGACCAAGTACGAGCAGGCCTCCTTCACCCGCTATGACGCCCTGACGTCCGAGCTGCGCTCGGCCAACGCCGGCCTGACCGTCGCCTATCAGGTCAACGATTGGCTGGACGTGGGCGCGGGCCTGGACGCCCAGTTCGTCAAGGCCAAGCTGACCTCGGCCCTGCCCAACCTGTCGCCGCTGCTGCCGGACGGCTCCAACACCCTGGAAGGCGACGGCTGGGACTACGGCTGGAACGTCGGCGTTCAGGCGCACAAGGGGCCGTGGGATCTCGGCCTGAGCTACCGCTCCAAGATCGAGCATGAGCTGGAAGGCGACATCACCATCGCCGGCCTGCTGGGCCCGCTGGCGGGCGGCAATGTCGCCACCGCCGGCAAGGCCAGCTTCAACACGCCGTGGTTCGCTTCGGCCTCTGTGCGCTATGCGGTCAACGACAAGCTGACGCTGAACGCCCAGGTCAACCGCATCGGCTGGAGCGAGTTTGAGGCCATCGACGTCGAATACGCCGGCGGCGGCGATTCCATCCATCAGAACTACAAGGACGTGACCACGGGCGCGATCGGCCTGGACTACGCCTACAGCGACAAGACCACCCTGCGCGCCGGCGTCGGCTATGACCCGACCCCGACCCGCGACAGCCTGCGCACGGCCCGCATCCCGGACGCCGATCGCCTGCTGGTCTCGGTCGGCGCTTCGACTGAAGTGACGCCCGGCGTGACCTTCGACGCCGGTCTGACCTACATCGCCTTCAGCGACAGCGACATCTTCGACGACCGCACCTTCTACGGCGGCACGCCGGCGGCCACGACCTCGCACCTGCGCGGCACGGCCGAGGGTTCGGCCCTGGTCGCCTCGATGGGGGCGCGCTGGGCCTTCTGATCCCGGCGACGGCCTGACAGGAATGCGGCGGTTCCCTTGCGGGGGCCGCCGTTTTTCATGGGCGGGCCTTTCCTCCCTGTCGGCGGAGCCGATGGGGAGGTGGCGCGGACGCGATAGCGGCCGTGACGGAGGGGGCGACTGGACGGCTGACGTCTGCGCCGCCCCCTCCACCGCTACGCGGTCCCCCTCCCCACAAGTGGGGAGGAAAGGGCTGCCGAAATGAAAAACGCCGGGCTCTCGAGGAGAGCCCGGCGTTTCTGACTTGTGATGATCCGAGGGATCAGCCCTGGGCGCTGTAGCCCTTGCCGCCGTTCGACGGGCGACGGCTGCGGCGCTTCAGTTCGCCGACAGCCTTGGGTTCGGCTGCGGGAGCCGAGCGCGGTGAGGACTTGGGACGTTCGCCGGCCATGGGGTCATAGGCGGCGACCGGGCGTTCGACGTGGGCGCGACCCGGAGCAGGCTTGCGCAGGCGATGCGGCTGACCGCCGCCCTCCGGCTTGACGCCGTCGCGACGCGGGTTGCGGTTGCGACCTTCGCCGCCGCCGCGACCGCCGCGTCCGCCGCGCTCTTCACGCTCGGGCAGGGTGGCCTTGGAGTTGACGCCGGCGGCCATGATCGAGGCGTCGAGCATGCCCAGGGCCTTGTCGTTACGACGGTCGATGGCCGGGATCTTCTGGCGCGTGACCTTTTCGATGTCCTTGAGCAGCTTCATCTCGTCGCCGGCGACGAAGCTGATGGCGGTGCCTTCAGCGCCCGCGCGGGCCGTACGACCGATGCGGTGGACGTAGGCTTCCGGCACATAAGGCAGCTCGAAGTTCACCACGTGCGTGACCTTGTCCACGTCGATGCCGCGAGCGGCGATGTCGGTGGCGACCAGGACGCGCAGCTTGCCCTGCTTGAAGGCTTCCAGGGCGCGTTCGCGTTGCGACTGGCTCTTGTTGCCGTGGATGGCGCCGGCTTCAACGCCGCCGGCTTCCAGATAGGCCGCGACCTTGTCGGCGCCGTGCTTGGTCTTGGTGAAGACCAGGCAGCGCGTATAGGCCGCGTCAGAGAAGAGCTCGGTCAGCAGGGCGCGCTTGCGGCCTTGCTCGATGTGGACGACCGACTGCTTGATGCGCTCGACGGTGGTGGCCTGGGGCGTGACCTGGACCTTGACCGGGTCCTTCAGCAGCTCGCCGGCCAGCTTGCCGATCTCCGACGGCATGGTGGCCGAGAAGAAGAGGTTCTGACGCTTGGCCGGGATGCGGCTGACGATCTGACGGATAGGCTTGATGAAGCCCAGGTCCAGCATCTGGTCGGCTTCGTCGAGGACGAAGATTTCCGTCGAGCTGAGGTCCAGCGTCTTTTGTTGCAGGTGGTCCAGCAGGCGGCCGGGGGCGGCGACCAGGATGTCCAGGCCCTGTTGCAGGGCGCGTTCCTGCGGGCCGTACTTGACGCCGCCGAAGATGACGGCGACGCGGAAGCCCAGGTGCTGGCCGTATTGCTTGAAGCTGTCAGCGATCTGGCTGGCCAGTTCACGGGTCGGCGACAGGATCAGGCAGCGCGTGGTGCGCGGCTTGGGGGCGATGCGGTTTTCGGCCAGGCGATGCAGGATTGGCAGGGCGAAGGCGGCGGTCTTGCCGGTGCCGGTCTGGGCGATGCCCAGCAGGTCCTTGCCGAGCATGACGTCGGGGATGGCCTTGGCCTGGATCGGCGTCGGCTTGGTGTAGCCGGTGGCGTCCAGCGCCTGGAGGAGGGCCTTGTTCAGGCCCATGGATTCAAAAGTGATATTGCTCACGGAACGTCTTTCGCATGGGACGAAGCGGCGTCCTGATGCGTGCGGTCGGAAGGCTCCGCCTTCTCGACCCGACGCACGCTAGGAGAGACGCTCCGCCAATCCCGATAGAGCTTCGGAATGAAGCCGTCGGGGTGGATCGGGGCGCCGCCCCGCGTGTCCGGACGACGTAATGACTCTGAGGTCTCGCCAGCTGCGTCTGCAATCAGGTCTTCGCAGAGGAAGACCCACACGCGTTGCAGGAAGCCGGCCATCGCATGGTGCGATGCAGCGCAGATGGGCCTCAATAAAGGCCAAGTCAAGGCGAGCGGCGTAAATGCCTAGAGCAGGTTGACCGCCATATTGACCGCCAGGGCCAGGATCACCGTGTTGAACAGGAAGGCGACCAGGGAGTGCAGGGTGGCGAGCCGGCGCAGTTTCTGACTGCTGATCTGAATGTCTGCGGTCTGGTTGGCGACGCCGATGATCAGGGCGAAGTGCAGAAAGTCCCAGTAGTCGGCGTCAGCCTCGCCAGGAAAGATCAGGCCCCGGCGGTCGTCCCTTGCCCCGTCCCGACCGCTCTCGGCGGGAGCGTAGAATTCGTGGGCGTAGTGCAGGGTGAATATGACGTGCACGAACAGCCAGGACAGGGCGATGACTCCGATGGAGAAGAGGGCGCTGGCCACCGACGGCCGCCCTTCGCCCGCCGCTTCCATGACGATGATGAAGACGCTGGCCGCCGCCGCCAGCAGGCTGAGCGGCAGGACCGCGCCGCCCGCCTGATCCATCTCGGCGGCGCGCTTGCGAATCGCCTCTACCGAGGTGGAACGGAACAGGCGGGCGAAGGTCAGGGCGAGGAAGGCGACAGCGCCCGCGCCCCATCCCGCCGCGATCCGCGTCGGCCAGTCCCGGACGCCGGGCGCCAGGGCGATGACCGCGATCAGGACCGCCAGCCCCAGCCACAAGGCGGCGTGCAGACGGTAGAGGCGGGCGATCCAGCTCATGGCGCGGATGATGGCCCGGTTCTGGGTGGGGGGCCAGAGGGCTGAACAAATCCTCGGTCGGCCCGTTGAACCGGGCTGGAGGACCGGATTATGGCTGCACGACCCACCTGGCAGGGACATCTGAAGCTGTCGCTGGTGACCTGTCCGGTCGCCCTGTACACCGCGACCAGCAGCGCCAATGACGTGCGCTTCCACCTGATCAATCCGGCGACCAACAACCGCATTCGCATGGTGACGACCGACCCGGACACGGGGCCGGTCGAGCGGTCCGACCTGGTCAAGGGCTATGAGGTGTCCAAGGACGAATACGTCCTGTTCGACGAGGCCGACTTCGACAAGGTGAGGCTGGAGAGCACCAAGACCATCGCCATCGACCAGTTCGTCGACGAGGCGGACATCGACCGGCTGTACTGGGACGACCCCTTCTATGTGGTGCCGGAAAAGGGCGTGGGGGTCGAAGCCTTCGCCGTGATCCGCGAGGCGATGAAGACGGCGGGCAAGATCGCGCTCGGCCAACTGGTGCTGCGCGGCAAGGAGCGGCAGCTGGCGCTGGAGGTCCATGGCAAGGGGCTGGTCGCCTACACCCTGCGCGCTCACGACGAGGTGCGCGACGCGGACGACTTTTTCGACGACATCCCCGAGGTCAAGGCCGACCCTGACATGGTGGAGATCGCCGCCCGCATCATCGGCCAGAAGGAGGCGGACTTCGATCCGACCCGCTTCCACGACGGCTATGACGAGGCCCTGAAAGAGATGATCAAGGCCAAGCAGAAGGGCGGCAAGGGGGTGGTGGCCGTGGCCGAGCCGGACGACACCAATGTCATCGACCTGATGGCGGCGCTGAAGGCCAGTCTGAAGGGGACGGCGTCGAAAGCGGATGCCGCCAAGAAATCCGCGCCGAAGAAGAAGGCGGGCTAGAGGTCGGCGGTGCTGATCACATGCTTGAAATGGTGCCGCCACAGGCGGGCGCCCAGTTCGCCCGCGCGGTCCAGCGAAGAGCCGACGGTCAGATCGCTGATCAGGGTCGGCGTCAAGCCCGCGTCGAACAGGGCGAAACCGGCGGCCAGGACGCAGGTGTCGGTCTGGACGCCGCAGACCAGAACCCGCTCGGGGTTCAGCGCCTTCAGATGGGCGACGGTTTCCGGGGGCGGAGCGTAGCCGTGTTTCACGTGGATCAGGTCGGCGGCGACCAGGCTGTCGTCGTCGGGGCCCGGCGTCCAGCCGAGCTGGCGCTGGAACGGGGTGACGGCCTCGTCGTGGCGCTCGACCGTGGCCACCGAGGGCATGGTCCCGATCAGGCGATTAATTCCCTCGATCAGCCAGTCCGGCGGATTGAAGCTGGGCTGAACGTCGATGATCAGCAGGGCCTGACGCACGGTCGTTGTCGGCGCAGCTCGGGTCAGCGCTTCTTGCCCAGTTCGGCGGCGATGTCCTTGGTCATGCGACCGACCTTGCGGTGGGCGGCGGTGATCTGGTCCTTGGTCACGCCCCAGCGCTTCATGAAGTATTCGACGGACTGACGCTCCGACAGGTCGATCCGGTCCTTGTCAATGAAGCCGCGCTTGTCCTTGAGGCCCGCCATGGGAGTGTCCTTGATCCGTAAAGACAAAGCCTAGCACGTTTGGCGGCCAGGACCTTAGCCCAGCTTGCGAATGGCGGGCTTGAGCGAGGTCGCCGAGGCGCGGAACCCGGCCCAGGGATCGGGGGCCTGCAACAGGTCGCCGGCGGTCCACAGGTTGAAAGCCCGCGGATCGAGTCCCGGCTTCACCTGATCCCAGGACAGGGGGAGGGCGACGCCGGCGCCGGGACGGGCGCGGGGCGACCAGGGGGCGACGGCGGTGGCCATGCGGCCGTTGCGGAGGTAGTCGAGGAAGATCCTTCCGCCACGCGCCTTCTTGGCCAGGGTGGTGGTGAAGCGGTCGGGGTGATCGGTCTTCAGCGCCTCCGACACCCCCTTGGCGAAGGCCTTGGCGTCGTCCCAGTCGACGCGGCTGCGGGCGTCGGCCTTGATCGGCACGACGACGTGCAGACCCTTGCCGCCGGTGGTCTTGACGAAGGGGGTCAGGCCCAGGGCTATCAGCCGGGGTTTCAACAGCCGGGCGGCGACGATGACGTCGTCGAAATCGAGACCCTCGTCGGGGTCGAGGTCGAAGGTGATCTGATCCGGCGTCTCGGGATCGCCGGGCTTGCAGCCCCACGGATGCAGCTCCAGCCCGCCTGACTGGCCCACCGCCACCAGACCGCCGACGTCGACGACCGCGACATAGGGTTTGCGCTCCTGCACGTCGATCAGCTTCAGCCGGGGGCTGTGACTGGTCATGGCGTGGCGCTGAAAGAAGGTCTCGCCGGCGATGCCGTCGGGCGCGCGGATGATGGAGACGGGGCGGTCCATCAGGTGCGGCAGAAGGCGCTCGGCGGCGGCCTCGTAATAGCGGGCGAGGTCGCCCTTGGTGATCGGGGGACGCCCCTCGACGCCCGGCCACAGCACCTTGTCGGGGTGGGAGATGGCGACCCCGGCGACGACCAGCTTGCCGGGTTTGGAGGCGGCGGAGCTGACGATTGTCGGCGCGCGGGGGGCGTCGGTCACGTCGGACGGCGCCTTGTCTTCGCGCAGGCCCTTGAAAGCGGCCTGACGCAGCGACCCCGCCTCGGTGTAGCCGCCGTGCTCGATCTCGGCGACCAGGGTCGGGGTGGTCCAGTGGACGTTCTTCTCGGCGGCGGGGGCGTTGGCGCCAGTGAAGGGCGAGCGGTCGGCGGCGGCGGCTTTCAGCGAGGGCAGAAGCGTCCTGGTCAGGGCGGCGGAATAGCCCGTGCCGACCCGGCCCAGATAGCGCAGCCCGCCCCTGGTCTTGACCCCGACCAGCAGGGAGCGGAAGCGGCTTCCGCCCTCGGACGACCAGCCGCCGATCACCACCTCGTCGCGACCCCGGCACTTGGACTTGACCCAGGAGGCCGAATGCCCCGCGCGATAGGGGGCGTCCAGCTTCTTGGAGATGACGCCTTCCAGATGCATGCGACAGGCGCTTTCCAGAATGGTCTGGCCGCTGGCGCCGAAATGCTCGACGTAGCGCAGACGGTCGGCGGCGGTCTTGGGCGTGCGGTCGATCAGGGCCTGAAGCCGCGCCTTGCGATGCGACAAGGGCAGCTTGCGCAGGTCTTCGGGGCCGTCGAACAGCAGGTCGAAGGCGAAATAGACCAGCCGGTCGGTCCGGCCTTCCGAGAGGGCGGTCTGCAAGGCCGAGAAGTCCGGCATGTCGTGCTCGTCCAGGACGCACAACTCGCCATCCAGCACGCCGTCGGGCCAGAGGGCGGCGTCGGCGGCCAGTTCGGGAAAACGCTCGGTCCAGTCCAGACCCTTGCGGGTGCGCAAGGTGGCGCGGCCATGACCGACGGCGATCTGGATGCGGTAGCCGTCGAACTTGATCTCATGCGCCCAGCCCGGCGCCGAGGGCGGGTGGTCGGCGACCTTGCATAGCTGGATGGGGACGAAGGCGTGGGGGCGGGCGACGGGGCGCGCCGCCTTCGGTGGTTTGGGCTTCGGCGGGGCCTTGCGGCCAGTGGCCTTGGAGGCGGTCCATTGCGTCTGACCCTCAACGATTTCCGCCAGGCTGCGGCCGGTGGTGATCGAGGCGTCGATCTCGGCCAGGGCGTCGCCTTCGCCGTCGACGGCGTATTCATCCTTCTCCTTGACCAGCAGCCAGTTGGCCCGTTTGGAGGGTTTCCCGCGATCCGACTTGAGCCGGATCAGGGCCCAGCCGCCCTTCAGCCTTTCGCCGTCGAGGGTCAGTTTGACCACGCCCTTTGCAAAGGCCGCGTCCAGATCGGCGTCCTTATCCGGGTCTTGGGGACGCCATTCGCCGACATCCCACATCTGCACCGTGCCCGCGCCGTAGTTGCCGGCCGGGATGGTCCCTTCGAAGCCGCCGTAATCGAGGGGATGATCCTCGACCTCGACCGCCAGGCGTTTGACGTGAGGGTCGCGCGAGGGGGCCTTGGTGACGGCCCAGGACTTGAGCACGCCGTCATGCTCGATGCGGAAGTCGTAGTGCAGGCGGGTCGCGGCGTGGCGCTGGATCAGATAGCGCAGGCCGGTCTGGCGCGCTTTCGCCTTGCGGCCTTTCGGCTCCGGCGTCACGCCGAAGTTCCGCTTGGCCTGATAGGTGTCGAGTTCGCCGCGCGCCGCCATACTGCTGGAACGCAGCACGGCGGCGAAGGCTTCACGCCGCGTCCAGTCAGGGAGAGACGTCAGGCCGGTTGGGCCAGCCTGACGTCGGTCTCGGCGGCCTCGGCGGCCAGGACGGTCTTGGGCGCGATGCGGACGAAGCGGGGCGCGAACGTGGGCCAGTCGCCGAGGATGCGGCGGGCCAGGGGCGAGGCGGTCGCGGCGGCGTGGGCTTCGATCAGGGCCTTCAGCCGGGCCTCGGCCTCGGCGTTGAGGACGCCGACCCCGGCCATGTCGCCGTTCAGGGCCTGGGCCGCGCGCCCGTCAGCGTCGAGCACGAACAACTCGCCGCCGCTCATGCCTGCCGCCAGGTTCCAGCCGACGGCGCCGAGCACGACCACGCGGCCGCCGGTCATGTATTCGCAGCCATGCGCGCCCAGTCCCTCGACCACGGCCTCGGCGCCCGAGTTGCGGACGGCGAAGCGTTCGCCCGCCGCGCCCGCCACGAACAGCCGGCCCGAGGTGGCACCATAGAGGGTGGTGTTGCCGCAGATCTGCTGCTCGGCCCGCCACTCATAGGGGCGGACATGGATGTCGGCGCCCGACAGACCCTTGCCGACGTAGTCGTTGACCTCGCCCGTGACGTCGAGGATCAGGCCCTTGGCCCCGAAGGCGCCGAAGCTCTGACCGGCGATGCCTTCCAGCTTCAGCTTGAGACGGCCTTGCGGACCCTCTGGGCCGAAGCGGCGGACGATGGCCGAGGATACGCCGGCCCCGGCGGTGCGCTGGGTGTTGTTCAGCGGATAGGAGAGTTCCAGCGTCTGGCCTCGCTCAAGGAAGGCGGCGGCGTCCTTCAGCACCAGGGCGTCGATGCTGTCTGGCACAGGGCGGCGGACCTTGTCGGCCCAGCGGCCCGGACGGTCGACGTCGACCTTCATCAGCAGGGGGTTGAGGTCCAGGTCGTCCAGATGCGAACCCCCGCGCCGCGTCTGACGCAGCAGGTCGGTGCGGCCCACAATCTCATCGATGGTACGCGCGCCGATGGAGGCCAGGATTTCGCGGACCTCCTCGGCGATGAAGGTGAAGAGGTTGACCACCTTTTCCGGCGTGCCGGTGAACTTGGCGCGTAGACGCTCATCCTGCGAACAGACGCCGACCGGGCAGGTGTTGGAATGGCACTGACGCACCATCAGACAGCCCATGGCGATCAGGCCCGAGGTGCCGATGCCGTATTCCTCGGCCCCCAGAAGCGCGGCCAGGACCACGTCCCGGCCGGTGCGGATGCCGCCATCGGCGCGCAGGGACACCGAGGAGCGCAGGTGGTTCAGGCTGAGCACCTGATGCGCCTCGGCCAGGCCGATCTCCCACGGCATGCCGGCGTGCTTGACCGAGGTCTGGGGCGAGGCGCCCGTGCCGCCGTTGTGACCAGCGATCAGGATGGCGTCGGCCTTGGCCTTGGCGACCCCTGAGGCGATGGCGCCGATCCCGGTGGCGGAGACCAGCTTGACCGTGACCTTGGCGTCGGGATTGATCGCCTTCAGGTCGTAGATCAGCTGGGCCAGATCCTCGATCGAATAGATGTCGTGGTGCGGCGGCGGGCTGATCAGGGTCGTGCCGGGCACGGCGTGACGCATGCGGCCGATGAACTCGGTGACCTTGAAGCCGGGCAGCTGGCCGCCCTCGCCGGGCTTGGCGCCCTGGGCCACCTTGATCTCGATCTCGCGGCACTGGTTCAGATATTCGGCGGTGACGCCGAAACGGCCCGAGGCCACCTGCTTGACCGCCGAGTTGGCGTTGTCGCCGTTGGGGCGCGGGACGTAGCGCGCCGGGTCCTCGCCGCCCTCGCCGGAGACGGCGCGCGCGCCCATCCGATTCATGGCGATGTTAAGGGTTTCGTGCGCCTCGGGCGACAGGGCGCCCAGGGACATGGCCTGGGACAGGAAGCGGCGGCGGATGTCGGAGACGCTCTCGACCTCGTGCAGCTGCACCGGGGTCAGGCCGTCCTTGAAGTCCAGCAGGTCGCGCAGGGCCAGGTCCGGCTGCTCGCGAACGGCGGCGGAGTATTGCTTGAAGCGCTTGTAGTCGCCGCGATTCACCGCGTCCTGCAACAGGTGGATGGTCCTGGCGTCATGGGCGTGGGCCTCGCCGCCCGCACGGATGCGGAAGAAGCCGCCCATCGAGGGAGAGGGGACCGCCGCGCCGAAGGCCAACGTGTGGCGCTTGAGCGCCGCCTGCTCCAGACCGGCCAGGCCGATGCCGGAGATGCGCGACGGGGCGCCGGGGAAGAACTCGGCGGCCAGGGCGCGGGACAGGCCCAGGACCTCGAACTCGCAGCCGCCGCGATAGGCGGAGATGATGCTGATGCCCTTGCGCGCCAGCACCTTCAGCAGGCCGGCCTCGATGCCGTGCTTGTAGTTCAGGCAGGCGTCGTGAAGCGTCAGGCCCGGATAGGCGCCGCGATCCAGACGGTCCTGGAACAGCTCCTGCGCCAGCCACGGATTGACGGCGGTGGCGCCGACCCCGACCAGAACGGCGAAGGCGTGCGGGTCCAGGGTCTCGGCCGAACGCACGACCAGCGAGCAATAGGTGCGCAGGCCCGCCGCGATCAGGCGGCCGTGGGTCCCGGCGGTGGCCAGGATCATGGGCGCGGCCAGACGGTCGGCCGAGGCGTGCTCGTCGGTCAGAACGATCAGGGTGGCGCCTTCGCGCGCGGCGGCCTCGGCCTCGTCGCGGATGCGGTCCAGGGCCTGACGCAGGCCCGCGCCGGGGCGGTCGCCCTCAGCCGGCAGCGGGTAGGTACAGTCGATCACCGTGGTCGAGCCGTCGGCGATGACGCCCAGCATCCGCTGATACATGCCGGTGGTCAGGACCGGGCTGTCCAGCACGAAGACCTCGGTCTGGGCCTCGTCCTGGGCCAGGATATTGCCTAGGTTCTTGAAGCGGGTCTTCAGGCTCATGGCCCCCGCTTCACGCAGGGGGTCGATGGGCGGGTTGGTGACCTGGCTGAAGTTCTGGCGGAAGTAGTGGGCCAGGGGGCGCGGCAGGCTGGACAGGACGGCGGGCGGGGCGTCGTCGCCCATCGAGCCGACCGCCTCCTTGCCGTCGCGGACCAGGGCGTCGAGCAGCAGGTCCAGATCCTCGCGGCTGAAGCCGGCGGCGATCTGACGACGGATCAGGGCCTCGCCGACAGCGGCGCGGGGCTCGGGTCCGGGGCCGATGATGGGTTCCAGATCGACCATATTGTCCAGCCAGTCCGAATAGGGCTGGGCGGCGGCCAGGGCGTCGACGGCCTCGTGTTCGTCGTAAAGGCGGCCGTGCTTCAGATCGACGGCGATCAGCTTGCCGGGGCCGATGTGCAGGCGGCGCTTGACCCGGCCCTCGGGCAGGGGAACCAGACCGGCCTCCGAGCCCGCCAGCAGCAGGCCGTCCACGGTCTCGACGGCGCGCAAGGGGCGCAGGCCGTTGCGGTCCTTGCCCGCCACGACCCAGCGGCCGTCGACGGCGCACAGGGCGGCGGGGCCGTCCCACGGCTCCATCACCGCATTGCAATAGGCGTAGAGGGCGCGGTGCTCGGGCTTCATCACCACGTCGTCCGAGGACCAGGCCTCGGGCACCAGCAGGGCCTTGGCCAGGGGCGCGGGACGCCCGGCGCGGACCAGGACCTCGAACACATTGTCCAGGGCCGCCGAGTCCGAGCCGCCTGGTTGGACCACCGGCTTGACCTCATGGTCGCGGTCGCCGAAGGCCGAGGCCGCCATGCGGATCTCGTGGCTGCGCATCCAGTTCAGGTTGCCCTGAAGCGTGTTGATCTCGCCGTTGTGGGCCAGCATGCGGAAGGGCTGGGCCAGCTTCCACTCGGGGAAGGTGTTGGTCGAGTAGCGCTGGTGGAAGACGGCGTAGCCGGCGACGACCGTGGGGTCGTTCAGGTCGTGATACAGCTGGCCCAGCAGCTCGGCGCGGACCATGCCCTTGTAGACGATGGAGCGGGCCGACAGGGAGCAGAGGTAGAAGCCGTTCAGGCCGCTCGCCTGCACCGCCTTTTCGATGCGACGGCGACACAGGAAGAGCTCGCGCTCCAGTTCCTCGATCTCCATGCCTTCCGGCGCGGCCAGCATGATCTGTTCGATCTCGGGCCGGGTGGCGTCGGCGCGCACGCCGACGACCGACAGGTCCATCGGCGTCTGGCGCCAGCCGTAGATGTAGAAGCCCGAACGGATAGCCTCGGTCTCGACGATGGCGCGGGCGTGGTCCTGGGCGCCCAGGTCGGTGCGCGGCAGGAAGACCTGGCCGACCGCGATGGGGCCGGGGCGCAGGGTCTGGCCGACGGCGCGCACCTGGGCCGCGAAGAAAGCCTGGGGCAGTTCGATCATGATGCCGGCGCCGTCGCCGGACAGGCCGTCGGCGTCGACCGCGCCGCGGTGGGCCACGGCCTTCAACGACTGGATGGCCATCTCGACGATCTCGCGCCGGGGCTTGCCGTCGATGGCGCAGACCAGGCCCACGCCGCAGGCGTCGCGTTCCGACGACGGGTCATAGGCGCCGCCCTCGATCAGGCGGGCGCGGTTCTCTTCGTACTGGGCCAGCCAGTTCTGTTGCGATGCGTCGGTCATGCGGCGGCTTCCTCGGTACGCGCGCGCAGATAACGGTCGATTTCAGCCGCGGCGTCCTGGCCGTCGCGCACGGCCCAGACGACGAGGGAGGCGCCGCGCACGGCGTCCCCGGCGGCGAACACGCCGGGCAGGGTGGTGGCGAAACCGCCACGCGCCACCTGCAGGGTGTTCCATTTGCTCAGGCCGAGGCCGGAGTCGAGCTGCTCGGCGAAGGCTTCAGGCTCGAAGCCCAGGGCCTCGATCACCAGATCGGCGGGCAGGTCGAAGTCCGAGCCGGCCACGGGGGCGATGTCGCGGCGACCGCTGGCGGAGGCCTCAGTCAGGGCCATGCGCTGGGCGCGGACGGCCGTCACCGCCTCCCCCTTGGACATCAGGGCCTTGGGCGCGGCCAGCCATTCGAAGCGGACGCCTTCTTCCTCGGCGTTCTGCACCTCGCGGGCCGAGCCGGGCATGTTCTCGCGGTCGCGGCGATAGAGGCAGACAACGCTGTTCGCGCCCTGGCGGATGGCGGTGCGGACGCAGTCCATGGCCGTGTCCCCGCCGCCGACGACGACCACGTCGCGACCGGCCGCATGGGGGGCGGAGGCGTCGGCGGCGTCGCCGCAGTCGACGCGGTTCTGGGCGATCAGGAAGTCGAGCGCGGCGACGGTGTCGTCGGCCCCGCGACCGGGGACGGAGAGGGTGCGGGCCTGATAGACGCCCATGGCCAGCAGCACCGCGTCATGGCGCGACCGCAGCTCGTCCATTGTCACGTCGACGCCGACATTGGTGTTGAGCACGAACTGGACCCCGCCCTCGATCAGGCGGTCGACGCGGCGCTGAACGATGCGCTTCTCCAGCTTGAAGCCCGGGATGCCGTAGGTCAGTAGGCCGCCGGCGCGGTCGTGGCGGTCATAGACGGTGACGGCGTAGCCTTCGCTGCGCAGACGGTCGGCGGCGGCCAGACCGGCGGGACCGGAGCCGACGATGGCCACGCTCTGGCCGCGCTCGGCCAGGGGGCGGATGGGCTCGACCCAGCCGTTGTCGAAGGCGGTGTCGGCGATCCAGGCCTCGACCGAGCCGATGGTGACGCCGTCCCAGCCGGACTGTTGCAGGGTGCAGGCGCCCTCGCACAGGCGGTCCTGCGGACAGATGCGGCCGCAGATTTCGGGCATGGTCGAGGTGGCGGCGGCGACGCGCCAGGCCTCGCGCAGGTCGCCGTCCGCCGACAGGGCCAGCCAGTCGGGGATGTTGTTCTGAAGCGGGCAGGCGTTCTGACAGAAGGGCACGCCGCAGTCGGTGCAACGCGACGCCTGAGCCGCGCCGCTGTCGGCGGTCGGTTTGAGCGTGATCTCCGTAAAGGCGCGTACGCGCAGATCAGCGGGCTGTTTATCCAGCCGACGCTGCTCGATCAGAAAACCACCAGGGTTGGAACGGCCACCTTTTTGCATCTGCTCATTAAGCGAAATCTGGCGCGGTAGTGCAAATATATTTCGATAAAGGCTCCAAAAATCATGCATCCTGGCATGATGATGCGCTCTAGCGCCAAAGCATGAGCATGGATTGACCGTTTTGGCGTGTGCGATGCAGCAATGTTTCGTGCCTGGCTGAAGCTTGAGCAGACCGGCGGGCGGATTAAATTTCTGAAAGGTTTGTTTCTAGTGGAATAGCGACGTTACGGTCCCCTCATTGCGACATCGCATCGGGGGAATTTCATGACCATCACCGCTCGCCGTCTGGCCCTTATGGGCGGGGTGGCCGCCAGCCTTCTGGCCGCCGCCGCCGCTCACGCCGCGCCGGCCCCGGCCCCGGCCTCCGCGCCCGCCGCGCAGAACCGGGCCGCGGCCGCAGCCCTTCCCGCCTTGCCGGACGTGAGCATCCCCTTCACCAAGATGGTGCTGCCGAACGGTCTGACCCTGATCGTCCATGAGGACCACAAGGCGCCGATCGTCGCGGTCAACATCTGGTATCATGTCGGCTCCAAGAACGAGCCGGTCGGCCGTTCGGGTTTCGCCCACCTGTTCGAACACCTGATGTTCAACGGGTCGGAAAACTACAACAACGACTTCTTCAAAGGCACGGAACTGCTGGGCGCCACCGATCAGAACGGCACCACCAACACCGACCGCACCAACTATTTCCAGAACGTGCCGACCTCGGCCCTGGACTCGATCCTGTGGCTGGAAAGCGACCGGATGGGCCATCTGCTGGGCGCCATCGATCAGGCGCGCCTGGATGAGCAGCGCGGCGTCGTCCAGAACGAAAAACGCCAGGGCGAGAACCAGCCCTATGGCCGCGTCTGGGACGCCATCACCAACGCCACCTATCCGGCCGACCACCCCTATGGCCACACGGTCATCGGCTCGATGGACGACCTGAATGCGGCGGATCTGGATACGGTCAAGGCCTGGTTCCGCGACTATTACGGCGCGGCCAACGCTGTCATCGTCCTGGCCGGCGACATCACGCCGGAAGAGGCCAGGGCCAAGGTCGAGCGCTATTTCGGCGACATTCCCTCGGGCCCGCCGGTGACCCACGCCAACCAGATGATCGCCAAGATGACCGGCGCTCAGAGCGAGACCATGTACGACCGCGTCGGCCAGCCGCGCCTCTACAAGGTGTGGAACACCCCGCCGACGGGAACGGCGGACGCCGACTATCTGGGGATGCTGGGCCAGGTGCTGAGCGCCGGCCGCAACTCGCGTCTCTACAAGCGTCTGGTGTTCGATGATCAGATCGCGACCTCGGTCGGCGCCTTCAACTCGGAAGCCGAGATCGGCAGCCAGTTCCTGGTCATGGTCACGGCCAAGCCCGGGCAGGACCTGAACCGGATCGAAGCCATCGTCGATGAGGAAATGGCCAAGCTGTTGCGTGACGGCCCGACGGCTGACGAGCTGGAGCGCGCCCGCACCAACGTCGGCGCGGCCTTCATTCGCGGTTCCGAGCGGATCGGCGGCTTTGGCGGCAAGTCCGACATCCTGGCCGAGAGCCAGGTCTATCTGGGCGATCCCGGCGCCTGGAAGGTCGGGTATGATCGTATCCTGGCGGCGCGTCCCGCCGACCTGACCGCCGCAGGCCGGGCCTGGCTGACCGACGGCAGCTACGCCCTGTCGGTCCTTCCCTTCCCTGACTACAAGGTCGCGGCCACGGACGTTGACCGCTCCAAGGGCGTGCCGACGCCCGGCGCGGTGCCGGCGGCTGACTTCCCCGACATCGAACACGCCACCCTGTCCAATGGCCTGAAGGTGGTGCTGGCGTCGCGCGACGGCGTGCCGACGGTGAGCATGAACCTGATCGTCAACGCCGGTTCCGCCGCAGACGCCGCCGACAAGGCGGGCATCGCCCAGCTGGCCCCGGCGGTGATGACCAATGGCACCAAGACCCTGGACGCCCTGCAGATCAGCGACCGGGTCCAGTTGCTGGGCGCCTCGCTCGGCGCCGGGTCGGCGACGGACTATAGTTCGGTGTCGCTGACGGCGCTGACGCCGCGTCTGGCGCCGTCGCTGGACCTGTTTGCGGACATCATCGAGAACCCAGCCTTCCGCGCCGATGACTTCACCCGCGCCCAGGCGCAGCAGGTGTCGGGCATCCAGCAGGCCAACCGCAACCCCGGAGCCATCGCCAACCGCATCCTGGCCGCCGACGTCTATGGTCCGCAAAGCCCCTATGGCCGTCCGACCTCGGGCACGGAGCAGTCGGTGGCGGCGCTGACGCCGGCGGACGCCAAGGCCTTCCATGACACCTGGTTCCGTCCCGACAACGCCACCCTGGTCGTCGTCGGCGACATCAGCATGGCCGAGCTGAAGACCCAGCTGGAGCGGGCCCTGGGCGGATGGCGCGCGCCCTCGACCCCACTGCCGGTCAAGGCCCCGGTGGTGACGGCGACCCCGCCTGCCAAGCCTCGCGTCCTGATCGTGGACCGCGCCGGCCCGCAGTCGATCATTACGGCGGGCCGTCTGGCTCCGGCTTTCGACGCCGCCGCCCAACCCGCGCAGGTCGCCTTCAACACGGCCCTCGGCGGCGCCTTCACCAGCCGGATCAACATGAACCTGCGCGAGGACAAGCACTGGTCCTATGGCGCGGGCGCCGGCGTGCGCACGGCCAACGGCCCGCGTCTGTTCGCGGCGACGGCGGCGGTTCAGGCCGACAAGACCGCCGAGAGCGCGGCCGAAGTCCGCCGTGAGCTGAGCGAAGTGGTCGGCTCGCGTCCGGTCACCGAGGCCGAGTTGAGCGCGGTTAAGGCCAATCTGATCCAGGGCATGGCCGGGGATTGGGAGACCAACGCCTCGGTCATGGGCGACCTGACCCAGATGGTCGTCTTCGGCCTGCCGGAGAACTACTACGACGGCTATGCCGCCGGGGTGAACGCGACGACGCCGCAATCGGCCTCGGTCGCAGCGCGCGCCATCGTCGGCGACGGCCCGACGACCTGGGTCGTGGTCGGCGACCGCGCCGCCATCGAGCCCAAGATCCGCGCCCTGAACCTGGGCGAGGTTCAGGTGGTGGATACCGAGGGACGCCCCGTCAACTGACGGATCGGGCCTGACTAGAACAGGAGAGGGCGGCGCTGCGGCGTCGCCCTCTTTTTTTGGGGCCTATCGCTCTTCGCGCTACTTGAGGCCCGCGTCATCCCGGAAACGGCGGAGCCGTTATCCGGGGGAAGGATCAGGGCCGGGTCTGGCCCTGACCGCGCACCACGTATTTGTAGGTGGTCAGCTGCTCAGCGCCGACGGGGCCGCGCGCGTGCAGCTTGGAAGTCGAGATGCCGATCTCGCCGCCGAAGCCGAACTCGCCGCCGTCGGCGAACTGGGTCGAGGCGTTGATCAGGACGACGGCGCTGTCGACGCCGTTGGCGAAGCGTTCGGCGGCCTCGGCGTCGGTGGTGATGATCGCCTCGGTGTGGCCTGAGCCGTAAGCCCGGATGTGGTCCACGGCGCCTTGCACGCCATCGACGATCTTCATCGACAGGATGGGGGCCAGGTATTCGGTGGTCCAGTCGGCCGCGACGGCTTCGGCGGCTTCGGGGATCAAGGCGCGCGTCTCGGCGTCGCCGCGCAGTTCGCAGCCAGCCTTGATCAGGTCAGCGGCCACGGCAGGCAGCAGACGCTCGGCGGCGGCGCGATCGACCAGCAAAGTCTCGGTGGCGCCGCAGACCGAGACGCGGCGCATCTTGGCGTTGACGACGACGCGGCGGGCGACATCGAGGTCAGCGGCGGCGTCCAGATAGGTGTGGCACAGGCCCTCCAAGTGGCCGAGCACAGGGGCCTTGGCCTCGGCCTGCACCCGGGCGACCAGGCTCTTGCCGCCGCGCGGGATGATCAGGTCGATGGCGCCGCCGAGCCCCGACAGGATGGCGCCGACGGCTTCGCGATCAGGGACCGGGACCAACTGGATCGCGTCGGCGGGCAGACCGGCTTCGGCCACGGCGGGGGCGACCACGGCGGCGATGGCGCGCGAGGATTCCAGACAGTCGGAACCGCAGCG
Organism: Brevundimonas bullata; assembly: GCF_014207965.1. Taxonomy (GTDB): domain Bacteria; phylum Pseudomonadota; class Alphaproteobacteria; order Caulobacterales; family Caulobacteraceae; genus Brevundimonas; species Brevundimonas bullata_A. The sequence goes on from NZ_JACHLM010000001.1 coordinate 900,681, forward strand.
CAGGATGGCGGCGTTGCCGGAGCGAATGCACAGAGCGGCGGCGTCGGCGGTGACGTTGGGCCGGCTTTCGTAGATGACGCCCAACACGCCGATGGGGGTGCGGACGCGGGCGATGTCCAAGCCGTTGGCGGGGGTCCAGCGCGCCATCTCGGCGCCGACGGGATCAGGCTGGGCGGCGATGGTCTCGACGGCGACCGCCATGCCCTCGACGCGGGCGGGGGTCAGGGCCAGACGGTCGATCAGGGCTTCGGACAGGCCGGAAGCGCGGGCGTTTTCAATGTCGCGCGCGTTGGCGGCCAGGATCTCGGCCTCGGCGGCGCGCAAGCCCTTGGCGATGCGGGTCAGGGCGTTGGTGCGGGCGTCCGGCGTGGTGGCGCGAAGGGCGTCAGCGGCGGCGCGGGCGCGGCGGCCCATGTCCAGCATGAGGGCGCTTACGTCGGTCATCGGGTCTCCAGCACCAGGTCGTCGCGGTGGATCACGACCGAGGGGCCGCGATAGCCGATCAGGGTCTCGATCTCGTCGGAATGGCGGCCCCGGATCAGGGCGATCTCGTCGGCCGCATAGGCGGCCAGGCCGACGCCGACGACGGCGCCGGACGGGTCGAGCAGACGCAGGCTGTCGCCCTTCTCGAACTCGCCGCTGACCGCGACCACGCCCGAGGGCAGCAGGCTCTTGCCCGACTTCAGGGCGCGCACGGCGCCGTCGTCCAGCGTCAGGGCGCCGCCCGGAGACATGCTGCCGGCGATCCACTGCTTCCAGGCCGCGAGCGGCGTGGCGGGGGCGGTGATCAGGGTGGCGCGGGCGCCGTCGGCTATGGCCTTGAGCGGATGCGCGGTCAGGCCCGAGGCGATGACGGTGGCGCAACCGGCGGAGCGGGCGATCTGGGCTGCCGCCAGCTTGGTGGCCATGCCGCCTGTCCCGACCCCGGCGTCGGCGTTGGCGCCGGTGGCCATGCCGAGGATGTCGGCGCCGAGGCTTTCGACCAGGGGCAGGTGGCGAGCGTTCGGATCGCGGCGCGGGTCGGCGGTGTAGAGGCCGTCCACGTCGGACAGCAGGATCAGCAGATCGCCGCGCGCCAGTTGGGCCGCGCGGGCGGCCAGCCGGTCATTGTCGCCGTAGCGGATTTCCTCGGTGGCGACGGTGTCGTTCTCGTTGACCACAGGGACGACGCCGTGGGCCAGCAGGGCCTCGACCGTGGCGCGGGCGTTCAGCCAGCGGCGGCGGCGTTCGGTGTCGTCGCGGGTCAAGAGGACCTGGGCGGTGATCAGGCCGTGGGGGGCCAGGGCCTCTTCCCAGGCGTGCATCAGCAGGGTCTGGCCGACGGCGGCGGCGGCCTGCTTGTCCTGCAGCCGGCCGGGCGTGGTGTTCAGGCGTCCGCGCCCCAGGGCCACGGCGCCGGAGGAGACGACGATGACCTCGCGCCCTTGCTGACGCAGGACGGCGATGTCCTGGGCCAGGGAGGCCAGCCAGTCGCGGGCGACGGCGCGGGTGGCGGGATCGATCAGCAGGGAGGAGCCGATCTTGACCACCACGCGGCGGGCATGGGTGAGCGCCGTCGCGGGCGAAGCCTCGGCGACGATCTCGGCAGCGGGGGAGGGCGCGGCGGGAAGGGTCACGCCATCTCCCTAGAGCATCATTCGGGCCGGGGTCACGTGTGTCGGCGTGAAAATCTTGCGGCGAGGGCCAAAAGAAAACGCCCGGCGGGGTCGAACCTGCCGGGCGTTTGCATTTCTAGCGATGATCCGAGGATCAGGCTTCGGGGTTGGGGGCCTGATCCCAGCCGCCGGCCAGGGCCTTGAACAGGGCGATCTGGTAGGTGACGACCTGGGCTTCCGAAGCGGCGAGGGCCGCGTCAGCGCCGGCCAGGGTCCGTTCCGAATCCAGCACCGTCAGGAAGCTGTCTGCGCCGGCGTCGAAGCGCAGACGCGACAGGCGGGCCGCGGTCGCCGCCTGATCCCGTGCGGTGCGCAGGGCCGTGCGGCGATCCAGTTCGTTGGCATAGGCGCTGAGCGCCGTCTCGGTTTCCTGCAAGGCCGTCAGCACGGTCTGGTCGAAGGTCGCCAGAGCCGCGTCGGTGAGGGCGCCGGTCTGCTTGATACGAGCGCGGGCCACGGCGATGTTGGGGAAGTTCCAGCTGATCAGCGGACCGACGCTGAAGCGGAAGTTGGCGTCGTCGCCCAGACCCGAGGAGTCCAGCGAGGTCAAGCCCAGCGAGCCGCCCAGGCTGATGCTCGGATAGAGGCTGGCGGTGGCCACGTTCACGCGGGCGGCGGCGGCGGCCAGACGCGCCTCGGCCTGACGCACGTCGGGACGACGGGCCAGAAGCGCCGCGCCGTCGCCGATCGGGATCGGCTTAGATAGTTGCGGCGGCGACTGGCAACCGCGCGCCGCCTCGCTGGCCTCGGCCGGGGTGCGTCCGGTCAGGGTGGCGAGACGATAGAGGGCGCCGTCGCGCTGGGCCCGCAGCGGCGGCAGGCTGGCGCGGGTGGACTCCAGCGCCGCGCGGGCGCGGGCCACGTCCAGTCCATTGCCGGAACCGCCGTCCAGCAGGCGCTGGGTCAGGTCGACGGTCTTGCCTTGCAGGTCGATGGTGCGTTCGGCCACCGCGATCTGGGCGTTGGCCGAGCAGGTGTCGGCATAGGCGCGGGCGGTTTCGGCGGCGACGGTGATGCGCACCACCTCCAGCGCCTCCGCGGCGGCGGCGGCGTCGGCGCGGGCGGCGCGAACGGTCGACTCGACGCGGCCGAACAGGTCGACCTCATAGGCGACGTCCAGGCCGACGCTGTAGGTGTCGACGTCGTCCAGCTTGGCGCCGTTGGCCGCCGGGTTGGTGATGGTCGAGGCCTGGCTGCGGTTGAAGGCGGCGTTGGCGTTGGTCGAGGGCAGGCGACCGGCGCGGGCCTCGGACAGCGAGGCCCGGACGGCGCGCAGATTGGCTGCGGCCGCCTCCAGCTCGTTGTTCTCGGTCAGGGCCTGCTGGATCAGACCGTCGAGCGTGGCGTCGTTGTAGAGCCGCCACCAGTCGGCGCGGGCCGCCTCGGTCGAAACCGAGGCGGATTGCGCGCCGACGAAGGCGCCTTGGCCCTGGATCGGGACCGTGGGGGCCGGCGCCTTGGGCCCGACCGCGCAGGCGGCGAGCAGAAGCGCGGCGCTGGAGGCGGTCAGGAGGGAAAGGGCTTTACGGTTCATCAGGCGTCTCCCAGGCGCGGGTTGGCCGTGGCGGGGCCGGCCGGCGCGGGGTCGGTGGGGTCGTACGGATCATGAGGCGGCGTGCCGTAGGTGGTCGGCAGGTCGCGCGGCTTCTCGGGCGAGTTGGGCAGCTTGCCCGCGAGCCAGCGCATCATGACGTAGAAGACCGGGGTGAAGATCAGACCGAAGAAGGTCACGCCCAACATGCCGGAGAAGACCGCCGTGCCCAGCGACTGGCGCATTTCGGCGCCGGGGCCGGTCGCCAGCATCAGCGGCATGACGCCGAAGATGAAGGCGAAGGAGGTCATCAGGATCGGACGCAGGCGCACCTTGGCGGCGTAGATCGCCGCTTCGAAGCGATCCATGCCCTCTTCTTCTTCAGCCTGCTTGGCGAACTCGACGATCAGGATGGCGTTCTTGGCCGCAAGCGCGATCAGGACGACCAGGCCGATCTGGACCAGGATGTTGTTGTCCAGCCCCCGAATGTTCACCCCGATCATGGCCGCCAGCAGACACATGGGGACGATCAGCACCACCGCGAGCGGCAGGGTGAAGGCCTCATACTGGGCCGCCAGCACCAGGAAGACGAAGACCACGGCCATGACGAAGATCATGGAGGCGCCGCCCGAGGCCTGCTTCTCTTGCAGGGCCAGTTCGGTCCACTCGTAGCTGAAGCCTTGCGGCAGGGCTTGAGCGGCCAGGTTCTCCATCGTCTTCAGAGCCTCGCCGGACGAGACGCCCGGCGCCGCCTGACCCTGCAGCTCGGAAGCCGGGAACAGGTTGAAGCGGACGACGCGGGCCGGACCGGAATCCTCGCGCAGGTTGGCGACGGCGCCGATCGGCACCATGGCGCCGGTGGCCGAGCGGGTCTTCAGGTTGGCGATGTCGGCGATGTCGTCCCGCGACGAGGGTTCAGCCTGAGCGGTGACGCGGAAGGTGCGGCCCAGCAGGTTGAAATCGTTGATGTAGGACGAGCCGAGATAGACGCCGAGGGTGTCGAACACGGCCGAGGGCTGGACGCCCATCATCAGGGCCTTGTTGCGGTCGATGTCGGCGGCGATGCGCGGCGAGCCGGTGTTGTAGGTCGAGAAGACCTGCTGCACTTCATCCGGGATCTGGGCCGCGCCGCCCATCATGGCGAAGGTGGCGCCTTCCAGCGCGCGGTAGCCCGCGCCGGAACGATCCTGGATCATCATCTTGAAGCCGTTGCCGTTACCCAGGCCTTGGACAGCCGGGGGGGCGATGACGAAGATGTTGGCGTCCTCGATGCCGGCGGTGGCGCCGGTGATGGCGCCGGCCAGAGCCGTGGCGGCCTGTTCCTTGGTGCGGTTCTCGAAGGCGTCCAGGCGGATGAACAGCGTCGCGGCGTTGGAGCCGAACGAGAAGCTGGAGCCGTCCAGACCGGCGAAGGCCACGGTGCCGTCGACGCCTTCCGTCTTGCGGATGATGTCGTTGGCGCGCTCCATCACGGCCTGGGTGCGGTCGAGCGAGGCGCCGGCGGGCAGTTGCACCACGCCGATCAGGAAGCCCTGATCCTGTTCCGGAATGAAGCCCGACGGGGTGTCCACCAGGCGCCAGCCGGTGATGGCCAGCAGACCCACATAGATGATCGCGACGAGCATCAGCGAACGGACCAGACGGGCGGTCAGACGGCCGTATTTGTCCGACAGCCAGTCGAAGCCCTGGTTGAACTTGGCGCCGGCCCAGCCGAGGTAATAGAGGACCGTGCCCCACAGACCCGGCTTGCGCTCATGGTGGTCCTGGTGCGGCTTGAGCAGCAGGGCGGCCAGGGCGGGCGACAGGGTCAGGGAGACGATCAGCGAGATCAGCGTCGCCGAGGCGATGGTGACGGCGAACTGGCGGTAGAAGATGCCGGGAATGCCAGGCACGAAGGCGGTCGGGACGAACACCGCCGTCAGCACCAGGCCGATGGCGATCAGGGCGCCGGAGACCTCCTGCATCGACCGATAGGCGGCCTCCTTGGGGGTCAGCCCCTGCCTCAGGTATCGCTCGACGTTCTCGACCACGATGATGGCGTCATCGACGACGATGCCGACGGCCAGAACCAGGGCGAACAGCGACAGGGAGTTGATCGAATAGCCGAGCGCCAGCTGCACCGCGAAGGTGCCGACCAGGGCGACCGGGATGGCGATGATGGGAATGATGGCCGCGCGCCAGGTCTGAAGGAAGATCAGAACGACGAGCGCCACCAGGACGACGGCTTCGAACACCGTGTGCTGCACGGCCTCGACCGAGGCGGCGACGAATTCCGTGGGGTTGTAGGGGATGGAGACGGCCATGCCGGCGGGGGCTTCGGCCTTGACGGCCTCGACCTCGGCCAGGACGCGGTTGGCGGTGGCCAGGGCGTTGGCGCCCGGCTGCTGGACGACGGCGACGCCGACGCCGCGCTGGCCGTCGAAGAAGCCGCGGATGCCGTAGTCCTGGGCGCCCAGTTCGACGCGAGCGACATCGCGGACGCGGGTCACGCGGCCTTCGGCGTCGGTCTTGATGACCACGTCGGCGAACTGATCAGGGTCGGACAGGCGGCCTTGCACCTGAACCGGCAGCTGGAAGGCGGCGGCGTTGGTGGCGAAGGGCGGCTGGCCAATGGCGCCGGCGGCGGCTTGCACGTTCTGGGCGCGCAGGGCGCCGACGATGTCGGAACCAGTCAAACCGCGCTCGGCGGCCTTGGCCGGGTCGATCCAGATCCGCATCGAATAGTTGCCGCCACCGAAGACCTGGACCTGGCCCACGCCGTCGATGCGCAGCAGGCGGTCCCGCAGCGTCGAGTTGGCGTAGTTGCCGACGTAGTCGTTATCCAGGCTGCCGTCCGGCGAGGTCAGGCCGACGATCATCAGGAAGCCGCTTTCGGCCTTGTTGACCGTCACGCCGATCTGGCGGACCTGTTCAGGCAGCTTGGGCTCGGCCAGGGCGACGCGGTTCTGAACCAGCACCTGCGCGGAATCGAGATCCGTGCCGGGCTGGAAGGTGACGGTGATCGACACCGCCCCGTCCGAGGTGGAGGAGGAGGTCAGGTACAGCATCTTTTCGACGCCGTTGACCTCTTGCTCGATGGGGGCCGCCACGGTCTCGGCCAGGGTCTCGGCCGAGGCGCCCGGGTAGGCCGCGTTGATGGTGATCGTCGGGGGCGCGATCTCCGGATACTGCGACAGGGGCAGCATCGGATAGGCGAACAGGCCGATCAGGGTGATGAACACCGAGATCACGCCCGCGAAGATCGGGCGGTCGATGAAGAAGCGGGAGATATTCATCTATCTTAGCCCGCGTTGGCGAAGGAGGCGCTGGAGGCCGGCGCCGCCTGGGTGACGGGGGCGTCGCCCGCCTTCGGAGCGACCGGGGCGATGGTTCCGTTCTTCGGCTGGACCTTCATGCCCGGCATCTGGATGCGCTGACCGCCCGAGATGATGACGCGGTCGGTCGGCTTCAGACCCGAACGGATGACACGCAGGCCGTCGACCAGGGGGCCGGTCTGAACGGCGCGGGCGGCCGTCGAGCCGTCGGCGTTGACGACCATGACGACGCGGCGGGCGGCGTCGGTGGCGACAGCCGAGTCAGGCACCAGCAGGGCCTGGTAGGCGCCGCCGCCGGCCAGTTGCGCCTGACCGAACATGCCGGGCTTGAGGAAGCCGTCGGCGTTGGGGACCACGGCGCGCAGGCGGATGGTGCCCGAGGCGCTGTCGATGGCGTTGTCGGTGAAGTCCAGCGTGCCGACGCGGTCGTAGCTGGCCTCATCCTGCAGGCGAATACGGATCGGGGCCGGGCCGCCCGTGCGGGCTTCGCGCTGGTACTTCAGCGCCAGGGCTTCGGAGCCGTCGAAGACGAAATAGATCGGCGAGGACGAGACGATGGTGGTCAGGACGTCGCCCGCCGAAGAGCCGCCGCCGACCAGGTTGCCCGGATCGACGCGGCGGTCGGACACGCGGCCCGCGATCGGGGCGGTGACGCGGGTGAACTCGACGTCCAGCTGGCGGGCGCGGATGGCGGCGTTGGCGGCCGAGACGGCGGCCTGGGCCTGGGCCACGGCGCCGCGCTTGGAATCGACCTCGGCCTGGGACACGGCCTGCGAGGCCAGCAGGCCCTCGGCGCGGGCGAACTCGCTGCGGGCCAAGGTCAGCTGGGCCTGGGCCTGGGACAGTTGAGCCTGGGCGGACGCGAGGGCGGCCTGGGCCGGGCGCGGGTCGAGCGTGAACAGCAGTTGGCCCTGACGCACGAAGTCGCCGTCCTTGAAGTGGACCGCCTGGATGTAGCCGCCGACGCGAGCGCGCACGTCAACCGAACGGGTGGCTTCGAAACGGCCGGTGACTTCGTCCCAATCGACGACTTGACGGGCCAGCGGGGTAGCGACGGTGACGGGCGGCGCCTGAGGCGCAGGCGCCTCGCCTCCCTTGGAACAGCCGTAGAGGGCGGCTGACATCATGACGGACGCAACCGCGATCTTAACCGTGCGCATCGGCGCATTCTCCTGAGAGAGGGGGATTTCAAACATAACAGACCAGCGCTCTTCGGGGGAGGAGGCGCCAGTCAACGTCGGGTGACTTAATGATGAGCGCGGTTCCGCTTGTCAACGCCTGATGACAAAGCCATATAGGTGATAAGGTTTATTGGAGTGCGACCTATTGGTCCTGTGCGACGCCCCCCGACCGCGTAACGCCAACGCCACCCGCCAGGCTATCCTGGAGGCGGCGCGCGAACGCTTTTGCTCCGACAGCTATGACGATGTCGGCATGCGCGACGTCGCGCGTGACGTCGGCGTGGATGCGGCCCTGATCAGCCGCTACTTCGGCTCCAAGGAAGATCTGTTCGTCGCCGTCCTGGACAGCTGCAAGAACGGTCGCGACCTGATGGACGGCCCGCGCGAGGATTTCGGCGAGCGGCTGGCGCGCGAGATCGTCTATGGCGAGGTCATGCCGTGCCAGGACGACGGCCAGAACGAGGGAGCCGGCGCCAAGATGCGGGGCTTGCTGATCCTGCTGCGGTCGGTCGGGTCGGCCAAGGCGATGGACGTCATGCAGCGCACCTCCAACAATCGCTTTTTTGACCCTCTGGCCGCGTGGATCGGCGGGCCGGACGCGCCGGTGCGGGCGCGCCTGGCGGCAGGGCTGATCATGGGCATGGCTATCGGTCGCGAGCTGTCGGACGGCTATTCGTCGCTGGGCGAGACCCAGAAGGCGGAGTTGGCGCGGCGCATGGCCGGGGCGCTCCAGGGTCTGATCGACAACTGAATAGAAAAAGGGCGGACCGCGAGGCCCGCCCTTTCTCTTTGATATGTGCTGAGGCTCAGGCCCAGTGCATCGGCACGTGGCGGGCGGCGGCCCAGTGGATGGCGCGGATGGCGTCGACGATGGCGCGGGTGGCCTCGACGGTGCCCAGGGCGCCGCCCAGATCGGCGGTGACGGCGCCGGAAGCCTGAACCGCAGCGACGGCGGCCTCGATCGAATCCGCCTCGTCTTCCAGCTCGAAGCTGTGACGCAGCATCATGGCCGCCGACAGCACCATGCCGATCGGGTTGGCCAGGTCCTGGCCGGCGATGTCGGGAGCCGAGCCGTGGATGGGCTCGAACAGGCCGGGACCGCTGCTGCCCAGCGAGGCCGAGGGCAGCAGGCCGATGGAGCCGCCCAGCACCGAGATCTCGTCCGACAGGATGTCGCCGAACATGTTCTCGGTCAGGATGACGTCATAGTCGCGCGGCTTGCGGATCAGGTGCATGGCCATGGAGTCGACCAGGGCGTGCTCCAGCGTGATCTGCGGATATTCCTCGGCGTGGATGCGGGTCACGACCTCGCGCCACAGGCGGCTGGTCTCCATGACATTGGCCTTGTCGACCGAGGTGACCTTGCCGCGACGCTGGCCGGCGGCCTGGAAGGCGGCGCGGGCGACGCGTTCGATCTCCTCGACCGTATAGACGCACAGGTCCGAGGCGCTGGTTGCGGTGCGGGTCTTCTCGCCGAAATAGACGCCGCTGGTCAGCTCGCGGAAGACGATCAGATCGACGCCCTCGACGATCTCCTTCTTCAGCGGCGACAGGTGGGCCAGGACCGGCGAGACCTGCAAGGGGCGCAGGTTGGCGTACAGGCCCATGGCCTTGCGGATGGCCAGCAGACCCTGTTCCGGCCGGACGGGGGCTCCGTCCCATTTGGGTCCGCCGACCGCGCCCAGCAGGACGGCGTCGGAGGCCAGGCAGGCGGTCTTCGTTTTCTCGGGCAGGGCCTCGCCGGTCGCGTCGATGGCGGCGCCGCCGATCAGGTGCTCGGCGAACTCGAAGCGATGGCCGTAGATGTCGCCGATGCAGGTCAGGACCCGCTCGGCCGCCAGGGCCACCTCAGGGCCGACGCCGTCTCCGGGCAGGACGACGATGTTGAAGGTGCGGGTGTGGGGCATCAGATGGTCTCCGGTTCACGGAAGCGTTCGTAGGTCTGGATGTAGGGCAGTTTCGACTGCAGCCAGCCGAGGGTGTCGACGCCGTCGAGCAGGCACTGGCGGGCGAAGGCCTCGACCTTGAACGGGACGGGGGCGACGTTTCCGCGACGGATCTCTCCGGCTTCCAGATCGATGGTGACGGGTTGTTCGGGATGGGCGGCCAGGTCGTCCCAGGTCGCCTGATCGACGACGATGGGCAGGAAGCCGTTCTTCAGCGCATTCGAGGTGAAGATGTCGGCGATCTCGGTCGAGATCACCGCCCGGAAGCCATAGTCCAGCAGGGCCCAGGGGGCGTGCTCGCGCGACGAGCCGCAGGCGAAGTTGGGACCGGCCAGCAGGATGCGCTGCTCGGTCGGATCGATGCGGTTCAGCACCGCCTCGGGCTTGGCTGAGCCATCGGCCTCATAGCGCCAGTCGTGGAAGGCGTGGGCGCCCAGACCCTCGCGCGACGTGGTGGTCAGGAAGCGGGCCGGGATGATCTGGTCCGTGTCGATATTGGCCTGGCTCAGGGTCAGGGTCTTCGACGTCAGAACCTTGAAGGCCTCAGGCATGGATGGCCTCCAGATAGGCGCGCGGGTCGGTCAGGACGCCGGCCACGGCGCTGGCGGCGGCGGTGGCCGGGCTGGCCAGGATGGTGCGGGCGCCCTTGCCCTGACGGCCCTCGAAATTGCGGTTGGAGGTCGAGACCGCCAACTGGCCGGGGGCGACGAAATCCCCGTTCATGGCGATGCACATGGAACAGCCGGGGATGCGCCATTCGGCCCCTGCCTCGGTGAAGACCCTGTCCAGCCCCTCGGCCTCGGCGTCGCGACGCACGGCCTCGGAGCCGGGGACGACCAGCATGCGCACGCCCGGCTGGACCTTGCGGCCGCGCAGGATGTCGGCGGCGGCGCGCAGGTCGGGCAGGCGGCCATTGGTGCAACTGCCGATGAAGACGACATCGACCTTGTGGCCGGTCGTCGCCTCGCCGGCGGTGAAGCCCATATAGTCCAGGGCCTTCTGGTCAGACGCCTTGCGAGGATGGGGCGCCGGGGCGCCGACGGGCGCGCCAGCGTCGGGCGTGGTGCCCCAGGTGGCCATGGGACGGATGGCGGCGCCGTCCAGAACGACCTCCTTGTCGAAGGTCGCGCCGGGATCGGAAGCCAGGGTCAGCCAGTCGGCGGCGGCGGTGTCGAAGTCGGCGGGAACGTGACGGCGCCCGCGCAGCCAGTCGATGGTGGTCTGGTCGGGGGCGATCATGCCCGCCCGCGCGCCCGCCTCGATGGACATGTTGCACAGGGTCATGCGCCCTTCCATGTCCAGCGACCGCACGGCCTCGCCCGCATATTCGATGACGTAGCCGGTGCCGCCGCCGAAGCCGATGGCGGCGATGACGGCCAGAGCCACGTCCTTGCCCGAGACGCCGGGGCGCAAGGCCCCGCCGACGGTGACGCGCATGGATTTGGCGCGGCGCTGCAACAGGCACTGGGTGGCCAGCACGTGGCCGACCTCGGAGGTGCCGATGCCAAACGCCAGGGCCCCGAAGGCGCCGTGCGTGGCGGTGTGGCTGTCGCCGCAGACCACGGTCATGCCCGGCTGGGTCAGGCCCAGCTCAGGCCCCATGACGTGAACCACGCCGCGTTGATCCGAGTCCCAGCCCGCCAGTTCGACGCCGTGGCGTTCGCAGTTGGCCTCCAGCGTCTCGACCTGGTTTTTGGCGGCGGCGGTGAAGTAGGGGCGCTGGCCGTCCGCGCCCGCCGGCAGGGTCGGGGTGGAGTGGTCCAGGGTGGCGAAGGTGCGGTCGGGGCGGCGGACCTTCAGGCCGCGCGCCTCGATTTCGGAAAAGGCCTGGGGCGAGGTGACTTCGTGGACCAGGTGCAGGTCCACATACATGACGCCCGGCGTCTCGGCCGTTTCCGGCACGACGACGTGCCGGTCCCAGACCTTTTCATACAGGGTGCGGGCGCTCATCAGCGATCCTCCCCTGCGCAGCGGGGGAGGGGGACCATGCGCAGCATGGTGGAGGGGGCGAAGGCCGAGCGCGACGGATGGGATTCGCCCCCTCCACCGCCTGCGGCGGTCCCCCTCCCCCGTCGCGACGCGACAGGGGAGGATTGATCATGCCGGCTCATGCACGCGCTCCTTGGCCGGGGCCGCGGACGAGGCTTCGCTGATGGGCTCCAGCCAGCCGAAGCGGTCGGGGGTCGTGCCGTCGAACAGGCCGCGGAAGGCCTTGTTGACCGCCTTGGTGATCGGGCCGGGGCCGTTGGCGCGGGTGGGGATGCCGTCGACCGAGCGGACGGGGGTGATCTCGGCGGCGGTGCCGGTCATGAAGACCTCGTCGGCGACGTAGAGGGCCTCGCGCGGCAGGACCTGCTCGCGGGCTTCGTAGCCCAGACCGCGCGCCAGTTTCATGACGCTGTCGCGGGTGATGCCTTGCAGGATGGAGGCGGCGGCGGGCGGGGTCATCAGCACCCCGTCCTTGACGATGAACAGGTTCTCGCCGGCCCCTTCCGACAGCAGGCCGTCGGCGCCCAGGGCGATGCCTTCGCCGAAGCCGCGCACACGGGCCTCGCGGCCGATCAGATAGCCGGACAGATAGTTGCCGCCTGCCTTGGCGCCCGAAGGGATGGTGTTCGGCGCGACGCGGTTCCAGCTGGAGATGCAGGCGTCGACGCCCTTCTCCAGGGCCTCCTCGCCCAGATAGGCGCCCCAATGGAAGGCCGAGATCATGACGTCGGTGCGGATGTTCTCAGGCGACGGGGACACGCCCATGCCGCACTCGCCCAGGAAGGCCAGGGGGCGCAGGTAGGCCGAACGCAGGCCCTCGGAACGGACCACGTCCTTGCAGGCCTGGACCAACTCGTCCTCGGTGAAGGGCAGGGGGAAGTGATAGATGCGCGCGCTGTCGAACAGGCGGCGCACGTGGTCGGTCAGGCGGAAGCCGCAGGGGCCGTTCGGGGTGTCATAGACGCGGATGCCTTCGAACACCGAGGTGCCGTAGTGCAGGGCGTGGCTCATGACGTGGACCTTGGCGTCGGCCCAGGGCGTCAGTTCGCCGTTGATCCAGATATTCTTAGCCAGCGGTTGCATAGGTCGTGTCCATTTGTGCGGAGGCGCCAGCAGCCGTCACGGCCGCGATGATGGCGGTCAGCTCCGCGTCATTGATTTCGCCGATCTGATCGGCGCGTTGCTTGAAGCCGGCGAAGACGTCGGCCAGGCGCTGGCCCTCCAGCACATGGCCCAGGGCCTCGGCCCGCTTGCCGACCGCATGGCGGCCGGAATGCTTGCCCAGCACGAAGTAGCTGCCCTCGAAACCGACGTCCTCGGGACGCATGATCTCGTAGGTGCGGGCGTCGGCCATCATGCCGTGCTGGTGGATCCCGGCCTCGTGGGCGAAGGCGTTCAGGCCGACGATGGCCTTGTTGCGGGCGATGACCGTCTCGGTCACTTCGCGCAGGGTCTCGGAAGCGCGCACCAGGTGGCGGCTCTCGGCGGATACGCTGACGCCATAGCGGTCCGCGCGGGTGCGCAGGGCCATGATGATTTCCTCGATCGAGGCGTTGCCGGCCCGTTCGCCGATGCCGTTGATGGCGCCCTCGATCTGGCGCGCCCCGCCCTCGACGGCGGCCAGGGAGTTGGCCACGGCCAGACCCAGGTCGTTGTGAGCGTGCGACGCGAAGATCACGTCCGCGTGGCGCGGTCGGATGATTCCGTCCAGATAGGCGAAGCGCGCGCGCACTTCTTCCGGCGTGGCGTAGCCGACGGTGTCGGGCACGTTCAGCGTCTGGGCGCCCGCGTCGGCGGCGGCCATCAGGGCCTCGGCCAGGAACTCCGGCTCGGTACGGAAGGCGTCCTCGGCCGAGAACTCGACGTCGTCGAACATCGAGGCGGCGTATTCCACCGTGCGCGAGATGGTGGCCAGCACCTCGTTGGTGCTCATCCGCAGCTTGGCCGAGCGGTGGATCGGGCTGGTGGCCAGGAAGACGTGGCAGCGGCGATGCGACTTCGGCGCCGGCGACAGAGCCCGGAACGAGGCGTCGATGTCCTTCTCGTTGGCGCGCGACAGCGAGGCGAAGACCGGTCCCTCGATCTCGCCGCAGACCCGTCGGATGCATTCCTCGTCGCCCGGCGAGGCGGCGGCGAAGCCGGCCTCGATCACGTCCACGCCCAGGTCGCGCAGGACATGGGCCATCTTCAGCTTGGCCTCGGCCGACATGGAGAAGCCAGGCGCCTGCTCGCCGTCGCGCAGGGTGGTGTCGAAGATGATGACGCGGTTGGGGTCCGACGCCGTAATCTCGGCGGTTCTGGATACTCGTTCTACTCGGGACATTTTACGCGGCCTCGGATTGGTAGGCAGGGGCGCCGATGCGCGACACGCCGAACAGGCGGTCGATCTGGCAGCCCAGGTTATCGATGGAACGCGCGGCGTCGCGGCCGCGCACGGTCAGGGCGATGCGGCGCGAGGGGCCCCCTTCTTCAGAATCTGGGGCCATGCTCATGCCGTCGATGTGGAAGCCGCGGCGCTCCACCAGGCCGATGAGACGCTGAAGCGAGCCGTCGGCCCGGTCGATCTGGATGTGAATGGTGTCGCTCATGCTCATGCGCCTTCCATCATTTCAGCGTTGCTCTTGCCCGGCGGAACCAGAGGCCAGACGTTCTCTTTGGGGTTGATGATGACGTGGGCCAGGCAGGGGCCGTCGGCGGCCAGCAGGCGGGCGATGCCGGCCTCGACCTGATCGCGACGGTCGATGCGGAAGGCCTCGACGCCGAAGGCCTCGGCCACCTTCACGAAGTCCGGGTTGTCGGACAGGTCGACCTCGGAATAGTTCTCCTCGAAGAACAGCTCCTGCCACTGGCGCACCAGGCCCAGCGAGGCGTTGTCCAGCAGGACGATCTTTAGGGCGACGCCGTAGCGCTTCAGCGTGGCCAGCTCCTGGATGTTCATCATGAAGCCGCCGTCGCCGGCGATGGTGACGACCGTGGCCGAGGGGTCTGCCAGCTTGGCGCCCAGACCGGCGGGCAGGCCAAAGCCCATGGCCCCCAGACCGCCCGAGGTGATGTGGGCTTCCGGCTTGGAGAAGCGGCAGTGCTGGGCGGCCCACATCTGATGCTGGCCGACGTCGCAGGCGGCGACGAAGCGGTCGCCGGCGGCCTCGGACAACTGCTTCAGTAGGGCGGGCGCATAGACGCCTTCGCCCGGGGCGTCGTAGCGGGCGGCGTGATGGACGGCGGCGGTGGCGCAGCGGATGACCCAGGGGTCGATGGCCAGAGGCGCAGCCGCCAGACGCACGGTCAGGGCCTCGACGCCGGGCTTCAGTTCGCCGCGAACCGCGACATGGGTCTCGCGCAGCTTGCCGATCTCGGAAGCGTCGATGTCGAAATGGACGACGCGGGCGTGGGGCGCGAACTCGGCCAGCTTGCCCGTGGCGCGGTCGTCGAAACGGGCTCCCAGAACGATCAGCAGGTCGGACGCCTGAACCGCCTCGTTGGCGGCGCGCGTGCCGTGCATGCCCAGCATCCCCAAGAAGCCGGGGGCGTCGGTCGGGATGGTGCCCAGGGCGTTCAGGGTCGAGACGGTCGGGATGCCCGTGGCCTCGGCGAAGGCGCGGACGGCCTCCGTGGCGCGACCGATCTTCACGCCGCCGCCGATGTAGATCAGCGGGCGCTGGGCGGCGCGGATGAAGCGTTCCGCCTCGGCGACGGCGTCGTGATCGACCTCGGCGGTCTCATTGGGAATGTTGAAGCCGAACGGGGCGGTCGCCGTGGCGAACTGAACGTCCTTGGGCAGGTCGACCAGGACCGGGCCGGGACGACCCGAGGCGGCGATGTGGAAGGCCTGTTCGACGGCGGCTGGAATCTCTGAGGCGTCGCGCACCAGGATGGAGTGCTTCACGATGGGCAGGGTGACGCCCAGGATGTCGATCTCCTGGAAGGCGTCGGTACCCATGACGCCCTGGGGGACGTTGCCGGTGATGCAGACCATGGGCACCGAATCCATCATGGCGTTGGCGATGCCGGTGATCAGATTGGTGGCGCCGGGGCCGGAGGTGGCCATGCAGACGCCGACCTTGCCCGAGGCGCGGGCATAGGCGTCGGCGGCGAAGGCCGCGCCCTGTTCGTGACGGACCAGGATATGCTTCAGGCCCGTGCCGGTCAGGGCGTCGTAGATCGGCATGATGGCGCCGCCGGGGTAGCCGAAGACCACCTCCACGCCCATCCGCTCCAGGCTGGAGACGAGCAGGCGCGCGCCGGTGGCCGTGTCGTTCACGGTCGCCGGGGCGGAGGCGGTTTTCAGGGCGGGCGCGGCGGCGCTCATCGGGTCGGTCTCTCTTTATATATATGCGGGTCAGGCGGCTTCAGACTTGGCGGTCTGCAGCCAGGCCATGCGCTCGCGCAGGCGCGCGCCGGTCTGTTCGATCTGGGATTCGCTGTCGGCCTTCAGCCAGGCGGCGTACTGCGGCTTGCCGGCCTCGTTTTCGGCGATCCAGTTGCGTGCGAAGGTGCCATTCTGGATCTCGGTCAGGACCGTCTTCATGCGGGCGCGGGTCTCGTCGTTGATGACGCGCGGGCCCGAGGCGACGGCGCCCCACTTGGCCGTTTCCGAGATGAAGTGGTGCATCTTGGAGATGCCGCCCTCGTAGAACAGGTCCACGATCAGCTTCAGCTCATGCAGGCATTCGAAGTAGGCGATCTCGGGCTGGTAGCCGGCCTCGACCAGGGTGTTGAAGCCCGACATGACCAGTTCCTTGGCGCCGCCGCACAGGACGGCCTGTTCGCCGAACAGGTCGGTTTCGGTTTCTTCGCGGAAGGAAGTCTCCAGCAGACCGCCGGTCGCGCCGCCGATGCCCTTGGCGTAGCCCATGGCGCGGTCGCGCGCCTTGCCGGTCGCGTCCTTCTCGATGGCGAACAGCGAGGGGACGCCCCGCCCGCGGGCGAACTCGCGACGGACCAGATCGCCGGGGCCTTTAGGGGCGACCAGGATGACGTCCATGTCGTCGCGCGGTGTGATGCGGTCGTAGATGATCGAGAAGCCGTGGGCGAACAGCAGGGCGGCGCCCGGCTTGGCGTTGGGCTCGATGATGTCGCGATAGACCTCGTTCTGGATCATGTCCGGGGTCAGGATGGCGATGATGTCGGCGCCGCGAACGGCCTCAGCCGGCTCGGCGGTGGGGACGCCGTCGGCGGTCGCGTGTTTCCAGCCGGTGCCGCCCTGGCGCACGCCGACGACGACGTCATGGCCCGAGTCCTTCAGGTTCTGGGCGTGGGCGCGGCCCTGCGAGCCATAGCCGATAACGGCGATGCGCTGGCCGGCGATGGCGCCCGGCTTGATGTCGTCGTTGGTGTAGATGGTGATGGCCATGGTTCAGGCGTCCTCAGAAATCGGGGCGTTGGAATAGGTGGCGGCGGTTTGGGCCGGCGGCGGATTGGGGATGGTCACGGCCCCTTGCGAGGCGGAGGCGACGGCGGCGCGGTATTTCGCGAAAACGCCTTGCGCCGGACGGACCCGGTTGGGGGCGAAGTCCGCCCGGCGCGCCTCCAGATCGACGAGCACATCGATCCGGCGGTTGGTGACGTCGATGACGATCGGATCGCCATCGCGAATGAGAGCGATCGGGCCGCCCGCCGCCGCTTCGGGCGAGACGTGGCCGGCGACGAAGCCGTAGCTGGCGCCCGAGAAGCGACCGTCGGTCAGCAGGGCCACGTTCTCGATCTTGCGGCCTTTCAGGGCGGCGGTGACCTGCAACATCTCGCGCATGCCGGGGCCGCCCTTGGGCCCTTCGTAGCGGATGATGATGACGTCGCCTTCGCCGACCGAGCCGTCCTGAACCGCATGGAAGGCGTCTTCCTCGCAGTCGAAGACGGCGGCGGGGCCTTCAAAGCGGTCGACCTTGTGGCCCGTCAGCTTGATGACGGCGCCCTCTGGAGCCACGTCGCCATAGATGACGGCGTAGGAGCCGCGCGCCATGACGGGGGCGTCCATACTGGCGACGACCTGCTGGCCCGGGGTTTCCTCGGCTTCGGCGGCCTCGGCGAACAGGCTGCGGCCTGTGACGGTCGGCGTGTTGACGATCTTCCCGGCCTCGGCCAGCCGCTGGGCGACCAGGCGCGTGCCGCCCGCCGCGAACAGGTGCGAGGCCAGGAAGCGGCCGCCGGGCTTCAGGTCGCAGATGACCGGGGCCTCGACGCAGGCCTGGTGGCAGTCCTCTATGCCGAAGTCGACGCCGGCCTCGGCGGCGATGGCGGTCAGGTGCATGACGGCGTTGGTCGATCCGCCCGAGGCCGAGACCGCGATGGCCGCATTTTTCAGGCTGGCGCGGGTGATGTATTTGCGGGCGGTGTCGCCAGCAAAGACGCGCTCGACGATCAGGCGGCCGCAGCGCTCGCCTTCGGCGCCCTTGCCGGGATCGACGGCGGGGACGTCGTTGGCGCCCATGGGGCTGATGCCCATCATCGACAGGGCCATGGCCATGGTGTTGGCGGTGAACTGACCGCCGCAGGCGCCGGCGCCGGGGCAGACGGCACTTTCGACCGCCTTCAGCTCGGCGTCGTCGATCGAGCCCGCGCCGTGCGCGCCGATGGCCTCGAACACCTCCTGGACCGAGACCTCCTTCTCGCCGATCCGGCCGGGCAGGATGGTGCCGCCGTAATAGACCAGGCCCGGAATATCCATCCGCGCCAGGGCCATAGCCGCCGCCGGGATGGTCTTGTCGCAGCCGACGATGCAGACGACGCCGTCCAGCTGATGCCCCTCGACCGCCAGCTCGATGGAGTCGGCGACGACCTCACGGCTGATCAGCGAGGCCTTCATCCCTTGGGTGCCCATGGAGATGCCGTCGGTGACGACGATGGTGTTGAAGTCGATGGGATAGCCGCCTGCCGCGATGATGCCGGCGCGCACGTCCTTGGCCAGACGGTCCAGGTGCATGTTGCACGGGGTGACCGTCGACCAGGTGTTGACGATGGCGATCATCGGCTTGTCGAAGTCGGCGTCCTGCATCCCTGCGGCGCGCAGATAGGAGCGCGCCGCAGCCCGGGTCGGCCCCTGAGTGACGGCGGAACTGCGCGAATTGGGTTGTTTTTTGCTGTCGGACGAGTTGGTCATCGGATTATTGGAAGGTTCTGCCTGTTGGGTCTGTGCTGGGCACATGAAAAACCCCGCTGCCGGGTGGGAGCGGGGTGAAGCGGGCGATTTTGACGGGGTCAGGTCAGGTCGCAGGCATCCACACCGCTCGGCTAAGCGGAATAAGAATTACCGAAAGAAGGAGTACGCCCAGCGACAGCACACGCAGATCGGCCGCCGCTTTCGCGGGGCTCAGGATCGCAGCAATGGCGGCGCGGTGGGACACAGGAGAACCTTTCAACTGGGCGCTCTTATGCCGCCCTCGATGCTGCGGCGCAACCCGGTCCAGCCGAAATGTGGAATAAAAGTGCGTTGCAGCGCTCTGCGCGTGCTCCAAGGCGCGGTTGTTGTGCTCTGGCGGGGTTGGCGTGCACGTTTTCACCCGTTCAATGTGGGGCGGTGTTGCGGCTCCGCTTTTAGGGCGTGCGGCCTCGGGTTTGGGGCAGGCTTCCGGGTGGGTGCGCTGGGTTATGCCGGGCGCCTGTCCTGGTCCGGTTGTGAGGTCCCGGCCGGCCCTTTTGCGCACTCTATATATGCAGCGGCATTTGGAGCGCGGGCTTCGCTGTTCTGGGACTCTGGTTCGTTGAGATAGTTCGCAAATCCGTCATTCAGGGGTTGTGGACTCTGGGGGTGGTCCGTATAGACGCGGCTCGCTCGGAGACGGGCTGGCCCACGGGGCTTCGGGACTGAGTTTCTGGGGTTTTGGCGGGGTAGGGAGTTGAAAAACTTCTTGCTTCTGTCGGTTGGATCGGCTAGGTTCCGCGCTTCGATCAAATCGCTGATTTGCCGGTGTGAGGGGCTTCTTCGCTTCTCCAGCTGGTTTTCTGCGGCTTCGGAAGCTTCGGCTTTTGGAGCTTCAGAAAGTTCAGATGGTTGGTTGACTTGGGGATCGGCTTTCCTTAGAGAGCTGCCTCCGCCGGGGTCTTCGGGCTTCGGAAGTGTTGAAAAAGTTCTTTAAAAAGAACTGCTTGACACGGAAAACTTGAGGCGGTACACACCGCCTCCGCCGCGAACAGGC
>NZ_JACHLM010000002.1 GCF_014207965.1 Brevundimonas bullata
AACCCTCCGGCGGGCGTTTTTCATGACCGGGCCTCATTAAGCCAGCGTCCGGCGCGGCCCAGCAGCCGCACCGCATTGGCATGCAGGCGCTCGCCTGGCGGCCTTGGACGATGAAGGATCGGTCGGCGCCGGGGGAGTGTCCCGGACGAGAACGTCGAGCGGGGCTGTTCGTCTAGACGAGGCCGGCGTAGGCCCCGCCGTCGAGCTGGAGGTTCTGGCCGGTGATGTAGCCCGCCCGTGACGAACAGAGGAAGGCGCAGGCGTCCCCGACCTCTTCAGGCCGGCCGAAACGCCCCGCCGGGACCGTGCTGGCCATTTCCGCCCGGGCGGCCACCTCGTCGATCTGGCGCAGGCGCGCCAGCGACCGGGTCATCCGCTCAAGGCGATCCGTGTCGATCTTTTCGGGGAGAAGGCAGTTCACCGTGACGCCGTCGGCGGCGACCTCCCGGGCCAGGGCCTTGCAAAAGGCCGTCAGGCCCGCGCGCGGTCCGGTTGATAGGGCCATCGCCAGTTGCGGCGTCTTCACCATGGCGGAGGTGATGACGATGATCCGCCCCGATCCTCGGGCGCGCATGCCGCCGACCACGCTCTGGATGAGCAGGATCGGGGAGACCATCTTGGCCGTGACGGCTTCGTTCCAGACGGCTTCATCCCACTGGTCCATGCGGCCAGGCTTGGGCCCCCCGCTGTTGCAGACCAGGATGTCCGGGGCAGGGCAGGCCGCAAGCGCCGCAGCGCGGCCTTCGGCGGCGTCGATGTCTCCGACCACCGTATGCGGGCGGCGGCCGACGGCGTTCTGGATCTCGTCCGCCGTGCGGACCAGCCGCTCTTCATCGCGCCCGTTGAGCCAGACCTCGGCCCCCTCGCGCGCCAGCGACAGGGCGCAGGCCTTGCCCAGTCCCGTGGATGAGGCGCTGACGAAGGCGCGTTTGCCCTGGAGGCCAAGGTCCATGGTTCTGCTCCGACGACCGCCCTCAAAGGGTGCGGGCGATGATTTCCTTCATGATCTCGGACGTGCCGGCGTAGATGCGCGCGACGCGGGCGTCGACCCAGGCGCGGCCGACGTCGTATTCGCTCATGTATCCGTAGCCGCCGTGCAGCTGCAGCAGTTCGTCCAGCAGCTGGCCGTGCAGCTCGGCCCCCGTCAACTTGGCCATGGCGGCGGTCTCGGGCGTTAGCTCTCCGTCCAGGAGCTTCTGCAGACAGTCGTCGACGAAGACCCGCAGCATGGTCGTGCGCGCCTTCACATCGGCCAGCTTGAAGCGGGTGTTCTGGAACTCCAGCAGGGGCTTGCCGAAGACGACGCGCTCGCGGGTATAGGCGATCGTCTTGTCCAGCATGGCCTCCAGAGAGGCGGCGGCCCGGATGGCGATGACCAGACGTTCCTTCGCCAGCTCTGTCATCAGGCAGGCGAAGCCCTGGCCCTCCTCGCCCAGGCGGTTCTCCACCGGCACCCGCACGTCGGAGAAGAAGAGTTCGGAGGTGTCCTGGCCGCGCAGGCCGATCTTCTCGAACTTGGCGCCCTTGGTGAAGCCCGGCGTGCCCTCCTCGACGCAGAAGAGGGTGATGTCCTTGGGATTGGCCTGCCCCTCCACCTTGGCGGCGACAATGGCGAGCCCGCTGTTGATGCCGTTGGTGATGAAGGTCTTCTGGCCGGACAGGATGTAGTGGTCGCCCTCGCGGCGCGCCTTGGTCCGCATGCCCCGCAGATCGCTGCCGATCTGCGGCTCCGACATGGCGATGACGGCGATGAGTTCGCCGCTGATCAGCCTCGGCAGCCAGCGCGCCTTCTGGTCCTCGGAGCCGTAGTTCACCAGATAGGGCACGGCGATGTCGGAATGGGTCGTGAAGCCCACAGCGGTCGCATTGACCCGCGCCAGTTCCTCGATCAGCACGGCGCTGTGGCCGAAGTCGCCGCCGGCGCCGCCGAAGGCCTCGGGAGCCGTCACGCAGAGCAAGCCTTCCTCTCCGGCCCGGAGCCAGAGGGATTTGGGCACGATCCCGTCCCGTTCCCATTGGGCGTGATGCGGCGCGATCTCGGTCTCGACGAAGCGTCGGACCTGATCGCGGAACATCTCGTGGTCCTCGCGGAAGACCTTGCGCATTTTGAGCTCCGTCTAGCTGTCAGTGAAGCGCGCGGGACGCTTTTCAAGCATGGCCGCCACGGCTTCTGCATGATCGGAGGTATGGTGCGCCAGCGCCTGATAGGCTGCAGACAATTCCAGCAGGGCGCCGAGCCGCATGTGCTGCCCTTCGTGAAGCAGCCGCTTGGTGAGGCGCAGGGCGTGGCCGGGATTGCCGGCGATGCGGTGCGCCAGGGCCATTGCCGTCTCCATCAGCGCCTCCGGCGCCGTCAGTTGGGTGACCAGGGTCCAGTCCAGCGCAGTCTTGGCGTCCAGGGCGTCGCCCGTCAGGGCCATGTGGCTGGCGCGCGGCATGCCCACGATGCGCGGAAGCAGCCAGGCGCCGCCATCGCCCGGGACGATGCCGAGCTTGACGAAGCTTTCCGCAAACGTGGCCGTCTCCGAAGCGATCCGGATGTCGCACATGCAGGCCAGGTCCAGGCCCGCGCCGATCGCCGGCCCGTTGACGGCGGCGACGATCGGCGTCTCCAGCTCGTAGAGGGCCGTGGGGATTCGCTGGATGCCGTCGCGATAGCGATTGCGCAGCTGGTAGGGGGAGCCTTCGAAAAGACCGGTGCGGTCGCGCATGGCCTTGACGTCGCCGCCCGCGCAGAAGGCAGAGCCTGCTCCGGTCAGGACCACGACGCGGATGGAGGGATCGGCGCGGACCTCCTCGCAGGCTTCCTCGAAGGCGTACATGTCCTCGGGGCGGCTGAAGGCGTTGCGTTGTTCCGGTCGGTTCAGGGTCCAGACGGCCACGGGGCCGTCGCGAGACTTCAGAAGAAAGTCGCTCATGGCTGAGGGCGCTCCTTGAGGGTTTCGGTGATGAAGGGCCACAGGCCGTCCTCGCCAGCGTCGGCGATGAGGCGACCGAGCCGTTCGGACCATCGCGCGTCCGATCCGTACTCCGTCCGCCAGGCCCAGAGGCGTCGTGTCAGGAAGTGCAGGCTGTGTTCGTGGGTGAAGCCCAGGGCGCCGTGAACGGCATGGGCGATGGCCGCGCCCCGGCCGGCGGCTTCGCCGGCTACGGCCTTGGCCGAGGCCGTGGTCGCGAAATGCGGCGTCCGCCGGGCCTGCATGAAGGCGGCCTCGGCGACGGCGCCGGCCGCGGCCGCCTGGGTCGCAAGCAGGGCGAGCTGCTGCTGGACCGCCTGGAACTTGCCGATCGGGCGGCCGAACTGGATGCGTTCGTTGGCGTACTGGGCGCTCATCTCGGTCAGCCGTCCGAGTGCGCCGGCTATCTGGGCGGAGCGGATCAGGGCACCGCTCAGGCGCACCGTGTCGGGCGGGCCGTCGAAGGCCGCGTCCGAGACCAGGGAGCCGGACGCGAGGATGACGGCGTCGCGCGGCTCGCCTGCGACGTTCACGTCGTGCTCTACGGCGGCGCCCGTCATGTCGTGCAGGCCCAGGCGTCCGCGCGTCGTGTCATGCAGGACCAGCCAGCGCGCCTGACGCCCCCAGGGCAGGCCGCGCAGGACCGAGACAGCGTCGCCCGCCGCGAAGACGGTCACGCCGCTCTCCGGCGGGGCGATGCCGCAGGCGGACAGAAGGGCGTTGGCGACGAGGGTTTCCGGCAGGGGGGCGGGGACGGCGCTGGAGCCGCAGGCCCGGATGACGGGAAAGAGGTCGGTCCAGCTTGCGCCGATTCCTCCCAGGTCCTCGGAAACGGCGGCCAGGGGCAGGCCGAGCGCCTCCATCTGCGCCCACAGGCTGTCGGACCAGGCGCCGGTCTCGGCAAGGCGCAGCGTCTCGGCGTCGACCGCGTCCGCGAACAGGCGCTCGACGCTCTCCTGGAACATGGCGCGCATCAGCGGACTCCCAGACCGCGCGCAAGAATGCCGCGCAGGATTTCGCGGGTGCCGCCCCGCAAAGAAAACGAGGGCGCCATGCCCTGGGTGACGGCCAGGACCCGGCGCGTGGTTCGCGCCTGATCGGTCTCGGGCAGGGAATCGATCAGGCGTATCGCGGTCTCGACGGTGTCCTGCTCGTATCCTGTGCCCAGGTCTTTGACGCAGGACGCGGCCCAGACCGGATCCTGTCCGCCGGCCAATTGTCCGGTGACGGAGATGGACATGGCGCGCAGAGCGACCAGCCAGGCGCCCAGGCGGCCGATCTCCACCGCCTGGCGGGCGTCGGGGGAGCGGCCGACCGCCTCCGTCAGGCACCGGAACAGCGTCAGGGCGCTCAGGAACCGTTCGGGGCCGCTGCGTTCGAAGGCCAGCTCCGAGGTCGCCTGCGCCCAGCCTTCGCCTGCGGTTCCCACCAAAGCGTCAGCCTCCAGGATCACGTCGTCAAAGGTGACTTCGTTGAAATGTTCATGGCCGGAAATGTCGCGGATGGGACGGATGGTCACGCCGGGCAGGTCGAGGTCGACGATCACCTGGGACAGGCCGGCGTGTCGTTCGCTGGCCGGATCCGTGCGAACCAGGGCGATCATGGCGTGGCACCGATCGGCGTTCGTGGTCCAGACCTTGCGGCCGTTCAGCCGCCAGCGGCCGTCCGACTGACGGTCGGCGCGGGTCCGGACGGAGGCGAGGTCGGAACCGGAATCGGGTTCGCTCATACCGATGCAGAAGTACATCTCCCCGGCGGCGATGGCCGGAAGATAGCGCTGCTTCTGGCTCTCGGCGCCATGACGCAGGATCAGGGGCGCGCTTTGTCGATCCGCGATCCAGTGCGCCGAGACCGGCGCTCCGGCGGCCAGCAGCTCCTCGCTGACGACAAACCGCTCGAACGACGTCGCGTCGTGTCCGCCGTATTGTTTGGGCAGGGTGAGGCCGACCCAGCCCTGCCTGGCCAGGGCCCGGCTGAATTCGGGGTCGAATCCCATCCAGGAGAGGGCGCGTTCTTGAGCAGGATAGTCGGCCAGCCGCTGCGCCAGGAAGGCGCGGACCTGGTCTCTCAGTGGCTCAAGGCCGGGGGGAAGCGCTGGCGCGCCGAACTGATCAAGGAGATTCACTGGTGATTCCGGGATGGTGGCCCGCTTCCCTGGGAAGCCCTAAATCCATACATCCGAGAATGTAGTTCTGACCAGAGAATTTTGACCAGGCGGGCGGTGCCTCGACCGGGTCCCGGCCCGGGATGCGCGGGAGGGGGCGTCGAGGCGAGGGGTTGAGAAGGGCGGCGTCCCGATGCTCCGGAGGCGGACGAGGCTTCCGTCTCGCGTGGCGTCGAGGATTGGACTAGATTCAGAATGATATTTCAGTGTGAGAAAATTTGTTGACTCGGCGAAGTCCATAACCGAGTGGGAAATGACAAGCGGCCGTGTCGGCGAGGCGACCTCGCGGCAAAGGTTGCGGGCATGGCGGGCCTCACCCGTCACGCCGGACATTAGGGAGAGTGTCGTTGACCGCTGTTCATTGGAAAGCCCTGCTTTGCGCTAGCGCATCCGTGCTGGTTCTGCCCTCCGCCGCCCTGGCCCAGACGACGGGCGCGGCGCCCGAGCCTGAGGCGCCTGCAAGCGGACCGACGGGTCTTGAGGATGTGATCGTGACCGCCCAACGGCGCGAGCAGCGTTTGCAGGACGTGCCGGTCGCCGTGACCGCCTTCGGCGTCCGGGAGCTGGAGCGTCGGCAGATCACCGACGTGCGCGCCCTGACCGAGAATGCGCCGTCCATCACCTTTACGGCCACCCCCTACGGCAACAACGACCTGATCCTGGCGATCCGCGGCGTCGCGCCGGGCGGCGTCCTCCCCAACGTCGACCAGGCGGTCGGCACCTATGTCGACGGTCTGTACTACGCCCGTCCCGAAGGCAGTAATTTCGCCCTGGTGGACGTCGCCTCGGCCGAGGTCCTGCGCGGCCCCCAGGGGACCCTGTTCGGACGCAATACGATCGGCGGCGCGCTGAACATCACCACGAACAAGCCGAACTATGAGTTCGGGGGCTCGCTGAAGGTCGGCTACGGCAACTACGACGCGCTGAGCGCCACGGCCATCGTCAACCTGCCGCTCGTCGAAGACAAGCTGGCGGCCCGCCTGGTCTACGGCCATGTCGAGCATTCCGGCTACGGCCGCAATCCGACGCTGGGCAGCGACGTCGCCGACCAGAACGACGACTTCGTTCGCGCCTCGGTGCGGGCCGACATCGCCCCCGAGCTGCGGGTGGATCTGAGCTTCGATCACTACTGGGGCTCGAACCACCAGCCTCTGTGGGTGCTGAACTCTTATCAGGCCGGTCTGAGCCCGGCCATGTACGCCCCCTATGTGGCCGAGCCCGGGTCACGGATCAGCCAGGCCGGCATCAATCCGGTCAACGACTCCAGGGTCTATGACTTCAACGGGACCATCACGGCCGAACTGCCGTTCGGCGTGCTGAAGTCGATCTCCGCCTATCGCAACGTCTATTTCGAAGGCGCGACCGACCTGGACGGCACGCCCCTGCCGACGGCGGACACCCGCGAGTTCGTCCTCGACGGCGAACAGGTCTCCCAGGAGTTGCAGCTCTCGGGCGCGAGCCTGTCCGATCGTCTGAACTGGACGGTGGGCGCCTACTATTTCCACGAACAGGTGCGCAATACGCCCCTGACGCGCATCCCCGCCGCCATCCAGGACAATACGATCCGGCCTGACAACAAGTCGGTCAGCGTCTTCGCCCAGGCGAGCTACGAGATCCTCCCGAGCCTGCGCTTCACGGCCGGCGTCCGCGCCGTCAAGGACACCCGCGGCATGACCTATACGCCTGCGCGCTATGTCGTGACGGGCTATCCGACCAACGCCGAACCGCCGGCTTCGGCGATCACGCCGGGGCCCTGTCCCTTCACGGCCATGGGCCTGAATGAAGCGCCGGGGAGCTGCCTCTACACGCCGGACGACATCAGCTTCGAGACCGTGCCCTTCACCGTCGGCCTGGACTACCGGCTTCCCGGCGACGGCCTGCTGTACGCCAAATACTCCAAGGGCTTCCGCACCGGCGGCTTCCAGCAGGCCAGCGGCACGACGGCGGCCTTCTTCACGCCCTTCAACGAGGAGAGCGTCGGCAGCTACGAGATCGGCGCGAAGCTGGCCCTGTTCGAGAACCGGCTGCGGTTTTCCGCCAGCAGCTTCTTCTCCACCTTCGACGACATCCAGCAGAACGCCATCCTGCAGACGTCGCCGGTCGTCATCGCCGTGCTCAACTCGGGCACTGCGGAAATCTACGGCGCGGAGTTTGAAGCCACGGCCCTGTTGGGCGACCTGCGCCTGCACGGGTCGCTTGGCCTGATCGAGCCCAAGTTCACCGACGGCCCCTACAAGGGCAGCGAGGTGCCGACGGTGGCCAAGACGACCTGGTCGGTCAGCGCCGACTATCCCGTCCAGTTCAACGCCGGACGTCTTGACCTGCATCTCGACTACAACTGGCGTTCGGACGTCTACTTCCTGAACACGGTGTCGATCACCGCAGCCGGACCGGTGGACCTGTCTGAGTTCCAGCGGAAGTCGATCCGCCAGGACGCCTACGGCCTGCTCAACGCCCAGGTGTCGTGGACCTTCGACGCCCGGCCGATCACGGTCGCCCTCTACGGCAAGAACCTGACGGACGAGTATTTCGCCGCGAGGTCGGGCTCGTTTGCAGCCTCGAACTTCAACAGCATCGTCGTCGGCAGCCCGCGCACCTACGGAATGTCGGTGTCCTACGCCTTCTGAGGCGCGCGTACGTCTGGGGGTTCCAGCCCTCTATCCTCGGGGCGCGGTTCAGTCCGACCGCGCCCCGCCTTTTTCTGCTTCGGCCGACCCCAGGGGCGGCCTTCGCGAGGAGCATGGCCATGTCGGCATCGCTGGACGGACGCCGCATCATCATCACCGGCGGCGCCAGCGGCATGGGGGCCGCCATGGTTCGCGCCTTTCCCGCCATGGGCGCGCGGGTGGCGTCGCTGGATCTCCAGTCGGCTGAAGGCGCGCGGATCGTCGATGAAGCCGGGGCTGCGGCCTTCTTTCAGGTCGACGTGGCCTCGGAAGCCTCGGTGATCGCGGCCGTGGAGGCCGCCGTCGGGGTTCTGGGCGGGCTGGACGTCCTCATCCATGCCGCCGGCGTCGCGCCCTTCGCCGCCGCCGCCGAGACCACGCTGGATCTCTGGAACCATGTCATGGCGGTCAATGCGACCGGCGCCTTCCTGACCAATCGCGCCGCCTACCCGCATCTGAGAGCGCAAGGCGGGACGATCCTCAACTTCGCGTCCGCCGCCGGCGTGAAGGGGCATCCCGGCAAGGCGGCCTATGCGGCCGCCAAGGGCGCTGTCCTGGCCTGGACGCGAACCATCGCCGTCGAGTGGGGGCGGGAGGGGGTCAGCGCCAACGCCGTGGCGCCGGCCATCTGGACCCCGATGTACGACCAGACCCGCGCTGCGATGGACGAGGACCAGTTGGCGGCGCACGACGCCGTCAAGGCGCAGACCATCCCGCTCGGGGGGCGACTGGGCGACGTCGAGCGCGACTTCGTGCCCGTGCTCGCCTTCCTGGCCTCAGACGGCGCCCGCTTCATCAACGGCCAGGTGATCGCCGTCGACGGCGGCATGCTCATGGTCCGCTAGGGATCAGGGCCGTCAGCGCTTCAGGGAAAGACGCACCTCGCCTGGCGGTGTTTGTGTGTATTCTGTTGTGCGAACAATATTCCGATATCAAAACACTTCTTGACAGCCCCTGTGACGACGCAGGTATTCTGTCCGCTGCTGCGGACGCTGGCGGCCAGGAAAGAAACGCGCCGCCTGCTGCAGGAGAAGGCGCTGTCAGCCGGGATCGACCGGACAAGAGACGAGGGAGAGATTGATGGTCGGGACCACACACAAGCCAGGCGAGCGGTCCGGCGTCGAGCCGCCGTATCCGCCGCTCAAATACGCCTGGTATGTGATCGGGGTCCTGTTCGTCGCCACCCTGCTGTCGCAGCTGGATCGACAGCTTCCGGCCCTCCTGGTCAAGCCCATTCGCGCCGAGTTCGGCATCTCCGACACCCAATTCAGCTTCCTCCAGGGCTATGCCTTCGCCCTCTTTTATACGGTCGCGGGCCTTCCGTTCGGATGGCTGATCGACCGGACCGTGCGGCGCAACCTGATCATCGTCGGCATGGTCGTCTGGAGCGTCATGACGGTCCTCTCGGGCTTTGCGCAGAACTACAACCATCTGGTTCTGGCCCGCATGGGCGTCGGCATCGGGGAAGCCGTTCTGGCCCCCGCCGCCTATTCCATCATCGCCGACTATGTCGCGCCTCATCGGCGGGGCCGCGCCTTCAGCGTCTATTATCTCGCCCTGGCCATCGGCTCGGGCGCGTCCCTGATCCTCGGCGCCCTGATCGCCCATCTGGTGCCTGAAGCCGGCCTGGCCCTGCCGTTCGTGGGACAGATGGAGCAATGGCGGATGACTTTCCTCATCGCCGGCGCTCCGGGGGTGCTCCTGGCCTTGATCGTCCTGACCATCCGCGAGCCGGTCCGACGCGATCAGGCGACGGGCAAGAGCAAGGCGGAAGGCACCTGGATGGAGTTCCTTCGTCATCTGGGGCGCTTCAAGTCCACCTATAGCCGCGTGCTGACCTATCCGGGCGTTGTCGCCATCATCGGTTACGGCAACCTGGCCTGGGCCCCGACCTTCTTCGATCGACGCTTCGACATCCCGACCAAGACCTCGGGTCTGATTATCGGCGTCCTGGTGGCTGTCGGCGGGCTCGCCGGCACCCTGGCGAGCGGCTACATCAGCGACCGCTGGGCGGCGAAGGGCGTGCCGGCGGCCCGCCTGCGGGTCGCCATGCTGGCCTGGCTGCTGGTGCTGCCGACGGTCTGCGCCTGGTCCCTGGTGGGAACGCCCTGGCTGAGCTTCCTCCTGCTGACCCTCGTCGTCACCGGCTTTGGTATGGCCCAGGCGGCGGCGCCGACGGCGGTTCAGGAAATCACGCCCAATCGCATGCGCGGCAAGGCCGTGGCGCTCTATCTCCTGTTCGGCGGTCTGGTGGGCATCGGTTTTGGCCCGATGTCCATCGCCCTGGTCACCGACCATGTGTTCAAGAGCGACGCCGCCTTGCCCTATGCGCTGGCCCTGGTCGGGGCGCCGGTTTCCCTGCTCGGCCTGTGGCTGACCTGGTCGGGGCTCAAGCCCTATGAGCGTACGGCCCGGGCCTTGCGCGCGGAGGACTAGAGATGACGGCTCTGGGCGGCGGCGTACGAGGTCCGGGATGAAGGTCGGCTGGATCGGCCTCGGGCAGATCGGCGTCCCGATGGCGCTGCGAATTCTACAGTCCGGCCATGACCTGAAAGCCTTTGTCCGAAAGCCGGCGGAGGGCGAAGACGTTCGAGCCGCAGGGGCTATCGCGTGCGGGTCCGGCGCGGAGGCGGCGATCGATGTCGATATCCTCGGCGTCTGTCTGTTCGACGATCATCAGATCCACCAGGCCTTGATCCTTGATGGCGCGCTGGCGGCGATGCGGGCGGACAGCGTGGTCATGGTCCACACGACCGGAGATCCTGAACTCTTTGGGCGACTGTCCGCCCATGCGCCCGCCGGCGTGAGGCTGCTGGACGTCGCTTTCAGCGGCGATAGGGACGCCGTCCTGGCCGGTCGTATCGCTGTCATGGCTGGCGGGGAAGCCCAGGCCCTCGCGGCGGCGAGACCTGTTCTCGAGTCCTATGCCTCGCGCATCCTTCACGTGGGGGCTCTGGGCGACGGGCGTCGGGCGAAGCTTCTGAACAATCTCCTGTTCGCCGCCCAGATGTCGTTGGCGGCTGAGGTCCGGATCCAGGCCGATCATTGGGGCCTGGATCCGGACCTGACGGTTCAGGCCGTCATGACCTCCAGCGGCGCCAGCTACGCCATGTCCCGGTTTCAGGGCGGCGCCGCGGCCCTCGAGCGGATCAAGCCCTATCTCGACAAGGACGTCGCGATGGCCTGCGCCGCCCTCGGAGACGATCACAGGCTTCCGCTCACGCTCGCGGCGGCAGGAGCCTGGGGTTAGGCCGCACACCCCGCCTTCGTCGTCGGCGTCGCTCCGCGGCGGGCGATGAGTGGGGCTGGTGAATTTCAAACCGTCCGCGCCGCAAGCCGGCCGGTCTTGCATCAGGACGATTTCATGGCCGGGACGCGCCGCCCCTCGCGCAGGCGAGACCTTCAAGGGCTTACGATCACGGAGCTTGCGAGACTCGCCGGCACGACGGCGCGCGCCCTGAGGTATTATGAGGAGTTCGGCCTCCTGACGCCGCATCGCGGCGGGCGCCAGGAGCGTTTCTATTCGCCTGCTTCAGCGGGCAAGGCTCTGCAGGTGGTGAGGATGCGACGCCTCGGCGTCCCTCTGGCGGATATCGCCAGGATCGTGAAGGAGGGCGACACGGGCGGCCTCAGGCGGATCATCGAGGAGAGGCTGGCCGACGTGGAGAGCCAGCGCGAACAGCTTTCGGCCCTGTTGGACCGGCTCAAGACCGACGAAACGGCGGGCTGGATGCGGGAGGCCGCCCCCCGAGGCGTCGATCTTGCGTTTCGAGAGGCGTCGGACGTCGCCCTGGGTTGACGCCTCGTCACGCCAAGCCTGGCGCAGGTACCAACGAGAGGAAGGGCGTGGGCCGGAGTGTGAGGGCCGGCGACGCCGCCTTCAGGCCCGACCCGGCCCTGTCGAAGTTCGAAAACCGCCCGCAGCCTCGTGCTCGCCCAGCATCGGCGGGCGCTGGAGCGGCGGTCTCCCGTCGCCTAGCCTTATCGGTGAAGCGAGAATCCTGACGGACCCCCCCCCGCGGTCGCCGGATGGGGGAGGCTTTGAACCAGATTTCGGGCGCAGACCTGAGGATCAGCCATGACCCCTTCGTAGCTGTTCACAGCGGCGCTGGGCACGCCAAGGGCCACCAGGCGTTCGAGCAGGCGCGCCCGGGGCAGACGCCGGAACCCGTCTCGCAGGGCGGTTTCCAGAGGCGATGCGCCGGGGGGGCGTCGGACGCGGGAGGTTCGCCCGCGAGCTCTTCGCCCAGGATTGTCAGGGCGTCGAGGTGGCGGGGGCGGCTCGCGGACAGGAAGATGGGTCCGTCCACGCACTGGTAGAGATCCGTTGGCGATGGACCGACCCGATTGCCGCGTCTCGGCGGCTGGACCCCGGTCTCGAGATAGGCCTGAAGACTGCCGGCCTGCATGGCGACCGCCACGTCGAGCAGGGCGACGTCCACATGCTGCCCGGGGGCGGCGTCTGCGCAGCGCTGATGGAGGGCGGCGACCGCCGCCAGGGCGGCGAACTGGCCGGTGGAAACGTCCATCAGGCTGGGACCCGTCTTCAAAGGGCCGCCTCCCGGCTCGCCGTCGGGACGCCCCGTCATGGCCATCAGGCCGCCCTGCGCCTGGAACACAGCGTCGTAGCCGGGTCTGCCGGCATAGGGACCGAACTGGCCATAGCCGGTGAGAGAAACATAGATCAGCCGGGGATTGAGCGTCGTCAGGCTGGCCGCGTCGAGATCAAAGCGCGCCAGGTTGCCGGCGATGAAGTTTTCGATCAGCACGTCGGCTTCAGCCGCCAGCGAGCGAACGCGCGCCTGTCCCTCGGCGGAGGCGAGGTCCACGAGGATGGAGCGCTTGTTGCGGTTGGCGCAGAGATGGAAGGCGGATTCCAGGGTGCGGGCTCCGGTCGCATCCGTCAGGGCGTCAGGGCCGTATCTCGTGGCGGCGAAAAATCCCCACGTGCTCAACCTGTCGCCACCGCTGGACATGAAGGCGAAATGGTTCGCGCCGCACGTGGCCTACACCATCGCGAAGTTCAACATGAGCCTGTGCACCCTGGGCCATGCGGCCGAGTACGCCGACAGGGGCGTCGCGGTGAATTCCCTGTGGCCATTGACCGCTATCGATACGGCGGCGGTGCGAAACGTGATCGGTACGGAGCGCGGGGCGGCGCGCAAGGCCGAGATCGTGGCCGACGCCGCCTATGTCATCTTCCAAAAGCCCGCGCTGTCCTGCACGGGCAACTTCTTCATTGACGAGGAAGTGCTTCGTGAAGCGGGAGTGACGGACTTCTCGGCCTATGCGCATGATCCTGCGGCGGACCTCCTGGCCGATTATTTCGTGCCCGAAGAGGTTTTCGAACGGTCGCCCACAAAGCTGAATCGCTTCTATTAACCTCCCCGCGCGGCCGGGCGGGGGCGGCGTCAAGGCGTCGGGAGGCGCCGCCGCCCCCAGTCCCGGCAAGCGTCCGTGTTGTGCGTGGACAGCGGACGGAATCACGATGCACTCTCACGCCATGACGCAGAGCCAGCCGCAGACCTTCACGTCCCTTGAAAAGCGCGTGACCCTGATCGCTCTGATGATCGTCTTTCTTCTGTCGGCGCTGGACCAGACCATCGTCGCCACGGCCATGCCGCGCATCGTGGGGCAGTTGTCGGGGTTGGATCTCTACCCCTGGGTGACGACGGCCTATCTGCTGGCCTCCACCGTCATGGTGCCGATCTACGGCAAGCTGTCGGACATCTATGGCCGCAAACCGATCCTGGTGATCGGCATCGTCATCTTCATCGTCGGATCGGCCCTGTGCGGGCTGTCGGGAGAGTTCGGCGACCTGCCGCTGCTGGGCGGCGGCATGGTCCAGTTGATCGTCTTTCGCGCCATTCAGGGTCTCGGCGGCGCGGCTCTGATCACCTCCGCCTTCGCCGTCATCGCCGACCTCTATCCGCCGCGCGAGCGGGCCAAGCTGGGCGGACTGTTCGGGTCCACCTTCGGTCTGGCGAGCGTCGTCGGCCCGCTGGTCGGCGGCTTCCTCACCGATCTGCCGACCGTCCATCTGCTGGGCTATGAAATCGCCGGCTGGCGCTGGGTCTTCTACATCAACCTGCCGCTTGCGGGCCTGGCCCTGTTTATGATCCTGGTGAAGACGCCGCGCCTGACCCATCGCACGGGCGGGCGTATCGACTTCGTCGGCGCGGCCCTGTTGCTGACCTGTTTCGTGCCGCTGTTGTTGGCGCTGAGCCTGGGCGGTACGGCCGGCTGGGCGGCGCCGCACGTGTTGGGTCTGTTCGCTCTGGCGGCGCTTTCGCTGATCGCCTTCCTTGTCGTCGAAGCCAGGGTCGAAAACCCGATCATTTCCCTGTCGCTGTTCAAGAACCGGACCTTCGCCACCGCCAACCTCTCGGCCTTCCTGATGTTCATGGCCTTCATGGGGATGGTGTCCTACCTGCCGCTCTACATGCAGATGGGGCTGGGCCTTCCCGCCACGACCAGCGGCCTGGCGATGACGCCCCTGACGATCGGCCTGATCGTGGCGGCGACGGCGAGCGGCTTTCTGGTCAACCGTATCGGCCGCTACAAGATCGTGATGGTGGCCGGCGCGGCCCTCACGGCCCTGGCCGCCTTCCTTCTGTCTCAGACGCCCCCAGACGCTGAACTGCCGGACCTGATGTGGCGGGTGACGCTTCTGGGGCTGGGGCTCGGCCCGGCGCAGAGCGTGTTCAACCTGGCGTCCCAGAACGCCGTGCCGCGGGACCAGTTGGGCGTGGCCACCAGCGCGGGTCAGTTCTTCCGCCAGGTCGGCTCAACCGTCGGCGTGGCGGTTTTCGGCGCGGTCCTGACCCACAATCTGGCCGCTCCCATGAAGAGCGCGCCCGCTGCTGAGCCGACGGCTCAGGTTCGCAGCCTGTCGCTGGCGGAGATCGAGAAGATGGCGGTGGGCGCGCATCAGGGCGCGGCGGGGGAGGGCGCGGTCGCTGTCGTCCAGCCGGAGGTTCGCGCTGCGGTGACCTCGGCCATTCTGGGCGTGGTATTCACGGGATTCCTCGTCTGCCTTCTGGGATTGGCGTCGACGCTGCTGGTCCCCGACCTGCCGCTCCAGGCCAGCCGCAAGCCAGAACCTCTGGATGTCCGCGCGCTGGGCGAAGCGCCCGGCGAACCGCCTCAGCCTGATCGCGGCGCCGGTTGAGGCGGTTCGGAGGGGAAGATTTCAGATCATGACATAGGTCTCGAAACTGGACCCAAGCCCTATTGCTTCGAAGCAGACATGCAGAAGGCCTGGTGAGAGGGAAGGCGCCCCCAGATCGCCTGCGCCGCCCAGGCGGTGCGACCATCGGAGGAGGGGTCTCGTTGATCTGGCATTGAGATGCCTATCTAGGCCAGACGACGGCGCGCCGTGCGGGCGTCGTCGGGGAAGCTGACGCTGGTCTCGGCGCAATCCAGCCGCCATAGTTGCGGGACTATGAGACCCGGCCGAGCATTCGGGTCGCTGGCGACAGGGACCTCAGCAACATGCGGTTAAATCAGTATTCGGCCTTTGGCCTCTGCATCCTCGTTCTAATCGTCGGCGTGGCGTTGGCCCTGTATTATCCGTGGCTGTGGTTTGTGCCCGTGATCGCCGGCGCGCTGGTCCTGCTGGGCGTCGTCGACCTGATCCAGCCGCAACACTCGATCCGCCGCAACTATCCGGTCCTGGGCCACGTCCGCTGGTTGGCCGAGATGGTCCGACCGGAAATCCGGCAGTATCTGATTGAGGCCGATCAGGAGGCTGCGCCCTTTTCCCGCAACCAGCGCTCGCTGGTCTATGCCCGGGCCAAGAAGGAAGGTTCGGAACGATCGTTCGGCACCCAGATGGATGTCTATAGCGTCGGCTATGACTTCATGGGCCATTCGATCCGGCCCGCGCCCGCTGCGGACCCCGCCACCTTCCGCATCCTGATCGGCGGCGACCAGTGCGCCCAGCCCTACTTGGGCTCGGTTTTCAACATTTCGGCCATGAGCTTCGGTTCGCTCAGCGCCAACGCCATCCGCGCCCTGAACAAGGGCGCGGCCATGGGCGGGTTCGCCCATGATACGGGAGAGGGCGGCTATAGCCCCCATCACCGCGAAAACGGCGGTGACATCATCTGGGAGCTGGGCAGCGGCTATTTCGGCTGCCGCACGGAGACCGGGGCCTTCGACCCCGAAAGGTTCGCGGCCCAGGCGGCGAACCCCCAGATCAAGATGATCGAAATCAAGCTGAGCCAGGGCGCCAAGCCGGGCCACGGCGGGATACTGCCCGCTCAAAAGGTCAGCGCCGAGATCGCGGCCACGCGCGGCGTGCCCATGGGGCAGGACTGTGTCTCTCCCGCAAGCCACAGCGCCTTTTCGACCCCGCTGCAGATGATGGAATTCATCGCTCGCTTGCGTGAACTGTCGGGCGGCAAGCCGGTGGGCTTCAAGCTGTGCATCGGCCAGCCGTGGGAGTTCATGGGCATCGTCAAGGCCATGCTGGCGACGGGCATCCGTCCCGACTTCATCGTCGTCGACGGCGGCGAGGGCGGCACCGGCGCGGCGCCCGTGGAGTTCACCGACCATCTGGGCACGCCGATGCGCGAGGGTCTGCTGTTCGTCCACAATACGCTCGTCGGCGCCGGCCTGCGCGACCAGATCCGCATCGGCGCGGCCGGCAAGATCACCAGCGCCTTCGACATCGCCAGCGTTCTGGCCATAGGCGCTGACTGGGCCAATGCCGCGCGCGGCTTCATGTTCGCCCTTGGCTGCGTCCAGTCTCTGAGTTGCGGCACCAACCGCTGCCCCACCGGGGTTGCGACCCAGGACCCCCTGCGCCAGCGCGCCCTCGTCGTGCCGGACAAGGCCGAGCGGGTGCACCAGTTCCACCGCACCACCCTGAAGGCCTTGTCGGAAATGCTGGCGGCGGCGGGCATCCGCCACCCCAGCGACCTGCGCCCCCACCATCTGGCGCGTCGCATCAGCCAGACCGAGATCAAGCTGTTTTCACAGCTTCACGTCTTCCTTCGCCCGGGCGAACTCCTGACTGGCGAAGAGGGCCGCAGCTTCTATTCCGAGAGCTGGCGCCTGGCCCGGGCCGACCGTTTCGATCTCGAAGAGCCCGCGACAGCGCGGGTCTAGCAGGGCGGCCCCACGGTTTGCCAATCTACGTTCTTGAACGCCGTCCCAACGGGTTGATTTTGGTCTTGGGCATCGGACCGAAACCGTCCTGGAATTTTTAATGACATAAAAAGCGAAATTTGGCGCAACAAGAAAAGCGAAATTTAACGCAGCCAAAAAAGCGAAATATAAAACGACATTAAAAGCGAAATTTGATACAGCATAAAAAGCGAAAAATAGCGCGTAGCTTGATTCAGCGATCGAAGCGCACGTTTTGGACGAAGGACGCAGACCCCTTGGCCACGCCGCAGGAAAAGCTAGCTGACGCCCTGGAGGCGCTGCACGCGCTTCAGGAGCAGGGGCGAACCGTCATTCGCACGCAGGATCTCACGCGGGTTCAGCGCGAACGTCTCACCAGGCAGGGTTTCATCCGCCCGGTCATCAACGGCTGGTACATTCCGGCTCGTCCAGACGAGACTGTTGGAGAAACCACCGCCTGGTATGCCTCCTACTGGGATTTCGTCAGCGCCTATCTGGAAGACCGCTTTGGAGACGCCTGGTCGCTTTCCCCGGAACAATCCCTGCTGCTGCATGCAGAGCAGTGGAGGGTGCCTGAGCAGCTTCTGGTCCGGTCTCCACGTGGCCGCGGTCAGGTCACGCAGTTCATTCACGGCTCAAGCGTGTACGATCTCCGCTTGCCGGGGGCTCAGGACCGTGACCAGACGGTTCTGAGAAACCTGCGGGTCTACAAGGTGGAGGCGGCGCTCATCGCCGCTGGGCCCGGCGTCTACGCAACCCATCCGACGGAGATGAGGACCGTTCTGGCTGGCCAGCGCGATTTCTCCGCCGTGCTTGAGAGGCTGTTGAACGGGGGGCATTCCGTCATCGCCGGTCGCCTCGCGGGCGCGTGCCGAAATATCGGCCGTGATGGCGAAGCCGTCGAAATTCTCGAAACCATGCGCGCCGCCGGCTATGATGTCAGGGAGACCGATCCCTTTGCCGGACGATTGCCCGGCTTTGTCTATCGCCGTGACGAGCCGCCGGCTTCCCGACGGATCAGGTTGATGTGGCAAACCTTGCGGGACGACATACCCGCGCGTTTTCCGGCGCCTGCCCACCAAGCCGTCGCCCCCAGGGACTATCTCCAGGCGGTGGAGGACCTTTACGTCACCGACGCCTATCATTCGCTCTCGATCGAGGGCTACCGGGTCGATGCGGCCCTGATCGATCGGGTGCGGCGCGGAGACTGGAATCCCGAGTCAAATGATGAAGACCGTCGGCAACGCGACGCTCTGGCGGCAAGGGGCTACCATGACGCCTTCCAGGCGGTGAAAGCCAGCGTCGCGCGGGTGCTGGAGGGCCAGAACGCCGGGCGCATCGCCGATGAGGACCATAGAGGCTGGTATCGCCAACTCTTCGGTCCGAGCGTCACGGCCGGGCTTATTCCTGCCGGCGCGCTCGCCGGTTATCGCAACGGGCCGGTCTATATTCGCGGGTCGCGCCACACGCCGCTGAACCCTGATGCGGTGAGAGACGCCATGGGGACGCTATTCGAACTGCTCGATGAAGAGGCCGAGCCCAGCGTGCGCGTAGTGCTGGGTCATTTCATCTTCGTCTATATTCACCCCTATCTGGACGGGAACGGCCGGATGGGGCGGTTTCTGATGAACCTGATGTTCGCCTCGGGCGGCTATCCGTGGACCGTCATCCCGGTTCAACGGCGTCAGGCCTATATGGCTGCGCTGGAACAGGCGAGCGTCGATCAGAACATCGGCCCCTTCGCCGACTTTCTCGCGGGTCTGATCGGCGAGACGCCGCCCGCCGCTCCGGCGTGATGGGCTGCCGACGCCGATCATTCCTGTGTGATACCGCGGTGGAGGCGCCGGGTCAGGCTGCTCGTTGGGGGAGGGGCTTGCGCGAGCGCGTCACATCTCGAAGTCTCAGCCAGGAGAGCTTGGTGCATTCAGAGGCTGCTTGGCCACGATCTCACCGACTAACACGCTCCATGCTGCCAGCGCTGATCGCTTCTCCGCCATGAAATCATAGAGGGCGTAGGTCGACAGGGTGACGGCGGCGGCTCCGCCCTTTTCGCTCGTGTGATTGAGGATTCGACCGATGACGAAAGGTGAGATCCGCAGGCGTTCGCTCGCCATGCTGGTCGCCGCCGTGCGTCTCAGGTCATGCGGGGTCAGGGCGGGCAACGAAAGAGCGCTTCTCACATCGCGCAGGGCGCGGCTCAATGCGGCGGGCGTCAGGGATTTCTCACGGTCCCAGCGGGCAGGGAAGATAAACTGCGTGGGTTCGTTGACGAGGCTCATGGCCTCCCGAATGAGCGCCACGGCCCCCGGCGACAGCGGCACCAGCGTAGGTCGGCCGTTCTTGGTTCTCGATCCCGGTATGGTCCAGACCGCCTGTTCGAGGTCGACCTCCGCTCGGGTCATGCATGCGACCTCGTGGCGGCGTTGCAGGGTGAGCAGCAGCAGCTTGATCGCAATGCCGACCGGACGGCTGACGTAGACGCGCTGGTTCTTGCGACGTGCGCTTTTCGCGCACGTCAGCGCAGTGGGGTCATCCAAGGCTCGCCAGATCGCGCCGATCTCCGCATCGCGCAATACGCGTTCACGAGGGGACTCGTCACCCAGGGCCGGCACTCTTGCGACAGGGTTCGCGGTTACGGCTTCGGCCTCGAGGATCGCGTAGTTGAACATCTGACGGATCTGGGCGCGGACTCGATTGGAGCTCGTGTCCTGGCCCTTTGTGATCAGCGCGCGCAGGAGCGTCTTGATCGCGGCTGGAGTGACGTCCTCAAGGCGAAGCGACCCCAGGGCCGGCTCTATGTGCTTGGTCCAAAGCCATTTCTCGCCAGCGATCGTGGACGCCCGCTTGCGCTTTCCGCGCGGCTTCCATTCGCCGCGCTCGGTGGCCTCGAAATAGGCGAGGCTGAGGTCCCGAAATGTCTTGATGGTTTGGGAGCGGCGCTCGACCTTCTTGCGGCGCTTCTCTCCTGCGGGATCCACCCCATCCAAGGCCTGAAGGCGAGCTTGAGCGCAGCGTTTTCGGGCATCGGCGAGCGAAAGGTCGGGGTAGAGGCCCAGACTGAAGCGGCGCTCGTCGCCGTCTTCCGTCCGGTAGCGGATCGCCCAGGTTTTTCTCCCCGTCTCGCTGACTCTCAGCATGAGACCCGCGCCAATCGGGTTTTCATCATAGATCTCAATGCGTGCCCTGGCCGGCGCGACGACCGAAGCGACGAACTTGTCTGTCAATCTGACTTTGGGCATCCGACGAGTATGCCAGATTTGTCTGTGTCCCAAAGCGATTTGGGACACATATGGGACACAGAAAGCAGAAGCAGCCTGAACACCCCTGACGATATTTGAATTTGAAAATCTAATAAAAACAGTGAGTAATGGATTCTCGTGAAATGGCCTGAAACCCAATGAAATCAATATTTCGTCTGACTTTTAATCAGAGGGTCCTCGGTTCGAGCCCGAGGGGGCGTACCATCTTCCCCTTATAATTTATCCCGGTTTCCAGGCGTCTTCAGTCCGATTCGGACGGGTCGTCCTGAGGCTTGGTTGCGGCGGCGCGTCGACTTTGCGGCGTTTTCGACCTGCGAACTCCGGCAAGGGGGCATTCGCACGCCGCAGCGGCAGATCACCGGGCGCCTCGCCCTGGTGGCGCGCTTCTGGTCAGACGGCGACGTCGAAGAGGCGGCCCACCCCGGCGGTGATGGCCATGGCCAGGGCGCCCCAGAAGACGACCCGCACGACAGATCGGCCCATGGGCGCGCCGCCTGCCCTGGCGCCCAGGGCGCCCAGTGCGGCCAGACCGGCCAGAGCCGAACCGGCGACCCAGACGACCAGTCCCGACATGGGAGCGACGGCCGCCACGACCAGCGGCAGGGCGGCGCCGGCCGAGAAGGTGACGGCGGAGGTGAGCGCCGCCTGGATCGGACGCGCAGTGGTGATCTCGGAGATGCCCAGCTCATCCCTGGCATGGGCGCCCAGGGCGTCGTGGCTCATCATCTGTTGAGCCACTTCGGCGGCCAGGTCGGGCGCCACGCCGCGCCCGACATAGATGCCGGCCAGTTCGCGCAACTCGGCCTCGTGGTCGCCCGCCAGTTCGGAAGTTTCACGCGCGAGGTCAGCCTTCTCGGTGTCCGACTGGGAACTGACCGAGACATATTCGCCCGCCGCCATCGACATGGCGCCGGCCGCCAGTCCGGCGACGCCCGCGATCAGGACGCTGCTGTGGCCGGTTGAGGCCGCCGCGACGCCGACGACCAGGCTGGCGGTCGAGACCAGACCGTCGTTGGCGCCGAGCACGGCGGCGCGCAGCCAGCCGATGCGATCAACACGGTGAGCTTCTCGGTGGACCATCGCCCTCTTCTCCTGACCCATGGGCGAGAAGACGCTCGATATGTCGAAGAGACAAGGGGCGACGCCTGGACAGCGTCAGGTCCGGGGTGGGCGGACGGCCTGATCCAGCCGGGCGGCCTCTTCGCGATAGCGCTCTGCGATCCTTTGAAATCGATCGCGGTCAGCGGGAAAGGGCGTAAGGCGGGCCATGTTCAGAGCGTTCTGCTGGAGCGCTCTCAAGGCGGCCAGGTGATCGTGGGAGCGCATCAATGCCAATCTGCTAGGGAACGTCGCGTTTGAGGGGCGGGAAGAAAACGACCTTCGACGTCTCCTGGCCCTTGAAGCGGCGCTGACTGCGGTTGGTTCCGTTCGGTCACGCTTGGGCCAGGACAACTCCACGGCTGGAGACCGGTCTAGCGATCCCTTCAAGGCTGCTGCGCGGTCCCGTCGCGCGAATATTTCTTTTCAACTGCGTCGAACAACCATTGATCCTGGAGGTTGCGTGTGGATGTGCAAGGCCTGCGACGAACACCAGGGAGAGGTCGTCCGCTTCCGCAGGCTGAGAGGGCTTGTGGCGGATGATCGCGCCAGGGCCGCGCTCTTCGCCCTCATCGCTGAACATGAAGCTGCGATCCTGCAGCTTCACCCTCAGGCGTCCGAGGCGATCCCTGATCGTTGAGGGCGATCGGGACGCCCCTGCCGCCCTCGCCCGGAACAGGCAGGGTTTGAATGGAGGTCTCAGGTGATTTCCGATTGTGCGGCCGAGGGTGTAGGTTGCGCAAACGTCGTTCTTCAAGGGTGGAGGCAGGCAAGATGGATAGGTCCAGGAGCAGTTCGGCGTCTGCAGGACCGCTGTCGCGTCGGCATATGCTCATCGCCGCAGGGGCGGGGGCAGCTGCATTCGCTGCGGGTCGAGCCTATGGTCGGCCGCAGGCGACAGGTCAGCCGGTGCTTTTCACCAATCTTCGTCTCTTCGACGGCGTTACGGCTCGGTTGCACGGCGGTCGCAGCGTGCTGGTCGAAGGCGGCAGGATCACTGCGGTGCTGAGCGGCGCCGACCGTCCGATCGAAGGCGTCCAGATCATCGACTGCGGCGGCCGGACCTTGATGCCCGGGCTGATCGACGCCCACTGGCATTCGATGCTGTGCGCCATGTCGATGATGGAGCTGATGACCGCCGATCTGGGTCTGATCACCCTGGCGGCGACGAAGAACCAGGGCGCCATCCTGGCCCAGATGACGCGCTGGTATTCCAGCGGCGAGGTCCTGCTCATGGCGACGGGCCGGAACGCCGAGCTCCTGGCCCTTTCGGGCGAACGCAATCCCTATCCGGGCAAGCTCGGGGTCATCGAAGCCGGGGCCTACGCCGATCTCCTGATCGTCGATGGCGATCCCCTGACCAACATCGCCCTGGTGGCGGACCCGGAAGCCAATCTGCGGCTGATCATGAAGGGCGGGCGCATCTACAAGAACGCGCTTCAGTCGGGCTGAGGACAGCGGCGGGCCGCATCAGCCTTCACCATCGCGGCGCGTCGTGGTCTAAGGCCGGATGCGCCAAATTGCCCTCCTCGTTTCCGCCGCCGCCCTTTCGCTTGTCCTGGCTGGATGCAACGCCGGAGCCTCGGCGCGGGGCGGGGTTGAACAGGTGGGCGCGGGGCTGGGTGACGCCGTCACGGCGCCGCTGGATGACCTGAACCTGCGTCGTCAGGAGATACCGACCGTCCTGCTGCAGGCGGAGTCCAACCCCTACGACCTGCGCAACCTGAACCACTGCCGCACCATCGCCGCGGAGATCGCGCGGCTGGACGAGGCCCTGGGGCCGGATACGGACGCGCCGCCGTCGCAGGACGGCTCCTATCTGAGCGAGCGGGCGGCGGATGCCGCAGCCTCGGCCACCTTGGGCGCGGTGCGGGACGCGGTGACGGACTTCATCCCGGCGCGCAGCTGGGTGCGACGCCTGACCGGCGCGGACGCCCACAGCAAGCATGTGCAGTCGGCGATTCAGGCGGGGCTGCGACGCCGCGCCTTCCTGAAGGGGGTGGGGATGCAGCGCAACTGCGCCCCGCCGGCGGCTCCGGCGGGGTTCGTGCCGCGTCGAGGCTGACGCCTAGGCCTTGATGTGCCGGGCGCGGAAGTCGCGCCGGAACTGCTCGAAACGGCCCTCGCTGATGGCTTCGCGCATCGCCGCCGTCAGGGCCTGGAAGAAGGCGATGTTGTGCCAGCTCAGCAGCACCTTGCCGAGAATCTCGTCGGCGCGGATCAGGTGGTGCAGATAGGCCTTTGAGTAGTCGTTGGACGCCGGGCAGATCACGCCCATGTCTAATGGGTCTTGGTCCTCGGCGAAGCGGGCGTTCTTCAGGTTGATCGGCCCGTCCCAGGTCCAGGCCTGACCGTGGCGGCCGGCGCGGGTAGGCAGGACGCAGTCGAACATATCGACGCCGCGATAGACCGCCTCGACCAGATCGATCGGCTTGCCGACGCCCATCAGATAGCGGGGGCGGTCCTTGGGCAGGAACTCGGGGGCGAAATCCAGCACCTCGCACATGGCTTCGTGGCCTTCGCCGA
Source organism: Brevundimonas bullata (assembly GCF_014207965.1). Classification (GTDB taxonomy): domain Bacteria; phylum Pseudomonadota; class Alphaproteobacteria; order Caulobacterales; family Caulobacteraceae; genus Brevundimonas; species Brevundimonas bullata_A. Next base: position 23,804 of record NZ_JACHLM010000002.1, read on the forward strand.
CGGCCAGGCCGCCAAGCGCATAGCCGTCGAAGCCGATCTCTTGCAGGCGTTCCGAGGATTCGCGGCGCAGGTTTTCATAGGTCGAGCCCTGCTGGATGCCGAACAGGGCCTGCGTGTCGCGCGTGCCGAAGGCGTTCTTCGACCGCAGCGCCCAGCGAGCGGACAGCTCCATGCCCTGACGGGCGCGCTTTTCCTCGGCGGGCCAGGCGACGCATTCGTCCAGCTGCATGACGATGTCGGATCCCAGACGGTCGGCCTGAATCTGGATCGAGCGTTCCGGGGTCAGGACGTGCTTGGACCCGTCGATATGGCTGGAGAAGGTCACGGCCTCCTCGGTCAGCTTGGAGATGCCCGACAGGGACATGACCTGGAAGCCGCCGGAGTCCGTCAGGATCGGCTTGTCCCAGCGCATGAAGTTGTGAAGGCCGCCGAGGCGCTCCATCCGCTCCGGGCCGGGGCGCAGCATCAGGTGATAGGTGTTGCCCAGCAGGATGTCCGCGCCGGTCTGCTTGACCTGATCCACCGTCATCGCCTTGACCGTGGCGGCGGTGCCGACGGGCATGAAGGCGGGGGTGCGGATGTCGCCGCGCGTGGTCTTCAGCACCCCGGTGCGGGCGCGGCCTTCGGTGGCGTTGATCTGGAAGGGAAAGGGCAACATTGAACTCCGCTCATCCCGGCGCGCCGGAATTTCTGAGTGCTCAACCACGGAACGGCGCGTCTGTCATCAGGCTTGGATGCGATCCTCCCCTGCGAAGCGGGGGAGGGGGACCATGCGGAGCATGGTGGAGGGGGCGGAACCAGCGTTGCGGCTAAAAATTCTGGCTTTGCTCATGTGTCGCGGGGTCGAAGGTGTGCGTGCAGCCGCCCCCTCCACCGCTACGCGGTCCCCCTCCCCCGTGAACGGGGGAGGATGAAGTGCGGCCTCAGCCCCGCAGACTTTCCAGCATTTCGGCGCGCAGCAGGTCCTTGGGGCGGCCGAACAGGCGGCAGGTTTCGATCTGCTCGTTGATCGAGGGAGTGAAGACGGTGAAGTCCTCCAGCGCGATCGGCACGCGGGTCGAGAAGGTCACCGGAACCCAGTCGCCGCCCGCGCGCACGTCCATGTTGGCCATGACGTCCAGCGGCACCGGCGTCGTCAGGATCTGGCCGAAGACTTGTGAACGGAACAGGCCCTCGCCAGGGTCCGGAGTGACTTCGCCATGCAGGGCCTCGATCAGGCGACGCGCGTCGCGCGGGCTGCACAGTACGTCGATGTCGGGCGCGCGCCAGTCGCGCAGACCCCACAGCACCATGGCCGCGCCGCCGAATATCCACCACGGGTCCTGCATCTCGCTCGCCGCCGAGGCGAGGATGTCGAGCGAGGCGGCGAAATCGTCAGGCAGATCGTCCATGGGGCTCATTTAGACCGTTTTGGCGGCGGGCAGGAAGCGGCGCACGCTCATGACGGCCAGGGCGCCGAGCGCTGACATGGCGGCGTTCACGCACAGACCGACCACCAGCAGGAAGATAAGGACGCCGATCGCGCCCATGGCCGAAGTCGCGGCGGCGCCGTTCATGTAGAACAGGCCGGGCGCCAGAAACGCCAGCACCACGCCCAGAATCGAAAAGGTGATCTGGAAGGCGGCGGCGACGCCGAAGGCGACGGTGAACAGGCCGCCGAACGAGGCGGTCTTCAGATAGTGCATGATCTTCCCCCTTATCGACCTACTGACGGAACAGCAGGCTCCCGTCGCCATAGGAATAGAAACGATAGCCGCTGTCGATGGCGTGGGCGTAGGCGGCGCGCATCGTGCCGATGCCCGCAAACGCCGAGACCAGCATGAAGAGGGTCGACTTGGGCAGGTGGAAGTTGGTCATCAGCACGTCGCAGGCGCGGAAACGGTAGCCGGGCGTGATGAAGATGGCGGTGTCGCCGTGGAAGGGCTGGACCACGCCGTCCTCGGTGGTGGCGCTTTCCAGCAGGCGAAGCGAGGTGGTGCCGACGCAGACGATGCGGCCGCCCGCCGCGCGCACGGCGTTAAGGGCGGCGGCGGTCTCGGGCGAGACCTCGCCCCACTCGGAGTGCATCTTGTGGTCGGCGGTGTCGTCGGCCTTGACCGGCAGGAAGGTGCCGGCGCCGACGTGCAGGGTCACGGCATGGGTGCTGACGCCGCGCGCGCGGATCGCCTCCAGCAGGGCCGGGGTGAAGTGCAGGCCCGCCGTGGGGGCGGCCACCGAGCCGTCATAGGTCGCAAAGACCGTCTGATAGTCCTTCAGGTCGCGATCGTCCTCGGGCCGCTTGGCCGCGATATAGGGGGGCAGGGGCATGACCCCGACGTCGCGGATGGCGTCGTCCAGCGCCGGCCCGGCCAGGTCGAAGCGCAGGGTGATCAGGCCGTCCTCGTCCTTGGCCTCGACCGTAGCGTCGAGACGGCCCAATTCGCAGGCGCCGTCAAACTGTCGCCCGAAGCGCACCCGGTCGCCGACCTTCAGCCGCTTGCCCGGCTTCATGAAGGCAGACCAGACGTCGGGGGCGTCGCGGTGGTGCAAGGTGGCCTCGACCTCGACGGTCAGGGTGTCGCCCTCTGGCCCGCCGACCACGGGGTTGGGCCGCTGGCGCACGCCCGACAGGCGCGCCGGGATCACCCGCGTGTCGTTGAACACCAGGGCGTCGCCGGGTTGCAGGAAGTCCGGCAGGTCGCGGATGATCCGGTCGTCCAGCGCGCCGTCCCTGACCACCAGCAGGCGCGCGGAATCGCGCGGCTCGGCGGGGCGCAGCGCGATGCAGTCATCGGGCAGGTCGAAATCGAAATCTGAGGTCAGCATGAGGTGGGGCAAAGGCCATGCCCGCGCCGCCCGGTCAAGGCACGCAGCGGTTGGCCGCGTCGTATGAAGCGTCTATCTGAGCCCCCAGTTTGCATGAGGAAGACGACATGGCCGATCGCTATCTGGATGACCTGGCCGTCGGCGAGAGCTGGGAAGGCGCGCCCTTCACCATCACCGAGGCTGAGATCATCGCCTTCGCCCAGCAGTTCGACCCCCAGCCCATGCATATCGACGCCGCCGCCGCCGCCGAGGGCCGGTTCGGCGGCCTGATCGCCAGCGGTTGGCACGTCGCCTCACGAGTGATGCGCGAATATGTCGACGCCGCCTATTTCGGCGCCACGCCCATGCTGGGCCTCAGCATCGACGACCTGCGCTGGCTGCGCCCGGTGCGGCCTGGCGACACCCTGACGGCGCGCCGCGAAATCCTGGCCGTCACTCCGTCGCAGAGCCGCCCCGACCGTGGCACGGTCAAGACCAAGACCTGGGTCCGCAATCAGGACGGCGATTTGGTCATGACCTTCGAGAACCTGATGCAACTGCCGAAGGACGCCTCGGCGCGGCTCTAGGCGCCTCCGATCAGGCGAGGGCGGCCCAGTTGGCGGACAAGAGGGCTCCACATCGTGGCGATATGGCTGCCGCCATAGACCACGAGGACGCGGCCATGCGTGTCCATCCGTGACCGGATCAGGTCGAACAGGTGCTGATCCCTGATCCGCGAGTGCTGTTTGAGCTCCTTTTGAACCGGCCCAGCATGGTCGGGATCATTGTTCGCCAGCCAGTTTGGATCGGCGTTCAAGTCTAGGCCCGTCCGGTCGCGATACCATGCGCGGAAGGCGAGGGCGCTGACGTCAGGCGTGGGGGCCAGGTCGCGTGCGATCCATCGAGCCCAACGCTCGAAACAAGGATCGAAGCGGGGATCGGCGGGCCCTGTGATGTGGCCCTCCATCATGCTCTGGGCGAGCGGCCCGAAAAGGAAGGCATAGAAGGCGTCCTGCGGGTCTCTGCCTGTCGCCAGAAGGGCGGCGTAGATGTCCTGGTCGGACGGCTCGCCGCCCCATAGGGGGATGTTGTGATCCATCGCCAACTGCGCCGTGTAGAGCGCTTCTCCGCTGGCATAGGGGTCGGCTGAGGCCTTCAGTCGCCGCGCCCCCTCGGTGATTGGGCGCGGCCATTCCCCGAGCGCCGTCTTCACGCCCTCGACGATGACAGCGCCAGGCTGAACCGCCTGGAAGGCGGTTCGCACCAGGGCAAAAGTCGGATGCTCGCCATTGATCGAGTGCTCCGTCGCCACGAAGCCCAGTGTCCTGTCGCCGCGCTCGAACACGGCCAGGAAAGGCGGTTGGCGCGGCAGGCGAGCCTGTAGCGCGAGGCTGAACTCGGATACGCCTTCGGGGTGCGAGGGAGCGGTGGTGCATCCGGCGGCTGAGAGCCCCCCGAAAAGCGCCAATCTGCGGTTCAGCTTGATCATGGCGCAGGATGAACACGGCGGGTGGGCCGCGCCTACTTAAATGCCTGTCATGCGAGCCGCTGCGGCTCTGATCCGCCCGCTGCGGTTGACCGCGGGCGTTCAAGGCTGCAAAGCCGGTTCATGCTTCAGAACCTTGAAACCCTGTCCCGTGAGGCCCGTTCGTGGCCGTTTGAGCAAGCGCGCAACCTGCTGGCCCACGTGCTCAAAAAACGGCTGTCGGATGCGGAGCGCGATGCGGCGAAGCTGCTGATCGACGCTGGCAAGGCGGATGAGGCTCTGGCGACCTTCGAGGCGCTGAACCGGCCGGTGATCCTGGAGACGGGCTACGGACCGTCGGGCCTGCCGCACATGGGCACCTTCGGCGAGGTCGCGCGTACGACCATGGTGCGCAATGCGTTTCGCGCCCTGACCGGCGACCACTGGCGCACGCGCCTGATCGCCTTCAGCGACGACATGGACGGTCTGAGGAAGGTGCCCGAGGGGGTGCCGAACCCGGAGATGCTGCGCGAAGACCTGCATCTGCCGCTGACCAAGGTGCGCGATCCGTTCGGCACGCACGACAGCTTCGGCGCGCACAACAACGCCCGCCTGCGCGCCTTTCTCGACAGCTTCGGCTTCGAGTACGAGTTCATGTCCTCGACCGAGACCTATCGCTCGGGCCGGTTCGACGCGACCTTGCTGACCCTGCTGGAACGCTTCGACAAGGTCATGGGCATCATGCTGCCGACCCTGGGCGAGGAGCGCCGCGCCACCTATTCGCCCTTCCTGCCGATCAGCCCGATCACCGGCCATGTGCTGCAGGTGCCGACGCTGGAACGCAACGTCGAGCGCGGCACCATCGTCTTTGACGATCCGGCTGGCGGCCGCACCGAGCTGCCCGTCACCGGCGGGCATGTGAAGCTGCAGTGGAAGCCCGACTGGGCCATGCGCTGGACCGCGCTGGACGTCGACTATGAGATGTCGGGCAAGGACCTGATCGAGAGCGTGCGCGAGAGCGGCAAGATCTGTCGCGCCCTGGGCGGCACGCCGCCGGAAGGCTTCAACTACGAGCTCTTCCTCGACGTTGAGGGCAAGAAGATCTCCAAGTCCAAGGGCAACGGCCTGACGATGGACGAGTGGCTGCGCTACGGCACGCCCGAGAGCCTGAGCTGGTACATGTTCCAGTCGCCGAAGTCGGCCAAGAGCCTGCACTTCAACGTCATTCCGCGCGCGACGGACGACTATCTGTCCTTCATCGAGCAGTACAAGACGCAGGAACCGGCCAAGCAGATCGACAACGCCGTCTGGCACATTCACTCGGGTCAACCGCCCGAGAGCGCCTCGCCGGTGTCCTTCGCCCTGCTGCTGAACCTGGTGGGCGTGGCCAACGCCTCCAGCAAGGACCAGCTGTGGGCCTATTTCGCCAAATACCTGCCGGACGCCGCGCCCGAGAACGAGCCGGTGCTGGACCGTCTGATGGGCTATGCGTTGAACTACTACGAGGACTTCGTGAAGCCCTCGAAGACCTATCGTCTGCCCGACGACAAGGAGAAGGCGGCGCTGCTGGACCTGGCCGGACGCTTGAAGGCTCTTCCGGCCGACACGACCGACGGCGAGGCCATCCAGGGCGAGGTCTATGCGGTGGGCAAGGCACATGAGTTCGAGCCGCTGCGGGCCTGGTTCCAGGCGCTCTACGAGGTGCTGCTGGGCGCTTCGCAGGGGCCGCGCTTCGGGTCGTTCGCGGCCATCTATGGTCTGCCCCAGACCATCGTCCTGATCGAAGCGGGCGCGAACGGCGAACTGGCGGCTTAACGGCTCCGTCATCCCGGCCGGAGCCGCAGGCGAAGAGCCGGGACCGCCCAGGACACCGACGGTGGCGCTTCTTGCGGTCCCGGATAACGGCTTTGCCGTTTCCGGGATGACGCGGGTGTCTAGCTGGCCTCAAGTAGCCCGAAGGGCGGTAGGCCCAAAAAATGTGCGGTAGGCCCAAACAAACATGAACCGAATATAACGGCGAGGCCGGGGGAGCCTTCAGCTTCGCTGGCGCATTGTCCTCCTCACGATAGTCGATGACAGGAGAGAGACATGTCGAAGTTCTTCAAAACGGGCCTTGCCGCCACCGCAATGCTCGCCGCTCTGGGTTCGGCCGCCGTGCCGATGACCGCCAGCGCCATGCCTCAAGCCAACGGCATCACCAACTGCGACGCCCCGGGCGGTCGCCAGCAAGCGGGCGCCGCGATCGGCGCCGTGCTGGGCGGCCTGGCCGGCAGCCAGGTGTCCAAGAATGAGCGCGCCCTCGGCGCCGTGGTCGGCGCGGGCGCCGGCGCCGCCGCCGGTTCCTATATCGGCTGCAACCAGCAGCGCGCGCGTTCGGCCAACCAGGCCGCCGCCAACTCGTACCGCGCCACCTCGAACCTGCGTATCCGCACGGGCCCTGGCGCCAACTATCGCCAGACCGGCAGCCTGTCGGCCGGCCAGCCCTTCACCGCTGTGGGTTCGCAGGGCGAGTGGGTGCAGATCGCCGGCGGCGGCTGGGTGAACGCCCGCTACGTCGCGCAGAACTAAAGACTCCAAACCTGAATCTGATGAGGGCCGCCCCGGTGGGGCGGCTCTTTTTCGTTTAGCGCCTTACTGACTGACCCACAGGATGCGGGCCATCCACAGGATGTCGCGGCGGGGCAGGGCGCGTGGCGGATAGGCGGGATTGATCGAAGCCAAGGTCACTTCGCGGGCTTTCAGGGCGGCGATTTCCTTGGCCAGGGTCTCGCCGCCGGTGGTGCGGACCACGACACGGTCGCCCTTGCGCACATCGGTCGCCTCGCGGTCGACGATGACCTTGTCGCCTTCGCGATAGAGAGGCGTCATCGAATCGCCGGCGATCTGAAGGCTTAGCAGGCTGTCCTTCACGCGTGGCAGGTCGGTCAGTTCCCAGCCCTCGGCCAGCGGCAACCCGGCGTCGTCGAAGAAACCGTCGACGCCCGCCTGAGCCAAGCCTAGCAGGGGAATGGAGGCGGATTCGGGCGGCGCGTCATCGGCCAGCGCTGCAAAGCCGCCCAGCGATAGGCCTGTCGCCTCCAGCACCCGAGTCAGGCTCTCGGTGGAGGGCCAACGCGGACGCGGCGGTTCCCCGGGGCCAAAGCGTTTCGAGGGGTTGAAGCTGGTCGCGTCCAGGCCAGCTCGCCGCGCGAGACCGGAGGGCGAGGTTCCCTCGCGATGGGCCAGGGCGTCCAGGGCCTTCCAGAGCTTGGCGTGAGAGAGGGGCACGAGCGTTTCCCTAGCGGCGACGTCCGTAGTCTATCGTGCGTCGATAGGAATATCCACCTAGTCCGCGTCAGCACCGATGGCGCGGCGTTCCTGCCAGGCCCAAAAGGTTCCGATGGCGATGGCCAGCATGATGCCGTAGCCGGTCATGTTGACCACGGTGTAGAAGGCCGAGATCGGCGTGCGCAGGTCCAACATGATCATCACGTGGCTGGTGACGGCCAATAGTTGCAGGGCGCAGGCCCAGACGGGCCAGGACCGCGGCGCCTTCCAGACCATGGCGCCGAAGATGATGAGGAGCGCGACGTCGATGGCGAAAACGCCCCACTGCACCCCAAAATAGCTGCCTGAGGTTTGGGCCATCAGGGACGCGAACCAGGCGAACAAGTATGCGCCCGCGCCGATGCGTTCCGGTCGTCCGCCCTGGAGCAAGGCGAACATCCCCACAACGACCATGAAGGCGGCGCCGACTAATGCCGGCCAAGTGTCAAACATGAATCGCCCCCACTGTCGTCTGACAATGGGGGCGAGCATATCGCAGTGTCACCGAGAACCGGAGAGCCGATCCTCTAGGTTACGATTATTTCACGCGACGCGCAGGTGGTCGGCCTTGCGGGTCATCGGACGGTCGTCCCACTCTTCCGGCTTGTTCAGCGGGCCAGCGGCGTAGGTGCCGTAGCCGAGGCGACGGTGGTCTTTTTGCAGCTCGGCGTGGCAGGCGACGACGGCGTCGCGCGCGGTGCTGAGGGCCATGATGGCCTCGACGGCCTTGGCCTGCGAAGCGGCGCCGGACACCGGCGAGATCGACAGGGCGGCGCGGGCGCCGATCATCGACTGAACCAGGGTGGTGGCGTGGGTGATGGCGTCATCCACCGCTTTTTCGGTGGCGTACAGGTCGCCGGCGACGCTGGCGATGACTTCGGTGCGGTCCATGACTTTACCCCTCAATAAAGAAAATCCCGTCATTTCTTAACGCGTATTAAGGGTGTCTGGTAGCGTTTTGTTTACCAATGGTTACGTTTCAACCTGAGGATGTGTTAACTACCTTAAGTGGCGTTGTCATTGTCGTCGAGCAGGAAGTGGGCGGTCAGGGAGGCGATGGGTTGGTCGCGCGTTTCCTGCCAGGCTTCGGCGACGACGTAGGCGACGCGCCGCCCGGCCTTGTTGATGCGGGCATGGGCGAAGACGTCCGCGGGCTTGCCTGAGCGCAAATAGGCCACGGTGACATTGATCGGGCGGGGCAGGCGCAGGCGCGGATAGCTGAGCGAGACCTGGGCGACGGCGGTCATCTCCAGCAGGGCGGCGGTCGATCCGCCGTGCAGGGCCGGCAGCATGGGATTGCCGATCAGATGGTCCGCGAAGGGCATGACGACGGTCAGGGCGTCGCCGTTCAGCTGGGTCCGCAGACCGAGGAAGCGGGCGTAGGGCAGGCTGTCCAGCAGGGGGGCGGTCATGCGGCGTCTCCTGCGGTGCGGCTAGACTTGGCGCGCAGATTGGCGCCGGCGCGGTGGTCGCCCTCGGCGCTGATGACATAGGCGGACTGGGCGGCGGCCACGGGATCGGCGGGGTCGTCCTCAAAGGCCCAGGCGCGGACAAAGCCGATGCTGCGCGTCAGCCGGTAGCAGCGCGCCTCGGCGATCAGATCGCGCCCCGGGATGGCCGCGCGCATATAGTCAACGCGCAGGTCCAAGGTGGCGATCGGTTGATAGGTCTTCAGCCCGACCCAGACGGCCAGGCCGCCGACATGATCAAGCAAGGTCGTGACCAGGCCCCCTGCCAGGACGCCGGTCTCCGGATCGCCGACCAGATCGGCGCGGTAGGGCACGCGCAGACGCACCCTGTCGGCGTCCAGTCCTTCATACTGAAAGCCCAAAGCATGAGTGTGCGCCGCGCCAGAGGCGAGTTGGGGCAACAGGGTGGTCAGAAATTGATCCGTCATTGACACGCCTTTGGCTGAGGCTGGCTACGATCGTGCCGATCGCGACAGCGCCTGCCTTGGTGGCCTGCGGTTCGGGGTCTTGTCCAGTGGCGCTTGGCCGATCAGGCGGCGGGACGTTTCCGCGCCGCAGACGTATCCGCTGCGGCTGCTGGTTCGGCGGCGAGGGCCGCGTTCATCGCCATGCGCAGCCGCTCCGGCTTGATCGGCTTTTCGACCACGGCGGCCATGCCGACGGCCAGATAGTGCGTGGCGTCCTCGGGATCGGCGTTGGCGGTCAGGGCCACGATGGGGATGTTGCGGCTGTCACTGGACAGGGCGCGAATGGCGAGGGTGGCCTGAACCCCGTCCATGCGGGGCATCTTGATATCCATCAGGATCAGGTCGAACGAGCGGACCTGAACGGCCTCCAGGGCTTCCTGACCATCCTCGACGGTTTCCGAGGTGCAGCCGAACATCTCGCACAGGGCCTGGGCCACGACGCGGTTGGTGGCGTTGTCGTCGGCGATCAGGACGTGGGGGCGGGCCTGCAAGTCCAGTTCGTCCAAGGTAGAGACATTGGACGGTTCTTCCTGCTGGATCACGGCGCGCGGCGCCGACAGATCAAAGGCGAAGGTGGCGCCGCGACCCGTGTTGTTCTCGGCCCAGATGCGGCCGTCCATCTGTTCGACCAGGTGGCGGCAGATCGACAGGCCGAGGCCCCCGCCGTCGGGGCCGGCGGCGTGGTCGAAGATCTGGTCGATGCGGGCGGGATCGATACCGGGGCCGTCGTCGCGGACTCGGGCCTCCAGGCGGACCTGATCGCCAATGACAACGGCCTTCAGGCTGGCTTCCACCATGCCGTTGCGGGCGAATTTCAGGGCGTGGCCGATCAGGTTGTTGAACACCTGGGTCAGGCGCGCGCCGTCCAGAACGCCGGCCAGTTCGGTGTCGCCCTCATAACCGATCATAAGGGCGACGCCGTCCTGGGCTGCGCGGGGCGCCCACAGGGACTGGACCTCGTCCATCACGGCGCGTAGCGGCGTCGGCGCGGGCGACAGCTCCAGTTCGCCGGCCTCGGCGCGGGCCAGGTCGAGTGCGTCCTGCAGGGTGCCCAGCAGGGCCTCGGAAGAATCGATGATGGTCTGGACATGGGCCAGGGCCGCGTCATTCAGCGGTTGGCGGCGCAGCAGTTCGGCCACTGCCAGCACCCCGTTCATGGGCGTGCGCAGTTCGCGGTTCATCAGACCCATGAACTGGCTTTTGGCGCGGATGGAGGCGGCGGCCTGAATTTCAGCGTCGCCGAGGGCGCGCACCTGCTCGGTCAGGTCGTGGGTCTGTTGGCGCTGGATGGCGTTGACGGCGCGCAGCAGGGACACCGCCGTGCCGACGCCGCGATAGGCGCCGTTGCGGGTGACGATGAAGCCGCGCATCAGGGCGCCGGGGCCGCTCTTCAGGATGATGTCGGAAAAGGCGTCGATCCGGACGCCGGCTTCGACCACGGCGGGCTCGTCGTCCATGATGTGGGTGACTTCGCGAGCGCCGTACAGGCTCTGGCCCAGCGGGCCGGCCAGCTTCATCAGGAAGTCACTGCGTTCGATCAGGCCCAGAGGCCGGTCGCCGTCGACAACGGGGATGACCAGAGTGTCCGGCTCGCGCTCGAAACGCGCAAAGACCGCGCTCGCCATGGTGGCGGCGGTCACCGGCTCTACGCGCTCGGTCAGCACTTCGATCGTCGGCATACGGCCGGCACTCCAATATGGATTTTTACATTTGCTGAGAACGCTTTGCGAAAGGGTTAAGGCGAAGCTGGAAATGCTCACATTGATGAAAAGCCGAGAGATGCAGCTTTTGCGGCCCGGCGCGGACTGGCGTATAGGGTGGCTCTGATCCGATCTTTCCCTGTTCCTTTTGGATGCGCGCGGCCCTTGGCCGACCGCAGGTTCGTCATGAGCGTTACGCCGCAAGCTTCTGAAACCTCTGCCCTTGTCCTGTTTTCTGGTGGTCAGGACAGCGCCACCTGCCTGGCCTGGGCGCTGGAGCGTTATGATCGGGTCGAGACCATCGGCTTCGACTATGGCCAGCGTCATGCGGTCGAGATGCAGGCGCGCCAGGCCGTGCGGTCGGAGATGGTGAACGTCCTGCCGCAATGGGCCGACCGGCTGGGGCCGGATCACGTGGTCGACCTGACCGGTTTCGGGGCCATCGGCGAGACGGCCATGACCACGGATCGCGCCATCGAAGCCGACGCACGCGGCCTGCCCAACACCTTCGTGCCGGGGCGTAACCTGATCTTTCTGGTCGCGGCGGCGGCGCTGGCGGATCGTCGGGGACTGGAGGTTCTGATCGGCGGCATGTGCGAGACCGACTTCTCGGGCTATCCCGACTGCCGCAACGACACCATCCAGGCCATGAGCCAGGCCCTGACCCTGGGTCTGGCCAAGCCGTCGCCGATCGAGACGCCGCTGATGTTCCTGACCAAGGCCGAGACCTGGGCCCTGGCCGAGCGGATCGGAGGGGCGGCGCTGGTTCAGATGATCGTGGAGGCCAGCCACACCTGCTATCTGGGCGACCGGACGCAGCGCCACGACTGGGGTTACGGCTGCGGAACCTGCCCGGCCTGCGAACTGCGCGCGGCGGGCTATAACGAGTGGGCGGCGCGCGCGTGACCTATTCCGCCAAGGAAGTCTTTCTGACGGTGCAGGGCGAGGGCGGTCAGGCCGGACGGCCCGCCGTCTTCCTGCGCTTCGCCGGCTGCAACCTGTGGAGCGGGCTGGAGCGGGACCGCGCCACCGCCGTCTGCACCTTCTGCGACACGGATTTCGTTGGCGTGAACGGCGACGGCGGCGGCAAGTTCAAGACCGCCGACCTGATGGCCGACCATGTCGCCGGCATGTGGCGGGGTCGTGAGGGCGATCCCAAGCTGGTGGTCTGCACCGGCGGCGAGCCCCTGATGCAACTGGACGCCCCCCTGATCGAGGCCCTGCACGCGCGCGGGTTCGAGGTGGCCATCGAGAGCAACGGCACCCTGGCCGCGCCCGAGGGCATCGACTGGATCTGCATCAGTCCCAAGGCCGACGCTCCCGTGGTCCAGACCTCGGGCCAGGAACTGAAGCTGGTCTATCCGCAAGCCCTTGCCATGCCTGAGCGGTTCGAGGGCCTCGATTTCGAGCGTTTCTGGCTGCAACCCATGGACGGCCCCGACCAGGCCGCCAACACCGCCGCCGCCATCGAATACTGCCTGACCCACCCGCAATGGCGGCTCAGCGTCCAGACGCACAAGTATATCGGGGTAAGGTAGGGGGCGGAGCGGGCCGCTGACCGTCCGCTAGGGTTGAAAAGGGGATCTTGGACCTAGGCGCCGTTAACGTGGGCGCAGGCGGTTAGCCAAAATCCTGTCGCATTTCTTCAAGACGCCGCTGCTGCATAGGTCGTATGCATTCCGCAGTAGATAAGGAAATGCATGATGAAATTGCGGTACACCATATTCTATGTCGATGATGTCGCGGCCAGTGTCGACTTCTATAAATCGGCATTCGGGCTGGACGTTCGCATGGTCCATGGTGAGGGTGATTACGCGGAACTGGACACCGGGACGACGAGCCTTTCCTTCTGTTCCAGAAAGCTCATGGATCAGCTGGGCAAGCGTACCGCAAGTCCGGAGGTGGACGCGCCTGTATTCGAGATCGCCTTCGAGACCGATGACGTGGAGGGCGCCTTTCAGAGAGCGGTGACAAATGGAGCCCGCCCGATCAGCGCACCTGAAAAGATGCCTTGGGGGCAAACCGTCAGCTATGTCGCGGACATCAATGGCTACCTGGTCGAGATCTGCAGCCCTGTCAGTCCGCCCTAAGCGTAGCCGCTCTGCGACAGGGCCGCATTCAACTGTGCATCCTGCCTGATGGTCGATGGCGAACAGCCGAACCATCGACGCATCTCACGGCTCAAGTGCGCCTGATCCGAGAAGCCGTTCTCGTAGGCGACCGCCGCCATGTCGTCCGTGCTGAAAAGAGATTTTGCGGCACGTCGCGCACGCGCCAATTGCCGCCAGAACACCGGCGTTTTGCCGGTGTTCTCCACCACCAGCCGCTGGAAAGAACGCTCCGACACGCCCGCCTGCCGCGCGCACTGTCCCATGCGTATCTCTGACTGGGCGAGCAGGGCCAGAGCTTCCTCGACATGGCTATCGACCCGGACGAACTCCTCCAGGCGCTTGAGCATGTCGTCGGGAGGAGAAGTGCTCTGCTGCGCAAGACCAAGGAAATTCTCGGCGTCCAGGATCGCGCCAGGCCTGAGTCTGGCCCCCAACAGGGTCGTATCTGACGCGACAACCTTGCGCTCGGTGGTGTCGGCCAGAGCAAATAAAGTCCAGGAGTTGGGACCGCTCGATGGCAGACTTACGATGATGTCGCGGCAACCGTCCGGGGGTATGTCCACCCTACAGGCCGAAACCTGATAGTGTTCCCAAAGATCGAGAACGCCTTCCACTGCCGCCACCCCTGTTGCTCCACCCGCTCTGAAGGGCGGTCGCTCAGGCCCCCTCACGAGTCATAGTGGACGTTCCTTTTGACGCCTACGGGGCGAGAGCAGCCCTAAGCCGCCAGCGTCTTCCCATCCGCCAGATACGGCCCCACCGCCGCCATGGCGCGCGCGACGTATTCGGCCTTTTCGCCCACGGGGGCGACGTAGTGGATGGCGTCTTCGGCGTCCTGAACGGTCGCCAGGCGGGCGATCATCCAGGCGGCGAGGTATTGGGAGGCGAGGCAGCCGCCCGCCGTGGCGACATTGCCATGGGCGACGAAGGGGGCGTCCACGACGTTGACGCCGGCCTCGATGACCCAGGGCTTGGTGGTCAGGTCGGTGCAGGCGGGCAGGTCGCCAATCAGCCCCAGTTTGGCCAGCAGCAGGGTTCCCGAGCACTGGGCGCCGATCAGCTGGCGCGACGGGTCCAGGTTCAGGCGTGACAGGAAGGCGGGATCGGCGGCGTAGTCGCGGGTCTTGATCCCGCTGCCGATCAGAACGGCGTCGGCCTCGGCCAGGAAGTCCAGCGGCATCTGGCGTTGGATGGTGACGCCGGCCATGGAGGTGACTTCGGGCGTGGGGCAGGTGATGTGGGCCGCCCAGCCTTGGCTCTTCATCCGGTTCAGGATGCCCGCCGCGATGAAGCTGTCCAACTCGTTGAAGCCGTCGAGGGTCAGGATGGCGATCTGCATGGCGGGCTCGTCAGGGGAGGGGGGGCGCTACCCTAGGCCGATAACGGCGCGGCGCGACAGGGCCAGTTGGCGTGTGAGCGGCCTTAGCAGTCCTTGCCTTGGCGCTGGCGTTGTTCGCAGCGACGCTGTTCGCGTTCGTATTCGCGCTGCTCGCGCTCGCGCTTGGCCTTGGTTTCCTCGTCCGAGGTGGTGACGGCGTCGAAGCCCGCGCCGACCACGGCCCCGGTGGCCTTGACCGTGCCGCCGACGACGGCCGCGCCGGTTCCGACCACGGCCCCGACGATGCAGCCCTGCAGCAGCAGCGAACCGCCGACGACGGCCAGAAGGGCGGTCGCCCGCGTGAAGGGTTTGGTCATGAGAATCTCCCGAGGCGCCTATTCTGCGCGACGGAAGTGAACAGAGGCTGACGGCGGGATCATGGCCTGGGGAATCCTTCTCCCCTCGGGGGAGAAGGTGTCGTGCGAAGCATGACGGATGAGGGGGCGGTCAGCTTTGGGCTGCAATGTTGAAATTGGGGCAGCGGTCCCCCTCATCCGAGCCGCTGGCGCGGCCCACCTTCTCCCCCGGAGGGGAGAAGGGCCGTTCTTACAAACTGTCGACCATGACCAGTTCGGCATCTTCGCTGGCCGTGATGGTGATCACAGCCTCGTCGATGATGCCGGCCCCGTCGCGGGCGTTCAGCGTCACGCCGTTGACGTCCACCCGGCCCACGGCGGGGACCAGATAGGCGCGGCGACCGGCGGCCAGGTCATAGGTCAGGCTTTCGCCCGCCTTCAGCGTGGCGGCCAGAATCCTGGCGTCGGCGTTGATCGACAGGGCCTCGTCCGCCGGATCGCCGGAGGCGACGACGGTGAAGCGGCCTGAGCGGTCGTTCTTGGGGAACTCACGCTGGCCCCAGGACGGCGGGGCGCCCGGTTTGTCCGTCTCGATCCAGATCTGGAACAGGGTGGTCGTCTCGTTTTCCAGGTTGAACTCGGAGTGACGCACGCCGGTCCCTGCGCTCATCACCTGAACGTCGCCCGCGCCTGTGCGGCCCTTGTTGCCCATCGAGTCCTCGTGGGTGATGGCGCCGGTGCGGACATAGGTGATGATCTCCATGTCGGCGTGGGGGTGGGGCGGGAAGCCCGATCGGGCGCCGATCTCGTCGTCGTTCCAGACGCGCAGACGGCCCCATCCCATGCGCTTGGGATCATAGTAGTTGGCGAACGAGAAGTGGTGTTTGGCGTTCAGCCAGCCGTGGTTGGCGCCGCCGAGGGTGTTGAAAGGTCTGACGTCGATCATGATGCGGTCTCCCTGTGGCGCAGCCTATGCCGCGCCGTTCGAGACCTATATAGGTAACAATAACTGTTGCGAAAAGGGGTGTCGTGCAGGGTACGTCATCCCGGAAGCGGCGCAGCCGCTATCCGGGACCGCCAGAAATGCTGAGGGCGGCGTCTTGGGCGGTCCCGGCTCTGCGCCTCGCGGTGCGAGGCTTCGGCCGGGATGACGGTGAAGCTTACCCCACCTGCGCCCGGTGGCGCAGCATGGCGTCGGCCAGGACGATGGCGGCCATGGCTTCGACCACGGGCACGCCGCGCAGGGCGACGCAGGGGTCGTGGCGGCCCTTGGTGCGCAGGTCGACCTGGGCGCCGTCGCGGTTGATGGTCTGGCGCAGGGTCAGGATGGAGGAGGTGGGCTTGAACGCCACGCGCGCCGTCAGCGGCTGGCCGGTCGAGATGCCGCCCAGAACCCCGCCCGCCCTGTTGGACAGGAAGACCGGCAGGCCGTCGTCGCCCAGACGCATCTCGTCGGCGTTGTCCTCGCCCGTCAGTTCGGCGGCGCCGAAGCCCGCGCCGATCTCGACGCCCTTGACGGCGTTGATGGACATCAGGCCCGAGGCCAGTTCGGCGTCCAGCTTGGCGTAAAGGGGCGCGCCCCAGCCGGCGGGGACCCCCGTGACCTCCAGCGCCACAACGGCGCCGATGGAGGAGCCGGCCTTGCGGACGCCGTCCAGGTAGGCTTCCCAAGCCGGGACCACGTCCGCAGAGGCGGCGAACAGGGCGTTGTCATAGACGGCGTCGAAGTCGAGGGCCTCGTCGGCGATGCGGTGCGGGCCCAGCTGGACCACGCCGGCGCGGATGCGGATGGTCTCGCCCAGAACCTTGCGGGCCACGGCCCCCGCCGCGACGCGGCTGGCGGTTTCGCGGGCCGAGGAGCGCCCGCCGCCGCGATGGTCGCGCACGCCGTACTTGGCCTGATAGGCGTAGTCGGCGTGGCCGGGGCGGAAGGCGCGGGCGATCTCGCCGTAATCCTTGGAGCGCTGGTCGGTGTTCTCGATCATCAGGCTGATCGGGGTTCCGGTGGTGACGGGGCCGTTTCCGTCGTCGAAGACGCCGGACAGGATGCGGACCTGATCGGCCTCCTGCCGCTGGGTGACGAAGCGGCTGCCGCCGGGCTTGCGCAGATCAAGCAGGGGCTGGATGTCGGCCTCGGTCAGGGCGATCAGCGGCGGGCAGCCGTCGACGACGCAGCCGATGGCCGGGCCGTGGCTTTCGCCCCAGGTGGTGACACGGAACAGGTGACCGAAGGTGTTGTGCGACATGGCTTACCGCTTAGGCCGCGATGCGCTCCGGCGTCCAGACCCGCGTGAAGCGCAGCAGCAGGTCTTCGGCCGCCGAAGGCAGGTCGGCGGAGGCTTCCAGCTTGACAAACAGGTCGCCGGCGGGGCGATTTCCGCGCGCGGGCAGGCCCAGGCCTTTCAGGCGCAGGCGCACCGGCTCGACCATGTCGGGGACCAGCCAGGACGAGCGCAGACCGGCGTGGGTCATGATCTCGATGCGGCCGCCGTCGTCCATCATCCGCTGCGGCACGGCCCAGGTCATGAACAGGTCGCCGCCCAGCACCGACAGGCCATCAGCGGGGCGGATCAACACAGGCAGCAGGGCGTCGGCCCCGTTCGGGCCGCCGCCCTTCAGACGGATCTTGTCGCCGGTGCGGACGCCTGACGGGGCGTGAACCAGCAGGGTTCGGGCGCCGACGATCGTGCGGACGCAGCCGCCGCTGATCGCATGCATCGGCGTCAGGACCAGCAAGGGGGC
Source organism: Brevundimonas bullata (assembly GCF_014207965.1). Classification (GTDB taxonomy): domain Bacteria; phylum Pseudomonadota; class Alphaproteobacteria; order Caulobacterales; family Caulobacteraceae; genus Brevundimonas; species Brevundimonas bullata_A. Next base: position 41,522 of record NZ_JACHLM010000002.1, read on the forward strand.
GGGCGCGGGCGGCGGCGTGAAATGCGTCGGCTTCGCGTGCGAAGCGGGCGCGGGCAGGGCCAGGGTCTGGGCCTGCAACAGGCGATAGGCGGCGATGACGCGGCGGAAGGTCTCGGCGTCGCCGCCGGGCGCATCGGGGCGGGCGGCCTTGACCGCCGCACGAAACGCCAGCGTCAGGCCCTCGGCGCCGACCGGGCCTGTCAGGCCCAAGAGCGACCTGGCGTTTTCGAGGGTGAGGGCGTCCGCGCACATAGCCGTCAGCCTCGGACCAATATGGTCAAGACCTGGTTAACCCTGCCGAATGAAGCGGCAATTTCAGTTTTAAGGTGAAGCTTGATGTCGCAGTCTAGTCCACACCTGATGACGTTAGGGAAATGCGGGTGTAGGGATTCGTCTCATGACCCAGTCCGTGATCCCGCCCAGCCCGTCTGCTCAAGACTATGCCGCGCAACTGGCGGCCAATGCAGACGAGACCATGTTCGAGCGCGCCGAGCCCTTCGGCCTGTTTGTCGACTGGCTGGAAGCGGCCAAGGCGTCTGAGCCGAACGACGCCAACGCCATGACCTTGGCGACCATCGACGCCGAGGGGATGCCGGATGCGCGGATCGTCCTGCTGAAGGACGTGGATGCGCGCGGCTTCACCTTCTTCTCCAACCAGGAGAGCGCCAAGGGCGAGCAACTGTGGGCCCATCCGTCGGCGGCCCTGGTGTTCCATTGGAAGAGCCTGCGCCGTCAGGTGCGGGTGCGCGGCGTCGTGGAACAGGTCAGCGCCGCTGAGGCCGACGCCTATTTCGCCAGCCGGGCGCGAGAAAGCCGTATCGGCGCCTGGGCGTCGGACCAGTCGCGCCCGCTGGACAGCCGGGCCATGCTGGAAGCGCGCGTGGCCGAGAAGACGGCGAGCTTTGACGGGCAGGACGTGCCGCGTCCCGACCGCTGGACGGGCTGGCGGGTCGTGCCGCAGCAGATCGAGTTCTGGCGCGATCGGGCCTTCCGTCTGCACGACCGGCTTCGGTTTGAGCGCGACGGCGACGTCTGGAAGCGCACCCGTCTCTGGCCCTAGGCGGCAATCTAGGTGGCGTAGCGGGCCAGGAAGGTCTCGACCGCGTCCTCAGCGATGGCGCGCGGCGTCCTTTCGGCGAGGACGTCGTCGCCTGTCACCAGGGGTACGAAGAAGACCGGGTGCTCGATCATGCCCATCAGTTGGCCAGCCGCCCAGGACGGCTTTTCGACCTTCATCTGACCCGCTTCGGTCATTTCGGTCAGCATGCCCATGAGGACGGCGCCGAAATCGTTACGTCCGCGTTCGAAGAACCGCATGGCGATGGCTTCAAAGCGCGGACGCTCGGCCAGAACCAGCCGAAACACCGAGCGGACGAAGCTGTTGCTCATGAACTCGGCGTAGCCGCTGAGAAATTCGGTCAGGCGTTCGCGCGGCGTACCCGAGGTCGTATGCACCGCCGCCATATGGCGGGCGAAGTCTTCCGAGGCGTTGTCGATGACCGCTTCGAACAGGACCGCCTTGCTGTCGAAGAAGGCGTAGAGGGTGGCTGTCGAAACTCCCGACTCTCGGGCGATCGGCTCCATACGGGTGCCAGCGTAGCCCTCTGAGATGAAGTGCAATCTCGCCTGTCGCACAATGGCGGCGCGTCGAGGGTCGTCGAAGTCGTGGACCGGCGTGGTCATCGGTGCATACCCGGAAAGAGTATGGCTAACGTGCCTTTATATTGCCTTGATTGCAACAAGTAACCAAGTTCTGCAAATGCAAATCATCAACGATGCCAAGATTCTAGCAGGGGGTGGGCCAGAACCGGCGCTGCCAGACGAATGACCGCCTGCGGATCTTCCAGCCGCACAGCCGCCGTGGCGTCGGCGATGATGAAGTCGGCATGTGTGCGCGACGGTTCGGTCAGGCGCTCATGGCCAGGGCGCACGGTCGATAGATACTGATGGATGACAGAGTCTGCGGTGCGGCCGCGCTCGGTCTGGTCGCGCAGAAGGCGGCGGATGAAGCGGATGTCGGCAGGGGTGTCGACGAAGACCTTGATGTCGAACAGGGCGGTTAGCGCCGGGGTGCACAGGACGTGGGTGCCTTCCAGAATCACCACCTCGGCGGCGGGAATCGGTTCGCCGCCGGGATCGCGGCCGTGGTGAATGAAGGAATAGAGGGGGGCGACGACGGGCCGCCCGGCCTTCAGTTCTGACAGATGTTCGATCAGCAGGTCGTGGTCGCGCGCGGCCACGTCGTCAAAGTCGTGGGTGTCGGCGTCAAAGCCCGGCACGCTGGCGGCGTCCAGATAATAGGAATCCTCGCGCATCAGCACGGCGACGCCGGCGGGCAGGGAGGTCACCAGGGCTTCGGCCAGGGTGCTCTTGCCGGAGCCGGAGCCTCCAGTGATGGCGATGAGGATGGTCATGGGCGGTCTCCGTGCGTGGTCGGAGGCGCTTTTATGCCGGGCGCTGGCGATTGACCATGCGCAGGATGAAGGAGGGGGCGGCCCGGTTTGGCGTCTCCGTGGCAAGGAGTTGCGTGGGGCGGGTGATCGGTAGCGGCGCCATGCGCGGCAGGGTGTCGCAGAAGCTCTGGGCGGTGGATTTGTTTCCCTTACGGCGCCGTTGCTTATCGCTGATCACCTAGATAGCGTCGCTAGAAAGCGCCACGCACAGAGGGCGCAAGCGAGGGAATGCGATGCTGGGATTGATGCAGGACTGGCCGCTGACGGTCGACAAGATTCTCGATCACGCCAAGAATTGGCACCCGAACCGCGAGGTCGTGACCCGTTCAGTCGAGGGGCCGATCGAGCGCACTACCTATGGAGCCATCCACGGTCGGGCCAAGCGGGTGTCTAACGCCCTGAAAGCCTGGGGCGTGCAGCCCAGCGACCGTATCGCCACCCTGGCCTGGAACACCGCCGACCATATCGAGACCTGGTACGGCATCATGGGCATCGGCGCCGTCTGCCACACCCTGAACCCGCGCCTGTTCCCGGAGCAGCTGGTCTATATCATCAACCACGCGGCCGACCGGATCATCTTCGTCGATCTGACCTTCGTGCCGTTGCTGGACGCCATCCTGCCGCACTGTCCCTCGGTCGAGCGTGTGGTCGTCATGACCGACCCCGGCCACATGCCGCAGACCAAGCTGCCGGTGGTCGAATGCTATGAGACCGTGCTGGAGCAGTCGTCGGAAGACGTGGAGTGGGGCGGGTTCGAGGAGAACACCGCCTGCGGCCTTTGCTACACCTCGGGCACGACGGGAAACCCCAAGGGCGTCCTCTATTCGCACCGCTCGAACTTCATCCATACCCTTCTGGGTCTGCAATCGACGGTCCTGGGCGCGACGCCCAAGGAAGTCATCCTGCCGGTGGTGCCCATGTTCCACGCCAACGCCTGGGGCATCGCCTTCGGCGGGCCAGCGGCGGGGTCCAAGCTGGTCATGCCGGGCGCGCGCATGGACGGCCCGGCCATCTATGAACTGCTGGAGAGCGAGGGCGTCACCTTCTCGGCCGCAGTGCCGACCGTCTGGCAGGGCCTGCTGAACCACCTGCGTGAGAACAATCTGAAGCTCTCGACGGTCAAGCGCGTGCTGATCGGCGGCGCCGCCGTGCCGGAGAGCATGATCCGCGCCTTTCACGACGAGTTCGGCGTCGAGGTGCTGCAGGGCTGGGGCATGACCGAGACCTCGCCCATCGGCACCCTGTCGAACATGACGCCCGAACTGGCCGCCCTGCCGTTCGAGGAGCAGTTGAAGTGGCGGGTCAAGCAGGGCACGCCGCCGCTGGGCGTCGAGCTGAAACTGAAGAACTACGCCGGTCAGGAAATGCCGCACGACGGCTCGACCTATGGCCGCCTGATGATCAAGGGGCCGACCATCGCCCGCGCCTACTTCCGCGACGAGGGCGGCGAGATCCTGGACAACGAAGGTTTCTTCGACACCGGCGACGTTTCGACCATCGACGATCACGGCTTCATGCAGATCACCGACCGCGCCAAGGACGTCATCAAGTCCGGCGGCGAATGGATCAGCTCCATCGAGATCGAGAACCTGGCCGTCGGCCATCCCAAGGTCGCCCTGGCCGCCGTCATCGGCTCGGCCCACCCGAAATGGGATGAGCGCCCGGTTCTGCTGATCAAGCTCAAGGAAGGCGAGGCCGAGGACAAGCAGGAGCACCTCGACTTCCTGGTCGGCAAGATCGCCAAGTGGTGGATGCCGGATGACGTGGTCTTCCTGGCCGAGATTCCGCTGGGCGCCACGGGCAAGATCGACAAGAAGCTGCTGCGCGAGCAGATGAAGGATTACCGTCTGCCGACCGCAGGCTGATCTTTCAGGAGGGCCGCAATGGCTGAACCGACCCGGACGCAGGCGCGAACCGCGGAAATTCGTCTGCGCTGGCTGACGCTGGCGGCGTTCGCGGCGCCTTTGCTGGTGCTGGTCGCCGTCTTCGGGACGCGGCTCGGTCTGTGGAGCGCCGGTTTCGGACTGGAGGTGCTGACGCTGAAGATCGGCCGCATCCTGGCCTTCGCCGGGCTGGCGGCGGCGCTGGTTGCAGTCATCATTGCGCTGAAGGACGTGCGGCGTCGGGGGCTTTATGCGGTCGTGTCTCTGGTCGTGGCCGGGGCGACCGTGGGCCTGTTCCTGATCCAGGAGCGGCGCTTCGCGGTTCCGGCTGACAATGATGTGACGACAGACGCCGCCGAAGCGCCCGCCTTCTCGCGCGCGGTGGTCGCAATGCGCGGTGGCCAAGCCGGCGGGCACGGCGGGGCTTCCGTCGCCTGTCCCGGTCTGGCTTCCGTGCCGCGTCAGGTGGCGCCGGAAACGGCGGCGGCGGCGCTGTCGGCGGCGGGCTTCACGGTGCGCGGCGCCGCGCCCTTCCGGGCCGACGGAGCCAAGGAGGGATTCTGGTTCGGCCTGACCCATGACGCCGCCATTCGTATTCGGCCCGGCCGCACCGACGTGCGCGTGGCTCAGCGCGAGGGCGTAAGGGTCGGCGACGAGGCTTGCCGTCTGGCCCGCGCCATTGCGGCGGGGTTGCAGCCCTAGGGGCCGGACTTATTGGCCCGGTCGATGGCGGTTGCAGCGATCAGCACGCCGGAGACGAGGTTGGCGGCGAGCTTGCCGCCACGAGTTGTGACGAGTCGGTCGTCCTTGAGCGCTGGCCTAGAGCGTTTGACGAGGTTGCGCGGCCGGCAGGCGACGATGTCGTAGGGGGCGGGGCGTTTGCGTGATCCGTGCGTCTCCAATTGAGACGCACGGACATCGACCTGCGTTCGCCTATCGGGTAGGCACGGCAGATCAACAGGGGGCGAATATGTTTCAGAGACTTCAGGCGCTGCTGATCGGCGCGATCATCGCCTTCACTCTAACAGGGGCCGGTGGGGCGTCGGCTCAGGCCGTATTTGAATATTCCCCTAACGGCTATGGAGTAACAATTAACGATGGCGGGTATCTCGCGCGCGTTTCTGTAACTGTGCCGACAACGATTTCTGCTATCGCTCAGCAATCTAACGCGACAAGTTCGGTAAATGTGAAGTTTATTGTTCGAAACCAAACTAATGGAACGAACATGTATGTGAGCCAGCCCAAGGTCTTTGGTGCTGACGCGTCTGGGGTCTATACGTTTAAGCAGTCGGATGTGTTTTCTAATATTACCCTTCAGCCAGGCGTGGTTTATTCTATCGGCATTATCTCTGAGGGCCTTCAGTCTGTGCGGTACTTAACTGGACCAGTTCCAGCCCAGAACGACATAGCCATGACCGGAACTGTATTTGTTAGCAGCTATGCTGCCCCTATGGTTGTCGGATCTGGTTCGGAAAAGTTCAGCCTTCGGCTTATTGGGCCAGCTGCTCCGGCTCCCGCCCCAATCCCGACCTTGTCCGAATGGGCCCTGATCCTGCTTGGCGTCCTGCTGGCGGGCGGCGCGGCGCTGACGCTTCATCGGCGCCGGACGGCATAGGCGGCGCCATATAATCTGGCCCGCCCTTTAGCCCCTCCGGTCGCCGGACCTGATGAGCAAGGACCCTAGTCGGCGATCAGGGTGTAGCGCGCGGCCATCGTCGCTTCCGGCGCGGCGGCGGCGCGGCCCTCCTGCACCAGCTTGATCAGGTGTGACAGCACCGACAGGCTGGCGGCGGGCCAAAGCCGTGGATCGACGGCGGTGTAGAGGACCGGCACCATCTGAGCGATGGTTTGGTCGCCCGCCGCCAGCCGCGCCATGATCTGCGCCTCGCGCTCCAGTCGGTGGTCGCGGTAGGCCTTCAGGAAGGGGACGACCTGGGTGATGGCTGGGCCGTGCGTCGGCCAGATCGTCGAGAATCCGCGAGCCAGCACCCGCTCCAGGCTGGTCATATAGGCCGTCATGTCCCCGTCGGGCGGGGCGACGACCGTGGTCGACCAGCCCATGACGTGATCGCCGCTGAACAGGGCGTTCTCCTCGCGTAGGACGAAGGCCATGTGGTTGGAGGCATGGCCGGGCGTGGCCATGGCCTCCAGCGTCCAGCCGTCGCCCTCGATCCTGTCGCCGTCGCTCAGGATGACGTCGGCCTTGAAGTCCGCGTCGTCGTCCTCATCCATCGAGGCCTGATCGATGGCGTCCGAGGCGTGGATGGTCGGCCCGTGCGGCTTGGCCGCCAGGATCGGCGCGCCGCCGACGGCCTCGGCCAGGGGGCGAGCAAGGGGCGCGTGGTCGCGGTGGGTATGGGTCACCAGGATATGGCTGACGGTCCGCCCCTTCACCGCTCGCAGCAGGGCGTGCAGGTGGGCCTCGTCTTCGGGTCCAGGATCGATCACCGCCACATGGGCGCCCGGCATGTCGCGCCCGACGATATAGGTCCCCGTTCCCGTGAAGGTGAACGGTCCCGGATTGTCGGCGATCACCCGCTGGATCAGTGGCGAGACCTGATCGCGATGACCGTAGGTGAAGTCGAACTGGCGAACATAGGGGATCACGGGCGGGTGTCCTTGGCGAGCAACGGCGGCGGTCGGCGTGGCGCCGAGCTTGCGTTCAACGCCTGTAACCTATTCGGGAGCCGTCGCCGTGATCCGAACTGCTGTTTTTCATGTCCCAAATCGGCTTCCGGCCGTGATCGCCGCTTTGATATGTCTTGCGGCGACGCAATGGGTGGCTGCTTCGTGCACGCCTGAACCCGCCGCGCCCTATGCCGCGCGGGCCGCTGTCGTCCGCTAGAGGGGCAGACGGCTGAGGTCGTAGCCGGCGGCCAGAGCCTGATCGCGCAGGGCGTCGGCGTCCGCGCCTTTGAGGCGTTCAGCCATGGCCCAGGTCGCAGCCGAGCGCATGCCTGAGCGGCAGAAGAAGACAGCGCGGTCGTCGGGGCCCAGCGAAGTGATGACGGCCGCTGTCTCCCTAACGGCTTCCGTCGAAGGCAGTCCGGACACCGGGATGGCGATAAAGCGGGCGCCGCCGGCTTCGGCGACGGACGCCAGTTCTGCGTGATCAGGTTGACCGGGCTCTTCATCGTCCGGCCTGTGCGAGACCAGCACGGTCACGCCGTCACGAACCAGTTGTGCGACATCGGCGAGGGTCGGCTGGCCGCAAACCCCGATGGTCGTGCTTAAATTTCTGATGTTCATGATCAATTACTGACGTTTAACGCGCATCGAACGGGCGCCGCCTACCGACATCATATAGCTGCCTAGAGCCGCGCGCCTTACCTGAGCTTCCAAATTGGGTGTTGGGCGTATGTACACCGTCTCTGTATCGATCTGTAGCCAGGTCGACCCGTCTTCCAGCGCTACGAGCCATTTCCCGCCCGCAACCTGCCGTGCCGACGAAACGGTAGAGGTGATCGACTGAAGCGCGCCGGGCCTTTCTTGTCGGTCGAAGGGGTTCAATACATTGATGTTGAAGCCAAAGGTTTGTCGCCGCGCCTGCTCCACTTCCTCGCGGTCAAGCACGACTATAGCGCCGTCTTCGCGGGCGGCGATGAAAGCAGCGGCGGCAGAATCAAAACAGGCCAATCGCTCAGATTCTGACTGGATATTGCGGCACTCAAGAAGCTTGGCAGCAGGATCCGGGATGGAAACCTGCGCGATGCAAGGGGTGGCGAGCGTGCAGGCCAGGGCGGCGACGCCTCCACGAAATGTCCAGCGGAGCGGCATGGTTGTCCTCTCTGAAGTTGCAGGTCGGTAGCTGAACGTCACTCGGCCAAAAATCGAATAAGCATTCTATTTCACGACTTTACACCATGAAAAGTGAATGGCTCCGCTTAGCGTTTGAAATGTGGCGGGGGAAAGCGAACTCATTACAACTGGAGGCAAGAGTGTGACGAGATTGAGACATTTAGAGTCCAATTAGGTATCGATCGTGTAAGCCATCTGGACCTCTACGGCTTGCGGGATATCGTAGAGTCAATCTGCGCACATTGGGGGCGTGGAGCAGCGAGCGTCTATCTCTTCGCTCGCGGCGAATTCGGGAGGATATCTTTTGGAAACGAAGACCGTTCGGCAACGCTTGCTGGCGTCAACGATGATCGGCAGCGCCGCATTGTTGGCCATGGCGGCGACGCCCGCTGCCGCGCAGCAGGATACTGCGCAACCGGCGACGCAGGTGGAAGAGATCGTGGTTACCGGTTCGCGGATTCGCGTCCGCGATACGACGGGCACCAGCCCGATCGTCACCGTGGGCGCTGAGCAGCTGGAAGAGATCGGCACCGCGACGATCGAAACCTACCTCAACTCACTGCCGCAGCTGTCGCCCAGCCTGACGAAGACCAACAACAACCCGTCTTCGGGTGGTGCGGCCTTCCTGGACCTGCGCCAGCTTGGCACCTCGCGCGGCCTGACCCTGGTCAACGGCCGCCGACTGGTTCCGGGTTCGTCCAACGGCGCGGTCGATATTTCGATCTTGCCTGGCGGCCTGATGGATCGTGTCGAGATCATCACCGGCGGCGCATCGGCCGTGTACGGCGCCGACGCCGTTTCGGGGGTCGTCAACTTCATCCTGAAGGACGATTTCGAGGGTCTGCAGGTCTCGGGCCAGTACGGCATCTCAGGCGAGAACGACGGCGAAGAGCGCCAGTACGGCCTGCTCATGGGCGGCGCGTTCGCTGACGGTCGCGGTCACATGACCTTCGCCGCGTCGCACAACACCCGTGACGGCATCGCCCAGACGGCGCGTGATATCTCGCGTACGGCGGAATACTGCGATCTGGACGGCTGCTATCCCAACGGCAGCTTCACCACCGGTGACGGCACCTTCTCCATCTCGCCGTCCGCCACCGACGCGCAACTCGCCACCTATCGCACCTACTTCACCGGTCGCGGTCTGACTGATCCCAGCCTGATCTATGCGGGCCAGCGTCTCGGCTTCAATCCCGATGGTTCGCTGTTCATCGCGGGCACGGGCGACGGCACCTTCGGCTACACCGGTCCGAACACCAATGGTTGGAATCCCGACGAGGTCTTCCTCTACGACTTCAACCCGGTCAATCTGCTTCAGTCGCCGTATGAGCGTACGAACTTCTACACCACGTTGAAGTACGACATCACGGATCGGATCGAGTTCTACGGTGATGCGCTGTTCAGCACCTATCAAAGCTCGAACCAGCTGGCCGAATCGCCTGCCGCCTTCTCGATCCCCGTCGCCACAACGGGCACGCTTTCGCCCGCAGTGAAGGCGCTGCTGACCAGCGCCGGCGTGTCGAACTTCACGCTTTCGCGTCGTTCAGTTGAATTGGGCCCGCGTACCTACAACTACAACACCACGGCCTACCAGGCGACCGGTGGCTTCCGTGGCGATCTGCCGCCGATCTTCGGCAATGAATGGCACTATGACGTCTACGGCTCGTTCGGCCGCTACGAGAGCCGTCAGGAGTTCGTCGGCTTCCCCGAGGGGAACCGCATCCGTGCTGCTCTGGCGGGTTGCCCGACGGGCTCGCCGACGGGGCCGGTCGGTTCCAGCGGCACGCCTAGCGTTTGCGTTCCGCTGAACCCGTTCGGCGCGAACAACATCACGCAAGCCCAAGTCGACTACATCATGGCCAAGGGCCAGTTCCAGGTCACGGCGATCGAGCAGAAGAACGTCGTCGGCTCTGTGACGGGCGACCTGTTCAAGCTTCCCGCTGGCGCTGTCAGCTTCGCTCTGGGTCTGGAATACCGCGACATCGCTTATGACGATCTGCCGCCGGAAGGCGTTCAGACCGGCTCGCTTCTGGGCGGCAACTCGGCAGGCCCCGTGTCCGGCGGCTATGATGTCTGGGAAGTCTTCACCGAGCTGCGCGTCCCGCTGCTGGCTGACATGCCCTTCGTCAAATATCTGGGTCTGGAAGGCGGCTATCGTGCTTCCGACTATTCCATCAACCAGACGACCGACACGTGGAAATATGGCGGTGAGTATGCGCCGGTTGACTGGTTGCGTTTCCGGGCTCTGAAGCAGCGTGCCGTTCGTGCGCCGTCGGTGGGTGAACTGTTCGCCACCCAAGCCGAAGGCTTCCCGGGCGTCACGAGCGGTAACCTGGACCCCTGCGACAAGGACAGCGCTCAGCGCACAGGCGCCAATGCCGCCCAAGTGCTTCAGCTCTGCCAGCTGCAGTCCAGCCAGATCACCGCGACCTGGGACTCGGTCGGTACGCAGTATCGCACCTTCACGGGCGGCAATCAGAACCTGGCGCCTGAAGTTGCGGACTCCACCACCATCGGTGCTGTCTTCCGTTCTCCGTCCAACTTCCCGACGTGGATGTCGTCGCTGACCGCAACGGTTGACTATTTCAACATTGAAATTGAAAACGTCATCAGCTCTGTTGGTTTCTCGACGTCTCTGTCGCGTTGCTTCGATCCGACCTACAACTCGTCGTTCAACAATACGAACATCTACTGCGCGGCGATCAAGCGTGACACCGACACCGGCTATCTGACCAGTGCAGGCATCAATGGTTCGATCTCGGCTCAGGCCGCCAACCTGGCGACCTTCAAGGCTTCGGGCGTTGACCTGTCGGTCAGCTACAACCTGAACCTGGCCGACTACGGCATGCCGGCTTGGGCTGGGCGTCTGGGCTTCAGCACCCAGGGCACCTGGTACAAGAACCAGCAATCCCAGAACCTGCCGGGCGATCCGTTCAGCGAAAACTTCGTGGGCGGCATCGGCGACGGTACGCCGGGTGAAACCACTCTGCCTGAGTACAAGTTCAACACCCGCTTCAGCTGGGCATACGAAGACGTCTCGGTTTCGCTCCGTTGGAGCTACATCGACTCGGTCGTTGATGACGCCGCCGGTCCGCGCGACATCGGTGAGATCGACGCCTACAACTACTTCTACCTGAACGGATCGTGGTCGGTTAACGACACCCTCGAAGTCTTCGGTGGCGTTGATAACCTCTTCGATAAGGCGCCGCCGCGTTATGCCAGCGGCTTCCAGTACCAAACCGACCCGTCGACCTACGACGTGATCGGCCGCTACTTCTACGTGGGCGCACGCGCTCGCTTCTAAGAACAAGCGATCATGGAATGGGGCGGCGGGCTTTCGGGTCCGCCGCCCTTTCTTTTGGGGCGTTGAGCTTGCGGGAAGTCAGTCGCTTCCGGCCAGCGTGACGGACAAGGGCCACGGATTTCCCGTAGCGTGACGCTAATGTCGCTAGTGTTTTAGGCGAGCGTTTGCTCACGGAGTGGCGCCGGTACCCGCGACCGAGCTATCGCCCCCGGCGTCCGTACAGAAGGCCGGGCTGGGGCGGGCGAGGCGGCGGGCGCTTCACTCAATACGGGGCCTTGGCTCAGGCCGCCGTTTCGCGCGCGATTGCGCCGGGGTCGTAGTTGAGGATGGGGGCCAGCCAGCGCTCGGCGGTCTCGACGTCCCAGCCCTTGCGGCGGGCGTAGTCCTCGACCTGATCGCGGTCGATCTTGCCAACGCCGAAATAGTGGCTGCCGGGGTGGCCGAAATAGAGGCCGCTGACGGACGCCGGGGGCGTCATGGCGTAGCTTTCGGTCAGGGCCATGCCGGCGTTGTTCCCGGCGTCCAGCAGGCGGAACAGGGTGGCCTTTTCCGTGTGATCGGGCTGGGCCGGATAGCCGGGAGCGGGGCGGATGCCTTGGTACTTCTCTTCGATCAGGTCCTGCGTGGTCGTGGCTTCGTCTGCGGCGTAGCCCCAAAGCTCGGTCCGCACCTTCTTGTGCAGGGCCTCGGCGAAGGCTTCGGCCAGGCGGTCGGCCAGGGCGGTCGCCATGATCGAGGAATAGTCGTCGCCGGCGTCCTTGAAGCGCTTGGCGATTTCCAGCTCGCCATGACCCGCCGTGACGGCGAAGGCGCCGACATAGTCCTGGCCTTCTTCCGCGATGAAGTCCGACAGGGCCAGGTTGGGCTTGCCGTTCGACTTCTTGATCTGCTGGCGCAGGGTGTGGAAGCGGGCGATCTCTTCGGCGCGGCTCTCGTCGGCATAGACGGCGATGTCGTCGCCCACGGCCTGAGCGGGCCAGAAACCGACGACGCCTTTCGCCGTGAACCACTTCTCGTCGATGATCCGCTTCAGCATGGCCTGCGCGTCCTTGAACAGGTCCTGCGCCGCCTCGCCGACGATCTCGTCTTCAAGGATCAGCGGATAGCGGCCGATCAGCTCCCAGCTGGCGAAGAAGGGCGTCCAGTCGATGTGGTCGGCCAGATCGGCCAGGTCCCAGGCGTCAAACGCCCGCACGCCGAGGAAGGACGGCTTGCCTGGCATGGTCGCGGTGGGATCGGCGTTGAAGCGGTTTTCGCGCGCCTGCTGCAGCGTGGCGCGGGCCTTCACCTCTTGCCCCCGTGCGTACTGCTCGCGGATGCGGATGTATTCGTCGCGGGTGGCGGCCTCGTTCTTCGCCTTTTCGGTGGGCGACAGCAGGCCCGAGACGACGCCGACGGCGCGGCTGGCGTCGATGACATAGGTGGTCGAACCCTGGCGATAGCCAGGCTCGATCTTGACCGCCGTGTGGGTGCGGCTGGTGGTGGCTCCGCCGATCAGCAGGGGGATGTCAAAGCCGCGCCGCTCCATTTCGCGTGCGACGAAGACCATCTCGTCCAGCGAGGGGGTGATCAGGCCGCTGAGGCCGACTATGTCCACCTTGTGTTCGATGGCGGCGTCCAGAATGCGGTCAGCGGGGACCATGACGCCCAGGTCGATGACCTCGTAGTTGTTACACTGCAGCACGACGCCGACGATGTTCTTGCCGATGTCGTGGACGTCGCCCTTGACCGTGGCCATCAGGATGCGGCCCGCCTGTTCGCGCGGCTTGCCGGCCTTCTCGGCCTCCATGAAGGGTTCCAGCCAGGCCACGGCCTGCTTCATCACGCGGGCCGACTTGACCACCTGCGGCAGGAACATCTTGCCCGAACCGAACAGGTCGCCGACCACGTTCATCCCGTCCATCAGCGGACCTTCGATGACGTGCAGGGGGCGCTCGACCGACAGGCGGGCCTCTTCGGTGTCGGCCTCGATGAACTCGGTGATGCCGTGGACCAGGGCGTGGGCGATGCGGGCCGCGACGGGCTGCTCGCGCCATTTCAGATCGACGACGCGCGCCGCGCCTTTTTCGCCCTTGTAGCGGGGCGCCATGTCCACCAGCCGCTCGGTGTTGGAGACATTGGTCCGCTGCGGCCGATTGAGGATCACGTCCTCGACGGCCTCACGCAGTTCGGCGTCGATGTCGTCATAGACCGGCAGGTCGCCAGCGTTGACGATGCCCATATCCATGCCGGCGTTGATGGCGTGGTACAGGAAGACGCTGTGAATGGCCCGGCGCACCGGCTCGTTGCCGCGGAACGAGAACGAGACGTTCGACACCCCGCCCGAGATGCGGGCGTAGGGCAGGGTGGCCTTGATGACCTTGACCGCCTCGATGAAGTCGACGGCGTAGTTGTCGTGTTCCTCGATCCCCGTCGCCACGGCGAAGATATTGGGGTCGAAGATGATGTCCTCGGGCGGGAAACCGACCTCGTTGACCAGGATCTTGTAGGCGCGGGTGCAGATTTCGATCTTGCGCGCGGCGGTGTCGGCCTGGCCCACCTCGTCGAAGGCCATGACCACGACGGCGGCGCCGTAGCGCAGGCATTTCACGGCGTGCTCGCGGAAGGCGGCCTCGCCCTCCTTCATGCTGATCGAGTTGACGATCGGCTTGCCCTGAACGCACTTCAGACCCGCCTCGATGACCTCCCACTTGGAGCTGTCGATCATGACGGGGACGCGGGCGATGTCCGGTTCCGCAGCAATGAGATTAAGGAAGGTGCGCATGGCGACGGCGCCGTCCAGCAGCCCCTCGTCCATGTTGATGTCGATGATCTGGGCGCCGGCCTCGACCTGCTGGCGGGCGACGTCGAGGGCGGCGGCGTAGTCGCCGTCCACCACCAGTTTGCGGAACTTGGCCGAGCCGGTGACGTTGGTCCGCTCGCCGACGTTGATGAAGATGGGTCTCAACGCAATTCTCCGCTCATCCCCGCGGAGGCGGGGACCCAGGCTTGAGCCGCGCGCAGGCGGTCAGCATTCTGGATGTCTTCAAAGCACTGGGTCCCCGCCTCCGCGGGGATGAGCGGGTGGGGACGCATCACGCCACCAGCTCGAAGGGTTCCAGCCCGGCCAGGCGCATGGCCACCGGGCGTTCAGGGATTTCGCGCGGCTTCAGCGGGGCGACTTCTTCGGCGACGTGGCGGATGTGGTCGGGGGTGGTGCCGCAGCATCCGCCGACGATGTTGACCAGGCCCGAGGCGGCCCACTCCTCGATGAAGTGGGCGGTTTCGTGCGGCTGCTCGTCGTACTGGCCCATGGCGTTGGGCAGGCCGGCGTTGGGGTAGGCGGCGACCAGGGTGTCGGCGACCCGGCTCAGTTCGGCGATGAAGGGCCGCATCAGATCGGCGCCGAGGGCGCAGTTGAAGCCGACCGCGAACGGCTTGGCGTGGCGCACGGAGTTCCAGAAGGCCTCGGCGGTTTGGCCCGACAGCGTCCGGCCCGAACGGTCGGTGATGGTGCCGGAAATCCAGATGGGCAGGGCGGGCAGGCCCTCGTCCTCAAGGTCCTTGATGGCCTTGATGCAGGCCTTGCAGTTCAGCGTGTCGGTGATGGTTTCGATCAGATAGAGGTCGACGCCGCCCTCGTTCAGGGCCTTCACCTGATGACGATAGGCCTCATAGACCTGATCGAAGGTGACGCTGCGCGCGCCGGGATCGTTCACGTCCGACGACATGGACAGCATCTTGGTCAGCGGGCCGATGGAGCCGGCGGCGAAGCGCGGCTTGTGCGGTTCCTTGGCCGTCCAGCGGTCGGCGGCGGCGCGGGCCAGCCTGGCGCCTTCCAGATTGATGTCCCAGACGGCCTGGGCGTCCAGATGATAGTCGTCTTGGGCCAGCACCGTGCCGGAGAAGGTGTTGGTCTCGCTGATGTCCGCGCCCGCGCCGTAATACTGGTCGTGCAGGTCGGAAATGATGTCGGGGCGGGTGATGCAGAGGATGTCGTTGTTCCCCTTCATCTGATGCTTTTCGTCATAGCCGTTGGCTGCGACGAAGCGGTCGCCGCGGAAGTCGGCCTCCTCCAGCCCGCGCCGCTGGATCATCACGCCCCAGGAGCCGTCGAGGACCAGGATGCGTTCCTTGGCCGCCGCGTGCAGGGCGGCGATACGGTCTTGGCGGGTCATACGCAGACTCTTCCGAAGCCCTCCCCCTCGAGGGGGGAGGGTTGGGTGGGGGTGTGCACGCTGAGCGTGGTGTTGATCAGCGGGAGGCGCTGCGAGGGCGACGCCTCAAGCGTCATGGCCTGAAGACGGCGTGCGATCACCCCATCCCCCGGCCCCTTCCCCCTCGAGGGGAAGGGGAGATGAATTGGGCTAGGCATCGGCTCGCGCCTCACGCACGCCCAGCACCCGGCAGATGGCATAGACCAGCTCGGCGCGGTTCAGGGTGTAGAAGTGGAAGTCCGAGAAGCCCTCTTCCTGCAGGCGCGCGCAGGTCTCGGCGGCGATGGAGGCGGCCAGCAGCTTGCGGGTCTCGGGGTCGTCGTCCAGCCCGTCGAAGTGGGCCGCCAGCCAGTCGGGGATGGCGGCGCCGCAGGCCGCGCTCATCCGGCTCAGGCCCTTGAAGTTGGACACGGGCATGATGCCGGGGATCAGGGGGATGGTCACGCCCGCCGCCCGCACACGGTCGCGGAAGCGAAGGAAGGCCTCAATGTCGAAGAAGAACTGGCTGACCGCGCGCGTGGCGCCAGCGTCCACCTTGGCCTTCAGCACGTCTATGTCGTGGTCGATCGACGGGCTTTCGGGGTGCTTTTCGGGATAGGCGCCGACGGTGATGTCGAAGCCGCCGACGCTGTTGATGGCGCGGGACAGTTCAGTGGCGTTGGCGTAGCCGTCGGTGCGCGGGACGTAGGCGCCGCCGATGCCGTCTCCGCCCGGCGGATCGCCGCGCAGGGCGACGATGTGATCGACGCCGATGGCCTTGTAGCCCTCGATGACCTCATCGACCTCGGCACGGCTGGCCTCGACGCAGGTCAGGTGAGCGGCGGGCCGCAGGGTGGTCTCGCTGATGATCCGCTGGACCGTGCGGTGGGTGCGTTCGCGCGTCGAGCCGCCCGCGCCATAGGTGACGGAGACGAAGGCTGGGTTCAGCGGCTCCAGCCGACGAATGGCGGACCACAGGTTGGCCTCGGCCTCGTCCGACTTGGGCGGGAAGAACTCAAAGGAGACGTTGACCGCGTTCTGGTTGGAACCGGCGCGCGCCACAGGGCCGAGCGGCGACAGCAGCAGGGCGCGGGCTTCAGCGAGAGAGGAGGGGGCCATCAAGCGGTCTTTCGAACAGAGGCGGCGGGGCGTTCGGCGGCCCAGATGTGGACGGTCAGGCCTTCGGTGTCGGGCGGCAGGGCGATCGGCGCGTCGGCGGTCAGACCCGCCTTGTCGAGCCATTCCTGGATTTCCTCGTCGGCGAAACCGAGGCGGCGGTGCTGGTGCTCTTCGCGCAGCTGCTCCAGCTGGTGCGGGGCGAAGTCGACGATCAGCAGCTTGCCGCCCGGCATGACCAGACGCGCGGCCTCGGCCACCGCGGCGGCGGGATCGGCCAGGTAGTGCAGGACCTGATGCACGATCACCAGATCGGCGCTGGCGTGGGGCAGGCGGGTCGAGAAGATGTCGCCGTGGCGCAGTTCGACCTTGTCCAGGCCAGCCTTGGAGACATTGGCGCGGGCGATGTTGAGCATGTTCTGGCTGAGATCCAGCCCGACCGACATCTTCGCCTTCTTCCCGAACAGGGTCAGCATCCGGCCCGAGCCGGTGCCCAGATCGACAACACGCTCGAACGGGCCGGGACCGGCCGCCTGTTCGACGGCGGTTTCGACCGCAGTTTCACAGACATAGAGGCTGCGCATCTGGTCCCACTGGGGCGCGACCTGTTCGAAATAGCGGGCGGCGTCGACGGCGCGCTCCTTGCGCACCTCGTCCAGACGGCGATGGTCGGCCTCGCCCTCGGCGTCGTCCAGCAGGTCCAGCACCGTGTCGATCAGGCGGCGCGAAAGGGCGTCGTGCGACAGGCGATAGAAGACTCGCGCCCCATCGGGGAATCGTTCGATCAGGCCGGCGTCGGCCATCAGCTTCAGGTGGCGCGACACGCGGGGCTGGCTCTGATCCAGAACCCGCGACAGCTCCATGACCGACAGTTCTTCGGCGGCGAGCAGCGACAGCACCCGTAAACGGGTGGGTTCGCCTGCAGCGCGCAGGGCCTCGACAGTCTGGTCGGCAGTCAACGTCATGAGGTCGTATAAAGATATCCTTATACGATTATGCAAGCAAAAACTGACCGCGCGTGGGTGCGATGCGACGGTCAAGCCGCACGGATCATTCAGCGACCCGTGGAATCACGTCGACTCAGGTCGTGACAGGCGTTTTCAGCGGCTCGCCTGCAAAATGGGCTGTCAGGTTCTGCAACAGCAGCATCAGCATCCCCTGCACCGCCTCGGTCGTGGCCCCGGCGGTGTGGGGCGTCAGCACGGTGTTCGGCACGGTGGCCCAGCGCGCGGCGTCGGTCGGCTCGGTCTCGAACACATCCAGCGCAGCCCCGCCTAGGCGCCCGTCGCGCAGGGCGGCGATGACGGCGTCCTCGTCCACCAACTGACCGCGCGCGACATTGACCAGCAAACCCGAGGGGCCGAGCGCCTCGATCACCTCGGCCGAGATCAGGCCGCGATTGGTTTCGTCCGCGCGGCAAGCGACGACCAGCACGTCCGAAGCGCGGGCCAGGTCGATCAGGCTGTCAGCGCGGGGCCAGGCGGCCTCCTTGGCGCGCGGCGCCCACCACTGGACATTCATCCGCATGACCTCGGCGCGCCGGGCGATCGCCTCGCCGATTGCGCCCAGGCCGACGATGCCGATCGTTTGCCCGCCCAGCGACGGGGTGATGGTCTTCGACGCCGGGGTCCAGCCGCCGGCGCGGACCTGACGGTCGCCCTCGGCGATCTGACGCCGCGCGGCCAGGATCAGGCCGAGGGCGTGGTCGGCCACGTCCTCGTGGTTGATGGCGGGGGCGTGGGTGACGGGCAGGCCGCGCGCACGGCACCACTCGACGTCGATGCCGTCATAGCCCGAGGTGAAACAGGCGATCAGCGACAGGTTGGGCAGGCGCTCGATAAGGTCCTTGTCCAACTCGAACTCGCCCGCCACGACCAGGACGCGCACGTCGTGCGCCGCCTCGATCGGCGGTCCCTCCCAGAAGCGATAGACGTCGTAGGCGCCTTCGAGGAAGGCGCTGAGCGGTCCGAGGTGCCGCTGCATGATCAGGATGGCGGGGCGCTGGGTCATAGGCGGCAGACTACCCCGGTTCCGCAGGAGCGCCAGCGGGCAAAGATGAAGACTGGGCGGCCATCTGGCCTCGGGCCGTTCGCGCTCCCCCCTTCGCCGTCACCCCGGACGGCCCGAAGGGACGATCCGGGGCCCAGGCGGCGGATTTACTCGCTTGGGCGGAGACGCATCAGGCGCCTGGGTTCCGGGTTCGCTTCGCGCCCCGGAATGACGGCAGGGGGAGTCTTTCAAAGAAAAACGGCCCCCCGATTGCTCGGAGGGCCGCTCGTCATTCTGGCAGTTTGATCAGCGACCGAACTTCTGGTGCTGGATGCGCTTGGGAATGATGCTGTCCGCACCCAGGCGGCGCATCTTGTCCTGTTCATAGGCTTCGAAGTTGCCCTCGAACCATTCCACGTGGCCGTCACCTTCGAAGGCGAGGATGTGGGTGGCCAGACGGTCCAGGAACCAGCGGTCGTGGGAGATGACCACGGCGCAGCCGGCGAACTCCTCCAGAGCCTCTTCGAGGTTCTGCAGCGTCTCGATGTCCAGGTCGTTGGTCGGTTCATCGAGCAGGATCAGGTTGCCGCCCGAGGCCAGGGTCTTGGCCAGGTGCACGCGGTTACGCTCACCGCCGGACAGTTGGCCGACCTTCTTCTGCTGGTCGCCGCCCTTGAAGTTGAAGCTGCCGACATAGGCGCGGGTGTTGATCTCGCGCTTGCCGACCATCATCACGTCGGTGCCGCCCGAGATAGCCTGCCAGATGGTTTCGTCCGGCTTCAGGTCGTCGCGCGACTGGTCGACATAGGCCAGCTTGACGGTTTCGCCGACCTTGATGGTGCCGCCGTCGGGGGTTTCCTGGCCGGTGATCAGCTTGAACATGGTCGACTTGCCGGCGCCGTTGGGGCCGATGACGCCGACGATGCCGTTGGGCGGCAGCTTGAAGGTCAGGTTGTCGAACAGGACCTTGTCGCCATAGGACTTCTTCAGGCCCTCGACTTCCAGAACGACGTTGCCCAGGCGCGGGCCAGGCGGGATCTGGATGTGAGCGTGCGTCTGGGCGCCGCGCATCGATTCCTGTTCGTCCACCATGCGCTCATAGGCGGCCAGACGGGCCTTGGACTTGGCCTGACGGGCCTTGGCGCCCGAACGGACCCATTCCAGTTCGCGGGTAAGGGCGCGCTGGCGGGCTTCGGATTCAGAGTTCTCCTGAACGACGCGCTTCTGCTTGGCTTCCAGCCACGAGGAGTAGTTGCCCTCGTGCGGGTGGCCCTTGCCGCGGTCCAGCTCCAGCGTCCACTTGGTCACCAGGTCCAGGAAGTAACGGTCGTGGGTCACCAGGATGACGCAGCCGGGGAAGTTCTCCAGGTGGTGCTGCAGCCAGGCGACGGATTCGGCGTCCAGGTGGTTGGTCGGTTCGTCGAGCAGCAGCATGTCGGGCTTGGACAGCAGCAGGCGGGCCAGGGCCACGCGGCGCTTTTCACCCCCCGACAGGTTGGTGACTTCCCAATCGTCCGGCGGGCAGCGCAGGGCGCCCATGGCCATTTCGATGCGGCTGTCGATGTCCCAGACGTCGCCGGCGTCGATCTTCTCCTGAAGGGCGGTCATCTCCTCCATCAGCTCGTCGGTGTAGTTTTCGCCCAGCTCGTTGGCGACTTCGTTGAAGCGGTTGACCCACTGCTTCTCTTCGCACCACGACTCGACGTTCTGACGAACGTTCAGGCTGTCGTCGAGCTTGGGCTCCTGTTCCAGGTAGCCACGCTTGATGCCGTCGGCGGCGCGGGCTTCACCCGTGAACTCGGTGTCCAGGCCGGCCATGATCTTCAGCAGGGTGGATTTACCCGAGCCGTTGACCCCGACAACGCCGATCTTGGCGTCGTTGTAGAAGCTCAGCCAGATGTTCTCGAAGATCTTCTTGCCGCCGGGGAAGGTCTTGGTCAGACCCTGCATCTGGAAAATATATTGCTGCGCCATGAGGTGCGGTTTCGCCCTGTCGTCTGATCTGATGGGGAGGTTGGCGCGGGATGTAGCCGTCGCGGACCCTTTGAGCAAATCTCTAGACGTAACGCAGGGCGGTTTGAAGGCGCTGCATCCGTTCGCGCCCGTCGCGGCCTCTACCCGTCAGCCCGCTGGGGGCAGGGGAGCGAGGTTCATGAAATCACGGTCGATGGAGGCGCTGCTGGCGGCCGCGCTGGTCTGCGCCGCTGGCGAGGCGAGCGCTCAGGACCGCGCGGCCTTCGGCGCGGCGATGGACGCCTTTGCCCGCCGGGCGATGCAGCGGGTCGAGGCGGCGCCCGGTCTAGCCGTCGCCGTGGTGGACCGGGACGGGCTTGTGCATGCGGCGGGCTTCGGCGTGGCGGACGTGGCGACGGGCGCGGCCGTAACGACGGAGACGCGATTCTACATCGCCTCGGCCACCAAGAGCTTCACCGCCCTGTCGCTGGCCGCCATGGCGCGGCGGGGCGAGGTCGATCTGGACGCGCCCCTGGCCGACTGGGCGCCGCCGTCCGGCGTGCCGGCGGACATCGCCGCCCGGATCACCCTGACCGACCTGCTCAGCCACCGTTCGGGCGTGGACAATGATCCCATCGCGTTTCGTGTCGCCTATTCCGGCGACTGGAGCCCCGAGGTCCTGTGGGGGCTGACGGCGGAGACGCGACCGCGCGCCACCCCCTATGGCCAATTCGTCTATGCCAACGCCGGCTATAATCTCGCGACCGTCCTGAGCGAGCGCCGCTGGGGCCGCGACTGGCACGAGAGGGTCGAGGACGAGGTCCTGACGCCGCTGGGCATGACCGCCACGACCGCGCGCATCGACGCGGCGCGGGCGGCGGGCGCCGTGGTCGCCGCCGGTCATTTCGGGCGCGTCCCCGGCCAGCCGGAACGCTCACCGTTGCAAAAGACCGATGCGACGATGCAATCGGCGGGCGGGTTGATCTCCACCGCCAGCGATATGGCTCTCTGGCTGGAGGCCCAGATCAATGACGGCCGCGTGGGCGGGCGTCAGGTGTTTCCGGCAGGGCTGGTCGCCTCGACCCATGTCTCGCAGGTGACGCAGGCCGCGACCTTCGGCCCCTATGTCCGCACCGGCTACGGTCTGGGCTGGCAGGTCGGGCGCTATGGCGAAGACGTGTTGATCCACCACTTCGGCAACTTCTCGGGTTCGCGCGCCCATGTCTCCTTCATGCCGGAGCGACGTCTGGGCGTGGCGGTGATGGTCAATGAGGACGCCTTCGCCGGCGATCTGGCCGATGTGGTCGCCAACTACGCCTATGACTGGTTCGCTGGCCTGCCCGACATCGAGGCGGTCTATGACGCCAGGCTCGACGCCCTGATCGCCGAGCGCGACCGCCGTCGGGCGGGCGTCGCCGCAACGGTGGAAGGGCGCGCGAAACGACCGCGCACCCTGTCGCTGCCAAACGCCGCCTATGTCGGGGATTACGTCAATCCGGCCTATGGAAGCCTGGCGATCCGTGAAGCTGGGGAGCGCCTGTCGGTCGCTATCGGCGTGCAGCAAGCCCTGGCGGACTACCTGACCGAGCCGGAGGGGCTTCGCGTCGAACTGACCCCGTTCCGGGGAGAAGGTGTGGTGTTCAAGCTGGACGCGGAAGGTCGCCCGACTACGCTGGTCTATCAGGACGCGGTCTTCGTGCGGGATTAAGGCTTGGCGGGCAGGACCGCCATCAGCGCCCGCGTGAAGCCGCGTGGCGCGACCGTCAGGTGGTCCTCCTCGTTCAGGACTTCGCTGGTCAAGGTCAGGCCCTGATAGCCGCGCGACCGGAGGCGCTTCTCGAAGCGGGCGTTGTCTCCGACCATGTCATAGCGAGTGTTGAGGCGACCTGACCCCGGAAATTCGTACTCGCCGATATACATATGGACCCGCGCCGGAAGGTCCCTGTGGGCGCGGGCATAATCAGCTTCAGTCTGCATCATGGCGTGATCG
The DNA here is from genome assembly GCF_014207965.1 of Brevundimonas bullata. GTDB lineage: Bacteria > Pseudomonadota > Alphaproteobacteria > Caulobacterales > Caulobacteraceae > Brevundimonas > Brevundimonas bullata_A. Next base: position 64,183 of record NZ_JACHLM010000002.1, read on the forward strand.
CCGAACCAGAAGGACGGACTGCCCAGAATATAGCCATCGAACAGCTCCGGCTCGCTGAACAGGATCTGCGCGCCCAGCAGCCCGCCATAGGAATGGCCCAGCAGGATGCGGCGCTCTGGGTCCGCCCGGAACCGGTCCTCAATGAAGGGCAGGGCCTCAGTTTTCAGATAGGCCTGATAGGCCGCGCCGCCGCCTGTGCGGTCATTGATACGGACGGGGGTGTAGTCGCGGGTGCGGCTGCTCATGCCGCCTTCGCCCACCGCGTAGGACAGGCCGACCAGAATGAACTCCTCGATCACCGCACCATCCAGATTCACCCGCCGGGCGATCTGGCGGATGATGGGGAAGGCGTAGTCGGCGTCGGTGACATAGAGGACCGGATAGCGGCGGTTGGGCTCGGCCTCATAGCTGGCGGGCAGGCTGACGAAGACCTCGTAGTTCCGGCCCGAGGCGGGGTCGGGCACCGACCAGACCTGGGTGCCTTTCAGCACATAGGGCGCGCCCTCGGCGGCGGATTCGGCGGTGGTTTGAGCGTCCGCCTGTTCGCCGCAGCCTGCGGCGAGGCTCGCCGCCAGCAGAATCGTCGCCAGTCCCAATGCCCGCATGGAGGCCCCCTCAAGCTTCACCAGAACGGCAGACTTCAGGGCAAATGCGGCGCTGAGAGGGCGGTCAGGCGTAGTTGAAGCTGATGGAGATACGCTGTTCTTCGGCGCGGTTGGCCGGGACCTCGTGGCGCAGCCAGCTTTCCCACATCAGGATCGTGCCTGAGGCGGGCTTCAGATAGACGAAGGGCTTCTCGGCCTCGGTCGCTGCGGCGGTCAGGCCGGGGCGGGCCATCATCATGACCAGACGCGGGTCCTCGATCTTCAGCGACGAGGCGCCGTCGGGGACGTGGATATAGATGGTGCCCGAAATGATGGCGTGAGGGTGGATATGGCCGGTGTGGCCGCCGCCGGGCATCAGGACGTTGACCCACAGGTTGTCCAGCTTGGGCTTCCTCGCCAGGTCGAAGTGCAGCGCCTTGGCGTAGGCGGCGGCGTGCTTGTCCAACTGCTTCTTCAGCTCGGCGAACTCGGGGAAGCGGTGCGGCAGGTCGTTGATCGAGCCATACGACGTGTAGCCCGGATAGTGGTTGGTCTTGCACCATTCGATCCCGGCCTCGTCCTCCTCGGCCATGACCAGGCAGAGGTCGAGGATCTCCTCGTGCAGTTCGGGCCAGGCGGGCAGGTCGGCCAGCGAGGCTTCGTACACTTGGGTCGGGAAGAGGGCGCGCAGAGACATGAGGCGGTCATACCTCTCCCTCCCCATTTTGGGGAGGGTGGTTGAGCCCGAAGGGCGAGACCGGGTGGGGGCGCTTGGGTGAGGCAGGCGCCGCGTTCCGTATCGCCAAGCCCTCCCCACCCGTCTGACGCTGCGCGTCAGCCACCCTCCCCATGAAGGGGAGGGAGAGGGGCGTCACCAGCTTAACGCCGCCTCGCCGCGCAGGATCGCCTCGGCCTCGGGGCTGTGCTTGGCGTCGGTGCGGTCGTGCAGGATCAGGGGGGGGAGAAGCCGCAACGGCGCCTTGCCGGTCTTGGTGGCCTGGACCAGCACCCGCTTGGCGGGCTGGTCGGCGTAGGGATGGATCGGGCGGATGGCGAAGGAGCCGGCCTTGTCGCCCAGCAGGGCCAGCAGGTCGGCCAGACGGTCGGCGCGGTGGATGACCACGATCTTGCCGCCCTCGCGCACCGCCTTCAGCAGGAAGCCGGTCCAGGCCTTCAAGCCGTCGTCGGCCATCCAGGCCCCCATCTTGCCGGGACCGGGCGGCCGCAGCGCGCCGGGGTCGTCGAAGAAGGGCGGATTGCTGACGGCCCAGTCGAAGGTCGGCAGGTTCAGCGCGCGAAAGCCCTGCGCCACGTCGCCGCTGACGATAGTGGTTCGGTCCTCGACGCCGTTCAGGGCGGTGTTCTCGCGCGCCAGTTCGGCGGCGGTGGCATCGCGCTCCAGCCCGGTCAGGCTCACCCCGGGGCGTCGAGCGGCCACCTGCATCAAGACCGCGCCGGCGCCGCAGCCCGCTTCGATCAGCCGTTCGCCCGGCTTGGCGTCCACGGCGGCGGCCAGCAGGGCGGCGTCCATGCCGGCGCGATAGCCCTTCACCGGTTGGCGCAGCCGGACGCGGCCGCCCAGCAGGGCGGATTCCGCAACATCCGCTGCGGCGGTAAGGGTTGACCCGGCTTGACCCATCATGACGCCGCCACCATTGTGCGCCGCATCGCGTTCGAGCAAGCGGATGCGTGTGATTTCCGGGCGAATCTCCCCCTTCGCCCCCTGAGTTGAAAGAGATTTTCGTGGACGCAGCTCTCGTCGCCGCTCCCCGCCCCAAGGGCGATGTGGACGCTCTTGTTCGTCTGGCGAAGGACGACATGGCGGCGGTTGACGCCCTGATCATCGCCCGGATGCAGTCCGACGTGCCGGTGATCCCCATGCTGGCCGAGCATCTGATCTCTGCGGGCGGCAAGCGCCTGCGTCCCCTGCTGACCGTCGCCGCCGCCCGCGCCATCGGGGCTCAGGGCGACATCGCCGCCGCGACAAAGCTGGCCGCCTCGGTCGAGTTCATCCACACCGCCACCCTGCTGCACGACGACATCGTCGACGGCTCGGAGATGCGGCGCGGCAAGGTGGCGGCGCACCTGATCTGGGGCGCGGCCTCGTCGGTGCTGGTCGGCGACTTCCTGTTCGCGCGCGCCTTTGAACTGATGGTCGAGACGGATTCCCTGCGCGCCCTGGGCATTCTGGCCACGGCGTCCAGCGTCATCGCCGAGGGCGAGGTGCTGCAACTGACCCGCGCACACGACCTGAACCTGGATCAGGCCACCTATCTGCAGATCATCCGGGCCAAGACCGCCGAACTGTTCGCCGCCGCCGCCGAGTCGGGCGCGGTGGGGGCCGGCGCGACCGAGGAACAGGTGAAGGCGCTACGCGACTACGGCATGGCGCTCGGCATCGCCTTCCAGCTGGCCGACGACGCGCTGGATTACGGCAGCGACACCGCCACCCTGGGTAAGAACGCGGGCGACGACTTCAATGAGGGCAAGGCCACCCTGCCGCTGTTGCTGGCCGTCCAGCGCACCAAGGGCAAGGAAGACCTGTTCTGGGACCGCGTCATCACCAAGGGCGAACGTACGCCCGAAGATTTCGCCCGGGCGCGTGAACTGATCCTGGGCACGGGCGCGGTCGAAGCCACGCTGGACGCCGCCGGCGACTATGCCGACCGGGCCAAGGCGGCGCTGTCGGTCCTGCCGGCCAGCGACTGGCGGTCGGCGCTGGAAGATCTGGCCGACTTCGCGGTCAGCCGCGCGGCCTGATGCTGCTTGGGCTCGTCATCGCGGGGATGCTGACGGCGGCCCCGCAAGACCTGCCGCGATTCACCATGACGCCTGAACCCGGCGACGCGCTGAAGGCCGAGCTTTTCCGCCTGACGCCGGATGATCCCGAGGCGCAGGTCCGCGTTCTGCTGGGCGCAGATGAGGCCGACGCCGAGGCTTTCAGCGTTCAAGCCGCCGGCCCCCTGATGATGATGTATCGCGCGGCCGTCGGTCCGGCGGGCGGGCTGGTGCTCTACGCCGGGCCCGAAGCCGACCATAGGCCAGACGCCGCCTGCCTGCTGACGCGCAATCCTGACGGCGAGCACAACAACTCACGTCGCGCCACGGAATGGTGCCTGTCCTTCATCCTGAAGACGGCGCCGACGTTGAACATTCCGCCGGCGCCGCTCTAGGCGGTTCTTACTTCAGCGACGCGCAGAACGTCTGGATGCGGCGGCAGCCTTCTTCCAGCACGGCTTCCGAGGTGGCGTAGCTGATGCGGAAATAGGGGCTGAGGCCGAAGGCTGCGCCCTGAACCACGGCCACGCCTTCCTGATCCAGCAACTCGGCGGTGAAGACCTCGTCGTCGGTGATGACCACGCCCGATGGCGTCGTCTTGCCGATCACGCCCTCGATCGAGGGATAGACGTAGAAAGCTCCCTCAGGCGTAGGGCAGCGGATGCCCGTGGCCTGGTTCAGCATCGACACGACCAGGTCGCGGCGCTTCTCGAAGGCGGCGGAACGCTCGGCCAGGAAGTCCTGCGGGCCGTTCAGGGCTTCGACGGCGGCCCACTGGCTGATGGACGACGGGTTGGACGTCGTCTGGCTGGCCACCTTGCGCATCAGATCGATCAGCGGCTTGGGGCCGCCGGCATAGCCGATGCGCCAGCCGGTCATGGCATAGGCCTTGGACACGCCGTTGCAGGTCAGGGTGCGGTCGTAGAGGTCGGGCGCGACCTGGGCGATGGTGACGTAGTCGAAGCCGCCATAGACGAGGTGCTCATACATGTCGTCGGTCAGGATCCAGACCTGCGGGTGCTTGCGCAGCACCACGGCCAGAGCTTCCAGCTCGGCGCGGGTATAGGCGGCGCCGGTCGGGTTCGAAGGCGAGTTGAGGATCAGCCACTTGGTGCGTGGCGTTATAGCGGCGTCCAGAACCTCAGGGCGCAGCTTGAAGCCGTCGGCTTCCTCGCCGATCACGGTGACGGGCTCGCCGCCGGCCAGCAGCACCATGTCCGGGTAGGACACCCAGTAGGGGGCCGGCACGATGACTTCGTCGCCGGGGTTCAGCGTGGCCACGAAGGCGTTGAAGATCACCGGCTTGCCGCCCGAGGCGACGTGGATCTGGTTGGCGGCGTAGGTCAGGCCGTTTTCGCGCGCGAACTTGGCGACGATGGCGGCTTTCAGTTCCGGCATGCCGTCGGCGTCGGTGTACTTGGTCTCGCCGCGGTGGATGGCCTCGATGGCCGCCGCCTTGATGTTGTCGGGCGTGTCGAAGTCCGGCTCGCCGGCGCCCAGGCCGATCACGTCGCGGCCCTCGCGTTTCAGTTCCCGGGCCCGGGCGGTCACGGCCAGGGTGGCCGAAGGCTTGACGCGGGCGAGGGAGGCGGACTGAAGGCTGGACATGACTATCCCGTCTGGTGGATGTGGTGAGAGCCGGGGAGGCGAGGCTTGATACGCAACCCTGCGAAGGCGCACAACGTTTGTGCGTCTTTCGGACGATCAAAAGGCGATTTGGGCGAAATTAATGCGGCGGATCGTCGATTTTCTGCTGAATATGGAGGCGCAGCGGTGGCGGACCCTGCTGGTCAGCCTGTTGCTGCTTGGCGGAATCATCGCCCTGTTCGCCTTCGGCAAGACCCACTTCACCCTCGGCGCCGAGGAAAAGCTGGAAGCCTGGCTGGCGGGCTACCGGGTCGGGCCGTGGGGTCTGGTGGCGGCCATCGTCGTCTTCACCCTGTCGGCCTTCGTCGGCATACCGCAGTTCATCCTGATCGCGGCCTGCGTGGTGGCCTTCGGGCCGTGGTTCGGTTTTCTCTACAGCTGGATCGCGACGGTAGTCTCGGCGGCGGTCACCTACTGGCTGGGGCGCGGCCCCACGGCGCGGGCGCTGGAGCGCTTCGGCGGCGGGGTGACGGAGCGGCTGCAGCGGTTCGTCGGGCGCAACGCCTTTTCCGCCAGCTTCATCATCCGCAATGTGCCCTCGGCGCCCTTCATCGTCGTCAACATGGCGTTTGGCGCGGTGCGGGCGTCGTTTCCAGGCTATCTGGCCGGCTGCGCTCTGGGGGTTCTGCCCAAGACCGCCCTGGTCGCCTTCTTCGGCGGCTCCTTCATGGCGGCGGTTTCGGGCGACGGGGTGTGGACCTCGCTGATCCTGGCCGGGGTCGCTGTGGTCTGGCTGGGTCTGATGCTGGCCGTGCGCGAGATCGTGAAGCGGCGCGAGGCGGCGCGGACGGACTGACCCGATTTCGCGGTCCGCCGACGTTCACCTAATGGCGGACACGCAAGCCCGGCCCATCGGATCGAGCAGAGGGGGCAAGCGGGGCCGGAAAAGCTTGAGCGGACGGGCTTTCAAGCCTTGCTGTGACAAGGCTGTGATCGGTGAGTCATAGGCGCTTGCAATCGACGCGCCATGCGGGCAAACGGGCCTGTAGTCGGCTAGGCGAGGACGATCAGGACGGTTCGGCGCACATGGGTGCGCAGGGGCGGGGCATCGCCAGAGCAGACAAACAAGACTCACGCCCTAGCAGGCCCGAACAAGCGGTAACCGACGCCCATGCTTTCACCCCTCTTCGGCATGTTTTCCAACGACATCGCGATGGATCTCGGGACCGCCAACACCCTGATCTACATGCGCGGCAAGGGCATCGTTCTGAACGAGCCTTCGGTCGTCGCCCTGCGCAACGTCGGCGGTCGCAAGATCGTCCACGCCGTCGGTCTGGAAGCCAAGCAGATGCTGGGCCGCACGCCCGGCCACATGGAAGCCATCCGCCCGATGCGCGACGGGGTCATCGCTGACTTCGAAGTCGCCGAAGAGATGATCAAGCACTTCATCCGCAAGGTTCATAACCGCAAGGGCTTCGTGAACCCCAAGATGATCGTCTGCGTCCCCTCGGGCGCCACGGCCGTCGAGCGCCGCGCCATCAATGATTCTTGCCTGAACGCCTCGGCCCGTCGCGTGGGCCTGATCGACGAGCCCATGGCCGCCGCGATCGGCGCCGGTCTGCCGATCCACGAGCCGACCGGCTCGATGGTCGTCGACATCGGCGGCGGCACGACCGAAGTGGCCGTCCTGTCGCTGTCGGGCATCGTCTATTCGCGTTCGGTCCGCGTCGGCGGCGACATGATGGACGACGCCATCATCAGCTACATGCGCCGCAACCATAACCTGCTGATCGGCGAAACGACCGCTGAGCGCATCAAGAAGGACATCGGGACCGCCCGCATCCCGGCCGACGGCGAAGGCCTGTCGATCGAGGTCAAGGGCCGCGACCTGATGCAGGGCGTGCCGCGCGAAGTGAAGATGAGCGAGCGTCAGGCGGCTGAAGCTCTGGCCGAGCCGGTCTCGCAGATCGTCGAGGCCGTCAAGGTCGCCCTGGAAGCCACGCCGCCGGAACTGGCCGCCGACATCGCCGACAAGGGCATCATGCTGACGGGCGGCGGCGCATTGCTGCGCGGCCTGGACGTCGAGATCCGCGATCACACCGGCCTGCCGGTTCAGGTGGCTGATGATCCGCTGTCCTGCGTCGCCATCGGCTGCGGCAAGGTGTTGGAGCACCCGTCTTGGATGAAGGGCGTCCTCGAGTCCTCGCTCTGAGGCTGAAAAGCCTGTCGTAACGACCGCCTTCTTCGAGAATCGGTTTTTGCGATAGGCTCTCACCGCTGGCGGGGCCTGACCCCGCCGGTCCCGAATCTCTAGGTAGGAAGGCTGGCCGTGGCGTTTCGCGACGGACCGTTCGAGAATCTGAAGGTGCCGCTGGCCTGGACGGCTGCGGTCGTGGTCATCGTCGGCATCATCGGCGCGGTCATGCTTCTGCTCGGCGACAGCCGAGGACAATCCAATCCCGACGACTATGGCGCGGCGAGAGCCGGCTTCGAGACCGGCGCGGCCCCTGTGGGCGGCGCCTTGTCTGCGCCCGTCCGCTGGACCGGCAACGCCGTCGACTACGTCAAAGGCTACTTCTTCGCCGTGTCGGAGAATCGGCGTCTGCGGCAGCAGGTCTTGGAACTGAGCGCCTGGCGCGACGATGCCCTGGCGCTGAAGAACCTCAACGGCCGCTACGAACAGATGCTGGGCGTGAAGACCGAGCCGCCGGTGCCTATGGTGACGGGCCTGGCCATCACCGATGCGCGCGGCCCCTTCGCGCGGTCCCGCCTGCTGAACATCGGCGCCGCCAAGGGCGTCCGCGTCGGCAACCCGGTTCTCAGCGAGCATGGCCTGGTGGGCCGTATCATGGGCGCGTCCTCGGGCCACAGCCGCATGCTGCTGCTGACCGACGTGGCCTCGCGCACGCCGGTGCTGGTCGAACGGACCGACGCTCGCGCCATGCTGACCGGCGACGGCAGCGGCAGTCCGCGTATGGATTACGTACGCGGCGCCGGGTCCATTCAGGAAGGCGACCGGATTCTGACGTCCGGCGACGGCGGCGGGTTCCCGCGCGGTCTGCCTATCGGCATCGCGGCCAAGGGCGTTGACGGGAGCTGGCGCGTGAAGCTGTTCAGTGACCGCAGCGCCATCGACTACGTCCGGGTGCTGCTGTTCCAGGACTTCAGCCAGCTGGCTGATCAGAACGCCCTGAACGCGCCGCCGCTGGCCAGCCTGGCCGCCGCCCCGCCGCCGACCCCGGCTCAGGCCGCCGTCATTCAGGACGTGGCCACGCGCCGCGCGGCCGCCGCCGCCGCGACTGCCGAACGGGTGCGCGCCGCCAACGCCGCCCCGCCGCCGGCGCCTGTCGCGGCGCCGGTCGCCGCCACGACGGCTCCGGCCTCAACGACGACCCGTCCCGCCGCGGCGCGTCCGGCGACGGCTCAACCGCGTCCCGCCGCGCCGAGGCCGACCGCCCCTGCGCCGGTTCAGCCCGCCGCTACGCCTGAGGCCGAACCCACGCCTGCGGGAGCGGCAGAGTGAGACGGGCCATCACGGTCCGCGTCGTCGGCCCGCTGCAATGGATCATCTATCCGGCCCTGTCCGCGATCGCCGTCACCATCCTGCTGGCGATCCCGTTCCGGCTGTTTGGGCTGAACCTGCCCGAGCCGGTGCTGCCGATGGTGCTGGCCTTCGCCTGGCCGCTGATCCGCCCATCGATGCTGGCGCCCGCCGTCCTGTTCGGACTGGGGCTGTTCCTTGACCTGTTCTGGGGCGGGCCGCTGGGTCTGTGGCCGTTGAGCCTGATGGCCGTCTATGGTTCGATCCTGCTGGCGTCGAATTTCCTGGCGGGGCAGGCGACCATTGTGCTGTTCGCCCTCTATGTCGCCTCGACCGGCTTGGCCTTCTTCCTGGCCTACATGATCACTACGCTGAGCCTGGGCAATGCGCCGAGCATCCTGGCCGTCATGGGACAGGTCGTCCCGACGCTGCTGCTCTTCCCCCTGGCCGACTGGCTGATCCAGAGATTTGACGACGCCGACGTGCGCTTCCGATGAGCAGCGAACCTCACATCTTCTTCTCGGACGTCAACGAGCGGCAGGGATCGTTCCTGCGGCGCACCTTCCTGCTGGGCGGCGGGATGGCGCTGGGGACAGTGGCCCTGGTCGGCCGTCTGGCCCAGCTTCAGATCTTCAAGTCCGAGGAATACGCCACCCTCGCGACCAACAACCAGTTCAACTTCCGTCTGGTCCCGCCGCCGCGCGGCCTGATCAAGGACCGCAACGGCGTCGTCATCGCCGGCAACCGGCCCAGCTTTCGCGTCCTGGTCGTTCGCGACGAGACCAAGGACCTGGACCAGACGCTGGACCTGCTGGGCCAACTGCTGCCTGATACGCTTGAGCGCCGCCGCACCATCATCCGCGAGGTCAACGCCGCGCCGCGCTTCTCGCCTGTGCCGGTCAAGAGCGACCTGAGCTGGGAAGAGTTTTCGAAGGTCAATCTGCACGCCGCCGAGCTGCCGGGCGTCATGGCCGATATGAACGAGGCCCGCTACTATCCGTTCGGCGGGGCCTACGCCCATGTGATCGGCTATGTGGCCAAGGTGTCGGACCGCGACATCAAGGCGATTAGGGACAAGGGCGAGCAGCCGGCCTCGATCCTGTTCAATCCCGGCTTTCGCATCGGTCGTCAGGGCATTGAAAAGGCGCTGGACACCGATCTGCGCGGCGAGGCCGGCGGCAAGCGGGTCGAGGTGGACGCCCGCGGCCGGGTCGTCGCCGAGGACGCCGCAGGCTCCAAGGCGCCCGTTCAGGGTTCGGAGATCATGCTGACCCTGGATAACGACGTCCAGAACCGGGCGCTGGAAGTGTTCGGCGAGGAGGCAGGCAGTTGCGTCGTCATGGATGTGCGCAACGGCGACATCCTGGCCATGGTTTCATCGCCGTCGTTCGATCCCAACCTGTTCGTGTCGGGCGTGCCGTCGAAGATTTATCGGGCGCTGGCCGACTATGAGCGGCGTCCCCTGCTGGACAAGGCCCTGGGCGGCACCTTCGCGCCGGGCTCGACCTTCAAGCCGATCGTCGGCCTGGCGGCCATGAAGCGGGGCTGGGACCCCAACCGCCGCGTGGTCTGCAACGGCAGCTTCTTCCTGGGGCGTCGTTTTGCCTGTCTGGGTCGCCACGGCGCACTGGATCTGCGCGGCGCGATCAAGGCCTCGTGCAACGTCTACTTCATGACCATCGCCACCGAGTTCGGGCCTGACGCCATCGCAGAAACGGCGCGCGACATGGGCTTTGGCCAGAGTTTCGACATCGGCCTGACCGGTCAGAAGGCGGGCCTGGTGCCGGACCGCGAATGGCGGCGTCGGAACCCCGTGCGCGGCGACGGCAAATGGTATCCGGGCGAGACGCCCAGCTATGGCATCGGGCAGGGCGCCCTGAACGTCAACGCCCTGCAACTGGCGGTCTATACGGCCCGCATCGCCAATGGCCAGAAGGCGGTGACGCCGCGCCTGATCAAGTCAATCGGCGGCGTCGAGCAGACATCGGGCACGGCCTTCGCCGACCTGCCGTTTGATCCGGCCATGCTGAAGGTGCTGCGCGACGGCATGGAGGCGGTGACGGACGTGGGCGGTACGGGTTTCCGCAACAGCCAGTTGGGGCTAGGCGCCGTGCGCATGGCGGGCAAGACCGGCACGGCCCAGGCCCAGAACTATGGCGCGGGATCGCGCAAGGGCGCGGGCCGCCCCTGGGCCCAGAAGGACCACAACCTCTTCATCGCCTATGCCCCGACCGACAACCCGCGCTACGCCGTGTCGGTGATCGTCCAGCACGGCGGTCTGGGCGGCGGCACGGCCGGCGCGCCGCGTGCGCGTGAAGTGATGAAGGTCGCCCTGCTGAAAGACCCCGAGATCCGCGCCCGCATCGAACAGGCGGGCTTTGAGGCTCCCGAGGACGCCGGGGCCCGCGAGGCCGAGGCTCGCGGCGAGCCCGTTGACGCCTTGCCCACCGACATCGCTGCGCCCGCGCCGGAGCCCATCCAGTGACCGCTTCCGCCCTGACACGCCCCGGCGAACGCGACCGGATTTCCAGCAAGCTGGCTGAACTGGACTGGCGGGTCATCGGCCTGCTTTGCGTCCTGGCGGGCATCGGCACGGCCATGCTTTACTCGATCGCGGGCGGCAGCTGGTCGCCCTGGGCATGGAAGCATCTGCTGCGTTTCGGCCTGCTGCTGATCGCCATGATCGGCCTGGCCATGGTCCATCCGAAGTGGTGGTTCCACGCCGCCTATCCGGTCTATGGTCTCCTGCTCTTCATGGTGTTGCTGATCGAGTTCACGCCGATGGGCTATGTGGCTGGGGGCGCCAAGAACTGGCTGAACCTGGGCTTTGTCCGCATCCAGCCCGCGGAGTTCATGAAGATCGGCCTCGTCCTGGCGCTGGCGCGTTGGTACCATGGCCATTCAGCCCAGGACGCCCGCTGGTCGTGGAAGCTGCTCTTCCCCCTGGGCATGATCGGGGTGCCCTTCCTGCTGGTGGCCAAGCAGCCCGACCTGGGTTCGGCCATGATCATCGGCCTGACCGGCGCCGCCGTCATGTTCATGGCGGGGCTCAGCTGGCGCGTGATCGCCGCCGCCGCCGCCGCCGCCGTGGCCGTCATTCCGCCCTTCGTCATGTTCGTCATGCACGACTACCAGCGCAACCGCGTGCTGACCTTCCTGAACCCGGAAGCCGACCCGTCCGGCACCGGCTACAACATCATCCAGTCCAAGATCGCCCTAGGCTCGGGCGGCCTGATGGGCAAGGGCTATGGTCTGGGCAGTCAGAGCCAGCTGGAGTTCCTGCCGGAACGCCACACCGACTTCATCTTCTCGACCGTGTCCGAAGAGTTCGGCTTCCTCGGCTCCTTCACTGTTCTGGCCTGCTATCTGGCGCTGATCCTGATCTCGCTGCGGATCGCGGCCCTGTCACATAGCCATTTCGGCCGCATCAGCGCGGCGGGCATGACGGCCTTCCTGGCCCTGTTCGTCCTAATCAACGGGGCCATGGTGATGGGTTTGGCCCCGGTCGTGGGCGTGCCCATGCCGCTGTTGTCCTATGGCGGCTCGACCATGATGACGGTGATGATCGGCTTCGGCCTGATCCTGTCGACCCACGTCCACCGCTACGTCGAACTGCCGAAGGGGCAGGGGCTGTTCTGATCGCGGTTTCAGGCGTTAGGCTGAGATCATGACTGACAAAGCGCCCGAACCCGACACCATCCCTAAAGCTGATCCAGCCATGTTCTCGGACTGCGGCGACACGCCCTGTCCGCAGCCGGTCATGGCCGACCCCAAGAACCAGGCGGCGGCCATGGCCGAGGGGGTGCGGATGCGCAACAATCCCGCCGAATGGGCCTTTGTCCGCCTGTCCAAGCTGATCGAGGAGTTTGAGGCCAAGCTGGACAAGGACGAGGAGATCGGCGCTCGCGTCGTGGGCCTGCCCGGAGAGGGCACGATGCAGATCGTCGATGTCGGCTTCTGGGGGCCGGACCTGATCATCTTTTTCGGGCGCAACGCCGACGGCAAGCCGGTGCGGCTGATCCAGCACTACACCCAGCTCAACGTCGTGCTGGCCGCGATCAAGAAGCCCGAGGAGCGCGAGGCGCGCCGCATCGGCTTTCAGCTGAATGAGATGGTGATGAAGACCAATCCGCCGACTGCGGGCGCCTGAACCTGTCCGTCATCCCGGAAACGGCGCAGCCGTTATCCGGGACCGCAGGAAGCGTCGGCGTCTCGGGCGGTCCCGGCTCGGCGCGGCTTCGCCGCTGGGCCGGGATGACGGGTTTACAAAGTCGCCGCCCAATCCGTGCCTTTTATCAGGCTGTCGATGATGCCCGGCTCGCTGGAGGCGTGGCCGGCGTCGCCGACGATGTCCAGCTTGGCCTCGGGCCAGGCGCGGTGCAGGGCCCAGGCGCCCGAGATCGGCGTCACCACGTCAAAGCGGCCCTGCGCGATCCAGCAGGGGATGTGGCGGATAGTCTCGATGTTCTCGAGGATCCAGTGCTCGCTGTCGAAGAAGCCGCCGTTGGTGAAGTACCAGTTCTCGATCCGGGCGAAGGCCACGGCGAACTCGGGGTCGGCGAACTTGTCCGGCTTGCTCGACGGCCCCTGGACGCTGACCGTCTCGCCCTCCCAGGTCGACCAGGCCACGGCGCAGCGGTTCCGTTCCTCGATGTCGTCGCCCATCAGGCGCCTGTTGTAGGCGGCCATCAGGTCGCCGCGCTCGGCCTCGGGGATGGGGGCCAGGAAGCGCTCCCAGGCGTCAGGGAAGATCATCGAGGCGCCGTCCTGATAGAACCAGTGCAGTTCCTTCTTCGTCAGCAGGAAGATGCCGCGCAGGATCAGGGCCAGGCAGCGATCCGGGTGCTTGATCGCATAGGTCATCGACAGGGTGGACCCCCAGGAGCCGCCGAACACCACCCATTTGTCGATGCCCAGCTTCTCGCGCAGGCGCTCGATGTCGGCGACCAGATCCCAGGTCGTGTTGTTTTCCAGCGAGGCGTTGGGCCGCGACAGGCCGCAGCCGCGCTGGTCGAACATGACGATGCGGTATTTCGCCGGGTCGAAATAGCGCCGCATGCCCGGATTGACCGCGCCGCCGGGGCCGCCGTGCAGGACGATGACCGGCACGCCCTGCGGGTTGCCGCTTTCCTCGTAATAGATCTCGTGGACGCTGTCGGTCTGCATCCAGCCCGAGGCATAGGCTTCCAACTCGGGGTAGAGGTCGCGTCGCAGAGTGTCGGTCACAGGAAAAGCCATGTCAGGGAAATGAGGGGTTTTCAGATTGGTCGGTCAGGCGTTGACGATGTGTGAGCGGAACGCGGCGACGGCCAGCACGATCCAGCCGGCGATCATCAAGACGCCGCCGACGGGGGCGACGGCGCCCATGACGGGCAGGCTGAGCAGGCCGATCATGGCCAGGGCCAGACAAAAGATCAGCCCGCCGCCGGCGGCCAGCCAGCCGGCGATGCGCGCCGTCCTGCCGCCTGTCGTCCAGATCGCACAGGCCACGGCCAGAACGGCGTGGACCATCTGATACTGGGCGCCCGTGGTGAGCAGGCTCTTGACCGCCGGGCCGGCCCCGTGGGCGGCGAAGGCGCCCAGCGCGACGGCCATGGCGCCGTTGAAGGCGGCGAAAACGAGCAGGTTGCGGTCATGGCCCATGGCTAATGTCTAGACCACAAGACGCTGTGAGTCTGCTATCGGAGCGGCCATGAAATCCGCCCCGCGCATGGCCCTGCAATACGTCCTGCTGTTCGCCGCCAGCGGGGTGACCCTACCGTTCGCGGGCCTGTGGTTTCGCGAACAGGGGCTGAGCGGGGCCGAGATCGGCGCCCTGCTGGCCATCCCCATGCTGGGGCGGATGGTCACTGGGCCTTTGCTGGCCGTCTGGGCCGATGGCTTCCAATACCGCCGCACGCCGATCGCCCTGCTGGGGCTGGCCATGGCCGTGGGCTACGGCGGGGCCGGGCTGGTTCAGGGCTTTGCGGCCTGGGCCGTCTGCTGGTTCGTCGGGGCCACGGCGGCGGCGGCGCTGATCCCGCTCAGCGACGTGATGACTCTTCGGGTGGCCAAACGCGACGGGTTCGCCTTCTCCCTGCCGCGCGGCTGCGGTTCAGCGGCTTTCGTGGTGGCCAATGTGGTCATGGGGATGCTGCTGACGCGGGCCTCGCCTCACGCGATCATCCTCTGGATCGGGACGGCGGCGCTGCTGATCGCCGTGACGGCCTGGCGCGTCCTGCCGCCAGAACCGGTGACGGACGGCCCGCGCGTACCGGGGCTGGAACGGTTCAAGGGCCTGGGGCGACTGGTGGTCGATCCGGTCTTCATGACCGCCATCTTCGCCGTTGGCGCGGTCCAGGCGGCGCACGCCTTCTACTACGGATTCTCGGCCATCGCCTGGAAGGCGCAGGGCATTCCCGAGAGCATGACCGGCTTGCTGTGGGCCTTCTCCGTCCTGGTCGAGATCGGCTTCATGTGGGTGGTCGAGCCGTGGCGGCGGCGGGCCGGCGTCGGGCCGTGGCTGATGCTGTCCATAGGCGCGGGCGCGGCCGTCGTGCGCTGGACGCTGATGGCCTTTTCGCCGCCGCTCTGGGCGCTGTGGCCCTTGCAGACCCTGCACGCGCTCAGCTTTGCGGCCACCTATCTGGCCGGGGTGCAGATCGTCGAGCGCCTGTCGCCGTCCGACAGTCATACGGCGGCGCAGACCCTCAGTTCCGTGGTGTCGGCGGGCGTATTGATCGGTCTGGCCACGGCTGCGTCGGGGCCGCTGTACGACGCCATCGGGCTGAAGGGCTATCTGGCCATGGCGGTTCTGGCCGCGAGCGGCGGTCTGGCCGGTCTGATCCTGCAGTCGCGGTTGGCGAAGAAGGGCTAAGCCGCGTTCGGGCGGGGCAGGGGCGCCAGGTGACGGGCGATGGCCGAGGCCGCCGTCTTGACCGCCTGCTGGACCTTGGCGTTTGGCGCATCTGAAGGCGCGCGGATCAGGCCGATGGCGGGCGAGGCAGGGCCGTCCGGCAGATCGTTGAGGATGCGATACAGGATATAGCTGCCTGCATCCTCCTCGGCGTCCGAGGCGGCGATGGCGTTCAGGCCGACGGCGGTCAGGTCGCGCACGATCTCGGCGGCGGCGGCGGTGGCGCGAACCACGCCGGGGCCGGTGTGATCCAGACGCTCGGTTCCGACCAGGCGCTTGTTCTCCGCGCGTGTCTGTAGGCGGAAGGCGCCGGGATGGATAGTGCGCCCGACCAGCAGAAGGGCGCCGCACTCACCCTTGGCGATCATGGCGCTCAGCCGGGCGGCCAAGGTTTCGGCGGAGGCGTCGCCGGACACGGGCAGGGTGCGGGCGCCGACCGGGTGCCACGGATCGCCCGACAGATCCTCGACCGGGTCCCAGGCGGTGAAGTCCGGGTTCCAGGCGCAGATGGCGATGGCGGGGCGTCGGTCGGGACGTAGCCCGGTATCCATATCCAGCAAGGAGTCCACCCTGTGTGACACTAACGCGACAGCGACCGGACGGTGCGGTCAAACCCCGTGGGAGGTCAAGCCCACAGGGGTGAAATAGGGCGACTTTGCGGCTAGCTTCTAGCCCAGGTCGCCGATGGCGGCGTCCAGCAGCATGAAGGCGCGGCCCTCGTCGGTGGCCAGACGGCCCTGCACATTATGGACGTCGCCGTGACGGGCGTGATCCGCCATTTCATGGGCGAAGGCGCGGACATAGGCGTCGGCGTCGGCGCGCAGTTCGGCGTCGGCCAGGATGCGGCGCGAGACGCTGCGAACGGCGGCGGGGGCGACGCGGCGCACGATCTGACGGGCGCGGTCCGGGTCCTGGGCCGAAAGGGCGCGAGCGGCTTCCTCGATGCGGGCGCGGGGCAGCAGGGCGTTGGGATCGACTCCCATGCGGCGGATGGCGGCGGTCACGCGGTTGGCCAGGGCGGCGGCGTCGACCGGCGCAGAGAAAGGCGCGTCCAGTTCCAACGGCGCTTCATAGGCGTCCTGATCGTGGTCGCTGGCCAGATCGCTCCAGTCCAGGACTTCATCCTTGGCGGGAGCCAGGGGGGCAGTTTCATCACCGGTCGGTTCAAGGCGCAGGCGACCACGCAGGCCAAAGCCGCGCTCCTCGGCACGCTTGGCGGCGGGTTCGGGCTTCGACTCCGGCTTCGGCTCGACAGGACGCGCCTTGTAGCGCGGCGTCTCGGGCGCTGGGGTGGACAACAGCGGCTCGCGACGGCGACCGTTCGCGCCCTCGCCCGAAACCACGCCCATGACGCGGACCGTTTCGGTCAGCATCTCGTAGTTGCGGCGCACCCGCTCCTGGAAGCCGGCCTCGAGAGCCACAGTGTCGTCGGCGGCTTTCTTCGACGCGGCCGAAAGGGCGGCCAGACCGTCCTCGACCGAGGCGCGCACGGCGTCGACGCGGGCGGCGGCTTCTTGCGGCAGGCGGCTGGCGCGGTCGTCCATCCCGGCGACGGCGGTCTCGACCTGGGCCAGGGCGGCGGTCATCCGGTGCAGGGTGCCTTCCAGACGCTCGATGACCTTTTCGCCGGTCAGATCGACCATGTCGGCGGTCTGGTTGACGATCTTGCGCGCGCCGTCGATGCGGGCTTCGGCGGCTTCATCGGCTTTCTGGGCGGCGTCGAACAGGGACTCGCCCAGACGGTCTGCGCGGATCTGGGCCTGTTCTATGGCGGCGGCGGCGGCGGCGCGCTGATCTTCGGCGGTGGCTTGCAGGGCCGAGAGGGCGCGACGGGTTTCCTCGACCAGCAGGTCGCGGGCTTCGGCGGCCAGGGCTTCGAAGCGGTCCAGCGCCAGCTTGGTGGCGTGGTCGAAGCCGTCGGCCTCGCGCTGCGACAGGTCCACCAGGGCGCGGAACTGATCGGCGGCGGCCTCGATCTGGGCCTTCATGGCCTCGCTCACATCGCCGGTCGTCTGGCTGAGTTCGCCGGCGGCTGTGCGGGTCAGGGACAGTTGCTCGGTGAACCGGGCGCGCTGGCTCTCGATCTGGGCCGAGAAGTCTTCCTGATCGGTGCGCAGGGCGTAGGCGGCGGTGACGAGCGAGGCGCGCTGCTGGCTCAGGCCTTCCTCAACCGACTGAATCTGCTCGGCGACGCCGGTCCCGGCGGTTTCCAGACGCAGGGTCTGGCGAGCCAGGTCGTCGGCGGCGGCGCGAGCGGCGTCCTGGGCTTCATTGGCGGCGGCGGCCAGATCGGCGGCGCGGGCGGCCAGGGCGGCCTCGGCTTCGCGCAACTGGGTCTGTGCCAGGTCCGAGGCGTCCACCACCATGCGCGACTGGCGCTCGACGGCGTCGACCACGCCGGCAGCCTGACTGTCCAGTTGAACGCCGAGGGCGCCCATCTGTTCACGCTCGCGGCCCAACTGATCGCTCAGACGACGGGCCATGCGACCGGCGCCGTCGGCGGCTTCGTTCAGGCGGACGGTTTCCTCGACCAGGGCTTCGCGCAGCAGGGCCATGTCGTTACGGGCGCGCTCTGCGGCAAGCGCCGCCTGATCAATGTCGCCGCGCAGGGCCGTCAGCACCTGACCGGTTTGATGAGCGGCAAGCGCCGTCGGGCCGACCATGGCCTCGGCCATGTCGCGGGCGCGGCGGGTCTCGAGCGCCAGATTGGCGCCTTGACGGACAGCATGGGCCAACATGATCGCCAGACCCGCAGGGGCCAGGGCGATCAGGGCGTAAACGGCCAGTCGCAGGGGCTCCAGCTGAACGGCGCCCGATCCGAACTCATAGGCGAACCAGGAGGCGACGCCGCCGATCCACAGGGCCGAGGCTATGCCGGCGATCAGATAGGCGTTGCCGCCGGGCTTCTGAGCGGGCGCGCGCCGCGCGGCGATCGGGGCCGAGACTGTAGCAGGCGGCGGCGCTTCGTCGACGACGGCGGGGGGCGCATCGGCCGAAACGGCGAATGGGGGCAGGTCGGACGCGGGCTGGGCGTGCAGGGCGGCTGCGCGCTCCTCGGCCAGCCGCTGTTCCTCCAGCAGCCGCCGACGGCGGCGTTCGGACATCGGCTTCTCAGACAGGGGGGCGCGATCAAGCGCCAGCGCATCGTCGGGCGTGACGACGGAGGCGGAGTCGTCATGACCCTCGCCCGGTTCCGGGTCGGAGAGGTTGAGCGGCGGCCGATGGCTGGACTTCATGGGGCGTCGATCTCGATCACTATTCGCCGGAAACGCGGCGAGGGCGCGCGGAGGGTTTGAACCCTAGCGGCTCGATCCGGCTGCGCAAAGGCTCGGGCAGAGGGATTCAGTGGGAAGATTGGGAAGATCGCCGCGGAAAACGCGGTGTCAGCAGTCGCGAGGCGCGGCGACGGCGATGGCGCCAGCGGGCTTGTCCTTGCAGTCCTGCACGCGCTGGATCTCACGATCAGCGTGGCGCGGGGCGTGCAGATCGACGCCAAACTGCGACAACGCCGCCGCAGCGAGCATCGCAATCAGTCCAGCCAGCATGTCCAGCAGCATTTGCATGGTCGGCGTTATGGCAGACGCAGGGCGGATTTACAATGAGGCGGCAATATGAAGCGGGGCTGTAGAGCCTCGACTTGGAACGAAAACCCTCGGAGCGTCACTGTAACGTCAAGCGCGTGGCGGATCGTCACGCGAATCAGACAGCTAAGGCCGTATGCACGATCAGGGCGACACCTATGAAGGCAGCTTGCTCGACCCCGGGCGTGACTGCTGGCGCGTGGACATGGCGCATCGTTTTACGCCCCTGATGGAGAATAATGCCTACTTCGACGCCCTGGCTTCGGCGCTGAAGAAGGCGAAAACC
The DNA here is from genome assembly GCF_014207965.1 of Brevundimonas bullata. GTDB lineage: Bacteria > Pseudomonadota > Alphaproteobacteria > Caulobacterales > Caulobacteraceae > Brevundimonas > Brevundimonas bullata_A. The sequence continues at coordinate 83,435 of NZ_JACHLM010000002.1, forward strand.
TCAATCGTCGTCCTGGGCTGGCAGTTCGACCCCAGGACGCGGCTGGACCCGGAATCCCCTCTGACCGACCGTCGCGGCGAGATCGGTCATCAGTTGCGGATGCTGGTGCGCGAAAAGCCCGATCTGGACGTGCGGCTGCTGATCTGGAAGTCGCCGCTGCTGATCGCCGCCTCGCAGGGTTTCTATCCCCACAAGGCGCAGCGCTGGTTCAGAAAGCGGACGGTCGAGTTCCGCCTCGATCAGCCCGGCATCCTTGGGGCTTGCCACCATCAGAAGGTGGTTATCATTGACGACAAGGTGGCCTTCTGCGGCGGTGGCGACATCGCCACGGATCGCTGGGACACGGCTGAGCACCTCGACAATGATCCGCGCCGCTGCCAGCCCTCGGGCCTGTTCAGCGCGCCCCGGCACGAGGTCATGTGCGTGATGGACGGCCCGGCGGCCAAGGCGCTGGGCGATCTGGCGCGCGAGCGTTGGTATCGCGCCACATGGGAACGCACCGTGCCGGAAGAAGTGGCGGGCGATCCGTGGCCCGACGGGGTCGAGCCGGCCCTGACGGACGTGCCTGTCGGCATCGCCCGCACAGAACCGCGCGTCCGCGGACGGCCCGAGGTGCGCGAGAACGAGGCCCTGCATCTGGAATCCATCCGCCGGGCCAAGCGACTGATCTATCTGGAGAACCAGTATTTCACCTCGCCGATCATCGCCGCCGCCCTGGCCGAGCGCCTGGCAGAGCCTGATGGACCTGAGATCGTGCTGGTCTCGACCGGGCGCAGTCCCAGCTGGTTCGACGGCCTGACCATGGACACAGCCCGCGCCGAGGTCCTGTACCGACTGGAACAGGCCGACGCCTACAATCGCTTCAGCGCCTTCAGTCCCAGGACGGCGGAGGGCGACCGCATCATCGTCCACGCCAAGGTGTCGATCATCGACGACCAGTTGCTGCGGATCGGCTCGACCAATCTGAACAACCGCTCGCAGGGGCTGGACACCGAATGCGACGTCGCCGTCGAACCGACGACGGACGAGGGACGGGAGGTGGTGCGGCGGTTCCGTCAGCGCTCCCTGGGGCATTTTATCGGGGTGTCGGGCGACACCTTCGCTCAGGCCGAGGCCATCATGGGCTCGGTGGGGCAGGCCATCATGACCTTCGGCTCCGAGCGCATGAGCCTGCTGGGATCGACCCTGCCCTCGCCGATAGAGCGCCTGTTCGCCGAATGGCAGCTGGGCGATCCCATGTCGTCAATGGACGCCTGGCGGCCATGGAAACGGCTGAACCGTACGCACCGCACCCGGCCCCGTTCGGAAGGCGGTCAGGCCCCGGGCTGATCCCGGAACTCGAAGTCGATGGCCAGCGGCAGGTGATCGGACGCGGACCGCGCCAGGGGATGCAGCGGCGTCATGGCCCCCGTCACCCGGATCTCGGGGCTGACGAAGCAGTGGTCGATGCGGATGGCCGGGAAGCTGGAGGGGAAGGTCTTCACCGAGGGCTTCAGCCCCAGTTCGCGCTGGGCGTCGGCCAGTCGTCGCGTCAGGGCTTGATAGGGACGGGTGATGGAGGTGGCGTTGAAGTCGCCTGTCAGCAGCGTCGGTCCGGTGCAGCGGGGATCGCCCAGCCAGTCCGGCCCGACCAGGGCCGCCGCCTGCATCCGCTGCTCGCGCGGCACCAGGCCGAAATGGGTGTTGAAGACGTTCAGGATGGTCCCGTTGAAGTCGATGGCCGACCACAGGGCCCCGCGCGGTTCCAGACCACGAAGGTTGGGCAGGGTCGGCAGGGCGCCGGCTCGCATCAGGCGTTCCGGGTGCGGGGTCAGGATGGCGTCGCCGTACAGCTCCGCCTCGACCTGCATGGCCGGATGAAAGCGGAAGCTCATCGATAGAAGTTCGGCGATGGCGCTGGCCTGATCGACGCCGTCGGTGCGGGCGCGGCCGACGTCCAGTTCCTGCAGACAGACGATGTCCGGTTCCAGTTCGGCGATCACGGCGGCGACGCGCGCCACGTCCAGCTTGCGGTCGACGCCGACGCAGCGGTGCACATTATAGGTGACGAGTCTGGGCATGGGTCCTTATAGGCGCGGTCGATCCCGCAGCCTGTCTATCCGCTCTAGATGACAACCAGACGGTCGGGGACCTCGTTGATATCAGCGGATCGCGGCGGAAACTGTTCCGCCAGCACATTTCCGCACAGGGCGATGGCCTGTTGCATCCCCTCGACCGGCTGATTGCGGCGCAGACCCTCGGTGAGGGCGGCGACGGCGTCGGCCCAGACCTCGGGACTGACGCAGGCGTGGATGCCTTCGTCGGCGATGACCTCGACCTGATGATCGGCCAGGGCGGCGAAGATCAGCACCCCGGTCCGCGCTTCGGTGACGTGGAGGCCGTGGGCCAGGAACTGTTGCATGGCCGCGCGACGCACGCGGGTGCGGCGCAGGGGGGCGGGGGTCAGCAGCCGCCGCACCGCCGGGATCAGGCTCAGCAGAAAGACGCCGAGGAAGACCGCCGCCTGCACCAGGGCATAGGCGGCCAGAGCCTGTCCGATCTCGGCGTCGCGCGCGGCGGCGTGGGCTGCCTGCCAGTCGGCGCTGCCGAGGTTGCTGAGATTGGGCAGCCAGTGGGCGCCGAAGCCCAGCGGGATCAGGGTCAGAGGCAGCAGCAGGGCCGCCGCCGCAGCCCAGGCCAGGCTGACGTCGCGATAGGAGGATACCTGCCGCGCCACGACGCAGAAGATTTCGCCCGAGGTGTTTTCCTCGGCGCGGGCGATGGCCTCGGCCACCTGCGCGTGGTCCTGCTGAGTGAACTGCATCACCATCCCCCCGAGGCGCCGCCGCCGCCGAAGCCGCCGCCGCCCCCGCCAAATCCGCCGCCGCCTCCACCGAAGCCGCCACCGCCGCCCCAGCCGCCGCGTCCGCCGCCGCGACCCTGGTTCTTCAGCGCCTCGCTGGCGGCCCAGATCAGGATGGGGGTCAGGCCGTCGCCTTTGCCGCCTCCGCGCCCGCCACGTCGACGCCGTCCGCCCGCCGCCGCCCCGACCAGGCTGATGAACAGGAAGAAGAAGATCAGGAAGATGATGATGGCGGGCAGAATCGGCGCCTCGCGCTCGCTCGCGGCGGTCTTGGCCTCGGCCGCGCGGGCCTGAGCCTCGGCGGGATCGGCGGTCAACTGGGCGATGATGGCGTCGGTCCCGGCGATGATGCCGGCGGCATAGTCGCCCGTGCGGAAGGCCGGCAGGATGTCGTCGCGGATGATCATGGACGAACAGGCGTCGGTCAGCACGCCCTCCAGCCCATAACCGACCTCGATGCGCACCTTGCGCTCGTTCGGCGCGACGATCAGCAGGGCACCGCCGTCGTTTTCCTTCTGCCCGATGCCCCAGTGACGACCCAGCTGATAGCCGAAGTCCTCGATCTCCTGATCCTGAAGCGAAGGCAGGGTGACGACGACCAGTTGATCTCCGGTCTGCTGTTCCAGCGTGGCCAGCTTGTCGGTCAGGGCCTGTTCCTGTTGCGGCGTCAGCAGCTGGGCGTCGTCAACCACCCGCCCGGTCAGGGTAGGGAAGTTGATCTCGGCGGCGAAGGCGGGCAGCGCCGCCAGCCACAGGACAAGGCCGAGCAGCAGCGCCGGGATCAGGCCCGGCGCTCGCCTGTCCCTCGCAATGAGGGCGGAGGGGGTCATGACGGGCTGACTACGCCGCCGGAGCCGGGGCTGCGGCAGGCGGCGTGGAACCGGGAGCGGCCCCCGGCGTGGTCGCGGGCGCGCCGCCACCCGGTTGGGCGCCGGGAACGCCGAGGTTGAAGTTCACGGTCGGGGCGCTCTGGGCCTCGGCGGTGGCGGTGAACAGCTGCATGGGCTTGGAGCCGCCATGCAGGGTCTTGGCCCAGATAACGGTCGGGAAGGTGCGCAAGGTCGTGTTGTAGTCGCGCACGGCCTCATTGTAGTCGCGGCGCGCGACGGCGATGCGGTTCTCGGTGCCTTCCAGTTGCGATTGCAGGGTCAGGAAGTTCTGATTGGCCTGAAGTTGGGGATAGGCCTCGACCGTCACCAGCAGTCGCGACAGGGCGCTGGACAGCTCGCCTTGCGCCTGCTGGTACTGCTGGAAGGCGGCCGGGTCGTCCAGCTTGGAGGCGTCGATGTTGACGCTGGTGGCCTTGGCGCGAGCCTCGATCACCTGGGTCAGGGTGGTGCGTTCCTGAATGGCCGCGCCCTGAACGGTGGCGACCAGATTCGGCACCAGATCGGCCCGGCGTTGATACTGGCTCTGGACGTCGGCCCAGGCGGCCTCGGCCCGCTCCTGCTTGGTCGGAATGGTGTTGTAGCCGCAACCCGCCACGGCGGGCGTCAGGACGACGACGGCGGCGACGGCCGCGAGACGGGGCGAGAATCCAGCCATGAAGTTCCTCCGGGCGGTCCTGATGACCACTGATCCGGTAAAGACTATCGGAGCGGAAAGGCTCCGCTTCAAGGCTGGATTTTTCGGCGGAGCTCTAGCTGTTCAGGTCGTCCGGCGTGACGCCGACCGAGCGGCAGGCGGCGGTGTAGGTGTTGGCCAGCAGACAGGCGATGGTCATGGGACCGACGCCGCCCGGGACGGGGGTGATGCGGCCGGCGACCTCGACCGCCTCAGCGAAGTCCACGTCGCCGACGACGCGGGTCTTGCCCTCGGCGGCCTTGACCGGGTCCTTGGAGGGGACGCGGTTGATGCCCACGTCGATGACGGTGGCGCCCGGTTTGATCCAGTCGCCTTTGATCATTTCCGGGCGGCCCACGGCGGCGACCAGAATGTCGGCGGTGCGGCACAGGGCGGGCAGGTCGCGGGTGCGCGAGTGGGCGATGGTGACGGTGCAGCTTTCGCCCAGCAGCAGTTGCGCCATCGGCTTGCCGACGATGTTGGAGCGGCCGACGATGACGGCGTTCAGGCCCGACAGGTCGCCCAGCTGATCCTTCAGCATCATTAGGCTGCCCAGCGGCGTGCAGGGGATCATGCCGGGCAGGCCGACCGCCAGACGCCCGACGTTGACGACGTGGAAGCCGTCCACGTCCTTGTCCGGGTCGATGGCGTCCAGAACCGCCGCCGAATCAATATGCTTGGGCAGGGGCAGCTGCACCAGAATGCCGTGGATGCCCGCGTCGGCGTTCAGCGCCGCGATCAGGGCCAGTAGCTCTTCTTGTGTCGTGGTGTCGGGCAGGCGGTGGGTGTCGGACCGCATCCCGGCCTTCTGCGTCGTCTCGCCCTTGTTACGGACGTAGATCTGGCTGGCGGGATCCTCGCCCACGATGACCACGGCCAGACCCGGCTTGACCCCGTGGGTAGCTTCCAGCCGCGCGGCGGCGGCGGCGACGCGCTCGACCAGGGTCTGCGAGAAGGCCTTGCCGTCGATGAGCGAGGCGCGGGCGGGTTCGTCAGCCATGATCGGCTCCATGGGGTCGGGAACGTGAAAGCGTGGGCGCGATTTACAGCCGCTGCGGTTCGGCGTCTATGATAGCGCCAGCAAAGAGGTTTTCATGCGTCATTCTCAGTTCGGGGCCCTGTTCACGGCGGCCAGCGTTATCGCCCTGCTGTCGTCCGGCTCCGTTTTCGCCCAGACAGCCGTCGACACGCGCATCGGCGCTGAAGTCCGCGGACGGCTGGAAGAGAGTGACGCGCGCACCCGCGGCGGCGACGCCTATCGTTACGACGACTACCGCGTGCAATTGAGCGCCGGTCAGCGGTTGCAGGCCGAACTGCGCAGCAGCGACTTCGATTCCTTCCTGGCCATCTACGCCGAGGGCCGCACCTCGGGCGAGCCGCTGGCGACGGACGACGACGGCGCCGGCAGCGGCATGAACGCCCGTCTGCGCTTCACGCCCCAAAGCGACGGCGTCTATATCATCCGCGCGCGCCCCTACTCGGGATTGGCGACCGGCGCCTACACCCTGGCGCTCAGCGAGCGGGTGGCGCCGCGTCATCCGCGTCCGGGTCGGATTTCGGTCGGCGGCGACGTCTCGGGCCGCCTGACCAGCGGCGACGCCGAGGACGAGGACGGCAAGATCTTCGACGCCTACGCCTTCCGCGCCAACGCCGGGGACCGCGTCGCCGTCCTGCTGGAGGCGGATGACTTCGATCCTATGGTGCGCATCGGCCGCATCGTCGGCGGCTCCTTCGTCAAGCTGGCCGAGAATGACGACGGCGCGGGCAAGGGGCTGAACTCCTACCTCGTCTTCACCGCCCCTCAAGCGGGCGAATATGTGATTCAGGCCTCGTCAGTGAGCAGCGAGGCCGAGGGCGGCTATCGCCTGTCGCTGGAACAGGGCCCGCCCGCGCCCGAGGCGCGCAGCATCGCCATCGGCGACGAGATCAGCGGCCGTCTTGGCGAAGACAGCGCCCAGAGCGATTCCGGCGCCCCGGCCGATCTCTACCGCTTCACCGGTCGCGCGGGGCAGCGCCTGGCCATCAGCCTGAAGGCCGATGATTTCGACAGCTACCTCGAACTGTTCGACGCCAACCACAACAGCCTGGCCACCGACGACGACAGCGGCGGCGAGCTGAACGCGCGCCTGACCTTCGTCTTGCCCGAGGACGGAGACTATCTGATCGAGGCGCGCGGCTTCTCGGACGCCGAGGGGCGCTATGACCTGAAGGTCGAAGAGGTGGCCCCCCCGCCGCCGCCCGCCGCCATCAGCTTTGGCCAGACGGTGCAGGGCGAGCTGACGGAGGGCGGCGCAGTCGATGACGAAGGCCGTCTCTATGACGGCTACGCCTTCAGCGGAACCGAGGGCCAGCGGGTTCAGGCCATCCTGCGCTCTGGCGACTTCGACGCCCTGCTGCAGATCGGCAAGGCGGGTGAGGAGTTCGAGGAACTGGCTTCGGACGACGACGGCCTGCGTCAGGGCACGGACGCGCGCCTGACCTTCACCCTGCCTGAAGATGGCGACTATATTCTTCGTGCTCTGCCTTATGCAAGTGCGGGCAAGGGGCTGTATTCTCTTGAGTTCTCTGACCGCGGGCCAGAGCCGGGCCCCGGCAGTCTGCTGGTCGGTTCGACCGCGCGCGGCAGTCTGACGGACAACGACGCCCTGACCGATGAAGGGGTCTCGTTCGACGCCTACAGCTTCAAGGTCAAGGCCGACGAGAAGCTGCGCTTCACCCTGATCTCGCCCGCCTTCGACGCGGTGGTGGAGGTGGGCGAGGACAAGGAGGGCGACTTCCGCAGCCTGGCCGAGGACGACGACAGCCTGTCGGACACCCATGCCCGCCTGGACTGGACCGCGCCGCGCGACGGAACCTACGTCGTGCGGGCCCGCAGCTTCGCGCCCGGCTCGACCGGCGACTATGTCCTGATCGTCGAGCGTCAGCCCTGATCGTGAGCGACGACCTGATCCTGGGCCGTAAGGACCAGCACCTCGACGTGGTGCTGTCCGGCGGCGGGCGGCACGCCCTGGCGTCGGGCTTCGACGACTGGCGCTTCGTGCATGAGGCCCTGCCGGATCTGGATCACGCCAAGATCGACCTCGGCGCCGACTTCCTGGGGCGGCGTCTGCAGGCGCCCCTGTTGATCAGCGCCATGACCGGCGGACCGGCCCGCGCCGAGGCCATCAACGCCCGTCTGGCCGAGGCGGCCCAGCATCTGGGCATCGCCCTGGCGGTCGGGTCTCAGCGCGCGGCCATCGAGGGCGGGGCGACCGGAGGGCTGGATCGGTCCTTACGCGACCGGGCGCCAGACACGCCGATCTTGGCCAATATCGGCGCCGCCCAGCTGACGAGGGGGTTTGGGGTCGAGCAGGCCAGGCGGTCGCTGGACATGATCGGGGCCGACGCCCTGGTTGTGCATCTGAACCCCCTACAGGAAGCCTGTCAGCCCGAGGGCGATCGCGACTGGTGGGGCGTCGGCGCAGCCCTTCAGGCCCTGATCCGCGATCTGGACGCGCCCGTCATCGTCAAGGAGACGGGGGCGGGGATATCCGCAGTCACCGCCCAGCGTCTGATCGCCATGGGCGTGGCGGGCATAGACGTGGCCGGGGCGGGGGGCGCCAACTGGGGCCTGATCGAGGGCGAGCGTGCGACCGATGTCGCGGACAAGGCCCACGCCGCCGCCTTCGCCGCCTGGGGCATTCCCAGCGCCCGCGCCATCGCCGAGGCGCGCAACGCCCTGCCTGAGGCCCTGATCATCGGCTCCGGCGGGGTGCGTGACGGCGTCGATGTGGCCAAGGCCGTCCGACTGGGCGCCGACGTGGTCGGCATGGCCTCGGGCGTCATTCAGGCGGCGACGGAGTCCACCGAGGCGGTGGTCGCCCACTTCCAGACCGTGATCCGGCAGCTGCGCACCGTCTGCTTCTGCACCAACGCCGCCAGCGTGGCGGCGCTGAAACGCGTTCCCTTGTTAAGTGTAAAATAAATCAACTGTTTAGGCGCTCGGGCTAGGGCGCTGGTTCGGAACCCCACGGAGACCCCTCAATGCGTACCCTTCTGATGACCACCGTGCTGGCCTCGGCGCTGGCTGTCGCCGGCGCGGCCTCGGCCCAGAGCACCATCCGCCCCGGTCAGACCATTCAGGGCAATTTCAGCGCCAAGGACGCCCGCATGGGCGACGGCTCGCACTACCGTTGCTACGTCGTTCAGACCAACCCGGACGAGGCCTATACGGTCACGCTCAGCTCGTCGGACTTCGACACCTATCTGTCGGCGGGGGCGGGCGCGGACTGCGACGACACCTCGATCACCAACGACGACGGCCCTGACATGGGCACCAACTCGCAACTGCGTTTCGCCTCCAGCGGCGGCCTGTGGATCATCAAGGCCAATACGCTGAGCGAAGGCGAGACCGGTCGCTATGAGCTGCGTGTTTCTGCCGGCGAGCGCATCCGTCCGACCACCCAGGTTCTGCCGGTTTCCGTCGGCGAAAGCCGCTCGGGCCGTCTGGAGTTCAGCGACCGCCGCGCTGACGACGGCTCCTTCTACGATTGCTACGCCCTGACGATCGCGCGCGCGGGCAGCGTCGCTATCCGCCTCGATTCAGGCGACTTCGACGCCTACCTGGGCCTCTATGAGGGGCCGCAATGCGACGGCGACTCGATTGCTTCGGACGACGACAGCGGCGGCGGCACCAGCGCCCAGATCGTCCAGGACCTGCGTCCCGGAACCTACTCCGTTCGCGCCAACACGCTCGGCTCGTCCGAAGAGGGCGACTACACGCTGAGCGTCACCTCGCGTCGTTGATGATGCAGCGGCCTCGACAGCCCTAGTCGAGGCCGCGTTCGTCCCATGAGGGCGTCTCGGCGGACGCATTCGATGTCAGGGCCGCATCTCCTGCGTCGGGCAGGGGCTGATCGAAGCCATAGCTGTAATCATGGGGCTCCAGCCGAGGCGGAGCGGGCGGTTTCAAGCTTGTCCACACCAGCTCGCCCTCGCGTTGCTGAGGCGCCGCGATCCACGGGTCGGGTTCGATCAAGGCCGCATCGAGATAGGCGTATTCCACGTCGAGGACAGCGGGTGGTTGCAGCTTCTGCGGGTCATGGACGTAGCCGTCACGCAAGTCACCAACCGTCATGATCGAGCTGGCGGGGAGGTCGGGCTCCCTGGGAGCGACCACCTCTATATGCAGGCTTGGGCCGACCGTGTTGCGATGGGCGATGGCGGTGGAGCTCCACGCCGCCCAACCTCCGGCCGCCATCGCCGTGAGGCCGAGCGCCAGTCCGCTGACAACAACGGCTTTCATACGCAAGGCTCCGGTCGCACGCGACCCAAGCGCCGCGCGCTTCCTAAACCAACCAGAGGCTCACGAGTTCACACCGACGGCTGCAGATTTCTGCGCCGCGGGGCGGTCAGCGCCCTGCGTCGTAGGTGGCGACTGCGTCACGCAGCGCCTGCGGGTCCGACGCCGTCAGCAAGGGGCGCAGGGTCTCGAACTTATCGCGCGGCCAGTCGTAGATGCGCAAGGCCAGCAACAGGGCCGTCGTCTCCGCATCGAACCGCGCGCGGACTGGCTTGGCCGGATTGCCGGCGACGATGGTGTAGGGCTCGACGTCCCGCGTGACGATGGCGCCCGAGGCCACCACGGCCCCTTCGCCGATGGTGACGCCGGGCATGATCATGGCCCGCATGCCGATCCAGGCGCCGTCCTCGATCCGGGTGTCGCCCTTGCCGACATAGGCGTCGCCGATGACCTCAAGGAAGGGATAAAGGCTGAACCAGTCGGTGCGGTGGGTGTGGTTGCCGCCCATCAGGATGACGGCCTCGGCGCCGATGCAGACATAGTCGCCCACGTGCAACTGATCGACCGGCCACTGCGACTCCCAGGCGGCCAGACTGTAGGCGTCGCCATAGAGGTAGCGCACGACGCTGGACTGGAAATCGCCGGTCCAGGCGTCGCTGTAATAGGAGTGCTGGCCCCGCACATGGATGTTCGGGTTGGTCACGCTCTGGTGGAGATACTCCACCTTCGACCAGTGTTTGACGTCGTCCATGTGCGAGGCTCTCCGTGGTTTACGCTGAGGGCAGCAGGTCGCCGGCGAACGCCCGGTAACGACCGGCCCGCACCCCCTCCGTCGCCCGTGCGATGTCCGGCGCGAAGTAGCGATCGGAGGAATAGGGCCCGGCCGCCTCGCGCACGATGGCGTAGGTCTGCTCCAGTTCCGGCGACGAGGTCAGGGGGCGACGGAAGTCGATGCCTTGCGCCGCCGCCAGCAGTTCGATGCCGACCACGGTCGCCGTGTTGGCGGCCATGTCCAGCAGGCGGCGCGCGCCATGGGTGGCCATCGACACGTGGTCTTCCTGATTGGCGCTGGTCGGCACAGTGTCGATGACGCAGGGGTGGGCGACCATGCGGTTCTCGGCCACCAGAGCTGCCGCCGTCACCTGGGCGATCATGAAGCCCGAGTTCACGCCGCTGTCCTTGACCAGGAAGGCGGGCAGGTCGGTCATCTTGGGATCGACCAGGATGGAGGTGCGGCGCTCAGAGATATTGCCGATCTCGCACAGGGTCATGGCGATCATATCTGCTGCATAAGCAACAGGTTCTGCGTGGAAGTTGCCGCCCGAGATCACGTCGCCATCCTCGATGAAGACCAGCGGATTGTCGGTCACGGCGTTGGCTTCCCGCTCCAGCATGGCGGCGGCGTTGCGCAGAACGTCCAGCGTCGCGCCCATGACCTGCGGCTGGCAACGCAGCGAGTAGGGGTCCTGCACCTTGGCGCAGTCGTGGCGGTGGCTGTCGCGGATGGCGCTATCGGCCAGCAGTTCGCGCAGACGGCGGGCCACGTCGATCTGACCCGGCTGGCCGCGCAGGGCGTGGATGCGGGGATCGAAGGGCGCGTCCGAACCCAGAAGCGCATCGACCGACAGGGCGCCGGCGGCGACGGCGGCGGCGAAGACGTCCTCGGTCGCGAACAGACCGGCCAGGGCCAGGGCTGTCGAGCACTGGGTGCCGTTCAGCAGGGCTAGACCCTCCTTGGGGCCCAGGACGACGGGCTTCAGCCCGGCCTTGGCCAGAGCCGTCACGGCGTCCAGCGTCTGACCCTGATAGCGGGCCTCGCTGACACCGATCAGGACGCAGCTCATGTGGGCCAGGGGCGCCAGATCGCCTGAGGCGCCGACCGAGCCCTTGGCTGGGATCAGCGGCAGGACCTCGGCGTTGACCATGCCGATCAGGGTTTCCAGCGTGTGTCGCCGAACGCCCGAGGCGCCCTTGGACAGGCTGGCGATCTTCAGCACCATCAGCAGGCGGGTGATGTTTTCGCTCAGCGGTTCGCCGACGCCGCAGGCGTGGCTGAGCACCAGGTTCTTCTGAAGGGTTTCAAGGTCTTCCGACGCAATGCTGGTGTTGGCCAGCAGGCCGAAACCGGTGTTGATGCCATAGACCGTGCGCCCCTCGGCCAGGATGGCGGCGACGACCGCCGCGCCCTTCTCGACATTGGCCCAGGCGGCGGGCGTGAGTTCGACCTGACAAGGTCCGTTCAGGACTTGGCGAAGCTGATTAAGAGTCAGCGGATCTTGGCCGATAAGGATCTTCGTCATTTCTTCTTCTCCTCCCTTCCCCTCGAGGGGGAGGGGCCGGGGATGGGGTGTAGGCAGCGTGCCTGAAATTTAGGCGCAGGAGGCGGCGCCTCCAGAGCCATTCAACGGAAAGGGCGGAGGGTTCACCCCCACCCAACCCTCCCCCCTCGAGGGGGAGGGCTTTCAGGTCACGTCAGGCTCGGCAGGTTCAGGCCGTGTTCGCGCGCGGCGTCCTTGGCGATTTCGTATCCGGCGTCGGCGTGGCGCATGACGCCGGTGGCCGGGTCGTTCCACAGGACTCGCTCCAGACGCTTGGCGGCTTCCGGCGTGCCGTCGGCGACGATGACGACGCCCGAGTGCTGGGAGTAGCCCATGCCGACCCCGCCGCCGTGGTGCAGCGACACCCAGCTGGCGCCCGACGCCGTGTTCAGCAGGGCGTTCAGCAGGGGCCAGTCGGACACGGCGTCCGAGCCGTCCATCATGGCCTCGGTCTCGCGGTTCGGGCTGGCGACGGAGCCTGAGTCCAGATGGTCGCGACCGATGACGATGGGGGCCTTGAGCTCACCCGAGGCCACCATCTCGTTGAACATCAGGCCGGCGCGGTGACGGTCGCCCAGACCGATCCAGCAGATGCGCGCCGGCAGGCCCTGGAAGGCGATGCGCTCGCCCGCCATGTCCAGCCAGCGGTGCAGGCCGGCGTTGTCGGGGAAGAGTTTCTTCATCGCCGCATCCGTCTTGCGGATGTCCTCAGGATCACCCGACAGGGCGGCCCAGCGGAACGGGCCGATCCCGCGGCAGAACAGGGGGCGGATATAGGCGGGCACGAAGCCGGGGAAGTCGAAGGCGTTGGTCACGCCTTCATCGAAGGCGACCTGACGGATGTTGTTGCCATAGTCGACCGTGGGGATGCCCATGGCGTGGAAGTCGAGCATGGCCTGAACGTGGACGGCCATCGACTGACGCGCGGCGGCCTCGACGGCGGCGGGGTCGCTGATGCGTTTTTCTTCCCACTCGGCGACGGTCCAGCCGGAGGGCAGGTAGCCGTTGACCGGATCGTGGGCGCTGGTCTGGTCGGTCACCAGATCGGGGCGAACGCCGCGCTTGACCATTTCAGGCAGAAGGTCAGCTGCATTACCCAAGAGGCCGATCGACAAGGCCTTCTTGTCCTTGAAGGACTGCTCCAGCAGGGCCAGGGCCTCGTCCAGTGTCTCGGCCATGACGTCGACGTAGCGGGTGCGCTGGCGGAACTCGATGCGGCTGCGCTGGCACTCGATGGTGATGCAGGAGGCACCGGCCATGGTCGCGGCCAGGGGCTGGGCGCCGCCCATGCCGCCCAGGCCCGCCGTCAGGATCCACTTGCCCGACCAGTCGCCGTCATAGTGCTGACGACCCGCCTCCATGAAGGTCTCATAGGTGCCTTGGACGATGCCCTGGGTGCCGATGTAGATCCACGACCCGGCGGTCATCTGGCCGTACATGGCCAGACCCTTCTTATCGAGCTCGTTGAAATGCTCCCAGGTCGCCCATTTCGGCACCAGGTTGGAGTTGGCGATCAGCACGCGCGGGGCGTCGGCGTGGGTGCGGAAGACGCCGACCGGCTTGCCTGACTGGACCAGCAGGGTCTCGTCGGCTTCCAGCGTCTTCAGCTGCTCGACGATGGTGTCGAAGGCCTGCCAGTTGCGCGCCGCCTTGCCGATGCCGCCATAGACGACCAGGTCCTCGGGGCGCTCAGCCACCTCGGGGTCGAGGTTGTTCATCAGCATCCGCATGGCCGCCTCGGCGGCCCAGGTCTTGGCGGTCTTTTCAGGCCCGTGCGGGCTGCGGATGATGCGGGTGTTGGGCGTGGCGCTCATCGATTCCTCCATGCGGCCCAGCTTGCGGCTTAGACCGTCGTGTTTGGGGGAGTGTTATGTCTAGACATTATCGCGTGCAAGAGGCAGTTTCGATTCATGGATCATGAGCCGCTTCATCGACGGATCGCCGGCGACATCGAGCGCCGCATCGCCTCGGGCGAATGGCGGCCCGGCTTCCGCATCCCGACCGAGGCCGAGCTGATGGCCGAGTACGGCTGCGCCCGGATGACCGTGTCGCGCGCCATGTCGGACCTGTCGGCGCGGGCCCTGGTGGTGCGGCGCCGGCGCGCCGGGACGGTGGTGGCCCATCCGCCGGTGCATTCCTCGGCCCTGGTCGCCATCCCCGACATCCAGTCCGAGGTCGAGGGCAGGGGCCTGGCCTATTCCCATCGCTTGCTGGGCCGCATCGTCCGCCCGGCGCGGCCTGACGAGGGGTTGGGCGAGCGGGTGGTCGAGCTGGAAACCCTGCATCTGGCCGACGACCTGCCCTTCGTCTTCGAGCGTCGCCTGATCTCTCTGACCGCCGCGCCCGAGGCCGAGGCCGCCGACTTCACCGCCCAGCCGCCGGGCGGCTGGCTGCTGGCCCATATGCCATGGACCGAGGCCGAGCACCGCATCTCCGCCGTCGGCGCCGACCCCGAAACCGCGACCCATCTGGGTCTGGCCGACGGCGCGCCTTGTCTTAGGCTAGAGCGCCGCACCTGGCGCGACGGTCAGGGCGTGACCTGGGCGTGGCAGACCTTTCCCGGCGCGGCCTATGATTTGGTCGCCCGCTTCTCTCCGACCAAAGGATGACCCCGATGAACGAACCGTCTGAAGCCCTCGGCTGGCGCTCTGTCGCGGATCTGGTGGGGAACCATCCCGACGCCCCCGTCGCCCTGATCGGCGCGCCGCTGAACGAGCGTTCGCTGACGCCGGGCCGCTGCGATCTGGGGCCCAAGACCCTGCGCGCCGTCCTTCCGCGCCTGTCCACCTATGACGTCGAGACCGGGCTGGAACTGGACCTTCTGGTCCACGACGCGGGCGATGTGGCGCTGAAGGCCGTCTCGCCGTTCGACGCCTTCGAGCCGGTGCGCGACGCGGTCGCCGCTCAGGCCCACCGCGCCCTGACCATTCTCGTCGGCGGCAACAATGCCATCACCCGGCCGGGCGTTCATGCCCTCGGCTTGGACCGCGTCGGCGTCCTGACGCTGGACGCCCATTTCGACCTGCGTGACACGGATCAGGGCCTGACCAACGGCAACCCGATTCAGGCCCTGCTGGACGATGGTCTGGACGGACAGCGCATCAGCCAGATCGGCCTCGCCCCCTTCGCCAACACCCGCCGCGCCCACGAAAAGGCCGAGGCCGCCGGCATCAGCGTCCGCACCGCTCGCGAGTGCCGCCAGCGCGGTCTGGCCACCGTCGTGGTCGAGGAGTTGGAGCGCCTGTCGTCGCTGTGCGAGGTCATCTACGTCGACTTCGACATCGACGTCATCGACCGCAGTCAGTGGCCCGCCAGCCCCGGCGCACGGCCCGGCGGAGTGTCGGTCCACGACTTCTTCGACGCCGCCCGCGCCATCGGCGCTTGCCCCAAGGCCCGCGCCGTGGACCTGACCGAATACGACCCCTCGCTGGAAGTCGGCGACCTCGGCTCCCTGACGGCAGGACGCTGGTTCTGTGAAATCCTCAGCGGATTGGCCGCACGATGATCTCCCCTTCCGCTCATCCCCGCGGAGGCGGGGACCCAGTGCTTTGGCTTGCAGACGCAGCCATTGAGATTGTGCGTTCGACTATCCTGAAACCTCTGCGCCTCGCTGGACAGAACTGGGTGCCCGCCTCCGCGGGGATGAGCGGAGAAAGCAAATGATCCTCGCTGACCGCCTTCTCACCGACTGCCACGTCGCCGCCATGACCGAGGGCGGCGCCCCCTATGGCGCGATCGAGGACGCCGCCATCCTGATCCAGGGCGGGCGCATCGCCTGGGTCGGGCCGCGCGCGGACCTGCCTGTGCACAAGGCTGTGGAAACCGACCGTCTGAGCGGGCGTTGGGTCACGCCGGGCCTGATCGACTGTCACACTCATCTGGTCTTCGGCGGCGACCGCTCGGGCGAGTTCGAGCGGCGGCTGGAGGGCGCGACCTATGAGGAGATCGCGCGCGGCGGGGGCGGCATCGTTTCCTCGGTCAAGGCGACGCGCGAGGCGTCCGAGGACGCCCTCTACGACTCGGCCTGCAAGCGTCTGGAGGGGCTGAAGGCCACCGGCGTCACCACGGTCGAGATCAAGTCCGGCTATGGTCTGGATCACGACAGCGAGCTGAAGATGCTGAGCGTCGCCCGCCGCATCGGGCGCGAGGCCGGGGTGCGGGTTCGCACCTCCTACCTGGGCCTGCACGCCGTGCCGCCCGAGCACAAAGGCGACCGCGCCGCCTATGTGGACAAGGCTGTGGATCAAATCCTGCCCGCCGCCCATGCCGAGGGTCTGGTCGATGCCGTGGACGCCTATTGCGAGCCCATCGCCTTCACCACGGACGAGGTGGCGCGCCTGTTCGATAAGGCCGAGGCTCTGGGCCTGCCGGTCAAGCTGCACGCGGACCAATTGTCCGACGGTGGCGGCGCGGCTTTGGCTGCCCGCTATCACGCCCTGTCCGCCGACCATATCGAGCACACGACCGAGCCGGGGGTTCAGGCCATGGCCGAGGCAGGCGTGGTCGGGGTCCTGCTGCCCGGCGCCTTCCTGATGCTGCGCGAGACCAAGGCGCCGCCCGTCGCCCTGCTGCGCCAGCACGGCGTGCGCATGGCGGTGGCCACCGACTGCAACCCCGGCACCTCGCCTGTCGCCTCGATGACGGCGGCGTTGAACCTGGCCTGCGTCCAGTTCCGCCTGACGCCGGAAGAGGCCATCGCTGGCGCCACCCGCCACGCCGCCCGCGCCCTGGGGTTGCAGGATGAGGTCGGCACGATCGAGCCCGGCAAGGCCGCCGACCTGGCCGTCTGGGACATCAGCCGCCCGGCCGAGCTCTGCTACTGGCTGGGCGCGCCTTTGCTGGATCGTCGCTATCTGGCGGGGCAGGCGGCTTCCTAACTTAAGGTTGTGTTAACGATTTCGGCGGTTGTATAACCGGGTGATCCAAGGTGGAGACCCCGGTGATGCCGCACAGTCCTGACGCGTCCACACCCCGATCCATGATCGTCGCTCTGATCCTGCTGAGCGCTGCCGCCATGGCCGGGCAAATCTATCTGATCGCCAAAGGCGTCATGGCGCTGTTCTCGGCGTCCTGACGCCGCGGATTTCCGGTGCTAGCCTCGCTCAGCGGAGGGGCGGCATGGCGCAAGCGAGTACGGACATCGTCATTCTGGGCGGGGGCCACAATGGGCTGGTCTGCGCCTTTTATCTGGCGCGCGCTGGGCTGAAAGTGACGGTGCTGGAGCGGCGCGGCGTCGTCGGCGGGGCGGCGGTGACCGAGGAATTCCATCCGGGTTTCCGCAACTCGACCGCCAGCTACACCGTCAGTCTGCTGAACCCGCGCGTGATCGCCGATATGGAACTGGCGCGTCACGGGCTGCGGGTGGTCGAGCGACGGGCGGCCAACTTCCTGCCCTTCGATGACGGGCGCTACCTGCTGACGGGCGAGGGGCGGACCCAGGCCGAGGTGGCCAAGTTCTCGGCCCGCGACGCCGAACGCCTGCCTGACTATGAGGCGCGGCTTGAGACGGTCGCCGCCGTCCTGCGCGACCTGATCCTGACCACCCCGCCGAACGTGGTGGAAGGCGGCTGGCTGACGGCCCTGCCGGAAATGCTGAAGGCGGCGTCGCTGGGGCGGCGCGTCTCGGGTCTGGGTCTGGCGGCGCAGCGCGACCTGCTGGACCTGTTCGCCAAGTCGGCGGGCGACTGGCTGGACGGCTGGTTCGAGAGCGATCCGATCAAGGCCCTGTTCGGCTTCGACAGCGTCGTCGGCCACTACGCCAGCCCCTATACGCCGGGTTCGGCCTATGTCCTGCTGCACCACGTCTTTGGCGAGGTGAATGGCAAGAAGGGCGTCTGGGGCCACGCCATCGGCGGCATGGGCGCCATCACCCAGGCCATGGCCGCCGCCTGCGCCGAGCAGGGCGTCGACATTCGCCTCGATGCGCCCGTCGCCGAGGTGCTGACCGAGCGGGGCAGGGCGGTCGGCGCGGTGACCGAGGCGGGCGACGTCATCCGCGCCCGTGCCGTGGTGTCGAATCTGCACCCGCGCTTGCTGTTCGATCGGCTGGTTGATCCGGCGGTGGTTCCTGCCGACTTCACCGAGCGGATGAGCCGTTACGCCTCGGGCTCAGGAACCTTCCGCATGAATGTGGCCCTGTCCGAACTGCCGCGCTTCACCGCCTTGCCGGGGGCGGGGGACCATCTGACCGCAGGCATCATCATTGCGCCGACCCTGGCCTATATGGACCGCGCCCATGCCGAGGCGCGGCTGAACGGCTGGTCGTCAAAGCCGATCGTCGAGATGCTGATCCCCTCGACCCTGGACGACAGCCTGGCGCCTGACGGCCTGCACGCCGCCAGCCTGTTCTGTCAGCACGTCTCGCCCGATCTGGCCGACGAACATCGCGACACGGTGGCCGACCTGATGATCGAGACGGTCGAGGCCCATGCGCCGGGGTTCA
Organism: Brevundimonas bullata; assembly: GCF_014207965.1. Lineage (GTDB taxonomy): Bacteria > Pseudomonadota > Alphaproteobacteria > Caulobacterales > Caulobacteraceae > Brevundimonas > Brevundimonas bullata_A. The sequence goes on from NZ_JACHLM010000002.1 coordinate 101,881, forward strand.
AGGCCTCGGTGGTCGGGCGACTGGCGCTGGGACCGCGCGATCTGGAGCGGCGCTTCGGCCTGATCGGCGGCGACATCTTCCACGGGCGGCTGACGCTGGATCAGCTGTTCAGCGCCAGGCCGGTTCTGGGCCACGCCGATCACCGGATGCCGGTTCCAGGGCTCTATCTGTGCGGTTCCGGCGCCCATCCCGGCGGCGGCGTGACGGGCGCGCCGGGCCACAATGCAGCCCGCGCAGTGGTGAAGGATCTCAAGCCAGGCTGATGTTCATCACCTTCATCAGGGCGTCACGGATGGCGCCTTCGGTAAAGGGCTTCTGGATCGTGGGGTTGCCGCGCCAGTGTTCGGGCAGGCCCGCCTCGCCATAGCCGGTCGAAAAGACGAAGGGCACGCCGCGCGCGCGCAGGGCTTCGGCCACCGGGAAGACCTCGCGGCCCGCCACGTTGACGTCCAGCAGGGCGGCGTCCAGCGAGGCTTCGGTCGTGGCGGCGATCAACCCGTCGTCGATATTGGCCTCCGGCCCCACCACGGCGCAGCCCATGTCTTCCAGGATGGTTTCCAGCAGCATGGCTACCAGGGACTCGTCTTCAATCACCAGTACGCGACGGCCCTGCAAAGCGTTGGTCATGCGGCTTCCTTGTTCAGTGGAATGGTTATTTCGGCTGAGAGGCCGTTATCGCGGTAGTGCATCTGCGCTGTGCCCGCCAGATCATGCCGGACGTTGCGCTCGATCAAACGACTGCCGAAGCCGCGACGTTCCGGTTGAGCGACAGAGGGGCCGCCGGTTTCACGCCAGAGGATGGCGAGGTGGGGATTGTTCAGGTCCGCGACTGACCAGTCGACCAGCACCCGGCCTTCACCCGGCGTCAGCGCGCCGTATTTGGCGGCATTGGTCGCCAACTCGTGAAAAATCATGCCCAGCGATACGGCCATAGCCGGGTCCAGCGACACGCTAGGCCCATTCAGGGTCAGGCGGTGCAGGCCGTGGGCCGCTGTCTCGTGTTCCAGAACCTCGCGCAGATCGGCGCCTTCCCAGTGACTGCGCGTCAGCAGGTCGTGGGTGTGCGACAGCGACAGGATGCGCGACTGGAAGGTTTCGGCGAAAGAGCGGGGGTCCTCGTGCGAGCGCGCCGTCTGCATGGCGATGGACTGGACCGTGGCCAGGGTGTTCTTCACCCGGTGGTTCAGCTCGTCGATCATCAGCTTCTGGCGTTCGGCGGCCAGGACGGTATCGGTGACGTCATGTCCCTGGACGAAGACGCCCATGATCGCGCCCGTGTCGTTCCGGATCGGCTGGTAGATGAAATTCAGGTAGCGGGTTGTCAAAGATCCGTTGGGCATGTGCTGCAATTGGACGGGACTTTGTCGACCCTGGAAGGGCTCGCCGGTCGCCAGCACCTCGTCCAGGCAATCGTAGAAGCCTTGCCCGGCCAGTTCGGGCAGGGCTTCGCGGATCGGCTTTCCGACCACGTCGCGATGACCGATCAGCTGGCCGTAGGCGCCGTTGTGCAACTGGATCACGTGCTCCGGGCCGTTCAGCACGGCGACGAAGCCCGGCGTCTGCATGAATATGTCCAGCAACTGTCGTCGCTCGGATTCCAGACGCCGGTTGTCAGCCTGCACGCTCATGGCGCGACGGAACATGCCGCCGCCAATCAAGCTGTCCAGCGCGGAGCTGGCTTCCTCGGGTCTCAACCGACCAACCTGACGGCGTAGCCGCTCAAGTTCAGTGATGTCGCTGGTGTGCTGCAGGATATGGGTGACGGACCCCGACGCATCCTTGATGGGGGTGTGGGTGCAGCTCCAGTAGCGGTCGTCGTAAAGCACTGTACCGTCAGGCTGCTCGATCGGGATCGGATAATGGAGCACGGCCAGATGGTCCGGCTTCCCGGTCTTCAACACCTTGGCGAACGAGGCGGCCAGTTGACGGGCGTTCTCCGATGCATCTTCGCCCGGGCCGGCATCATATTCTTGCATGACGGGCTGGCCAAGCAGGTCTTCACGGCGCCGGTGCGTTACGTCCAGATAGGCCTGGTTCATCCCTGCGTAGCGAAGGTCTGCGTCTAACAGCATATAAGGGTTGGGCGATGCATCGAACGCCGCGACCAGATCGATTGTCTTGGCGAGTGTGCGCAACCCCATCCCCCATTTTATTCGACCCTAACGCCAGCCACACGGAAAGGGTGCGTGTCGCTGTTGCGAAAGTTCTGGAGATGTCTAGCGGCGTCGCGACTAAGGGGAAATCCAGATTTCGCGAATTTGACCTAGGCGTCGGCGCCAAGCGTGTCGGACAGGGCCCAGTACATGGGTTTGGGGCTGTAGGCGTCGTCGTAGGGCAGGCCGCGATTGACGCCCTGGACGGCGCGAACCCGGCTGTCGGCGTGTTCGGTCAGCCAGGAGAATTTATCGGTCAGGCCCCAGGTCACAACCCCGCGCACTTCGGGGAAGGCCAGCATGACGTCGAGGTAGCGCCGGGTTTCGTCGGCGACCATTTGATCGCGGGCGGCGTGGGAAGCGGCGCCGCCGGCTTCCTTGACGTCCAGTTCCGTCACGGTGATGTCGAGTCCCAGGTCGATCAGCGCCCTGGTCATATCCTGCAGTCCGGCCTTGTCGATCGGACCCTTGGACAGGTCGAGGTGGGCCTGAACGCCGATCCCGTCGAGGGGAACCTTGGCGGCGCGCAAGCGACTCGCCAGGGCGACAAAGGCTTGGCGTCGCGCCTTGTCGACAGGGTTGCCGTATTCGAATCCATAGTCGTTGATGACCAGGTGGGCGTCCGGCGCATGGCTGCGCGCCTCTTCCATCGCCCGTTCGATATAGGTGGGGCCAAAGGCGCGGAAGAAGGTGTTGCGGCGCAGGGACCGGGCGCCGGCTTCGGTGTCGATGGGCTCGTTGATCACGTCCCATTCCTTGATGCGCGAACCGTAGCGACCCAACACGCGTGAGAAATGCTCGGACACCAGCCGCCAGTCGCGATGCTTCAGCATCTCATGCTTGGCCCAATCCGGCGTGCTCTGGTCCCACAGCAGGGTGTGGCCGCGTACGCTCAGACTGTTTTCGTCCGCGAAGGTCAGCAGGTCGTCGACGGGGGTGAAGTGGAACTGGCCCTTGCGCCATTCCAGCGAGTTCCACTTGAGATGGATCTCGGGCGTCAAAACCTCGCAATCGCGCAACACGGCGGCGCGCAAGGCCTTGTCGTCGCGTAGGTGGTCGGCGCGGGCGGCGGCGCCGTAGTAGCGACCCCGGCTGCGCGCGGCGCGTGACAGGGACGAGCGTGCGGTCGCAGCGTCGGGCAGGGCGGCGCCTTCCCCCTCGGGTAGAGCCCAGACGCCGTGAGGCGTGAGGGCGAGAGCCGGCGCAAGCGCGAGTCCGGATAGCATTTGTCGCCGTGAAGGAAGCTTGAGCATACTGCGCCTAACCTTCTCAGGTTCTCGAGAAGCGAGGGCAGAATGTAAAGTCGGTAGGTTATAATTAGACGTTAACGGTGGTTTTGGGCGTGACGAGCAAGGGCTGTCTGGTCGTCTTCGTGGGTCTATTATTTATACCCAGGCTTAGATGAAACGCATTGGGTCGCGCAGAACTGGCGATTTCTCTGATGTCAGAAGCTACGATAGAAGGCGACGCGGACATAGCCGCTGGATCCACGGTCATCCCCATCGCTGAGGCCCGCCGAGATCTGGAACTCCGACTGGTCGCCGACCTTCACGCCCAGAACCGGGCCGACGTGATAGGCGCTGTAGTTGGAATCCCCATCGGCCGCGATTTCCAGGCCCGCGCGCAGACGGCCGGATGCGCCGACCGTGTGCGTCACGCTGGCCAGGGCGTCATAGTCATCGAGGCGGAAACCGTAGGAGCCGTACCAATCGACCCGCCAGGGACCGGCGACGTGGCCGCCGTCCAGGCTGACCATCATTTCGCCCTGTCCGCCGTCGCGGCGGTTGCCGGGGTCGCCGGGGCTGAGGTCTGTATCGACGTACCGATAGCCGAGGCCCACGCTGCCCCACGTCGGGCCTGTCCCGAAGCGATAGATCAGTTCCGCCTGGCCGCCGGTGAAGTCGGCGTCAATGGTCGTGGGGCCGTTCTTGTAGTCGTAGCCGCCGGTATAGACGACGCCTCGCACGGCCCAGCCCTTGTTGTCGGCTGAGCCCGGAACCCCAACCGTGGCGCCGACGTAGGCGGAATCGGCGACATCCAGCTTGCCGCCGGCGAAAACCGTGAAGTCGCTCTGCGCTGCGGCGGTACCCGACCAGCCGACCGCGCCCATAGCGATCAGGGCGGCTACGAGCGATGTCTTCGATGCGAGGCGGCGGGGGCGGTCGGTCATGAACATTCCCTAGCGATAGTATCGAGCGCGCCGCCTGTTTGACGACGCCGAGGAAGGCGCTTCAGATACGCTGGATGATTTTGGTTAATACTTTCAGACGACCAGTTTTCCTCTTGTCAGCTCGGCCAGGCATTCCGCACTGCGGTCAACAGGGGGCTTGGTGCGTGAAACCCAGGCGATCAGCTCCTCCATGCCGGTCTCCATGTCGCGTTCGGGCCTGAAGTTGTAGGCCTGCTCGATCTTGGCGATGTCGCCAAAGCAGTGACGGATGTCGCCGACCCGATAGCGGTTGAGCACCTCCGGGGCGATGTTCTTGCCCAGGAGCCGAGCCAGGACGCCCGCGATCTCGTTGACTGAGACCGGAGAGCCGCTGCCGACATTGAAGACGTCCCAGGTCTCGCGATCACTGTCCAGAACGGTGGCGAAGGCTCGCGCCACGTCCTGGACATGGACGAAGTCGCGCATTTGCCGGCCGTCCTCGAACACCAGTGGCGGTTGGTCGTTGAGCAGGCGTGAGATGAAGATGGCGGCCACGCCGGTGTAGGGATTGCTCAACGCCTGACGCGAGCCGTAGGCGTTGAACAGGCGCAGGGCCACGGTCGGAATTTGCAGGGCCCGCCCGACCGAGAGGAACATCTCCTCATGGTCGCGCTTGTTCACGGCATAGATGGAATTCGGCTGCAGCAGCTTCTCTTCCGTGGTCGGGACAGGCTCCAGTGCCTCTCCGTCGACCATGATCTCCCACTGTCGCGCCTCCAGTTGGGCGTGGGGGCGAACGTCGGCTGTGACATGGGCGTGGGTCGAAGGGCGGATGTAGTCGCCCTCGCCATAGATCGACATCGACGAGGCCACGGCGATCCGTTCGACGGTATGCGGCTTTTGCGACAGGACCTCCAGCATCACAGCGGCGGCCATGACGTTGTTGCGCGTATAGTCGACGATGTTGGTCATGCTCTGGCCGACGCCCACCGAGGCCGCCAGGTGCGCCAGATGGGTGACGCCTTCCAGGGCGACCTCGAATACGCCTTCGTCCAGGATGTCGCCCCTGATCCGGCGCGCGCGCCGATCAAGGTAGGTGGGCCATCCCTCGGCATCCATTTCGCCGTCGGCGTGGACCTGCGGCGACAGGTTGTCGAGGATGCTGACGCGGTATCCGCGCGCCAGCATGGCGTCGACGAGGTGAGAGCCGATGAAGCCGGCCCCGCCCGTGATCAGGATGTGCTTGTCCATGAACGTGTTCCGCTCAGTGGTGGTGGGGAAGGACGCCGAACTGGTCCAGCTTGGACCGCACGAGCGTATTGTTGGCGTCGATCTTCTCGGTGCGCTGCCAGACCTGGCCGCTGTCCTTCAGGTACATGACGAAGCCGAGCATCAGCGGGATGATCCAGATGCACCACCAGACCATCAGGAACACCGGATTGACCATCAGCATGTAGCGCATGCGGTCGCCCGTATGCTCCAGCACGAGACCTGTCCGTTTCCAGGTCCGGATGTAGAGGTTGATCATCATGAAGCCGAAGGCGACGATGTTGAAGATCGACAGCACGATCAGCCACATGGGCAGGAAGTTGTCGCCGTTATAGAAGCGCCAGGCCGTCCAGATCCCCAGAGGGATGCCCAGGGTGTTCAGCCACAACGACATGCAGGGCATGAAGTTGGCCCAGGCGCGGAGACGTTCGCTGAAGGTGAAGCCCATTTCGGTGAGCGGCTTGCTGAGGCTCTGGAAGAAGCCGGCGACCCAGCGCTTTCTCTGGGTGATGCCCTCTGCGAAGGTTTCCGGCACCTCTTCGATCAGAGGGTTTTCAATGATGCCGAGGGTCTTGCCGTTCTTCCAGAACCGCTCGCCGATTTCGGGGTCTTCAATAGCGATCCAGGGGTTGAACCCGCCCAGGCTGATCAGGTCGTCGACCTTGAAGAACAGGCCCTTGCCCAGCACCCAGTAGGGCTGTCTGGGATCCGATAGGTGGCCGTACTTGCCGCCGTCCCAGGTGATGTGATCGAAGGCGTGGAAGGCGGCGGGCAGGCTGGCGATCAGATTGCCCGCGACGTTGCGCGCTTGGAGTACGTCGAACTTCTGCAGACCAATGGCGGCGGCCTTGAAGTGGTCGGCCGGCGGGCAGCTGTCCGCGTCGATATAGTCAATCGTCAGATTGGTCTTGTCGCGGTGGGTCTCGGCGACCTGATACAGGGCGTAGTTCAGCTGGCGGGTCTTCTTGGGCGGCAGCGCCTTGGAGCCGGCTCGCTTGCCGTTGTGCCACCAATAGACCTTGGGGTTGGCGTCCCATGAGTTCCACACGGCGTCCCAGCTGGGGTCGGTGGTGGGCGGCACCTCCAGAATCTCGACGAAGGGGAATTTTCGGGTCAGTCGCTGCAGGCTGGCGATGGTCTCGGTATCGCTGGAGTTTGGAATGGCCAAGACGCGGTAGCGGTCGCGCGGATAGTCGAGCTTGGCCAGCGAGGTGAACGTCGTCTCCATCGTGCGCTCGAGTTCGCGCAGCACGGGGTAGAGCAGAACGATGTAGGGGAGTTCCTTCTCGGCGGGCAGCGGATCGTTCATGTCGACCCGATGGACGCGCAGGGTAAGGAAGTACATCTCCAGGAGGAAGCTTCCAAAGTATAGCAGTTGGGATATTCCGACCAGCGCTATGAGCGCAGGTATGCTGTTTTGGTAGGTTTCCATGGATTAGCCCGCCCAGAATGTACGTGTTGGATCTTATTTCTTGCGTTCGCGACTAGGGTTTCGTTTCGGATCTTGGTCTTGGTCTTGGTGGTATCAGGACGCCAGCGCGCTGGATCTGCGCCCGCTGGTGCTCATTTCCTCGATGAAGTAGGCGATGGTCTCGGCCAGTCCGTCGTGCAAGGACACTTGCGGAGACCAGTTCAGGCGCGCCAGGGCGTTCGATATGTCCGGCTTGCGCCGACGGGGATCGTCCACTGGCAGCGGATGATGGACGATCTTGGATTTGGATCCGACCATCTCGAGGATCTGTTCCGCCAACTGATTGACAGTGGTTTCGTTGGGGTTGCCGATGTTGACCGGGCCGTCGATGCCTGAATCCGCATTCATCAGGCGGACGAAGCCTTCGACCAGATCGTCGACGAAGCAGAAGGAGCGAGTCTGCTCGCCGCTGCCGTAGATGGTGATGTCCTCGCCCAGCAGGGCCTGAACGATGAAGTTCGAGACCACGCGCCCGTCGTCGGGGTGCATGCGGGGGCCGTAGGTATTGAAGATGCGCACGATCCGCGTCGTCAGGCCGTGCTGGGCGCCAAAGTCCGTCACCAGGGTTTCAGCGAAGCGCTTGCCCTCGTCGTAGCAGGAGCGGGGGCCGACCGTATTGACGTTGCCGCGGTAGTTTTCGGTTTGCGGATGGACCTCGGGGTCGCCGTAGATCTCTGACGTTGAGGCCTGGAAGAAGCGCGCTCTGTCAGCGGCGGCCTTTTGCAGAAGATTGAGCGTGCCGTGAGAACAGGTCAGCGCCGTCTTGACGCGGTCATACTGATAATGAACGGGAGATGCCGGGCAGGCCAGGTTATAGATCTGATCAAACTTTGGCATTTCTGTCGGCATCGGGTCGTTGATGTCATGATGGACAAGCACGAAACGGTCTGACGAATTCAAATGTTCGACGTTATCTGGCCTGCCTGTATGGAAGTTGTCGATGCAAAAAACGGTGTGCCCGTTTTCAATCAATTGAGTGCAGAGATGGGACCCAAGAAATCCAGCGCCTCCAGCGACAGCAACTATTGCCGCGCTTGGCTCAGCGTAGTTTTCATGACGATTGTAGAAATGAGTATTTTTAACCATCTCTTACGATCCCGAACTTCCGTTTAGCTATAATCGATCCATCTGGTACTTATTTCTGTTTTCGTCTATTAGGCGAACGAGGGAAATCCACATCAAGCGTTAGGAATCCTTTAACCAATATGGCGTCCGAGGGTTCCGCCATATTTTGGCTACGTTTCGCGGCGCGGCGCCGGGCAGGCGATTGCGGCGACCGCAGGAGGGGGCGCTCCGGCAGACCCTGGTGTGCGTTAGCGGGACGGGTCTTGTTCAGAGTGGGGGGCTAGGCGGCCACGGTCTTCAACCGCCCCGACGGCGCGCAGACCAGGGTCCACTCGCAGCTAGGTGTTTATCACCCGTCGGCGGTGACGCGCAGGACGTGGCTCTTACCGCGGCGCTGGTGGAGGGGGCGCAGATCGATCAAGAACGCTCGTGTGCTTGTTCGACGGCAAGCGGCGGTCAGGCGGCCTGAACCTCGTCGAGAGTCGTGGCTGCGCCGTGAACCAGCGGCTCGAATATGTGTTCGGCAAGGTGCCGCACGACCGGCGCCGCCACCCCGTCGCCGGTCAGATGATAGGCGTCGCTGTATTGCCGGGGCAGGACATAGCTGTCCTTCAGCCCCATTAGCCGCGCCGTTTCGCGGGCCGAGATCAGGCGCGAGCGGATGCGCCGGCCCTCGACCACCAGAATGACCTGTCGGCTGGAGCCGCCCGAGGGCGTGCGCAGGCAGCCGGCCACATCGTCGAAGCGGACCTCGGCGCGCTGGACCTTGGCGCCGGTCTCATCGACGCGGGTCCGGCGATAGACGCCGCCGACCATGCGGCGCCCGGCGCGCTTGGCGGCGGCGACCTTGGCCAGATGGACCGGCGACATCATGTCGAGCAGCTTCTTCGTCTCGGCCTGGGTGTGCCAGGCGACGCTGGTCGGGCGGTCCTCGATGATGTCGGCGAAGGTGGTGATGCGTCGCTCGGGCGTCGGCACGTTCCACCACAGCAGGCTGTCACGCACATCGTCGGGCAGGTTTTCCACTGCGCGGCGCAGGGCGCGGGTGTGGAAGGGCTCGATGGGTTCGGGGGACAGCAGCTCGGGCGCGACCTCCACCTCGGCGTGAACACCGATGACGAACAGGCGCGGGCGCGACTGCGGCACGAACAGGTCGGCGTTGATGACCAGGGCGCCGTAGCGATAGCCGGCCTCGGCGAAGGTGCGGCAGATGGCCTGGAAGTCCTTGCCGCCGTGCGACGTCAGCGCGCCGCAGACGTTCTCGACCGCCACCATGCGCGGCGCCCGGCCATCGGCGATCAGGCCGTGGATCAAGTCCCAGAAGGCATAGAAGGTGCCGGATCGCTCGCCCTTCAGGCCCGCGCCGGCGCCCGCCAGCGACAGATCCTGACAGGGGAAGGAGCCCCAGACCATGTCGGCCGTGCCCGGCAGCTGCGTCGCCTTCAGCGCGCGGATGTCGCCGACCGTCAGCTCGCCGCCCGTGCCCCAATTGGCCTGATAGGAAAAGCCCTTCTTGGCGTCGAAATCATTGGCGAACAGGCAGGTCCAGTCGGGCCCCAGACCAGCGCGCACCATGCCGCCGCCGGCGAAGAACTCATAGAAGCTGGGGGCCGACGGGGACGAATCGCGCATGCGGGGACTGTGACGCAGGCGGGCCGCGCGGTCCATTTCCCGTGACAAGTCATGCACGGCCTTGACGTGAGCGGGCAGGGGACTACGAACCCCGGCCCCTCTCCCCGCAGGTTCTCCCCCATGACGTCCGCGACGCCCGCCACCATCGGCATCGACTTCGGCACGACCAATACGGTGGTGTCGCTGACCCACGGCGACGGCCCCGCGACCCTGGTGCGCTTCCAGGCGGAGGAGAAAGACCTGTTCGCCTTCCGCTCGGCGCTGAGCTTCCAGCTGCATGAGGCTCGCGACGGCGGCTCGCCCGAGCGGGTCATCGAGGCCGGGCCCTGGGCCATCGACGCCTATGTCGAAGACCCGCTGGACACCCGTTTCATCCAGTCGTTCAAGACCTTCGCCGCCAGCGCCGCCTTCACCGAGACCCGCATCGACAACCGCCGCTATCGCTTCGAGGACCTGTTGTCGGCCTTCCTGCTGCGGCTGAAGCACCACGCCGACGGGGCGATGAACGACCTGCCGCCGCGCATCATCGTCGGACGACCCGTGACCTTCGCCGGCGGCAATCCCAACGAGGCCCTGGCGCTGGAGCGGTACGAGGCGGCGTTTGCCCGGCTGGGCTTCACCGACATCCGCTACGCCTACGAGCCCGTCGGCGCCGCCTTCTTCTTTGCGCGCGAGCTGAAACAGGACGCCAATGTCCTGGTCGCCGACTTCGGCGGCGGCACCAGCGACTTTTCCATCGTGCGGTTCGAGCGGGCCGACGGCGCGCTGAAGTCCACGCCGCTGGCGCGCTCGGGCGTGGGCGTGGCGGGCGACGCCTTCGACTATCGGATCATCGACCAGCTGGTTTCGCCGGAACTGGGCAAGGGCAGCCTGTACCGGGCCTTTGATAACCGTCTGCCGATCCCTCAACGCTACTACAGCGCCTTTGCCCGCTGGGACCAACTGGCCTTGCTGCGGGCGTCCAAGGATATGCGCGACATTCGCGGCCTGGCCTCGACGGCGCTGGAGCCCGAGAAGATCGAGCGTCTGATCGAGGTGCTGGACGACAACCACGGCTACGCCCTGTACCGCGCCGTCTCCGGTCTGAAAGAGGCCCTGTCGCGGGATGAAGAGGCGGTCTTCTCCTTCGTCGCCGGATCGGTGCGGATCGAGAAGCCAGTCAAGCGCACGGACTTCGAGGGCTGGATCGCGCCGGAGCTGCAGGCCATGGAGGCCGCCGTCGACGAGGCCATGGCCCAGTCGGGGCTGGAAGGGACGCAGATCGACCGCGTCTTCCTGACCGGCGGCACCTCCTTCGTGCCGGCGGTGCGCGACATCTTCATCCGCCGCTTCGGCGCCGACCGCATCGAGACCGGCGGCGAGTTCGAATCCATCGCCTCCGGCCTGGCCCTGATCGGCCGCGAAGCCGATCTGGACCTGTGGAGCCAGAAGGCCGCCTGATCCTGGGATGGGCGTAGAGCTTCACGGGCGGCTCTCTAGCCTGCGTGTGCGGTGACGTTGGGTCTGCTTGTCGATTAATGTTCTGCCAGTACGATCAACGGCGACGGGGGGGCACATGACGACTGAAGACCACAAGTCAGTGCCTGTCTGGGAGCGGCCAAGGCCTCGCATCCCTGAAGCGGATTGGAACCCGTTTGCCCGTCTCGACACGCTTCATAAGGTGGATGTGGCGATCAACTCGGGATCGGCGTCGCTTTTTCTCATCGGCCTGTTCCATGCCTTCATCGCCATGGGCGCCTTCAACGGCATAGGCTCAGCCGGCGCGCTTGGAAGCGATAGAGGGCTTGTCGGCTGGGTCAATGTCGGTCTGAGCCTGCTTGCGGCCCTGCTGTTCTTTCGGGTTCGCAGGACGCGATCCCTGATTTTGGCTTGGCTTGTCGTGCTTTGGGCGACCCTGTTCCTGTTGTTCCCGGTGTCGATCTGGCTGTTTTCCGGCTCCATGCCGATCAGCTTTGGCGTCCTCAGCGTCGTGACGTCGATAATGCTGCTGAGGGCCTGCCTGGCTCATAAGCGCCTCGGCGACATCAAAACCTGAATTTGACCCCTCCGCCTCGCGATGCCAGATCGCGGCCTCCGCAAGCGAGGGAGCGCCCCATGACCATCACCCTGTACGGCATCAAGGCCTGTGACACGATGAAGAAGGCGCGCGTCTGGCTGGACGGGCAGGGCGTGGACTACGTCTTCCATGACTACAAGGTTGCGGGCGCGAACAAGCCCGATCTGGAACGCTGGGTGGCCGAGCATGGCTGGGAGACGGTGCTGAACCGCGCCGGGACCACCTTCCGCAAGCTGTCGGACGCCGACAAGGCCGACCTGAACGCCGACAAGGCCATCGCCCTGATGCTGGCCCAGCCGTCGATGATCAAGCGGCCGGTGCTGGACCTCGGCGACGGGCGGACCCTGGTCGGCTTCAAGCCCGAGCGTTACGCCGAGGCGTTTGCGGCCTAGTCCTCGACGGCGGTTTCCGGGCGGTCGTGGCCGTCCGCGCGCTCGGTGATCCACTGGCCCGAGGCGTCTTCGAACTCGATCCAAGAGGTGCGGTCCGGCACCTGCTGCTCGCGTGAGACAGCGATGGCGGCCGCGCGCGCGGCGTCGTGGGTGGCGAAGGTCTCGGAGAAGCTGTCGTCCAGCTTGTAGGCCCAGCCGCCGTCATGGGGGACGATGCGATACGTGATTCTGGTCATGGGCTACTCTGTCGGTTGAAGTGGCCTGACGCTTGGCCTCCGCACGCCCGAAGTCGAGTCACGCTGTGGTGACGAGAATATTTTGACCGACGCATCCATTTCGTCGTTCGGCGACGACTACTCTATGAAAGCGCAGGGGCGATGGTCGCCGGGGCGCAGGGGTAAGAGCGATGGAAAGCCTGTTTCGTGACTTCTGGTGGTTGATGTTTCCGCTGGCGTGGATCGTCGGCGGGGGCGTGTCGAGCTTCTTTCGTTATCGCCGACAGAAGGGCGCGCTGGACCTGATGCGCACCTATGCCGAGCGCGGGCAGGAACCGCCCGAGGTCTTGTTGAAGATGGTCGGTGAGGCGGAGGAGGACGTCGATCTCTGGGACACGACCGGGCGGTCGTCGTCTTGTGGTCGTCGGCCGGCGAACTACTGGTCGCTGTTTGGGCTGTTCTTCGCCCTGGCGGTCGGTTTTGCGGCGACCGGATATTTCACCGGCATCGACGGCGGCAGCGGCGCCTTCATGGTCGTGGGCGTCACCATGGGCGCCGTGGCGATCTGGGCGCTGATCAACGCCATCGCACGGCAGGACGGACGGTCCTGAGCGGCGCGCGCCGGGGGGCGGGCGACCATGACCGACGCGGAACTGGCCGCGCAGGCGCGGGCGGGGTCGGACGCGGCCTTCGCCCGCCTGATCGAGCGGCATCAGGCGGCGATGCGGGGGTTCCTGCGCCGCACCCTGGGCGGCGGTTGGGCCGAGGCGGACGATGTGGCTCAGGAGGCCATCCTGACCGCTTGGCGTTCCCTGCATCGACTGAAGGACGTTTCGAGTTTTCGCAGTTGGTTGTTGGGCATAGCCTGGCGGCGGGCGCGGGACCGCATTCGCGCCTCCCGGCGCGGCGCAGCGCGGGACGCCGCGTGGCTGGAGACTCTGGAGGCGCCGACCGGCGTCTCGCCCGCCGAACGGGTGGCCCTGGCCCAGGCCATGGCGGGATTGACGCCGGACGTGCGGGCCTGCGTCGCCCTGTGCCTGGCCGACGGTTGGTCGCACGCCGAGGCGGCGTTGGCCCTGTCCTTGCCTCTGGGCACGGTGAAGTCCCATGTTGCACGCGGTCGCGCGCGCCTGTTCGAGGCGCTGGGAGGCTCCGATGACGCCTGAACAGAAGCTGGCGGCGATCTTCGCCCAACAGGCCGCGCCCGCGCGGGACCTGGTCTTCATGACGGTCGTCGCCCAGAGGATCGCGCGGCGTCGCGCCGTCCTGTCGGTTTTGGCGGGTCTGCCCTGGGCGCTGGTGGCGGCGGTGGTGCTGTGGGCCCTACAACCCGTGTTGCAAAGGGTCTGGACCGGGGGCGGCGCACTGGAACCGGTCCTGGGGCTGCTGGGTCTGAGCGCCTTCGCCCTGGCGGCGGCCTTCGGGGCTGTGCGCCGTCTGACGCCGGGCTGAGCCACCTTACAAAGAGTTCATGCCGGGGCCTGCATCTGATCGGCGCGGTCACAGCCTCTTGTTATCAGAAGGCCGCAGCGTCACGCTCGGCTCCACTATTCAAGAAGGGGCGAAACCCATGGCGGAAGAATTCATTCCCATCGCGTTTTTCATCATGATCGGCGCGATCGTGCTTGTGCCGGCCTGGCTGAAGAGCAAGGAACGCAAGGAGATGCAGGCCACCCTGCGCTCGGCTATCGAGAAGGGGCAGCCGCTGCCGCCCGAGGTCATTGATTCGCTGAGCAAGGACAACATCAAGGCTCCGGCGACGGCTGCCCGCGACCTGCGCGTCGGCGTCATCCTGCTGGCCGTCAGCCTGGGCGTCGCGCTCTTTGGCTATATGGTCAGCTTCGCCGAGATGGACGCCTTCTATCCCATCGCCGGCAGCGCCGCGGTTCCGGGCATGATCGGTCTGGCCTTCATCGTCCTGAGCATCTTCAACAAGAACAAGGGCTGAGGGGCGACGGGGAGGGGAAACCGTCATGGCCAAGCCTTTACGCGAACTGCACGATGTCGAGCTCGCCGCCCTGTCGGCGGCGGGCGGGCGTCGCGAGTTCGGGGAGCTGGTGCGTCGCCACAGTCCGGCGGTGCGCGGTCTGCTGCGTCGGATGGGGGCGCAACCCGCGCTCGCCGACGACGTGGCCCAGGACGCCTTTCTGCTGGCGTTCGAGAAATGCGCCGAGTTTCGGGGCGAGGGGACCTTCGGCGCCTGGATCAAGCGGATCGCCGCGCGCATCTATCTAAAGCGCCGCTCGAAGGACGCCCGCTATGTGGCCGAGGTCGAGAACGACGAAGTCGCGCCCAATGTCGACAGCGCCGGACGCATGGACCTGGACGAGGCGATGAAGGGGCTAACCGAGCCAGAGAGGCTGTGCGTCTCCCTTTGTCACGGGGCGGGCCTGTCCCACCCCGAAATCGCGGCCGCCATTAATTTGCCGCTTGGAACGGTGAAATCTCATGTCAAGCGTGGTCTGGATAAACTTCGGGCCCGGCTCCAGTCGGAACCGGTTGCTCACGGGAGCGCGTCCCATGTCGGTTGATGAATTCGACCCTGCCATCGAGCGCCTGTTCGCGCGCGCTCCGGCCTTTGCCGATTCGGCCCAGTTCGAGGCTGGCGTGGCTGCGAAGCTCAACAAGTCGTCGCGCTTCCGCACCGTGGCGCTGTCAGTCGCGGGTCTGGTCGGTGGGTTGATCGCCGTACGCGAAGTCCTGAACGTTGATTTTAACATTGGTTCGTCGTCTGCGTCGGCATCGGCCGGTGGGGGCGCAACGCAAGGGTTGAGTATGGCTGGGGTGGATGCCGCCCAGGCGGTTCAATCCTTGCTGGATCGGCTGGGTTTGGCTGGTCTGGACCTGGGCACCATGGGCGGCATGCAGATGTTCTGGGCCACCGCGGGCGTGCTGGTCGCCCTGTTGGCGGCGGGGGTCGTGAAGCTGTCTCAGGAAATCTGACCGCCGTTTTCCTGACGAAGTCGCGACCTACTGCTGCAAAAAGCCGGTCGCGGCGTAATGCCTGCGTTGCGGGCGCGGCGACGACCCTCTAGGGTCGCGCCGGTTTAGCGACCAGTCTTGGCAGCGGTTTTTGGGGCGACGTTTCGTGGTTGATGTCTTCGAACAAGTCGAGGAGGAGCTTCGCTCCGATCGATACAAGCGTATGGCTCGCACCTGGCTGCCGATCGGCGCCGGTCTGCTGGCGGTCGCCCTCGTCGCCGCCCTGGCCTGGTGGGGCTGGCAAAGCTATGTGACGAACCAGGCTGACAAGGCTTCTGCCGCCTATGATCGCGGCATGATCGCGCTGGAGGCCAACAACCCGTCGGGCGCGGACGCCGCCTTCGCCGAAGCTGTGAAGTCGGGCAACGCCGCCTATAAGGCCCTGGCCCTGATGCAGCAGGCTGGCATCGCTGTGACGGCGAACAAGACCGACGACGCGGTCAAGCTGTTCGACGAGGCCGCCAAGGTCGCGGGCGATCCGATCATCGGCGATGCTGCAGCACTGAAGGCCGTCTTCCTGTTGATGGATACGGCTCCGCTGGCCGACATCCAGAAGCGCCTGGAGCCGCTGGCCGGCGACAAGCGTCCGCTGCGCGCCTTCGCACAGGAAGCACTGGCCATGGCTCAACTTCAGCACGGCAAGACCGCCGAGGCCCGTCAGGCCTTTGTTCAATTGCAACTGGGACAGGACGTGCCGGACGACGTCCGTCAGCGCGCCCAGGCTGGCGTGCAGGCGATTGATTCGGGCACGGCTGCCGGTCTGCCCGCCATTGTTCGCGCCGCAGTCGCTCTTCCGGCTGCAGCGCCGACCGCCGCCGCTCCGGCTGCAACGCCGGCTCCCGCACAAGCAGAAGCGGCTTCCGCCGCCGCTCGCCCGTAATCGACGCTTTCAGGACGCCCTGCATGAACCGAACGCTGAAAGTCGCCCTGTTGTGCGGTCTGGCCATGACCGTCGCTTCGTGTGGCACGGTGCGCAACGCCCTGCCGTTCGGCCTGGGCGGTCAAAAGGAAGACGTCGCCAAGGCCACTGAGGGCCAGCGCATCTCGATCCTCGAGTTCGAACAGCAGCTGGCGCCATCGGCCGCCCTGTCGGGCCGTGACTTCTTCCTGCCGGGACCTCAGGCCGCCACGGCCTGGACCCAGCCCGGCGGAAACGCTGAAAACTCGATCGAGCACGTCATCGCGGCTCAAAACTTCTCGATCGGCTGGAAACGTGACATCGGCGTCGGCTCCAGCCGCACGCGCCAGGTCATGGCGCCGGTCGTCGCCGACGACGGCAAGATTTTCGTCCTCGACGGTGAAGCCGGCGTGACGGCGGTCGACGCCGGAACGGGCGCTATCCTGTGGAAGGCCAGCGTCAAGGTCGACGAACGCGACCGCGGTCGGCGCTTCATGGGCATCGGCCTGGGCGGCGGCGGCTCGGTTGGCGGCGGCTTCGGCGGCGGCGTCGCTGTAAGCGGCGGCAAGGTCTTTGTCTCTTCCGGCTATCGCAGCATGACGGCGCTGGACGCCGCCACGGGCTCCGAAGTCTGGCGCACCAGCGTTGAAGTGCCGATTCACGGGGCGCCGACGGTGTCGGGGCAGCGCGTGTTCGTGATCGACGTCGATAACCAACTGGTCGCTTTCAACGTCAGCACGGGCAAGCAGGACTGGTCCTATCGCGGCATCACCGAGCCGGCCCGCATCATGCGCGCCTCCAGTCCGGCGGTCAGCGGCGACACGGTGATCGCGCCCTTCTCCTCGGGTGAACTGGTCGCCCTGCGCGCCTCGAACGGCCAGCCCGTGTGGCAGGAGGTCCTGTCTCGGACCAGCCGCACCAGCGCCCTGTCCGAGATTCGCGACATCGCTGGACGCCCCGTCATCAGCCGCGGCTTCGTCTATGCCATCAGCCAGTCGGGCGTCCTTCAGTCGATGGACATTCGTTCGGGCCAGGCCAAGTGGTCGCTGCCGGTCGCGGGCGTTAACGCGCCCCTGCCGGTCGGCGATGTCGTCTATGTCGTGTCCAAGGCTGGCGAGTTGACCGTGGTCAACCGCGACACCGGCCAGGTTTACTGGACCCGCGATCTGAACGAGGGCCGCGTCCGCAAGGAGGGCGGTATCCTCGGCTTTGGCAAGCGCACCGTGCGTCCGGTTTGGTCCGGGCCGATCCTGGCCTCTAACCGCCTGGTGCTGGTCAATTCGGACGGCGAGGCTGTGGCCTTTGATCCGAAAACCGGCGCACAACAGTCCAGCATCAAGCTGGGTGCGGCGGCGTTTGTAGCGCCGTCCGCCTATAACGGCGCCCTCTATGTCCTGACGGACAAGGGCGAGCTGGTCAGCATCCGCTGACTTTTTTCCTGTTTTTGAGTTAGAAAGCCGACATGGCTCTAAAAGTCGCCATCGTCGGCCGGCCCAACGTGGGCAAGTCGACACTGTTCAACCGACTCGTCGGCAAGCGTTTGGCGCTTGTCGATGATCGCCCGGGCGTGACCCGTGACCGTCGCTATGCCGACGGCAATATCGGCGACATGGATCTGACGCTGATCGACACGGCCGGCTACGAAGACGTCACCGACGACAGCCTGGAAGCGCGCATGCGCGAGCAGACCGAGGCCGCGCTCGACGACGCCGAAGTGGTCATGTTCATGATGGACGCCCGCGAAGGCGTGACGTCGCTGGACCGCATCTTCGCCGAACGCCTGCGTAAGGTGCACAAGCCGATCATCCTGCTGGCCAACAAGTCCGAAAGTCGCGAGAGCGGCGGCGGCGTCGGCGAAGCCCACGCCCTGGGCTTCGGCGAGCCGGTCGCCATCTCGGCCGAGCACGGCGAGGGCATGGCCGACCTGTATCAGGCCCTGCTGGCCGCCTCCGCCGACATCTTCATCGAAGAGATCGACGAACCGGACAAGCCGATCCGCATCGCCATCATCGGCCGCCCCAATGCGGGCAAGTCGACGCTGATCAACCGTATGCTGGGCGAAGACCGGCTGCTGACCGGCCCCGAGGCCGGCATCACCCGCGACTCGATCTCGGTCGACTGGGAATACGAAGGCCAGGCGATCCGCTTCGTCGACACCGCCGGGATGCGCCGCAAGGCTCGCGTCCAGGAAAAGCTGGAAAAGCTGTCGGTCGCCGACACCATCCGCGCCATCACCTTCGCCGAGGTGGTCGTGTTGGTCATGGACAAGGACGACGCCTTCGACACCCAGGACCTGCAACTGGCTGACCTGGTCGAGCGCGAAGGTCGCGCCCTGGTCTATGTCGCGTCCAAGTGGGATCTGGAAGAAGAGCCGCAGGCCAAGATGGCCGAGCTCAAGTCCCTGGCCGAGAACAAGCTGCCGCAGTTGAAGGGCTCGCCCTTCGTCGCTCTGTCGTCGCACAATGGTCGCGGCATCGAGCGGCTGATGCCGGCCATCATCAAGGCCTATGAAACCTGGTCGGTGAAGGTCAAGACCAAGGACCTGAACACCTGGCTGGCCATGGCCACCCAGAGGCACCCGCCGCCCGCCGTCAACGGCAAGCGCGTCAAACCGAAATACATGGCCCAGACCAAGGCTCGTCCGCCCACCTTCGTGCTGATGGCCAGCCGCGCCTCGGACATGCCTGAGCACTATCAGCGCTATCTGGTGAACAGCCTGCGTGAAAGCTTCGACCTGCCCGGCACGCCGATCCGCCTGACGGTCAAGTCCGGCGCGCCGAACCCCTATGCCGAGGGCGGCGCCAAGTCCGGTCCCGAACGCTACAAGGGCACGGCCAAGACTGCCCCGCGCAAGGTGCTGAAGGCCGAGAAGGCCGCCGAGGCCCTGTCCAATCTGCCCGGCAAGGCGCTGGAGCAGAAGAAGTCGGGCATCAAGCCCAAGGTGAAGGCACTGGGCGGTCTGAAGGCCAGCTCCAGCAAGAAGGCCGGTCAGAGCATCGCAATCCAGAAGGGCGCCCGCGGCGGGGCACGTCAGGTCTCGCGCTCGGGCCGGGTCCGCACCGGCCAGAAGCACGCGCCGAAAAAGTAGGGCGCCGTCACAGGCAGCTAGGTTGAAGGGCGAGCGGTCGGCGACGACAGCTCGCCCTTTCTCTTTGTCAGAGGCGATGCGGAGCCGGCACGGTCCTGGCGGGTCTCCGCGTCCGTGCAATCGACCGAACGACGCGAGCCGGGTCGTCCTGATCTCCGATGACCGCCTTCAGGGCGAGGGCGACGAACAGGACCCACCGGATATTGTGCCAGTTCATGGTGATGCTCTCGGTGAGCATGGTCAGGGTATAGGCCGTCATCATCGGCATCAGCAGCCAGCCCGAGGGTCGGGCGTAGGCGGCCCACAGCGACCGGCCCCACATCTCGATCATCCAGGCCGCCAGCAGGATGACGCCGGGAAGGCCGAGCGCCAGATAGACCTCCAGCCATCCGCTGTGGGCATGTGCCGCGCTGAACCGGGCTTCATGAGCGATCCAGGCCTGGGGGCCGCCAGCCGACTCGTCGTTCCAGACCACGCCGTAGCCGAAGCCCGTCCACGGTCGCTGCTGCATCTGATGCAGGATGCCGCTCCAGATCTCGGTGCGGCCGGTCAGGGTGGCGTCCTTTCCCAGCAGGTCGAAGATCAGGTCGCTGCGGGTGGCGATCACCAACAGGGCGGCGCAGAACACCACGATGGCCAGCCATGTGCCGATGATCGCCCGTTTTGGTCCCCCTTGAACCAGAGCCACAAAGCCCATGCTGGCGAAGGAAAGGACCAGCACCACCAGGCTGGTCTTGGAGGTGGACATGAGCACCATGGCCGCCGCGACAGCCGCGCCGACCAGCCACAATCGGCGTCGTTGCGGGACCATGATGGCCGCTGCGGTCATGCAGATGGCCGCCAGCCCCATGTTCTCGCCCAGGGCGTTCTTTTCCAGCCACAGGCCGCGCCAGGCGCCGGGAAACAGTTCCTGCATCCGGCCCCAGTCTGGAAGCAGAACGGCGAGCAGGAGCGACAGGATCATCATGACCGCCATCGCCGTGGCGAAGATCTCGGTCAGGGTGGTCCAGCGCCAGCGCGCAGCCAGGGCGACGCCGCCGAGCGTGGTGGCCAGCAAGGCCATCACGCGCCGCAGCGTCACATCCGGAAGGATCGACCAACTGAGTGAGACGGCGGTAAGGACCAGCAACAGGATCAGCAGCGGTGCGCCGGCCAGCGCCTTCAACGCCGTCCCTGGCCGGGTCAGGACCAGGCCGATCGCCAGGGCGTAGGCGGGGTAGAATCCGTTGCGCAGGAAGTCGGCGGACCGAACGCCATAGCCCGTCATGGGCGCGGCCCAGGACTGGGAATAGATCAGGACGATCATCACTGAGGCCAGAAAGGCCAGGATGTCGCCATACGGGGTCGCGCGGACGAGGGGAGCCGCGGGTCTCGACGCCGCGTCAGCCGCCAACCGAACGGATTGTGCAGTCGGTCCTGAAAGTCGGCCCCCCGGCGACTGGATCGACATTGGCGTTCCCTTAGGCCAGGGCGTCCGCCGACAGACCATGCTTCCAGTCCTTGAAGCTGACGGTCAGCGGCGGAGTGAGGTCAGGGCGGGCCAGTTCGACCATCAGGGGGCCGATCTCCGAAGGATGGGTCAGAACTTCGGGATCTTCGCCCGGAAAAGCTTGCGCGCGCAACTGTGTACGCATCCGGCCGGGATCGACGATACAGGCGCGGACGGGTGTGCTCTCGATCTCGTCGGCCCAGCATTTGACCAGGGCCTCGGCGCCGGCCTTGGTGGCGGCGTACATCCCCCAGAAGGCGCGGGGATTGGCGGCGACGCTGGTGGTCAGGTAGATGGCGCGACCGGCGTCCGAGGCGCGCAGCAGCGGCTCCAGCGAGCGGATCAGGCGATAGACGCCGGTGAAGTTGATCTTCTCGATCTTGGCGAACTCGCGCGGCTCGGCGTGGGCCACTGGGGTCAAGCCCGAGGGGCCCATGGTGGCGGCGGCCTGAACCCAGATGTCCAGCTTGCCGAAACGCTCGAACAGGGCGCCGCCCAGACGGTCGATGGCGCCGCCGTCCACCAGGTCGAACGGGACCAGGGTGGCGTGCTGGCCGGTAGCGGCGAAGATGGCGTCATCCAGCTCTTCCAAGCCGCCTTGGGTGCGGGCGGTCGCCACGACGTGGGCGCCGGCCTTGGCCAGGGCCAGGGCGGTCTCATAGCCGATGCCGCGCGAGGCGCCGACGACCAGAGCAATACGGTTGGCGAGGGGAAGAGAAGCGTGTTCGGACATGGTGCGCTGATAGCGCGCCCCGGCGTGGGTTGAAAGGGGAGCGCTACGGTGGACCCTCTCCCGCCGGGAGAGGTGAGGTGCTCTTAGTAACCCGGCGCGGGCTGCCACAGGCTGAAGCTGACGCCCTGATCGTCGGCGACGATCGCGGACAGGCCAGACGGGCTTTCGGCGGGGATGGCGGCGTGTCCGCCCAGTTCGCGCACGCGGGCGCAGACGGCGTGGATGTCGTCCACGCGGAAATAGAGATGGGGAAAGGCCTTGTGCTCGCCCTTCGTGATGCCAAAGGCCGGATCCGATCCCTTTACGTGGGCGTAGGTCGGATGCGAGGCGTCTTCGTCGAAGGACCAGCCGAACAGACCCGCATAGAAGGCGCGGGCCTTTTCGACGTCAGGCGTATCGATGGTGAAGTAGCCGAGCTGGATCATCCCGCCTTAAGCGGTCACCAGCAGGGAAAGTTGCGAACCCCGCGCGTCGCGACCGCCTTCTTCGATTTCGCGGTCCACCAGACGGGTCGGATAGTCGCCTGTGAAATAGTGGTCCGTGAACTGCGGCTGCTCGGGATCACGCGGCCCCACGCCCAGGGCGTCGTACAGGCCGTCGATCGACAGGAAGCCCAGCGAGTCGACCTCCAGGATGGCGCGCATCTCGTCCATCGTGTGGGTCGCGGCCATCAGCTGCGTCCGCTCGGGCATGTCGATGCCGTAGAAGTCGGGGAAGAGGATCTGCGGGCTGGCCGAGCGCAGGTGAACCTCCTTGGCGCCCGCTGCGCGGACGGCGCGGACCAGCTTCAGCGAGGTGGTGCCGCGCACGATCGAATCGTCGATCAGGACGACGCGCTTGCCTTCCAGCGCAGAGCGGTTGGGGCTGTGCTTCATGCGCACGCCCTTCTGCCGGGCGCCCTGGCTGGGCTGGATGAAGGTGCGACCGAGGTAGTGGCTGCGGATGATGCCCACTTCGTAGGGGATGCCGCTTTCCTGAGCATAGCCCAGGGCTGCAGGCACGCCGGAGTCCGGCACCGGCACGACGATGTCAGCCTCGACCTGGAACTCGCGCGCCAGACGGCGGCCCATTTCCTTGCGGACATTATAGACCGAGTGGCCGTTCACGACGCTGTCGGGGCGGGCGAAATAGACATACTCGAACAGGCAGGGACGGGCGGCGCGGGCCGGGAAGGGCTTGATCGAGGTCAGGCCTTCTTCGTCGATCACGACGACTTCGCCATGTTCGATATCGCGGATGAAGGTGGCGCCGATGGTGTCCAGAGCGCAGGTCTCGGACGCCAGAACCCAGGCCTCTCCGACCTTGCCCAGCACCAGAGGCCGGATGCCCAGGGGGTCGCGGGCGCCGATCATCTTGTAGCGGGTCTGGGCGACCAGGGCGTAGCCGCCTTCGATGCGGCCCAGGGCGTCGATGAAGCGCTCGACGATCTTGGCCTTACGGCTGCGGGCGATCAGGTGGAGGATGGCCTCGGAGTCCGAGGTGGACTGGAAGATCGCGCCTTCCGACACCAACTGGCCGTGCAGGTGCTTGAAATTCGTCAGGTTGCCATTGTGGGCGATGGCGATGCCGCCCTGGTCCAGATCGGCGAACATCGGCTGGATGTTGCGCAGGAAGCTGCCGCCGGCGGTGGAATAGCGGGTGTGGCCGACCGCGGCGCCGCCGGGCAGGCGGGTGGTCAGTTCGGCGTTGCCGAAGGCCTCGCCGACGAGGCCCTGATGGCGCTCGGTGTAGAAGCGTTCGTCATGGACGCTGGCGATGCCGCAGGCTTCCTGTCCACGATGCTGCAGGGCGTGCAGGCCCAGGGCGACGATGGAGGAGGCTTCGTTGTCGGGTGCGCCCCAGACGCCGCAGACGCCGCATTCCAGCCGTAGCTGGTCGTCCTCCGGCTCGCGCCAGTGTTCGCGGTGAACGATGGGATCGGCGATATGGTGGCGCATCGTCAGGCTCCGATGACCGGGAACAGGGTAACTCAGGCGGTGGCGCCGCGCACGTAGTCCGCCATTGCGTCGAGGGCAAGGCTCATTGATCCGAAAACCCTTCGCGGACGGACGAACCGACGACCGGCGTCAGGGCGTCAGCGCCCTTTCCGAGGGTCGGCAGCACCATCTGGATGGTCTCCGCAGCCTTGGCGCTGACCGGGGCCAGGGCGGCTTGGGTCAGCCAGTGCGGAGGATTGTCGGTCATGACGCCCATGATGGTCAGATGCGCCGCGCCGATCAGGGCCAGGGCCCGCACCAGCCCGAGCGCCAGACCGAAGGTCTGGTCAAAGGCGCCCAGCGCATTCCCGCGCGCGCCCTTGGAAATAGCCGACCCCAGGAAGCGCAGGCCGAAATAGAGAATCAGAAATGTCAGCCCCACGGCCAGCACCGAGCCGGCCCAGTCGGGATCGACCAGCGACCGCCCGAACGGCGCGGTCCAGGGCAGGGTGATCAGGGCCAGAAGCCCGGCCAGGAAGAAGCTGAACAGGGCCGTCAGCTCGCGCACGCCGCCCCGGAACCAGCCGGCGGCGCCGGAAGCTAGAAGCACAAGGATGACGAAGACGTCGTAACCGGTCACACGCGCTGCAATCGCTGGAGGAAGAGAGGTGGCCTCAATAGCGGTTTTGGGAGATTCGCTCGACCACCTCGGTCAGCAGGCCGGCGGCGGTGACGACGACGTCACCCTTCTTGACCTTGCCCTTGGCCTGGGCCGGGGCCAGGGCGCGGTCGAAGCCCAGCTTCTGCGCCTCTCTCAGCCGGGCCTCGGCGCGATTGACGGCGCGGACCTCGCCCGACAGGCCGATCTCGCCGAAGACGACGCAGCCCTGGGGCAGGGGCATATCCAGCGCCGAGGAAATCAGGGCGGCGGCGGCGGCCAGGTCGGCGGCGGGCTCGCTGATCCGCAGGCCACCGGCGATATTCAGATAGACGTCCTTGTCTCCAAAGCCGAGACCGCAGCGCGCCTCCAGCACGGCCAGCAGCATGGCGAGGCGACCATTGTCCCAACCCACGACCGCGCGTCTTGGCGTGCCGTATGCCGAAGGGGCCACAAGCGCCTGTATTTCCACCAGAACAGGTCGAGACCCTTCAATGCCCGCAAAGACCGCGGCGCCGGGCGCCCGCTCCTTGCCTTCGCCGAGGAAGAGGGCGGACGGGTTGGTGACTTCGCGCAGGCCGACGTCGCTCATTTCGAAGACGCCGATTTCGTCGGTGGCCCCGAAACGGTTCTTGCCGGCGCGCAGGATGCGGAAGGGATAGCCGCGCTCGCCCTCAAAGCTGAGGACCGCGTCGACCATGTGCTCGACCACGCGCGGCCCGGCGATCTGGCCGTCCTTGGTGACGTGGCCGACCAGAACGATGGCCGGGCCGCCGTCCTTGGCCAGCCGCACCAGTTCGGCGGCGCAGGCGCGGACCTGGGTGACCGAGCCGGGTCCGGCCTCGTGGGCGTCGGACCACAGGGTCTGGATGGAATCGATGATGACGATGTCGAACTTGTCGCGCTTCAGCGTCGTCAGGATTTCGCGAAGCGCCGTGGCCGAGGCCAGCGACACGGCGGCGTCGGCCACGCCCATGCGCTTGGCGCGGGCGCGGATCTGCTCGATGGCCTCTTCGCCCGAGATATAGGCCACCCGCGCGCCGTTGCGCGCCGCCTTGGCCGTGACTTCCAGCAGCAGGGTGGACTTGCCCACGCCAGGGTCGCCGCCCAGCAGGATGGCCGAGCCGGGCACCACGCCGCCGCCGCAGACGCGGTCGAACTCGGTCACGCCGGTGACGATTCGCGGCGGCTCGGGCGTGTCGGATTGCAGGGTCTCGAACTGCAGCCCGCGTCCGCGCGCGGTCGAGGTCGGCTTCATCGCCCCTGGCGGGGCCGACTTGGACTCCTCGGACAGGCAATTCCACTCGCCGCAGCCGGAGCATTGCCCCGCCCACTTGTTGTGAACCGCCCCGCAGGACTGACAGACATAGAGAAGGGTATCGCGCGCCATGACCCTGACCTAGCAGGAATCGCGGCGCGGGCGAGTGGGGATCCTATGGCCTGCGACCGGACCTGACGCAGGGTCGCGCGCGGGTTGCATTGAACCTCATATCCCCGTCATCCTGCCAAGCTATAGCGCCGATACGACTCAACCCCCGCCGAGGCCGCCCATGACCGCTCCCAACCCGCCCGCCATCGATCCGGGCCTCGTCGCCCGGGTGCAGAACATCCTGATGCGGCCCAAGCTGGAATGGCCGGTCATTGCGGCCGAATACGCCACGCCGCGCAGCCTGTTCGCACGCTACGCCATGATCCTGGCGGCGATCGGCCCGGTCGCGGGCTTGATCGGCGGCCAGTTGTTCCCGATTCACATCTTCGGTTCAGTAATGCGAACCCCGGCGGTTGGCGGACTTCTGGGCGCCATCGTCTCCTGGGGCTTGTCGCTGCTCTCGGTCTTCGTGCTGGCCCTGATCATCGACGCCCTGGCCCCGACCTTCAACGGGACCAAGGACAAGGTCCAGTCGATGAAGGTGGCCGTCTATTCGATGACGGCGGCCTGGGTCGCGTCGATCTTCAACCTGTTCCCCGCGCTGGCCTGGCTGGGCGGCCTGCTGGGCCTGTACGGCTTCTACCTGCTCTACCTTGGCCTGCCGACGCTGATGAAAACGCCTCAGGACAAGGCCCTGGGCTACACCGTCGTCGTGGTTATCGCCGCCATTGTGCTGGCCATGGTGGTCAGTGCTATCGCCGCTGGCGTGGTCGCCAGCTTCGTGATCGGAACGGTCGGCCTGGGCGCGCTGGCGCTGAGCTAAGGCCTAGCCCACGTAGAGGCGCGGCACGCGCGGCGTGATCGAGGTCAGCATCTCATAGCTGATGGTTCCCGCCGCCGTCGCCGCGTCGTCCACCAGACGATGGGCGCCGAAGATCTCGACCGTGTCGCCGGCCGCCACGTCCAGGCCGGTGACGTCCACCGCCAGCACGTCCATCGACACCCGGCCGATGATGGGGCGAAGTTCGCCAGCGACCCAGACCTGACCGCGCGGGCTGTTGCTGCGCATGACCCCGTCAGCATAGCCGGTCCCGCAGGTCGCCACGCGCATGGGCGACTCGGCGCGATAGCCCTGCGAATAACCGACCGTCTCGCCCGCCGGCACGTCGCGCACCTGCATGATCTGGGCGTTCAGCGTGGCCACCGGGGCGATGCGGCTGTCGGGCTTGCCCTCAGGCCCGCCGCCGAACAGGCAGATGCCGGGGCGCGCGGCGTCAAAGGCGAAGTCCGGTCCCAGGAAACAGCCGCCCGAGTTGGCGAAGGACCGCGTCACCCCCGGATAGCGCGTGACTGCGGCGGCATAGGCGTCGCGCTGGGCCCGGTTCAGCGGATGGGCCGGTTCGTCGGCGCAGGCCAGATGCGTCATGATCAGCTCCAGCCCTTCGAACGGCTCGGGTGCGTCCTCGACGCGGAAACCCAACCGGTTCATGCCGGTATCCAGTTGCAGACCGCAGGCGCCGCCGCCCGCCGCCGTCCAGGCCGAGATCTGGCCGGGTTGGTTCAGCACGGGCCGCAGGTTGGCCGCCTTGATCATGGCCGCAGACGATCCGTGGCAGCCGTCCAGCACATAGATGACCGGCTCGGGTCCGATGGCCTCGCGCAGCAGCACGCCCTCGGCCGCCCGCGCCACGAAGAAGGTCCGCGCCCCCTCGGTCATCAGCCGCTTGGCCACTGCGGCGGCGCCCAGGCCGTAGCCGTCGGCCTTGACGACCGGATTGACCGGCACGCCGATCAGGCCCTGCAGGGTGTGGAAATTGCGCGCCAGGGCGCCGAGGTCGACGGTGAGGGAGGCGGGGAGGGACATAGACGCCCTTATGCCGCAAGATTCATGCGGCGCCACGACCCTTGGGCCGAATTACTCGGGAATATCGGCGAAGGCGCCGCCGTAGCGATCGTCGTGGGCCAGGTTGCCGAAGCGGACGGTGTCCGCGTCGAAGGCCAGCTTGACGATGCCGATGGGGCCGTGACGCTGCTTGCCGATGACGACCTCGGCCTGACCCTGCAGCCGGTCCATGTCCTGCTGCCATTGAAGGTGCTCCTCGGACCCCTCGCGTGGTTCGGCGCGGCCCAGATAGTAGCTCTCGCGATAGACGAACATGACGCAGTCGGCGTCCTGCTCGATCGAGCCGGATTCACGCAGGTCGGACAGTTGCGGGCGCTTGTCTTCACGCTGTTCGACCTGACGCGACAGCTGCGACAGGGCGATGATCGGCACGCCCAGTTCCTTGGCCAGGGCCTTCAGGCCGCCGGTGATCTCGGACACTTCCTGCACCCGGTTCTTCTGACCGCCGCCTTCGCCGGTCGTCACCAGTTGCAGGTAGTCGACGATGATCAGGTCCAGGCCATGCTCCATCCGCTTCAGGCGTCGCGCGCGCGCCGCCAGCTTGGAGATGGAGATGCCGCCGGTGGCGTCGATATAGAGGGGGCTCTCGCCGATCTCGACCGCCGCGTCGCGCAGCTTGCCGAAGTCCGAGGCGTCGATCTCGCCCTTGCGCAGCTTGTCCGAGGACACGCCCGACGCATCGGCCAGAATACGCATGGCCAGCTGTTCGGCGCTCATTTCCAGAGAGTAGAAGGCCACGACGCCGCCGTTGACGGTCTTGCGGCCCTCGGGCGTCGGTTCCCACTGATAGGCGCGGGCCACGTTGAAGGCCATGTTGGTGGCGAGCGCCGTCTTACCCATCGACGGACGACCCGCGAGGATCAGAAGGTCGGACGGGTGCAGGCCGCCCAGCTTGCGGTCCAGGTCGTTCAGGCCGGTGGCCAGACCGGCCAGCTTGCCCTCGCGCTGATAGGCCTCGCCCGCCATTTCGACGGCGCCGGCCAGGGCGGTCGAGAAGCTGACGAAGCCCGACGACGGCTTGCCCGTCTCGGCCAGCGAATAGAGGGTCTGTTCCGCCTGTTCGATCTGTTCGTCGGCGGGCGTCTCGGGGTTGGGCGCCTGCTTGATCATCTCGCCGCCGATACGGATCAGGTCGCGGCGCAGGGCCAGGTCATAGATGACGCGGGCGTAGTCGGGGGCGTTGGCCGCCGGCGGGGCGCGGTCGACGAGGTCGGCGAGGTAGCGCAGACCGCCGAACTCATGGAAAGCCGGGTCCTGCTTGAACCGCTCCATCAGGATGGTCGGCTCGGCCAGCATCCCTTGGCGGATGTGATCCTCGATCGCCTCGAACAGCCGCTGGTGGAAGGGCTCGTACATATGCGAGCCACGCAGCCGGTCGCTCAGCCGCTCGAACACGGCGTTGTCGAACATCAACGAGCCCAGCAGCGCCTGCTCCGCCTCCAGGTTGTGGGGCATGGACGAGACGGTGACCTGATCGGTTCCGTAGGGCATGGGGGCGAAGGCGTTCATGGGACTAGGCATAGCCCTAAGCGACGCCTGCGTCAGACGCGGGCGCCGCCTTGGTCGTGGACATCCGACGGCGCCTGTGGACGGTCCCGAAAATCCCCGTCGGATCAGCGGCGCGGCCGTGACTTCAGGCGGGGCAGGGATGCTCCGCCGCCATCCATTCCCGCACGGCCTGGGTCACGCTGATGTTGCGCCGCGCCGCCGGGATGGCGTTGAAGCGCGCCAGCAGGGCATCAGCGGAAACACCGACCTTTTCGGGCATACAGGTGGCTGGGCGGCGGCCTGCTGCCTGCGCCGCGGTCTGCTCGCTGCGGACGGCGGCGAAGGCCTGCTTGGTCTCGTTCATCAGCCGCCGCGTGTCCGACCGCAGCAGGGCGGTCGGATTGCGCGGGATGCGATTGGCCGAGGTCAGGAATTCCTGAACCGTCATGGCGCTGGCGCTGCCCGCCCAAAGGCTGGCGGCGACGGCGAGGATAAGCGTGGCTTTTTTCATACGGACCCCTCCGATTGGAATGGCCCAGCTTGGTTCGATGTCTGTGGCGGAACAATGGCTGCCGAGGCGGCCATGGCGGCGGCCCGCCGTAGCCGCGACGTCGTTCCCTCAGCAGCAGCGTCCGGCGCGAGGAGGAAGAAGGCCCCTCCTCGCGGGGACTGCCGCCTAGGCAGAGGTTTCGATCACCACTTCACCGCGATGCGGCCATAGACGAAGCGCCCGTTGAAGCCGTAGGGCGAGAAGTTCGAGAAGGGGAAGGCGCCGGTCGTGTTGTTGGCGCGCAGGCTCTGGCGCGGATACTGGTCCAGGATGTTGTCAGCACCCACCGAGAGGATGACCTTGTCGGTGATGCGGTAGCGCGCCTCAATGTCTGTCACCAGGGCGGCGCCCAACTTCAGGTCTGTGGCTTCGGTCGCGCCGGCCGCCAGCACGTCGCCATAGCCGGTCAGGCGCACCGTGCCGCCCAGGCGCTGGGCTTCCCAATCGGTCTGGAACACGACCTTCCACGGCGGCGAGCCTTCTTCAAAGCGAGCTACGGCCTGGCGCCCGAACAGGCTGGTCGGCGTGGGCAGGACGCCGGTCTCGGTCACCGGCGTCTTGGTGACTTTGAAGTCGTTGACGTTGCCCGCCAGGGTGAAGTCCAGGCGGTGGCCGACAGCGGTCTCGGCGCGATACCGGGCGACGACGTCCAGTCCCGTGGTTTCGGTGTCCACGCCGTTGATGAAGAAACGCGCGGCCGATGCGCCATAGGGCGCCAGCAGGTCGAAGATGGTGCGGGCGTTCGTGCCCACGGCGGCCGTGGCGCTGCCCGTCAGGGTTTCCGACAGGATGATGCGGTCCTTGATGTCGATGCGATAGGCGTCAGCCGTCAGCTCGAACGGGCCGTTGCGGGCCACGAAGCCCAGCGAGTAGTTGACCGAGGTTTCGGCATCGAGCGGCGTGCCGCCCAGCGCCAGGCCGACCTCGCTGATCGACGGATAGGTGCCGGTCTCATAGGCGACGTTGTTGATGTAGAGGATCGACGTCTGGGTATAGTACTGCTGTTGCAGACTGGGGGCTCGGAACCCGGTCGAGACCGCGCCGCGTACGGCGAAGTGAGGGTTGAAGTCGTAGCGGCCCGCGAGCTTGCCCGAGACATTGTCGCCGAAATCCGAGTAGTTCTCGTAACGGAGCGCTCCCGACAGGGTCAGGCCGTCGATGACTTCGCCTTCCAGGTCCAGATAGACGCCGACGTTGCTGCGATCTTCGTCCACCTCGTTGCCGGGGGTGAAGCCGGTGAAGCCGCGGGAACCGAAGGCGAGGGTGGCGCCGCCGGCGGCCAGGACCGGCCCGCGGGCGTAGGAGGCCTCTTCCCCCGCGCCGATCTGATAGTTTTCGCGGCGGGCCTCAAGGCCCACGGCGACGTTCAGAGGACCAGCCCAACCCAGGTCGTATTCTCGGCTGGCGTCTGTGCTGAAGACGAGCTGGTCGTATTGCAGCGAGCCCGCGTAGAACTCGGTCGGGCCGTTGATGCCATAGGTCGGGTTCATGGTGTTCTCGGCGCCGAACTCGATCTTGTTCGAGCCGTAGCCGAGGTTGATGTCGATGCCCCATTCGCCCAGCGAACCGCGCACGCCGCCCGCGGCGGTCCAGTCTGTCGTGTCGGTCAGGATCTCGGGCAGGTAGCCGTCCGGATACTTGCGACCCGCACCGTAGTCCGGGTTCTGGGTGGCGTCGGTCGGGGTGCGATAGAAGGCGGCGGCCGAGGCGTCGCGCTTCTGATAGCCGGCCCAGCCATAGGCTTCCCAGCCGGCGGCCAGCGGGACGCCGGCGTTGAGATAGACCGACAGGTCCTCGGCCTGGGCGTCGCCCTGACCGCCGGTGATACGACCCAGGGTCGGGTTGATGTCCGAGCGGTTGGTGCGGTCGCGGTCACGATACTCGACCGAGGCGGTCAGGAAGCCTTCCTCGCCCAGAGCGAAGCCCTGCCATCCCGATACCGTCAGGGTGTCGCCGTCGCGGATGTCACCCTTGCGGCCATAGAAGCCGGTATAGTCGGTGACGTATTGGCCGTAGGTGACGGTCGCGCCGCCGCCTTCCCGGGCTTCGCGCAGACGCAGGTTCAGGACGCCCGCGATGGCGTCTGAGCCGTACTGGGCCGCTGCGCCGTCGCGCAGCACTTCGATGCGCTCGACCGCCGAGGACGGGATGGCGTTCAAATCCACCGCGGAGGAGCCGCGTCCGACCGAACCGTTGAGGTTGACCAGGGCCGTCTGATGTCGACGCACGCCGTTGACCAGCACCAGGGTCTGGTCCGGGCCCTGTCCGCGCAACGTCGCGGGGCGGATGGAGTCCGTGCCGTCCGTCGCCGAGGGGCGCGGGAAGTTCAGGGCGGGGACCGAGGCCGCAAGTTGAGCCGCCAACTCGGTCGTGCCGCGTTGCTCCAGGGTTTCGGCTGTGACCACGTCCACGGGCGCGACGGTGTCGAGGCGCGAGCGGTTGGCGACGCGCGTTCCCGTCACGACGATGTCGTCGACGACCGTCGATTGAGGCGCAGCCTCCTGGGCGGAGGCGGCGCCGGCGATCAACAGGGCGGCGTTGGAGGCGGCCAGGAAGAGGGCGGAACGGGAGGCTGGGGTACGGGTCATCTCGAGAGGTCTGCTTTTCTGATTGGACGCAAGGAATCGCGCCGCGCCGTTGAGCAGCGACGATGGAAGAGTGCGTCAGTAACAATGGTCGTCAAGGCCGGCGGGGGATCGACCTTGGTAGGGTCAGCCGCGGGCTGGACATCGCGCTGGCCGAACGACCGGGCGGTGTATGTCGGCATAAAAGCGCATTCGCATCATCGTCTCCCCGCTCATCAGCGAGGATGAGGCATGGCGATATTGCGGTGCGAAAGCGGCGCGGGATATCGAGATTATCGCGCGGACCATGCAGAAAATCTAAACCATTCGACCAAGAAAAAGGGGCGCGTCCCGAAGGACGCGCCCCTTGATCGATACGTCAGTCGACAGATCAGGCTTCGTCGCCGAAGCCTTCTTGCTGACCAGCGCCGCCTTCGATCAGTTCCTTGGCGGACTGCTCGGCTGCGTTACGCTCGTCGTCGAACTGGGCGCGGATGACATCCTCGCCCTTGGCTTGACGCTCGGCTTCTTCGGCCGAACGAGCGATGTTGATCTTGACCGTGGCGCGGACCTCGGGGTGCAGGCGAACCGGCACTTCGTGGACGCCCAGGGCCTTGATTGCGACGTTCAGCACGACTTGCGAACGCTCAATCTTGCCGCCTTCGGACTGAACGACTTCAGCCACGTCGCGGGCAGCGACCGAACCGTACAGGTGACCGGTTTCACCGGCCTGACGGATCATGACGTAGGTCTGACCGTCGATCTTGTCGGCGATCTTCTGTGCGTCAGCCTTGTTCTTCTCGTTGCGTTGCTCGATGGCGACGCGGTCGAGTTCGAACGCTTTCAGGTTGGCCGAGGTCGCGCGACGAGCCTTGTCGCGCGGCAGCAGGTAGTTACGAGCGAAGCCGTCCTTGACGGTGACGACGTCGCCGATGGCGCCGAGGTTCTCGACGCGTTCCAGCAGAACGACCTTCATCTTACTTCACCACGTACGGCAGGAGGGCCAGGTAGCGGGCGCGCTTGATGGCCTTGGCCAGTTCGCGTTGCTTCTTGGCGGAAACGGCGGTGATGCGCGAGGGCACGATCTTGCCGCGTTCGGAAACGTAACGCTGCAGCAGCTTCACGTCCTTGTAGTCGATCTTCGGCGCGTTGGCGCCCGAGAACGGGCAGACCTTGCGGCGGCGATAGAAGGGACGACGTCCGGCGGCGCCGGAGCCGGCCGGGGCGCCCGGGGAGGGTGCGGTGGTGTCGGTCATGATCCGGTTCCTTATTCCGAAGCCGCAGCTTCGTCAGTGCGCGCGGGGCGATCACGATCGCGCTCACGTTCACGACGGGCCAGCAGGGGCGACAGTTCCAGGTCGAGTTCCTCGACGCGGACGGTCAACCAACGCAGAACGTCTTCGTTCAGCGACAGCTGACGCTCGACTTCGGCCACGGCGGCAGCCGGGGCGTCGATGGCGAGCAGGGAATAATGAGCCTTGCGGTTCTTCTTGACCCGGTAGGTCAGGTTGCGCAGACCCCAGTACTCGATCTTGGCGACGGCGCCGCCGCCTTCTTCGATCAGAGCCTTGATGGTGTCGTTCAGCGCTTCGGCCTGTTGCGCCGAGATATCCTGGCGCGTCATGACCGTGTGCTCGTAAAGAGCCATGCGGTAGTCTCCCTTGTGGGCATCGGCGTGAAACGGACCGGGTAAGTCCTATCCACGATGGCTCCTGAAGCGGCGGCCGGAATGACTTCCCGAACCCTTTGGCGTTCCGCATCAGGACCGAAGCCCTGGAAAGGCGGCGCGTATAGGGGAAAAAGGCCGACAGGGCAAGGATGGCGCGGCGCGCGCGGGTCTGCATTGCCAAGCGGGGCCGAAGCAGGGGAGGGTTTTCGCCTGACTGGAGACGCTGCATGACCACGTCCGAGCCGAACGCTGTCCTGAAAAGACGCTGGTCCCTGATCGGGCCGGGCATCGTCGTGGCGGCGACGGGCGTGGGGGCGGGGGATCTGGTGGCGACCCTGATCGCCGGCTCGCGCTTCGGCTACGCTCTATTGTGGGCGGCCATCATCGGCACGGTGCTGAAGATCGCCCTGGCCGAGGCGGTGGGGCGCTGGACCCTGGCCAGCGAGCGGACGATCTTTGACGGCTGGTCCAGTCTGGGGCGGGGGCTGCTGCCGGGCGCCATTGGCGGGCGGCTGAACTGGGCCGGCCTCTATTTCGGCCTCTATGTCGTCATCTGGGGCTTTGTGTACGGGGCGGCGGCCATGACGGCCACGGCCCTTCCGCTGGCCGCCCTGTTCCCGGTGCTGGACCTGAAGGTCTGGGGGATGCTGAGCGGGATCGCGGGGCTGAGCTTCGTCTGGTTCGGCGGATACGGCGTGTTCGAGAAGGTGATGACGGCCTGCGTCGGGGTGATGTTCGTCACCGTGGTGGGGCTGGCCGTGATCGTGACGCCGGACCTTCCGGCCATGATGACTGGACTGTGGCCCAGCCTGCCGCAGGGGTCGGTCTTCTATACCCTGGGCCTGATCGGCGGGGTGGGCGGGACCATCACCATGGCGGCCTATGGCTATTGGCTGAACGCCAAGGGCTGGAAGGGGCCGGGCTGGATGTCGGTGATGCGGCTGGACAACCGGGTCGCCTATGTCGTCACCGGGGTCTTTGTCGTGGCCATGCTGATCGTCGGGGCCGAACTGCTGCACGCGGCGGGCATAGCCTTGCAGGGCGGCGAGCGGGGGCTGCTGGACCTGGATCAGGTGCTGCGAGAGCGGTTCGGGCGGCCGATCTCGATTCTGTTCCTGGTCGGCTTCTGGGCGACCAGCTTCTCAAGCCTACTGGGCGTCTGGCAGGGCGTCAGCCTGATGTTCGCCGACTTCACCGCCCATGTGCGGGGCAGGGCGGGCGAGGAGGCTGTGTGCGGCGACCGCAGCCGGGCGTTCAGAGGGTTCGCCCTGTGGCTGACCTTCCCGCCCATGGCTCTGCTGTTCATGGATCGACCGTTCGGCCTGATCGTCGCCTATGGGGTGCTGGGCAGCCTGTTCATGCCCTTCCTGGCGGGGACGCTGCTGTGGCTATTGAACAGCGACCGAGTGCCGAGGGAATGGCGCAGTCATGGGCTGTCGAACACGCTGCTGGCGGCCGGTGGCCTGCTGTTCGCCGTGCTGGCCGGCAAGGAGCTGGCGGGGCTGTTCTGAAGGGCGGCGATTGCACTGCACGACGAAAAAACAGTGCAATTGGCGGAGGCGTCCGCATCGCTTTTCCCGGGGTGCGCCGAGGCGGGAAGGTGATCCTCCTTGCGCAGCGGGGGAGGCTTTTGAATGAGCGGCGGTGCGACGGGTCACGAGGCCATTGTGGCTGGGGTTTCGGTGGGGTGCGTTGATCGACGCCAGAGCCGTTCAATCCCGGCAATTCATTGGGACCGGCGCGTTCGATCATGCGCAAGGTGCCGGTTCGAGAGGGCCACTTCTTGCCGTAGGGGCGGGTTTCGCCTACGCCTCGGCGCCTTGAATCAACGGACCACGGATCGTTTCGCATGACCCTCGCGCTTCTCTTTCCCGGCCAGGGCAGCCAGAGCGTCGGCATGGGCGCTGCATTGGCGGACGCCTTCGCCAGCGCTCGCGAGGTCTTCGCCGAGGTCGACGACGCGCTGAACCAGAAGCTGTTCGATCTGATGCGCGAAGGCCCGGAAGACCAGCTGACCCTGACCGAGAACGCCCAGCCGGCCCTGATGGCGGTATCCGCCGCAGCGGCGCGGGTGCTGAAGGTCGAGTTCGGCGTGGACGTGACCAAGGCCGGCTTCGTCGCCGGGCACTCGCTGGGCGAATATTCGGCTCTGGCCGCTGTCGGCGCGATCAGCCTGTCGGACACGGCGCGTCTGCTGAAGCTGCGCGGTCAGGCCATGCAGCGCGCCGTGCCGGTGGGCAAGGGGGCGATGGCCTCGCTGATCGGCCCCAAGACGGACCTGGCCTTGGCCGAAGCCGCTGCTGCGGCGGGTTCGGAAGTCGGCGTCTGCGTCGTCGCCAACGACAACAACAATGGCAACGTCGTCATCTCGGGCGACAAGGCCGCCGTGGACCGCGCCATCGAGAAGGCCAAGGAACTGGGCGCGCGGGCGATCCCGCTGAACGTCTCGGCGCCCTTCCACTGCCCGCTGATGCAGCCCGCCGCCGATGAAATGGCTGATGCCCTGGGGGAGGCGAAGATCGTTGCGCCCTCGGTCGCCGTGGTGGCCAACGTCACCGCCCGCCCGGAAACGGACCCTGAGGTCCTGCGCCGTCTGCTGGTCGAGCAGGTCACGGGCCGCGTGCGCTGGCGCGAGAGCATGGAGTGGATGGCCACGGAAGGCGGCGTGACCCGCTTCGCCGAGATCGGCTCGGGCAAGGTCCTGACCGGCATGGCCAAGCGTATCGCGCCCGACGCCGAGAGCCTGGCGCTGAACACGCCGGAAGACCTGGAAGCGTTCGCGAAGTCCATCTGAAGCCGCTCATCCCCGCGGAGGCGGGGACCCAGTTCTTTGGGAACGAGATGCGGCGTTTGAAGCTAAAGCCTAGGTCCCCGCCTCCGCGGGGATGAGCGGAGATTTCAATGTTCAACCTTTCGGGAAAGATCGCCCTGGTGACCGGCGCGACCGGCGGCATAGGCGGGGCCATTGCGCGCTCGCTGCACGCTCAGGGCGCGACCGTCGTGCTGTCGGGCACGCGGGAAGCGGTGCTGGCTGATTTGGCCAAGGAACTGGGTGAGCGCGCATTCTTCGCCGCCGCCAACCTGTCGGACCCGGAATCGGTCGATGGGCTGGTGGCGCGGGCTGAAGAAGCCGCCGGCGGCCCGCTGGACATCCTGGTCGCCAACGCCGGCATCACCAAGGACGGTCTGCTGATGCGGATGAAGGACGAGGACTTCCAGTCCGTCATCCAAATCAATCTGGAGAGCTATTTCCGCCTGACCCGCGCGGCGGTGAAGGGGATGATGAAGCGCCGTTCGGGCCGCATCATCGGCGTGACCTCGGTGGTCGGCGTGACCGGCAACCCGGGCCAGACCAACTACTCGGCGTCCAAGGCCGGCATGATCGGCTTCTCCAAATCCCTGGCCCAGGAAGTCGGTTCGCGCGGGATCACGGTGAATTGCATCGCGCCCGGTTTCATCGCCTCGCCGATGACCGACGTGCTGAACGATCAGCAGCGCGAGGCCATTCTGACCAAGATTCCGTCAGGCCGACTGGGCACGGGCGAGGAAATCGCCGCCGCCGCCGTCTATCTGTCGTCCAACGAAGCCGCCTATGTCACGGGCCAAACCCTGCACGTGAACGGCGGCATGGCGATGATTTAAAGCGTTGCGCGTCACGATCACGACGCGCAACAATCTATTTCCCGCCCCGATGGCTGTGCTAAAGGGCGGGAATGCTTCGCGGCGGTGAGTCCCTCGGGTCTTGCTTCCCACAGGCTGCCGTGACACGGCGAACACTGAGACCCCGCCTTCACGGCGATAAACAACTGGCAGAGAGACACTCATGTCCGACACCCTCGAACGCGTCCGCAAGATCGTTATCGACCACCTGGACGCCGATCCGGACAAGGTCACGGAAAAAGCCTCCTTCATCGACGACCTGGGCGCTGACTCGCTCGACAACGTCGAGCTGGTCATGGCCTTCGAAGAAGAATTCGACGTCGAAATCCCGGATGACGCCGCTGAGCACATCCAGACCGTCGGCGACGCTGTGAAGTTCATCGACGAGAAGCTGGCTGGTTAATCCAGCTGCGATCCGTCGCACTTCCAAATGATGGCCGCCGTGACGGGACCCTAGCGGGACCGTCCGGCGGCCATTATTGTTTTCGGTCACGATTCTTATAGTCCAAGGAGCGCGAACCATGCGCCGCGTCGTCATCACGGGCCTCGGCCTTGTCACCCCGCTCGGTTCGGGCGTGGAGCATGTCTGGAAGGGCATCGTCGAGGGCCGCTCGGGCATTGGTCCGATCACCTGCTTCGACACCGAGGGCTATGGCTGCACCATCGCGGGTGAAGTGCCGTCCGTGGACGGTCGTGGACGCGGCGCGCCGGATCAGCCGGGCGTCTTCGATCCCGATCAGGTGATGTCGGCCAAGGACAGGAAGCGCGTCGACGACTTCATCCTGTACGCCATCGCCGCCGCCGACGAGGCTCTGGCCGATGCGAACTGGAAGCCCGAGAGCGAGGACGACAAGGAAGCGACCGGCGTCATGGTCGGCTCCGGCATCGGCGGCCTGGGCCCCATCGCCGAGACGGCCATCGTGCTGAAGGAACAGGGCGTCCGTCGCGTCAGCCCCTTCTTCATTCCCTCGGCCCTGA
Organism: Brevundimonas bullata; assembly: GCF_014207965.1. GTDB lineage: Bacteria > Pseudomonadota > Alphaproteobacteria > Caulobacterales > Caulobacteraceae > Brevundimonas > Brevundimonas bullata_A. The sequence goes on from NZ_JACHLM010000002.1 coordinate 140,228, forward strand.
TCAACCTGGCCTCGGGTCAGATCTCGATCCGCCACGGGCTGAAGGGACCGAATCACTCGGTCGTCACCGCCTGCGCCACCGGCGCCCACGCCATCGGCGACGCGGCCCGCATGATCGCTCTGGGCGACGCGGACGTCATGGTGGCGGGCGGCGCTGAAAGCTCGGTCGTGCCGATCGGCATCGCCGGCTTCCTGGCCTGCAAGGCCCTGTGCACAGCCTACAACGATACGCCCGAGAAGGCCTCGCGTCCCTATGACCGCGGCCACGCCGGCTTCATCATGGGCGAGGGCGCCGGCATCATGGTGCTGGAGGAATACGAACACGCCAAGGCGCGCGGCGCCAAGATCTACGCCGAGGTCGTCGGCTATGGCATGAGCGGCGACGCCTATCACATCACCGCCCCGTCCGAGGACGGCGACGGCGGTCTGCGGGCCATGAAGATGGCGCTGAAGCGCGCGGGCATGGAGCCGTCGGATCTTGACTACGTCAACGCCCACGGCACCTCGACCATGGCCGACTGGATCGAACTGCGGGCCATTGAGCGTCTGGTCGGCGATCACGCCAAGGATGTGGCGGTGTCCTCGACCAAGTCGATGACGGGGCACCTGCTGGGCGCCGCCGGGGCGATCGAGAGCATCTTCTCGGTCCTGGCCATCCGCGACCAGATCGCGCCGCCGACCATCAACCTGGACGACCCCGAGCACGAGACGGCCATCGACCTGGTGCCGCACAAGGGCAAGCCGATGAAGATCGATGTCGCCATGTCCAACAGCTTCGGCTTCGGCGGCACCAATGCCGCCGTGATCTTCAAGAAGGTCGACTGATTTGGCCAAGGCTCCGTCGCGTCGTCCCACGCCCAAGGTTCGCATCCCCAAGTCGCGCGTACCGAAGCGGGGCGGCGGCGGCGGGGCTAAATCCAGCCTCGGCGTCGGCCTGATCACCGCCGCCGGGACGCTGGGCGTCTTCGTGGCGGCGGCCCTGATCGGCCTGTGGGTGGTCTATTGGGGACCTGGACCGTCAGCCAGGGAAGGCGAGGCGACCATCGTCACCCTGCCGTCGGGTGCGGGTGTCTCGGCCATCGCCGCCAATCTGAAATCGGCGGGCGTGATCCGCTCGACCGACCTGTTCCGCGCCGCCGTCAGCCTGAGCGGCGCCGACCGCAAGATCCGCGCGGGCGAGTATGAGGTGCCGTCGGGCGCGTCGCTGGCCACCGTGGTCGGCCTGCTGGTCGACGGCAAGGCGGTGCGCCATTACGTGACCCTGCCGGAGGGTTGGTCCTCCGCCCAGGCGGTCGATATCCTGATGAAGCAGCCGGTCCTGACCGGCGAGGTCGAGGTTCCGCCTGAGGGCAGCCTGTGGCCCGACACCTATGAGGTGTCGCGCGGCGAAACCCGCGCCTCGGTCGTCGCCCGGATGCAGCGCGCCGCCACGAGCAAGCTGGCCGCCCTGTGGGCGCAGCGCTCGCCCAACACCATCGTCACGACGCCGGAGGAGGCCATGGTGCTGGCCTCCATCGTCGAAAAGGAAACCGGCCTGGCCGCGGAACGGCCCCAGGTGGCGGCGGTCTTCACCAACCGTCTGCGGCTGGGAATGCGGCTGGAGAGCGATCCGACCATCGTCTACGGCGTGACCAAGGGGCGGCCGCTGGGACGCGGCATCCGCGCCTCGGAACTGCGGGCCCAGACGCCGTGGAACACCTATCTGATCGACGGCCTGCCGCCGACGCCCATCGCCAATCCCGGCGAGGAGGCGCTGAAGGCGGTGCTGAACCCGCCGCGTTCGGAATACGTCTTCTTCGTCGCGGACGGCACAGGCGGTCACGTCTTCGCGCGGACCTATCCCGAGCACCTGCTGAACGTGGCGCGCTGGCGCGAGATCGAGCGCCGCAAGGCGGGCCTGCCGCCCGGCCAGACAGCCTCTGTTGCGGGCGCTGCGACGACGCCGATGGGCGAGGGGGCTGTGGTCGAGACGCCTGCGGGCGCCGCCGTCATCACCATGAATCCGGCGGCAGCGCGATGAGCCCCATCTCAGGCATGACCGGCTTCGGTCGGGCCGACGGGGCGCTGGACGGCTGGACCTGGACGGTCGAGGCGCGTTCGGTCAACGGGCGGTCGCTGGAGGTGCGCTATCGCGGACCCGGCGGCTTCGACAATCTGGAGCGGCTGACCAAGGCGGCGGCGCAAGGACGGCTGAACCGGGGCCAGGTGACGCTGGGCGTTCAGGCCAAGCGGGCTGAGGGCAGTGAGCCCGCCCCGCGCGTCAACGAGGCGGTGCTGGCCAACTATCTGAAACTGGCGAACCAGTTGGCGGAAGAAGGGGCGGTTCCGCCCTCGGCTGACGGTCTGTTGGCCCTGCGCGGGGTCATCGAGGTCGCCGAGGAGGTCGAGGACCTGGAGGCTCACGCCGCCGTCGAGGCGGCCATCGCCGCCACCATCGAACAGGCGCTGGACGCCCTGAAGCTGTCGCGTCAGCGCGAGGGCGAGCAACTGACGCCGGTGATCCGCGACTTTGTCGGGACCATCGAGGCCCTGGTCGCGCGGGCGGAACTGGAAGCTTCGAGCCAAACCGAGGCGATCCGCGAACGTTTCACCCGCCGGATCAGCGAACTGGCCCCCGATGCGCCGGGTCTGGAGGAGCGAATTTTCCTTGAAGCGGCGGCCCTGGCGACCAAGGCAGACGTGCGCGAGGAACTGGATCGCCTGACCGCCCACGTCGATTCCGCCCGGACACTGTTGCAGCAACCCCCCGCCGGACGAAAACTCGACTTCCTGATGCAGGAATTCATGCGGGAAGCGAACACGCTCTGCTCGAAATCCGCTACCACGCCGCTCACCGGAATCGGCCTCGAACTGAAGGCCGTCATCGAGCAGCTTCGAGAACAAGTTCAGAATGTCGAATAACCGCACCCCCCGCCGTGGCGTCCTGCTGATAGTCGCCAGTCCGTCGGGGGCCGGGAAGACGTCTCTGTGCCGCCGCCTGATGGCCGATCACAAGGGGCTGGAACTGTCGGTCTCCATGACGACGCGGGGCATTCGTCCGGGCGAGGTCGACGGCCGTGACTACAACTTCGTCAGCCAGGAGGAATTCCAGCGTCTGATCGACGCGGACGCCTTCCTGGAATGGGCCGACGTGCACGGCAACCGCTACGGCTCGCCCGCTGCGCCGGTGAACCGCGCCCTGGCCGAAGGCCGCGACGTCCTGTTCGACATCGACTGGCAGGGCGCCCGCGACGTGGCCGAGAAATGCCCCGGCGACGCCGTGCGCGTCTTCGTCCTGCCGCCTAGCCTGGAAGAACTGCGCCGCCGCCTGGTGACGCGCTCGCAGGACGCCGACGACGTGATCGAACGCCGCGTCGCCAACGCCAAGGGCGAGATCGAACATTGCGACGAGTTCGACTACGTCCTGGTCAACGAGGATTTTGACAGCAGCTATGCGGAGCTGGCGCACATCTATCACGCCGAGCGCAGTTGCCGGACGCGCAACCTCTGGGTTGAGGGTTACAAGGACGCCTTGCTGAAGGAAGTGGTCTGAGGTCCATGAGCGACGCCGACCATAGGCGCTGGCTGGCTCAGGCGGTGGATCTGGCGCTGGAGAACCTCCGCGCCGGCGGGCGTCCCTTCGGCGCGGTTCTGGTCAAGGACGGCGTCGTCGTGGCCACCGGCGTCAACCGGATGCTGGCCACCTGCGATCCCAGTTCCCATGCCGAGATGGAGGCCCTGCGTCAGGCCGGGCCGGCGCTGGGGACGGTCGATCTGTCGGGCAGCGTCCTCTACGCCAGCGGTCATCCTTGCCCCATGTGTCTGGCGGCGGCGGTGATGACGCGGGTGGCGGCGGTCTACTACGCTTTCACCAACTCTGACGCCGAGCCCTACGGTTTCTCCAGCGCGGCCGCCTATGCCGCACTGGGCGTCCGTACCGACCCGGCGCCCCTGCCGTTGAAGCAGTTGGACGTGCCGGGCCGCACGGCGGCTGACCTTTACGGGGGCTGACCTCATCGTCATCCCGGACGAAGGCTCGCTTGCGAGCCGGAGATCCGGGACCGCCCAAGACCCTGACCATTATGCTCTCTGCGGTCCCGGATAGCGGCTACGCCGCTTCCGGGATGACGGGGCGGGGCGTCTCTAGCGGAACACCACGCGCACGCCCGGTTTGACTTTGGACGCCAGCTGTTCGGCGTCCCAGTTGGTCAAGCGCACGCAGCCGCTGGAAAAGGTCTTGCCGACCTTGGACGGGTCAGGCGTGCCGTGGATGCCATAGGTGTCGCGCGACAGGTCGATCCATACCGAACCGACCGGATTGTTCGGCCCTGCCGGCACGATGACCTTGCGATCGCCCCGGTCATAGCTGACCCGGTCGGGATCGTAGGTGTAGTTGGGCTCGGGCGCGACGCCCACGACGCTCAGATCGCCCGATGGCGCGGGACGCGCTGAACTGCCGATGGTGGCGGGATAGAAGGCCAGCAGCCGGTCATTGGCGTCATAGGCGCGAACCGAGCGTTCGGTCTTGTCCACCACGATGCGGGCCACGTCGCCGGCCAGTTCGGTCTGGGCGACAGCGGCGACGATGATGCTCTGGCCTGCCTTGCCGAAATCGACGCCGGGGTTGAGAGCCCGCAGCAGGCCCTCCGTCATGTGGAACTTCTCGGCGAAGGCTTCCAGCGGCGTGGCGTAGCCGACGGTCGGCAACTTCGACATGGCCTGAAGGTCGGACGGGACCTGACCGATGAAGGGGCCTGCCAGATCGGCGGCGGTGATCGTGTAGTCGGCCAGCACCTTGCCCGCGTCGCCCGCCGTCAGGCGACCGAAAACCTCGGCGTCCAGCACGCCATCCTCGGGCAAGCCGGCGGCCTTCTCGAAGGCGGCGATGGCCTGACGCGTGTTGTCGCCGCCCAGGCCGTCGATGACGCCGGGCGAGAAGTTGGCGCGGTCCAGCAGGATCTGCGCGCGGGCTATGGCGGGATCAGGTGCGACGGGCGCCGTCTGGCCGTTGGCGGACGGTGCGGCCTCGAACACCGCCGCTTCAATCGCCTCTCGCGTGAGCGCAGGCGCGGGTGAGGCGGCGGATGGCTGTTCGGGCTTTGGCGTCTCGGCGGGTGATCCGCAGGCGGTCAGAAAGACCAAGGCGAAGGGCAGGGCGGCGGAAGCAACGAGACGCGATTTCGACATGAAGGCTCCGAAGGTTTCGGGACCTGTCGAACGCCCCTAGGCGCTGAGACGTTCCTCGGCAGCCGCCGTTCGTGCCGCGAAGAAGGGCTTGATGCGGGCCAAGGCGTCCTCGACCTGCGCCGTTGAGACGGCGAAGCTGAAGCGGATGAAGCGGTGGCCGTTGACCGGGTCGAAGTCGACGCCGGGCGCCGTCGCCACGCCGGTTTCGCGCAACAGGGCCTCGCAGAAACCGATGCTGTCGTCGGTCAGGTGACCGATGTCGGCGTAGATGTAGAAGGCGCCGTCGGGCGGGGCGATGGAGCGCAGGCCCATGGCCGGCAGGGCGTCCAGCATCAGGGCGCGGTTGGCGCGATAGACGTCGATGTTGGCCTCCAGCTCGACCTCGCAGTCCATGGCGATCAGGCCGGCGTGCTGGCTGAGGGTGGCGGGGGTCAGGAACATGTTGCCGACGCGGGCGCGGGCCTGCGGCACCTCAGCCTCGGGCAGCAGCAGCCAGCCCAGACGCCAGCCGGCCATGCTCCAGTATTTGGAGAAGCTGTTGACGATCAATGCGTTCGGCTCGAACTGCAGCATCGACGGCGTCGGGCCGGTGTAGGACAGGCCGTGGTAGATCTCGTCCGAGATGACCGAGATGTTTCGCTCTCGGCAGACCTCGGCGATGGCCTTCAGCTCGGCCTCGGGGATGATGGTGCCGGTCGGGTTGGCGGGGCTGGCGATGATGACGCCAGCGGGCGCGGGATCGAGGGCGCGCAGGGCCTCGGCGGTCAGCTGGAAGCGCACCTCGGGGCCGCAGTCGATCTCGACCGGCTCCATGTGCAGGGCCTTCAGGGTGTTGCGGTAGGCGACATAGCCGGGGCGGGCGATGGCCACGCGGTCGCCGGGCTGGAACCGCATCATTAAGGCCAGCACCAGGGCGGGCGAGGCGCCGGCGGTCATGACGATCCGCTCGGGATCGACGGTCACGCCGTAGCGGCCGTCGTAAAGCTTGGCGATGCGAGCGCGCAGGGCCGGGCTTTCCCAGTAGCCGCCGGGCTCTGAGTCCAGAATGCGGTGCGCCTCGGCGATGGCGGCGTCGGGCGCGCCGGTCGAGGGCTGGCCGAACTCCATGTGGATGATGGAGCGGCCCTGCGCCTTCAGTTCATGGGCCAGTCGGCTGACGCTGATGGCGCGGAAGGGTTCGATTTCAACGGTCATGGCAAGCTTACTTCAGGGCGTCGGCCAGGCGGAGGAAGCCGGCGATGTCGATGACTTCGGCGCGGGCGTCGGGTTCGATGCCGGCGGCTTCGCACAGATCGCCGCCGCCGAGCTGTTTCAGGCTGGAGCGCAGCATCTTGCGGCGCTGGCCGAAGGCGGCGGCGGTGACGCGTTCCAGCTTTTTCAGCCGTTCGGGCGACGGACGATCGGCCAGAGGCACCACATGGACGACCGCCGAGGCCACCTTGGGCGGCGGGGTGAAGGCGGCGGCGGGCAGGTGCATGACGATGCGGGCCTCGGCCACGGCCTGGGTGATGACGGCCAGGCGGCCGTAGGCGTCGTCGCCGGGGGCGGCCACGATGCGCTCGGCCACCTCCTTCTGGAACATCAGGGTCAGGGCGCAGGGGGTCCACGGGCCGGTCAGCCACTTGATCAACAGCGGCGTGCCAACGTTGTAGGGCAGGTTCGACACCAGATGGGCCGGCCCCTCGACCAGTTGCGCCTCCCGAACGTTCAGGGCGTCGCCCTCGACGATGGTCAGGCGGCCCGAACCGTCGTCCAGTTCGGACAGAAGGGGGATGAAGCGGGGGTCCTTCTCGACCAGCACCACCTTGCCTGCGTCGCTTTCCAGGATGGCGCGGGTCAGGCCGCCGGGGCCGGGGCCGACCTCGATCACGGCGCGGCCCTCGAAAGGACCGGCGTAGCGGACGATCTTGCGCGTCACATTGAGGTCCAGCAGGAAGTGCTGGCCGAAGCTCTTCTTGGCCAGCAGGCCGTGGGCGTCGAGCGTTTCGCGTAAACTCGGCAGGGCGTCAGCCACTGAAACTCCAATCCGCTCATCCCCGCGGAGGCGGGGACCCAGTGCTTGGGCTTCATACTCAAACGTTGAGTGTTTGTCCGCTGGAATGGCAGGACGGAGCGAATGAGGCTCTCACTGGGTCCCCGCCTCCGCGGGGATGAGCGGAGATCAACGCGTGGCGCGCGCCGCCGCCATCTCTGAAGCCAGGCGCACGGCGGCGATGAAGCTGTCGGCGCGGGCGACGCCCTTGCCGGCGATGTCGAAGCCGGTGCCGTGGTCGGGCGAGGTGCGGACGATGGGCAGACCGAGGGTGGCGTTGACCCCGCCCCAGAAGTCCAGGGTCTTGACCGGGATCAGGGCCTGATCGTGATAGAGACAGACGACGGCGTCGTAGCGGGCCCGGGCCTCGTCGTGGAACAGGGTGTCGGCGGGCAGGGGGTCGGTGATGTTCAGCCCCTCGGCGCGCAGGGAGGCGGCGGCGGGGCGCAGGATCTCGATTTCCTGCAGGCCAATCGATCCGCCTTCGCCCGCGTGGGGGTTGAGGGCGGCCATGGCCAGACGCGGGGCCTGGATGCCGAAATCGCGCTTCATCGATTCGTGGACGACGCGGGCGACGCGCATGACGCGCTCGGCGGTCACAAGCTCGGGCAGTTGGTCGATGGCGACGTGGATGGTCACCAGACAGGCGCGCAGGTCCTTGGCCGTCAGCATCATGACCGGGCCGCGCGTGCCGGAAAACGGCATGTCGGCGGTCAGTTCGGCGATGAACTCGGTGTGGCCGGGGAAGCGGAAGCCCGAGGCGTACATGGGCGCCTTGGCGATGGGGGCGGTGACGACGCCGGAGCCTTCGCCCGAGATGACCAGATCGACGGTGCGCTCGATCCAGTCGGCCACGGCGACGGCGTTGCGGGGGTCGGGCTGGCCCGGCGTCACCGGCGCGGGGGCCGGGTGGTGCAGGACGGGGATGGCGCGGCTGAAGACAGCGGCGGCCTCGGACGGGCTGAAGATTTGCTGCACCGGCGCGCCGAGCGCCGCTAGCACATCGCCGTCGCCGATGACGGCGAAGGAGGTGACGGGGGCGAGCGGGCCGGGGGGCGTGGCCAGAATAGGCCACGCCTTGGCGATGATCTCCGGCCCCACGCCGGCGGGGTCGCCCATCGTGACGATGAGCGGCCGCCCGCTCATCACTGCTTGATTTCGATCAGGGCGTCGGCCCGCAGGTCGCGCAGATAGCGGCGGCCCAGCATGGCGTAGTTCTGATTCTGCAAACGCGCTTCGACCTGTTGCGCTGAGGGCGCCTCGGGTCCGCCGAGGCGGCGACCGCAGACGGCCAGGATGTGCACGCCCAGCGGGGTGCGAACGACGCTGCTGACCGTGCCGACGTCAGCCGAACGGGCCACTTGCTGGAACTGCGGCAGCAGGTTGGCCACATCGCTTTCGCCCAGATCGGCGCCCTGCATGCCTTGCTCGGCGCGGGCGCGTTGCAGGATGTTGTCGCAGGTCGTGCCGTTGCGCAGGGCTTCGAGGCGCTGGGTCGCGGCGGCGACGTCTGCTTCGCTGGCCGTTTCCGGCAGCTCGATCATGACCTGCTTCATCTGAACCAGGCTGGTGGCCGCGCCGGAGCGCTTGTCGCGCATGTAAAGGATATAGACCCCGCCCTCGACCGGGATCGGGTTGGACAACTGGCCGACGGCCAAGGCTTCCATAGCCTGCTCCAGTGCGGGCTGGACCGTCCCCTGCACCACCCAGCCGGCGTCGCCGCCGCGCGCTGCCGAAGGCGCGGCCGAGAACTGGCGGGCGACGGCCATGAAGGGCGCGCCCTGAACCATCTGCTGCACCAGTTGGCGGGCGCCGTTCATGGCTTCCTGCATGCCGCCGACGCGGCTGGCCTCAAGGTAGATTTCACCGACCAGATACTGGGGCTTGGTGGCCGATTCCGTCAGCTGGCGCATGGCCTGTTCGACCTGGGTGCGGCTGACCTTGGCGCGATCGCGGAAGCGTCCGCCAACCAGTTCACGCCAGCCGATTTCGGTCCGAATCTGTTCCCGGAACGGCTGAGGACGGATGCCGCCCTGTTCCAGGAAGGCCATGTAGTTCGCGGCGGTCGTACCGGCTTCACGGGCCATGCCGGCGATCTCTTCGTCGACTTCCTGATCGCTGATTCTGAGCGTTTCGAACTTGGCGATCTCGGCGTCTTGCAGGTGCTTTTCGATGAGATCGTTCAGCGCCTGCTGCTGGATGCCGGCGATGTTTTCTTCGGTGGGCTGGACCTGGGCCATGGCCATGATGACCAGCATCCGCTGACGCAGGTCATAGCCGGTGATGATCCGATCGTTGACCGTGGCGATAATGCCGTCAGCCAGTCGAAACTGCGGGGTGGCGGCTGCGCGCTGCGGCGCCTCTTCGGCGGCGGGGTTCAGTGTCCCGGCAGCCGGAGCCGGTTGAGCGGGCGCCGTCTGGGCCACGGACTGACCGACAGCCGTGCCGGCCATGAGGGCGGCCATGGCCACGCCCGTCGTATAACGCATCAAACGCATCGTCAGTCCTGATTCCCTAAAGCCGTCTCGTCCCGGTCCAGCAGCGTCATCGACGATCCTGAGCCATGGAGGGCGCACGCCCCTGCACGCCATGCTTAGCGCATATCATTACGATCATAGCCTGAACCTCCAAACGTGGCGAGGTTAAGACGAATATAGACCCCTTCTGAGGGTCCGGTAGGGCGGACGCGCGTGTTGTCGCGACGCCATCCCAACTCGATTCGGAAGCAATCGTCGTCGAACAGCAGGCCGACTTCCGAGCGCGTGATGATGTCGCGCTCCAGATCGGCGATGCCGCTCACCGCCACGCCCCAGTTGCCATAGACGAACTGGTGACCGGACAGCTGGACGAATTCATAGTTGCGGTTCATCGGGCCGGGGAGAGGATTGGAGCGGTCGATGATGTAGCTCAGGCTGGCCAGGTTGCGGCGGCCCCAGCGTCCGTCGACCGTGGTCTCGCCGCGACGAACGTCGCCGTTGCCGTCAATGGTGGCGTGGGCCCAGCCGCGAATACGGTCGGAGGGCGAAAAGGTCGCCTGAACCACCCAGTCGGATGGGCGATCGGCCAGGCCGGAGGGGTCGTACAGTCGCGTGGGATCATCCGGGATCGGCGTCAGGAACTCACGCTGGTCCTCGGCGCGCATGCTGCGGCCGATGAACAGGCTGGCCGAACGCTTGTCATCCCAACGGAAGGTAGCGCGCGCGCCCGCGGTAAACCGCAGTCCGCCTTCCATCAGATCGTAGCCAGGGAAGCGGTCCATGCGGAACAGGGAGCTGTGATCCAGCTCCATCGTCTGGCTGTCTTCGTTGGGAATGCGTGGGTCCAGATCGGCGTCGGTCGAGGCCGACAACTGGGCCATCGGCTCCAGGATCAGGTCGGAACTGGCGCTGAGGCGGCGGTAGAGCGGATAGCTGACATCCACCCCGGCGCTGGCGCGGCCGCGGGTAAAGACATTCGAATCAACGCCCATCATCGGCGGCAGATCGTCAACCGAATAGACGTCGAGGCGGGCGTCGACGAAGGGCTCCCAACGCAGGCCTAGCGGAGAAATGATGGTGCGGCGCCAGTCGACCTGGCCCGTGAGGCGACGGCTGTCGACGCCCGGGAGGCCTTCAGTCGGCCCGGACGGGATCAGGTCAGGAGACAGGGTCGGGAAGCCGACATAGGCGTCCCGCGTCAGCGCCACAGCGGAGCCGCGCAGACGCAGGCGTCCGCCGAACACGGGGCCTTCCGGTTCCCAGCGCGCGTCGATCAGGGGCGCCACCAAGGGCAGGGTCTTGTCGTCTTCAAAGATGTTCAGAGCCGGGGTCACCGGATTGAACTGGGCCACTCTCAGGCTCTGGATCGAGAAGGCGGCGACTGAAAGGTAGGACCTCTCTGTCTGACGCTCGGCGTAGATCTGGCTGATCAGGCGACGGCTATCGCCGTAGTAGAGGCCGTTGTCCTGATAGGCGTCACGCACATTGTAGCGGTCGAACAGGGTCTTGTCCGAGGTGCGTTCCGCCGTGAAGCCCCAGCGCCAGGGGCCTTCAAGGTCGAACTTGCCGTGCGCCAGCAGATAGCTGCGGCTGGTGCGGTCGCCAAATCGGACATTGCTCTCTGCGTCGCCATCGCCGTCCTGGTCGAAGTCGCCGAAATTGCGCTCATAGGTGTAGCCGCCGCGCACGACGAGCGAGCCGCTGTCGAACCGCCGCCGCCATTGCAGGTTCACGAAGGGCGCGACCCTGGTGTTGATCTGCGGACTGATCAACCAGTCTTCCGAAGGGGAGACGACGCGAAGATAGGGGACCTCAACCGAGACCCCGCGCCCCTCGTCATAGTCGAGGAAGGGGGTAAGGACGCCGGACGCCCGGTCGACGCTGGCGTCGGGGTGGGCGAAGGCGGGCAGGTAGAAGACAGGCACGCCACCGACGCGGAAGACAACGTTGCGATACAGGATGGCGCGCAGGTCCTGGTCCTGAACCGCCTTGTCGGCCTGAATGGAAATGCTGGGTTGCTTGGGGCCGTTCACGTCGCAGATCGGGCAGGGCGTGAAGATGACGCGGTTCAGCTCGCTGACGTTTTCCGAGCGGCGCACGGCAGTGGCGGCCATCAGGCTGGCGCCGTTGGCGAGGCGCAGGGCCAGATCTGTGGCGACGCCTGCCTTGAAGTCGGCATCGAGCTCGATTCGGCTGGCATGGGCGACCGTGCCGTCAGGGGCGACCAGTTCGGCATGGCCGACGGCGGTGGCGACGCCGCTTTTCAGGTCGTAGGTCACCTCTTCGGCGCGAATGCTGTGGTCGCGAGTCCGGGCGAAGACGCGATCTTCCGCCGTGCCGCTGGCCGTCACCACGTCGCCCTGGCGCTGGGCCGCATCGGCGTTGACGTAAAGGCTGCCGGGCGTCAGGCCGTCTGAGGCGGGGGGCGTGGCGGTTTGCGCCGGCGCGGGCGCGACCTGCGCCAACGCGGGCAAAGCCGGCATGCAGGCGATCATGGCCGCTCCGGCCAGGAGCCGGACGCGCAGGGCTCCCTCTCGGGGAATGCGGCGATCACTCATGCGGAATCCACTCATTGCCGGGCGACCGGAAACCGTCCGATTAGCCGTCTTCGGTATAGAACAGCAAGGTAAAGGCGGCGAGCGCCGTTAGCACAGGCGGCAACCAGGCCGCCAGGAAGGGCGGCACGACCTCGGCCGAGCCCATGGCCGACGAGAACTGGTTCACGAAGAAGAAGGCGAAGCCCAGCACCACGGCCGCCACCGCCATCCGCGCCAGATCACCGAGACGCATGAGGCGCAGCGAAAAGGCGGCGGCCAAAATCGACATGGCGGCGAACATCAGCGGCGTGGCCAGCAGCTGCTGCAGGCGCAGACGATAGGCGGTCGAGGCGAAACCGGCGTCCTCAATGCGCTGGATCTGATTCGGCAGCGACCAGAAGGGCGTCGACTGCGGTCGGGCGAAACGCTGGAAGGCTTCTTCGTCGGCCAGGTTCGAGGGCAGATCGAGCGTGGCGTAGCGCACCGCCCGCTGGCCCGTCTGGGCGCCTGTGGCGTCTGTCAGGCGCCAGCGTCCTGCGGTCAGGGAGGCGGTGGCCGCGTCGATCCGTTCGGTGAAGGTCCGCCGCCCTTCCGGCGTGGTCGTATAGATGAAGAAGCTGGCGTCCAGCAGGCGCCCGCTGGCCGGGTCCTGGCGTTCGCCGCGAATAATCATCTGCCGGGAGGCGTCGCCCTCGCGCAGCCAGACAGCGTCCTGGGCGCCGGCGCCGGGGGTCGAGCCGGAAATCCGACCGCGTTCCAGCTGCCACAGCCCGTCGCCAGCGGCGGCCATGGGGCCGAAGACGGTGACGGTCAACACGCCCAGCACCAGGGCGGCTGCAGCTGCGGGCAGGACGAAGCGCCAAGCCGACACGCCCGCCGCGCGCATGGCGATGAGCTCGCTGCGCCGGTTCAGCCCGACAAAGGCCGCCAGGGTTCCGAACAGGAAGACGAAGGGCAGTAACTGGACGATGACGCTGGGTGATTTCAGGAGCACCAGGCCGAAGATACGCGCGCTGGACAACTCGCCGGACGAGTTCAGCCCCCGCGACACCTCGACAAAGTCGATCAGCATCACCAGGGCCGAGATGACAGCCAGAGCCACGGCCAGGGCGCGGGCCTGCTGGACCAGAACATAGCGTTGAATGCGGCCGAGACGGAGCCTCATGCGAACCTCGCCTTGAAACGCTCATAGGGCGCCCAGACGCGCCGTCGATGCGGCTTGAGGGCGCGGAACAGCAGGCGCAAGGCCACGAAGCTGACGCCGAGCGGCAACAGATACTGAAGCAGGTTCATGGCGCCGTTCCAGGCGCTGGCGGCGACCAGGCCGTAGCCGATCACGCGCACGACCAGAAACACGCCCGCCGCCTTGGCGATGCGGCCGCTGTAGCCGGTGCGGCTGAAGGAGCCGCCGAGGATGGCCGTCAGGGCCAGGGTCATGGCCGCCAGCGCATAGAGGGGCGAGGCCAGCCGCGAATGGGCCTCGGCCAGGAGTTCGCCGCGCGTCCCGGCGCTTTCCAACAGGGCGGGCGTGGGGTTGAACAGTTCAGTCAGCCACAGGTCCGACGGCTTGAAGCGGATGCGTTCGGTCGTCTTGGTATAGGGGGACAGGTCGAACACCTGCTGGTCGAACGACAGCTGGTTCAGCACGTCGCGTGACGAATAGCGCTGCATCGAGCCGTTCTGCATGGTCAGGACCGGCACGCCATCGATACGGCCGAACCGGGCGGTGTCAGCGTCCCAGGTCGTCACCGTCTTGCCGTTGTCCAGATAGACGAAAAGGTTCTTCAGCAGGCCGTTCTGCTCGATCTGCTGGACATAGACGGTCAGGCCGCCCGGGCCTTGAACGAAGCGGCCTTCCTCGACCAGCAGGGCGGCGAGGTCGGTGCGGATGGCGAAGGCCTGACGGCGCGCCTCGCGTTGCGCCCAGGGCTGAACGAAGACGTTGGTGATCAGGGCGACCACGGCGACGATGACGGCGATCTGGATCGCAGGTCGGATCAGCGACCAGCGGCTGACGCCCGCAGCATAGGCAGCGGTCAGTTCCTGTTCGCGCTGCAGCCGCGTCAGGGCGATCAATGCCCCGACGAACAGGCCGATGGGCAGGATGACGGCGACCAGTTGCGGCAGGGCCAGCAGCGTCAGCTTGGCCATCACCCAGACGCTTTGCCCGCGCTCGACGATGACCTCGAGCTGATCGAGGCTCTGGCTCAGCAGGCCGATTCCGGCCAGGGCCGCGCACGCCGCCACGACGGGCAGGCCGATCTGGCGGAAAAGATAGCCCTGAATCAGCGTCATGGTCTGGAAAGAAAGGGTTTCGGGGGCGAGCGAGTTGCAGCCGCGAGCGATGCGGGCCATGTAATACACATCCGAGCGCAACGGCGAAACAGCCGGTGCGCCCATGTCTGATTCAAGCACGACCGGGGCATAGAACCTCGGCCTGGAGTAGGTTTCATGAAAATCGAGTTCGTCGCTTCCCCCAGCGCCGCTCAAATCCTTGCCGTCCTGGTCCATGACGGCCGGGCGCTGGCGGGCACGGGCTCGGCCCTGGACGCCGCCGCCTCGGGCGCTTTGACAAAGGCCATGGCCAATAGCCGCTTCACCGGCGCCGCCAACAGCCACCTGACGGTTGCGGCCCCGGCAGGCGTCGACGCCAATTCGGTGCTGCTGGTCGGCGCGGGCGCGGCGGACAAGTTCGACGATCTGGCGGTCGAGACCGCCGGCGCCGCCGCCTATCACGCCGCCAAGCTGTCGGGCGCGGAAGTCCTGACCATCGACGCCGCCCACCTGTCGGCTGAACAGGCTGCCCGCGTCGGTTTCGCCGTGCGCCTGGCCGCCTATCGTTTCGCCAAATACCTGACGAAGCAGAAGGCCGACAAGATTCCGTCGGTAACGACCGTCCGCGTCGTGACGTCTGACGTGGCTGCGGCTGAGGCCGCCTTTGGTCCGCTTTCGGCTGTGGCCGACGCGGTTCTGTTCTCGCGCGATCTGGTCGCCGAGCCCGCCAACGTCCTTTACCCGGCCGAGTTTGCGCGCCGCGTGAAGGAACTGGAAGCCCTGGGCGCCAAGGTCGAGATCCTGGGCGAAGCCGAGATGGAAAAGCTGGGCATGCACACCCTGCTGGGCGTCGGCATGGGCTCAGAGCGTGAAAGCCAGCTGGCCGTCATCCAGTGGAACGGCGGCAAGGAAGGCGAGGCCCCCATCGCCTTCGTCGGCAAGGGCGTCTGCTTCGACACCGGCGGCATTTCGCTGAAGCCGGCTGACGGCATGGAAGAGATGAAGTGGGACATGGGCGGCGCCGCCGCCGTGGCCGGTCTGATGCACGCCCTGGCGGGCCGCAAGGCCAAGGTCAACGTGGTCGGCGTCCTCGGCCTGGTCGAGAACATGCCTGACGGCAAGGCCCAGCGTCCGGGCGACGTGGTCACCTCGATGTCGGGCCAGACGGTCGAGATCCTCAACACCGACGCCGAAGGCCGCCTCGTTCTGGCCGACGCGCTCTGGTACACGCAGGAGCGCTTCAAGCCGAAATTCATGATCGACCTGGCCACCCTGACGGGCGCCATCATCATCTCGCTGGGTCTGGAATACGCCGGCGTCTTCTCGAACGACGACGACCTGGCCAACGGCATCCTGGCGGCTGGTCCCAAGGTCGGCGAGAACGTCTGGCGCCTGCCGATCCCGGCCGCCTACGAGCGTCACATCGACAGCCCGATCGCCGATGTGAAGAACACCGGAAACGGTCGCGCCGGGGGCTCGATCACCGCCGCCCTGTTCCTGCAACGCTTCACCAACGGCGTGCCGTGGGCGCACATCGACATCGCCTCGACCGCCTGGGTCAAGGACAGCAAGAACCCGACGGTGCCGGACGGCGCCGTGGGCTATGGCGTGCGTCTGCTCGACCGCATGGTCGCCGACAAATACGAAGCCTGATCCAACGCATTCAGAGGGTAGGACCCGGTGTCTGACGCAAAGCCGGAAATCTGGTTCTACCACCTGGAGCGATCGACGCTGGATCAGGTGCTGCCGGGCCTGCTGGAGAAAACTCTCCAGCGGGGCTGGCGCGCCCTGGTGCGTGGGGCGGCGTCCCACCGCCTCGATGATATCGATGAACACCTGTGGACCTATCGCGCCGACAGCTTCCTGCCGCACGGTCTGGCGTCGGGGGCTCACGCGGTTCGGCAACCGATCCTCCTGTCCGAATCGGGCGAGAACCTGAATGGTGCTCAGGCGCTGTTCATCGTGGATGAGTCAGAGCTGGGGGCCACGGAAGGGTACGAGCGGTGCTTCATAATTTTCGACGGTCGCAACGAACAGGCGCTGCAACAGGCGCGCGAGCGCTGGCGCACGCTGAAGGCGTCCAACGCCAATTTGGCTTACTGGAAACAGACGGACGAAGGACGCTGGGAAAAGGCGGCCTGATCGTCCTGGGGCTGCTGGCCATCGCCGGCTGCTCGTCCTCGTCGCCGTCCACGCGCCCCTCGGCGCCGGCCGTGGTGGAACAGGCGCGCCAGAGCCAACCGGTCGGCACGCGCATGCCGCAGAATGACGCTGACGTCTGCAAGGCGGGCGAGCTTCAGTGGCTGGTCGGGAAACCTAGAAGCGAGATCCCCGTTCCGGTGGATGTGGTGAACCGTCGCGTAGTGTGCAGCACCTGTCCTGTCACCGAAGATTATTCGCCTTACCGACTGAATATTTTCTATAATCAGCAGACCGGCATCGTCGAGCGTGTGAGCTGCGGCTAGGCCGAAACGGAGAGACGCCATGAAGACGATTCTGATGCTGACGGCATTTGCCGGCGCCGTGGCGCTCTCGGCCTGTGCGCCGAGCATGACCGCGCCTGGCGGCGAGCCTACGCCGGTCATGTGCAAGGCCGGCGACTATCAGGAATATGTCGGTCGCAATCGCTCGACGATCCCGGCGGCCCCGGCGGGCCGGATCTTCCGCGTCCTGTGCAGCAGCTGCGCCGCGACGATGGACTATCGCGATAACCGCGTGACCTTCACCTACGACGACAAGACCAATGTCGTGACGCGCGTTTCGTGCGGATAAGGTTCTTCCCGATCCTGGGGGCGGCGTTCGTCACCCTTGGGGCTTGCGCTCCAAAGACAGTCGAGCCGGGTGATCTGGCCCAGCGTTGCGATCCAACGGCAGGCCAGTCGCTGATCGGCAGTCATGTGGGGGCGGTGGATTTCGCTTCCAACGCCAATGTTCGGATCATTTGCACGACCTGCCCGGCGACGACGGACTATCGGGCCGAGCGAACCAACATCCGCTTCAGCGAGAAGACCGGGATCATCGAAAAGGTCGATTGCGGCTAAGCTGTCTGCGACGGTCCGACGACGCGGGTTCAGGGAGCGGGGCTGAACGGATCGTCATCCCGGAAGCGGCGAAGCCGCTATCCGGTCTGACGTCTGCGTCCTGGGCGGTCCCGGCTCTACGCCTCGCGCCGCGAGGCTTCGGCCGGGATGACGTCCTTCGTTAGCGTTCAAGGCCGTAGAGGGTGTCGGCGATGTCCTCGACCTTCTGGCGCACCACGGTCTCGGCGTCACGAAGACCCCGATTGTAGAACAGCCTGCCTATGTCGCGTTCGATGAACTCGACCAGCATTTCCGTGGGCAGTTGGCCCGCCTCGATGTCCATTTCCTCGCGCAAGTAGGTCCGTAGGCGGCTGGCGGCCTCCTGCATTTCGTCGCGGGTCAGGGCCGAGGGCTGGGCCTTCTTGCTCATCAGGACACGGCGGCCAGGGCTTCTTCGGCCTCGACCCAGGCAGCCTCGGCGGCTTCCAGATCGGTCTGGGTCTTGGCGCGGGCGCGCGTCAGGCCTTCCAGCGCCTTGGGGTTTGAGACGGCGGCGTTGGCCAGATCGTCGTCGATGCGGGCGACCTCGGCGGCCAGAGCGGCCATCCGCTCTTCGGCCTTCTTCACCGCGTGACGCAGGGTTGAGGGGGAGGGGCCGGACTTCTTGTCGTTCTTCTTCTTGCCGCCTGGAGCGGGGGCGGCGGCTGCGGCCTCCTGCTTGATCTGGCTGGGTTTGACGGCGGCGGCCTTGGCGCGGTCGAGGACGAACTTCTGATAGTCGTCCATGTCGCCGTCATAGGGCTTCACCGTGCCGTCGGCGGCCAGCCACAGGCGGTCGGCGACCATCTCCATCAGCGAGCGGTCGTGGGTGATCAGGATGACTGCGCCGTTGTAGTCGTTCAGCGCGTCCAGCAGGGCGCGGCGGCTGTCGATGTCCAGGTGGTTGGTCGGTTCGTCGAGGATCAGGACGTGGGGCGCATCCATCGCCACCATGTTGAGCAGCAGGCGCGCGCGTTCGCCGCCCGACAGGCTGTCGACCGTGGTTTCCTGTTTTTCATAGCCTAGGCCGAACTGGGCCAGCTTGGAACGGCGGCTGCTCTCGTTGGCGTCCGGCATGGCCCGGCGGATGATCTCCAGGGGCGTGTCGGTGGGGTCCATGGCCTCGATTTGATGCTGGTGGAACCAGCCCACGCGCATCTTCTTGTCGCGGTGCAGTTCACCCTCGGAGACGTTCAGGGCGCCGGCGATCATCTTGGCGAAGGTCGACTTGCCGGCGCCGTTGACGCCCAGCAGACCGATGCGGTCGTCCAGGTCCATGCGCAGGTTCAGATTCCGCAGGATGGGCTTGCCGGTCTCATAGCCGACGTTGGCGCGTTCCAGACGGATCAGCGGCGGCGCCAGCGGGCGCGGCGGCGAGGGCAGGGTGAAGGGGGCGACGCGTTCCTCGATGGTGGTCGAGACCGGCTCCATCTTGGCCAGGCGCTTCATCCGCGACTGGGCCTGGGCGGCCTTGGAGGCCTTGGCCTTGAAGCGGTCCACGAAGGCCTGAAGGTGGGCGCGCTCGGCGTCCTGCTTGGCCTTGGCCGACAGTTGCAGGCGGGCCTTCTCGGCGCGCGCCTTCTCGAACATGTCGTAGCCGCCGGTGTAGAGCTCCAGCTTGCGGTTCGCCAGGTGCAGGGTGTGGGTGCAGCTGTTGTTCAGCAGTTCGCGGTCGTGGCTGATGATCAGGGCCGTGTGCGGATATTTCTGCAGGCGGCTTTCCAGCCAGAGCGCGCCTTCAAGGTCGAGGTAGTTGGTCGGTTCGTCGAGCAGCAGCATGTCCGGCTCGGAGAACAGGGCGGCGGCCAGGGCCACGCGCATCCGCCAGCCGCCCGAGAACTCGGACATGGGGCGCTGCTGGTCCTCCTGGCTGAAGCCCAGACCGGCCAGGATTTCACCGGCGCGGGCGGGGGCCGAGTCGGCATCGATGTCGATCAGGCGCGCCCAGATCTCGCCCATCTCCTCCGGCGGAGCGGTTTCCAGCCGGGTCAGCAGGGTATGACGCTCAGCATCCGCTTCCAGAATGGTGTCCAGCACGCTGTCGGGCGTGGCCGGGTGTTCCTGATCCACCGAGCCGACGCGGGCGGTCTTGGGCAGGCTGACCTCGTCGCCGTTGGCGGCCAGTTCGCCCAGAATCAGCTTGAACAGGGTCGATTTGCCGATGCCGTTGCGGCCGACCAGGCCCACTTTCGCACCGGGCGGCAGGCTGACGGAGGCGTCGTCGAGGAACTGGCGGCCCCAGGCGTTGAACGTCAGGTTGGTGATCTGGAGCATGTAAAACGACTGACGTTGAGGTGGCGGTTGGAAAGCGGGGAGGGCGCCGCTATAAGCCCGCGACCCTCAAACTACCAAACCGCAAAGAGTCTTCCCATGACCGAACGCACTTTCTCGATCATCAAACCCGACGCCACGCGCCGCAACCTGACCGGCGCAATCAACGCCGTCATCGAAGGCGCTGGCCTGCGCATCGTCGCTCAGCGCCGCATCAAGCTGACCGAAGAGCAAGCCAAGAAATTCTACGAAGTGCACGCCGAGCGTCCCTTCTACGGCGAACTGGTTTCGCAGATGATCGCTGAGCCGGTCGTCGTGCAGGTGCTGGAAGGCGACAACGCTGTCGCCAAGTACCGCGAAGTCATGGGCGCCACCAACCCGAACGACGCCGCCGAAGGCACGATCCGCAAGCTGTTCGCCCTGTCGATCGGCGAGAACTCGGTCCACGGTTCGGACTCGCTGGAAAACGCGGGCATCGAAATCGCGCAGTTCTTCACGGACGCCGATATCGTTGGCTAAATGTTGAGCGGGCCGCCTGGCGCGGCCTAGCTCTGCAATAAAGCGGCCCGCCTCCGGAACCGGAGGCGGGCCGTTTCGTTTTCACGGTCCTGTTACCTGTTCAGCCATCAAGGAAGACCGCCATGAAGACGATCCTCAAACTGGCTCCGGTTATCGGCCTCGTGGGCCTGCTGGCCGCTTGCGGCACGACCACGGAACAACGCGCCGCCACGGGCGCCATCGGCGGCGCGGTCGCCGGTCAGGCCATCGGCGGCAATACTGGCGCGACGGTCGCCGGCGCCGCCATCGGCGCGATCGGCGGTGCTGTGACCACGCCGAAGAAGCCGAACTGACTTTATCCGGGCGTCCCCGGATACAAGAACGGCGTCAGCTGCGAAGCTGACGCCGTTTTCGTGTCCGATAGGACCGAGCCGCTTACCAGATGCGGGCGCGGCTTTCCGGGGCGATGTACTGGGCTTGATCCGGCGTGACGCCGAAGGCGGCGTACCAGGCGTCGATGTTGCGCGGCGGGGTCGAGGCGCGGGCGGCGCCCGGCGAATGCGGGTCGGTCGTCAGTTGCTCCTTCAGCGCCGCTTCACGCGACTTCTCGCGCCAGACCTGAGCCCAGCCGAGGAAGACGCGTTGTTCGCCCGTCAGGCCGTCGATGACCGGGGCCGGCTGGCCGTTCAGACTGCGGTGATAGGCATCCAGCGCCATCAGCAGACCGCCCAGGTCGGCGATGTTCTCGCCCATGGTCAGCTCGCCGTTGATGGGCGTGCCGGGAATAGGCTCCTGGGCGTCGTAGATGGCCCCCAGCACCTTGGCGCGGGCTTCGAAGCGGGCGGCGTCTTCAGGCGTCCACCAGTCACGCAGGACGCCGTTGGCGTCCGACTTGCGGCCCTGATCGTCGAAGCCGTGGGTGATCTCGTGGCCGATGACGGCGCCGATGCCGCCGTAGTTGACCGCCGGGTCGGCCTTCGGGTCGAAGAAGGGCGGTTGCAGGATGGCGGCCGGGAAGACGATCTCGTTGCGCGGCGGGTTGTAGTAGGCGTTCACCGTCTGGGGCGTCATGCCCCATTCCAGCGGATCGACCGGCTGGCCGATCTTGCTGCGCTTCCAGGCCCAGTCGAAGGCCGAAGAGCGTTCGACGTTGCCGTAGAGGTCGCCAGCCGACAGCTCCAGGCCGTCATAGCTGCGCCATTTCTCAGGATAGCCGATCTTGACGCCGAA
This sequence comes from Brevundimonas bullata, assembly GCF_014207965.1. Classification (GTDB taxonomy): domain Bacteria; phylum Pseudomonadota; class Alphaproteobacteria; order Caulobacterales; family Caulobacteraceae; genus Brevundimonas; species Brevundimonas bullata_A. The sequence continues at coordinate 161,771 of NZ_JACHLM010000002.1, forward strand.
CTTGGACATCTTGAGCAGGGCCTGCTCGCGCGTCGGCTCGCTCATCCAGTCCAGCTTCTTCAGGCGCTCGGTCATGGCGGCGCTGAGGTTGGCGACCAGAGCCTCCATCTGGGTCTTGGACGAGGCTGGGAAGTGCAGGCGCACGTATTCCTGGCCCAGAACCTCGCCCAGCTGGCCGTCGACGAGGGCCACGCCGCGGTTCCAGCGCGGACGGTTTTCGGGCTGACCGCGCAGGGTCTTGCCGCGGAACTCGAAGCGCGAGTCGATGAAGGCGTCGGACAGATAGGGTCCGGCCTGATCGACGATCTGGAAGGCTTCCCACGCTTTCAGCGTGTCCAGCGAGGTGTCGGCAAAGACCTGGGCTATGCCGGGGAAGGCGGTGTTTTCCATCAGGACGATGGCTTTCACGTCACCGATCTGGGCGCCTTGCAGGAAGGCGGTCCAGTCAAAGCCGGGGGCCAGACGGGCCAGGTCGGCGGTCGGGGCCGGGTTGTAGATCTTGTCGATCTGGCGACGCTCGACCGTGGTCCAGTGCTTTTCGGCCACCTTGGTCTCGAAGGCCAGGATGTCTGCGGCGGCCTGGGCCGGGTTGGACCACCCGGCGGCCGTCAGGGCGCGGGTGATGTAAGCGACATAGGCTTCACGCTGAGGCGCGAAGTCGGCCTTCAGGTAGTAGTCGCGGTCGGGCAGGCCGAGGCCGCCCTGACCCATATAGGCCGAGTTCAGGTTGGGGTTCTGCAGGTCCTCGAAGACATCGACGCCGAATAGCGAGCCGCCGAAACCGGCGTGGGTTTCGCCCATCAGGCGAGCCATGCCGCTGTGGTCGGCGACGGCGCGGACGGCGGCCAGGTCAGCGGCCAGGGGCTGGGCGCCCAGCTGGTTGACGCGGGCCTCGTCCATGAAGCTGGCGTAGAGGGCGCCGACCTTTTGCGCATTGGCGTTGGTCGGGTTGGCGGTGCTGGTCTCGATGATGGACTTAAGCTGGCTCTGGGCGTTTTCGTACAGGACGTCGAACGGGCCGAAACGGGCCTTGTCCGAGGGGATCTCGGTATCCCGCAGATAGGTCCCGTTGGCGTATGCGTTGAAGTCGTCGCCCGGCTTCACGGTCAGGTCGCGACCGTTCAGGTCAAAGCCCCAGGGATGAATCTGCGGCGCGTCAGCGGCGGATGCCGGCGCTGCGTGGCCGGCGTGGGCGTCTTGGGCCGAGGCGGCTTGAGCGGAGAGCGCGAAGGCGAGCGCCAGGCCGGCGGCGCCCATCAGGCGGGTCTTGGACATCGGGTCTTCCCATATGGAAACAGGCGAGCAGCTCCGGGCGAGCCGGGCCGATCTTGGCGGGGAAACTGCTCCCGCCTGCGGCGGCCTGTCGCATTAAAAATCGTTAAGGTTAGGCTGCGCGTCGGTGCGTGACGAAGGCTGCCAGCGCCTGAGGATACAGCGTGTGCTCCGCCGCCTTGACCCGTTCGGCAAGGGCGTCGGGCGTGTCCCCAGGCAGGATCGGCACGCGGGCCTGGCCCAGGACAGGACCTTCATCGACGCCTTCAGTGACCACATGGACGGTGCAGCCCGCCTCGGCGTCGCCCGCCTCGATGGCGCGGGCGTGGGTGTTCAGGCCGGGATAGAGGGGCAGCAGCGACGGGTGGATGTTCAGCATCCGCCCCGCCCATTTCTGCACCAGCCAGGGCGTCAGCAGGCGCATATAGCCGGCCAGGGCGATGACCTCGACGTCCCGCTCGACCAGCAGGGCGTTGATCGCGCGCTCATGCGCCTCGCGGTCCTTGCCGAACGGCTTGTGCTCGACGGTCAGGGCCTCGACGCCTGCGGCGCGGGCCTTTTCCAGTCCCGCCACGTCGGCGACGTTGGAAATGACCACCACGACCTCATAGGGGGCGTCCGCCGCCTGACCCGCGGCGATCAGCGAGGCCATGTTGGTGCCGGAGCCTGAGATCAGCACGGCCACGCGCGTCTTGGGCTTGCAGGTATCAGTCATGGAGCGGCTCGGGCGATAGATCGAGGAGGAGGCGAGGGATGCGGCGACGGCAGCTCCTTGGCAAGCCCATGCTGCTGATCAGGGCGTTATAAAGTCCGTTGCCCGACGGCTCCGCTTGGCGTTAGCGTCCCGGCGCCGGGATGTCCGGCGCGTGAGGGGGAGTTCACAATGCGTCATCTGCTTTCCGCTGCCTGTGCGGCTGCGATCTTGGCTGTGCCGATGGTTTCCATGGGTCAAGAAGCGTCCGGCGGCGGCCCGGTTCGCTCGGCTTCGGACCGTCTGCGTAACGTCACCGCCGAGCAGGTGGAGCGCAATTGGGCGCGCGCGACCCCGGAAGAGAAGGAGGTGACGACCAGCCATTCGATCACCGCCCACGGCCGGACCATGCGCTACAAGGCCACGGCCGGCACCCTGACTATTCGCGACGATGCGGGCATGCCGACGGCCAGCCTGTTCTACGTCGCCTATACCCTGGACGGGCAGCCGGTCGGCCGCCGCCCGGTGACCTATCTCTACAATGGCGGGCCGGGCTCGCCGACGGTGTGGCTGCACATGGGCGCTTTCGGTCCGGTGCGGGTGCTGACGGATGATCCGGTGGTCGAGCGCCCCGCGCCGTTCAATGTCGGCCCCAACGACATGACCCTGCTGGACAAGAGCGATCTGGTCTTCATCGACATGGTCGGCGCCGGCTATTCGCGTCCGCTGGGCGAGACGCCGGGTTCGGCCTTCTGGGGCGTGGATCAGGACGCCGACGCCTTTACGCGCGCAATCATGCGCTACACCACCAAGTTCAATCGCTGGTCCAGCCCGAAATACGTGCTGGGCGAAAGCTACGGCACCCTGCGGACCGGCGCGGTGGCCCATCAGTTGGAAGACCGTGGGATGTCGCTGAACGGCGTCATCCTGCTGTCCTCGATCATGAACTACGGCGTGCGCCAGCCGGGTTATGCGCAGAACTTCCTCACCCTGCTGCCGACCTATGCCGCGACGGCCTGGTATCACAACAAGGTGCCCAATCGCACCGCCACGGTCGAGGAGCACGTCCAGCGGGCGCGCGATTTCGCCATGGGGCCCTATGCGGCGGCTCTGGCCAAGGGGCATATGATCCCGGACGCCGAGCGCGCCCAGATCGCCCGGCAGATGAGCGAACTGATCGGCGTTTCACCGACCTTCATCGACAACGCCAACCTGCGTGTCGAACTGTCGCCGTTCAGGAAGGAATTGCTGCGGGATCGTCGCGAGACCATCGGGCGCCTGGACACCCGCTATCTGGGCATGGACGCCGACGCCGTGGGCGGATCGCCCGAGGAGGATCCGTCGAGCAGCGCCATCACCGGGGCCTATTTCGGCGTCTTCCACGACTACATCGCCAATACGCTGAACTACCGGACGGACATGGATTATCGCCAGTCGGCGCGCGGCCTGCCGGGCTTTAACTGGAACTGGAGCCACCGTCCCCCGGTCGGCGGTCCGCAGACCACGCCGAACACGGCGGTAGACCTGGCCACGACCATGCGGCGCAACCCGCATCTGAAGGTGCTGGCGCTGAACGGCTATTACGACGCCGCCACGCCCTTCTTCTCGACCGAGTTCGACCTGGCCCAGATGATGCTGGAGCCCAGGCTGCTTCAGAACCTGGAGTTCACCTACTATGAGGGCGGACACATGATGTACACGAGCCGCAAGGCGCTGGAGGAACTGCACGTCGATCTGGCCAAGTTCTACGAGGAGACCCAGAACGGCGGGGTTCGGTAACAACCCTCCCGCTCATCCCGGCGGACGCCGGGATCCAGTTCTTTGGCTTCAGGCTTCGGTGTCTGAGGTTCGCACTGGACCCCGGCGTCCGCCGGGGTGAGCGGGATTTTAGGGTGGCGCACCAAACAAAAAGGCCCCGGTCTCGCGACCGGGGCCTTTGTCGTTTCAGACGTTGGACGCTCAGGCGGCTTCCAGCTGTCCGCAGATGAAGGCTTCCTCGCCAGCGTTCAGCAGGGCGGCCAGGACCGGCTCGGCGTTCTCGGGCGAAACGATCAGCATGAAGCCGACGCCGCAGTTGAAGGTGCGGCGCAGTTCGTGGTCGGAGATGCCGCCCACCTGACCCAGCCATTCGAAGACGGGCGGCAGAGCCCAGGCGTTCCAGTCGAACGCGGCCTGCAGGCCCTCGGCGATGCAGCGCGGCGGGTTTTCGATCAGGCCGCCGCCCGTGATGTGGGCCGCGCCCTTGACCAGACCGGCCTTCATCAGCGGCAGGACCGGCTTCACATAGATCCGGGTCGGCTCCATCAGGGCCTGGGCGAGGGTGCGGTCCTTGGCGAAGGGGGCGTCGTCGCCCCAGGCCAGGCCGGACTTCTCGACCACCTTGCGGATCAGCGAATAGCCGTTCGAGTGCGGACCCGACGAGGCCAGGCCGATGATGATGTCGCCGGCCTTTTGCTGGTCCAGATAGGGCAGGACCTGACCACGCTCGACCGCGCCGACCGAGAAGCCGGCCAGATCATAGTCGCCGCCAGAATACATGCCCGGCATTTCGGCCGTCTCGCCGCCGACCAGGGCGCTGCCCGACTGACGGCAGCCTTCGGCTATGCCGGCGACGACGCGACGCGCGGCGTCCACGTCCAGCTTGCCGGTGGCGTAGTAGTCCAGGAACATCAGCGGCTCGGCGCCCTGCGCCAGCAGGTCGTTGACGCACATGGCGACCAGATCGACGCCCACGCCGTCATGACGGCCGGTCTCGATGGCGATTTTCAGCTTGGTGCCGACGCCGTCCGTGGTGGTGACGATCAGCGGATCGACAAAACCGGCGGCCTTCAGGTCGAACAGGGCGCCGAATCCGCCCAGCGAAGCCTCGGCGCCAGGGCGGCGAGTCGACTTGGCCAGGGGTTTGATCGCATCGACCAACATTTCTCCGACGTCGATATCCACGCCTGCATCGGCGTAGGTAAGGCCGTTTTTCAGGGTTTCAGGGGTGTCGCTCATCGGTCACGGCTCGAAATCGGGGGCGAAAATCTGTCGAAGCGCTCTTGCCACGACGGCGTCGCGCGGGGCTATAGCATCGGAATGACGCCAATCACCACCAATGACGCGCTGATCGAGTTCTGTGAACGTCTGGCCAAGGCCCCGTTTATCACGGTCGATACCGAATTCATGCGCGAGACGACCTACTGGCCCAAGCTGTGCCTGATCCAGGCTGCTTCGCCCACGGACGCAGCGATCATCGACCCGCTGGCCGAGGATCTGGACCTTGAGCCCTTCCTCGATCTGTTGCGCGACGAATCGATCATCAAGGTTTTCCACGCCGCCCGTCAGGACGTGGAAATCTTCAACCGCCTGGGCGCCATGCCCAAGCCCATGTTCGACAGTCAGGTTGCAGCCATGGCCGCCGGCTTTGGCGATCAGGTCAGCTATGAGCAGCTGGTCCGCCAGATGCTGCGCCAGGAACTGGACAAGGGCAGCCGCTTCACCGACTGGGCGCGCCGTCCGCTGTCGGACGCGCAACTGGTCTATGCCTTGGGCGACGTGACCCATCTGGCCGCCCTCTATCCCAAGCTGCTGGATCGGCTGCAGAAGGAAGGTCGTCTTGACTGGGTGATGTCGGAAATGGCCGCCCTGACCGACCCGGCCCTGTACGACACCACGCCCGAGAATGCGTGGAAGCGTCTGAAGCCCAAGAAGTTCAGCGCCAAGTATCTGGCCGCCTTCGTCGCTACCGCCGTCTGGCGCGAGCGCGCGGCGCAGGAACGCGACCAGCCGCGCGGGCGCATTCTGAAGGACGAGGCCATCGATGAGGTCGCGACCCAGGCCCCGACCGACCCCGAGGCTTTCAACCGTCTGCGTTCGGTGCCCAAGGGCTTTGGCGGCTCGCGATTGGGTATTGAACTGGCCGCAGAGCTGAAGCGCGTCCTGGCCGATCCGGAAGCCCATGCGCCCAAGCTGGAACGTCCGGCCCACAGTCAGCCGGCCCCGCCCTCGGTGGTCGAACTGCTGAAGGTGCTGCTGAAGGCCAAGAGCGACAACGCTGGCGTAGCCACCAAGCTGATCGCCAACGTCGCCGATCTGGAGAAGATCGCCAACGACGACAATGCGGACGTGGAGGCCATGAAGGGCTGGCGTCGCCAGCTGTTCGGCGAAGACGCGCTGAAGCTCAAGAAGGGCGAGATCGCCCTGGTGCTGAACGGCTCGCGGGTCGAAGTCGTCGAAATCGAAGGCTGAGTTTCATACCTGAGAAGACAAGGCCGGCGGAAACGCCGGCCTTTTTTCGTTTCGGACATTCAGTGCGGCGTGGCTTCCTGCATTTTCAGACTCAGACTCAGACTCAGACTCAGACCCATGGCCTCAGCCAGAGCCTTGGCGCGGCGCCGCGTCTGTTCGCCCAGCAGCATGTCGGCGTAGCCCTCGGCCGCCGTGAGGCGCAGCGCGCCCTTTTCGACGGTGGCGGCGGCGTTGGCCAAGAGTTGCGGCGAGCGGCCCGAGAGGTCGCAGGCCAGGCGCATGGCCAGGCCCAGGGCGCGGGCGCGCTTCTGGCCGGTTTCCGACAACAGGCGATCCACGGCGACGGGCGACGGCGTCTTGGCCTCGCCGCCGTAGCGGGCGTTCATGGCCACGGCCAGGAAGGCGCGCTCGGCGTGGGTCTGGCCCGGAATGGGCGAGCGTAGCACCTGATCAAAGACCAGATCGACCCGGTGGTCGGGGTGTAGGCGAGCACCGAGATCGGCCAGACGACAGACTGACGAGGTCAGAACGGCGTCGCGTTCTTCGCCGAAGGCCTCGGGCATGGCTGAAACAACGGGCTGTAGCCAGCCGTCCAGAGCGCGCGGCAGGGCCGGATCGACGCCCTGGCGTCCGCCCCAGGCGGAACAGCCGGCCAGCAAGGGATCGACCGCCGCCATTTCGGGCGACATACCGGCGTAGAGCAGACCCTCGCGCACGCCCCAGGCCGAGAAGGTCACGGACTTCAGCCCGAGGGCCTCGATCAGGCCGTCCAGCACGAGGGCGGCGTAGGGCAGGGTCTCGGCCCGCCGCTTGGACACGCCCGGAAGCTTTTCCAGCGAGGCCTTGGACTGCCGCGCCACCAGGCGGGTCAGATCACGCACGTCGGCGGCGGTCATGGCGTATTCATGGACAATCCGCAGCGGATGGTCGGTCATGGCCATGTGCATCTGGGCCAGACTGCGCCACGCCCCGCCGACGGCGTGCAGGTCGGTCGTGGCATAGGCGTCGGCGACCGGGGCCAGGCGCTTGGCGATGCGGGCGCGCAGACGGTCGGCGTCAAACCCCTTGGGGTCGGTCAGGGCGAAGGGGCCCAGCGGCAGGGTCACGCCCTTGTCGAGCGGTCGGTTGCGACCCCCGTTGCCGATACGGGTCAGTTCCAGGCTGGCGCCGCCCATGTCGGCGGCCACGCCCTGCGATCCGGGGGCGCCGGCCAGGACGCCGAGCGCGGAATAGCGGGCCTCTTCCTCGCCGCTGAGGACGCGGACCTGCAGGCCTGTTTCGGCGGCTACGCGGGCGCAGAACTCGGGTCCGTCCTCGGCCTCGCGCACGGCGGCGGTGGCGGCGATGATGGTCTGGTCCGGCTGGACGCCCTCGATCACGGCGGCGAAGCGGCGCAGCGCCGTCATGGCCGAGGCGACGCCGGGGACGGACAGGCGCTTGGTCGCCGCCAGATCACGCCCGAGGCCCGCCAGAACCTTCTCGTTGAACATGGTCCATACGGCCCGACCTTCCAACCGGTAGAGCACCAGGCGCACCGAATTGGAGCCGATGTCGATGACGGCGATCTGACGCGACGGATACTCGGCCTCGACGCCCATCAGCGGCGCTTCCGGGGCTTGAGGCCCGAATAGGACAGGGCGCCGGGCAGGGTCTTCACCTTGCGGCCGCGGCCCGACAGGCTGGGGTTGGTCATGAAATACTTGTGCGCCGAGAAGGGACGGTCAGAACCGGAGGGCGTGACGCGACGATAGGTTCCGTCGGCTTCCAGCACCCAGCTCTGGGCGTCGTCCTTCAGGTTGGCGACCATGATCTGATCCAGAACCTGATCGTGGACGGTGGCGTTCAGGATCGGCGTCATCAGTTCGACACGACGGTCCAGATTGCGCGGCATCCAGTCGGCGGACGAGATGTAGAGCTTGGCCTTGTTGCTGGGCAGGTCGTGACCGTTGGCGAAGGCGATGATTCGGCTGTGCTCCAGGAAGCGGCCGACGATCGACTTGACCCGGATGTTCTCGGACAGGCCCTGCACGCCGGGGCGCAGGCAGCAGATGCCGCGGATGACCAATTCGATCCGTACGCCCTGCTGGCTGGCGCGATACAAGGCGTCGATGATCTCGGGATCGACCAGGGCGTTCATCTTGGCCCAGATGGCGGCGGGCTTGCCCTTGGCGGCGGCCGACATCTCCTTGCCGATCATCTCGATCAGGCTGGTCTTCATGTTCAGCGGCGAGACCACCAGGGCCTCAAGCTCGTCCGGGGCGGCATAGCCGGTGATGTAGTTGAACACCCGCGTCGCATCGCGGCCCAGCACCGGCTCGCAGGTGAACAGGCTGAGGTCGGTGTAAATCTTGGCCGTCGTGGGGTGATAGTTGCCGGTGCCGAAATGGCAGTAGGTGCGCAGGGCCTCGCCTTCGCGGCGCACGACCACGCTCAGCTTGGCGTGGGTCTTGTATTCCACGAAGCCGAAGACGACGTGGACGCCGGCCCGTTCCATCTGCCGCGCCCAGCGCAGGTTGGCCTCTTCGTCAAAGCGCGCCTTCAGCTCGATCAGGGCGGTGACGTTCTTGCCGTTCTCGGCCGCCTCGATCAGGGCGGCGACGATGGGGCTGTCCTTGGAGGTCCGGTACAGGGTCTGCTTGATGGCGATGACGTGCGGGTCGCGCGCCGCCTGACGCAGGAACTGCACCACCACGTCGAAGCTCTCGAACGGGTGATGGATCAGCATGTCCTTTTCGCGCACCGCCGCGAAGATGTCGCCGCCGTTGTCACGGACGCGTTCAGGGTAGCGGGGTTCATAGCCCTTGAATTTCAGATCCGGGTGACCGCCGGGGATCAGTTCGGCCAGTTGCGCCAGTCCCAGCATGCCCTCGACCAGAACCACGTCCTGCGGCTGGGCGTGCAACTCGGCGATGATGAAGTTGCGGAGGTCCTCGGGCATGGAGGCCTGAATCTTGATGCGGACGACCGAACCCATGCGGCGCTGTTTCAACGCCTCCTCGAACTCCATGACCAGGTCTTCGGCCTCTTCCTCGATCTCGATGTCCGAGTCGCGGATCAGGCGGAACAGGCCCTTCTCCAGAATTTCGCAGCCTGGGAAGAGGTGGTCGATGAAAAGAAGCAGCAGGTTTTCCAGCGAGACGAACCGCTTGCGGCCCGGCGCCGAACGCCCGTCGGTCGCCAGCGCCCAGAAGCGCCGCACCTGGGTCGGCACGGGCACCAGGGCGTAGAGGATGCGATGGTCGCTGTTGCGACGCAGCTTCAGCGCCAGCGAGAAGCCGAGGTTGGGCAGGAAGGGGAAGGGGTGGGCCGGGTCGATCGCCATAGGAGTCAGCACGGCGAAAAGTTGGTTGAGGAACTCCGGCTCCAGCCGCTCGCGCTCGGTGCGGGTGATCTTGGAGCCTTCGACGACTTCGATCCCCGCGGCCGCCATCTCCTTGCGCAGGACGCGCCAGCGGCGCTGCTGCTCGGCCATCAGGCCCCCAGCGGCGGCGTTGACCTGTTCCAGCTGTTCGGCAGGCGTCAGGCCGTCGGGGGAGACGACGCGGACCCGCTCGCGCACCTGACCCTTCAGCCCCGCCACGCGGGTCATGAAGAACTCATCCAGATTGTTGGCCGAGATGGACAGGAAGCGAACCCGCTCCAGCAGCGGATGGCCCTCGTTGGCGGCTTCCTCCAGCACGCGCCCGTTGAAGGCCAGCCACGACAGCTCGCGGTTGATAAAGCGGTCGGGCGAGGTCATCAGCGCCTCGGACAGCTCTAGCTGGGGCGCTCGCGAGGAGGGGACTTCCTCGCCGGTGGTGTCGACGGCGATGGGCGCGATTTCAGTCATTTGACTGTTGTCGCGCGGGCCTGTGACGGCTGCAACCGCGATCTGGCCTGATCAGTCAGACAGTTCGTCGCTGTCGCCGAGAACCTGACGCGCCAGAACCCGTGTGACGGGACGATGATAGGCGTCCAGTTGATCGACGATGCGCTCGACGGCGGCGGCCGAGCGGTCGATTCGGCGGGCCAGATAGTCGATGACCTCGTCGCCCGGGGTGATGTTGCGCGTGGCGAAGGCGCGTTTCAGCATGGCGCCCAGCACAGCGTCGTCGGGCGCGTCTATGCCCACGGTGCGGATGGCGTTCAGGCGCGAGCGCAGGTCGGGCAGGTCGCAGGCCCAAGCCGCCGGCGGATCGCGCGACACCAGCAGCAGAGCGCCGCCGCCCGACTGGGTCAGGTTGATCAGGTGGAACAGACTCTCGTCGTCTGCGTCCTGGGCGCGGTCCAGAAGGACGAACTGACCCTCGAGCTCCAGCGGATCGACCAGGGCGGCCTCGGCGCCGTGCAGGGCGACGGCGCCGGTGCGTTCGACCCAGGCGGCGGCCAGATGGCTCTTGCCGCTGCCGGGCGGGCCGAAGATCGACAGGATTGAGCCGGCCATCTCGGGCCAGGTCGCCAGCACTGAGGTGGCCCTCGAATTGGATTCGGACACCACAAAATCCGTCGCGCGTTGCGACGCCTCCTGCCGCAGGGGCAGGCGCAGTTGATGGATGTCGGTCCCGAGGGCGGTCATGACCTGAACCATAGCAGAGGCCGTCAGAAGCGCTGTGGGCAGGTTCTCTGGGGCGGTGGACAACCGCGAGACGCTGTGGATTTAGCCGCCAGCCTTGACTTTCCGGGGCGATGATGGGCCTTTCGCTCCTCCTAATTCACGCTGTTCTACAGCCGTTTTCAGACGATATCCGATCATGCACGCCTATCGCACCCATACCTGCGGCGCCCTCCGTTCGACGGATGCGGGCTCGAATGTTCGTCTGTCCGGCTGGGTTCACCGCAAGCGCGACCACGGCGGCCTGCTGTTCATCGACCTGCGTGACCACTACGGCCTGACCCAACTGGTGCTGCACCCCGAGACGCCGGGCTTTGAAGCCGTTGAGCGTCTGCGCGCCGAAAGCGTCATCAAGATCGACGGCGAAGTCGTGGCCCGCTCGGCCGAAACCACCAACGCCAACCTGCCGACCGGCGAGATCGAAGTGCGCGTCCTGTCGGTCGAGGTCCTGTCGGAAGCCGCCGAGCTGCCGTTGCCGGTCTTTGGCGAGCCGGAATATCCTGAGGAAATCCGCCTCAAGAACCGCTTCCTCGACCTGCGTCGCGAGACCCTGCACAAGAACATCGTCCTGCGCTCCAAGGTGATCCACTCGATCCGCCAGCGCATGGTCGAGCAGGGCTTCCTTGAGTACCAAACCCCGATCCTGACGGCCTCCTCGCCGGAAGGCGCACGCGACTTCCTGGTGCCGTCGCGCATGCACCCGGGCAAGTTCTACGCCCTGCCGCAAGCCCCGCAGCAGTTCAAGCAACTGCTGATGGTCTCGGGCTTCGATCGCTACTTCCAGATCGCGCCCTGTTTCCGCGACGAAGACCTGCGCGCCGACCGTTCGCTGGAATTCTACCAGCTCGACGTCGAGATGAGCTTCGTCACCCAGGAAGACGTCTTCGCCGCGATCGAGCCGCTGATGAACGGCGTCTTCAACGAGTTCGGCGACGGCAAGCCAGTGTCGCCGATCGACGGCGTCCACACCTTCACCAACGATTTCGGCGACACGTTCGAGCACAAGGGCTTTGAGCGTCTGACCTACGCCCAGTCGATGAAGTGGTATGGCTCCGACAAGCCGGACCTGCGCAACCCGATCAAGATGCAGGACGTGTCGGACCACTTCCGCGACGGCGGCTTCGGCCTGTTCGCCAAGATCCTGGGCGCTGACGCCAAGAACGCCGTCTGGGCCGTTCCGGCGCCGACCGGTGGTTCGCGCGCCTTCTGCGACCGCATGAACTCGTGGGCGCAGGGCGAGGGCCAGCCGGGCCTCGGCTACATCTTCTGGTCGGACGATCAGCAGGCCTGGGGCGGCCCCATCGCCAAGAACCTGGGCCAGGAGCCGACCGAGGCCCTGATGGCCTCGCTGGGCCTCGGCAAGGGCGACGCCGCCTTCTTCACCGCCGGCGACCCCGCCGTCTTCGCCAAGTTCGCCGGTCTGGCCCGCACCCGCGTCGGCACGGAGCTGAAGCTGGTGGACGAGGAGCAGTTCAAGTTCTGCTGGATCGTCGACTTCCCGATGTTCGAATGGTCGGAAGAAGAGAAAAAGGTCGACTTCTCGCACAACCCGTTCTCGATGCCACAGGGCGGTATGGAAGCGCTGGAGACCCAGGACCCGCTGACCATCCGCGCCTATCAGTACGACATCGTCTGCAACGGCTATGAGCTGTGCTCGGGCGCGATCCGGAACCACAAGGCCGAGATCATGCTGAAGGCCTTCGAGATCGCCGGCTACGACGCCTCGGTGGTCGAGGAGCAGTTCGGCGGCATGCTGAACGCCTTCCGCTTTGGCGCCCCGCCGCACGGCGGTCTGGCCCCGGGCATCGACCGCATCGTCATGCTGCTGGCCAACCAGACGGCCATCCGCGAGGTCATCGCCTTCCCGCTGAACCAGCAGGGTCAGGACCTGCTGATGAGCGCGCCCGCCGAGGTCGCCGAGCGGCAGCTGAAGGAACTGTCGATCCGTACGGCCCTGCCGCTCAAGTAGGCGGCGACAGTCAGTTGAATTGGAAAAGGGCGGCCTTCGCGGGCCGCCCTTTTTGTCTGGATGATCCTGGAGCCTTAGTGGCCCGAGGCGACGACCAGGTTGCGCTGGCGCGGCGGGATAGGCGGCACAGGCGGAGCCGGGGGCGTGCGGATGACGCGGATGCTGGCGCCGCCGCACGAACGCACGGTCAGGCCGCTGGGCAGACGGGTCGCGCCGTCACCACAGGCGTCATGCACCTGATCCTGGGTCAGGCCGCGCGCACCCGACAGATCGGCGCCGCGAATGTCGGTCCGGTTCATTGAGGCGCCCGAGAAGTTGGCGCGGTCAAAACTGGCGCCGGTCAGGCGGGCGCTGTCCAGCGAGGCGTTGTTGAACTTGGCGCTGTCGAACACGCCGTTGGTCAGGTTGGAGGCGTTGATCTCGGCGTTGGAGAAATCGGCGCCGACAGCGCGGACATTGGCCAGGGTAGAGCCGAACATCTCGCTGCTGTTGAACCGGGTGCGGGTCAGGACGGCGCGGTTGAAGTTGGCCCCATTCAGCTCTGCCGAGGACAGATTGGCGTCCTGAAAATTCGTGCCAATCAGATTGGCGCCGGTGGCCTCGGCGCCGGTCAGATTGGCGCTGGCGAAGACGGCGTTGGTGAAGTTGGCGCCCATCATCTCGACGCCGCGCATGTCGGCGCGGCTGAAGTCGCTGCCGGCGAAGTTCGAGCCGAGCAACTCTGCCCCGCGCAAGGTGGCGCCGACCAGGGTGGCGTTGGTGAAGCTGGCGCCGGTGAAGGTGGCGCCCGACAGGTCGCGGCCGGACAGTTCGCAGCGATTGCAGCTGCCGCCCAGCGACACCATGCGCGCAACGTCGCGATCCTGCATCTGCGAGAGGTTCACCACCCCTGCGAAGGCGGGGGCGGCGACCAGCACGCCGGCGAGTCCGCCGGTAAGGGCGGCGGCGGCGGGGGCCAGGCGGCGGAGGAGGGCGAGCGGGCGTTTCATCACGCTGTCTAGATGCGCCTGTCGCCTGAAAAACCCTACTTAAATCGTGGTAACGATGGCGACCTTCAGCAGGCCGGAATGCGCAGGCCTGACGGCAGGACGGTGGCGTCGTCGCCGCAGGCCTGATTGAGTTGGCTCTGGGTCAGGCCGACCGCGCGCGCCAGTCGGGCGCCCGACAGATTGGTCCCGTTGAGCTTGGCGCCGGACATGATCGATCCGTCCAGATAGGCGCCGACGAAGCTGGCGTTGGTCAGATCGGCGCCGGCGAAGTTCGAGCTGGAGAAGACGCCGCCGTAGGCCTCGACGTCGCGCATGTCGGCGCGCGAGAAGCGGGTGCGGTTCATGACGGCCAGGCTGAGGTCGGCCTGACGCAGGCGGGCGCCGGCCAGGTTGAGGCCGCGCACCTCCATGCCCGAGAAATCCCCCTGGAACAGGTTGCAGCCGGGGCAACTGGCGCCGCCGCGCACCCGGCTGATCTGCGAGGCGTTCTGGGCGACAGCCGGCAGGGCCGTAGCCGCGATCAGCGAGGCGACAAGTGCGATTGCGAGACGGTTCATGCGAAGGCTCCGGGATTTGACGCCATCTCAGCAAGAAGCGGGCCGCAGACGCCTTGTCTAGCCCTGCATCTGAGGCGCCGCACCGCAGGTGTCGCAAATCCAGCCGCCGCCGCGGTTTTGCAGGCTGAGATCGCCACAGGCCGGACAGGCGACGGCTTCGGTCGGGGCGGCGTCGCGCGGCGTATCGGCCTTGCGCCCAAATGGGACGACGACGAGGTTGTCGGGGGCGGCCCCGCGCGCAAAGCCCTTGGAGATGAAGCGGGCGGCGGGCACCGGCTCGGCGTCATTGGTCGCTGTGCCCAGACCGTCGGGATTTCCCTCGGGCTCGGCGTTGGCCAACTCCTGACGCTCCAGATAGGAGACGCCCAGTTCGCGGAAGATATAGTCGAGGATCGAGGTCGCGGAGCGGATCGAATCATTGCCGGTGACGCGACCGGCGGGTTCAAATCGGGTGAAGACGAAGGCGTCGACGAACTCGTCCAGCGGCACGCCGTATTGCAGGCCGATCGAGATGGCGATGGCGAAGTTGTTCATCAGGCTGCGGAAGGCGGCGCCTTCCTTGTGCATGTCGATGAATATCTCGCCCAGCTCGCCGTCTTCGTATTCGCCGGTGTGGATATAGACCTTGTGGCCGCCGACGGCCGCCTTCTGGATATAGCCCTTGCGGCGGTCGGGCAGCTTGCGACGGGTGCGGTCGCGCTCGACGACCTTCTCGACCACCCGTTCGACCGGTCTGGTCTCGGGCTCCATGCGGCGCTGTACGGGGGCTTCGGTTTCGGTCAGGTCCAGCTGAAAGTCGGCTGGCGGCGCTGCGCGGTGCAGGACGACGGCGCGGCGACCATCGCGAGCGGCCTGGCCCAGGGCGCGGGCGCCCTGAAGCGAACCCGCGCGCCAGTCGATCACGTCCGGCGAGATGTCGGGCACATCGCTGAAGGGCTCGATGGCGCGGCGCAGGCCAGCCTCGAACGCAGCCGGGGGGCTGGACAGCAGGTGGTTCAGAGCCTCGGGCGCGGCGTTCCAGTCGGACAGGTCAGGATGGCCGAAGGCGACGGCGCGCGCGGCTTCGATAGCGGCGGCGTCGAAGCTCAGGCGGGGCAGCAGGTCCGCCCCGTTTTCGACCGTCAGACCCAGAACGTCGCCGACGAAGCCCGCGTCCAGCACGGGCGGCGCGAAGACGGCCGACAACCGGTCGGTCTGGCTCAGGGCGTCCTCGACGGCCTCAAGCTCGACATCGGTGAAGCCCAGCTCGCGCAGGGCCGAATGGTTGACGCCCGGCGCGCCTATCAGGGTCCGGCGACCGAACAGGCGGCGCTCGGCGTCCTCGACGTCGCCCCCGGCGCGGGCGATGGCGCGGGCCAGGGCGGGGCGCAGTCGACGCTGCGTCTCGCCGTCCTCGGTCTGGAACAGGTCGGTGGCGGCGAAGGGGGAGGCGCCGAGGCGGAGTTCAAGCTCTGCATCGCGCACGAACAGGTTGATGGCGGCGTGACGGCGACCGTGGCGGGTCAAGGCCTCGGTGTCCTGACCGCGCTGGGCGGCAAGATCGGCGGCTTCATCCTTGACCACGTCCCATTCTGCGCAGGGGCCGAGGCGGGCGGCGAGCTCGCTGGACGTGGCGCTGGCGGCGACGGAGACGCGGGCGCCGGCCGTCGCGGCGAGGGCGGTCGCCTTCCCGGCGTCCGTCGCCACGGTCCAGTCCGCCAGGCCGGACAGGCCCAGTGCGATTGGGCGAGCGGCGTCGCGACGGGGCGATGCGGGGGCGCTGGCGATTTCGATCTCCAGGGCGATGACCCAAAGCCGGGTCAGGTCGTCCAGGGCCTCATCGAAGCGGTCGCCGGTTAGGGCGGCGAGGGAAGGCAGGTGAAGCGCGGCGCGCGCTTCCAGCCCGGCGTCGGCCAGGGTTTCGGCGTCGTGCGGGGTGAAGATCAGCGCGAGATCGCCTTCCAGCGCGGCCTCGGCCACGGCCTGAGCTTCGGGACCACCCGAGGCGACGGCGTCGCGCTGGGCCAAGATGGGCTGAACCGAGCGCGTCGCCAGGCCAGGCAGTGCGATGGCCGGGCTTTCGCCCTCGGCGGCGTGTATGATGTCGGCGTCGGTCGCGCCGCAGCGGCGGGCGGTTAGGGCGGCGCGGGCCAAGGCCGGGTTGCGAGCAGGATCGGCGCAGGTCTCGCGCGGGCCTTCGCAGCGATCCACAGCGTCGGCGACGGCGCGAAGGGCGTCGGACAGGGCCTCGGCGGCGCGTTCAGCCAATCGTTCGCCGCGACGGGCGGCGGTCAGATCGGCCAGACGCCGCGCGGCGCCGGGCTCGCTGAGCGAAATGACGGGGGCAGACAGTCCGTGCTCGCTGGTAACGCTTGGCGCGGCGACGCCCAGCAGCAGCGAGGCCGACAGTTCGTCAGCGAAGGCGGCGGCGTCTTCGTCGGTTGTGAACAGACCCTGCGCGCGGCCCCAGGCGGCGAGACGATGCGCCCAACGATCAGGGGCGCCGCCAAGCCAGGCACCGTGGTCTTCGTCCGGGGCGGCGGCGCCGTGCGGCAGGTCAGTCGGCAGGTCTTCGGCCCAGTCGAGCCAGGCCTCGACGCGGACGTCCGTCCAGTCGGCGGGGGCCAGGGTCGACGTCACTACGCCGGGGCGCTCGACCGCGCGAGGGTCGAGCACGACGAAGGCGGCGAGGTCGGCAAATCGGGGCTTGATGCGCATCACAACGTCTCCGCGCGTGTCCTGATCCTGACACTAACGACGGCGCGCGAGGCGTTTCAATAAATCTTGCGGTTAGAGTTGGGGTTACCCCCAAGATGTTGATGGTGGGCCGAGGCGCTCGATGGTCGTCTCGGGCTGGACGCGGGCGGCTGCGGTTTCTATGATCGTGCTGCGCCGCCGGACCTCCCTGGGCGGTGGAATTCAAGTGAGTACGAAGACGTGCTGAACAAGATTTTCGCTTGGTGGAACGGCGCCACGATCGGCACCCTGTTCACCGTGGCCCGCCGCGGCCAACTGGTCGGCACGGACGAGTTCGGCAACCGCTATTATCAGTCGCGCGACCACGTCAGCTATGACGGTCGTCAGCGCCGCTGGGTCATCTATGACGGCTATGCCGACGCCTCCAAGGTGCCGCCGGAATGGCAGGGCTGGATGCGCTACACCTATGATGAAACGCCCGTCGAGAAGCCGCTGCCGCGGCGCTCGTGGGAGAAGGATCATTTGCCGAACCTGACCGGCACGCCGATGGCCTGGCGTCCGCAGGGCTCGCTGCTGAACGAGGGCAAGCGCCCGGCCGCCACTGGCGACTACCAGGCCTGGAGCCCGGAATGACGCGACGTGTCCTGCTGATCGGCGTGGCCGTAGCGGGACTGACGGTCGCTGGCGCCGGCATGACCAGCGCCCTTATGGACCTGCCGCAGGACGCGGTCCCGGCCCGGGACCCGGTAGGCGACCTTTTGCGCGACACCAATCGCGCGCCGTTGCAGACGACGCCGGCGGCGTCGCCCCCGGCCAGTACGCCGCCGACCGCTCAACCCGTGCCTACCGCGACGACGCCTGAAGGCGTTCCGGCGCCGGTTCCAGGCGCGCCCGTCATTGTGCCCGGAACCGAAGTCGCCGCCATTCAGGAAGAAGCGCCGGCCGAGGCCGAGGTCGCACCGACCAAGGTTGAAGCTGCGCCAGTGGCCACGCCCGGCCGCCGTCAGCGTCGTCCGATCGCCATCGTGCACGCCATCGACAAGGTCACGGCTGAATCCATGCTATTCGAGGTCGAGGTCGGCGGTCGTCCGGTGCGCTTCAACAAGACCCTGATCTTCAGCGCCCGCGCCTGCGAGGTCTCGGCCTCGGACGAACAGACTGAAGACGCTATCGCCTATCTGGATGTCGGGGTTCAGCCGCGCGGGATCGCCGTGCCGACCGAGGCCCGCCAGATCTTCAAGGGCTGGATGTTCGCCTCATCGCCCGCCGTCAGCGGTCTGCAGCACCCGATCTACGACGCCTGGGTGGTCGGCTGTAAGGCATAGGTCACGGCCTCCGCGCCCGTCAGAGGCGCGGACAGAACCGACTTGTCGGGGGTCAGACGCAACGCGGGCTTGAGCAGCCGCAGATAGGCCGCCTGCGGCGTCTCCACCGCCCCGAACTGGCTGAGATGCTCCGTCAGGAACTGGGCGTCCAGCAGGCCCCAGCCCCCCAGTCGCAGCCGCGCCACCAGATGCACCAGGGCGACCTTTGACGCATCGCGCGCCCGGCTGAACATGCTCTCGCCGAAGAAGGCGCCGCCCAGCGTCACCCCATAGAGCCCGCCGACCAGAACCTCGTCCTGCCAACATTCGATGCTGTGGGCGTGGCCGCGCGCGTGCAGTTCCAGATACAGGCGGCGGATCGGATCGTTGATCCAGGTGTCCTCGCGCCCCGGCATCGAGGCCGCGCAGGCGTCCAGCACGGCGGCGAAAGCCGTATCCACGCGCACCTGAAACGGTTCGCCGCGTACGGTGCGGCGCAGACGCGTGGGAATATGGAATCGGTTGAGCGGGATGACGCCCCGCTGGTCCGGCTCGACCAGGAAGACGCGCGGATCGTCGCGCGCTTCCGCCATGGGAAATACGCCCTGAGCATAGCAGGCCAGCAGCTCCTCGGGTCCGAAGACGCCGGAGAGGCTGCTGGCGCTGAACTCGGGTTCGTCCAAGAGGGGTTAGGCCTTGGCCTTCTGGGCGGCGGCCCACTTCTCCAGCCAGTGGATGTCATAGTCGCCCGATAGAATATCGGGCTCCTGCAACAGCTTCTGGAACAGGGGGATGGTGGTGTCGACGCCGCCGATGACGATCTCGCCCAGCGAACGCTTGAGGCGCGCCAGGCACTCCTCGCGGTCGCGACCGTGGACGATCAGCTTGCCGATCAGGCTGTCGTAGTAGGGCGGGATCGAATAGCCGGCGTAGATGGCGCTATCCAGACGCACGCCCAGACCGCCCGGAGCGTGGAAGTCCGTGATGGTGCCGGGCGACGGTGTGAAGGTCTCGGCGTTTTCAGCGTTGATCCGCACCTCGATGGCGTGGCCTTCGAAATGGATGTCCTCTTGTGTGAAGGACAGGGGCAGACCGGCGGCGATTCGGATCTGCTCGCGGACCAGATCGACGCCCGTGATCATTTCCGTGACCGGGTGTTCGACCTGCAGGCGCGTGTTCATCTCGATGAAGAAGAACTCGCCGTCTTCCCACAGGAACTCGATGGTGCCGACGCCCAGATAGCCGATAGCGGCGATGGCCTTGTTGACCGTCTCGCCGATGGCCTTGCGGCCTTCAGCGGAAAGCGCGGGCGAGGGGGCCTCTTCCAGCACCTTCTGGTGGCGGCGCTGCAGCGAGCAGTCGCGTTCGCCCAGATGGACAACGTTGCCGTGGCTGTCGGCGATGACCTGAATCTCGATGTGGCGCGGCTTCTGGAGGTAGCGCTCCATATAGACGGCGCCGTTGCCGAAGGCGGCCTTGGCCTCGGTCTGGGCCGTTTGCACGGCCTCGACCAGATCATCGGCGGTCAGGGCGACCTTCATGCCGCGTCCGCCGCCGCCGGCGGCCGCCTTGACGATCAGCGGGAAGCCGATGGTCTTGGACGCCTCGATGGCGGCCTCGACGGTTTCGACCTCGCCCGCCGACCCCGGAACGACCGGAATGCCGGCGTCCATGACGGTCTGCTTGGCGCTGATCTTGTCGCCCATGACCCGGATGTGGTCAGGCTTGGGGCCGATGAAGGTCAGGCCATGGGCCTCGACGATCTCGGCGAAGCGGGCGTTCTCGGACAGGAAGCCATAGCCCGGGTGGATCGCCTGGGCGCCGGTGATTTCGGCCGCCGCGATGATCGACGGGATGTTCAGATAGGACTTGGCCGCCGGCGCGGGGCCGATGCAGACGCTTTCGTCGGCCAGGCGCACCCACATGGCGCCGCGGTCGGCTTCGGAGTGCACGGCGACGGTGGAGATACCCATTTCCTTGCACGCCCGGTGGATGCGCAGGGCGATTTCGCCGCGGTTAGCGATCAGGACCTTGGTGAACATGTCGGGTCTCAGACTTCCAGCATAACCAGAGCTTCGCCGTATTCGACGGGCTGGGCGTCGCCGACCAGGATTTCCGACACAACGCCGTCGCGCGGAGCCTGGATCGGGTTCATGGTCTTCATGGCTTCGACGATCAGCAGGGTCTGGCCCTTCTTGACCTTGTCGCCCGGCTTCACGAACTGCGGCGCTTCCGGCGAGGGCTGCAGATAGACGGTGCCGACCATCGGCGACTTCACCTCTTCACCCTTGCGCGACACGATGGTGGCCGGATCCGACGGCATCGAGGCTGGGGCGGCGGGTGCAGCCTGCGCGACCGGGGCGGCGGCGTACTGGACCGGCGCAGCGGCGGTCATGGTGATCTCGCGGGCGACGCGGATGCGCAGTTCGCCCTGTTCGACTTCGATCTCGGTCAGATCGGTTTCGTTCAGGATGTCAGCCAGGCTGCGGATCAGGCCGGCGTCGATGCCTTGGTTCTTGTGCTTGTCGTCGGACATGGTGTGTCTCTCTTCAGGTCTTGGGCGAACGAGCCCCGGCCACAGCGCGTTCCCGCGCCAGCCGAAGGGCGGCCGTGACGGCCAGTTCGTAGCTGTGGGGGCCGAAGCCCGAAATGACGCCGGTCGCGACCAGCGAAACATAGGAATGACGCCGGAAGTCCTCGCGCGCAGCGGGGTTCGACAAGTGACACTCGACGACCGGCACGCTGAGCGTCTTCAACGCGTCCAGCAGGGCGACCGAGGTATGGGTGAAGGCGGCGGGATTGATCACCAGGGCGCAGGCCTCGTTGCGCGCCTCATGAATCCAGTCGACCAACTGGCCTTCGTGATTCGATTGGCGGAATACGACGCGGGTGTCGCCGGCTGCAACCTCGCACAGGGCCTGGACGTCGGCCATGGTCTCGTGGCCATAGATGTCCGGTTCCCGAACCCCCAAGAGGTTGAGATTAGGGCCGTTCAGGACGTAGAGGACAGGGGCTTCGGGCATTCGCTCGGAAAATTGGCGCTCACGACCGCGCGGATTCGGTCGGGCGTTGTAGCTCAGGTAAGGCGCGGCGCAAAGTGCGTCGATGAAGAGGTTGACCTAACGTCATGCGTATCGAAGTCAACGGCGAGGTGCGGGACACCGCCGCCACGACCATTCTGGGTCTGGTTCAGGAGCTGTCGCTGGACCCCAAGAAGGTGGCGGTCGAGCGCAATCTGGAGATCGTGCCGCGCTCGCTGCATGGCGAAACGGTGCTGGCCGAGGGCGACAGGATCGAGCTGGTGCAGTTCGTCGGGGGCGGCTGACGTTTCCCTAAAGCCCGCTCATCCCCGAGGAGGCGGGGACCCAGCAAGAACCCCATCCTCCCCCCGTGGACCCGTCAGGCTTGTCGCCAAAGAACTGGGTCCCCGCCTCCGCGGGGATGAGCGGAAGGGTATGGCGCGGTTATCAAATCCGGCAACGGCGCTTCCCCCCGGCGCAGCGTGGCGCTAGGTCAGGAGCATGACCGATACAGCCCCCCGCACCGACAGCTGGACCGTCGCCGGCCGCACCTTCAACTCGCGCCTGATCGTGGGCACCGGCAAGTACCGCGACTACGCCCAGAATGCGGCCGCCGCCGAGGCCTCGGGCGCCGAGATCGTCACCGTGGCCGTGCGCCGGGTAAACCTGACCGATCCCAGCCAGCCGGTGCTGACCGACTTCCTGGACCCCAAGAAGTACACCTATCTGCCCAATACGGCGGGCTGCTTCACCGGCGAGGACGCGGTGCGGACCCTGCGTCTGGCGCGCGAGGCGGGCGGTTGGACTCTGGTGAAGCTGGAGGTTCTGGCGGACCAGCGCACCCTGTTCCCCGACATGGAAGAGACCCTGCGGTCGCTCAAGCTGCTGACCGCCGAGGGCTTCGAGGTCATGGTCTATTGCACCGACGACCCCGTCTATGCGCGCAAGCTGGAGGACGCCGGTGCGGTGGCCATCATGCCGCTGGGCGCGCCGATCGGCTCGGGCCTGGGCGTGCAGAACCCCATCAACATCCGCCTGATCGTCGAGCAGTCTAAGGTGCCGGTCCTGGTCGACGCGGGCGTCGGCACGGCCTCGGACGCCGCCATCGCCATGGAACTGGGCTGCGACGGCGTGCTGATGAACACCGCCATCGCCGAGGCGCGCGACCCGATCCTGATGGCCAGCGCCATGAAGCATGCGGTGATCGCCGGGCGGGAATCCTATCTGGCCGGGCGCATGAAGAAGCGCCTCTATGCTGATCCGTCCTCGCCGCTGGCGGGCCTGATCTAGGCGCCGCGACGTCACGGCGGCTTGCCCGGCCGCCGTTGACCGCGCACTCTCGCCCCAGCTCTGGGAGGGGACGATGCGTTTCGGATGGATGGCCTGTACGGCTGTGGCGGCCTGTATGTTCGGCCCGATGGCGGTGGCGGACGCGACGGCGGACAAGGCCGTGCGCGACCTGCTGGATCAGCCGCAGGTCTGCGGCCCCGGCGGCTCGGCCATCGAAGCCATCCCGACCAACGACATCGTCATGGTCGAGGGCTTTGGAACCGGCGGCTTCAAGATCGACACGGCCAACCCCGAGGCCCAGGCCTGGTTCGACCACGGCGTGCGGCTGCGCTGGGCGTTCGAGCATACCGAATCGGTGCGCGCCTTCCGCAAGGCGCGGGCGCTGGATCCGACCTGCGGCATGTGCGCCTGGGGCGAGGCCTGGGCCATCGGCCCCAATCTGAACGGCGGGGGACAGGACAAGGCCTCGATCGAAGCAGCCCTAAAAGCCGCCCGCGACGCCCGCCGTCTGGCCCGCGACGCCACACCGGTGCAGCGCCAGATGATCGACGCCCTGATCCAGCGTTATTCCGGTTCGGAAAAGAGCCGCGCGGACCGCTTCGCCCAGCGCATGGACCGGATCGCGCGTCAGAACCCCGACGACGGCGCCATCGCCAACATCACCGCTGACGCCTGGCTGTTGGCCGCCGACGAATGGTGGGACGACGACGGGAAGGCGGCTGATCCGGCCATCCCCCGCGCCATGGGCCTGTTGGAACAAGCGCTGGCCAAGGACCCCAACGATCCGGGGGCGATCCACCTCTATATCCACCTGACCG
Source organism: Brevundimonas bullata (assembly GCF_014207965.1). Lineage (GTDB taxonomy): Bacteria > Pseudomonadota > Alphaproteobacteria > Caulobacterales > Caulobacteraceae > Brevundimonas > Brevundimonas bullata_A. Next base: position 185,178 of record NZ_JACHLM010000002.1, read on the forward strand.
AGTGGTCGGACGACCCGCACAAGGCCATTCCCTACGGCGAGAAGCTGGCCCTGCTGGCCCCGGCGGCCAGCCATCTGGTGCATATGCCGTCGCATACCTACTACCGCGTCGGCCGCTATCGGGACGCGATGCAGAGCAACGTCAACGCCGTGGCGCTGGACCGGCGCTATGACGCCCTGGCCAAGCCCCCGGGCGGCGTGCCGGCGATGCGGTTGCACGCGCACAACATCCACTTCGGCATGGGCGGCGCCCTGATGGCCGGGGGCGACGAGGAGGGGCTGAAACTGGCCGATTGGTTCCTGGCCACCTATCCGAACATCGGCGCCCAGGAATACTGGCGTCAGATCGTCGCCAACAACGCCTATGCTCTCTATGGCCGGTTCGGCACGCCGGAGCAGGTGGCGGCGCTCAAGGAACCGCCCGCGAGCCATCCCTTGCTGCGCATCAGTTGGCGCTATGCCCGCGGTGAAGCAGCGGCGAGGGCCGGCGACGCTGTGGCTGTCCGGGCCGAAGCGAACGCCATCAAGACCCTGCGCGAGGCGACGACCTTCGCCGGACCGATGGCCGAGCAGCGCGCCGTTTTCACCGAACTGTCCCAGCGCATTCTGGAGGGCCGGGCGGCCATGATCGAGGGGAATGCGACTGCCGCCGTCGCCGCCTTCACTCGCGCCGCGCAGATCCAGGCCATGGACGACGAGGGCGGTGATCCGCCGATCATCTGGTATCCGACGCGCCGCAGTCTGGCGGCGGCTCTGCTGGTCAGCGGCGACGCCGCCGGAGCCAAGGCCAAGATCGAGGAGCTGCTGAAGGACTGGCCCGGCGATCCCTACAGCTACTTTGTTCTGGCCGAGGCCGAGCGGAAGCTGGGCAACGCCGAAGCCGCCGCCGAAGCGACCCGACGTTCGAACGTCGAGTGGATCGGCGGCGAACGGAGCTTGGCTGCGGCTTAAAGCCCTATCGCTCTCCGAACGGCGTCACCTTGGGGACAAGCCGGAGGGTGATGAAGGCGTTTAGCGCTTGGCCTCTTCGATCAGCTTGGCGACGGCTGCGGGCTCGATGCTGGCGCTGGCCTTGCCGTTGATGAAGAAGGTCGGGGTGCCCTGCAGGCCCAGGGTCGCCGCCGTGGTGTGGATATCGGTGACGTGGCGGGTCATCTCGGGCGAGGCGATGGCCGCCTGGGCCTTGGCCATGTCCACGCCGTGGGCGACCAGGATGCCGTCGATGGCGGCGCGGTCCAGGGCACGCTCGGTCATCAGCGCATCATAGACCTCCAGATACTTGCCCTGCTGATGCGCGGCGAGCGCAGCGCGAGCCGCGTATTGTGAGGTGACGTCGTCGCCACGGTCCAGGATGGGCCAGTCCTTGAAGACGAAGCGGACTTCCGGGTGGGCGGCCATCAGGGCGCGGTAGTCGTGGGCCACGGCCTTGCAGCCCGGGCAGCGGAAATCGAAGAACTCGATCACCGTCACCTTGGCGTCGGCGGGGCCGAAGCTGGGATCGCGCGCGTCGGGCGCCAGCAGGGCGGGATTGGCCTTGGCGGCGGCATTGATGGTCTGGACGCGGGACTGCTCTTCGTGCGCCTGACGCGCGGCCAGCAACTCGTCCAGCACCTGAGGGTTCTCGATCAGATAGGCGCGGACCCGTCCGCCGAAATCACCGCCGTTCAGATAGGGGACGGCGGACAGGCCCAGCGCCAGGACCGAAACCGCTAGAGCCGCGCCGCCCAGCGTCTTGCCGGACAGACGCGACAGGGCGCTGCCTTTCGGAGCAGGCGAGGCCGGCGTCGGGTTCTCGGGAGCGGGGCGTGCGGCGTCGGTCATGCGGGTCTCGGTATCAGTATATCGGGGCGTCAGGTATTGGGCAGGATGACGCCGCGGCTGTTGCGCTGCTCGTTGCGGCGCTCGGCGTCAGTGATGTCTTTTTCCGAGGCGCCTGAAGACAGGACGATGTCGGTGGCGCGGCGCCATTCGATGGAGTTGCGGTCCAGCATGTCGCGGGCGCGCATGGCGAACTGGTTGGCCTGTTCTGTGCGGCCCAGAGCGAACCAGTATTCCGCCGAGGCCAGACGCGCCTCGCCCTCCTTGCCTTGGCTGGCGTAGGCCTGTCCTAGCAGGCGCCAGGCCAGGGTATTGTCCTTCTCCAGCGCGATGGCGCGCTTCAACTGATCGACGGCGGCGTCCAGATTGGCGGCGTCGCTGGTCTCGATCAGGGCGTGGGCCAGGTTGATGCGCAGCAGGGGGGCGGCGGGCTTCAGTTCGACCGCCTTCTGGTGGGCGCCGATGGCTTCGGCCGGGCGGCCTTCCTCGAACAGGATCTGACCCTTCAACTCCCAGAAGTAGGGATTCTCGGGTTGATCGGTCAGCAGATCGTCGACGGCGCTCAAGGCCTTTTCCGTCTGACCGTCGCGATACCAGGCGATGGCGCGGGCATAGCGGGCGGGCAGGGAGGTGTTCGATGACGGATAGTCGCGCAGCGTCGCGTTCGGCGACTCCATGAAGGAGCGGATCTTGGCGACCACCAGCGCGTGCTGAGCCATTCGTTCCGAGCTGTCTCGATGACTGAAGTGGGCGGCGCTCTCGACCGGTCCGCGCAGGGCTTCGATCCGCTGCGACGACAGTGGGTGGCTGCGGAAGTAGGGATAGCGGCGCTGATCCGAGAAGATTTCCTGCGAGCGGAAATTCTCGAAGAACTCGATCATGCCCTTGCCGGATTCACCGGCGCGTTCCAGGGCGCGGGCCCCCGTGATGTCGGCCTCGCCTTCCTGGCTCTGCATATAGCGCAGGGCGCCCAGGGTGCCGAAATACTGGCTGGAGGCCAGCAGGGCTGCGCCCGCATCAGGCGCGCCCGCGATCGCGGCCAGGGCGCCCAGCGCCATGGTCATGATCATGGGCTGCATTCCGGCGTTCTGGGCCCCGTCGCGCAGGGTGTGGCGATTCTTGATGTGCCCGGCTTCGTGGGCGATCACGCCCAGAAGCTGGTTCGGTGTCTTGGTCTGAAGGATCAGGCCGGTGTTCAGGCCCATGATCCGCCCGCGCGTGGCGAAGGCGTTCAGGTCCTGGTCGTTGACCAGCAGAATCTCGACTTCCGTCGGATCCAGCCCCATGGCGACGAAGACCGGCTCGGACCAGTCATGGATGATGCCCTCGATCTCGGTGTCGCGGATAAGACTCTGAGCGGAGGCTGATCCGGCCGCAGCCAAGACCGCCACGGCAGCCGTGGCGGAGACAAGAATGCGGGTTGCGACACGTGAAGCGACACGGGGAAGCCTGGTCATGACGTACTCCAGAGCGGCAGTCTCCCCCGTGTCTTCAAGCCTAATCGTGTCCGATCAACGGCGCCACCAGCCGCGCTTCGGCTTGGCGGGGGCGGCGCCGATCTGGTTGGGGTCTTCGGCGATAAGCGCGGCCACATCGACTTCGGGCGTCGGCGCAGGCGCGGGTTCAGCGATGACGACCGGCTCCGGGGCGGGCTCAGGAGCCATAGCCTGTTCGATGGCGGCCTCGATCTTGGCTGCGACCACAGGCGCCACATCCAGTTCGGCGGGGACCACTGCGGCTTCGGCCACGACTTCAGCCTCAGCCTCAGCTTCGACCTCAGTTTCGGGCGCTTCGATCACGGCCTCGCCAGCGACATCGGCGCTGACCTTGCGGCGCACGCGGCGACGCTTGGGCGCTTCAGCCGCTTCAACGACCGCTTCAGGGGCGTCCGGAGCAACGGCGTCATTCGCAGAGATGACCGTGGCGATGGGCGTGTCCGGCGAGCCGACGGGGGGCAGGCCCTCGTTGACGGCGCGGTCTTCGACCTTGGCGTCATGCGGCAGGCCGGCGCGATCACGGCCGCGACCGCGACCACGACGACGGCGCGAACGGCCGCCCTCGCGTTCAGCGCGCTCGCCTTCGGGACGTTCGCCGACGACCTCCGTGACGTCGCGGGCGTCCGAGGCTTCGGTCGGGGCGCGTTCGCTGCGGGGCGAAGACGTGGGGTTGATCGGATCGAACCAGACGTAAGGGTCGTCCAGAGACGGCGTGCGGCCGCGCACCCAGGTGAAGGCGTCGCGCTCGCCGTCTTCACGCATGCGGCGTCCGCCACGACGGCCACGACGGCGGCGACGGCCGGCCTCGCTGTCGTCGTCTTCGTCGTCAGCGGCGACAACATCGACGGCGGCGGCTTCGTCCGAACCCTCTTCCGGGCGACCGCCACGGCGGCGGCGGCGGCGACCACGACCACGGCCTTCGCCGTCGTGCGATTCCGAGCGCTCGCGGGGCTCGTCGTCATCGTTGTCTTCGCGATCCAGATCGGCGTCGTCCTCGTCGTCGCCGGCGATGACCTCGTCGTCCTCGTCTTCGTCCTCATGGTCGAAGGCGCTGTCGTCGAAGCCGTCGTCCAGCTCGGCCGCCGAGATGTGGGTGACGGTCGGAACAAAGTCCTCGTTGGTCGAGGTGCGCTCGATGGCGTGCTCGCCTTGGGCCAGGGTATCGTCGATCAGGATGACGACGTTCAGGCCGCGCTGTTCCAGCAGACGCTGAAGATAATCGCGCTTGTGGTTCAGGATGTAGAGGGCGACGGCGGTCGAGACGCGCAGGTTGACCGAACCGGCGCCGTTGCGGCCCGCCTCGATGTCCACGGCGCGCAGGGTCACCAGAGCCGCCGATTCCGCCGAGCGGATACGACCGGCGCCCTGGCAGTGCGGGCAGACCTCGGTGGCGCCTTCGATCACGCCCAGGCGGCGGCGCTGGCGGCTGATTTCCATCAGGCCGAAGCCCGAGATGCGGCCCATCTGGATGCGGGCGCGATCCTTGGCCAGCGCGTCCTTCAGCGCCTTCTCGACGGCGCGGTTGTTCTTGCCTTCATCCATGTCGATGAAGTCGATGACGATCAGGCCAGCGAGGTCGCGCAGACGCAGCTGGCGGGCGGCCTCGACGGCGGCTTCCAGGTTGGTCTTGGTGGCGGTGGCCTCGACATTGCGTTCCTTGGTGGAACGCCCCGAGTTCACGTCGATGGCGACCAGGGCCTCGGTCTGGTTGATGACCAGATAGCCGCCCGACTTCAGCGGCACGACCGGCTGGTGAATCTGGGTCAGGACCTCTTCGATGCCGTTGGCGGCGAACAGGGGCTTGGAGCCTTGGTAAAGGTGGATCTTCTTGGCCTGCGACGGCATCAGCACGCGCATGAAGTCGCGGGCTTCCTTGAAGCCTTCCAGGCCTTCGACCTGAATGCCGTCGAAGTCCTTGTCATACATGTCGCGCACGGCGCGGCGGACCAGGTTCTCTTCTTCGTAGATGACGGCCGGGGCGTTCGACTTCAGCGTGTTCTCGCGGATCGTCTCCCACAGGCGCAGCAGGTATTCATAGTCGCGCTTGATCTCGGCCTTGGTGCGCTTGGCCCCGGCCGTGCGGATGATCAGGCCCATGCCCTTGGGCACCTTCAGCGCCGAGGCGGCGGCCTTCAGGCGGCGACGGTCGGAGGTATTGGTGATCTTGCGGCTGATGCCGCCGCCCTTGCCCGTGTTGGGCATCAGGACGCAGTAGCGGCCAGCCAGCGACAGCCAGGTGGTCAGGGCCGCGCCCTTGGCGCCGCGCTCGTCCTTGACGACCTGCACCAGCAGGATCTGACGGCGCTTGATGACGTCCTGGATCTTGTAGCGACGCATCAGGCGACGCTTCAGACGCTCCTCGTCGGCCAGACCGCCTTCGGACTCGTCGTCGCCTTCACGGCCCAGATCATCGTGATCGTCGTCGTCCGAATGCGCTTCGGCCATGATGGCTTCGCGATCGGCGACCGGGATCTGATAGTAGTCGGGGTGGATTTCGTTGAAGGCCAGGAAGCCGTGACGATTTCCGCCGTACTCGATGAAGGCCGCCTGCAGGCTGGGCTCTACGCGGGTGACCTTGGCGAGATAGATGTTGCCGCGAAGCTGGCGGCGGGCCGTGGATTCGAAATCGAATTCCTCAACCTGGCGTCCGTCCACGATGGCGACGCGGGTTTCTTCCGCGTGCGCCGCATCGATCAGCATTGTTTTTGACATTGATGGTCTCTCTCTGGCGCGCCAGGCCGGGCCCTGCGGATACATCCGCGGACAAGGGGGCGGCTCGCCGAATGGAAATGGGGGCCAGGGCGCGCGTCATCCCCTCGCAAGTTGCGAGAGCGGCAGTGGTCTGCCGGTCGGGAGCGCAGGCGGGTCGGCCCATGAGGTTCTGTCGGTCCTGGATCCGAACGCGCCGTTCAAGGCCGCATCCCGGATCCGTTCGTCAGATCGTCGGCCAGGCCGGGCGATCCTCGGAATGAGGTGAAAGTCAGCGTTGCGAGGAGGGCGCGCCCGCCCTGCAAAACCATGCAGAGGGCGCGATCGTTCGCGAACGGATCACACCATAGGCCTAACTTGTGGAAAATAAAAGAACCGCCGCCGTTACATGAGTTAACGAAATCCTTAGCACGTAGGCCCATGCTCGGCCCTGAACCAGAAGGGTGAAGTCCGTCCATGTATGGCCGGTGGCGTAACAATCTGTCCCGTTGGGGCGTGCGCGAATGGGCGATGACGGGCCTGGCCTTCGTCGTGATTTGCGCCGTTGTGTTGACGGCTGGGCGGGGGCTGGCCTTTGGGCCGGACGGGCAAATTTCGGGAATCCGTTTCGGCGGCGACGCCCAGCGCACGCGGGTCGTGCTGGACCTGGGCAAGACCACGCGCGGACAGGTGATCGAGGACGGCACGACCGGTCGCGTCGTCGTGGCCCTGTCGGACGTGGCGCCAGGCCGAGGCCTGGACGGCAATGGCTCGGGGCTGGTGCGCGGCTATGAGGTGACGTCTGCGGGCACGTCGTCACGCGTTCGTCTGGATTTGGCGCGCGGCGCCGAGATCGAGCGCCGCTTCCTGCTGCCGCCTGGCGACGGGGTTCAGAACTATCGCTACGTCATCGACCTGAAGGCCACGGGCGCTGCCGCCGCTGTCGCCGCCAGCACGCCGCCGCGTCGCGAGCAGGCCCGCAAGGAAAAGCCGCTGATCGTCATCGACGCCGGTCACGGCGGTCGCGATCCAGGTGCGCAAGGCCAGCACATGCAGGAAAAGGCCGTCACCCTGGCCGCTGCGCGCGAACTGAAAGCAGCAATCGAGCGCACCGGCCGCTATCGCGTACGTCTGACGCGCGACAGCGACGTCTATGTCATTCACGGTCGTCGGGTGCAGATCGCGCGCGACGCGGGGGCTGATCTCTTTATTTCTCTGCACGCCGACGCCGGGACCGATCCGGCCCTGCGCGGGGCCAGCGTCTATACCCTGTCGGAGCAGGGCGCGGGTCGAGCTGTGCGTGAGTATACGCGTGGCGAGGATTGGCAGCGCGACCTGCGCCTTCCGGGGCGTGACCCCTCGGTCGACCGTATCCTTCTGGACATGACCCAGCGCGCCACCCAGAACCGCTCGGCCCAGTTCGCGCGCGTGCTGCTGACCCACCTGGAAGGCGACAACCATCCGCTGTTGCGCCGCAGCCACCGCGACGCCGGCCTGGCCGTCCTGCTGGCGCCAGACGTTCCGGCCATTCTGCTGGAGATGGGCTTCATCACCAATCCCGAGGACGAGCGCGTCCTGACCGACGAACGCGCCCGTCGCCGCCTCATGCGCTCGGTCGCCGAGGGTATCGACCGCTACTTCCGCGAGCCCTCGGCGCCGGTGATGGTGGCCGGCGAGGTCGCCGGCGGCGGCTGACCTATTCCTTCAGCGCCGCCTTGGCGCGGTGGAATATCTCCTCGAACATTTCCGGCGTTAGACGGCCCGTATTCGTGTTCAGTCGCGAGCAGTGATAGCTGTTGATGATGGTATAGGCGCCGGCCTTGCCCTCGACGCCGTGGCCGGCGGGGATGGCTGTGCCGGGATAGCCCAGGGTTCGCAGGATGCTGCGTCGCGACACGTCGCCTAGCGTCACGATCACCTTCAGCCGGGGCAGGGCGGCCAGACGGTCAATCAGGAAGGGGCGGCAGGTGTTTTCCTCGTCGCCGGTCGGCTTGTTCTGCGGCGGGGCGCAGCGCACGGCGTTGGTGATCATGCAATCCACCAGCGTCAGGTCGTCGTGACCGTCGGGATCATAGCTGCCTTGCGCGAAGCCGGTCTTCCTCAGGGTGTCGAACAGCAGCCAGCCGGCGTGGTCGCCGGTGAAGGGGCGGCCGGTGCGGTTGGCCCCCATACGGCCGGGCGCCAAGCCTGCGATCAAGAGGCGGGCGTTGGGATCGCCGAAGGAGGGGGCGGGACCGTTCCACCAGTCCGGGTTCTGGCGGATGTTCTCCTGACGATAGGCGACCAGGCGCGGGCACAGGGGGCAGTCGCGCGTCGGTTCAGGGTTCAGGAGGCGGCTCACGTGCGGTCGCTCCGGTCCAGGGTGCGGGCGACGCCCTGGTTCATGGCGGTCTTGGGTTTGCTGAAATGGGTCATGACATCGGACAGGTCGATGAAGGCGTCAGCCTGACGACGCAGTTCGTCGGCGATCTGGGGTGGCTGGCAGCGGGTGGTCGAAACAACGGTCACGCGGACGCCCTTGGCTTGAATGGCCTCGACCAGTCGGCGGAAGTCGCCGTCGCCCGAGAACAGGAAGATGTGGTCCAGCCGCGGGGCCAGCTCCAACATGTCGACCGCGATCTCGATGTCCATATTGCCCTTGGTGCGGCTGTGGCCCTGGGCGTCGGTGAAGCGTTTGGCGGGCTTGGTCGTCACGGTGAAGCCGTTGTAATCGAGCCAGTCGACCAGCGGGCGGACGGGCGAGAACTCTTCGCCCTCGACGATCGCCGTGTAATAATAGGCGCGCACCAGCTGACCCTTCTGGCCGAACCAGTCGGACAGCTTTCTGAAGTCGAGATCGACGTTGAGCGCGCGAGCCGCCGAGTAGAGGTTGGCGCCGTCGATGAACAAGGCGATGCGGTCGCCCGTGTGGCCAGTCATGAATATGAGTCCGTGGAAATGGTCGAGAATATGAGCGTCCCGACCGAAATCCCCGATGGCGACCTTGATCTGGACGGCGCAGTCATCGTCGCGCTGGGCTGTAATGACAAGGGCGTCTGGGCTTCTTGTGAACAAGCCCTGGAGGCTGCGCTAGCGCGCTTTCGCGCCGAGGGCGTCGATATTCTGGCGCGATCGTCGTGGTGGACTTCAAAGGCCTGGCCCGATCCGACTGATCCGCCGTTTTTGAATGGCGTGGTCATTGTGCGTACGGCGCACGATCCCGCCGTCTTGATGAGCAAGCTGTCCCGCATGGAGGATGTGTTTGATCGTCGTCGCAGCGCACGCAACGCGCCGCGAACCCTGGATCTGGACCTGATCGCCTATGGCCGGCTGAACGGCGACCTCGAGGGACTGATCCTGCCGCATCCGCGCGCGGCCGAGCGGTTGTTCGTCATGGGGCCGCTGGCTGAGATCGCGCCAGAGTGGCGGCATCCGACTTTAGCAGGCGACGCGGCGACGCTGGCGGCCCAGGCGACCGTTGCAACGGACGCGCGGCCTCTGTCCCGTTGACCCCGCTGGGCGGGCCGTTAGGGTCTGTCCGAATGACACCGGGAGACAAGATCATGTTCCTGCCCGCCTTGGCCGTAATCGCTCTGGTTCAAACGTCTCCGGCGCCGGCCTCGCCGCCTGCGGGGACGGGAGTGGTGATCCGCGAGGCCTCGACCATGGTGCGTCAGGTTCCGCCACATAACGGCGAGGGCATGAGCACCGCCTATCGAATCTCGGACGGCGTGCCGAACCGGGCGATGGAGTTTCGCAAACGGGTCATGCATCCAGGCGCGGCTATCGGCCTGCACCCGATCGCCCACGACGAAGTCTATTATGTGGTCAGCGGGGAGGGCGAGGTGACGTCGGACGGGGTGACCACGCCGGTGCGGGCGGGCGATGCGGCCTATCTCTTCGACGGCAATGTCGTCGGCATTCGTCAAACGGGAGAGGTGGACCTGGTGCTGATCATCAGCTATCCGCTGGCCCAAAGGAAGAACTGAGGCGTTTCGCGCCGCATTCCAGCCTTCGCGGCGTTGCACAATCACGCCTAACCCTATATTTTGTGCGGTTCTCCCTGCCGCCAGAGGAATTTCATGGCCCGCGTCACTGTCGAAGACTGCATCGAGAAGGTGCCGAACCGCTTTGGTCTGGTTCTGCTGGCCGGCCACCGCGCCCGCAACATCGCCAATGGCGCAGCGCTGACGGTTGATCGCGACAACGACAAGAACCCCGTCGTGGCTCTGCGCGAAATCGCCGACGACACCGTCGTGCCGGAAGAACTGCGCGAGAACATCATCACCACGCTGCAACGCGTCGATGAGCGCACCGAAGCCGAGGACGAAGCCGAGATCGTGGCGCTGCTGGCTGAGCCGCAGCACATGAACATGGCCGAGGCCGAACTGATCCGCGCGCTGCAAAGCGATCGGGACGGCGGCCAGGAGGAACGCTACTGACGGCTGAGCCTGTCAACGGCGTAATTATTCTTCCGGCGCGATCCCTCGCGGACCCGTCGTCGGACCAAGTCGCGAATCAGATAGACCAGACGGCGTCGCTCCCTACCGGGGCGGCGCCGTTGTCGTCTGAAGCCCCCTCCGAGTTCGAGTCTTCCCAGTCTGTGTCCCAAGCGTCCGAAGCCAAACGCGCCCCGATCATGCGCCAGTTCGAACTGATCGAGGCGGTCAAGGCCTATGACCCGACCGCAGACGAGGCGCAGCTGAATCGCGCCTATGTCTATGCGATGAAGATGCATGGCTCGCAGTTGCGGGCCTCGGGCGATCCCTATTTCGCGCATCCGATCCAGGTCGCGGGCATCCTGACCGACTACAAGCTGGATACGGCGACCATCGTCACGGCCCTGCTGCACGACGTGGTCGAGGACACCTCGGCCACGCGCGACGACATCGCCGCCATGTTCGGCGAGGAGGTCGCCGTCCTGGTCGAGGGCGTGACCAAGCTGTCGCGGCTGGAGCTTCAGGCAGAGCACACGCGTCAGGCCGAGAACCTGCGCAAGTTCATTCTGGCGATTTCCAAGGACGTGCGCGTCCTGCTGGTCAAGCTGGCCGACCGTCTGCACAACATGCGCACGCTCCAGTACGTCAAGCCGGAGAAGCGCGAGCGCATCAGCCGCGAGACGCTGGAAGTCTATGCCCCGCTGGGCCGCTCCATCGGCATCCACTCCATCGCGTCGGAACTGGAAGAGCTGGCGTTCGAGCATCTGAACGCCACGGCTCGGGTCGCCATCCAGCGGCGTCTTGAGGCGCTGAAGCTGGAGCATGGCCGCGCCATCGAGGGCGTATCGCGTGAGATCGAAACGGTTCTCAGCGAGGCCGGCATTACAGCCCACGTAAAGGGCCGAGAGAAAACGCCCTATTCGATCTGGCGTAAGCTGCAGCGCAAGTCGGTGGGCTTCTCGTCCCTGTCGGACATCTATGGCTTCCGCGTCATCGTCGAGGCCGAAGACGACTGTTACCGCGCCTTGGGCGTCATCCACCGCGCCTGGCCCATGGTGCCGGAGCGGTTCAAGGACTTCATCTCGACGCCCAAGTCGAACAACTATCGCTCGCTGCACACCACGGTCGTCGGTCCGGGGGGGCTGCGCATCGAGATGCAGATCCGCACCGAGATCATGGACCGCGTGGCCGAGGACGGCGTCGCGGCGCACTGGGCCTACAAGAACCACTCCTATGGCTTCGACCGCGAGGCGATGGAGGCCGACGGCGGACGCGATCCGCTGCTGAACCTGCGCCATCTGGTTCAGGTCATCGAACACGGCGAGGGCGGCGAGGACTGGGTCGAGCACGCCAAGCTCGAAATGTACCTGGATCAGGTCTTCGTCTTCACGCCGAAGGGGGCGCTGATCACTTTGCCGCGCGGCGGCATGGCGCTGGACTTCGCCTATGCGGTCCACACCGAGGTCGGCGACACGGCGGTGGGCGTCAAGATCAACGGCGAACTGAAGCCGATGCGTACGGCGCTGCAAAACGGGGACGTGGTCGAGATCATTCGCGGAACCAAGCGCGAGGTGCCGACCGACTGGCGCAGCCTGACCGTCACGGGCCGCGCCCGCTCGGCCATCCGCCGCCATATCCGCACGTCCGAGCGCGACGAGTTCGTGCGTCTGGGCAAGGCCACGCTGGAGCAGACCCTGGAGCGGGCGGGCAAGTCGCTGGCGGACGTCAAGCTGACCGAGACGCTGAAGACCTTCGCCATCGCCACGGAAGAGGATCTGTTCGACGCCATCGGCCGGGGCCGTTTGGCCGCGACCAAGATCGCCGAAACCATCTTCCCCGCGCTGAAGGGGCAGTTGAAAGCCGGGCCGGAACGCAAGCGGATCGGCAATGAGCAGGCGCGCCTGTTCGTGCGCGGCAGCGGCCTGACGCCCGGCGTCAGCATCCACTTCGGCGCCTGTTGCAGCCCGGTGCCGGGCGACCGCATCGTCGGCATTCTGGAACCTGACAAGGGGCTGACGGTCCACACCATCGACTGTCAGACCTTGGCGGACTTCGCCGACGACGACAGCGTCTGGCAGGACCTGCAATGGACGCCGCAGGCCGAGCAGGACGCGGTGGCGGCGGCTCGTTTGCGCGCCACCATCCGCAACGCGCCCGGCGTGCTGGGGCAGGTGGCCACCATCATCGGCGAGGCTGGCGGCAACATCCTGAACCTGTCTATGGCCCACCGTCAGCAGGACTTCTTCGACGTCGACATCGACGTGGAGGTCGAGGACGCGCGCCACGCGACCATGATCATCGCGGCGCTGCGCGCCAATCCGTCCGTCGATACCGTGGACCGCGCGCGCGGCTGATCGCCTGCGCGTCTGATTTTGAAGGCCGAAATGTCTCCCGAACAACAAGCACTCGCCAACGCCGCTCAACTGGCGTCGCCCTCCTATCGTCTAGCCGCCCTGGATCGGGATTTTCTGCTCGGCGAATCGATGCGCGGCGTGCGCTTCCTGATGGAGTACGAAAAGGCCGAGGAGGCGCTGAAGGCCTGGGGCGTGCGCTCGACCATCGTGGTGTTCGGTAGCGCTCGCGTCGGCGTCAACGGCGATGGGCGTCACGCTCACTGGTACGAACAGGCGCGACAGTTCGGCCGCATCGCCTCGGAGCGGGGCGGGGCCTTCCGCGGCTCGCCGGGCGAGGTGCGCGACAATGTCATCGCCACGGGCGGCGGCCCGGGCATCATGCAAGCGGCTAACCAGGGCGCGCACGAAGCCGGGGCGCCGTCCATCGGCTTCAACGTCACCCTGCCGCACGAGCAGGTCCCGAACCCCTGGTCGACGCCGGAGCTGACCTTCCAGTTCCACTACTTCGCCATGCGCAAGATGCATCTGGCCATGCGCGCCAATGGTCTGGTGGTCTTCCCCGGCGGGTTCGGCACGCTGGATGAGTTGTTCGAAATCCTGACCCTGCGTCAGACCGACAAGGCGCCGCCGATTCCCATTGTCCTGTTCGACGAGGCCTATTGGCGCTCGGTCATCAACTTCGACACCCTGATCGAGCACGGCATGGTCAAGGCCTCGGACATGGAACTGTTCGCCTTCGCGGACGACGCCGAGACGGTGTGGGCCAAGCTGCTGGAAGGCGGGCTGAAGCCAAACTGCGACATCAAGTAGGTCGCTCGGCTTGAGGGGCGGGGATGCAGGGTCTAAGGGAGCCTTCCATGAACACTGAAGACGTCCTCAACGAATTCCGCGACGCCGGCGCCCTGCGCGAAGGCCATTTTGTCCTGTCGTCCGGCCTGCACAGCCCGGTCTTCCTGCAGAAGAACCTGGTCTTCATGGACACGCGCCGCTGCGAGCGCCTGTGCAAGGCTCTGGCCGACAAGATCGTCGCCACAGTCGGACCGGTCGACGTGGCCATCTCGCCCGCCGTCGGCGGCATCATTCCCGGCTATGAGACGGCGCGCCACCTGAACGTGCGCTCGCTCTACGTCGAGCGCGAAGGCGGCGAGTTCAAGCTGCGCCGCGGCTTCACCGTCGAGCCGGGCGAGAAGGTCGTTATGGTCGAGGACATCGTCACGACCGGTCTGTCGTCGCGCGAATGCATCGCCGCCATCCAGAAGGCGGGGGGCGAAGTCGTCGCCGCCGCCTGCATCGTCGACCGCTCGGGCGGTCGCGCCGACGTGGCCGTGCCTTTGATCGCCCTGGCGACGCTGGACGTGCCGGCCTATCCGGCCGACGCCTTGCCGCCTGAACTGGCCGCCTTGCCGGTCGAGGACCCGGGCAGCCGTCGGCTGTCGAAGTAAGAGAAAGAGAACGGGATGAAGCGCGAGCGGGTTCGTCTGGGCGTCAACATCGACCACGTCGCCACGGTTCGTAACGCGCGCGGCGGCGCTCATCCCGATCCGGCCCGCGCGGCCGAGGCGGCGCTGGCGGCGGGAGCGGACGGCATCACCGCCCACCTGCGCGAGGATCGCCGTCACATCACGGACGCCGACATCGACGTGCTGACGGCCCTGTGCCGCCGCGCGGGCAAGCCGCTGAACTTCGAGATGGCGGTGACGGAAGAAATGCTGGCCATCGCCCTGCGTCACCGTCCGCACGCCGCCTGTCTGGTGCCGGAACGGCGCGAGGAGGTCACGACCGAGGGCGGTCTGGCCGTCGCCGGTCATGAGGCCCGCATCGCCCCCGTGGTGAAGGCTTTGTCGGACGCGGGGATTCGCGTCAGCCTGTTCATCGAGCCGTCCGAAGCCCAGGTCGAGGCCGCCGCCGCCGTGGGCGCCCAGGTGGTCGAGTTCCACACCGGCCGCTATTGCCATCTGACCGATCCGGCGGAACGCGCCTTCGAGCTGGACCGTCTGGCCGCCGCCGCCGCCCAGGCGGATATTCTGGGGCTGGAGGTCCATGCCGGGCACGGTCTGGACTACGCCACGGCCAGCGTGGTTCTGGCCATTCCCGAGATCAAGGAGCTGAACATCGGCCACTTCCTGATCGGCGAAGCGGTCTTCGTCGGTCTGGACGCCGCCATCCGCCGGATGCGGACGGCGATGGACGAGGCGGTGGCGGGAGCGAGTCGGTGATCATCGGCATCGGCGCCGATATGTCGGACATCCGGCGGATCGAGGCGTCGCTGAATCGATTTGGCGACCGGTTCAAGAACCGCGTCTTCACCGAGATCGAGCGCACCCGTTCGGATCGCAAGCCGGACCCGGCCTGGAGCTACGCCAAGCGGTTCGCGGCCAAGGAGGCCTGCGCCAAGGCCTTGGGCACAGGGATGCGCGCCGACGTCTATTGGCGCGACATGGGTGTGGTGAACCTGAAGTCGGGGCAGCCGACCCTGGCCCTGACCGGACATGCCGCCGAGCACCTGGCCCGGCTGATCCCGCCGGGGCATGAGCCGCGCATCCACCTGACCCTCAGCGACGAACACCCTTATGCTCTCGCTTTCGTGGTCATCGAAGCCTTGCCCGTGGCGTAATCAGCCTTTACGCCTCAAGCTTCAAACCCCGCGTTCGGCGGGGGATTCGAGCAGACCATGAGCGACGACCCCAAGGCGAACGGCGGCGCCGGCAATCCTGCCATAGACCCCACCGAGCAGCGCCCGATCTGGAGCGACGACGGCGACGCCCCCTTCGACATGGGCGACGATCCCGAAGCCCTCGACAGCGACAAGCCGATCTACGCCACGCCGCGTCCCAAGAAAGCCAAACGTGTGAAAAAAGAGAAGTCCGAGACCAACGAGACGGTCGAGATCATCAAGACCGTCGTCTTCGCACTGCTGATCGCCTTCGTGCTGCGGGTGCTGCTGTTCCAGCCCTTCACCATCCCCTCGGCCTCGATGGAGCCCAACCTCTATGAGGGCGACTACATCGTCGTGTCGAAATGGTCCTATGGCTACTCCAAGCACTCGATCCCGTTCAGCCCGCCGCTGTTCGACGGCCGCATCCTGGGCAAGGACCCGACGCGCGGGGACATCGTGGTGTTCAAGCTGCCGCGCGACAACAAGACCGACTACATCAAGCGCGTGATCGGCCTGCCGGGCGACAAGGTGCAGATGATCGCCAACAAGCTGTACATCAACGGCGCCCCGGTGAAGGACGTTATCGTCAGCCGCGCCGAGATGGCTGACATGTTCGGCCCGCGTCCAGTGACGCAACTGCGCGAGACCCTGCCCAACGACAAGAGCTTCATGATCCAGGACTTTGGTCCCGGCGGCGATCTGGACGACACCCCGGTCTATGAGGTGCCGGCCGGCCACTTCTTCATGATGGGCGACAACCGCGACAATTCGATCGACAGCCGCGTCGAGATGTCCTCGGGCGTGGGCATGGTCCCTGCCGAGAACCTGGTCGGCAAGGCCGAGATCATCATGTTCTCCTGGTCGCCGGGCGCGTCGCTGTTCAATCCGGTCAGCTGGTTCGCCAACCTGCGTCCCAGCCGGTTCTTCAAGATCCTCGACTGATGGCGAACGTACGGGCCGAGGCCGTCGCCGCGCTCCGGCGTCGGCTGGGCCATGATTTCGCCGATCCGACCTTGCTGGAACGCGCCCTGACCCACGCCAGCGTGGGTGAGGGCGGGGGACAGGTTGACGGTCGCACCATCGCCGACAATGAGCGGCTTGAGTTCCTGGGCGATCGGGTGCTGGGTCTGTTGGTCGCCGACCGCCTGACGCGGGACTTCCCCTCGGCGGACGAGGGGCAACTGTCGGCGCGACTGCACGCCCTGGTGGACAAGAGCGCCTGCGCCCGCGTCGGCGAGCGGCTGGGCGTCGGCGCGGCGCTGCGCCTGTCGGCGGGCGAGACCAAGTCGGGCGGCCGCAGAAAGGCCGGAGTCATCGCCGATGCTGTCGAGGCTATTCTGGCGGCCGTCTATCGCGACGGGGGCCTGACGGCGGCCAAGGCCATGTTCGATATCGCCTGGGCCGAGGAGTTTGCGTCTCCCCCGGCTGCGGCCCTGAGCAATCCCAAGTCCGCTCTGCAGGAGTGGGCCCAAGCCCAAGGGCGTCCGCTGCCGACCTATCGGGTGGTGGAACGTACCGGATCAGATCATGCTCCGACCTTCGTGGTCGAAGCGACGGTGGTCGGTTTCGACCCCGAGAAACAAACAGGACGTTCACGTCAGGAAGCGGAAAAAGCCGCAGCCACGGCGTTGTTGAAACGAGAAGGCGTAATTTGACCGAGACCCTCAACCCGAACCAGCGCGCGGGCTTCGCCGCCATCATTGGCGCGCCCAACGCCGGCAAGTCGACGCTGGTGAACCGCCTGACGGGCTCCAAGGTCTCGATCGTGACCCAGAAGGTCCAGACCACGCGCTTCCCCGTGCGCGGCATCGCCATCGAGGGTGACGCCCAGATCGTTCTGGTGGACACGCCCGGCATCTTCACGCCGCGCCGTCGTCTGGACCGCGCCATGGTCGCCTCGGCCTGGGGCGGGGCGCAGGACGCCGACGTGGTGCTGCACCTGATCGACGCGCCTTCGCATATCGCGTCGGAAGGTCGTGACGGCACTCCCGCCGACCGCAAGTCCGCCGAGGACACCGAGACCATCATCGCCAATCTGAAGGCGACGGGGACCAAGGTCCTTCTGGGCCTGAACAAGATCGACGGCATGCGTCGCGACACCTTGCTGGCCTTGTCGCAGCGCCTGTTTGAAACCGGCGTCTATGAAGAGGTCTATATGATCTCGGCCCTCAGCGGCGACGGCGTGGACGACCTGAAAAAGCGTCTGGCGCGTTCCATGCCCGCCGGTCCGTGGCTCTACCCGGAAGATCAGTCCGCCGACGTGCCGGTGCGCGTTCTGGCCGCCGAGATCACCCGCGAGAAGGTCTATCTGCGCGTTCACGAGGAACTGCCCTATTCGGCGGCTGTCGAGACGACCTCGTTCGAGGAAAAGGCCGACGGTTCGGCCCGCATCGAGCAGACCATCTATGTCGAGCGCGAAAGCCAACGTCCTATCGTTCTGGGCAAGGGCGGCCAGACCCTGAAATGGATCGGTCAGAAGTCGCGCGAGGAACTGATCGAGCTGCTCGACCGCCCCGTCCATCTGTTCCTGACCGTCAAGGTCGACCCCAAATGGCAGGACAGCCGCGCCCTTTACGCCCAGTTCGGGTTGGATTTCGACGTCTAAAAAACGTGGTTTAGTATCGTGTTTGTAGTTCCCAAGTCCGCTGGCGGGCGGCCCTGGTTCCTCGGATCCCTGGCCGCGGTCGCCCTGGTTTGCGCCGGCGCCGGCGCCTGGATCGTGCACGCCATTGCGCCGGAGACCCAAGCGGCGACGGCGACCAAGGTCCGGCTGCCCGAGCGGCCGCCGGTCGAGGTGGTCGAGGCCCTGCCGCAACTGAAGGCGCGGCTGGACTATCTGGGAGAGCGCAAGCAGTTCATGGGCGCCATACTGGTGGCCAAGGGAGATCAGGTCCTGTTCCGGCAGGTCTATGGCAAGGCGAACTACGAAAACGATCAACCGCTGAAGCTGGACACCCGATTCCGCCTGGCCTCGGTGTCCAAGCAGTTCACCGCCGCCGCCATCCTGAAGCTTCAGGACGAGGGCAGGCTGTCGGTCAACGACCCCGTCTGCCAATGGATCGAGACCTGCCCGGATGCGTGGAAGCCGCTGCGCATCCACCACCTGTTGTCGCACACCTCGGGCATTCCCGACCTGATGGCCCAGTCCGAGTGGGGACGCATCCGCGTCACGCCGCGCACGCCGAAGGAGCTGACCGAGACCTCGGCCCGCTATGGTCTGCAGTTCGAGCCGGGCACCAAGATCCGCTATGACAACGCCGCCTATAATCTGGCCGCCGAGATCGTCGCTAAGGCCAGCGGCAAGCCGTTCGAGATCTATCTGAACGACGCCATCCTGAAGCCCCTGGGCCTGAAGGACACGGGGTCGGACGCTCACGCTGACGCGCAAGGTCTGGCCATGGGCTACGCCAACTTCCCCGGCGGTCTGGCGGCCCAGCCCATCGCCAACGTGAGCGTCGTCTATGGCGCCGGCGCCCTGTATTCGACGCTGGACGACATGCTGGTGTGGAACCAGGCCCTGCATAAGGGCCACGTCCTCAGCGACGCCTCCTACGCCCAGATGATCGCGGACCACGCGCCCGAGGGTACGCCCAAGGAGCGAGGCCGGGCGCACCGGGCCTATGGCTACGGCATCTACGTCAACAGTCTGGGCGAGCAGGTGAAGCCCGCCTTTGACGACAAGCAAATCTATCACACGGGCAGCTGGGCCGGGTTCCGCAACCTGGTCCTCTATCAGCCCGAGGCCGACGTGACCGTGGTGGTTCTGTCGAACAACTACCACCAGCGCGACCTAGTCTTCATGCTGAGCCAGCAGGCCATGGCCGAGGCTCTGGGCCGCCCCTTCCCGACGGGCTTGAACCGCTAGGCGCAGCCCCCGGCGGGCAGGCCTGACCAGTCCATGGGCACGAAGGCGCGGGGCAGGCGCAGGGCGATCCGATCTCCGGCCAGCGCGGCCAGCTGCTTCATCGTCTGATCGAAGCGATCAATCGCATAGGGGAAGGGCTTCAGCGGCTCATCCAGCGAACGCGAAAAGTCGTCCCAGTGGATCGGGACGACCAGCCGCGCGCCGGTCGCCGCCACGGTGTCGCGCCAGTAGGCGGCGACGGCCTCAGGGCCTTGCCGTGACAGGTGGCCCACGCCCAGCATGACCACATCGGCGCGCAGCCCGTGGAAGGCGTCTCCCGGATGGCCGGCGCTGGGCACGATCAGGATGCGGCACGTTCCATGCTGGATCAGGAAGGAATGGGCGCCGCCCTCGGGGTAGGTGCGGGCGCGGGCGGGGATGCGGAAAGCCGCCGCCGTGGCGCCCGCAGCGACGTCGCCGGGCGAGTGGGGCGTGCGGAAGGGCGTGACCCGAAATGCGCCGACCGTCGAGGGCTGGCCTGACGTCATGGGATGCACGGGGGCCGTGACGCCCTCGGCTGCGGCGATGACCGCCATCGTGTCGCTGCCGTGCAGGGCCGCGCCGTAGGCCTTGGCCAGACTGGCCGAGTCCAGAGCATGGTCGAAATGGGTGTGGGCGACATAGAGGGCCGAGATGCGGCGGATGTCGGCGTGCTTCAGATGCCGGGCGATGGCGGCCTGATCCGGGCGCAGGGGCTGGGTAAGCAGGGCGACGACGCCGGGGCGGCTGAGGTAGCCGTCGATCATGACGACATCCCGGCCGTCGTCGAAGGTCAGGGTCGAGGTTCCGAGGAAGCGGACGGTCAGTTGGCCCGGTTTGGCGGGCTCGGCCCGGGACTGCGAGCGACGGATAGGCTTCAGCCGAGGGGCGCAGGGTGAAGGCGGCGACCAGTCCTGCAAGCGCCAGCCCCCCAAAGGCAAGCGCGGCGTGGCTCAACCGCCGTTTCGATGATCCCCGCCGCATGCCCGCCCTCCGTTTGGAGAGCGACGATACGCGTCATGCGGCGAGGGGCAAGGCGAAGCTTAGGGCTTCATCGAGCCGGTTTCGATGAAGCGCTGGTGCCAGGACAGGGCCTCGGTCAGCAGGTGGGGCGATTGCAGGCCGTAGGAGCCCTTCAGCGCGCGGGCGTAGTAGTCCTTCAGCGCGTCGCGATAGTCGGGGTGGGCGCAGTTGGCGATGATGACCTGGGCGCGCTGCTTGGGCGACAGGCCGCGCAGGTCGGCCAGGCCCTGTTCGGTGACGATGACCTGCACGTCCTGGGTGATGTGATCGACGTGGCTGGCCATGGGGACGATGGCGGAAATCTTGCCGCCCTTAGCCGTCGACGGCGTGACGAAGCAGGAGATGTAGGCGTTGCGGGCGAAGTCGCCGGAGCCGCCGATGCCGTTCTGGATGCGCGACCCCATGACGTGGGTCGAGTTGACGTTGCCGTAGATGTCGGCCTCGATCAGGCCGTTCATGGCGATGCAGCCCAGGCGGCGGATGATCTCCGGGTGGTTCGAGATCTCCTGCGGACGCAGGATGATCTTGCCGCGGAACTGCTCCATGCGGCTATTCAGGTCGGCGGCGGCCTCGGGGCTGAGCGAGAAGGCGGTGGCCGAGGCGACGGTCAGCTTGCCGGAGTCCAGCAGGTCCAGCATCCCGTCCTGCAGCACTTCGGTATAGGCGGTCAGGTTCTCGAACGGGCTGTTCTGAAGGCCCGCCAGCACGGCGTTGGCGACATTGCCGACGCCTGATTGCAGCGGCAGCAGATGGGCGGGCAGACGGCCCAGCTTCACCTCGTGCTGCAGGAACTCGATCAGATGCCCGGCGATGGCCGTGGCGCTGGCGTCGGGCGCGGCGAAGGGCAGGTTGCGGTCGGGACTGTCGGTCTCGACGATGGCGGCGATCTTGGACGGATCGACGCGGAACACCGTCTCGCCGATCAGGTCCGTCGGCTTGGTCAGCGGGATCGGCACGCGGGCGGGCGGCAGGGCCGTGCCGTAGTAGATGTCGTGCATCCCCTCCAGCGCCGGGTTCTGCCAGCTGTTGACCTCCAGGATGATGCGGTCGGCGCGGTCCAGCCAGGTCTTGTTGTTGCCGATCGACGACGAGGGGATCAGCGAGCCGTCCTCGCGGATGCCGGAGACCTCGACCACCGCGGTCTCCAGCGGGCCGAGGAAGCCTTGCCAGGCGACCGGCGCCACCTGCGACAGGTGCATGTCCAGGTATTCCATCTCGCCCTTGTTGATCTTCTCGCGGGCGATGGGGTCGGAGTTGTAGGGCAGGCGGAACTCGATGCCGTCGGCCTTGGCCAGGGCGCCGTCCAGCTCGGGCCCGGTCGAGGCGCCGGTCCAGACCTTCAGCTTGAAGGGATTGCCCGCCGCGTGCTCGGCCTCGATCCGCTCGGCCAGGGCCATGGGCACGACCCTGGGGATAGCCCGAGCCGGTGAAGCCGCTCATGCCCACGGTCGAGTTGGCCGGGATCAGGGCGGCGGCGTCCTGGGCGGACATGATCTTCGACTGCAGGGCGGCGTTGCGGACGCGGGACATCGGAAACCTGACGGCTGCGGCCCAGTGAGGGCGCGGGGGGACGGAGCGGACATAGGCGCCGCATCACCCTGATTCCAATACGGCTTTGGTCGTAACAGTCCGTGATCACAAAGGCGTCAGCCGCCGGGCTTCCAGTCCGCCGCCGGGTTGGTGTTGATCATCCAGGGGATGCCGAACTTATCCGTCAGACTGCCGAAACCGGGCGACCAGAAGGTTTCGGAGAAGGGCATCGACACCTTGCCGCCTTCGGACAGGGCGTCGAAGACCTGCCGCGCCTTGGCGAGGTCGTCTGTGTGATAGGAGACGTCGAAGCCGTTCTTGGGCTTGTCGATGTTCGGCGCGAATTCGGGCGGCATGTCGGACCCCATGATGGCTTGATCTCCGACCTCCAGCCATCCGTGCATCAGCCAGTCCTTGTACTTGGGATCGACAGGCATGTCGGGCGGGCCGTCGCCAAAGGGGAAGGCGGCGGTGACCTTGCCGCCCAGAACGCGGGCGTAGAAGTCCAGCGCCTCGCGGCACTGGCCCTGGAAGCTGAGACTGGTGACGATCTTCATGGGACCACTCCGGGCTGTCGGGTTGGAGGTCTGAACGCGCGGGGCGGCCGTCGTTTCCTTTCTCTCAGGGAGGGAGACTTTTCTCCGCTCATCCCGGCGAAGGCCGGTATCCAGATCATATGACGGAACGGCTGTTTCCAAAGGGCGGGGGCTACTCCATCCAGAATGGGCGACGTGCCTTACAATCTGGATCCCGGCCTTCGCCGGGATGAGCGGATTTGGGGTGAGTGCGCCCAGACTGTAGCCATATCGCAAGGGATCGGAAGCCGCCGCTTTTGTCTGCGATAGAACAGGACTAGAACATCTGCATGATCACCGCCGCCCTGATGATGCTCCACCTGTCGGCCGCTCCGGTTCAGGCCGCGCCTGCCGCCGAAGCTGAAACCGCTCCCGCCGAACGCACGCTGGACGCCATGCACGCTGCGGCCTCAGCCGCTGACGGCGAGGCCTATTTCGCGAGCTTTACGGCGGACGGCCGCTTCATCGGCACGGACGCGACCGAGCGGTGGACCCTGCCGGAGTTCAGGGCCTATGCCATGCCCTACTTCTCGCAAGGCAAGGGCTGGACCTATCGTCCGTCGGCGCGGTAGTGACGATCGCGCCCATAGACTGCCGCTGTGTCGCATGGTTCGACGAGGTGCTGGACAATGACGCCTATGGCACCACGCGTGGCTCGGGCGTGCTGCGTCTGACCGAGGATGGCTGGAAGATCGAGCAATATGTCCTCAGCTTCGCCGTGCCGAACGACAGGGCGCGCGCTGTCGTTGATGCGATCAAGGCCGACTGATGGAGGTTCAGGACGACGCCTTTGTCCTGTCGGCGCGGGCGCATGGGGATACGGGGGCGGTGGTCGAACTGCTGACCGAGCGGCACGGCCGTCGCGCGGCCTATGTCGCGGGCGGGGCGTCGAGGAAGATGCGGCCCTTCTTGCAGGCGGGGGCGCGGGTGGTGGCGGATTTGCGGTCGCGGACCTCGGACCAGCTGGGGTCGGCGCGGCTGGAGCCGGTGGGCGAGGGGCCGGCGGCCCTGTTCGACGATCCCCTGGCCCTGGTCGGGCTGAACGCTGCGGCGGCGGTGGCGCAAGGGGCTCTGCCGGAGCGTGAACCGCATCCGGGGGCCTTTCTGGCTTTCGAGGCCATGATGGGGGCATTTGCTTTGCCCGAAGTCTGGCCCGCCATTTTCGTGCGGTTCGAGGCAGGGCTGCTGGAAGACCTGGGCTTTGGCCTCGACCTGTCGCGCTGCGCCGCCACCGGGTCGATGGACGACCTGATCTATGTCAGCCCGCGCACGGGACGCGCCGTCAGCCGCGAGGCGGGCGCGCCCTATGCCGATAAGCTGCTGAACCTGCCGCCCTTCATGCTGGGGGCGCAGGCGGGCTTGAGCGAAGGCGACGTGAAGGCCGGGCTGGACCTGACCGGGCATTTCCTGGAGCAGTTCGTCTTCCACGCCCTGAACAAGCCGCTGCCGCCCGCGCGGGTGTGGATGATCGAGCGGCTGGCCGAGGCCGGGCGGCTCTAGCCGAAGGTGAAGGCGAAGACCTGAACCCCGGGGTCGAGGAACTCGATCTCGAAGGTGCGTTCGCGCGCGCCGCCCGACTGACGCACCAGTTGATACAGGCGCTGGCTGTCGATCTGGCCCAGACCCTGCGCGTCGATGTCCACGCCGGCGTCGGCGCCCGGCGCCTGACCATCGATGCGGATGCGGAAGCGCACGGGCTGGCCCATGCTGCTGGGTCCCATGACCAGATGCAGGTCGCGGGCCTTGAAGCGGAAGGCCAGGCGTCCGCCCGTGCCCTGAAGGTCGGCGTGTTCGGAGCGCACGATCCAGTCGCCGGACAGGCTCCAGTCGTTCAGTTTCAGGGGCGCGGCCGCATAGGTCTTGCGCTCGTCGAAGCCGAAGCCGCCGGGCGAGACGAAGTGCTTGGCGCGGGCGTAGCCGACGTAGGTTTCGGGGGAGGCGACCTCGGCGGTGGCGGCGGCCTCGGCCCCTTGGGCACGGACCTGGACCACGGCCTGATCAACATTGGCGGCGCCGGCCTCCTTCAGCAGTTGCTGGATGACCCGCTCCGAGTGCTCGTAGTCGCCCTCGCCGAAGTGGTGGTAGCGGATGTTTCCCTTGGCATCGATGAAGTAGTGGGCCGGCCAGTAGCGGTTGTCGAAGGCGCGCCAGATGGCGAAGTCATTGTCCATGGCCACGGGATAGGTGACGCCAAACCGGCGCACGGCGTCGCGGACATTGGCGGGCGACTTCTCGAAGGCGAACTCGGGCGTGTGGACGCCGATCACCACCAGGCCCTGATCACGGTATTTCTCGGCCCAGGCGCGGACATAGGGGATGGTCCGCACGCAGTTGATGCAGGAGTAGGTCCAGAAATCGACCAGCACCACCTTGCCACGCAGCTGTTCGGTGGTCAGGGGCGGGCTGTTGATCCACTCGGTCGCGCCGGTCAGCGGCGGCATGGCGCCTTCGACAGGCAGGGCGTTCAGCGGGGCGCGGGCGGCGTTCATGGGCTGGGCGGCGCCGAAGCGGCTGAGCAGGCTCTGCTCGATGCGGTTGGTGCCGCCGCTGGACAGGCGGGTCAGCAGGCCGGTGTCGAGGCCAAGCGCAATGGCCGCGACGCCGATCAGGACCAGAACGCCCAGACCTTTTCGCAGCCATTCGCCGACGCCGAGCGACCGCTTCATCGTCTGGAAGACCTTGCCGCCGATCAGCAGGGCCATGGCCAGGGAGGTGGCGGCCCCGGCGGCGTAGGCGGCCAGCAAAAGGGTCGTGCCGACGCTGGCCCCTTGCAGCGCGGCGCCCGTCAGGATCAGGCCCAGGATCGGGCCCGCGCAGGGCGCCCACAGCAGACCGGTGGCCACGCCCAGCAGGAAGGAAGGCCAGACGCCGCCGCCGGATTGCTGCTCCGCGCTGGCCTTCTCGGTCAGGCGCGAGCCGAGCGCCACTAAGGGTCTGGTCAGCCGGTCCGCCAGCGAGGGCATGATCAGGGTCAATCCCAGCACCGCCATCACCGCCAGGGCGATCCAGCGCCCGACCTGATTGGCCTGCACCGCCCAGCCGCCGCCGACCGCCGCCAGCGTCGCTACGCCCGCAAAGGTCAGGGCCATGCCGAGCAACAGGGGCAGGCCGCTTTTCATGAAAGGCTGGCCCGCGCGTGCGAAAACAAAGGGCAGGACCGGCAGGATGCAGGGG
Source organism: Brevundimonas bullata (assembly GCF_014207965.1). GTDB lineage: Bacteria > Pseudomonadota > Alphaproteobacteria > Caulobacterales > Caulobacteraceae > Brevundimonas > Brevundimonas bullata_A. The sequence goes on from NZ_JACHLM010000002.1 coordinate 210,792, forward strand.
CTGAGAATGGTCAGCGCCCCGGCCAGATAGGACAGCAGGATCAGGAGCATCGTGTCAGTCCTCGGGGCTCAGACCCTGATGTTACGTTGCGAACAACGCCGCGGATGGCACCGGGTTACAGGAGGCGTTGCAGACGGCTGACGGCGTCACGGGTTTCCTGCGCCAGAGCCATCGACCGAGGCGATGGAGATGGAGCCCAGCGCCCCGGCGTTCGACACGGCCGCCGCCAGCTCGGGCGTGGAGGTCCCGGCCATCGGGGCCTGAATGATCGGCAGATCGAGGCCCAGGCGGTCGGTGAGGGCGGTCTTCATGGCGGGGTCCTGACCTGTTCGGCGGCGGCGCTCCACAGATAGGCGCCGATCGTCCCCGCGTCAGCCGCAGGCTGCGCTAGACTTTGTCGTTCAGATCACCGATTCGAAAACACATGACCATCCACACCCCGACGCCTGAAGGCGGCCGCATCGTCGAAGAGCCGATGAGCGAGGCGCTGTCGAAGCGCTATCTCGCCTACGCCCTGTCCACGATCACCAACCGGGCCCTGCCCGACGTGCGCGACGGCTTCAAGCCGGTGCACCGCCGCATCATGTACGCCATGCACCAGATGCGGCTGAACCCGCAGGCGGCGGCGCGCAAATGCGCCAAGGTCGTCGGCGAGGTCATGGGCGGCTATCACCCGCACGGCGACGCCTCCATCTATGAGGCCCTGGTGCGTCTGGCGCAGGATTTCGCCCAGCGTTATCCGCTGGTCGACGGTCAGGGGAACTTCGGCAACATCGACGGCGATAGCGCCGCGGCCATGCGCTATACCGAGTGCAAGCTGACGCCCGCCGCCGTCCTGCTGCTGGACGGCATCGACCAGGACTCGGTCGACTTCCGCGCCACCTATGACGATCAGGACGAAGAGCCGGTGGTCCTGCCGGCCGGCTTCCCCAACCTGCTGGCCAATGGGTCGTCGGGCATCGCCGTGGGCATGGCGACCTCGATCCCGCCGCACAACGTCGGTGAACTGATCGACGCCTGTCAGCTGCTGCTGGAACGGCCCGAGGCGACCACCGAGGAACTGGTGCAGATCGTGCCGGGGCCGGACTTCCCGACCGGCGGTGTGTCGGTCGAAGGTCATGCCTCGATCCTGGACGCCTATGAAACGGGCCGGGGCGGGGTGCGGCTGCGCGCGCGCTGGGAGACCGAGGACCTGGGGCGCGGCGTCTGGCGCATCATCGTCACCGAGATGCCCTATCAGGTGCAGAAGAGCCGCCTGATCGAGGCCCTGGCCGACCTGATCGAGAACAAGAAGGCGCCGCTGCTGGGCGACGTGCGCGACGAGTCGGCGGAAGACATCCGCCTGATTCTGGAACCCAAGAACCGCACCATCGAGCCCGAGATGCTGATGGAGAGCCTGTTCAAGCTGTCCGATCTGGAGGTCCGCTTCCCGATCAACATGAACGTGCTGGACGCCACGGGCACGCCGCGCGTCATGGGCCTGAAGGACTGCCTGCAAGCCTTCCTGGATCACCGCCGCGTGGTGCTGAACCGCCGGTCGCAATGGCGTATCGAGCGGGTCGAGAAGCGACTGCACCTGTTGGAAGGCCTGCGCATCGTCTTCCTCAACCTGGACGAGGTGATCCGCATCGTTCGCGAGGAGGAGCAGCCGAAGGCGGTTCTGATCGCGCGCTTTGGTCTGAGCGAGCCGCAAGCCGACTACATCCTCGACACCCGTCTGCGTCAGCTGGCGCGGATCGAGGAAATGGCGATCGAGAAGGAATTCAATGCTCTGTCGGAAGAACTTGCGGCGCTGAAGGCGCTGACGTCTTCGGAAGGCAAGCAGTGGAAAGCCATTTCCAAGGAGCTGGAGGTCGTGCGCAAGGCGCTGATCTCGCCGCGCCGCACGACCATCGGCGAGGCGGTGGACGCCTCGGCCTTCGTGGCGCCCGAAGCCTTCATCCCGCGCGAGGCCATCACCGTCATCCTGTCGGAACGCGGCTGGATCCGCGCCGCCAAGGGCAAGGTCGAGGATCCGTCGGAACTGAAGTTCAAGGAGGGCGACAGCCTGGCCTTCCTGGTGCCGACCTTCACCACCGACAAGCTGCTGGTAGGGGCGTCTGACGGGCGTATCTTCACCATCGGGGCCGACAAGCTGGCCTCCGGGCGAGGCCACGGCGAGCCGCTGCGTCTGATGATTGACCTCGATGAAAAAGCCGAGATTATCAATGTCCTGGCGCACGAACCGAATGCGAAGCTTCTGGTCGCGTCCAAGGCCGGTTACGGCTTCGTCGCTCCCGAGAACGAGCTTCTGGCGCAGAAGCGCGGCGGCAAGCAGGTGCTGAACGGCGAGATGCTGGCCATGCTGCGCGTCACCGGCGACCACGTCGCCACCATAGGCGAGAACATCAAGGCGCTGATCTTCCCCATCGCCGAGCTGCCCGAAATGGGCCGGGGCAAGGGGGTCAAGCTGCAGGGCTACAAGCAGGGCGGTCTGGCCGACGTGGCGGTGTTCAACGCCGAGACGGGGCCGGAATGGGCCGACGGCGGCGGTCGTCGCCGCAACTGGCCCGACTGGAAGGACTGGCTGGGCAAGCGCGCCAGCGCCGGGCGTCAGGGGCCGCGCGGGATGCGCAAGTTCCGCTGATCTAACCTGTCAGGATTGTCATTTGGCCGGGGGGCTGCGGCCCCCCATATTCCTCGCGAAATGCTGGAGGAGGCCCCATGATCGCCCTGATTATTCTCGCCGTTATCGTCGTCGTTCTGCTGTTCGTCGTCGTCGGGGCCTACAACAAGCTGGTGGCGCTGGATCAGACGGCCAATCAGTCGTTCGCCGACATCGACGTGCAGCTGAAGCAGCGTCAGGACCTGATCCCCAACCTGGTTGAGACGGTGAAGGGCTACGCCACGCACGAGCGCGGCACCCTGGACGCCGTAACCCAGGCCCGCGCCGCCGCCGCTGGAGCGCGCACCGTTGATGAGAAGGTGCAGGCCGAGAACATGCTGACCGGGGCCTTGGGCCGTCTGTTCGCGGTGTCGGAGGCCTACCCGGACCTCAAGGCCAACGCCAACTTCCAGCAGCTGCAGATGGACCTGTCGGACATCGAGAACAAGCTGGCCGCCGCGCGTCGGTTCTTCAACAATGCGGTCAGCGAGTTCAACGCCGTGCGCCGTCAGTTCCCGACTGTCCTGTTCGCCGGCATGTTCGGCTTTGCCTCGGACAAGCCCTTCTTCGACGTGGGAGAGGGTGAACGCGCGGCTCTGAATGCGGCGCCGCCGACGGTGAAGTTCTAAGCCCCAATGGCGGTGTTCGGTCAGGCCGTCGGCCTCAAGACCCATATCTGGCAGAACAACACCCGGTCGGCGATCCTGCTGGCCGGGTTCCCGGTGCTGCTCGTGCTGATCCTATTCGGCATTCAGGTGCTGATGATGGGGTTCGGTCTGCTGCCCAACTCGGGCGGCGACTTGGGTCAGGACCTGGCGCTGGCGGCGTCCATGCTGGGCTGGACCGTGCCGACGGCCCTGGTCGTCGCCGCCATCTGGTTCGTCATCGCCTTTTTCGGCAATCAGGCGATGATCGACGCCATGACCGGCGCCCGCAAGGTCGAGCGGCGGGTCGAGCCCGAGCTCTACAACCTGCTGGAAAATCTGGCGATCTCGCGCGGGCTGCGGACGCCGACGCTGCGGATCATCGAGAGCCCGTCGCTGAACGCCTATGCGTCAGGGCTGCATGAGGGGAACTACAGCGTCACCGTCACGCGCGGCCTGATGCAGGCGCTGAGCCGCGATGAGATGGAGTGCGTCCTGGCCCATGAACTGACCCACGTCATCAACAAGGACGTGCGGACCATGGTGATCGCCTCGATCTTTGCGGGGATCATCAGCGTGGTGGCCGAACTGGTGTTCCGCAGCCTGTTCTATGTGCGCGGCGGTCGCGGGGGGAATAACAAGAACGCTATGCCGCTGATCCTGATCGGCCTGGCCATCGGGGTGATCGGCTTCGGCCTGGCGGCGGTCATCCGCATGACCCTGTCGCGGACGCGGGAATATGTGGCCGATGCGGGGGCGGTCGAGCTGACCAAGAACCCGGACGCCATGATCTCGGCGCTGAGGAAGGTGTCAGGGCAGTCGAAGATCGAGGCGCCTGACGAACTGCGCGGCATGTTCCTGGACAATACGGCGGACAAGGCGGGGTTTTCTGGATTGTTCGCCACCCACCCGCCGATCGAGAAGCGGATCGCGGCCCTGGTGAAGTTCGCCGGCGGGCGAGACGAGGGGGCGTGGGGCGAGGAGCGCACTGCGGTTCCGACGACCTAACGCAGCTTCTCCCTCCCCTTCATGGGGAGGGTGGTCGCGAAGCGACCGGGTGGGGAGGCGAGTTGATCCTGGGTGTCGCGCTTGAATAGCTTGGCCGCCCCACCCGACTTCGGCCTTGGGCCTCAGCCACCCTCCCCCTGAAGGGGAGGGAGAGGCGCGGCGCTAATCTTTTAGGCGTTCCCAACCCAGAGGACGTAGGGCCTCCATGGGCCTGAACCTGGCCTTGTAGTCCATCTTGGGCGAACCCTGGACCCAGTAGCCCAGATAGACGTAGGGCAGGCCGACCAGCGCCGCCTGGCGCAGGTGATCCATGATGGCGAACTGGCCCAGGCTGCGACGCTCCAGATCGGGGTCGAAGAAGCTGTAAACCATCGACAGGCCGTCATGCAGCAGATCCGCCAGGCAGACGCCGACCAGATCGCCGGGGCCGTCGTCGTCGGCGGGCATGCGGTATTCGATCAGGTGGGTGCGGACGGCCGTGTCCTCGACCATAGACACATAGTCGGACCAGCCCATGTCGCTCATGCCGCCGCCGGGGTGGCGCGCGGCCAGGTAGCGGCGCAGCAGGTCGAACTGCTCCATCGTCGCCTCGGCTTCGACCAGATCGCGCGACAGGTCGGCGTTGCGGTTCAGGATCTTGCGCTGCGAACGCGAGAAGGCGAACTCGGCCACCGGGATGCGGACGGAGACACAGGCCGCGCAGGTCTCGCAGGCCGGGCGATAGGCGATGTTCTGGCTGCGGCGGAAACCGGCCTGGGTCAGGGCGTCGTTGACGTCGGCGCCGTCGCTGAAGGGCAGGTTGGCGAAGACCTTGCGCTCGAACTGACCGGGCAGATAGGGGCAGGGCGCGTTGGCGGTCATGAAGAACCGCAGCTGCCGGGTCGGGAAATGCTGGGTCACGGCCTTACGTCCGTTTCCAATCGTTTCGGCAGGTTTGCGCGCGGGTCATCATGCGCCGATTTGGCGCGCAACCGGGGGATTTCGCAAGCGCCGTGAGTGCGGCGCTTGCGGTCACAGGCTGGTGTCCGTGGGCAGGACCGGCGCTTCGCGCAGCAGGACGATGGCGATGCGGCGATTGCCGGCCAGCGAAGGATCGTCGGGATAGAGGGGGTCGGACCCCGCCTTGCCCGCGACCGAATAGACCCGGTCGGCATTCACGCCCGCACCTTGCAGCGTCAGGCGCGAGGCGTCTGCGCGAGCGGACGACAGCGACCAGTCCCCGGCGCTGCTGGCGCGGCTGGAGCCGGCGACGGCACTGGTGTGGCCGGTGATCGAGATGCGGTTGGGCAGCTGGTTGATGACCTTGGCGATGGCCCGCAGCAGCATCTGGGCGCGCGGGTTGGGGCGCGAGGAGCCGTTCTCGAACATCGAGCGGCCTTCCTGGTCGACCAGCTGGATCCGCAGACCCTCGGGCGTCTGGTCGATGATCAGCTGCTTCGAGAGCTCGGCCAGTTCGGGCATGGCCTGCATGGCCTGACGCAGGCTTTCGGCGGCGCTGGCGAAGTCGGCGGCTTCGCGTTTGGCGATCTCAGCGCGCAGGGCGGATTCGCTGGCGGCAGCCAGATTGGTGCTCTGGCCGGCTTCTTCAGGCGATTGAGGCGCCTCGGGGGCCAGTTGCTCGACCATGGCCATGGAGCCGGAGCTCTTGGCGCCGTCGTCGCCCAGGGCGGTGCCGCCCAGGATGCCGCCGGACCCGGAGGTCGAGGCCGAGACGTTGGCCGGGGCGAAGTATTCGGCGATGCCGCGCTTCTGCTCCGGGTCGGTCGTGTTGATCAGCCACATCAACAGGAAGAAGGCCATCATGGCCGTCACGAAGTCGGCGTAGGCGACTTTCCACGCGCCGCCGTGGTGGCCGCCGGCGACCACCTTCTTCACCTTCTTGATGAGGATCGGGCGATCGCTCACGGACATGGGCAGGCCAATCTTAACGTCGTCTGTTAGCCGTGAATCTCACAGGCGCCTTAAGAAGCGGTTGCCTTGGCCGGGGGCTTCGGTGTTCAAGCGATTTTGTCAGGGTGGGGGAATGATGTTTTTTGAGTTTCTGACGATCGCGACCTTGGTCGTCGCTTCGGACGAAGTGGCCGTCGTGACGGCCCCTTCGGAAGGGGAGTTGCGATTGCGTGAGGCGGCGCCGGAACTGTCGGCTCTGCCGGATGTGGTCCTGGTCGCCTATCCGGTGAGCGGGCGGACATCGCGCGCCGTCAGGACGGCCATGAATGCGGCGCGGCCTGCCGAAAGCGACGGCGGCGAGCGCTTCGACGGCGTGACGCGCTGGCGGTATTCAAGCCGATGGCAGCGGCGTGGGGGCCAGCAATGCTTGCCGGAGACGACCGTCACCAGCGTGGCCATCACCGTAATTCTCCCCGACTTGACGGAGCCTGAAAAGCTGGGGCGCAGGGACCGAGAGGCCTGGGGGCGCTATTTCAAGGCCCTGGCGACCCACGAGATGAACCACGCCCGCATCGCCTTGCACGGACGGCAGGAGATGGAGAAGGCCATGCGCGCCGCAGCCAATTGCGAGGACATGCAGGCGGCTGCGGACCGTGTTTCAAACGACGTGGCCGCGGCAAGCCGGGAATATGATCGCCTGACAGAGCATGGAAAGCGCGAAGGGGCGGTCTTCCCTTAGGAGGCTCGTTCGGGGCGCGGCGGCCTTGCCCGGCGACGACCCACGGCTTAGGTCAGGCCTGTGATCATGACCCCATCTCCTTCCGAATTCGACGCCAAGGCCTATCGCAAGGCGCTGGGCGGCTTCGCCACCGGCGTCTGCGTGGTGACGGCCCATACGGCCGAGGGGCCGCTGGGCATTACAGTGAACAGCTTCACCTCGGTGTCGCTGGACCCGCCGCTGGTGCTGTGGTGCCTGGACGTGAAGTCGGACCGCCACGACGCCTTCGCCGGAGCCGAGCGCTTCGCCGTGCACATGCTGCCGGTCGAGGATCAGGCCATGTCGGATCGTTTCGCCTGGGGCGTCTGCACCCTGTCGGACGACGAGTTCGAAGTTGGGGACCCGGCGCCGCCGCGTCTGCGCAACGCCGTGACGCGGCTGGACTGCGCGACCCACGACCGCATCGTCATGGGGGACCACCTGGTCATCGTCGGGCGGGTCGCCGCCTTCGAGACCCATCCCGGCGACGCCCTGACCTATTTCCGGGGCAAGTACGGACGGGCGGTCGATCCGACGGCGTGAGGCCTAACTTTCCGCGCCTTCTGAATATTTCGCTCATCCCGGCGAAGGCCGGGATCCAGATGCAGACGCGACATCGGCAGTTTGAAGAGCCGGTGCAGCGCCCGCGTGTTCTGAGCTTGCGCCATATAATCTGGATCCCGGCCTTCGCCGGGATGAGCGGAACAGGTGGGCCCTACGCCCCCAGAAGCCTTGCTGCCTTGGGGGCGAAGTAGCTGAGGACGCCTGAGGCGCCGGCGCGCTTGAAGGCGTGCAGGGTTTCCAGGATGGCGCGGTCTTCCTCCAGCCAGCCGTTGGCGATGGAGGCCTGCATCATCGCGTACTCGCCGGACACCTGATAGGCGAAGGTCGGGATCTTGAAGGTGTCCGAGACCAGGCGGACGATGTCGAGATAGGGCAGGCCCGGCTTGACGATCAGGGCGTCGGCGCCTTCGGAAATGTCCATCGCCACCTCGCGCAGGGCCTCGTCGGCGTTGGCGTAGTCCATCTGATAGGTCTTCTTGTCGCCGGTCAGGGACTTGGACGAGCCCACGGCGTCGCGATAGGGGCCGTAGAAGGCCGAGGCGTACTTGGCGGCGTAGCTGATGATCAGGGTGTCCGGCAGGCTGTTGGCTTCCAGCGCCTCGCGGATGGCCTGGACCCGGCCGTCCATCATGTCGGACGGCGCCACGGCGTCGGCGCCGGCGTGGGCGTGGATGAAGGCCTGTTCCACCAGACGTTCGATGCTGACGTCGTTAAGGATGCGGCCGTTCTCCATGACGCCGTCGTGACCGTGGTCAGTGTAGCAGTCGAGCGCCACGTCGGTCATGACGCCGATCTCGGGCGCGGCGTCCTTGATGGCCTTGATGCAGTCGGGGATCAGACCGTCGGGGTCGCTGGCGGCCGTACCGACGCTGTCCTTGATGGCGCCGTCCACGTTCGGGAAGAGGGCGATCATGGGGATGCCCAGGTCGCGCGCCTCGACGGCGGCCTTGGCGGCTTCTTTCGGCGACAGGCGGAAGACGCCGGGCATGGAGGCGACCGGCACGCGATCTTCGGCCCCGTCGTGGACTATGATCGGCCAGATGAGGTCGGCTGGCGTCAGGGTCGTCTCGGCGACCAGACGGCGCACCCAGGGCTGCGAGCGCAGGCGACGCGGGCGGGCGTAGGGGAAGGCGGCGGGCTGGAACGGCATGGTCATGCAGGGCTCATAGTCCGGTAGACGAGGCAGGGAAACGGCCTTGGAGGTCGCATATCGGACCCCGGTCGGGAAAAAACAGAGTCCAATTCGTCTAATGAGTCTGAAATCGCGGCGTCCAGAGGCAGAGACTAGCGCGTGCCTGCGTCATTGGCGGACACAAGATGCGGCGCATGGCGCTGGCGGGGTGACGTATCCCAAGCGCTTGGATAGAAGCAGCATGAACGCCCCGTCAGAGGGCCAGAGTCGGGAGCATAGATCATGGACTTCGCCCTCAACGACGACCAGCGCGCGATTCAGGACGCGGCGCGGGCCTTCGCCGACGCCGAGTTGGCGCCGCATTCGGCCCGGTGGGACGAGGACAAGCATTTCCCGGTCGATGTGATGAAATCGGCGGCAGAGATGGGCTTTTGCGGCATCTATACCGGCGAAGAACACGGCGGCATGGCCCTGGGCCGGGTCGAGGCGGCGGTGATATTCGAGGAGCTGTCGCGCGGGGACGTGGCGACGGCGGCCTTTATCTCGATCCACAACATGGCGACGTGGATGATCGACAAGTTCGGGTCTGACGACCTGCGCTCGCGCTTCGTGCCGTCGCTGGTGACGATGGACAAGATCGCCAGCTACTGCCTGACCGAGCCGGGTTCGGGCTCTGACGCGGCGGCGCTGCGGACCACGGCGGTGCGTGACGGCGATCATTTCGTCCTGAATGGGTCCAAGGCCTTCATTTCGGGCGCGGGGACGTCGGACGTCTATGTCGTCATGGTCCGCACGGGCGGCGAAGGGGCCAAGGGAATCAGCGCCGTGGTGGTCGAGGCGGGGACGCCCGGCCTGTCGTTTGGGGCGCAGGAAAAGAAGATGGGCTGGAACGCCCAGCCGACCGCCATCGTCAGCTTCGACGATTGCCGCATCCCGGTCGCCAACCTGCTGGGTGAAGAGGGCGCGGGCTTCAAATACGCCATGGCCGGCCTGGACGGCGGACGTCTGAACATCGCCGCCTGCTCGCTGGGCGGGGCGCGGCTGGCGCTGGAGACGGCGCAGGACTACGTCGCCACGCGCAAGCAGTTCGGGCAGGCCATCGGCCAGTTCCAGGCGCTGCAGTTCCGTCTGGCCGACATGGCGACGGACCTGGAGGCGGCGCGCCTGATGGTGCTGCGCGGGGCCTGGGCCATCGATAACGACCACCCGGAAAAGACCAAGTGGTGCGCCATGGCCAAGCGCCTGGCCACTGACGCCTGCTTCCAGATCGCCGACGAGGCGCTGCAGATCCACGGCGGCTACGGCTATCTGAAGGACTATCCGCTGGAGCGGATCGTGCGCGATCTGCGGGTCCACCGCATTCTTGAAGGCACCAACGAGATCATGCGCGTGATCATCGCGCGGGAGCTGGCGAGAGCCTAAAACGGAAGCGGTGGTATGTTGATTGCCCTACTGGCGGCGACTGTGATGTTCTCTCATCAGGAGGCAGCCCAGCAACCCGCCCCACGACACTGGGACACGGTGTCTTGGTCCAAGATGCCCTTGCCTGAAGCTCCGCAGGGCGCACACGGAGTTATGCAAGCGGAAGTCACCTGCGTGGCGGCGGAGCGGAATCGCCTCTCTTCCTGCCGCCTGGAGAGGCAGCTTCCGACGGACGGTCGTTTTGGGCGCAATGTTCTGAGAAGCTTGCGGGATGCTCGAACGCGTGGAGATCAGATGCAGCCGGGTGACACTGTGACCTTCGCGGTTTGGTTGTGCATGGATCCCGTGCCGAGCGGAGGCTGCAAAAAGCTTCCTTGGCCGAACGAACATTAGAAATCTGAATATGCTCAGGCGCTGTCAGCGACTGGTGGGGTATGGAAATGAGCGAAGCTGAAGTTATCACCCGCGTCGAGAACGGCGTCGGTCGCATCACCCTGAACCGGCCCAAGGCGATCCATGCGCTGAACCGGGGCATGTGCGAGGCGATGATCGCGGCGCTGCTGGCTTGGCGCGGCGACGACGCCGTACGCTCGGTGCTGGTCGACCATGCAGGCGAGCGCGGCTTCTGCGCCGGGGGCGACATCCGCATGATCGCCGAGAGCGGGGCAGGGGATGCGTCGGAAGCCAGGGCCTTCTTCAAGACCGAGTATCAGCTGAACCATCTGATGTTCGAATACCCCAAGCCGATCTCGGCCATCGTCGACGGCATCGTCATGGGTGGCGGCGTGGGCATCAGCGAGCCGGCGGATGTCCGCATCGCCACCGAGCGCACCACCTACGCCATGCCGGAAACGGGCATCGGCCTGTTCCCTGATGTGGGCGGGGGCTGGTTCCTGCCGCGCCTGCCGGGGCAAACGGGGGTCTGGCTGGCGCTGACGGGGGCGCGGCTGAAGGCGGCGGATACGGTGGCACTGGGCATCCACACGCATTTCGTCGAGAGCGGCGCGACGGCGGCTTTGAAGGATGAACTTCTCGCCAATCCGTCTGATCCCAAGGCCGTGGCCGACCGCGTTTCGGGCGAGGCAGGTCCGGCGCCGCTGGACGCGCATCGCGAGGCCATCGACCGGCTGTTCGTCTTTGACACGGTCGAGGAGATATTCGCCGCGCTGGAGGCAGACGGCTCGGACTGGGCGCTGAAGCAGCTGGAGACGCTGAAGACCAAGTCGCCGCAGTCGCTGAAGGTGTCGCTGCGCCAGATCCGCACCGGGGCGACGCTGGCGTCCTTCGCCGCGAACATGGCGATGGAATATGCCCTGGGCGGTCGGGTCGTGCAGACCCATGACTTCCAGGAAGGCGTGCGCGCCGTCATCGTCGACAAGGACAATGCGCCGAAGTGGTCGCCCGCCGACCTGGCGGGCGTCAGTGATGCGACGCTGGACGCCCTGTTTGCGCCCTTGCTCGCCGACGAGGCCTGGTCGCCGCTCTGAAAAGGTCGCTGCGGCGCAACATTTGTTGTTCCGGAACGCCTGTAGGGCTATCTAGGCGGCATGAGTAAGCGCTGGACCCCTGAATCCTGGAGAAACAAGCCCGTCGTGCATATGCCGACGGACTATCCTGACATGGCCGAACTGGCCCGTGTCGAAGACGAGCTGCGGGCCATGCCGCCCCTGGTGTTTGCCGGCGAAGCCCGCAAACTGACCCAGCACCTCGCGCAGGTGGAGGCGGGCAACGCCTTCCTGCTTCAGGGCGGCGACTGCGCCGAGAGCTTCAAGGAGTTCTCGACCGACAACATCCGCGACACCTTCCGTCTGATCTTGCAGATGGCGGTGGTCCTGACCTTCGCCGGGCGCAAGCCGGTGGTGAAGGTCGGCCGCATCGCCGGTCAGTTCGCCAAGCCGCGCTCGTCGCCGCTGGAGGAAATCGGCGGGGTCGAGCTGCCGTCCTATCGCGGCGACATCATCAACGGCATGGGCTTCACGCCCGAAGAGCGTGTGCCCGATCCGCAGCGCCTGCTGAAGGCCTACAATCAGTCGGCCTCGACGCTGAACCTGCTGCGCGCCTTTGCGGGCGGCGGCTATGCCGACCTGTACAACATCCACCGCTGGACCCTGGGCTTCGCCGACAATGGCGCGGGCGCGGCCTATCGCGAGCTGGCCGACAAGATCACCGAGGCCCTGGCCTTCATGGAGGCGGTCGGCGTCACGCCCGAGACCCATCCCGACCTGTCGCGCGTCGAGGTCTTCACCAGCCACGAAGCCCTGCTGCTGAACGTCGAGAGCGCCCTGACGCGCCTGGAAGGTTCGTCGGGCGAATGGTTCGACACCTCGGCCCACATGCTGTGGATCGGCGAGCGCACCCGTCAGCTGGACGGGGCGCACATCGAGTTCATGCGCGGGATCTCGAACCCCATCGGCGTGAAGTGCGGGCCGACCATGACGGCGGAGGATATCCTGCCGCTGATCGACGCCCTGAACCCGAACAACATCCCCGGCCGGCTGACCCTCATCGGCCGCTTCGGTCACGACAAGGTCGGCGATCGACTGCCCGCCCTGATGCGGGCGGTGAAGGCCGAGGGTAAGCGCGTCATCTGGTCGATCGACCCGATGCACGGCAATACGCTGAAGGCCGCCAACGGCTACAAGACCCGGCCGTTCGACCGCGTCATGGGCGAGGTCCGTACCTTCATCGACGTGGCGGAGGCCGAGGGCGTCCACCCCGGCGGCGTTCACCTGGAAATGACCGGTCAGAACGTCACCGAATGCCTGGGCGGCGCCCAGGCGGTGACCGAGGACGATCTGTCGAGCCGCTATCACACCCACTGCGATCCGCGTCTGAATGCGGATCAGGCGCTGGAGCTGGCCTTCCTGGTCGCCGAGCGCCTCAAGGCCGGGCGTCAGGCCCGCGCCGAGGCCGCGTGACCTCGGCAGTTGAAAACGAAGGCTCGGGCTGCGTCGCCTATCAGGGCGCGCCCGGCGCCTTCAGCCATGAAGCCTGCCTCGACCTGCGCCCGTGGGACGAGGCGGTCGGGTTCGAGACCTTCCAGGGGGCGATTGACGCCCTGCTGTCCGGGCAGTGCCAGTTCGCCCTGATCCCGGTCGAGAACTCGACAGTGGGCGTGGTCGAGCCCGCCGCCACCCTGGTGCGCGAGGCGGGGCTGGTCGTAGTCAGCGAGGCCTGGCGGCCGATCCGGCTGGCCTTGCTCGGTTTGCCCGAGGCGCGGCTGTCGGACATCCGGACGGCGGAGAGCCATCCGGTCGCCTTGCAACAATGCTCGAAGGCTCTGGGCGAGCTGAAGATCGCCTCGGTCGAGGTCTTCGACACGGGCGGGGCTGCCGCCGCGGTGGCCGAAGCCGGCGATCTGACCCGCGCCGCCGTGGCCCCGGCGCGTGCCGCCGAGGTTTATGGCCTGGCGGTTCTGCGCAACGATTTGCAGGATTTCAGCGACAATCGGACGCGATTTGTCCTCCTCAGTGCACCTGGGGCTTGACCGCGCACAGAGTTTGCGCGCTTAAGAAGAGATCGGATCGACCCTGATCCTGAAACCGGACCGGATTCATGTCCTCGCTGCGCGCACAACTGACCCTTGAAACCACCACGCGCGCGGTGGCCGGCTTTTATTTTGGCTACGGCTATTACGGCTTTCGATACGCCGGCTGAGGCGTCGGGCTTCTAACCAACCCTGACAGTCTCGCTGGCGACCGCTTAACCCGAGCGGCCTCTGCACGCGTTCCTGCCTGATGTTCGGCGGACGCGATCTCCTCATCGAAATTCCATGCCGAAAGCCTGATCACATGCCCAATTCCAATATCCAGCAAGTCTGGCCCGCTGAATCCGCCGAGCTGAGCCCCGAGCAGAAGGCGCTGGCCGCGCTGCGCGCCGAGATCGACAGCCTGGACGACCAGATTCTTGAGCTGTTCGAGCGCCGTCTCGCCGTCGCCGCCCAGGTGGGCAAGGCCAAGGACGCGCCGACCGGCCCGCACACCAAGCTGCGTCCCGACCGCGAGCAGGCCGTTCAGGCTCGCGTCCTGAAGCAGTGCGAACCCGAGAACCGCGAGGCGGTCGAGCACCTGTGGCGCGAGATCGTCGGCTGGGGCCTGGCCCGCCAGGGCCGGTTGCAGGTCCACGTATGGGCCCCCATCGACCCGGCCAAGGCCGTGGACGGCGCCCGTCTGCGCTTCGGCGCCGCCGCCGACATCAAACTGGTCCGCGATCCGCAGGCCGCCTTGGCCCATGCGGCTGAAGGCCATGGCGTGGCCGTCCTGTCGATCAACACCGACGACGCCTGGTGGATGGGCCTGCGTCGCGAATGGTCGATGCTGAGCGTCTTCGACGGCTACGGCGGCGACACCCCGACCTCGCTGGCCGTGGGCAAGATCGATCCGCCGGCCCTGCCGATGGGCCGCCGCGTGGTGGTGACGGTCGGCGGCGACGCCGGCGACGGCTCGGGCGCGCGGCGCTGGGGCCTGAACACCAACCACGGCTGGACCCTGGCTCTGACCGACGCCGACGTGGCGCCGGGCGATGTTGAAGGCTGCGTCGGCGCCATCGGCTGAAGGCGAGGGCTTAACGCGCGTTAAGCCTGTTCCTCAACCCTGTCTCAAAAGACTGCGTTCAGCATGGTGGCATGAACGCTTCCGTCATCCTGCGGCTCGGATCGGTCGGCGCCCTCGCGGTGCTGCTGGCCGGCTGCGGCATGGCGGAGGCCGATCCTCATCGCTTCGAAGGCGTGGCCAAGAACATCGCGGCCATTCCGCTGTCGACTCGCGACGGCGAGGCTCGGCGTGAACCGTCGGGACCGCGTAACGCCGAAGAGGCGGGGCTGCGTCCGCTGAAGGTCGAGCTTTTGACGCCGCATCAGCTATGGGACGCCCGCGACGGGCTGACGAGCAAGGCGGCGGCTGTGTTGCCCGCCCTGCCGTCTGTGTTCATTGATCCTGAAGCGCCGCCGGAGGTGCAGGCCGCACAGCAAGCCGCCGCCAAGCCCGCGCGGCCGCAGGCGGTCGCCTCGCCTTCGAACGCCGTGCTGATCCAGCTCGGCGCCTACGCCAGCCAGGCCTCGGCTCAGGCGGCGTGGGAGCGTCTGGGGCAGGGGAGCCATGGCCTGAAGCCGGTGTTCGAGCCGGTCGAGGTTCAAGGTCGGCGTCTGGTTCGTCTGAAGGTTCGGGCCGGATCGGCCCAGGCCAAGGCGCTGTGCGAGCGTGCGGCGGCGTCCGATCCCTGGTGCGTTCGGGCCGCAGAGGCGACGTCGTCCACAGGCGCGGCTTAAGGTTTCGTTGACGACTGGCGTCCTTGGCCCGATCTAGGGCGTCTTGGACGGGGAGCGAACGATTGAGTCGCGCCCGTCGAAACATCGGGACTCATCATGGCGCAGCCTCAGGTCATCGTCATCGGCAATGAAAAGGGCGGGGCGGGCAAGTCCACCCTGGCCATTCACATCGTCACCGGCCTGCTGCACGCGGGCAAGAAGGTCGCCATCATCGACCTGGACCTGCGTCAGCGGTCGATGGAGCGGTTCTTCTCCAACCGTGGGGCGTGGACGGCGGCCAACGAACAGCCTCTGCCCATGCCGATCGTGCCGGACATGGGAGACGGCAAGGCCCTGGCCAAGGCCGACGAAGCCGAGCAGCTGGCGCGTTTCGACGCCGCCTATGCCGAGGCGCAAGGCGTGGCGGACATCATCCTGATCGACACGCCCGGGGGCGACACGGCCCTGTCGCGCGCCGCGCACGGCCGCGCCGACCAGATCGTCACGCCGATGAACGACAGCTTCGTCGACTTCGACCTGCTGGGCGAGGTCGATCCGGTGACGCTGGATCTGAAAAAGCCCTCCATCTATTCCGAGAGCGTCTGGGAGGCGCGCAAGCACCGCGCCATCACCGAGGGGCGTCAGGTGACGATCGACTGGGTCGTCGTCACCAATCGCCTGGCCGTGGCCGAGGCGCGCAACCGTCGTCGTCTGGAAGAGAAGATGCTGAAGTTGGCCAAGCGCGTCGGCTTCCGCGTCGGGCCGGGTCTGCGCGACCGGGTCATCTATCGCGAGCTGTTCCCCTTCGGCCTGACCGTGGCCGACCTGTCGAACGATATCCGTCCGGTGTCGGTGTCCCTGGCCCACGTGGCGGCGCGTCAGGAACTGCGCAATCTGATGCAGTCCCTGGGTCTGGACGACGCGCAAGGCGGTTCGTTGGCGCCGCTGGACGCGGCGGCGGCCTGATCGTCGCATGGGCCTGATCTGGCTGGCGCTGGCCGCCGTGGCGGTGTGGGCGCTGGCCCGTCTGGGGCGGCAGACAGAGCGCGCGCGGCGCGGCCACTGGCGCATTTCCGCGACCATCCTCAGCACGGCCCTGTTCGCGGGGGCGGTTCTGGCTGCGTCGCGCGGCGTGTGGCTGGCGGCGATAGGGCTGGCGGGGGCAGGGCTGTGGCTGGCGGTGCAGTCGCGGGTTCGGACCGTGCCGCCGCGTGCGTCCGTTGCTGAACGTCTGACGGAAGCCGAGGCGCGGGCCATTCTGGGGGTGACCGCCGACGCGACGCCCGAGGCGGTGCAGGCCGCCTGGCGTCGTCTGATGGCGCGAGCGCATCCCGACCAGGGCGGGACAGAAGGGCTGGCCGCGCGCGTCAATGCGGCGCGGGATCGGCTGCTGAAGGGCTGAACTATCTCTACCCGCTCATCCCCGCGGAGGCCGGGACCTAGTGCTTTGGCCAAAAACGCTGCGCGGAAATCAGAGGGGCGCTGTTCGGGACGTAGCGCTTGAGGCACTTACTGGGTTCCCGCTTCCGCGGGGATGAGCGGGTTATGGTTTGGCCTTAAACGTCCAGGTCCGCCACGGCGAAGCGGGCGTTTTCCTGGATGAACTGGTAGCGGGCCTCGGCCTTGCGGCCCATCAGGCGTTCGACCAGGTCCTCGATCTCTTCCTCGCTGTCGGGCAGGGAGACGCGCGCCAGGGTCCGCTTCTTCGGGTCCATGGTGGTCTCTTTCAGTTGCGAGGCCATCATCTCGCCCAGGCCCTTGAAGCGGCCGATCTCGACCTTCTTGCCCTTGAAGACGGTGGCCAGCAGCTCGTCGCGGTGGGCGTCGTCGCGGGCGTATTCCGACAGGGGGCCGGCCGAAATGCGATAGAGCGGCGGCAGGGCCATGAAGAGGCGACCCTGGCGGATCGTCTCGGGCATGGCGCGATAGAAGAAGGTGATCAGCAGGGCCGCAATGTGGGCGCCGTCGACGTCGGCGTCGGTCATGATGACGATACGCTCGTAGCGCAGGTCTTCGATGTTGAAGCGGCTGCCGGGCTGGACGCCCAGGGCCAGGGCCAGGTCCGACAGTTCGATATTCTGACGCAGCTTGTCCGCCGTGGCCGAAGCGATGTTCAGGATCTTGCCGCGCAGGGGCAGGATGGCCTGGGTGGTGCGGTCGCGCGCCTGTTTGGCCGAGCCGCCGGCCGAGTCGCCTTCGACGATAAACAGTTCGGTGCCTTGCGCCGATTGACGCGAGCAGTCCGACAGCTTGCCCGGCAGGCGCAGCTTGCGGGTGGCGGCGGCGCGCTGGACTTCCTTGTCCTTGCGGCGGCGCAGGCGGTCCTCGGCGCGGTCGATGACGAAGCCGAGCAGGGCGTTGGCCTGCTTCGGGCTTTCGGTCAGCCAGTGGTCGAAGGGGTCGCGCAGCAGCTGTTCGGTCAGACGCTGGCCCTCGGGCGAGGACAGGCGGTCCTTGGTCTGGCCCTGGAATTCGGGGTTGCGGATGAAGACCGAAATCATGGCGCCGGCGTTGGCGATCACGTCCTCGGCGGTGATCTGGGCGGCGCGCTTCTCGTTGGTCAGCTCGCCATAGGCCTTCAGGCCCTTGACCAGGGCCGAACGGAAGCCGGCCTCGTGCGTGCCGCCGTCGGGGGTCGAGACGGTGTTGCAGTAGGAGGCGATGAAGCTGTCGGCGTCGCCGAAGCCGATGGGCGACCAGGTGACGGCCCATTCCAGCGCGCCCGCCTCGCCCTTGCGCTCGGCGCGGCCAGCGAAGACGGGGGTGACGGTTTCCAGCTCGCCCACGCGTTCGGCCAGGGCGTCGGCCAGACCGCCGGGGAAGTGCAGGGTGGCCTCGGCCGGGGTGGCGTCGGTGATGCGTTCCGGCGCGCAGGTCCATTTGATTTCGACGCCGCGGAACAGATAGGCCTTGGCGCGGGCCATACGGTAGAGGCGGGCGGGCTTGAAGGCCGCGCCGACGCCGAAGATCTGCTCATCCGGATGGAAGCGGATACGCGTGCCCTTCTTCTTGGAGGGGCCGACCTGCTGGATGGGGGCCTGGACCAGGCCGCGGCTGAAGGACTGGCGCCATTCGAAGCCGTCGCGCCAGACGGTGACGTCCAACTGGTCCGACAGGGCGTTGACGACCGAGACGCCGACGCCGTGCAAGCCGCCCGAGGTCTCATAGGCCTTGCCCGAGAACTTGCCGCCCGAGTGCAGCACGGTCATGACGACTTCCAGGGCCGACTTGCCGGGGTGCTTGGGGTGGGGATCGACCGGGATGCCGCGGCCGTCGTCGCGAACCGACAGGAAGCCGTCGGCGTCCAGATCAACGGTGATCAGCTTGGCGTGGCGGGCCACGGCTTCGTCCATCGCGTTGTCGAGGACTTCGGCGAAGAGGTGGTGCAGGGCGCGTTCGTCGGTGCCGCCGATATACATGCCGGGGCGTTTGCGGACGGGCTCCAGCCCCTCCAGCACTTCGATCGAGGAGGCGGAATACCCGGTGGCGGCGGCCGTCGCCGTGCTGGCGTGGGTCGCCAGCTCGACCTTGGGCTCATGCGCGACGGGCGCAGACGCGGTCGGAATCGGCGCAGGGACAGGCTGAGGCGAAGCAGGGGCTTGCCCGGCCACGTCTGGGCGGGTCGGTTCAGCGTCGTCGAGCGTAGAAAACAGGTCAGCCATCGGTTCAGTCTGAGGCGATTCGGGAGCCGGTCTGGTAGGCCGCGCGCCGGCTTGGCGCAAGCATTGCCCGTTGCGGTCTCGGCTCAGGATATACAGCGCGCGCCAGGATCGCCAAACACAGGGTCCAGGGCATGCTCTGGGCGCTGAGAAGAACACTCTCTGACAGGGTGAGCAGGAGATAGACTGTGAGGTAGGCTACGCCCCAGAAGCCTTCGCGCAGGCCTGCTGCGGGCAGGCGGATCAGGGTCAGCAGATACGACGACGCGACGATCGTTCCGACCAGAACGGCGCCCGGCCACCCCAGTTGCGCCAGAAGGTCAATCCAGCCGTTGTGGGCCGAAGGCACGGACCAGCCCGTCTGATGACGTATCCAGGCGGCGGGTTCAGACCCCTTGCCCCAGAAGGCGTTGTAGCCATAGCCGGTCCAGGGGCGCTCATCGATCTTGCGGAACAGGGCGTCCCAGATCGCGGTGCGCCCGGTGAGGGTTGGGTCCTTGCCTAGAGCCTGGAGAATTTCCCCGGATTCTGTGCTCCACAGCCACCAGCCGAAAGCCAGGCAGATCACGCCGAGCCATATGGCTACGATGATAAGGGCGGGGCCCGCCCTTTTCAGGACCGACAGGGCGACGACGATGCTGATGCCGATCAAGGCGCAGAGCAGGGATGTCTTGGATTGCGTCGCCAGAACCAGGCAGAGGCACAGGAGGATGGTGGCGATAGGCGTGATGCTCAGTCGGTCTTTGGCGGCGATCCAGGCGGCGGCGGCGGTCGCTCCAGCTGCCATGGCTATGCCCATCTGGTTCTTCTCGTACCAGATGCCGCGCCACATGCCGGCGTTGACGTCGCTATGGACGCCGATTGAAGGCACGGCGAAAACGATGAAGACGCTGAGGATCCCCATGATCAGGGCGCAACAGGCCAGCAGTCGTGGCAGGTGGATGTCGTGAAAACGCGAGCCCAGATAGATGGCGAATGAGCCGTTTATGGTCATGGCGACGACCCGCCGCTGCGTCGTCGCGGCGTCAATTGACCATTGGGTGGAGGCAAAGGCCAGTACAACGAGGGAGCCTAGGGCCAGCCAGGCGGGCCAGGCTTTGACGACGGTTTCGAAGCGTAGCAGGAGCAGGCCCGCCGTCAGGGCGTAGGCGGGCAGCCAAAAGAGGCGGAGGATTGGCGTTTCCGATTGGTCGGGCGCCAGAACCGGACCGATCAGGGCGCCGGTCAGCATGCAGATGATGAATCCGGCCGCGACCTGCTCCCACAGAGGCGGGCCGGATCGGATCGCTTCAAGCTCTGTACGAAAGACGCGCACAGCGGCACGCTCGGGGTGCGGGGTTAAAAATGAGTGGATCATGAACAGTTTGATGCGCGTTCGCCGCCCCGGAGAACACGCGAGGTTCGGCTTGGTGGGGCTGTTCTTCGATCTGGCCTTCGTGTCCGCCGTCGCCCACGACCGCCGTTCTGGTCCAGACCGGGGTCAGAAGGGGTAGCAAGCAAGCGCAGGGTCTAGGCGACCACCTTTTCCACGAAGCTGTCGATAACCTTCTTCTCGCCGGCCTTTTCAAAGGCGACGACCAGCTTGTTGCCCTCGACCGCGCGGACGGCGCCATAGCCGAACTTCTGGTGGAAGACGCGGTCGCCGCGGGACCAGTCGCTGCCGGCCTTGGGGACGGCGGTGGCGATCAAGCGGCCGTCGCCTTCGATGATGGCCTTGCGGGCGGGCGTAGAGGCGGAACGCGCCGGCTGGCCTGAGGTGAAGCTCTGGGCGCGTTTCCAGCCGGGGCTGGAGTAACCGCTGCCGAAGGAAGGGGCGTCGTCCCAGCGGCTCTTGGCCTCCTTCATGCCGGTCGAGGCGCCGTAGTAGCCGGTGTCCGACTGGGGCTCGACGTGGGCGAGGGGCAGTTCGTCGACGAAGCGGCTGGGCAGTTGCGAGGTCCAGCGACCATAGACCAGTCGGTTGGCGGCGAAGCTGATGCGAGCGTCGCGCTTGGCGCGGGTGACGCCGACGTAGGCGAGGCGGCGTTCCTCCTCCAGGCCCTTCACGCCCTTCTCGTCGATGCTGCGCTGGCTGGGGAAGACGCCTTCCTCCCAGCCCGGCAGGAAGACCAGCGGGAACTCCAGCCCCTTGGCGCCGTGCAGGGTCATGATCTGCACCGAACCCGTCTCGGAATCCTGACCGGCGTTACGTTCCAGGTCCATGACCAGGGAGACGTGCTCCAGATAGGCCTGCAGCGTCTCGAACGCCTGCATGGCCTGGGTCAGTTCCTTGAGGTTGTCCAGACGCGTCTGGCCGCTGGTGCGGTCGGCCTTCTGCATGGCGGTGTAGCCGCTCTCGTCCAGCAGGGTCTCGGTCACCTCCCAGTGCGGCATGTCAGCGGCCAGCAGGCGCCAGCGGTCGAGGTCGCGCACGAAGTTGGCCAGGGGCGTGCGGGTGCGGGCCTGAAGCTCGTCCGTGGTCAGCAGGTGGCGGACCGCCTGCATGGCCGAGACGCCGTTTTCACGGGCGATGTGCAGGATCTTCTGGACGCTGGTCTCGCCGATGCCGCGCTTGGGCACGTTGACGATGCGCTCGAAGGCCAGATCGTCGTCCTCGGACTGGATCAGGCGCAGATAGGCGTGGGCGTCGCGGATCTCGGCGCGCTCGAAGAAGCGGGGGCCGCCGATGACCTGATAGGGGATGGCCAGCATCAGGAAGCGCTCTTCGAACGCCCGCATCTGGAAGGAGGCGCGGACCAGGACGGCCATGTCCTTGTACTTCATGCCCTGCTTGCGGGCGGTCTCGATCTCGTCGGCGATCAGGCGGGCCTCGGCCTCGCCGTCCCAGACGCCGCGCACGCGCACCTTGTCGCCGCTGTCGTCCTCGGTCCACAGGGTCTTGCCCAGACGATCCTTATTGGTGGCGATCAGGGCCGAGGCGGCGCCGAGGATATGCTTGGTCGAGCGGTAGTTGCGCTCCAGCTTGACGATCTTGGCGCCGGGGAAGTCGCGTTCGAAGCGCAGGATGTTGTCCACCTCGGCCCCGCGCCAGCCGTAGATCGACTGATCGTCGTCGCCGACGCAGCAGACGTTGCCGGTCGAGGAGGTCAGGAGACGCAGCCACAGATACTGGGCGACGTTGGTGTCCTGATACTCGTCCACTAGGATGTAGCGGAAGCGATTGCGATATTCCGCCGCAAGATCAGCGTGTTGCGAAAGAATGGTGAGGTTGTGCAGCAGGAGGTCGCCGAAATCGCAGGCGTTCAGCGTGGCCAGCCGCTTCTGATAGGCGGCGTAGAGGGCGTGGCCCTTGCCGTTGGCGAAGTCCTCGCCCGGCGGCAGCTTCTCGGGCGTCCAGCCGCGGTTCTTCCAGTGGTCGATCAGGTGGGCCAGCGACTTGGGCGTGTGCTTCTTGGTGTCGATGTTGGCGGCTTCGAGCAGCTGTTTCAGCAGCCGTTCCTGATCGTCGGTGTCCAGGATGGTGAAGCTGGACTTCAGCCCCACCAGTTCGGCGTGACGGCGCAGGATCTGGGCCGCGACCGAGTGGAAGGTGCCGAGCCAGCGCAGGCCCTCGGCCGAGGGGCCGATCAGGTGGGTGATCCGCTCGCGCATCTCGCGCGCGGCCTTGTTGGTGAAGGTGACGACCAGCAGTTCCCAGGGCTTGGCCCGACCCGTCGCCAGGATATGCGCCAGACGGGTGGTCAGGACGCGGGTCTTGCCGGTGCCGGCGCCGGCGAGGACCAGAACCGGCCCCTCGGTCGTTTCGACCGCCAGCCTCTGTTCGGGGTTCAGACCGGACAGGTAGTCGGCCGCGCCTTGCGGCGACTGGCCGCGCGCGAGGTCGGAAATGCGGGGAGAGGGCAGGTCGGTCACAGGATAAGCGGCTCACGCAGGGCGGATTCGGAGGAGAACATAAGCAGCACAGAGGCCAAAGTCAGGCCCCGATTGAAAATGGCCGAAGGGAACCGCCAAGCCTGACCCTCGTTCTCACGACCTCAAGGGAAGCAATGGAAGGGAAAGCCAATGGCCGAGAGTTCAAGCGGAGGCGGAAACGCCGGACTGGCGTTCATCGTCGGCGGCCTGGTGGTCGTGGTGGCGGTGCTGGCCTGGTTTCTGTTCGGCCGAGGCGTGGCGCCGGAGACCAAGAACATCGACGTGGACGTGAAGCTGCCCGAGGTGTCGGCTCCGGCCGTACCGAGCAGTCAGTGAGGAGATGCTGAATGACGGATCCTAATATACCGCCGCCTGAACGCGTCGTGCATCAGACGACGATCAACACCGCCGCACCGGAACGAAAGGGAGGCGGCGGCATGCTGGCCTTCGTCGTCGGGGGGCTGATCGTCGCCGTCGCCGTGATCGGCTGGTTCCTCTATTCCGGCGGGCGTGCTCCCGCCGTGCCGGAGGCGCCGGAGGTCAATCTGGACATCAATGTTCCTGCGCCCAAACTGCCGGATACGCCGCGTCTGCCGGATGTGCCGCGCCCGGCCGAACCGCCGACCGTGACCACGCCTGCGGCTGAGCCGCAGGGCTGACGCCGTGAAGCCCGCCGTGCCCGCAAGGGTCGGCGGGTTTTTGCTTGTCGGGACATCGGGGTCTGGCGGCTATTTCAGCCGGTAGCTGATGGTGGTGACGACCCGCACTTTCTTGTTCAGCGAGGTGGCTTCGTCGCCGAAACCGTCGCGGGGCAGGATTTCGAAAGAACCCTGACCGGCCGACTTAATCGGCCCCAAAGGCGCGCCTGAATCCTTGGCGAACTGGACGGCGCCGGTGCGGGCGGCGGCGGTGGCTTCGGCGATCATGGCGGGGCGGACGTCGTTGAGCTTGGTGAAGATGTAGGACGGCCCCTGGAAGTCCTGCAGCACCACGCCCTGACGCACCAGATCGTTCAGATTGCGGGTGGTGGTCTGGACCCGATCCACGTCGTTGGTGCGCACGATGACGGTCTGGGTCAGAATGAAGCGGGGCCCGCCGGTCTGGCTGGCGTATTCGCGAGAGCGGGTGTCGGCGACGCCGAGCTGGCCCAGATCGACCGAGGCGTCTGGATAGCCCTGAGCCTTGAGGAACTGACGCACGATGGTCAGGTCGCCGTCGATGCGGGCCTGAACGTCTGAGAGGACATCGCCCGAGGCGGTAAAACGGATCGGCAGGACGGCGAGGTCGGCCTTCACGTCCTTTTCCGCCAGGCCGCGCACGGTGACGGACCGGTCGCCGGCGCGGGCGTTGACCACGCCCTGGCCGATCAGGGCGCCGGCGCCGATCAGGCCGACGGCCAGCAGACCGCCGATGACGGCGGCGGGGATCAGGCGGCTGTCGGTGGTCATGTCTCGGTTCCTGCAAAGCTGTGGTCGCCGCCGGCCCATTGCAGGGCCAGGACGCGGCAGGCCGAGGCGAGGGGGCGACGGCCGCGCCAGGCGTCGATACGGATCAACAGGGCAGCGCGGCCGAGGTTCAGTTCAGCCCCGATGGCGTCCAGCACGGCCCAGAACTCCGGCTCCAGCGCCACCGAGGTGGCGTGGCCGGACAGGAGGACGGAACGCTTGGCGAGGCTGCTCACGGTTTAGCGGACGCCGACCATCATGATGTCGGCCTTGTTCGGCGCGCCGTTGGTCAGGACCGAATGGCGGGTGTCGGTGGTGAAGCGCAGGGCGCCGGCCGGGTCGCGGATCTCGGCGCGAACAGCATAGGTGTGGCGCGGGTCAATCCGGGCGTTCGGCACCGACAGGGTGACGGCGTAGGGCGGGCCGCGGCCATCCAGCGGCTGAGTGGTTTCGGCCATGACGCGGGCGGGGGCGTCCATCAGGCTGACGTCCTCGACCTTGACGGTCAGGACGTGGCCCGGCGTCAGCATGATGCGCTCGCGATAGGCGGCGGTGACCTCGACCTGGGTCGAGGCGGCCTCGTCGCCAGGCATGCTGGAGCAGGCGGCGACCACGAGGGCGAGCGGGGCGATCAGCGGAAGGAAGCGCATGACGGGGTGTCCTTTGAGGGGGATAGCTTAGCAGAACGCCCAATGAAGACATAAGGCTGCAAGATCATGGCGGCGCCGTTTGAAAACCGGTGATAACGGAGGTTCCGGTTTCGTTTCCGTTGAGTCGCCTTGAGGCCCCGTCCGTGACCCAGTCTGCTAAAAGCCCTCTGTCTCCGGCCGCTCTGGCGATCGGGGGGATCGGCGTCTGCGCCCTGATCTGGGGCACGACCTGGTACGCCATCACCTTCCAGCTGGGCGCGGTCGATGCCGTGGTGTCGGTGGTGATGCGCTTCGCCATCGCGGCGGCGGTGCTGGCCCTGGTGGTCAAGGCGACCGGCGGCAAGCTGTCCATGACCCGGCCGCAGCATCTGGCGGCCATGGGGCAGGGGCTGTTCGCCTTCGCGATCAGCTACGCCTTTGTCTATGCGGCGGAAGAGAAGATCGCCTCGGCCGTGGTGGCGGTGATCTTCGCCGCCCTGGCCTTCCTCAACCTGATACTGTTCCGCGTGGCTTCGAAGCAGAAGGCGGCGCCGGCGGCCTGGCTGGGCGCGGGCATGGGCGTGATCGGCGTGGCGGTCCTATCGGGCGGCGAGGTCATGGGGGCAGGGCTGGGACTGCACGCGGTCGAGGGCGTGACCTTCGCCGTCATCGCCGTCGTGGCCTCCGCCTTCGGCAACTGGTTCGCCTGGAAAGGGCAGCAGGCGGGCGCGCAGGTCTTGCCCGGCACGGCCTGGGCCATGGCCTACGGCACGGGAGCGCTGGCGCTCTATGGCCTGGCGACCGGGGTGTCTTGGTCGGTGGCGTGGAGCCCGGCCTATGTGATCTCCCTGCTGTACCTGTCCCTGTTCGGCTCGGTGATCGCGTTTGGCCTCTATTTCACCATCGCCCGGGCGAGGGGGTTCGCCCTGGCCAGCTATGTTTCGGCCCTGACGCCGCCGATCGCCATGCTGGTGTCGGTGCTGTTCGAGGGGGCGACGTTTGGCCTGATCGCCTTTGTCGGGCTGGCGCTTGTGCTGGCGGGGCAGTTGTTCCTGATCCGCGCGCCGAAGCGGTCGGCGGCCTAGCGCTCCGGCTCGTCCCGCTTGTGGCCGTCCAGGCGGGCGGCGTCGCGGTCGCGCTCTTTCTGCGTGGTCAGGCGTTCCGCCTTGGTGCGACCGAAGGTCAGGCGGTTGGCGTCGGCGGCGCGTTTGGCCTCGGCCTTGTCGCGGGCCTTGCGCGCCTTGTTCAGGTTGACGATCTCGCCCATCAGACGTGGCCCTCGGGGCTGTCCTTGGCCCAGGCGCGCTTGAGGGCCGGGCGACCGCCGATGCGCTGAGCGTAGGAGTCATAGGGCTCGCCCGGCGGCATGGCGGCGCGGAACCACTGCAGCAGGCTGCCGTACAGGATGTCGAGCGCCGAGAACTCGCCCAGGATATAGCCTCCATCCTTGATGGCCGCGCGCCAGCGCTGATCCAGCGCCGCGTAGCCGGCCTTCCTCAGGTCGTTCCAGCTGTCGGGCGGGCCCGAGGTCAGGACGCTTTCCAGCACATTGTTGTAGAGGCCCAGCCACGACAGGTACTCGGCCCGGCGCGGATCATCGGGGCGGGGCGCCATCTTCGCCGCGGGGAAGCGGTCGGTCAGGAACAGGAAGATCAGCACCGACTCGATCAGCAACTGACCGTCGACGCTGACCGAGGGGGCCTGCTTCAGCGGGTGGGGGTTGGTCGGATCGGCGTGACCCTGGCCGCCCTGTCGCTCGATCTCGACGTAGTGGATGTCATAGTCAGCGCCCAATTCCTCCAACAGCCAGAGCAGGCGGGTGGAGCGGGATTGAGGGGCGTGATGGATGATCAGCGACATCGTGAACTCCCTGGAGGGTCATTGTGATGAACCCGAAAGCGGCGTGCCTCGTTTCACCATCTCCCGCAATCAGCAATGGAGACAACCATGGTAAGCGCCTCGATGATCAAGGAACATCTCGAAGTCGTGGGGTCCGACGGCGGGCACGTCGGCCGGGTGGACCATGTGATGGGCGATCAGATCGAGCTGGCCAAGATGGATCTCGGCTCCGGCCTGAAGCACCACATGATCCCGGTCAGCTGGGTCGATCACGTCGATGAACACGTCCATCTGAACCTGACGAAGGACGAAGCCAAGGCGCGCTGGGTCGTGAAGCACTAAGCCGCCTTACCGCGAATTCACCCGGGCCCCGCTGTCACAGGCGGGGCCTTTCGCCATATCAGGGACGTCGCGCAGGTTTGCGTGTGGAGGGACGACCTTGATCCGACTGATCCTGAACCTGCTGTGGTTTGTCCTGGGCGGCTTTGTTTCGGGCCTGGCCTGGCTGGTCGGCGGGTTGTTGCTGGCCCTGACGGTGGTGGGGCTGCCGTGGGCGTTCTCAGCGTGGCGGATCGCCAGCTATTCCTTCTGGCCGTTCGGGCGCGAGATCGCCTGGCGTGAGCCTAATCCGGCCGATCTGGGTGTCGGCTGTCTGGGCGTCGGGTTGAACGTGATCTGGCTGGTGCTGGCCGGCTGGTATATCGCCCTGGCCCATATCCTGATCGCCGTGCCGCAGTTCGTCAGCCTGATCGGCATCCCGTTTGCGCTGAAGAACGTCGAGCTGGCCAAGCTGTCGCTGGCGCCGGTGGGGCGGACGATCCGGGACAGGCGCTAGGTCAGAAGCCGGTGAATACGCGGTCCAACGCGCGGCGAATGGCGTCCTCATGGGCTTGCAGACTGGCTACGGGCGATTTGAGCCGATGAACCGAAATATTCGCGAGCTCGCTGACGACGAGGACCACCGTTTGCCCCGCAACCTCAAGTTCGAACGAGAAGGCGCCGAGACGTTCGGTGGTCTCGCCACGGTGCAGGGGCGCAATAACGACCGTGTCGATCTGGCTCAGGTAGTGCGACTGCAAGACCGCGATAAACGGCGTTCGGCCCTGGGAGGCAGCGCTAGGGTTAGCGAAGACGTCGAACTGGCGGATCACCAAGTGCGGAATTCTTCGCCGAAGCAGCCGTCGCGGGCGATACGATCATTATAGGCCCGGATGGCTTCGGCATTGTCGTCGGCCCAGCGTTTCGCCCGGGCTTCGGCCCCGGCAGGGTCGATCTTTTGCAAGTGCAGGCGCAGGGCGCGCTCATCCATGCCGGTGATGGACACGCCGAGCTGTCGCGCCTGTTCGATCAACTCGGGATCGACGCCGATATTCAGTTCGACCTTGCCCATCCGCGGAGCCTACCTTGAAAAGGCAGGCTCCGCCAGATTGGGTCAATCTCAGCCCGGCGAGATCATCTTCTCGGGGCGGACGGCTTCGTCGAACTCGGCGTCGGTCAGGTAGCCGCCGCCGACGGTTTCCTGACGCAGGGTGGTGCCGTTCTTGTGGGCGGTCTTGGCGATCTTGGCGCAGGTGTCGTAGCCGAGGCGGCCGTTCAGGGCCGTGACCAGCATCAGCGAGTTGTTGAGGCCGCGCGCGATGTTGTCTTCGCGGGCTTCGATGCCGACGACGCAGTTGTCGGTGAAGCTGATGGCCGCGTCGGCGACCAGACGGACCGACTGCAGGAAGTTGTAGGCCATGACCGGGTTGTAGACGTTCAACTCGAAGTGGCCTTGCGAGCCGGCGAACGACAGGGCGGCGTTGTTGCCGAACACCTGGGCGCAGACCTGGGTCAGGGCTTCGCACTGGGTCGGGTTGACCTTGCCCGGCATGATCGAGGAGCCGGGCTCGTTTTCCGGCAGGGCCAGTTCGCCCAGACCCGAACGCGGGCCGGAGCCGAGGAAGCGGATGTCGTTGGCGATCTTGAACAGCGAGGCGGCGACCGTGTTGATCGCGCCGTGGCTGAAGACCATGGCGTCGTGGGCGGCCAGGGCCTCGAACTTGTTCGGGGCGGTGGTGAAGGGCAGGCCGGTGATGGCGGCGATGTTCTCTGCGACCTTCTCGGCAAAGCCGACCGGGGCGTTCAGGCCGGTGCCGACGGCGGTGCCGCCCTGGGCCAGTTCCATCAGCTTGGGCAGGGTCTGCTCAATGCGCTCGATACCGTTGGCGACCTGTTGCGCATAGCCGCCGAACTCCTGACCGAGGGTCAGGGGCGTGGCGTCCTGGGTGTGGGTGCGGCCGATCTTGATGATGTGGGCCCAGGCCTTGGACTTGGCGTCCAGGGCGGCGTGCAGGTGCTTCAACGCGGGCAACAGGTCGTTGACCACCTGCTCGGCGCAGGCGACGTGCATGGCCGTCGGATAGGTGTCGTTCGACGACTGGCTCATGTTGACGTGGTCGTTGGGGTGGACCGGCTTCTTGGAGCCCATCTCGCCGCCCAGCATCTCGATGGCGCGGTTCGAGATCACTTCGTTGGCGTTCATGTTCGACTGGGTGCCCGAACCCGTCTGCCAGACGACCAGCGGGAAGTGGTCGTTCAGCTTGCCTTCGATCACTTCATTGGCGGCGGCGATGATGGCCTCGGCCAGCTTGGCGTCCAGCTTGCCCAGGTCGCGGTTGGTCTCGGCGGCGGCGCGCTTGACGATGCCCAGGGCGCGGACGACGGGCAGGGGCATCTTTTCCCACCCGATCTTGAAGTTGCCGAGCGAGCGCTGGGCTTGCGCGCCCCAGTAGCGGTCCGAGGCGACCTCGATGGGGCCGAAGGTGTCGGTTTCTGTGCGGAAGCTGGTCATCGCAGGCTCGTTCTCAGACGTGGCGGGAAGATGCCGGGCGGTGTAGCACGCAGACACGGCGGGGCAAGGCGGCCCGACCATTGGCTATAAGAACGAGGCGCGCGTGGAAGGCTGGATCGGCACAGGCAAGGTGCGCGGACGCGAAGTCGGCGACGTGGTCGAGATCACCATCGACGGCCTGACCACCCAGGCCAAATACTACAAGCCGCTGGCCTATGAGTTCTTCCGCAAGGAATGGGCGTCGCGCCCGTCCTGGGGCGACTACGTCGTCGAGATCCGCATGGAACACGTCGGCGACGCGCCGTGGATGGACCTCGATAACCTGGCCAAGGCCCTGCTGGACGCCATCAAGGGCTATCTGTTCCACGACGACAGCCAGGTCGCGCGCCTGCTGGTCGAGCGAAACGAGGGCGAGCGCGAGCGGATCACGATCCGGGTGTTTCCGAGGCGGTAGAGGTGCGTCCGTATCTTGTGATGGACAGACCCGAATTTTATGGTCTTGGTTGAGCGCAAACTCCGAAAAGGCAGAGACGCAAATGTTGGCCTCGATCGCTTTAGTCGCTGCGCTCCAGATTGCCGAACCGACCGCGTCGGCAGTGCTGCAGGATCTTGATCTTACGTCATTTCCAAACTCGACAGGACCTTCGCGTCTGCCGGGTCGCAAGCATCCACGGGAATGGAACTTTCTCCATTCCGCGACTGATAAGGATTGGACGTTTCTGACGCGCCGAGAGGACGGTCGAGATGACTGGACTATCGGTCTTCGGATCATTCGTCGAAGCCCCGAGGGAATCGTCGGGTGCTTTTACGACAGGGCGCAGAACGGCGGCTCCTATAGGGCCGCGTCGGCTATTCGTATCGTCGCCACTGTCGATGGCTATCGTGCTGCCGAACAAGGTCTGAACGAACCGACTTGTCCGCCCATATCAGGGCAGGGGTAGGCAGGGCCCTACCGCGCAATTCCACCGTTGGCAGTCGCGGTGGTAGGCGGGGCGAGACCCACGCCACCGCCTGAACGCCTTACTTCTTCCGGAACTGGTCCAGCGAAACCACCTTGGGGCCGTCGTCGTCGCCGGAGGGGGGCGGGGCGGCGTTCGGGTCGCGTGCCGGGGGCGTCAGGGGGGCGATCTCGGCCTCGACGATTTCCGGCTCTTCGAACTGCAGCAGGAACTGGACGCTGGGGTCGTAGAAGCGGGTCACGGCGGAATAGGGCATGGCCAGGACCTTGGGCATGCCGCCGAACTTCAGCATGATCGAGAAGCGGTCGTGCTGGACGTCGAGGTCCCAATATTGGTGCTGGAGGACGATGGTCATTTCGTCGGGGTATTTGGCCAGGACGTCCGGCGGCACCGAGACGCCGGGCGCCCGCGTCTTGAACGTGATGTAGAAATGGTGCGCGCCGGGGATGCCGGCAGGCTCAGCCGCGCGTTCCAGCGCAGAGCGGATCACGCCGCGCAGGGCGTCCTGGGCGAGCTGCTCATAGAACATCTCGTCGACCGGGGGAGATTGATCCGTCATCGGGAGCCTCAAAACTGGGTACGCGCGACTGTTACCCGCGACAGGCGAGCGACGGAAGATGCGGATTTGAGGAAAGTGGAGGGCTTCTGTTGGCAGGCGCCCTCCGGGCCCCGCCTGAGGAACTGATCCCTCAGGACTTAAGTGTTCGAAATCTACCGAACCGCATTACGCGGCGAGGCGGACTTCTCCAGCGAAGTTATCGTTCGCAGTTATAAAATGGCCCGATACGGTGGGCCAAGACGGGCAAAAGCATCTTCTTTACACGTCCGTCGATGCTAGTCGGCCCCGCACTTCCCGCCGATAACGCGGAGGAAGAGATTGGTGGAGCCGCCGGGAATCGCACCCGGGTCCGGTCCGCTTATTACAAGCGCGTTTATTGCCATAGCCCGGGCGAACCCGAGCAGGATCAATATAGGCCCTGATCCCGCGCGTTCCAAGGGCGCAGCGCCGTCTGCGTCGATTTTCCAGTGGGATAGTTGTTGCGGTCCTATCCTGCTCGGGCGCGAACCAGCCAGCAGGCGGCGGTGAAGCGGGCGACACCATCAATCATGAAGGGCTCGAAAGCCTGATTGACCGCTTGCATCACGGTGGTCCTGGTCGCCTCATCAAGGTCGGGCAACATCTGGCCGACGCGCCCCATCCGGCCGGCGTAGGTGGTGAGATCGTCCGGCGACAGGGTGCAGGGCACGTCGAGCGGCTGAATGTCGATGTCGCTCCATTCCGGCTTCAGAATGTCGCGTATGCGTTGGGCGTCGGCGAAGGCGAACTGGCCTGGGGCGGCGGGTTCGCGCGGCGCCAGTGCGGGCAGGTAGGGGTCTGAAGCCTGCTCGGCCGCGACCATGAAGGGATTTTCCGCCATGCCGCGCCAGGCGATGAAGGTCAGGTCGCCCCCGTCACGAGCGGCCCGCCGAAGATTGGCGAAGGCCGCCGTCGGGTCGTCGAAGAACATGACGCCGAAGCGCGAGATGACCGCGTCGAAGCTGTGCGGCGCGAACGCATGGTCTTGCGCGTCGCCGGCGATGAAATGGGCGTTGGTCAGGCCCTCGGTCTCGGCGCGACGGCGGGCGGCGGTGATCAGGGGCCCCGAGATATCCAGTCCGGTGCATCGCCCCTCGGGCGCCAGTCGTCGGGCGGCGGCCAGGGTCGTCGCGCCTGCACCGCAGCCGATATCGAGGATGCTACGGGCGCCGCTGGCTGCGACGGCTTCCGACAGAAGGCGTTCAAACGGCAGGAACAGGCGGTCCAGCAGTTGCTGCTGCTCGACCCAGACCTCGCCGCCGCGTGAATTCCAAAGGGCCGACTGCGCCTGATTAGGCTGGGTGTGGGGCTGGGTCATGGCGGCGTCCTTGTATCTGGCCTTTGTCCGCGCGACGGTACGACTTCAAGTCAACTTGAGGTCAAGCGTGAAGTTCCTGGATATAGGCGAGGTGGTTCAGCGGTCGGGACTGCCGGCCTCGACGCTGAGATTCTATGAGGAAAAGGGGCTGATCGCCTCGGTCGGGCGGCGTGGCTTGAGGCGGTTGTTCGATGTTGAGGCGCTGGATCGGCTGTCGCTGATCGCCCTGGGGCGTTCAGCGGGTTTCTCGCTGGACGAGATCGGCGACATGCTGGGCCTCGACGGTCCGCCGCGGATTGATCGGGCGCGGCTGGCGGACAAGGCGGATGAGCTGGATCAGACGATCCGGCGGCTGACCGCCCTGCGCAACGCCCTTCGACACGCGGCGGAATGCCCGACGCCCAGCCATATGGAGTGTCCGACGTTCAATCGTCTTCGGCAGGCGGCGGTGGCGCGCGGTCGTGAGGCTAGGCCCCCGGCGAAACGCGCGCCCAGTTCGAGGTCTGGTTCCTGAACCAGGTCAGTTGGCGCTTGGCGTAGTGGCGGGTGGACAGGCGGATAGCGGCGACGGCCTGGTCCAGGGTTGTGGCGCCGGTCAGATGGGCGGCCAGTTCGGGGACGCCGACGGCCTTCATGGCGGGGAGGGTCGGGTCGAGGTTGCGGGCCAGCAGGGCGCGGACTTCGTCCAGGGCGCCGTTGTCGATCATCTGGCTGACCCGGGCGTCGCAGGCGGCGTAGAGGCGGTCACGCGAGGGCTCGACCACCAGGGCGTCATAGGAACCCTGCGCCAGCAGGGGCCGGGTGTCAGCCTTCCAGTCACTGAGCGAGCGGCCGGTGGACTGAGCCACGGCGAGGGCGCGGATCAGGCGCTGGCGGTCGCCGGGGGTGATGGCGGCGGCTGCGACGGGATCGACCTCGGCCAGGCGGCGGCGGAAGGCGGCCTCGCCCTCGGCGTCATAGTCGGTCTGGACGGCGTCGCGTACGGCATCCGGCACGGCGGGAATGTCGGCCAGACCGCGCGTCAGGGCGTTGAAATAGAGGCCGGTGCCGCCGACCAGCAGGGCCGGGCGATCTTGCGCCGCCAGTTCCTCCAGCAGCGGCATGACGGCGCGGGTCCAGCGACCGACCGACCAGGATTCGGCGGCGTCGGCCACGCCATAAAGACGGTGTTCGGCGCGGGCTTCGTCCTCGACAGAGGGGCGGGCGGTGAGGATGCGCAGGTCGGTGTAGAGCTGCTGGCTGTCGGCGTTGATGATGACGGCGCCGGGCTTCTCGGCCATGTCCAGCGCCAGACGCGACTTGCCCGAGGCTGTGGGGCCGGCGATCAGGGTGAGGCGGGGCGTTTTGGTCAAAGGAACAGGCTCGCGAACAGGACCAGAGGGCGATAGAACGCCCGCGACCGGCCCGGCAAGGGCCAAGGAGCAGAGCCTTGATCGACCGCACCGCCGTAATCGCCGCCCTCGACGCCGTTGTGGACCCGAAATCGGGACAGGGGCTGGTCGCCGCCGGTCTGGTTCAGGGGCTGACGGTGGCCGAGGACCGAGCCGGCTTCGTCATGGAGGTTCCGGCAGGCGAGACGGCCATCTACGCCCCCGTGCGCGACGCGGCCGAGGCGGCGCTGAAATCAATTCCGGGCATGGCGCGGGTGTCCGTGGTGCTGACCGCCGAGACGGCGCCCGCCGCCGCGCCGCGCCGCACGGCGGGCCTGTCGAAGGCCGCGACCGATCAGGGGCGGGCCAAGGCGCCGGTTGCGACCGAGCGTCCAGCCCATGTGAAGCGGGTTCTGGCCGTGGCCAGCGGCAAGGGCGGGGTCGGCAAGTCGACGGTGGCGGTCAATCTGGCGGCGGCGCTGGCGGCTCGCGGCCTGTCGGTCGGGATTCTGGACGCGGACGTCTATGGCCCGTCGCTGCCGACCATGCTGGGGCTGTCGGGGCAGCCGGATTATGTGGACGGGGCCATTGTGCCCCATGTCGCCCATGGGCTGAAGGCGATGTCGGTCGGCCTGTTGACCAAGGCTGACGACGCCATGATCTGGCGCGGGCCGATGGCGTCGCAGGCCATCACCCAGATGCTGACCCAGACGCGCTGGGGCACGGAAGACGCGCCGCTGGACGTGCTGGTGGTCGACCTGCCGCCGGGCACCGGCGACGTGCAGCTGACCCTGATCCAGAAGACGCCGCTGGACGGGGCGGTCATCGTCTCGACACCGCAGGAGGTGGCGCTGGCCGATGCGCGGCGGGCGCACACCCTGTTCCAGCGCGTCAACGTGCCGACGCTGGGCCTGATCGAGAACATGAGCGGAGACGTGTTCGGGCGCGGCGGCGCCGAGGCCGAAGCTGCCCGGCTGGGCGTGGCCTTCCTCGGCGACCTGCCCTTGGACGCGGCTCTGCGTCAGGCGGGCGACGCGGGCCGGCCGCTGGTTTCGGCCGAACCCGACGGCGATGTCGCGCAGCGCTTCGCGGCGGTGGCGGCGCGGGTGGCGGCGAGCCTAGGTCTCTAGGCCGGCTCGACCACAACGGCGGTGCCATAGGCCAGGACCTCGGTCACGCCCGGCATGATCTCGTTGGCGTCGTAGCGCATGGCCAGGATGGCGTTGGCGCCCATGTCGCGCGCATGGGCGACCAGTTCGTCATAGGCTTCCTGACGCGCGGCCTCGGCCAGTTTGACATAGGCCCCGACGCGGCCGCCGATCATCGACTGCACCCCGCCGATGGCGTCCGAGATGACGTTGCGCGAGCGCACGGTGACGCCGCGCACCATGCCGATATGGCGGACGATGCGGTGGCCGGGCAGGTCGTTGGTGGTGGCGACGAGCATGGTCGTGTCTCCGGTT
This sequence comes from Brevundimonas bullata, assembly GCF_014207965.1. Taxonomy (GTDB): domain Bacteria; phylum Pseudomonadota; class Alphaproteobacteria; order Caulobacterales; family Caulobacteraceae; genus Brevundimonas; species Brevundimonas bullata_A. The sequence continues at coordinate 246,039 of NZ_JACHLM010000002.1, forward strand.
CAGCGGCGGTCGAGGATGCGGAAGGTGAAGGCGTGGTCGTCCTTCTCGCCCGCCGTATGGGGCTCGGACGCGACCTCGATGAAGGCGCTCTCGTCAAAGGTCGGGAAGTGGGCGTCGCCCTCGGGCTCGGCCTCGACCTCGGTGATGTAGAGGCGTTGGGCGCGGGGCAGGGCCATTTCGAACAAGGCGGTGCCGCCGATGATGCAGACCTCGTCCACGCCGTCCTCTTCCGCCGTCTCGCGCGCGATGGAAAGGGCCTCGCCCAGGTTGGAACAGACCAGCGCGCCCTTGGACATGCCTTCTGTCTCATAGGAGCCGTCCTTGGTCAGGACGATGTTCAGCCGACCGGGCAGGGGCTTGAGCGGCAGGCTTTCCCAGGTCTTGCGGCCCATGATGCAGGGCTTGCCGACGGTGACGGCCTTGAAGCGTTGCAGGTCTGACCGCAGCCGCCAGGGCAGGTCGCCTTTGTTGCCAATGACGCCGTTACGGGCGCGGGCGACGACGAGGGCGATCTTGGGAATAGACACTGGGCAGGCTCCGAAAGACGGGGGCGGATGAACACCGCCCCCTAATCGGACTTAGGCCTCTGGCTCCAACAGTTTCAAGCGGAAGAAGAGCGCGCCGATCACCGCGCCGATCGCCGGAGCCAGGAAGAAGACCCAGACCTGGCTCAGGGCCTGACCGCCGACTAGCAAGGCCGGGCCGAAGCTTCGGGCCGGATTGACCGAGACGCCTGTCACCTGGATGCCGACGATGTGGATGACGGCCAGGGTGATGCCGATGGCGACGCCGGCGAAGGCGCCGTGTCCCTTGGCCCCTGTCACGCCCAGGATGGCGATGATGAAGATGGCGGTGGCCACGATCTCGAAGATCAGCGCGGCGTGCAGGCCGTATCCCCCGGGCGACCCGGCGTCGAAGCCGTTCTGACCCAGGCTGGCGAAGCCGGTCTTGGCGATCAGGCCGAGAATGGCGGCGCCGACGATGGCCCCGATGAACTGGGCCGCCCAGTAAATGAGCATATCCTTGGCGCTCATCCGTCCGGCGACGAAGACGCCCAGGCTGACCGCAGGATTGACGTGGCAGCCCGACACCGGCCCGATGCCATAGGCCATGGCGATGATGGCGAAGCCGAAGGCCAGGGCGATGCCCAACTGCCCCACATGATCAAACCCGCCCAGCACGGCGGCGCCGCACCCGAACAGCACCAGCACCATCGTCCCGACCAGTTCGGCCGCAAACTTCCTCAACATGACAACCCTCCCGTTTCATGCGCCCGCATCGACGCGGATCAGGGGAGGGTGCGCCGAGTCTCTGGTGCTCGCCAGACGGCGTTACGGGAGTTTACGCTTCGGCCTTGAGCGCTTCAGGCTCCAGCCACTTCAGCCATTTGCGCTGCATGGCGGTTTCAATGTCGATCCCGGCGCGCTCGCAGTAGATGAGCAGCATCCCCAGGACATCGGCGGCTTCGTCGGCCAGGGCTTCGGCGTCGGGCTTGCCGCGCGCGCGACCCGAAAGGTTCAGGTGCTCCTTGGTCAGTTCGCCCAGTTCTTCCTGCAGCTTGAGCAGAGCCCAGTCGCGGTCGCGGTCGATGGAATGCTCGCGCGCATAGATGTCGGAGATGCGGAGGACGTCCGCCTTGAGGTCAGCGATCTTCATGGAGGTCAGACCGCGACGGCGGCCTTGATGTGCGGCCAGGGCGTGTAGTCGCTCAGCACGAAGTCCGACAGCTCATAGGCGAACAGGTCGGACTTGGGCGCGACGGTCAGGGTCGGCAGGGGCAGGGGCGCGCGGGTCAGTTGCAGCTCGGCCTGCTCCAGATGGTTCAGATACAGGTGGGCGTCGCCGAACGTGTGGACGAAGTCGCCGGGCTCCAGTCCCAGAACCTGGGCCAGCATCAAGGTCAGCAGGGCGTAGGAGGCGATGTTGAAGGGCACGCCGAGGAAGACGTCGGCGCTGCGTTGATAAAGCTGGCAGCTGAGCTTTCCGTCCGCGACGAAGAACTGGAACAGGCAGTGGCAGGGCGGCAGGGCCATGTCATCGACGTCGGCCGGGTTCCAGGCGCTGACGATGTGGCGGCGGCTGTTGGGGTTGGTCTTGAGACCGTGGATCAGCTTCTGAATCTGGTCGATGCTCTGGCCGTTTGGGGCGGCCCAGGAGCGCCACTGCTTGCCATAGACGGGGCCGAGGTCGCCGTTGACGTCCGCCCATTCGTCCCAGATGCCGACGCCGTTGTCCTTGAGCCAGCCGATATTGGTCTCGCCGCGAAGGAACCACAGCAGCTCGATGAAGATCGAGCGCGTGTGCAGCTTCTTGGTGGTCAGAAGCGGAAAGCCCTTGGACAGGTCAAAGCGGATCTGGCGACCGAAGACGCCGAGCGTGCCTGTGCCGGTGCGGTCGTCTCGACGAACGCCGTTGTCGAGAATGTCGCGCAGCAGGTTGAGATACTGCCACTCGGGGTGATCAGCCGGGGCCGCCCCGCTGCGGGTTTCCAGATCGGCGAGGGCGAGAGCGGCGGTCATGGGGAGGGAGGATGCCTCTGATTCGTGTCGCTGGGCAGACGTCCGATTCGCTTGCTCACAGAAAAGTCGGGTTCCTTATCCCCGCTCATCCCGGCGGACGCCGGGATCCAGTAAGAGCCACTGCACACTGAGCCGAAATAACCTGGATGCAGCCAAAGGACTGGATCCCGGCGTCCGCCGGGATGAGCGGTTGTGAGAGGGCAACAGAAAAGCGCCCGCCGATTGGGTCGGCGGGCGCTCTTCCATTTAGTCGGTTCGGCCAGGATCAGCGACCGGGCGCGAGACGCTCGTTCAGCACCCAGCCCAGGTTGTCGTTGTCGTCGAGCACCTCCCACCAGACGCCGTCGCGATTTCCGGTCGGATAGAGGCGCAGGCCCGCGGGCAGGGCGCGCACGACCGAGCCGCCGTTGGGTCGCGAGCGCAGGGTGGCGGCCTGCTGGACCGTATAGGTCTGGACCGGCGCTTCCTGAGCCGGCGAGCCGCCTTCCAGTCCGCCCATCTGCATGACCATGTCGGTGTAGGCCTGAATGAAGGCCTGCGACACGATGCGGCCGATCTCGGTGTTCTCGTAGCTGCCGCCGCCGAGAGCGCCCGCGCCGAAGCCGCCGGCGCCCAGACCCCAGCTCATGTCGCTCTTGGAGGCGTAGCCCTCGGTCACGGCGGCGGTTTCCGAGGTGCGGACATTGGTCAGGGACAGGACCGTGTTGGCCTCCATCCGGCGTGTGCGCAGACCGCCGACGATGGCGCCGGCGCGTCCGCCGATGGCGGCGCCGGCCAAGCCGGCCAGGGCGCTGCCGCCCGAGTTGGCGTTCTGGCTGGCGATCTCGCCGACCAGGACAAAGTCCGCCGCCCGCACCTGGCCGCCGCCGACATTGGAGCCGCGTTGCAGGTCGCCGCCGGAGGCCAGTTCACGCTCGCGCTGCGCGACGCTCATGCCCATGCCGCGGTCCACCAGGGTGAAGCAGCCCGAACGCTGGATCACCACGCGCAGCAGGCTTTGCGGCGGCGAAAGCTGCAGCTCACGCCAGTAGTCGGACTGGCCGTCGGCCAGGGTGACCGTGCCCAGGCTGCGGGCGCAACGCGGGATCTGCGCCATCTGTGCGTCCTGGGTGCGTTGGGCGCCGCTGCGACGCGCCTGGGCTTCAGAGGCGGTCGGCAGGACGGAGGCGGCCATGAGCACGGCCAGGGCAGGGGCCATCATGCGGATATTCAAGGGAAAACTCCTGGGAGATCAGGCGCTGCCGCTCTCATGCGAGAGGGCAGGACGGTGTTCAGTGCTTGGTGCTTGGTGCTTGGTGTTCAGTCTTCGGTCGACAGGCGGTCGCGCTGCAGCCAGCCGACGTTGTCGTCTGCGTCCAGAACCTCGACCCAGTCGCCATCCTGATTGCCCGTCGGGAAGACGGTGTCCTCGGCGGCCATGGTGCGAACGACATCGCCGTCTGGCGCGCTGCGCAGGACCGACGCCCTGGCCAGGGTGTAGCGCGTGACGGCGGGACGCGCGGAGCCGCGCTGTTCCTGACGTTCGCGGGCCGGGCGGGCGGTCTTGGCTTCTTGCGCCGCCGCCTCGGCGCGGAGCGCTTCGCGATTGGCGAGGGTGACTTCCGGGACGGTCGAGCCGGTGCCGCCCAGGCTGGTCACGAGGTCGGCGTAGCCGCGCACGAAGGCCAGGGCCAGGGTCTTGCCCTCGTCCTCAGTCTCATAGCCGGCGCCGACACGGCCGCCGAAATGATTGTCGCGGATGCGCAGGCGGCGCCAGTCGTCCTTGTTGGCGACGGCGCGGGTGTAGCCCACCGTCTCGGCCAGGGGCACGCTGGACAGGGAAAAGACGACCTGGGCGTCTTCCTTGCCCTTGGCGATGTCCTTCTTCAGGTCCTTGATGGAATCGACCGTGCGACTGCTTAGCGCCTGATCCAGCTGATTCCCGGCGAGATTGGCGCCCGAGGACAGCATCTGGGCCATGCCGGCGCCCATGTCGGCTCCTTGGCCCTGGGTGACCGCCGCAACCCCGGCTTGCAGCAGCAAGCGCCCGCCGCTGGACGCCAGCGACCCCAGCAGTCCGCGGCGGCTGTCGCCGCTGTCCGCCTCGATCGGGTTGGCCAGTTCGGCGACCAGGACGAAATCAGCGGTGCGGATGCGCCCGGCGGCGCCCAGACCGCGCTCGCGCTCAACCACGTCCATGCCCGGACCGCGTTCGATCAAGGTGAAGCAGCCCGACTCGCGGACCAGATAGCGCAGCAGCTCGGACGGCGCGCCCACGCCCAACTGATTGAACAGAGCGCCCTGGGTGTCGGCGATCGTCACCGTGCCCAGGTTCTGCGTGCAACGCGGCGTCTCGTTGATGACCGACACAGCTGAATCATTGCCGCGGCGGCCGAAGATCTGCGCTTCGGCCGGTGTCGTCAGCATGAGGCTTAAGGCGGCCACAGCGGTCAGGCCGCGTGCAAAATGAGGCATAATTCAAGCTTATGGTTGTTTAAAAAAGCCTCGTTTCTCTAGCTTCACCATATGCAAAGCGCAACTACAGCGGGCGACGGATCAGCCTGCAAAGCCACCGGATTCCAGGAAGAGCGCTTCTTCCGTCGTGGTTTCGCGCCCGAGACTGGCGTTTCGGTGCGGGTATCGTCCGAAGCGGGCGATGATGTCGCGATGGATAACGGCGAACTTATAGGTGTCGGGGCTCTCGGTCTCGTCCAGCAGGGCCAGAAGCGCGTCCTGATCAGCCAGTAATTCCGAATGCATCAGGGGCATCAGGATGAAGGGGCGCAGGTCGTCGGCCACGCGGCGGTCGTCGCCCCGCGCAATCGCCGCCTTGGCGAACATCAGGGCCAAGGCGTCGGTGGCGAACATATGGGCGGTGTCGCGGAAGGCGTTTCGCGGCAGTTGGTCGAGCAGGAGGATCAGGGCCAGAGCGCCTTCGGGCGTCTCAGCCCAGGCGTCCAGTTCGCGGCGCGCGGCGGCGAAGTGGGTTTCACGGCACAGTTCGGTGAAGGCGGTGTCGAAGGCGGGATCCTTGGCGAACCATTTCTCAGGTCCGGCTTCGATCCAGAAGGCGACGATTTCGGCAGGGGAAAGCAGCGTGGTCATGCTGCGCAGCTTAGCGCGCACACGGGCGAATGCACCTGCCCCGCGAGGGGGAAATCATCTGAGGATGTAAGGAAAAATGGTCGGAGTGAGAGGATTCGAACCTCCGACCCCTGCGTCCCGAACGCAGTGCTCTACCAGACTGAGCCACACTCCGACATTTCTTCTCGACGCAGGCCGGAGGCCGTCTTTGCGTCGAGGAGGGGGCTTATAGCCACCAGTTCCGGACCTCGCAAGCGGGGAATTTGCGGTTTTTAAAAAGTCGCCGCTCGATGAAAATTCTTTTGTTTTCAGGTGTTGCATCCCAGAAAAGCTTGGCGTATTTCACCGCTCCTCGCCGCAACGAACTGCGGCGGCGCACTGGTCCTGCTGGGGAATGGTGTAATGGTAACACTACGGTTTTTGGTACCGTCATTCTAGGTTCGAGTCCTAGTTCCCCAGCCACCGATGCATAAGGGCATGAGCGATTTAGTCGCCGCCTCCCTCGGTTATTATGTTTTACAGGTGCTCTTCTTGGTTGGGCCTCGCGGCATCTCGCGCCCATGCCCAGTGAGTTCGAACAACCAAGATAATATCTGGCGACTTCTTTTCATCCGCTTCGGTTCCCATTGAGGATGGTCTAGGGCACGGAGCGGCGGGCGCTTGTCTTTCGAACTAGACGTCGGAGCTTGATCCAGCGGCTCCGCCCGACTCGGCAGTGGCCATTGACGCTGGGATCGAGGCTACCGTCTCATCCCCGTGCATCACGTGGGCCATAACAGCGCTGGCGTGCCGCGCCATCAATCGCCTGGCTTCGTTGGTTGCGGCCTGGGGGCATTCGGACTCGAGCACCTCGAGGTGCGAGGCGATTGGGCCACCATTTTCGATCAAGCAGAAATAGACCACGAAATTTCTCCCAAACTATAAGGCGATAGTTTGCGCGTGCACTGCCGGCCTCTTGCAGCCAATGGCATTCAGATTATCTTGGATCGCAATGGCCTGACCTTATACTGAAGCCCAGGGTTATGATCCTAACCTATGTTAGTCGCTGTATTGGTCTTCCGTGTTTCAGTCTCGCCGCCGTTGGCTAGGCGGCGTGGGCTCGGGGTCAGGTTTTTGCTGCGCAGCGGGTCAAAGCGCCAACGGTCGGCCAGGCAGGCTGTGGTCGATCCCGCCCTGCCTATTCGCCAACCCACAGACGCGCCGATGAAAAAGTGGCTTGGAAGCAGGATCCTAATTCTGGTGATCGGCGCCACCGCCATGTTCACCCTCCTGAGTCTCCTTGTCCTCGCTCAAGGTCTGATCGCGCTGGGATAGGGCCTGGGACCGCCTCTGCCGCCCGGGCTGTGGTCTGAAAGGGTGCTTCAGGTTTCGGCGACCGCCGCGAAATTCTGAGCAAGACCCAGCCTCGCCGCTCTTCCGTTGCAACGCCCGAAGGCCCTCGTCGTTGTTCAGCAGGGAGAACAATATGAAGCCTGGTGTTGCAATGGCGGTTTGGGCGGTTCCACGTCCCGCTCTCGGCGCTTACAGCGCCCGCCGCGCTCCAGGCCCTGCAGTTTCAAGCCCCAGACAAGTCAGCTGAAGGATACGCCATGGCCAATCCACCCCCTGCAAACGCCCAGCCCGGTGAGGGCGGCGAACTCCACCAGACCGCCTCTACGCCTGACACGCGCCTTACGACCAACCACGGCGTGCCGGTCAGCGACGACCAGAACTCGCTGAAGTCCGGCCGCCGCGGCTCGACCTTGCTCGAGGATTTCGTGCTGCGCGAAAAGATCCAGCACTTCGACCATGAGCGCATTCCGGAGCGCATCGTCCACGCGCGGGGATCGGCCGCCCATGGCTTCTTTGAACTGACCGAGAGTCTGGAAGACTACACCACGGCCAAGATCCTGACCGAGGTTGGAAAGAAGACCGAGGTCTTCACGCGCTTCTCGACGGTGGCCGGGGGCGCGGGGTCGGTGGACACGCCGCGCGACGTGCGGGGCTTCGCCGTGAAGTTCTACACGACCGAGGGAAATTGGGATCTGGTGGGCAACAACATCCCCGTCTTCTTCATCCAGGACGCGATCAAGTTCCCGGATCTGATCCACGCGGTGAAGATGGAGGCGGACCGCGGCTATCCCCAGGCGGCCAGCGCCCATGACACCTTCTGGGACTTCATCGGCCTGATGCCGGAGAGCACGCACATGGTGATGTGGGCCATGTCCGACCGGGCGATTCCGCGGTCCCTGCGCATGATCGAGGGTTTCGGGGTCAACACCTTCAGACTGATCAACGCCAAGGGGGAGGCGACCTTCGTCAAGTTTCACTGGCGCCCGAAGCTGGGAACCCAGTCGACCTGCTGGGACGAGGCGGTCAAGATCGCCGGCGCCGACCCGGATTACCACCGCCGCGACCTGTTCGAGGCCATCGACCAGGGCGATTTCCCGGAGTGGGAGTTCGCGGTTCAGTTGCTGAGTCAGGCTGAGGCGGACGCCCTGCCGTTCGATATTCTGGACGCGACCAAGCTGATCCCCGAGGAGACGCACCCGCTTCGGGTCATTGGCCGCATGGTGCTGAACCGCAACCCGGACAACTTCTTCGCTGAAACCGAACAGGCGGCCTTCCTGCCGACCAACATCGTGCCCGGCATCGACTTTTCGGAAGATCCTCTGCTGCAGGGCCGGCTCTTCTCCTATCAGGACACGCAGCTGTCGCGCCTGGGGACGGTCAACTTCCATCAGATTCCGATCAATCAGGCCAAGGGTTGTCCCTTCCAGAACTTCCAGCGCGACGGCCACATGCAGACCCAGGTCTTCAAGGGACGTGCCAACTACGAGCCCAACAGCCTGGCCGAGGCGGGCGAGGAGGGCGGGCCGCGCGAGGACCCGCAAGGCGGCTTCCGCACCGCCGCCGTGGCGATGGACGGCGAGAAGGTCCGCCTGCGCGCTGAGAGTTTCGCCGACCACTACAGCCAGGCGCGGCTCTTCTTCCGCTCGCAGACCGAGATCGAGCAGGCCCACCTGGCCAGCGCCATCGTGTTCGAGCTCTCGAAGGTGTCGCTTGACCATGTGCGAAACCGGGTCGTGGCCAATCTGCGCAATGTCGATGAAGACCTGGCGAAACGGGTGGCGAACGGGCTGAACCTGCCGCTGCCCAAGGCCGCGAAACCCGCGGTCGATCCGATCGATCTGGAGCCGTCGCCCGCCCTCAGGATCGTCGGCAAATATCCGGACACGCTGAAGGGGCGCAAGGTCGCGATCCTGGTCGCTGACGGGTCTGACGGCGCCGTGGTCGCGAGTGTCCGCAAGGCGGTGGAAGGCGACGGCGGCGCCGTGTTTATCGTCGCGCCCAGGGTGGGCGGAGCGACGCTGGCTGACGGCTCCACGATGGCCGCCGACGGTCAGTTGGCGGGGAGCCCATCGGTGCTCTTCGATGCGGTCGCGGTCGTCCTGTCAGACGACGGATGCGCCCAGCTTCTGAACGAGGCGGCGGCCGTGGACTTCCTCAGGGACGCCTTCGGCCACCTCAAGGCCATCGGCCATACGTCCGAGGCTCGACCGCTTCTGGACCGAGCGGGAATCAAGCCTGACGAGGGGGTTGTCGATCTGTCGACGGCGAAGGCGGCGGACTTCTTGCCGCCGGCCCGCACGCGTCAGTGGGCGAGAGAACCGGGCGTGCGAACCCTGGCCTGATCGCGGTCTTGTTGCCTTGATGCGGAAAGGTTGGGCGTCAGGCGGCGATGTCCAGCCTTTCCTGCATCGAGGGCGGCAGGAGAGGCTCGGGCGGAAAGCCGAGATCGGGATTGCTCCGCACCTCGATCAGGCGTTCGCCGTGATAGAGGCACAGGGTGGAGAAGCCGAACCACTCGGTCATGACGGGTTCAAGCGCCTTTCGCGCCGAGGCGTCGTCGCTCGCTTTCAGAACGCGAATTTCCCCGGCGGGAACGCCGGGCATGTTAACGATGCAATAGTATGAAATCACGCCACTTTCCTTAAGTTGGCGCTCAAACGGCCTTGGGATGGAAGAGTTCCGCCCTGGACGGTCAAAGCTTGGTCTCACCCGCAATTTCGCAGTCGCCCGTTCGCGCGCGATTTCGTTTGCGTGGGTCGTAGAGCGGCTGGCGAGCGGTGCTCGGGTACAAATCGCCAGGGAGATCGCGTCTTATGTTCCTGTTTTGTTCGATCTCTGCTAGGGCTTCGCCCCATGCCAGCCCCTTCGTCGCGCAAGATCATCCACGTCGATATGGACGCCTTCTTCGCCTCGGTGGAGCAGAGGGATGATGCCCGGCTGCGGGGGCGACCGGTCGCGGTCGGCCACGCGGCCTCACGCGGCGTGGTCGCGGCGGCCAGCTATGAGGCGCGTCGCTTCGGAGTGCGCTCGGCCATGCCGTCCAGCACGGCCCTCAGGAAGTGTCCGGAGCTCATTTTCACCCCGCCGCGCTTTGAGGTCTATCGCGCGGTGTCTGCTCAGATCCACGCCATCTTCGCCGACTATACGAACCTGATTGAGCCGCTCTCCCTCGACGAGGCTTATCTTGACGTGACCGCCAACATCCGAGGGCTGCCGACGGCCTCGGCCACAGCCGAAGAGATAAGGGCGCGCATTCTACAGGAGACTGACCTGACCGCTTCGGCCGGCGTCTCCTACAACAAGTTCCTGGCCAAGCTGGCTTCCGATCAACGCAAGCCTGACGGCCAGTATGTGGTGCCGCCGGGAAGGGGAGAGGCCTTTGTCGAGGCGCTGCCGGTCAAGCGCTTCCACGGCGTGGGACCCGTGACGGCGGAGAAGATGAGCCGATTGGGGATCCAGACGGGCGCAGATCTGCGCCGCCAATCTCTGCCCTTCCTCCAGCACCATTTCGGCAAGTCGGGCGCCTGGTATTACGGCGTGGCGCGCGGGGAGGACCATAGGCCGGTCAATCCCGATCGTGAGCGCAAGTCGAGCGGTTCGGAAACCACCTTCGCCAGCGATCTGGTCGAACCCGCGGCGATTGAGGCGGGGGTGGACCAAATGGCGGACGAGGTCTGGGCCTGGTGCGAGAAGGCCGGGGCGCTGGGTCGGACAGTGACGGTGAAGGTCAAGTGGGCCGACTTCCGCCAGTCCACCCGAAGCCGTTCCTTCGACGCTCCCGTCGCCTCAAGGGCGAGGTTGAGGGAGATCTCCCGCCTTCTGGTGCGGTCGCTCTATCCCCCGAGCAAGGGCGTGCGTCTGGTCGGGGTCACCCTGTCCAACCTGGAGCAGGGGTCGTCCAGGGCGGGGCCTGACGAACTGGCGCTGTCATGAGCCTTGTCCAGGGTGATCTTTTCGGCGCGGCGCCCGGTCCTGTCCTTCCTTCAGGCTTCGACTATTGGCCGAATCTTCTGTCCGCTTCGGAACAGGATGAGGTGGTGGCGTCGCTCCAGCGCCTTGAGGTCAGGCCCTATGAACATCTGGGCTATCAAGGCTTTCGACGTATCGCCGCCTTCGGACGCCGATATGATGTGGCGCGACAAGGGTTGGAGGCGGCAGACCCCTGGCCAGACTTCTTGCAGCGCCTGCTCTCGCGGTTGACGGAGCGGCTTGGCCTGGAGGCCGAAGCCTTTGAGCAGGCGCTTGTCAACGAGTATGCGCCGGGCGCGGGGATTGGCTGGCATAGGGACCGGCCCGTCTATGGCGAGATCCTCGGGGTCTCCTTCCTGGCGCCCTGCGTCATGCGTTTGCGCCACAAGGAAGGGGGCGGGTGGCGTCGCGCCGGCGCGCCATTGGAGCCGGGCTCCGCCTATCGGCTGTCCGGCGCCGCCCGACGGGACTGGGAGCATTCGATCCCGCCGATGGCGGCACTGCGCTATTCGATCACCTTCCGAACCCTGGCCTGAGGCGCGAGAGTCAGCCTGACAGGATTTCGGAGGCCTCTGGAAAACGTTGGACCAGTCGCGACGCCCAGTCGCCGGACATGGCGCGGGTCTGTCGGGCTTCACGGGGGCGCGACAGGACGAGGGCGGCGGCCTCGCGGTGGGCTGGCCAGTCCATCAACAGGCGCATGGCCGCCTCGAAGTCCGGGTGTTTGGCGGCGTATGCGAACGCCCGGTCCAGAGCCTCGACGTCATCGAAATCGGGCAGGCGGGAAAGGAAGTCGCGCAGAACGGACGCCGACAGGTCGCGCTCGAACAGGCTCCAACGCAGGTCCTGGGCCTCCTGTCGGCTGCCCTCAGCGTCCAGAAGGTCGATGGAGGCGGCTTCCCAGGCCGTGGTCAGGCGCGGGGCGCCGTCCTTCGGCTTCCCGCCCAAGGTCCAGCGGCGATTGAGCGGGGAGGGGCTGAGCGCGGCTTCAAGGGCGGCGCGGGCCTCCGCTGTGCGGCCCGCGCCAAGGAGGCGACGGGCGATGTCGGCGGCGATGTCGGGGGAGGCGGCCTGCTCAGGGGTGACAAGCGAAAGCCAGAGGTCGAGATCCTGGGCCCTGTCTGCAAGGCGGCGCACAAGGTTGCGACCCGCAGGGCTCTTTGTGGCAGAGACCTCCAGATGATCGATCATCCGCCGCGCCGTATCAGGGGCCAGGGCTTCGCCTGCGGCAGCGATCCAGCGGCTGTAATCCTGGGGGTGTCGAGCAAGCGCGTCAGCAAGATCCCGAAACGAGCCGTCGTTGGTCGCCTCAGCCAGAGTGAAGAGATCAGGCGCAGCCGCCTCGAAGGCGGCTGCGAGTTCGCCCTTGGTGTCCTTTACGCGTGCGACCAGGCCCGGGTAGAGATCAAACCAGCGGACAAGGACGGCCAAGGCCTCGCCGGGCGCCTCGCGCGCCAAGCGCTCGACGATCATCAGGCGGTGGACGTTCAGATCGTCGATCAACTCGCCGCGTTTGCGCCATGACACACGGGTGCGGGCGGCGGCGAGCGCACTGAGGCGTTTGTCGATCTCCAGGGCCAGCGCATCAGCGCCGACTTCAGCCGCCAGTTCAAGGCGCAGGCGGCGCTTGAGATTGGCGTTTCCGGCGCCCGCCTCGATAAGAAGGTCAGCGAGACGAGGCGCGCCGAGATGGACAAGGCTCGCGGCGGAAAGCCGCGTCGAAATCCTGGATTGTCGCGCCATGAAATCCCTTGTTCGGACGGGCGGTCTTTGTCGGGCCTCATAGCACGGCCGGGAACCGAGGACCGCCGCCTTCTCGTCCCGAACCTCTTTGACCGGGGCGTCCCGACCTGTTCCGCAAGACCGGAATCCGACCTTGGGGGCCTGAGTCATCAGGTTCGGGAACCGTAGCCGTCGGCTTTCGCTCTCTCTCTGGCCACGGAGGAAGCATGAACCAGACCCATGTCATCGAGCGCGCCTTTCAGATCGCCGACGAGAACCGCGCCTGCCTGAAGATCAGTGACCTCCATGAAGCCCTGGCGCGTGAGGGCTACACGATCACCGATCTCATGCATCTGCAGGGTTGGAGCATCCGGGAGCAGTTGCGGACTCGAATGAGGACGCGTGGGGCGACGAGCGCGCGGCTGCAAACCGCGACCGCCTGACGTCGTACCGACAGGGCGACAGACGTCTCCCGACCGTGCAAAAGGCCACCGCCGACGGCCGTCGGCGCCAGGTCCATGAAGAGAGTTCCATGCCAAAGGTCGATGACACGGTCCATATCCGCTTTTCCATGCGCGGCGTGCCCGGACCGTTCTGGCAGACCAATGCGGTCATTGCTTCGGTGAGCGGAACCTCCCTTTTGCTGGACGGCTTTGATCGCCCCGCCCCCGCTGAGGTTTCCGAGCTCAAGTCCGCCGGGCCCGGGCGGTGGACGCTCGACTGGGAAGTCCGCCGCCGGCCCTGAGGTCACCCTCCAGCATCAATCTTCTATGACGAGGCTGCGCGTGCGGTCCTGAACGAAGGCGACCACTCAGGCGCGATGTCTGTGCTCGGAGCCGCCGGCTGGATGTGTGCGGACACCGGCATGACCGCCTCGCCGCAACGGCAGGAGGCCTGACGCAGGCCGGCGAGGTCTAGCACCTGGACCTTTCCTCGCCCGAAGCGCACCAGATCCTGAGCTTGAAGACGCGCAGCTGCCGCGTTGACGCTTGTTCTCTGCACGCCGAGCATCCCCCCGAAATCCGCCTGGGTGAGAAAGAGCGGCGCGCCGTTTCCGCCACAGTGGAGACGAACAAGCCATTTAGCGAGCCTTTCAGGCACCAGATGGGAGGCGTTGCACGCTGCCTCTGTGGCGAGGGCGTCAAGCCGCGTCATTGCGTGAAGCGCCACGAGACGGGTCAGCCATACCCATCCCATGGCCTCGATGAGGGGAGCGGCGGCGGCGCGGTAGACGACGGTGTCAATCAGGGCTCTGGCCTGCGGGCGTCGGGCGCCTGGCTCCAGAGCCTGATCCCAGCCGTGGACAGATCCTGCCGTCACGGCCGTCACGCAAATACGCCCGCCGTCGGGAAACAGGCCCGCCACGCCCGAGAGAATGAAATAGAGCCCGTCATCGTTCGGGAGGACATCGCCTGCCGAGAGCGCCACCCGACGACCGCTCGCCTCTATCCGGGCCTGGGCGTCGAGGGGCAGGGCCTGGAATACGGGGTGATCCCGGATTTCGAGAGGAACGCGAAAACTGGAGGCAAGGGCTGTGAGGCCAGTCGTCGTCTGCATGTCGCGCTCCTGGGAGGGCGAATGTGGCGCCTCGTGGCGCGGTCGCCACTTACATGGGTTAGGCGTTCGGCGGCGGTCGGCGACGGAACCGTGCGAAGGCTGGACAGTTTCGCAAGCGTTGCCGCTGTTAGCGGCGCGTCGCCTGGAGGTTGCCCTGATCAGCCCGTTGATCGAAAAGCTGTCGCGTCGAGACTTCATCTCTGAGGAGGAGAAGGCCGTTCTGGCGGATGTGGTCGCGCCGCCGGTCACCCTGAAGGCCGGTCAGAACATCGTCGAACAATATGATCGTCCGTCCCGCAGCACGCTTTTGCTGGACGGTTTCGCGGCTCGATACGTCGTGCTGATGAACGGCGCGCGCCAGATTACGGAACTCAACGTCCCCGGCGACTTCGTCGATCTGCACAGCCTTTTGATGAGCCCTATGGATCACGGGGTGGTCTGCCTGACGGACTGCAAGGTCGGTTATTGTCCCCACGAGGCGCTCCGTTTCATTTCCCAGACTCAGCCCCACCTGACGCGGCTTCTGTGGCTTGAAACTCTGATAGACGCCGCGGTGCATCGGCAATGGCTGGCGGGTCTGGGGCGGCGCACCGCCTTCGGTCGCTTCGCCCACTTCCTTTGCGAGGTCTATCTCCGTCTTGCTTCGGTGGAGAGAGCGGAGGGCCATCGGATGGAACTGCCCCTGAGCCAGGCGATCCTCGCCGATGTGCTTGGGCTCTCGGCGGTCCACGTCAACAGGTCCGTGGCCCAGTTGCGCGCCGATGGGCTTGTCGAATGGAGCGGACGTATGATCAGAATTCTGGACTGGGATCGGCTGGTGCGGGTGGCGGAGTTCGATCCGACCTATCTGCGCCTGGGGCGCGACCCGGTCTGAGCCCACGCAGTTGCGGATAGTATGCCCGCGGTCAGAGGCTGGGTCCGCAGTCCGCACTCAAATTGGCGGCCTGTGCCAGGCTCGTGAGGTTCTGTAGCACGGCGCGCCCTGCGCGGTAGTCGACGAGGGCGTTGCGTCGCAGTTGTTGCAACGTCCGATTCATGTGGACGGCGCTCAAACCTAGAATGTCGGCCAACATGTCCTGGGTCAGCGGAAGGTGGAGAACTCCGGCGACGACAGGGCCCAGGCGGGCCTGCCTCTCATGAAGTTCCAGCAGAAGATGAGCTGTGCGCTCGTAAGCATTGAGTCGCCCCAGTCTTATGACCTGACGCGCCATACGCAGACGTTCGGCTGTACGGAAATGCCTCCAGGCCTCCAGCAGGCGCGCGCTCTGCGTCGGCGGTTGGGACATGGCGGTCCAGAAGGCGGTGGCGTCTATTGTCACAGCATCGGTGAGGGCCCAGACCAGCATGTCGGCATCGACCGCACCCGAAGCGACGATTATCTCGCCGGGTAGATTGAGACCCACGATCTGGCGACGTCCGTCCTCCAGCATGGCGCCGCGCGCGGCCCAGCCCTTGAAGACCAGTCGCGCTTCATTGCGCTCCGGAGCCAGGGGGACAGGCGTTCCCGCCGCATGGGTCTGCTGGGCGCCGGTGAAGCAATCACGGATATAGGCGATGTCGTCCGCGCCCAGCGGTCCAAAACTAGACAGCATCCGCTCCAGCGACTCGGTGTGCCGGGTTTCGAAATGGGTTTCCGACTGATTCTTCATGGCCTTAGACCAACAGCATGGCTTCGGCGCTTTTGTTCTTCACATAGGTTGGTTTCGGGACAGTTGGCGCGCGGTTCTGGGGCGCGGAAGCGCAGGGCGGCGCCAACCGATCCCGGGCGCGCGCGTCTAATTATGCCGACTTCGAAACGACGCCGCGGGTCAGCCCGGCCGCCCAGCCCCGCTCCCCGCACAACAGGAAGAGAGCTCTGTCGGCGGCCGGGCTGTCCTTCAGGTGATCTTCTTGGCCGCCGTGAAGCCCAGAACCAGGAAGATCGCAAAAACGATCAGGGCGAGAATCGCGAGGATTTTGGCGATCCCCGCCGCCGCGCCCGCGATCCCGCCGAATCCGAGAAGGCCGGCGACGATGGCGATGACGGCGAAGATAAGGGCCCATTTCAGCATGTGAATTTTCCTCTCATTGCCGGAAGCCAGCCCAACGTCGCCCGTTCGACAGGGGTTCCAAGGCTTCGCTGGTCATCCGCTGCCCCGGGCGTTGAGCCCTGCATCTCCGAAGCCGCTTGTGTGAAACGGCTGCGAACGATCAGGTCTGGGTCGGATTCCCGACCTTGATGCTGGGCCGTGGAACCCGCTCCAAGGCCGTCGGGTTGGTTGGATGCAGTCTCCCGGGGGGGAGACATGCTTGACGGCCCGGTTTGTCGCGACCCGCACCGCGACGGATCGGGTCGCTTCAATTCCGCGCTTCAGCAGACTAACTCCGCTCCAAGGCTTGCCGTAGACTATAGACTTAGTCCGAAGACGAATCTTTGAACTAGCCAGAGTCTAAGCAGATTGGGCTGCGTCCTATCGACATTGGCCATTCTATCATGCGTCCTGATGATATTGCGGGTATTGTGTCGGATAGACGTCACATCTCGCTCTAAGTCTTGGGTGTCGGCGCTGACGGGTCGGTCATCGCTATTAAAAAACTAGAAGTTGGGAACCCTCTTCGACGCGGAAGGCTTGTTTTCCTGCCATCACCAAAAGGGACAAGCGGAATGACGAGAGCGATCATCGCCTTGGGTGCGACAGTATTTTTGTTGGCTGCCTGTGGAGACAACAAGGCGGACGAGGGCCGTGTGGAAGGGCCTGTCGTTTCGGAATCCGAAGCGCCTCGCAATCCTGCTGTCGACACTGCGCCGGGCGGGGATGCCGCCCTGACGCCAGGCGCGAACTCCTTCACCGAGGCTCAGGCGCGCTCGGCGATCGAGAAGCAGGGCTACGCCGTCGTGGGTCCGTTGAGCCAGGACGCCCAGGGCATCTGGAGCGCTACAGCCACCCGGAACGGCGCTGAAAGCAAGGTGTCGGTCGACTACAAGGGCGCAGTCAGCGCCTCGGCCAAGTAAGAAACAGAATAAAAAAGGTGCTTCGAATGACCGTAGTTACGCGACTTTTTGACAATCACAGCGACGCCCTTGACGCCGTCTCCGCCCTTGAGCGGGCTGGCGTCGAGGCTGATCGGATCAGCCTTATCTCCAATAATTCCGATAACTGGCATGACGGACATGCCCATTCCGGGGATGGGCGCCAGCTTGGCGACATGAACGGCGACGGAGAGAATGAAGTCGCCGAAGGCGCCGGGAAGGGTGCAGCGACCGGGGGCGTCCTGGGTGCTGGCGCGGGCGTGCTCGCCGGGCTTGGCATGCTCGCGATACCCGGGTTGGGCCCCGTGGTCGCCGCGGGATGGCTCGCCTCGACTGCTGTGGCTGCTGCGGCGGGCGCTGCGGTCGGCGGGGCCGCCGGCGGGCTCTTGGGCGCGTTGAAAGAGGCTGGTCACGACGAAGCGGACGCTCAGGTCTATGCAGAGGGCGTCCGTCGCGGCGGGACATTGGTTGGCGTCAGGACGGACGAACCTGATCGCGTTCGGGTGGAGACGATCCTTAACGATCGTCGGGGTTTCGACTCCCTCTCGCGCGGCGCGGCCTATCGCGAGAACGGTTGGTCGGGGTTTGACGCCGCAGCAGAGCCTTGGACGCCTGAGCAGATCGCCCAGGAACGGGCGCGCTACAACCGATAGGCCTTCTGACTGTCCGGTCCACTCGATCGAACCTGCTGAGCGGTGATGCGCTGCTGTAGGATCGAAGCTCGGCCCTCCGTCGCAAGACGGGGGGCCGATGCCTTTAAGGTGCGCTCGGAGGATTCTTCCATCCCTTGGTGTTTGCAGCGGCTTTTAGGGAACAGATCGCGACCCGCCATGTTGAGAAAGGGGAGGGTGTTACAATGATGATCTTGGCCTTGACCGCCGCCATCCTGTTGGATGCGAAACCAAAGACAGACCGTTTGCCTAGGGATGAAAACCCCACCGCGGCTGATCAATCCGCTGCGCCCGCCCCACTGCTGACTGTCGCTGTGACCCTGGAGTGTACGGCGCGGGCGGCCGGACGAGTGGAGGATTGCCGGGTGCTCGGCGAGACTCATCCCGGTCTCGGTTTCGCAGAGGCGGCCATCACCTTGATGCGCGATGCCGAGGTTGAGCCGGGACCCGAGGATTATCAGTTCGCCCGCACGATCCAATTTACCCCCTAGGTCCCCGGGCTTGCCACGCCGCCGCCGCAGCGCGGTGCGACCTATGATTCCGGCTCGGGTCGAAAAAACAAGCACAGGTTATTGCGCTGGTCGCTGCGACCTCTAGGCAGGGGGCTCCCGTCGTTCACCTGAGGTCAGACTGCTGATGATGTTGTTCCGTCGCCCGTCCGCGGGTTCGAAGAGCGAAGCCTGGTCCGCAGCAGGCCTGGGCCTGGTTCTGGCCTTCTTTCTCGCGACGAGCGCTGTGGCCTGGTTCAACGTCCAGGTGCTCAGGGCGAATAATCAGCAGATCATTCACACCCACCAGGTCATCGTCGCCGTCGATGACCTTCTCTTGACCGTTCAGGACGCAGAGACGGGCCAGCGTGGATATCTGCTCACCGGCAACCCTCTCTACCTTCAGCCCTACGACATGGCCGCAGCCGCCGTGACGCGTCGTCTGGAGGATGTGGCGCGCCTCACCCGGGACAATCCGGTGCAGCAAGCCCACCTGAGCCAGGTCCGCAGACACATCGACGCCAAGATGAGCGAGCTGGACGCCACTATTCAGGCGCGACGCGCTGAAGGCCTGCAGGCCGCTGTAGCCAGGATGAACACGGATCGCGGCAAGGCGGAGATGGACGCCATTCGAAACGAGGTGAATCTGATGAGGCAGGAGGAGCAGAAGCTCCGCCTGGCGCGCCTCGATGAGATGGACGCGGCCTATGGAACGGCGCTCGTCAGCGGCGTGCTTTCTGGCCTATTGGGCGCCGCCCTTACTCTGGTGATCTTCGCTCTTATCCGCCGCAGCGCCCGTCAAAGGGCCCGCCAGGAGTGGATCCACAAGGGTCAGGTCGGTCTGTCTGACGCCATGATGGGCGATCAGTCAGTTGAACAGCTGGGGGACAGCATCCTCAGCTACCTGGCGCGTTATGCCGATGTTCAGGCTGCGGCCCTATTCAAAGGGGAGGGGGGCGTTTTCCGGCGTGTCGCCGCGCTTGGCGTGCCAGCTGACGCGTCGATCCCGGAGCGTTTTGGTCCGCGCGAGGGTCTGTTGGGTCAGGTCGCCGCCGAGGGCCGCGTGCTGGAAGTGCCGGATGTGCCGGAGGGCTATCTGACGATTGGCTCGGCCTTGGGACGCGATAAGCCCAGGCACCTCGTCATCGCTCCGGGGCGCGCTGACGGCGAGATCAATGCCGTTCTGGAACTGGGCTTCCTTCGCCTTCCCGACGACCGTCTCCTCGCGCTTCTCGAGGAAACCGCGCCGCTGATCGGCACGGGATTGAGATCGGCTCGCTACCGCGCCCGACTTCAGGACATGCTTGAGGAGACCCAACGGCAGTCCGAAGAGCTTCAGGTCCAGAGCGAGGAGCTCCGGGTCTCCAACGAGGAACTTGAAGAGCAGGGGCGCGCCCTCAAGGAATCGCAAGTGCGTCTGGAACAGCAGCAGGCGGAACTGGAACAGACCAATAGCCAGCTCGAAGAACAGGCTCAGGTGCTGGAAACCCAGCGTGATGATCTGGAGCGCGGCTCGGCTGCGCTGGGGCTCAAGGCGCGGGAGCTGGAGCAGGCCAGCCAATACAAGTCCGACTTCCTCGCCAACATGTCCCATGAGCTGCGCACGCCGCTCAATTCGCTGCTGATCCTGTCGAAGCTGTTGGCCGATAACCCCGACGAGACCCTGTCGGAGGAGCAGGTCAAATACGCGCGCACCATTCAGTCTTCGGGCAATGATCTGCTGACCCTGATCAATGACATCCTCGACCTGTCCAAGATCGAGGCCGGCCATATCCAGGCGCGCCCTGAGGCGGTGTCCTTGCAGCGTCTGGGCGACGACCTCCGTCAGATGTTCCAGCCGGTGGCTGATGATCGCGGCCTCGCCTTCGAGATCGACCTGGGAGCGGGCCATGACGTGCTTGAGACGGATCGCCAAAGGCTTGAGCAGATCCTGAAGAACCTTCTGTCGAACGCCTTCAAATTCACCGAGAAGGGCAAGGTGACCCTGTCGGTCTCGGCCGTCGGATCAGACGAGGTGGCCTTCGCGGTTTCGGATACGGGCATCGGCATCGCCCCGGAGCAGCAGAAAGGCGTGTTCGAAGCCTTCCAGCAGGCGGACGGCACCATCAGCCGGCGCTATGGCGGGACCGGCCTGGGCTTGTCCATCTCGCGCGAACTCGCGCGCCTTCTTGGCGGCCGAATTCGACTCGAAAGCCGAGTTGGCGAAGGCAGCGTCTTCACCCTGATCCTTCCTCGGATCTATGATGCTTCGCGCGTGGCGCCGAGAGAGGCGGCCTCCAGCGCGCCCGCTCAAGTCCAGTCGGAGCGGGTTGCAACCCCTCGTGCGGCGGAACCGGCCTCGCTGCCAAGGACGCTGGAGGACGACCGCGATCATCTGGCGGGGACGCGTCGCCTGCTTCTGGTCGTCGAGGATGATGACCGCTTCGCCGCCATTGTCCGTGACCTGTCGCGTGAGATGGGGTTCCAGTGCATTCTGGCAGGCACCGCGGAGGAGGCGCTCAAGCTGGCCAAGCGCTATCGGCCCAACGCCGTGGTGCTCGATGTCGGCCTGCCGGATCAGTCCGGCCTCACGGTGCTGGACGTGCTCAAACGCGACGACGACACCCGCCATATTCCCATCCACGTCGTCTCTGCCGACGATCACAGCCAGACCGCCCTGTCGCTCGGGGCGATCGGCTATGTGATGAAGCCGGTCGCGCGCGAGGCCCTGGCCGACGTGCTCCGATCGCTGGAGGAGAAGCTGACGCGAACAGTGCGGCGCGTTCTCATCGTCGAGGACGATAGGGTTCAGCGCGAGGCGGTCAGCAAGCTGCTGGAATCCAGCGATGTCGAGACAGTGGGCGTCGGCACGGCGGCGGAATGCCTCGAACAACTCAAGAGCCAGACCTTTGACTGCATGGTTCTTGACCTGAGTCTGCCGGACGCTTCCGGCTTCTCCCTGCTGGAGACCCTCAGCCGCGAGGGCGGGCAGGGCTATCCGCCGGTCATCGTCTATACTGGACGCGACCTGTCGCCGGAACACGAGCAGCAGCTTCGTCGCTATTCCAGCTCCATCATCATCAAGGGCGCCAAGTCGCCTGAGCGGCTGCTCGACGAGGTTTCCCTGTTCCTGCACCAGGTGGTGTCGGAACTGCCGCCCGAGCAGCAGAAGATGATCCGCAAGGCCCGCCATCGCGACGCCGTGCTGGAAGGACGGCGGATCCTCATTGTCGAGGACGATGTGCGCAACATCTACTCCCTGACCAATGTGCTGGAACCCCGCGGCGCCCGCATCGAGATCGCGCGCAACGGCAAGGAGGCGCTCGAACGTCTGGAGCGGTCGGCTGAAGATCCGGCTCAAACCATCGATCTGGTGCTGATGGACGTCATGATGCCGGTTATGGACGGCCTGACCGCCACGCGCGAGCTGAGGAAGGATCCACGCTGGCGCGACCTGCCGGTGCTGATGCTGACGGCCAAGGCCATGCCCGACGACCAGGAACGCTGCATCGCTGCAGGAGCGAACGACTACATGGCCAAGCCCCTGGACGTGGACAAGCTGCTGTCGCTCGTGCGTGTCTGGATGCCCCGTTGAGTCCGGTCGCGCCCCACGAGGTGGAAGACATAGAGATCCAGCTGCTGCTGGAGGCGTTATTCCAGCGCTACCACTATGACTTTCGTCATTATGCGCGAGCCTCGATCAAGCGCCGCCTGCTCCAGGCCCGCACCCATTTCGGGCTGCCGAGCCTGACGGCGCTTCAGGAGCGCGTCCTGCACGACCCGGAGATGCTGCCGCAGCTTTTGGGTTTCCTGACGGTCCAGGTCAGCGAGATGTTCCGTGACCCCGCCTATTTCCGGGCTCTGCGCGAGCAGGTGCTGCCGCATCTGAGGACCTATCCGTCCCTGAAGGTGTGGATCGCGGGATGCAGCGCCGGCGAAGAGGTCTATTCGCTGGCCATCCTTTTCCGTGAGGAAGGTCTGTTCGACAGGACGATGTTCTACGCCACGGACATCAATCCTGACGCGCTGCGCGCGGCGGAGGCCGGCGTCTATTCGCTGGATCGCATCCGCAAGTTCACCGAAAACCACCAGAAGTCAGGCGGTCGCACCTCGCTGTCGGACTATTACACCGCCGACTACGGTCGGGCGGTGTTCGACAAGTCCCTGAGGACCAATGTCGTCTTCTCGGACCATAGCCTGGTGTCGGATGCGGTCTTCGGCGAGATGCAGCTGATCTCGTGCCGCAATGTGATGATCTACTTTGATCGTCCGCTACAGGATCGCGCTGTCGGCCTGTTCAAAGACTCGCTGGCTCGCAACGGCTTCCTGGGCATCGGATCCAAGGAGAGTTTGCGTTTCTCGCGGCATGCCGGCGCCTTTGCCGACTTCGTGCCGGAAGAGAAGATCTATCGCAGGCGCGAGCCATGAACCCTGTTCCTGCCCGAGCCATCGTGATCGGCGCCTCGGCCGGAGGCGTGCAGGCGCTGCTCACCATCCTGCCGGCTCTGCCCGCCGATCTTCCTCTGCCGATCATGGTCGTCCTGCATGTGCCCGCCGACCGCAGCAATGTTCTGGCGCCCCTGTTCGCGTCCAAATGCGCGCTCATCGTGAAGGAGGCGGAGGACAAGGAGCCCACGCGGCCGGGCGTCGTCTATTTCGCCCCATCCGATTATCATCTTCTGGTCGAGGCGGACGGCGCTCTGGCCCTCTCATCCGACGAGCCGGTCAACTACTCCCGCCCTTCCATCGACGTCCTGTTCGAAAGCGCCGCTGACGCCTATGGCGCGGGGCTGATCGGCTTGGTTCTGACCGGCGCCAATGCGGATGGGGCGGCAGGACTGAAGGCAGTCGCCGACGCCGGCGGTCTCGCTCTCGTTGAAGACCCGACCTCCGCCTATGCCCGCCCCATGCCGGAGGCTGCCCTTCGCGCCTGTCCGGCCGCACAAGTGATGTCGCTGCCGCGCATTGAAGAATTCCTGAAAGGCCTTGGACAAGCATGACTAGCCCGGAGAAGCCGATCCATCTCCTGCTTGTGGACGATCTCGAGGAGAACCTCCTCGCCCTGGAAGCTCTGCTGAAGCGTGACGGCGTGGTCTGTCTCAAGGCCCGCTCCGGCGATGAGGCTCTCGAGCTTCTCCTGGTGCATGACTTCGCCCTTGCCCTGGTCGACGTGCAGATGCCGGGCATGGACGGTTTTCAGCTCGCGGAATTCATGCGCGGCAACGCCAATGCGCGGCACATTCCGATCATCTTCGTCACGGCGGGCAGCGCCGACCAGCAGCGCCGCTTCAGGGGCTATGAGGCCGGGGCGGTGGATTTCATCCAGAAGCCGGTCGAGACGGACGTCCTGAAGAGCAAGGCGAACGTCTTCATCGAGCTGTATCGTCAGAGACAGGAGATTCTCTCCCATCGAGACGAGCTCAAGGCCTATGCCGCGGCCCTCAGCGCCGCCGACCGCCGCAAGAACGACTTCATCGCCATGCTGGGTCACGAGCTGCGCAATCCGGTCATGGCCCTCCAGGCGGGCCTCCATCTGCTTGAGAGGCAGAAGGAACCGGAGAAGAGCGCCCTGATCCACGCCCGCATGGAGGTCCAGGCCCACCATCTGTCCCGGCTGATCGAGGATCTGCTGGACGTGGCGCGCATCGACCAGGGAAAAATATCGCTGAAGCGCGAGCGGGTGACCGTGCAGAGCATCATCGACTCGGCGGTAGACACCAGTCGGCCCAAGATCGACGCAGGGGGTCACGACCTGACGGTCGAGATGCCGGGGACCCCGATCTGGCTCGACGGCGACTTCACGCGTCTTTCCCAAGTGGTGAGCAACCTGCTGACCAATGCGGCCAAATACACGCCATCGGAGGGCCGCATCCAGGTGTCGGCCAACCGGGTCGCGGACCGTGTGCGGATCGATGTCGCCGATAACGGCGTCGGCGTGCCGGAAGAGATGCAAGTCCGTGTCTTCGACCTGTTCACGCAGTCGAAAGGGCCGGACGACCGGTCGCGTGAAGGCCTCGGCATCGGGCTCGCCCTGGTTCGCGAACTCGTCGAAATGCATGAGGGCGCCGTTGAGTTGGAAAGCAACGGGGCGGGGTCAGGAAGCCGCTTCACGGTCTGGTTCCCGGTCGTCGGCTAGGGGCTCTGCGACGTTAAGCTTGCTTTCGTACGCTAGGGAACCAGCTAAGCAGCTGACGGTTCGTACTGCGAATGTAGAGCTTGTCGCCTGCCGCTGGCCGGTCGACGCTTTTGGAGGCGCAGGGCGTGCAGAAATCGGTTTCGGCGAGCGAGAAACGGGCACAGCCCACGGCGCCTGAAAAGGCCAAGGCTGAAGCCGTGGCGAAGGCGCGTTCCGTCGCACCTGATCTCGCCGCGCGCATCGGCAGCACGCCGGCCACCAAGTTCCGGGGGGACCCTGTCATCTTCGGTCGGTTGGTCGAGGACCATGACCGCCACCGTGCGCTTCTGGCCATGATGGAGGAGACAGAGGGTAAGTCTCCCGACCGCGTGCGTCTTTTCGACGAACTGGTTCATGAATTGAAGGCTCACGCCGCCGCCGAGGAGCAGGCGCTGTGGTCCAGCGTGCTGAGAAATCCCGCCACGACGGATTTCGCCCGCCACGCCGTCGCCGAGCACAAGGAGATCGATGATCTCCTGGCGGATCTGGCCGCGCGGGACATGGCCTCTCCCGGCTGGATACGGCGCTTCGCCGCCCTGCGAGAAGAATACCTCCATCACATTCGCGAGGAAGAGCAGGAGCAGTTTGTCGCGGCTGAAAAGGCGTTGAGCCCGGCTGATCTCCGCCACATGCGCACCGTCTTCAACAGGCGGAAGAAGGAAGAGAAGGCGGCCGTCGAGGTCGAAAAGAAGATCCGCCTCAAGGCCTGATGTCCTTGCTCCGGGGCGGGCAGTCGCTCCCGAGGGGCCAGCCGGAATTGATTGTGCGGCCGCGACGTTGACTGACGAAACTGAGGGGGCGGCGACACGTGACATTGCAACAAGGACTGGCGTTCGGACTGATTGCGCTGACGATCGGCGCCTTCATCTGGGGCCGGTTTCGCTACGATCTGGTGGCGGCGGTCGCCCTCGTGGCGGGCCTCGTCCTTGGGGTGGTTCCGGCGGAGGCCGCCTTTGACGGGTTCAAGAACGACGTCACGGTCATCATCGCCTGTGCGCTGATCGTCTCCGCGGCCTTTGCCCGCTCGGGCATTGTCGAAGCGGCGATGCGCCGGGTTCTGCCGCTGTTGAAGACCGAGCGGAGCCAGGTTCCGGTGCTGACCGGGGTCGTCACCCTGCTGTCCATGGCCACCAAGAACGTCGGAGCGCTGGCCATTATGATGCCCGTAGCCCTGCAGGTGGCCCGCCGCACCGGGTCAGCGCCGTCACGACTGCTGATGCCTATGGCCTTCGGGGCCATGGCGGGAGGGATGGTGACTCTGGTCGGAACCGCGCCGAACATCATCGTCGCCCAGGTGCGCCAGGAGGTCGTGGGCCAGCCGTTCGGCATGTATGATTTTGCGCCAGTCGGTCTCGGCCTGACGGCCATCGCCCTGGCCTTTCTCGCGTTCGGCTATCGTCTGCTGCCCCGCGAACGCCAAAGCGCCGCTGTGATGAATGCGGCTCTTGATGCGAACGCCTACGTCACCGAGGTCAGCGCTCCGGACGACTGGGCGCCCGGATCCATGACGGTGTCAGCCCTGATGAAAAGCGGGGAGGGGGAGGTTCGGATCATGGCCCTGATCCGCAACGGCCGGCGCCGGCCTAACCCGCGTGGAAACGTGGTCGTCAAGGCCGGGGACATCCTGCTTGTAGAGGGCGAACAGCAGGGGCTTGAAGCCTTCTTGGCAAGGGCGCGTCTGAAGTTGGTCCGGGAAAACCGTCCCATCGCCACGGAGAGCGCCGCCGAGGAGATTGCGGTCATCGAAGCCGTCGTCGGCCGTAACTCGCCTTTGCAGGGCCAGTCGGTTCGACAGTCGGACCTCTACGGGCAGCATGGCATCAACCTGCTGGGCGTCTCGCGCAGCGGTTACGAGCTGACCCAGCATCTTCGGACGGCCAAACTGGCGTCGGGCGACATCCTTCTGCTTCAGGGGGCGGAGCAGGGCTTGCCGACCGCGTTGAAAGCCCTCGATCTGCTGCCCCTGGCTGAGCGGGAGGTGCGACTGGGCAGTCGGCGCAAGCGCTTCCTGCCCGCCATCGTCCTTGCGATCGCCATGATCCTTGTCGGTTTCGGCCTTGTCCCGGTCGCCGTGGCCTTCTTTGGCGCGGCCGTGGTGATCGTGGCTATGGGCGGGCTGAAAATGCGGGAGGCCTACGCCGCTCTGGACGGACCGCTTCTGGTCCTCATCGCCGCCTTGATCCCGGTTTCGGACGCGATCCAGCAGACCGGAGGTTCCGAGCTGATTGCGGGTCTGTTGAGACATGTCTTCAGCGGCCTGCCCGGGGTGCTGGCGATCTGCGGGGTCATGTTGGCCTCAATGGCGGTGACCCCCTTCCTGAACAACGCGGCGACGGTCCTGATCGTCGCGCCGATCGGCGCCACCCTGGCCAGGCAGCTCGGGTTCAATCCCGATCCCTTCCTGATGGCGGTGGCGGTGGGGGCGGCCTGTGATTTCCTCACCCCCATCGGACACCAGTGCAACACCCTGGTGATGGGGCCGGGCGGCTATAAGTTCTCCGACTATCCCAGATTGGGCGCGCCTCTCAGCCTGCTGGTGCTTCTGGCCGGTCCGCCGCTGATCCTGTTGTTCTGGCCCCTGCATGTCTAGGGCTGTCAAACGGGGAGGGCTTTGATCAGCCGGCTGGGGAGCGGTGGTCTGGCCGCATCTTTTCATAGGCGACGGCCGCAACGCGCCGGGCCAGCAGGTAGCCGGTCGGGGGCGCGCGAAAAAGTCCGGTGAATGCAGGATCTCGCAGATTAAGTCCCCCGGCATAGGCGCCGAAGGCGGGCAGGATCAGGCGGCTACCGTCGGAGGCAAAGCAGCGACGGCGAATGCTTCCTGCCGGGCCGCTGATGCGTGCGCAGGGGTGCAGGTGTCCCGACACCTCGCCATCGGCGGGGCCGGGGGAGGGCTCGTGCCGCAGCGACAGCCCGGCGACCTTGATCACCTGCGCGGTCTCGCCGCCCAGGTCGCCCGCACCGTCGGGATCATGATTGCCGGCGACCCAGATCAGTCGGAGCTTTTCAGCCAGAGCGGCGAGGCGCGCGCGCTCATCAGGGGCGATACGCGCTGATGCGCCGTGGTCATGGAGAGTGTCGCCGAGCAGGACGACGGACCGGGGGGCGAGGGTCGCGATCTCGCGCTCGAGCCGGTTCAGGGTCTCTCGCGTGTCGTAGGGCGGCAGGAGCTGCCCGCGGGCGGCATAGGCGGATCCCTTTTCGAGGTGCAAGTCGGCGACCACCAGCATGCGCTCCCCCGGCAACCAGAGGGCGCCAGACACGCGAAACACGACATCAGCCCCGGCCAGGCGGGTGGCGAAGGCGCCGTCGGCGGCCTCCAGCTTTGCGACGCTCAAGACATGGCCTCGCCGATCAGAGCCGCGTCTTCCAGCATCATGTCCGCGGCCGAGGTTCCGGGCGCGCGCTCCTTGCCGATTTCCATCAACAGGGGCACGGCGAAGGGTGAAACATGCCGGAGCCGCTCAACCCTGATACGGCCTGAGATGCGGGCCAGCAGTTCACCCAGACGCGCCAAGTCCAGAAGGCCGCGCGCCGCGTCCTCGCGGGCGCAGGACAGCAGCAGATGGTCGGGGTCGTGCCGACGCAGGGTGTCGTAGATCAGGTCGGCGGAGAAGGTCACCTGTCGGCCATTCTTCTCATGCCCCGGCATACGGCGCTCGATCAAGCCGCTGATCAGGGCGCATTCCTTGAAGGCGCGTTTCACCATGAAACTCTCGTCCAGCCAGGCTTCCAGATCGTCGCCCAGCATGTCCTGCTGGAACAGGGCGTCGAAATCGAGGCTGTCCATTGGCCGCAGGGACCAGACGCATAGGGCATAGTCGTTGGCCAGATAGCCGATCGGCCCGACCCCGGCGCGGTCCAGCCGACGCGTGACCAGCATGGCCAGGGTGGCGTGCGCCAGTCGCCCCTCGAACGGATAGCAGACCATGTAGTGGCGTTTGCCCCGGCTGAAGGTCTCGACCAGAAGATCATCTTCGCCGGGCAGGCTGGAGTGCGCTTTTTGCGCGTACAGCCACTCGCAGACGTCGTGCGGCAGGCGGGACCATGAGGTTTCGTCGCTCATCATTCGACGAACGCGCTTGGCCAGAAAGGTGGACAGCGCGAATTTCGAACCGCCCCAGCTGGGAACCCTGGGCTCTTTTTCGGTCGAACGGGTGACGATGGCGTCCGTCCCCCTGACCCCCTCGAAGCGCCATATCTCGCCCGCAAACAGGAAGCTGTCGCCTGGGGTCAGCTGTTCGAAATACCACTCCTCGGCCTGACCGATCTTGCGACCGGACCCGTGGCGACCGGGCAGGCGGATGTTGAGGGTCTGGGCCGTGACGATGACGCCGACATTCATCCTATGCCGTCTTGCTGTCTCTTCATTGAGCACGCGCCAGCGGCCGTCGCGACCGCGAATGATCCGTCGGAAACGATCATAGCTTCTGAGCGCGTAGCCGCCGGTCGAGACGAAATCGACGACCTGCTCAAAGGCCTCCCAGGAAAGTCCTGCATAGGGTGCGGCCCGGCGCACCTCTTCGTACAACTCCACCAGGTCGAAGGGCTCGGAACAGGCGCAGCCCATGATGTGCTGGGCCAGAACATCGCGTGCCCCGGTCCTGGGCGGATCGCCGTCGAGCGCATTTTCCGCCACCGCTTCCACCGCCGCCTGGCACTCCAGCATCTCGAACCGGCTTGCGGGCACGAGGACCGCGCGCGAGGCCTCGTCAAGGCGGTGGTTAGCCCGTCCGATCCGTTGCACCAATCGCGAGGCTCCTTTGGGAGCCGCCAGTTGGATGACCAGATCAACCGCGCCCCAGTCGATGCCCAGATCCAGCGTGGAGGTGCAGACCACCGCTCTCAGTTCCTGGCGCGACATCGCGGCTTCCACCTTGCGCCTTTGCTCTGCGGACAGGCTGCCGTGATGAAGGGCGATCGGCAGGTTGTCCTCATTCAGCCGCCATAGCTCCTGAAACGCGAATTCCGCCTGCCAGCGGGTGTTGACGAAGACCAGGGTCGTGCGCGCCGTCTTGATGGTCTCATAGACCTCGGCCATCGCGTGCTGGGCGGTGTGACCGGCCCAGGGCACCCGGTTTTCGGACAGTAGAACCTCGACCTGCGCCGGCGCGCCCGCCTGACCCAGGACGATGTCATCGCCTCTATCCGACAGCCAGCGCCTTACACGGGTCGGGTCGTCCACCGTCGCTGACAGCCCGACGCAGCGCACGCCGGGTGCAAAGGTCCTTAGCCGCGCCAGCCCCAATGACAGCAGGTCACCCCGCTTCGAACCGTGAATGGCGTGGATCTCGTCGATGATCACGCATTCCAGGTCCTGAAAATAGTCGCGCGCGCCTTCCCAGGCGCAGAACAGGGCCAGTTGTTCCGGCGTGGTCAGCAGAATGTCCGGAGGGGCGACCTTCTGGCGTTGGCGGCGAGCCTGCCCGGTATCGCCCGTGCGGGATTCGACCACGATCGGCAGATCCATTTCCCGAACCGGCGTGAGCAGGTTGCGCTCCACGTCGACCGCCAAGGCTTTCAAGGGAGAAATGTAGAGCGTGTGAAGCGATTGTCGGCCTTCGCGCGGACCGCGTTCGGCCAGGTCGATCAGGCTGGGCAGGAAACCGGACAGGGTCTTGCCGCCGCCGGTCGGCGCCACCAGCAGAACATCGGCGCCGGCCTTGGCCTTGTCGATCATGCCCAGTTGATGAGCGCGAAGCGCCCAGCCGCGTTTGACGAACCAGTCCTGAAAAAGCGGTGGAAGCTGGCGCGTCGGATCAGTTTCAGAAGTCGCGATCCGAAGAGGCTTGGCCATGGTTTGAGCAACCCTCGACAGGCGCGCGCGTTCCGGGAGGCGCATGCAAAGGCTGCGCTTGATGGGGGAAGGAATGACAGGTCTGACTCAGAAACGCGACCTGAGAAGCGGTCGTTCGCTTTGGGCTGACAGTCCGTTCACGGGGGCGCCCGTTCGTCCTCTGAAGCAGGCCATATCGGTTGATGTCGCCATCGTCGGGGCGGGGATCAGCGGCGCCCTGATGGCGCATGAGCTGTCGCGCGACCACGAGGTCGCCGTCCTTGATCGTAGGCCGCCTCTGACGGGATCGACCCTCGCATCGACCGCTCTTCTGCAATGGGAGATCGATCTGCCGCTGACTGCCCTGGCCGACCATATGGGTTGGTCGAAGGCGCGCCGCGCCTATCTGCGGTCACGACGTGCGGTCGATGACCTGAAAAACATCGTTGTCGCGGAGCGTATCCGTTGCGGCTTTCAGGATCGTAGCGCCCTTTATCTGGCCGGTGACGCCTATGGCCGCAGAGCGCTCGAAGACGAGGCCGAAGCGAGGGCCCGGATCGGACTCGGGAGCCGCTTCCTGAAAGCTGCGGAGGTTCGTGATCAGTTCGGGATCGACCGCACTGGGGCCATCCTCAGCGTCGGTTCCGCCAGCGCCGATCCCGCTCAGCTGACCGCGGGGCTTCTGCGGCGCGCCGAGGCCAATGGCGCTCGGATCTACTCCCCAGTCGATGTGATCGAAGCCGTGTCCGACCCGGACGGGGTGACGCTGCTGACAAACACCGGTTTCGCCGTACGGGCATCGGCCGTGGTTTTCTGCTGTGGTTATGAACGTCCGAAGGGGGTGACGGCGCCCGATTCCAACGTAGTCTCGACTTGGGCTCTGGCCTCTACGCCGGGCTTCGCGGGCCCGGCCTGGTTAGGTGACACCATGGTCTGGGAAGGCTCTGACCCCTACCTCTACATGCGCATGAGCAATGACGGGCGGTTGATCGTCGGCGGCGAGGATGAGGATTCACCTACGGCGCACGCGAGCCGAGCGCTTCTCGAACGCAAGACCGCACGCATCACGACGAAGCTGAAACAACTTCTTCCTGAGGTGGAGTTCGAGGTCGATTACGCCTGGGCCGGAGCCTTCGGCGAGAGCGTCACCGGTCTGCCCCATATCGCGCCCGTGCCGGGCATGGAGCACGCATGGACTGTCATGGGCTTCGGCGGCAATGGCATTACGTCTTCGGTGATCGCAAGCCAGGTCGTCGCCGCTGCTGTTCGTGGAACCCCCGACCCGGACGCCGACCTCTATCGCCTTTGAGGCTGATCGGTGGACGGCGTCGAACACCTTCGGAGCTAGGCTTGTTCTCATTGGCGGACATCATCGGGACGGCGGCAGCACTCTGCTCCATCACGAGCTTCGCACCCCAGATCTTCAAGATCTGGAAGGAGCGCGACGCGTCCAGCGTCTCTTTCAAAACCTATGGTCTGACCGTGACCTGTTTCATCCTGTGGGTGGCCTATGGCGTTCTGACCGAGGCCTGGCCGGTCACGATCGCCAATGCCTGCGCGCTGGTGATGGCCAGCGGCGTCTTGATCATGAAGTGGCGTTTCGAGCGAACCGGTTGATCGACCTGCGACCTTCGATCAGGCAGAAGCCTGTTCCAGCAACCGCTCAAGGGTGGCCAGTTCATCGGCCTCCTTGGCCGGCTTGTCCCAGCGGATGCGGCTGATGCGGGGAAAGCGCATGGCGACGCCGGACTTGTGGCGTTTCGATCTCTGCAGGCCTTCGAAGGCGACCTCCAGAACCAGCCCGAACTCGCGTGTGGCGGTGACGGAACGCACGGGGCCGAAGCGTTCCAGCGTGTGGTCGCGCACGAACTTGTCGAGCTGTTTCAGCTCTTCGTCGGTGAAGCCGAAGTAGGCCTTGCCTACCGGGGTCAGCACATGGATGCCATCCGCGTCCTCGGTCCAGACGCCGAAGGTGTAGTCGGAATAGAAGCTGGATCGCTTGCCGTGGCCCCGCTGGGCGTACATCAGCACGGCGTCGATCAGGTGCGGATCACGCTTCCACTTGAACCACGGCCCCTTGGGGCGGCCCGCCTCATAGACGCTGTCCAGCCGCTTCAGCATCAGACCCTCGGCCGACTGCGGATCGCCGGGCGGGGGTTCGGCGCGGCGGGCGGCCAGCTCGTCCCAGGTCTCGAACGGCACCAGGGGTGACAGGTCGATGCGGTCTGACCCGACGGCGGCGACGAAGGTCTCCAACCGCGCGCGGCGCTCGGCGAAGGGCAGGGCGCGCAGGTCCTCGCCCTCGGCAGCCAGCAGGTCGTAGGCGCGTATGCCCGCCGGGTGGCTGGCCATCAGCTTGGCTTCAGCGGTCTTGCGGTTCAGCCTTTGTTGCAGGTCGCCGAAAGGGGCGACTCGACCCTCGCGCAGCACCAGAAGCTCGCCGTCGATTGCCCCCTCATAGTCCAATGCGGCGAGGACATCGGGAAAGGCGTCGGACACGTCCTCGCCGGTGCGACTGTAGAGGCGTTTCACCCCGGCCTCGCTGACGGCCTGAACCCGGATACCGTCCCATTTCCATTCGGCGGCGTAGGCGGCGGGGCCGAGGCGGGGCAGGTCGACGGCCTCGTCGATCGGCTGGGCCAGCATGACGGGGCGAAAGCGTCCATGCGCCATGGCCGAGGGGCGCTCGGTCTTGCCGTCCAGCCAGGCCAGAAGGTCGGCGTAGGGCGGGCTTTGCGCGTGCCAGACCTCTTGGATGTCCGCGACCTCGACGCCGCCGTAATCCGCCGCCGCCTGCCAGGCTAGCCGCGCCGAGACGCCGACGCGCAGACCGCCCGTCACCAGCTTCAGCAAGGCCCAGCGGCCGTCGGCGTCCAGGGCGTCGAGCCAGCCTTCCAGCAGGCCCTGAACCTCGCCGCGCTTGGCGGTGTTCAGGGTGTCGATGACCTCGGACAGTTCCGGCTCGCGGTTGGCCCCGTGACGGGCCGGCCAGATCAGGGCGGCCGTCTCAGCAAGATCGCCGACATAGTCGTACGACAGGCGGAACAGTTCGGCATCGACGCGTCCCTCGACCACCTGACGGATCATAGCAGGCTTGGCGGCGGTGAAGGACAGGGCGCCGGTCAGAGCCGCCAGGGCCCAGCCCCGGTCGGGATCGGGAGCGTCGGCCAGGTGGTCGCGGATCAGCCGCAGCTTGGCGTTGCGCGACGCCGTGAACGACAAACGATCCAGCAGGGCGGCGAAGGCGCGCATTAGTCGTCATCCTCGTCTTCATAGCCGACCAGGTGCAGGGCGCGAGCCGTCAGTCCCTGTAGTTCGGCCCAGCGGCGCAGGGCGTCGTCGCGGCCGTGAGTGATCCAGATCTCCTGTGGCGAGAGTTCGGTCAGGGTAGCGGTCAGTTCGTCCCAGTCGGCGTGGTCGGAAAGGATCAGCGGCAGTTCGACGCCGCGCTGGCGCACCCGCGCCCGCACGCTCATCCAGCCCGAGGCGAAGGCCGTCACTGGATCGGGGAAGCGTCGGCTCCAGCGGTCGGCGATGGCGGACGGCGGGGCGATGACGATGCGCCCGGCGAAGTCGGCCTTTGATCCGGTCGCCGGGGCCAGCGGTCCCAGATCGACGCCGAAATGCTCATAGAGCCGATTGAGGCGTTCAAGCGCCCCATGCACATAGATGGTTTCGTCATAGCCCGCCTCGCGCAGCATGCGGATCACCCGTTGCGCCTTGCCGAGCGCATAGGCCCCCACCAAGTGGGCGCGTTCCGGAAACTGCTGGACTGAACGCAGCAGGCGACCGATCTCCTGCGTGTCGGGGGGATGGCGAAAGACCGGCAGGCCAAAGGTGGCCTCGGTGATGAAGACATCGCTGGGCACGGGTTCGAAGGCGGCGCAGGTCGGGTCGCGGCGACGCTTGTAGTCGCCCGAGGCGGTGATGGTCAGGCCTGCCTGTCTCACGGTCGCCTGAGCCGAGCCTAGGACGTGCCCAGCGGGGGCCAGCGAGACCTCGACGCCGCCCACCTTCAGCCGTTCGCCATAGGTCAGAGCTTGGGTCTGACCCGCGAAGTCCACGCCGTAACGTTCGCCCATGATGGCCAGGGTCTCAGGCGTGGCCAGAACGGAGCCGTGGCCGGCACGCGCATGGTCGGCGTGACCGTGAGTGATGACGGCTCGATCTACGGGGCGCGGCGGATCGATGTAGAAATCGCCCTCCGGGCACCATAGGCCGGCGGGCGTTGGTCGGAGGACCGAGGCGGGACCGTGATCAGGCGGGCGCATGCGCGTTCGGGTGTCTCCTGAGGGACGTCATGCGTCGGGGCTGAGAGCGGGGTCGATTATGGGAAGGGAGAACGTCGTACGGTCGCCAGCGTTGCAAGCGTTCGACGGCACAACGCAAGCCGGTGAACCATCTCGCTGCTAAGCAGTTAGCCAAAGCCAGGCTTTAGGGAGAGGGCGACATGACCATCCATGGACTATCCGGCGGGTTGGTTCGACCACTACACCGCATGTTGCTGGCGTTTCCGATCAGCCTCTTCACCTTCGCCCTGTTCACCGACATCGCCTATCTGAAGACGGCGGAGATCCAGTGGACGAACTTCTCAGCCTGGCTGATCACCGGGGCGCTGGTGTTCGGCGGGATCGCGGGCGTCTTCTCCATCATCGATTTTGTCGTTGGTGCGCGGCGCGGTCGGTCGCGCCTCAGCCTGATTCATCTGGTTGCGCTTGCCCTGGCCTGGATGCTGGGGCTGGTCAACGCCTTCAAGCACAGCCAGGACGCGTGGAGCTCGGTCGGCGTTTTCGGCCTGATCCTGTCCCTCCTATGCACCTTGCTGGTCTTCGTCGCCGGCTGGATCGCCTATTCTGCGCGGGAGACCATCTGATGAACAAGAACCTGCTTGCCGCCAGCGCCGCGACCTTTGCGATGGCGTTCACCGTGGCCTCCTGCGGTAACGCCAGCGATCCCAAGCTCAACCAGACGGGCGGCGCCCCCGACCTGCCAAGAATAAACGAGACCCTGGTCCCAGCGATGAAGATCAGTCCGCCAGCCGGCTGGAACGGCGAGGCGCCGACCGTTCCGCAGGGCTTTACCGTCAGCGCCTTTGCGACCGACCTGAAAATCCCGCGTCAGATGCTGGTCCTGCCGAACGGCGACGTGCTGGTGGCCGAGGGGCGCGGCGGTCACGCGCCGCCGCTGCGCCCCAAGGACGTGATCGCCGGTTTCATCAAGAAGCAGGGCAACACCAAGATCAGCGGCGGCAACCGCATCACCCTGCTGCGCGACGCCGATAACGACGGGGTCCCCGAACTTCGCGCTGTTCTGGTCGAGAATCTGGATGCGCCATACGGTCTGGCCTATGTGGAGGGCTACCTCTACGTCGCCGAACAGGGCGCGCTGACCCGCTTCGCCTTCCAGCCGGGGCAGACCGGTATAGCGACGCGGGGGGAGCGGGTCACAGCACTGCCCTCTCGTATAAACCATCACTGGACCAAGTCCCTGACTGTCAGTGCGGACGGGACCAAGTTCTATGTCGGCATCGGCTCCAACTCCAATATCGGCGAACGCGGCCTGGCCGTGGAGGAAGAGCGGGCCGTGGTCTGGGAAATCGACCGCGCAACCGGCGCGCGTCGCACGATCGCTACCGGCATCCGCAACCCGACAGCCCTGGCGATCGAGCCGACCACCGGTCTCCTGTGGTCGGTGGTCAACGAGCGTGACGAACTGGGCCCGCAACTGGTGCCCGACTATCTGACGCAGGTTCGCGACGGCGCCTTCTATGGCTGGCCCTATAGCTATTGGGGCCAGAACGTCGATCCGCGCGTGAGGCCGCAGAAGCCGGACGTGGTCGCCAAGGCCGTCAAGCCCGACTACGCCCTGGGCTCGCACGTCGCGGCGCTTGGTCTTGATTTCGCGCGCAGCGGCGGCTTTGGCGGCCAGTACGCTGACGGGGCCTTCATCGGCATGCACGGCAGTTGGAACCGCGAGGATCCGTCCGGCTACAAGGTGGCTTGGGTGCCGTTCAGCGGCGGCCGCCCCGTGGGACAGCCCATCGATTTCGCCACCGGCTTCCTCAAGGACGGCGAGGCCCGTGGCCGCCCGGTCGGCGTGGCCTTTGATCCGGCGAAAAGAATTCTGCTGGTCGCTGACGACCTGTCCAACACGGTCTGGCGGATCGCCCCCTCGCGTTGAGGCGTCACGGTCGCGAAGCATGATTGAACCGTCGCCGTTCCGGGTCGTTAGCCGACTATGACGATGACGCCCTGGACGCCCTATTGCGGACCCGCGCCCGATCCAGTGGATGTGCTGGGACGCTGGAACGGCGATCCGGTGCTTCTGGTGGCGCTGGGCTTTTTCATCGCGGCTGGAGTCTTCCTGACGATGAAGCGGCGCCCCGGATCACCGTTCTTGCTGGGCGCGGCGGGGGTGCTGGTTCTTGTCTTCATCTCGCCGCTGTGCGCGTTGAGTTCAGCCCTGTTTACGGCCCGTACGCTGCACCATCTGTTGCTCCTGCTCGCTGCGGCGCCTTTGCTGGCTCTGGGGCTGCCCAGGCTGAGGGCGCCGCGACTGGCCTTGGCGACGGCTGTCCAGGCCGTCGTCTTCTGGGCCTGGCACGCGCCTGATCTCTATGCTGCGGCTCTCTCGAACGACCTGGTCTATTGGGTCATGCAGCTGACCATTCTGGGCAGCGCCGTCTGGTTCTGGGCGGCTGTGCGCGCGTCGAACGCCGCAGCGGCGGTGGCAGGCCTGCTGGCGGCCATGCTGTTGATGGGCTTGCTGGGGGCGCTCATCCTGTTTGCGGGTCAGCCGCTCTATTCGCCTCACTTCGCCACGACCCTGGCCTGGGGCATGACCCCGCTTGAAGACCAGCAGGCGGCGGGCCTGATCATGTGGGCCCCGGCGGCGGCGGCCTATCTCCTCGTCGCCCTATGGCGGATCAGCGGCCTGTTCAGCGGCGGGGAGGCGGCGCGTCCGGCATGATCGACCGGCTGATCGCACAGGCGCTGGAATGGGCGGCGGGCCACCACGACGAAGGCCGCTATTCGCCGGTCGCCATCGTCTTCCACTGGACCATGGCGGGCCTGGTTTTCTTCCAGCTCGGTTGGGGCTGGTGGATGGGGCGGCTGCCGGTCGGCGGGGCCAAGGCAGCGGCCTATGACGTGCATTTCGCCATCGGCCTGCTGATGTTGTTGCTGGTCATCGGCCGCCTGTCCTGGCGGCTGGCGGCGCCCAATCTGATCAATGACGCGGACAAGCCCGGCTGGGAGAGCCTGGCGGCGCACATCACCCACTATGTCTTTTACATCTGTCTGTTCGGCCTGCCGCTGTCGGGATGGGCGATGATCTCGGCCACCGCGCGAGATACCCAGCTGGCGGCGGCGGGTTTTATCCCTTGGCCCTTGCTGCCGATGCAGGACGTCTCGAACACCCAGCTATGGGCGATCGAGGCCGGCGCCGAATGGATGCATTGGGCCATGGTCGCGGCGCTGCTGCTGATGATCCCGATCCATGCGGGGGCGGCGCTCAAGCACCATCTGATCGATCGGGACGACGTGTTTCACGCGATGCTGCCGGTCGCGCCGCAGCTGCGGCCGAAACGGACGCGCTGGCAGAGGCGCTGGCGGGCGTTGGAGAAACGGGTTGGTCGGACAGCCACTGGGCTATGGCGCGCGCTTCTGCGTCCGTCAGCCTCTGGACGGCGGCAGCCATGACGCCGCGTGGATCGTTGCGGCGCTTGCCGGATTTCCAGCGGTCGATCTGCTCCAGCGTATAGGCGACAGGCTGGCCGGCCACGATCGGCTGGCCTTCACCGGCGCCCTGGCCATTGGAGCCGTGACAGGATGCGCAGGCCGTGATCCCGCGCGAAACGTCGCCCGTCCGCCAGATCGGCGGCGAGGCGGAATGAGTCGCGATGGTTGACGTTGAGGAGGGCAGACCGGCGTAAAAGACCGCGACGGCACGACGGCTGTCGCCGTCCAGATCCTTGGCGATGCGGCTCATGACGTCGTCCGGCCGCAGGCCGCTGGCGTAGTCTTCCATCTGTTTTTGCAGATAGCCGGCGTCCAGCCCGGCCAGGAGCGGGGTCGAGACGCCGTCGCCCTGCCCCTGCAGTCCATGACAGGTGAAGCAGGCATTGGCCGCTCCGCCAGCCCCGCCACCCATGGCGATGACCTGGCCAGACGCCGAGAAGGCGCGGTCGGTCTCGCCGGGCTTGGCGTCGCACGCGACGAGCCCGGGGCCGACAAGAATTAGGCCGAGAAGCGTGAGGGAAGGGAGGGCGCGCACCCTGTTCCAACACCGCCTTATGGTCCCGGTTCCAGACGGGGAACTCCTCAGGCTGCGAAGGATTGGGTTCTGGTGAAGCTGGAGAGGGGCGGATGCGATCATGTACCGACGATGCGGACCATAGGGGCCTTGCTGCTGTCGGCGGGGCTGTGCGTCGCCTTGATGGCCTGCGCAGACAAGGCGAATGCGCCGCGCCCGCTGGCCCAGACCGACGCCGCCGAAGGGCTGAGGCTGATCGGGCATCATGGATGCGCCGCCTGTCACGCCATCCCCGGCGTTCGCTGGCCGCAGGGCCGTACGGGCGGCGATCTGGCTGGAATGGCGGCGCGACCGCTGATCGCCGGTCGGCTGCCCAATCAGCCCGCAGTGATGGCGGCCTTTGTGCGGGACGCACCGGCCCTGCTGCCCGATACGGGAATGCCGCCCATGCCTTTGACGGACGCCGAAGCCCGCGACGTGGCGGCCTATCTCTATACGCTCGATGACGATTGAGACGCCCGCCATGCTGAGCGGTTGGCCGCCGCCGGTGCTGGATCCGGCCGGTCCCTTCGCCGGACCGGTGACGACGGTCGCCTGGGTCCTGTTCATCATGGGAGCCGTGGTGCTGACCCTTGTGCTGGTCGCGCTCGGCGTCGCCCTGTTCGGCCCGCGTCGGTGGAAACGTCGTGTCGCGGGCGAGAAGCTGGTGTGGATCGGCGGCCTGGCCTTTCCCGTCGTCGTGCTGACCGGCCTGCTGATTTACGGGCTGAGCGTGACAGCCC
The DNA here is from genome assembly GCF_014207965.1 of Brevundimonas bullata. GTDB lineage: Bacteria > Pseudomonadota > Alphaproteobacteria > Caulobacterales > Caulobacteraceae > Brevundimonas > Brevundimonas bullata_A. The sequence continues at coordinate 285,335 of NZ_JACHLM010000002.1, forward strand.
GCGTGGCCGATACACCTCGCCCGGGCGAGATGCGGGTCCGCGTCACCGGCGAGATGTGGTGGTGGCGGGTGGCCTATCTCGATGGTCAGGGACGTGAAATCGTTCAGGACGCCAATGAGGTCCACATTCCCGCCGGTCGTCCGGTGGTGCTGGAACTGGAAAGCGCGGATGTGATCCACAGCGTCTGGATTCCGCGTCTGGGCGGCAAGACCGACATGATCCCCGGACGGCGCAACTTCATGCGTCTGCAGGCCGACGAGCCCGGCGTCTATGCGGGCCAGTGCGCCGAATACTGCGGCGGCCCCCACGCCCTGATGGGACTGGTGGTGGTGGCCCATTCGCCTGCTGATTTTGCGGCGTGGCGTGTCAAGCAGGCCGCTCCGGCGGCGGTGTCGGGCTTGCCTGGCGCGGCGGTGTTCACGGCCTCGGGCTGCGGCGCCTGCCATACGATCCGGGGAACCGAGGCCAATGGTCTGGCCGGGCCGGACCTGACCCACGTCGGGTCGCGCCAGACCCTGGGCGCGGGCATCCTGCCCAATAATCAGGGCACGATGGCCGGGTGGATCGCCGACAGCCAGGGCATCAAGCCCGGCAACCGCATGCCCTCCTATTCCGTCCTGAACGGACAGGAGCTGCGTGATGTCGCGGCCTATCTGGAAAGCCTCAAATGACGTCGGAAACGGGCTTCGACGTCGACAAGTACGATCGCTTTCCGACCACGGAGCCCAGACCCGAGGGCGAGCTGGAGCAGCTTGAGCAGGCCTGGTGCGGGCCGCGCTCGCCGTGGGAATGGATCACGGCCACCAATAACAACATCATCGGCGTCTATTACGTCGGCGCGGCCATGCTCTTCTTCGTGCTGGCGGGGGTCCTGGCCCTGCTGATGCGGACGCAGCTGGCCCTGCCGATGACAGGGTTCCTGCCGCAGGACACCTACAACCAGATCTTCACCATGCATGGCACGGTGATGATGTTCCTGTTTGCCGTTCCGGCGGTTGAGGCTCTGGGCGTCCTGCTGTTGCCCCAGATGCTGGGCGCGCGTGACCTGCCGTTCCCGCGGCTGGGGGCCTATGCCTTCTGGGCCTATCTGATCGGGGGGCTGGCCTTCTTCTGCTCCCTGTTCTTCGGTCTGGCCCCGGACGGGGGCTGGTTCATGTACCCGCCGCTCACCAGCATGACCTATTCACCCGGCATCAACGCCGACTTCTGGCTGCTGGGCATCGGCTTCATCGAGATTTCGGCGATCGCGGGGGCCATCGAGATCATCGTCGGGGTATTGAAGACGCGGGCGCCGAGCATGACCCTGGACAAGCTGCCGGTCTTCGCCTGGGCCATGCTGATCTTCGCCTCCATGATCATCATCGCCTTCCCGTCCATCATCCTGGCGACCCTGTTGCTCGAGCTGGAAAGGGCGCTCGGCTGGCCCTTCTTCGACCCGCTCAAGGGCGGCGACCCGATGCTGTGGCAGCACCTCTTCTGGTTCTTCGGCCACCCGGAGGTTTACATCATCTTCCTGCCGGCGGCGGGGGCCATGTCGACCATCATTCCGGCCATGGCGCGGACGCCTCTGGTCGGACACCCGCTGGTGGTCATGGCTATGCTGGCGACGGGCTTCATCAGCTTCGGCGTCTGGGCCCACCACATGTTCACCACGGGCATGCCGCAGATCAGCATCAACTATTTCAGCGCGGCCTCGATGGCGGTCAGCGTTCCGGCCGGGGTGCAGGTCTTCGCCTGGATCGCGACCATAGCGGCGGGCAGGATGCGGTTCTCGACGCCGGGCCTGTTCGCCGTCGGCGGCATGGTCATCTTCGTCATGGGCGGGCTGACCGGGGTCATGGTGGCCATGGTGCCCTTCGACTGGCAGGCCCACGACAGCTATTTCATCGTCGCTCACCTGCATTACGTCCTGATCGGCGGCATGGTCTTCCCTCTGTTCGCCGCCATCTACTATTGGCTGCCCATGTCCAGCGCGCGGCCATTGAGCGAACGTTGGGGGAAGTGGATCTTCTGGCTGATGTTCGCCGGGCACAACCTGGCCTTCATGCCCATGCACCTGACGGGGCTGATGGGGATGCCGAGGCGGGTCTATACCTACCTGCCGGGCCGAGGCTGGGATCTGCCCAACTTCATCTCGACCATCGGCGCCTTCATGTTCGGTCTGGCCGTCCTGCTGTGGGTCATCGACATGATCCGCAACTTCCGGCCATTCGGCCCCCGCGAGGCCGGCAACATCCACGACGGTCCAGGGCTGGAGTGGCTGCCCAGCGGCTTCTATTCGGTCCGGTCGATCCCGGTGGTGAAGAGCCTCTATCCCTTGTGGGATCAGAAGTGGCTGGCGGGGGACGTCGCAGCGGGCCGCTATTTCCTGCCGGGCGCGGCCCGGGGCGAGCGGCAGACTCTCGTGACCAGCCCATTGAACGCGGAGCCGCAGTATGTGCTGCGCATCCCCCGTCCTTCAGGCTGGCATCTGTTCGGCGCGGTCTTCACGGCGGGCTTCTTCCTGATCCTGACCATCCAGGCCTATGCCGCCGCCGTCATTAGCGGCGTGCTGGCCATCTATTGCATCATGCGCTGGTGCTGGTTCCTGGACGCGCCGCATGCGCGCAAGACGACGGAGATCGGTGCGGGCATCCGCGTGCCCAACTATGTATCTGGTCCGTCCAGCCACGGCTGGTGGGCCATGGTGATCGTCCTGATCGTCGGGGGGATGGTCTGCCTGCTGGCGGGGTTCTCCTATGTCTTCCTGTGGAGCCGACGGCCGGATCTGTGGGAGGCTCCGCCGCCGATCAGTTCGCTCCTGGTTTCCGTCGGCTTGCTGGCCGTGGCCGGCGTTTGCGCGCTCGCCGCGCCGCGGGCCGTGAGAATGGCGCGCGACGGCGCGGTCTCAGCCGCAACAGGATTGCTGGTGCTGGCCTCCGCCGGGGTGATCGCGGCTTCAATCGTGGAGGGTCGGGCGTGGTGGACGACGGGCTTGCGGCCGGAGGTCTCCAGCCAGGGCGCTTCGGTCTATGCCTTGCTGAGCTGGGCTGGAACCTTCGCAGCCATCGGCGGCCTGATGGGGCTTTATGTCTTGCTGAGGCGTCTGTTCGGTCGCTTGGCGTCGGAACGCCCCTCGACGGTGGACCTGATCAGCCTCTTTCTGGCCTTCACCGCTGCGCAGTCGATTGGCGTCATGCTGCTGGTCCGCCTTTTTCCGGGCAGCGGGATATGAGGCGCTGGCTGAGGATGACCGGCGGCCTGCTGATCTGGGCCGTACACTTCATCGGCGTCTATCTGATTTCCAGCGCCGCCGACGTCTGGTCGTCCAGCGAGGCGGCGAGCGCGCGCTGGATAGGGCTGGCCTTCAGCATGGGTTGTCTGCTCGCCGACATCGCCATGGCGGTGTGGCTCTCGAGAGGGCGACGCGAGGTCTTCGGTCCGGAGGCGTGGGAGCGGCGGGTGGGCCTGACTGGTGTTCTGGTCGCCGCGATCGGCGTCCTCTGGCAGACGGCGCCGATGGCCTTCTGAACCCATAGTTTACGGCCACGCTGTACCGATTTGAATTTGGAACGTATCATGAACACATGGCGCGTATCGACCTCCGACGAAAGCTCTCCATCCTGTCTGATGCGGCCAAGTATGACGCCTCGTGCGCATCGTCCGGCGCGCCCAAGCGCAACTCCCTCAACGGCAAGGGCGTGGGCTCGACCGAGGGGATGGGCATTTGTCACGCCTATACGCCCGACGGGCGCTGCGTCAGTCTGCTGAAGATCCTGCTCACCAACTTCTGCATCTACGACTGCGTCTACTGCATCAACCGGTCATCCTCGAACGTCGAGCGGGCGCGGTTCACGGTCGAGGAGGTCGTCGATCTGACCCTGGCCTTCTACAAGCGCAACTATATCGAGGGGCTGTTCCTGTCGTCCGGCGTCGTCCGTTCGGGCGACTATACGATGGAGCAACTGGTCGAAGTTGCGCGTCGCCTGCGTGAAGACCATGACTTTCGCGGCTATATCCATCTCAAGCTGATCCCCGAGGCGGATGAGCGGCTGGTGGCGCTGGCGGGGCGCTATGCCGACCGGCTGTCGGCCAATATCGAGCTGCCGCGCGACGAGGCCCTGGGGCGTTTGGCGCCCGAGAAAGACGCCCGCCTGATCCGCAAGACCATGGGGCAGGTGCGGCTGCGGCTGGAGGCGGCTAAGCCCGAGAAGCGGGACCGGGCGCGTCCGCCGGCCTTCGCGCCGGCTGGACAGTCGACCCAACTAATCGTCGGCGCAGATGGAGCGCCGGACACGGAAATCCTGGACCGCAGCGCCTCTCTCTATGGCGGCTATGGCCTGCGTCGGGTTTATTATTCGGCCTTCAGCCCCATTCCCGACAGTTCCAGCATCCTGCCGCTGTCGAAACCGCCGCTGATGCGGGAGCATCGTCTCTATCAGGCCGACTGGCTGATGCGCTTCTACGGTTTCACCGCACCCGAGATCGGGGAGGGGGCGTCGGACGGCATGCTGGACCTGGCGGTCGATCCCAAGCTGGCCTGGGCGTTGAAGCGACGCGATGTCTTCCCGACAGACGTCAATCTGGCCACGCGCGAAGACCTGTTGCGTGTGCCCGGACTGGGCGTGAAGGCGGTGGATCGTATCCTGTCGGTCCGGCGCTATCGCACGCTGCGCCTGGAAGACGTGGCGCGTCTGACGCGGTCGATCGACAAGGTGCGGCCCTGGATCGTCGCCCTGGACTGGACCCCTGGTGGGCTGACCGACGCCGCCGACCTGCGCGCCCGGCTGGCGCCGAAGCGGGCGCCGGAACAGTTGAGCCTGTTCTGATGCGCACTGTTGTCCTGACGAGCGAGACTGATTTCGCCGGATGGAAGGCGGCGGCGCGCCGTTTGCGCATGGCGGGCGTCGAACCCGCGAGTACATGTTTTGTCACAGCTGAATCTGTCCAGGCAGGGCTTTTCGAGGCTGAAGCGGAGGCTGAAGCTGAAGCGGAGCCGGTTCCTGCTGACGTTGCTTTCGTCGTCCCGCGAGCCTTCGTCGAAATGGCAAGCGACCTGATCCTGCATCGCTCGCCCGACCGCTTCGACCTGATGTATCGGCTGCTGTGGAGGCTGAGGGAGGAGCCCGATCTCATGAGGGTGGTCTCTGACCCCGACGTGGCGACGGCGGCTGAACGGGTGAAGAACGTGCACCGCGCCAGCCACAAGATGAAGGCCTTCGTCCGGTTTCGCGAGACCAGCGATGCGGACGGTGATCGCTGGGTGGCCTGGTTCGAGCCGGCGCATCGCGTGCTGGAGAAGACTGCGCCCTTCTTCGCGCGGCGGTTCAGCACCATGCGGTGGTCGATCCTGACGCCCGATGGGACGGCTCATTGGGATGGCGACGCGTTGTCATTCGGTCCTCCGGGGCGTCAGGAAGAGGCGCCACAAGAGGACGAGATCGAGGACTTCTGGCGCACCTATTATGCCTCGACCTTCAATCCTGCGCGTCTTCGCACCAGGATGATGCAGTCGGAAATGCCGAAGCGGTATTGGAAGAACCTGCCCGAAGCGTCTCTAATCTCAGAACTTGTGGCGTCTGCGTCGCTCCGCACGGAGATCATGGTGTCTGAGCCGGCCCCGCCGCCAAACGAGAAGTTTCAGCGTCTGCGCGCACCCACGGTGGACCGATCGTCGACAGATGAGCTGATCACTTCGAACCCTGTCGAGCTGGATCGCGGCATACAGAATTGCCGACGTTGCCCCCTGTGGCGAGATGCGACCCAGGGCGTCTGCGGGCAGGGACCGCGAGAAGCTCGTCTGATGATCGTCGGCGAGCAGCCGGGCGATCATGAAGACCTGGCTGGCCAGCCCTTCGTCGGCCCTGCGGGACAGGTTTTCGACGCGGCCCTGACAGAGGCGGGCGTCCATCGCGCGGAGATCTACCTGACCAACGCGGTCAAGCACTTCAAGCATGAGCCGCGCGGCAAGCGCCGCCTTCACAGGACGCCGAACGCGGGCGAGGTTCAAGCCTGCCGCTGGTGGCTTGATCAGGAACGAAACCTCGTCAAACCGCGGCTGATTGTTGCAATGGGGGCGACAGCTGGCCTGGCGGTCCTGGGGCGAAAGCCTTCCATTTTGGCTGAGCGAGGCGAGGTGATCGAAACGCCGGATGGCGCGCGCGTTCTACTTACGCTTCATCCCTCCTATGTGCTGCGTCTGCCCGATGTCGAAGAGCGGCGACGGGCGCGTGCGATCCTTGTTGATGACCTCAGGATTGCCCGGACAGAAGCAGAGCTGGCCTAGTCACGGACGAACCGCATCCCGTCTCTCTATGAGGGCGTGGCGGGTGTCCATGCAGACCCGTGTAGCGGTGCTCGTCGGCTGGATCGTCGAGGAGGAGGTCCACGGCGCCTTCTCTCTGCCTAGTGAGGGGGGGCGCTCCTGCTGTCCCTTGCCAGTCGCTCGGTGAGGCTGACAATCCGGTATCGATCAGCGTGTTCCAGGTGAAGGAAGGCTTCGATCATCTGGCGGCCGAGGCGGTCGCTGACGACGCTGGCAGCGAGGGTGAGCTCGGGCAATGGCATTCCTCTGCCCTCGACAAGGGTAAGGTGGAGATCGAAAGCCTCGGCGAGGGCAAAGGCGTGATGAGGTTGAAGCGGGCGTCGGTCCTTTTCCAGCAGGTCGACCATTTGCTGGGTGCAACCCAGTGTCTCTGCCAACTGAACTTGATCTAGCCCCCGAGCGATCCGGAATGCTCTTAGCATTTGGCCGGGCCTTGCAGGGGGTGTCGTCGTTGAATGTTTGACCTGCGCGTCCCCGCCGGTCGGCGCGGGCGGCGGATGGTCCAGCATTTCGTCTGGGGGCTTGGCTAGCCGTGTCCTGCTGTCGCGCTGAGGGCGTCGCTGCGCGGTAATGGCTTCGATCATCTTTGTTTGTGCGGACTTGCGCATCACGCTCTCCCCCGACGCGATGCATTTTCGCTCGCCGTCCAATACCTTGAACAGAAGGGTATCTTTGTCTAGCGTTGATATCTGAAATATGAAAACGGTAAAGCCCGGCGGCATTTTTCGTTTCAAAGGCAGAGATGGCCGCGGCGCGTTCGACCTGAGGGGGCTACTGTTCAGACCTCGAATGGCGAATGTAGAAGTGCGCTCACGGTAGCATCCAGTGCGCACGGATGGCGCCATGACGGCGTTCGGCGGCGATAAACTCCGAGCGGTCCTGCTGTATCCGGATCGTAGTGATTTGTGAGGGTCGCTGCCGGGCGGGCGGGGAGCGCGCCATTCTCTGATAAGGCTTTAAAAGAGAATGGCGCGAGTGACGGGACTCGAACCCGCGACCTCCGGCGTGACAGGCCGGCACTCTAACCAACTGAGCTACACCCGCATTCCCCTCCGCGAGGAGGAGAAGAGGGCGAATAAGGGCGTCTCACGATGCGGTCAAGCGCAATGTCTAAGAACACCAAAAATATCTGGGAATTCAGCTTCTAGCGTCCACAATCCAGACCATCGGCGTCCGGCGCGGCGGCGGCGCCAAGGCCCAGGGCCTTCTGCATGAAGACCACGTCGCGCCAGGCGTCGAACTTCCATCCTGCCGCATGGAAGACCCCGACGTGCTCGAACCCAGCGGCGGCGTGCAGCGCGATGGAACCAGCGTTGGCGCTGTCGCCGATCACCGCCACCATCTGACGCATGCCTAGGGCCTCACAGGCGCTCAGCAGGGCGTCGAGCAGGGCCTTGCCGAAGCCGCGCCCGCGAAACGCCTTGGCGACGTAGATCGAATCCTCGACGAGAAAGCGATAGGCGGCGCGTAGGCGGTAGGGGCCGGCATAGGCATAGCCCGCCACCTGACCGTCGATCTCGGCGACCAGCACGGGCAAGCCCAGCGCGGCGGGCGCGGCCAGACGCCCCCGCATTTCATCGGCAGACGGGACGTCCAGTTCGAACGTCCCGGTGCCGTTCAGCACGCTGGCGGCATAGATGGCGGTAACGGCCGCCAGATCGGCTTCTCCAAACGGCCGAACGATCACGCCTTCAGCCAGCCCTTGTCGACGGCCCAGACGGCGAAGGCGTAGTCGTGGGCTACGTCCTTCAGATAGTCGAAGCGGCCCGACGAGCTGAAGTGGCCAGCGGTCATGTTGATTTTCAGCAGAACCGGATTGCCCGACGTGGTCGCGGGCCGCAGCTTGGCCACCCACTTCTCGGGCTCCCAGTAGGTGACGCGCGGGTCGGACAGGCCGCCGGTGGCCAGCACCGCCGGATAGGGCTTGGCCTCGATCTGGTCGTAGGGGCTGTAGCTGTACATGTAGTCGTAGGCCGCGGCGTCCTCGATCGGATTGCCCCACTCGGGCCACTCCGGCGGCGTCAGCGGAAGGCTGGTGTCGCTCATGGTGTTGATCACATCGACGAAGGGCACGCTGCCGATCACCCCGGCCCATAGGTCAGGACGCATATTGGTGACGGCGCCCACCAGCAGACCGCCCGCCGACCCGCCCTGGGCCACGATCTTGCCCGCCGTCGCATAGTTGCGCTCGATCAGGTGTTCGGCGCAGGCGATGAAGTCGGTGAAGGTGTTCTTCTTGGTCATCCGACGGGCGTCCAGGAACCAGCCCCAGCCCTTGTCCGAGCCGCCGCGGATATGGGCGATGGCGTAGATGAAGCCGCGATCCACCAGCGACAGCCGGTTGGTCGAGAAGCTGGCCGCCATGGGGATGCCGTAGGAGCCGTAGCCGTAGAGCAGCAGGGGCGCCGAGCCGTCGACCGGCGTGTCCTTGCGGCGCAGCACCGTCACCGGCACCAGCTGACCGTCCGAGGCCGGGGCGTTCAGCCGCTCGACCACATAGTCGGCGGGGTTATGGCCCGAGGGCACTTCCTGAACCTTGCGCAGGGTTCGCTCGCGCGTCTTCAGGTCGTAGTCATAGGTTGAGGTCGGCGTGGACGGCGAGTTGTAGCCATAGCGCATGACCGTAGTGTCGAACTCCGACGCCCCGCCCAGCGACAGGGCGTAGGCGGGCTCGTCCACGGCGATCTCGTGCTCGGCGCCGGCCCGGTCGCGAATGACGATCTTCGTATTGGCCTCGGCGCGCTCCTGACGGCCCAGATAGTCCTTCACCAGGGCCACGCCCTCGATGAAACGGCCCGGCGTGTGCGGGATCAGATCCTTCCAGTTGGCCTTGGCCGGGGCGTCGGTCGGGGCCTCGACCACCTTGAAGTCGATGGCGTCGTCGGCGTTGGTGCGGATCACCCAGCGGTCGCCCCAGTGGTCGAGGTCGTACAGGCGGCCGGTATGACGCGGCTCGACCACCACCGGCGTCGCGGTCGGGTCCGAGCCCGGAATGATGCGGCCTTCCGAGGTTTCCTGATTGCCGATGCCGATGATGATGAAGGCGTCGTCGGAGGTGCGGCCGACGCTCTGGAACATGCCGTCGTCGGTTTCCTCATAGACCAGGGTGGTCTCGCCTCCGCGTGCGGGGCGGCGGAAGATCTTGTCCGGGCGGCCGTTGTCGTCGCGGTTGGTCCAGAAGATCCACTGGCTGTCCGGCGAGAAGGTGAAGTTCTCGGTAGCCGATTCGATGGGGTCGGGCAGGACCTCGCCGGTCGCAAGGTCCTTGACATAGATCTTGAAGACCTCGGAGCCTTGCGCGTCCTCGGCATAGGCGAACAGGGCGTGGTCGGGGCTGTGCTCGACAGCCGACACCTCGGAATAGGCCTTGCCCTCGGCCAGAGCGTTGCAGTCCAGCAGGAGCTGAGGCGTCGGGGCCTTGATGAAGGTCTTGGTCACGGGCTGGCCGTCAACCATCCAGGTCCCCTGGCGCTCAACCCGCATGTAGCGCGGGTGCTGCTCGCCGGTGCGGTACTCTGTGTAGTACTCCCACGCGCCGTCGGCGGCGGGGACGGAGCTGTCGTCCTCCTTGATGCGGCCCTTCATCTCCTCGAACATCGCGGCCTGCAGCGGCAGGGTCGAGGCCATGACCGCCTCGCGATAGGCGTTCTCGGCGGTCAGGTGCTCCTTGACGTCCGCCTTGATCAGCGAGGGATCGCGCAGGACGGCCTGCCAGTTGTCGTCCTTCATCCATTGATAGTCATCGACGCGGACGCGGCCCAACTGCTCGATGCGGACGGGGACCTTCTTGGCGACGGGCGGTTGGGGCAGGGACATCGAGGCTCCGGTAGTCGAACGGGCGAGTGCAGGGGAGGCGGCGGCGAGGCCGACGGCGGCGGTCGAGGCGATCAGTTCGCGGCGATTCATCAATAGGCTCCCCAATGGTTCGGGCGGACCTTGTGCCCGCCGACGTGCGGCGTCAAATGGCGGGATGATCGATCAGGATGTTCCGCCCGCACCGCCCGCCGCCGTCGCCCCTGCGCCTTGGGATCTGACTGTCGGCCTGATCAACGCCACGGTGCAGATCGACCAGCCTTTGGACCAGAGCACGCGCAAGGTCGGCACCGGCTTCCTGATTTCCGCCCCTCGACCCGACGGGGCCCCTCGCGTGGTCCTGGTCACGGCCGCCCATGTCCTGAATGTCATGCCGAGCGCCGAGGCGCGCATCGGCTGGCGTACGGCTGAGGCTGACGGCGCGTGGAAGTTCACGCCCGCGAATTTGCCGATCCGCGACGCCGCCGGAACGCCGTTGTGGACCCAACACCCCGAGCGGGACGTGGCGGTTATGGAGATCACGGCGCCCGTTGCGTTCGCTCAGGCCGCGATCCCCATGGGCTGGCTGGCTGATGAGAATACCTTCGACCAGTGGCGTGTGGGGCCGGGCGACGAACTGATGGCGCTGGGCTATCCTCATGGGCTGTCGGCCAACAAGGCGGGCTTTCCGATCCTGCGTCTCGGCCGGATCAGTTCCTGGCCGCTGACGCCGATCCGCCACTTCCCCATCTTCCTGCTGGATTTCGCGGTGTCACAAGGCAACTCGGGCGGGCCGGTGTTCTGGACGCCCGCCGTCGACCGTCTGCCGGGCGCGCCGACGCCGGATCACCCCTACATCGCCGGGGTGCTGGTGCAGGAGGTCCAGGGCGGCGGCGAGGGGCTGGAGCTCGGCGTCGTGGCCCACGCCCAGTATGTGCGCGAGGCGATTGCGCTGCTGGATACGCCTGTCGCGCCGTAGCGAAACGGAAAGCCCGGAGCACTTCTGGCCCGGCGCTTCCAGCGGCCCCGGATAGGCGCTGCGCGCCTTCCGGGGGGACGGTGAGCGTTAGCCCGCCAGAGCTTCCACGCTCAGCCCCTGAAGCAGGTCGCCGCCTTGGCCCACCGCAGCGAGGCGGCTGGAGACGTGACCGAGGACGTTGGCGGCGTAGAGTTCGTAGAGGTCCAGCTTGCCTTGCAGCCAGACGGGGTCGCCGTTTCCGGCGTCCAGGCGGGCCTTGGCGGCCAGCGCGCCCTTGGCCAGCATCCAGCCGCCGACCACGTCGCCCATCAGCTTCAGATAGGCGTCCGCGCCGGCCAGGACGTCGGCGGCCCGCGTCGCGTCGGCCTTGGCGTCCAGCAGCCAAAGGGTGGCGTCCTCGACGGCCTCGATGGCCGTGGCGAGACGTTCGACCGGCTTGCCGACATAGAGGCGGTCGATCTCGATCAGGGTCGCCTTCATGTCGGCGATCAGGGCGTGGGCCGACTCGCCGCCGTCCATCGACAGCTTGCGGCCGACCAGGTCCATGGCCTGAATGCCGTTGGTGCCTTCGTAGATCGGGGCGATGCGGGAGTCGCGGTAGTATTGGGCCGCGCCGGTCTCCTCGATGAAGCCCATGCCGCCGTGGACCTGGACGCCCAGCGAGGCGACTTCGCAGCCGATGTCGGTGGACCAGGCCTTGGCGATAGGGGTGAACAGGTCCTCGCGGCCCTTCCAGGCCTTGCGCTCGGCCTCGGTGGCGGCGTGCTTGGCCAGGTCGGCGGCGACGCCGGTGGACAGGCAGATGGCGCGGGCGGCGGCGATCTTGGCCTTCATGACGCCCAGGGTGCGGCGCACGTCGGGATGGTCGAAGATCGGGGCGTTCTTCTCGCCGGTCCAGACGCTGCGCCCCTGACGGCGGTCCAGAGCATAGGCGAGGGCGTGCTGATAGGCGCGCTCGGCGATGCCGACGCCCTCGACGCCAACGGCCAGGCGGGCGGCGTTCATCATCACGAACATATGGGCCAGGCCCTCGTTCGGACGGCCGACCAGTTCGGCGCGAGCGCCTTCATACGCCATGACGCAGGTGGGCGAGGCGTGGATGCCCAGCTTGTGCTCGACGCCGACCGGGTGGAAGGCGTTGCGTTCGCCCAGCGACCCGTCGGCGTTGACGGCGAACTTGGGCGTCAGGAACAGGCTGATGCCCTTGGGACCCGCAGGGGCGTCGGGCAGGCGGGCCAGGACCAGGTGGATGATGTTGTCCGTGGCGTCGTGGTCGCCCCAGGTGATGAAGATCTTCTGGCCGTTCAGGGCATAGGTCCCGTCGCCGTTCGGCGTGGCCGTGGTGGTCAGGGCGCCCAGGTCCGAACCGGCGTGCGGCTCGGTCAGGACCATGGCCCCGGTCCATTCGCCGCTGACCAGCTTGGTCAGATAGGTGGTCTTCTGATGGTCTGTGCCGACGGCTTCCAGCGCCTCGATCGAGGCCAGCGACAGCATGGGGCAGAGACCGAAGGCCATGTTGGCGGCGTGGACGGTTTCATAGGCCGCCAGTTCCAGCGCCTTGGGCAGGGCCTGGCCGCCGGCCTCGACCGAGGCGGTCAGGCTGGTCCAGCCGCCTTCGGCGAACTGCTTGTAGGCGTCCACGAAGCCGGGAGCGGCGGTGACGGCGCCGTCAGCGTACTTGGCGCCGGCCAGGTCGCCAGGGCGGTTCAGGGGGGCCAGAACCTGTTCCGAGAACTGGCCCGCGGCCTCCAGCACCGCGCCCATGACGTCGGCGTCATAGTCGGCGAATGCGCCGGTGGCGGCGACCTGATCAATGCCGGCGACGGCTTCCAGGGCGAAGGCGAGGTCACGGACGGGGGCGCGGTAGCTCATGGCGGTCTCCAGAATCTTCAACATGCTTCTGACGCCCGAGGCGTGGGTGATGCAAGGGCGCTTGGACTTTGGTCGAGGTTCCGCCAAGCTATGGACCTGTGCCGTCGCGGAAGGAAAGACCCATGGCCGAACCTCGGAACCGCTATTCGACCGTTTCCCTGATCCTGCACTGGGTTATCGCTCTGGCCGTCGTCGCGCAGGTGGCGTTGATCATGGCGCACGATGCGACCGAGGGGCCGCTGTCGCGCGAGTTCGTGCAGGTTCACAAGGCGGTCGGGCTGACCATCCTGGCCCTGACCTTGGGACGAATCGGCTGGCGGCTGGCCAATCCCCTGATCGCCCTGCCGGTCGAGATGCCGAGGTGGGAGCGCGTCCTGGCGCGGACGACGCAGATCGCCTTCTACGTCGTGCTGTTGGCCATGCCGCTGACCGGCTGGCTGGCGTCGTCGGCGGGCGGTCGCGAGATAAGCTGGTTCGGCCTGTTTCAGTGGCCGCTGCTGCCGGTCGGCGGCGGGCGCGAGGCGGCGGGACAGTTTATGGATACGCATGAGATGGTGGCGAAGCTGCTCTATGTGCTGATCGTCCTGCACATCGCTGGGGCGCTGAAGCATCAGTTCATCAACCGGGACAATGTGCTGCACCGCATGATCCCGATGATCCCGCGCCGGCCATGAAAGGCGACACCCCCGAAATCGCCGCCGAGGCGCTGAAGACCGGGCGGCTGGTCACGCTGCCGACCGAGACAGTCTATGGGCTGGCGGCCGACGCCTCGAACCCACAGGCGGTGGCCCGCATCTTCGAGGCCAAGGGAAGACCGCGCTTCAACCCCTTGATTGCCCACGTCGCCAATGGCCTGGACGCCGAGAGTATCGCCGTCTTCGACGAGCGGGCGCGGGCGTTGGCCGAGGCCTTCTGGCCCGGTCCGCTGACCATCGTGGCGCCGGTTCGGGACCGCGAGCGGGTCTGCGATCTGGCCCGCGCCGGCCTGGACAGCGTGGCTGTGCGCGTGCCGGGGCATCCAAGAGCGCGGGCCGTGATCGCCGCCTTTGGCGGGGCCGTGGTGGCGCCCTCGGCCAATCGCTCAGGGCGACCCAGCCCCACGACCTTTAGCGACGCGCTGGAGGAAACGGGTCATGCGGTCGGCGCCGCCGTCGATGGCGGGCCTTGCGCGGTCGGGGTGGAAAGCACGGTCGTTTCGGTGCTGGACGGCGTCGTCGCCCTGCTGCGTCCCGGTTCGGTGACGCGCGAGGAGATCGAGGCCGTGGTCGGGCCATTGGCCGAGAACGGGCAGGGCCACCGCTCGCCCGGACGGTTGGCACTACACTATGCCCCGGACGCCCCCGTGCGGATCGAGGCCGAGGCGGCGAAGGCGGGCGAGATCCTGCTGGGGTTCGGCCCCGGCGTCGGCGAACCGCGCTGGAGCCTGAGCCCGACTGGCGATCTGCGCGAAGCGGCGGCCAATCTGTTCCGGCTGCTGCGCGAAGCGGACCGGACCAAGCCTGCGGGCATCGCCGTGTCGTCGATCCCGCACAAGGGGCTGGGCGAGGCGATCAACGACCGCCTGCGCCGCGCGGCGGGCTTTGTCGGCTAGAGGAAGCGGGCTTTGAGATCGACGCTGGAGGCTTGACCCACCTGGGGCGCGCAGGTTTCCAGCCAGTGTTCGGCCGCCTGACGTCCGCGCGACTTCAGGTCGTTGAGGAAGCTCCATTCGGTGTCGAACTTGGTCGACAGCGACAGGCTGCCCAGCCAGTCGTCGGCTTCGATCGCGTGCATTCGGACGGCGCGATGGCGGTCTTCGTTGCGGCTCAGCTTGCCCTCGGCGATCAGGTCCTGAACGAAGGCGACGGCGCGCAACTCGGCGACCAGAGGGGCGTTGAACAGGATCTCGTTCAGCCGATCCATGATCTCGCCCGCTTCACGCGGCGCTTCGTCGCGAACGAAGGGGTTGAGCGGCAGCAGCAGGATGTCGTCCGGCGTATCAGCGTAGAACAGCGGCCACAGCGCCGGATTGGCCAGATAGCCGCCGTCCCAATAGGGCTCGCCCTCGATCTCGACCGCGTGGAAGAGGTGGGGCAGACAGGCCGAGGCCAGCAGGACGTCGGGCGTGATCTCGGGTGAGCGGAACAGGCGCGAACGGCCGGCGCGGACCGCCGTGGTCGAGACGATCAGTTGGACCCTGGACCCCCGCACAGCCTCGAAATCGACGGCGGTTTCCAGAACGCGCTTCAGCGGATTCAGGTTGAAGGGATTGAACGAGTAGGGGCTCATCGACATGGCCAGGGTCTCGCCGGCCTTCCACATCGGGCTGTCCTTGAGCCAGCCGGGCGTCAGGGCCTTGGACCAGATGGCGCTATCGCCGAAGACGTTGCGGCCGCCGGATTGATTGACCTCGCGCCACAGCTTGTCCAGCGCGGCGCGGCCGCCCTCGGCGCCGCCCTGTTCCAGTCCGGTGATCAGGGCCGCAGCGTTCATCGCTCCCGCCGAGGCGGCGGTGACGACGCGGATGTCGAGGATGTCCGCTTCCAGCAGCCGATCCAGCACGCCCCACTGAAAAGCGCCGTGCGAGCCGCCGCCTTGCAGCGCGAGGCAGATGGGTTTGCGCTTAGTCGCCATACCTCACTCCGTCATCCCGGCCGCAGCGTAGCGAAGAGCCGGGACCGCCGGAAGCGCCGTCGCCGGAACAGTCGTGTCTTGAGCTGTCCCGGATAACGGCGGCGCCGTTTCCGGGATGACGCATGAAAAGCTCTAGCGGCCTACTGAGCGGTCCAGCCGCCATCGACGGAGAAGTGCGAGCCGTTGGCTGAGGCCCCGAGGTCGGACACCAGATAGAGGAAGAGGCCCGCCAGTTCGTCGGTCGTGACGAAGCGTTTGGTCGGCTGCGAGCCGAGGATGACGTTCTTCATCACGTCGTCGGGCGTCATGCCGCGCGTGCGGGCCTGATCCTCGATCTGCTTGGCGACGATGGGGGTCTCGACGAAGCCGGGGCAGATGGCGTTGCAGGTGATGTTCTGCTGGGCCAGTTCCAGCGCCACCGTCTTGGTGAAGCCGATCACGCCGTGCTTTGCAGCGACATAGGCCGACTTGAACGGGCTGGCGACCAGGCCGTGTGCTGAGGCGATGTTGACGATCCGGCCGCGCCCCTGCGCCTTCATGATCGGGATGGCCGCCTTGGTGGCGTAGAAGGTCGAGGACAGGTTGATGGCGATGATCTTCTCCCACGCCTCGGCGGGGAAGTTCTCTACGGCCTCGACGTGCTGGATGCCGGCGTTGTTGACCAGGATGTCCAGGCGACCCAGCTCGCGATGCGCCGTGGCGACCATGTCGGCGATCTGGTCCGGCTGGGTCATGTCGGCCGGATGGTAGAGGACGCGAACGCCCGTCTCGGCCGCCAGACCAGCGCGGGTCTGTTCGATAACGGCGGGGTCGCCCAGACCGTTCAGCACCACGTCGCCGCCGCACTGTGCAACGGCGCGCGCCAAAGCCAGGCCAATGCCGGAGGTCGAGCCGGAGACGACGGCGACCTGGCCCTTGAGATCGTTCATGGCGAACATGCGGAGAGAACCCGTGAATTAGCTATGCTGCAACGCAGCCTAGCCGCAGTCGTTCAATCTGGCGATCAGGAATTTCCCTCTCTGATGAATATCCAGTCCGCGTCGGTCGAAAGCGTCTTGTCGAAGCGATAGCCGTCGCGGTCGAAGGCCTTGAGATCAGAAGCTTTCTCGATACGGTTTTCGATGGCGTAGCGGGCCATGGCGCCGCGCGCCTTCTTGGCGAAGAAGGAGATGATGCGAGCCTCGCCGTCCTTGCGCTCCTTGAAGTGGGGCGTGATGACCGGCAGCTTCAGCGCCTTGGCGTCGACGGCGCCGAAGTATTCCTGGCTCGCCAGGTTGACCAGGGTGCGGTCGGGTAGGGGGGCGGCGTCGTCGTTCAGGCGCTGCGAAATACGCTCGCCCCAGAAGTCATAGAGGGTGGCGCCGCGCGGGGTCTTCAGCCGCGTGCCCATTTCCAGGCGGTAGGGCTGGATGGCGTCCAGCGGCCGCAGCAGGCCGTAGAAGCCCGACAGGATGCGCAGGTGGTCTTGCGCCCAGGCCAGATCGGCAGGGGCCAGCGAGCGGGCGTCCAGCCCGTCATAGACGTCGCCGGCGAAGGCGAAGACGGCCTGTAGCGCGCCCTCGGTCGTCTCGTTGTCGAAGGCCTGGAAGCGCTCGTAGTTCAGGTCGGCCAGGGCGTCGGAAATCGACATCAGGCGGCGCAGGTCGGCGCGGCTCAGCTTGCGCGTCACCTTGGCCAGTTCGGCGGTCTCGTCGGCGCAGCGGCGCGGGGTCGAGGCCACGTCGAGGGCAGGGGGCGTGAAGTCCAGCCGTTTGGCCGGGGACAGGACGATCAGCAAGGCGACATAGACTCCGAAGCATCGGGAAGCGGGCCTCATAGGCCGCTTCCGTGACGATTTGAACCGTCGGCGGCGTCACATGCGGTCGTGAGGCCTAGAAGAGGACCGCTGGATTCATGATCCGCTGGGGGTCGATGGCCTGACGGACGGTCTGCATTGTCGCGATCTCCAACGGCGACTTGTAGCGCCGCGCCTCGTCGGTTTTGAGCCGTCCCAGTCCGTGTTCCGCCGAGATGGAGCCGTTGTAGCGGGCCACCACGTCGTGGACGATTTCGGAGCCTTCCATCCAGCGGGCGATGAAGGTGGGCACGTCCTCGCCGACGCCGGGGATCACGTCATAGTGAAGGTTGCCGTCGCCGACGTGGCCGAAGACCGAGACGCGGCAGCCGGGGTGGAATTTCTCCACCGCCGCCGTGGCCTCGTCGATGAAGTCGGCGATCTGCGACACCGGCACCGAGACGTCGTGTTTCCAGCCGCCGCCCTCAGGCTTGAGCCCCGCCGAGTGTTCTTCGCGCAGACGCCAGAAGGCGGCCTTCTGGGCGTCGTTCTGGGCTATGGCGGCGTCGATGATCAGCCCTTCCTCGAAGGCGCCGGTCAGCAGCCGTTCCATGGCCGAATCAGCGCCGCCGGGCTCGCCCGAGGTTAGCTCGATCAGGACGTACCAGGGCGGGGTAGACTCCAGCGGCTCGCGGGTGTCGGGAATGTTCTTGAGCACCAGGGCCATGCCCAGGCGTTTCATCAGCTCGAAGGCCTCGACCCCGCCGCCGGTCTCGGCCTTGGCGCGGGCCAGCAGGGCGACAGCGGCGTGGTGGCTTTCCAGCCCGACGATGGCCGTGGCGCGGCTGCGCATGATGGGGAAGAGTTTCAGCGTCGCCGCCGTGACGACGCCGAGGGTGCCTTCGGCGCCGATGAATAGCTGCTTCAGGTCATAGCCGGTGTTGTCCTTGCGCAGGCGCTTCAGGCCGTTGAACACCTGGCCGTCGGGCATGACGGCTTCGATACCCAGCACCAGATCGCGCATCATGCCGTAGCGCAGGACGGCCGTGCCGCCGGCGTTGGTGGAGATGACGCCGCCGATGGTGGCCGAGCCTTCGGCCGCGAGGCTGAGCGGGAAAAAGCGGTCCTTTTCCTTGGCCAATTGCTGGGCCTCCAGCAGGGTGACCCCAGCCTCCAGCGTCATGGCGTCGTCGAGCGGGGTCACGTCGCGCACGGTGCGCAGCTTGCGCGTGGACAGCAGAACCTCGCCAAAGGGGATCTGGCCGCCGACCAGGCCGGTGCCGCCGCCTTGGGTGACGACCGCGACGCCGTGTCGGGCGCAGATCGCGACGGCTGTGGCGACTTCTTCGGTCGTGCGCGGCTGCAGCAGGATGGGGGTTTCGCCCGTCCAGCGCCCGCGCCATTCGGTCAGCCAGGGGGCCATGTCATCGGCGTCCGCGGTCCAGGCGCCGGGCAGGGCGGCCTTGAGGTCTTCGATGGCGGCGGGCGTGGGGAGGGTCATATCCGCCTTGTGGCAAAAGGCGTGGCGTGGTGGAAGCGCAAAACCCTGCCTCCAGGCGCTCAATTCGCGGAGAAAACATGATTCCGGTCCCGGCTGTGGGCGTGGTCTGCCTGAAAGGCGACGAAGTCCTGCTGATCCGTCGCGGCACGCCGCCGCGTCAGGGCGAATGGAGCCTTCCGGGCGGACGCATCGAGCCTGGCGAGCGGCTTGCCGATGCGGCCTTGCGTGAACTGCGCGAGGAGACGGGCGTGGAGGCCCAACTGATCGGTCTGATCGACGTGGTGGACGGTCTGTTTCCCGAAGCCAAGCGACACTACGTCCTGATCGACTACGCTGCGGTGTGGACCGGCGGCGAGCCGACAGCGGGCGACGACGCCGCAGAGGCCGTCTTTGTGCCGTTCGAGGAGGCGTTGCGCCGGGTGGGCTGGTCCGAGACGCGGCGGATCATCCGGCAGGCGCGGGTCATGGCTGCACGCCGTGCTGACGGCCTTGTCATCGCCGGTGAACCGGATTCGGTGGCGCGAGGGCGGGGCGACCGTTAAGCTCCGCGCTCAACCGGAGGGGCTTATGGATTTCTCGATTTTCTTCTTTGTGGTGTTCGCAGCCTTCGCGATCATCTTCCTGTTCAGCGTCATCAAGATCGTGCCGCAAGGCCGTGAATTTACGGTGGAACGCTTTGGCAAATACACCAAGACGCTGAAGCCCGGCATCAGCATCCTGACCCCCTTCGTTGAACGGGTCGGTCGGCGCATGAACATGATGGAGCAGGTCCTGGACGTGCCTCAGCAGGAGGTCATCACCAAGGACAACGCCATGGTGAAGGTCGATGCCATCGTCTTCATCCAGGTGATGGAGGCCTCGGCCGCCGCCTATCGCGTTGAAAACCTGCCCTACGCTATCACCCAGCTGTGCATGACCAACCTGCGCACCGTGGTCGGTTCGATGGAGCTGGACGAGGTCCTGTTCCAGCGCGACAGCATCAACTCGCGCCTGCTGACCGTCATCGACGCGGCGACCGAGCCGTGGGGCGTCAAGGTCAACCGGATCGAGATCAAGGATCTGACCCCGCCCGCCGACATCACCAACGCCATGGCGCGCCAGATGAAGGCCGAGCGTGAGAAGCGCGCGGTGATCACGGAGGCCGAGGGCGAGAAGCAGGCCGCCATCGCCCGCGCCGAGGGCGCCAAGCAGTCGGCCATCCTGCAGGCTGAGGGCCGTCGCGAAGCCGCCTTCCGTGACGCCGAGGCGCGCGAACGTGAAGCGGAGGCCGAGGCCAAGGCTACGGCCATGGTGTCCGAAGCCATCGCCCGCGGCGACGTCAACGCCATCAACTACTTCGTGGCCCAGAAATACGTCGAGGCCTTCGCCGAACTGGCGCGCAATCCGACGGCCAAGACGGTCATCGTCCCGGCCGAGATGAGCGGTCTGGTCGGCACCATTGCAGGTCTCGGCGAACTGGTCGGTCTGGCCAAGGAGCAGCAGCAGGGGCGCACCGACGTTCGCCGCGAGCCCCGTCAGGCCGCCACGCCTTCGCCCGCCTCGACGCCGCCGGCCCGCACGGTCGCGCCGCGTCGCCCCGGCGGCGCTGTGCCGACCACGGAGTAGGTCATGGACTTCATCCAGAACCTCTATGCTTCCCAGCCCTTCTGGCTGTGGCTGGCCGTCGGCGTGGTCCTGCTGGCCATTGAGGCGGCGGCGTCGACCGAGTGGCTGCTGTGGCCGGCGGTCGCGGCGGGCGTCGTCGCCCTGATCGCGGCGATTGCGCCGAACCTTGGCCTGCCGGTCGAGGCGGGAATTTTCGCGGCCCTGACCGTCATCGCCACCCTGGCGTCGCGGACCCTGATCAAACGGGTCAATCCGACCGACGAGCCGGACATCAACGACCGCGACCTGCGTCTGGTGGGCGAGCGGGCGCGGGTGGTCGAGGCCTTCGTCGATGGTCGCGGCCGGGTCTTCGTCTCGGGCGCCGAATGGCCGGCCGAGATCGAAGGCGCCGCCCCGCTGGCGGGCGAGAGCGTGGTGGTCGAATCAGTGGCCGGTCCGCGCCTGAAGGTGCGCGCGATCTGAGCCCTTCGGCCTAGCGGCGGCGCATCTCGTCGACGCCGCGATTCGCCAGGGCGTCGGCCCGTTCGTTCAGGACGTGGCCGGCGTGACCCTTGACCCAGTGCCACTTGACCTCGTGGCGGCTGCGGGCTTCGTCCAGGCGTCGCCACAGGTCGTCGTTCTTGACCGGCTTCTTGTCGGCGGTTTTCCAGCCGCGCGCCTTCCACCCCCGGATCCATTCCGTGATGCCCTGCATGACGTATTTGCTGTCGGTATGCAGGTCGACGCGGCACGGGCGCTTGAGGGCCTCCAGCGCGGCGATGGCGGCCATCAACTCCATGCGGTTGTTGGTGGTGTTGGGCTCTCCGCCCCAGAGTTCCTTCTCCAGGCCGCCGCCGGTTTGCAGAATGGCGCCCCAGCCGCCGGGACCGGGATTGCCCTTGCAGGCGCCGTCGGTATGGATGATGACGTGATCAACGAGACTCATGGCCGCGTCCCTACAGCGTCCCTTGGCGCGCCGCCATCAGTCAGCCTATATGACGCACAACAATCAGTCGGACGGGACCGCTTTCGTGGTCCCTTTGAGGAGGTAACGCCATGGGCTCCATGAGCATCTGGCACTGGGCCATCGTCATTGTCGTGATCGCGCTTCTGTTCGGCGGACGCGGCAAGCTGTCCGGCATCATGGGCGACGCGGCCAAGGGCATCCGCGCCTTCAAGGACGGCCTGAAAGACGATACGGATTCCAAGGGCCCGAAGGACGGCGTCAGCTCGCTGCCGCGCACCGAGGCCGAAAAAGAAGACCTGAACCGCTGATCGCGTTCGCGGAGAGACGCTGAATCATGGGTGGTCTTGGCCCCGGAATCGGCGGGTTCGAAATCCTTGTCATCGGTCTGGTGGCCCTGCTGGTCGTGGGGCCAAAGGATTTGCCGATGCTGATGCGCAAGGTCGGTCAGTTCGTCGCCAAGGCGCGCGGAATGGCCAACGAATTCCGCGCCAGCTTCGACGAAATGGCTCGGCAGTCCGAGCTGGACGACCTTCGCAAGGAGGTCGAGGCTCTGCGGACCGGGCAGGGCATGCACCCGCTCGGCGCCGAGGCCGAGGCGGCGTTCAAGGATATCCGGAAGGATCTGGAAGCGCCGCTTGATGCGCCGGCTCTGGCTGCGCCCGCGCAGGAGGGACCGGTGGCCACTGGCGTGGACGAATGGCCCGACGCGATCCAGCCTGCTGTGGAACCGGTCGCGGTGACCGTCGCCGCTGAACCCGAGGCCGAGGCGGCTTCGAAGCCCAAGACGGCTCGTACGCCGGCAAAGCGCACTGCCAAGGCTACGTCCAAGGCCAGCGGCGCCGTCGCCGGGACTGCCAAGCCTAAAGCCGTGCGTAAGAAGAAGGTCGATCAATGACGTCGTTCGACCGGGATGAGGCTGAGATCGAGGCCTCGCGCGCGCCCCTGATGGATCATCTGATCGAGCTGCGCGGGCGGCTGCTGATCTGCGTCGTGGCCTTCATCGTCGCCTTCATCGGCTGTTTCGCCTTCTCCGAGAAACTCTATCTTTTCCTTGTCCAGCCCTATGTGGTGTCGGCTGCCTTCCACCAGACGGTGGGGGCGCACGGCCATGTGTCGCCGTTTGACCTGATCCTGGGCACGGCGCGCCTGATCCCGGTGCCCGATGTAGACCACCAGAGCGTCAAGTTGATCTACACGGCGCCGCTGGAGATCCTGTTCACCAAGATGAAGCTGGCGGGTCTGGGCGCGGTCATCGTGGCCTTCCCGGTTCTGGCCTGGCAGCTGTATCGCTTCGTCGCGCCGGGTCTCTATCGCAACGAGAAGGGCGCCTTCCTGCCCTTCCTGGTGGCGGCGCCTTTGCTTTTCCTGTTGGGCGCGGCCCTGGTCTATTTCGTCATGCTGCCCTTCGTGATGTGGTTTTCGCTGAGCCAGCAGATCATCGGGCAGGGCGTCTCGGCGGAACTGCTACCCAAGGTGTCGGACTATCTGAACCTGGTAACGGCGCTGATCCTGGCCTTCGGTCTTTGCTTCCAGCTTCCGGTCGTCATGACCCTGCTAGGCCTGGCCGGAATGATCAGCTCCCAGGTCATGGCCAAGGGGCGGCGCTACGCCATCGTCGCCGTGGTCGTGGTCGCCGCCATCGTCACCCCGCCGGACCCTATCAGCCAGCTGATGCTCGCCGTGCCGATGGTGCTGCTCTACGAAGTTTCGATCTGGTGCGTCCGCATCATCGAACTGCGCCGCAAGAAGGCGGATGCGGCCGAGGAACTGGCCAGCTAAAACTGCAGCCTAGAAGACGTTGATCTGAGCGGGTCTGGCTGGGTGGTTCGTGCCGGCGGCGGCAGCCAGGTCGTTCTTGACCAAGGCGACACCGACCGGACCCGCGCCGCCTGTCTTGGTGAGAGTGCAGCTTCCGTTGTCGCCTGGCAGTCGGCCTCGCTGAGGCCCCTGTCCAGCTCGGTTCAGGCGGTTCGCCCAGTGCTCGCGATCATACCGGCCCATGTCGAGTGTGACGGGGCTGAACCCGCAGGACAGGGACCAGCTCGCTCCCTGAGGCGCCGCCACGGACCAGTGAAGCCCCCCGCCGTGGTTTTGTCCCACGTTGGTCTGGCCGGAAGCGCTGGAAACCATCGCAGTCAAGCCTATGGCCAGAACGGCCGTCATCGCGTGGTCCATCACCGCCCCCGTACCCAGTCTTGACCGAACCATAGTCGATGAGATGGTGAGGGCAACGCTCCTAAGGGGCGGAGCAGACCGTTAGTGCCGACCGTCCCGCTCGTGCTTCTTTTCCTGCGAGGTCGAGTGTTTGGCGTGCTTGGCCTTGGCTGAGTGGCCCTTGTGAATATCGTTCTCGCCGCCGCCGCCCGAGACCTGACTGCGCGGCGACAGGTGATCAGGCGCGTCGGCGTCCTTGACCCGTGGGTCAGGCTTGGGCTTGTCTCGGTTCTCATGGCTAGCTCCCGGACCGCCCCAGCGGTCGGTGTCGGCGTGTTTGTTGGGCATGGCGGGTTTCTCCTTCGGGAGGGCAACCGCGCTCGGCGGAGGATGTTCCCGCCGGTTCCGGCCCATGAAAAAGGCGCCGGACGTTGCCGCCCGGCGCCTTGATCGTCAGGCCGATCCGGGGATCAGCAGCTGTAGTACATGTCGAATTCGACCGGGTGCGGATGCAGTTGCAGGCGGGCGACTTCTTCAGACTTCAGCGCGATGTAGCTGTCGATGAAGTCGTCATCCATGACGCCGCCCTTCTTGAGGAAGGCGCGGTCCGCGTCGAGAGCGTCGAGAGCTTCCTTCAGCGAACCGGCGACTTCCGGGATCGAGCCACGCTCTTCCGGCGGCAGGTCGTAGAGGTTCTTGTCGGCGGGCGCGCCCGGATCGATGCGGTTCTCGATCCCGTCCAGACCGGCCATCAGAAGGGCGACGAAGGTCAGGTAGGGGTTGCCCATCGGGTCGGGGAAGCGGGCTTCCAGACGCTTGGCCTTGGGCGAGGAGACGTGCGGGATGCGGATCGAGGCCGAACGGTTGCTGGCCGAGTAGGCCAGCTTCACCGGAGCTTCATAGCCGGGCACCAGGCGCTTGTAGGAGTTGGTGGTCGAATTGGCGAAGGCGTTGATGGCCTTGGCGTGCTTGATGACGCCGCCGATGTACCACAGACATTCCTGCGATAGGCCGGCGTACTTGTCGCCGGCGAACTGGGGCTTGCCGTCCTTCCAGATCGACATGTGGACGTGCATGCCCGAGCCGTTGTCGGCGAACATGGGCTTGGCCATGAAGGTCGCTGACTTGCCGTAGGCCGCGGCCACGTTGTGGATTACGTATTTGTAGAGCTGCAGGCGGTCGGCCATGGTCAGCAGGTCGCTGAACTTCAGGCCCAGTTCGTGCTGCGCCGGGGCCACCTCGTGGTGATGCTTCTCGGGCTGCATGCCGAGGTCCTTCATCACGGCCAGCATTTCGCCGCGCAGGTCCTGGGCGGAGTCGACCGGGTTGACCGGGAAGTAGCCGCCCTTGTGACCCGGACGGTGGCCCAGGTTGCCCTCGGCGTATTCAGCGCCGGTGTTGGCCGGCAGTTCGGTCGAATCGAAGCTGTAGCCGGTGTTGTGGGGAGCCGTGTTCCAGCGCACGTCGTCGAAGATGAAGAACTCGGCTTCCGGGCCGAAATAGACCACGTCGCCCACGCCCGACGACTGGACATAGGCCAGGGCCTTCTTGGCCATCGAGCGGCTGTCGCGGTTGTAGGGCTCGCCCGTGTCGGGGCTGACGACGTCGCAGAAAAGGAAGAGGGTGGTCTGCTGGTAGAAGGGGTCGATATAGGCCCGCTCCAGATCCGGCTTCAGCAGCATGTCGCTTTCGTTGATGGCCTTCCAGCCCGCGATCGACGAGCCGTCGAACATGGTGCCTTCTTCAAGGAACTCTTCGTCGACAAGATCGATATCGAAGGTGACGTGCTGCAGGCGACCACGGGTGTCGGTGAAGCGGACGTCGACGTACTGGACGTCCTTGTCCTTGATCTCTTGAAGGATCTTTTGGGCGGCGCTCATGCTCGAAGTCCTGTTGGTTCGGGGAGGAGAGGAGGAACGAAAAGCGGCCGCCCGGAAGGGACGGCCGTAGGGTGGTCAGATAGCCTGGGCGCCGGTTTCGCCGGTGCGGATGCGGATCACGTCTTCCAGGGTGGATACGAAGATCTTGCCGTCACCGATCTTGCCGGTGCGGGCTGCGGTCTGGATGGCGTCGATCACGGCGGGAGCCAGATCATCAGCCACGACGACCTCGATCTTGATCTTGGGCAGGAAGTCGATGACGTACTCGGCGCCGCGATAAAGCTCGGAATGACCCTTTTGGCGGCCATATCCCTTGGCTTCCAAGACGGTCATGCCCTGCACCCCGATGTCCTGGAGAGCGTCTTTCACTTCATCCAGCTTGAACGGCTTGATGACGGCTTCAATCTTCTTCATGGCGAGTCCCGAGCCGGCTCCCTGGTTGGTCCGACGCTCGGGGGGTAAAGGGACATTGCATCGCACAATAAGGCAAGCAATTTTCGTGCTTACAGGCCATCCGTGAACGGAATTCGATCATGAACCCGATCAACGACCCCATGACATGGCAGAGCCTGTTGCCCTGGCCCGGCGCCGAGGCGCACAAGCACGCGCGCGGCCGGCTGGGCGTGGTGTCCGGCGGCGCCTTGTCGACCGGCGCGGCGCGGCTGGCGGCGCGCGCCGGATTGAGAGTCGGCGCGGGGCTGGTGAAGGTCTTTTGCCCGCCGGACGCAGCGCCCGTGCTGGCGCCGGCGCTGGAGGCGGTCATGCTGGCCAGCTTCGCCACAGCCGATGAACTGGCGGAGCTGGCCCAGGCGATGGACGCCGTGGTCATCGGGCCTGCAGCAGGCCTTACAGGCGCAACAGCGGCCAATGTCGCGGCGCTCGCCCGGACGGGTGCAGCCCTGGTGGTCGATGCGGACGCCCTGACCCTGTTCCGCGACCGGCCGGGCGACCTGTTCGCCTGTCTGGATGGCGACGACGTCCTGACCCCGCATGAAGGCGAGTTCGAGCGGCTGTTTCCGGGCCTGCTGGCCAAGGGGCGCGAGACGGCGGCGATAGAGGCCGCTGAGCGGGCGGGGTGCGTCCTTGTGCTGAAGGGGAGCGCCACAGTCCTCGCCGCGCCTGATGGACGCTGTGTGGTCAACGGCAATGGTTCGCCCTGGCTCGCGACGGCAGGTAGCGGCGACGTTCTGGCGGGCATGATCGGCGGACTGCGGGCGCAGCGTATGGACAGCTTCGCCGCAGCCTGTGCGGCCGTCTGGATGCACGCGGATGCCGCGCATCGCTTTGGGCCGGGGCTGATCGCTGAGGATTTGCCGGATCTGATCCCGGCGGTGCTGGCCAGCCTCTATCGCGGCTGAAGACCAGTGGTGCGGATGAGAGGACTCGAACCTCCACGCCTCTCGGCGCCAGAACCTAAATCTGGTGCGTCTACCAGTTCCGCCACATCCGCATAGGTAGGCGGAAGCCTGTAGGCGAGGGCGCGGAATTGGGCAACCGACAAGGTTGGTGCGGATAGAAAAAGGCCCCGGATTTCTCCGGGGCCTTCCATTTCTTGTGGCCTATCGCGCTTGCGCTGCTTGAGGCCATTCTTTGTTGCCTATCGCTACGCTGCTTAAGGCCGGAGCTGATCCGGGGATCAGTCCTTCTTGTTGTCGACGCCGTGGCCGAGAGCCTCCACAGCCGTTTCCAGCGTGGTGTCCTCGGTGATGTCGATGCCCTTGGCCAGCTTCGAGTGAGCGAAACCGTAGAGGGCGTAGATCAGGGCGCCGACGACCGCATAGATGCCGAGGATGGTCAGCGGCAGCGGATTGTCGTTCATGGCGTGCTGGATCATCGGGATGAAGTTGAACGAGGCCAGCGCCAGGCAGGCCAGGATGCCCAGGACCGCGGTGACGATGCCCCCGGGGACCTTGAACGGACGCTCCATCTCAGGGTGCTTGATACGCAGCACGATGACCGACAGGCAGACGATGGCGAAGGCCGTCGCCGTGCCCAGCGACACCAGGTCGCCCAGGATCGAGATCGGCAGGAAGGAGGCCGCGATCGCGATCACGATGCCCAGCAGTATGGTGCCGATCCACGGGGTGCGGAACTTGGGGTGGATGGTGGCGAACACCTTGGGCAGCAGGCCGTCGCGGGCCATGGTGTAGAAGATGCGCGTCTGGCCGTAGCAGAGCACCAGCATGACTGAGGACAGGCCGGTGACTGCGCCGATCTTGATCAGGAAGGCGATCAGGTTCAGTTGACCGCTAGGCGCGGCGGCCAGCGGCACATTGGCCCATTCCAGACCCATGCGGTCGATGGCGACGGCGATCGGAGCCGGCGAGGCCAGTTCCAGATAGGGAACCACGCCGGTCATGACAGCAGCCACAGCCATATAGATCAGGGTGCAGACGAACAGGGCGCCCAGAATGCCGACCGGCACGTCCTTGGACGGGTTCTTGGCTTCGGCTGCTGCGGTTGAGACAGCCTCAAAGCCGACGTAGGCGAAGAAGATGATCGACGCGCCGCGGAAGATGCCGCCGACGCCGAACTGGTCCCAGGTCGCGCCTTGAGCCGGGATGAAGGGCTGCCAGTTGGCGGGATTGATATACTGGATGCCGACCGCGATGAAGGTCAGAAGAACGATGATCTTGATGACGACGATGGCGTTGTTGATGTTGGCCGATTCCGACACGCCGAGCACCAGCAGACCGCAAACGGCGGCGATGCCGACGGCGGCGACCAGGTTGAACGTGCCCGTCATCGGGAAGCCCGCGTCAGGACCGCTGGCGATGTACTGGATCAGGGGCGTCGCCCACTGAGGGCCTTCGCCGCCGGCGAAACTTATCGTCGGGAATAGACTGGCGCTTAGGCCGAAATCGTTGAGGATCGACACGACATAGCCGGACCAACCGACCGCGACGGTCGAGGCGGCGACGCCGTATTCCAACACGAGCAGCCAACCCATGATCCAGGCGAAGACTTCGCCCAGGGTGCCATAGGCATAGGTATAGGCCGAACCCGAAACCGGCATAGTCGAGGCCAGTTCAGCGTAGCAGAGCCCCGCCAGACCGCAGGCGATGCCGGCGATGACGAAGGAGAACATGATGGCCGGTCCGGCGTGCGCCGAGGCGACCTGACCCGTCAGAACGAAGATACCGGCGCCAATAATGGCCCCGATGCCCAGGCTCATCAGATTCATGGGGCCCAAGGTCCGTTTCAGCTCGCTCTTGGCGGCTTCCTTCTGGATCTGGGCAATAGATTTCTTGAGAAATAGCTGGTTGCCAGTTGGCTTTACGCCGTTTGCGGACATGTAGTCGCGCCCCCATCGATACACACGGCAGGCCCTCCCCGGGCTGCCTTCTTGGGGGCGGACGCTAACCATCTGAGCGGCTGCGCGCAACGCGGTTTCGATTGGATGAAGCGCAGACGACGCTTTCGTGAACCGTGAACTAGAGGCTAAGGCCCATGTGATGCTGCCGATTCACGCCGTACTGGAGCCGCTGAAAGCGGCCTTGGCCGCCACCAACGCGGTCGTTCTGGCCGCCCCGCCGGGGGCCGGCAAGACGACTGTCGTGCCTCTGGCCCTGCTGGATCAGCCCTGGCTGGGCGACCAGAAGGTGCTGGTGCTGGAACCACGCCGGCTGGCGGCGCGGGCGGCGGCGGACCGGATGGCGGCGACCCTGGGGCAGAAGGCGGGCGGGACCGTCGGCTATCGCACCCGCCTGCAAAGCCGCATCGGCCCCGAGACGCGGATCGAAGTCATCACCGAGGGCGTCTTCACCCGGATGATTCTCGACGATCCGGCGTTGGAGGGCGTCGGCGCGGTTCTGTTCGACGAGTTCCACGAACGGAGTCTGGACGCTGATCTGGGCCTGGCCCTGGCGCGCGAGAGCCAATCGGTGCTGCGCGACGATCTGCGTCTGCTGGTCATGTCGGCCACGTTGGATATCGCGGGGGTGTCGCGGCTGCTCGCCAATCCATCTGGAGAATGGGCGCCGGTGATCGAGGCCGAGGGGCGGATGTTCCCGGTCGAGACCCTCTATCTGGGACGCAACGTCGCCGAGCGATTCGAGGACGCCGTGGCGCGGGCGGTCATGCTGGCGCTGGGCGACCAGACCGGCTCGGTGCTGGTCTTTCTGCCGGGGCAGGGCGAGATTCACCGCACGGTCCAGCGGCTGAACGAACGGTTGCGCGATCCCTCGGTCGATGTGGTCGCCCTCTACGGCGCCTTGGACAAGGGCGAGCAGGATCGCGCCATTGAGCCGGCGCCGCCCGGACGGCGCAAGGTGGTGCTGGCGACCTCGGTGGCGGAAACCAGTCTGACCATTGAGGGCGTGCGCGTCGTGATCGACGGCGGTCTGTCGCGCGTGCCTCGGTTTGAGCCGTCCAGCGGCCTGACCCGACTGGCGACGGTCAAGGTCAGTCGGTCTTCCGCCGAGCAGCGGCGAGGGCGCGCCGGTCGCGTCGAGCCGGGCGTCTGCTATCGCCTGTGGGACGAAGAACAGACGCGGGGACTGGTCCCCCATCAACGGCCGGAGATTCAGGAAGCTGATCTGACTGCCTTTGCTCTCGATTTGGCGCGTTGGGGGACGAAGTCGGCCGATGGGCTGGCCCTGTTGGACCCGCCGCCCGCCGGGGCGCTGGCCGAGGCGCGGAAGGTGCTGACCCGGCTGGGGGTGCTGGATGGGAAGGGCGACCTGACGGCGCATGGACGACGGCTGACGCGGATACCTCTACCGCCGCGACTGGCGCACATGGTCGCCGTGGCCTCGGATCAGGACGATGCTCTGGGCGGGGCTAAGATCGCGGCGATTCTCAGCGAACCGGGGCTGGGCGGCAACGCCGTCGACCTGCATGACAGACTGAAAGGGCTGGAGCGGGACCGTTCGCCGCGGGCGCGCGACGCCATGAAGCTGGCCGAGCGTTGGGCGCGGGCGGCGGGCGGCGGAAATGGCGGCGAGGCGGATGCGGGCCTGCTGCTGGCTGAGGCCTTCCCCGAGCGTATCGCGCGGGCGCGCGGCAAGCCGGGTGAGGTGCTGCTGGCCTCCGGGCGTGGAGCCTTCGTCGATCCGACGGAACATATGGCGCGCGAGCCCTGGCTGGCGGTGGCGGAACTCGGCGGCGGCGACGCGCGCGACCGCATTCGTCTGGCGGCGGCGCTGGACGCGGCGACGCTGGAGGCCGCTCTGGCGCACCGGATCGAGGTCGAGGACCGCTTAGTGCGCGAGCCCTCCGGCAAACCGGTGATCCGCCGCATCCGCCGCATCGGGGCGTTGGTGCTGGACGAGAAGGTCGTCGGCGCGCCGGATCGGGCGACCATGACGGCGGCGCTGAAATCCGAAGTCGAGGCGGGCGGGCTGAAGACCCTGAACTGGGGCGAGCAGGCGTCGGCGCTGCGGGCGCGGCTGGCCTTCCTGCATGGGCTGGATGCGACCTGGCCGGATGTGTCGGACGAGGGACTGTTTGCCCTGCGTGAGGACTGGCTTTGGCCGCTGCTGGACGGGGCGCGGTCGCTGGCCGACATCGGCGACCCCAAGCTGGCCGAGGCCCTGCGCGGCCTGATCCCGTGGGATTTGCAGCGCAGGCTGGACGACCTGGCCCCGCCGCGCCTGACCACGCCGCTGGGTTCGGCCAGTATCGACTACGCCGCTGAAGGCGGCCCGCGCGTCGAAATCAGGGTGCAGGAGCTGTTCGGGGTGAAGACCCATCCCACGGTCGGCGGCGGGCGGGTTCCGCTGACGCTGTCCCTGCTGTCGCCGGCGCGGCGGCCAGTGCAGGTGACGAAGGACCTTCCGGGGTTCTGGACAGGGTCCTGGGCGGCGGTGCGCAGCGAGATGCGCGGGCGCTATCCGCGTCATCCCTGGCCGGAAGACCCCGCCCATGCCGCGCCCACAAACCGGGTCAAACCGCGCGGGACCTGAGGCTCCGCTTGACGGCGGTTGGCGGCGCACCGCAATGACCTTGCATCAACGCAAGGATTTCGTGTGGCCAACGCTGCTATTTCACCGCCTGCCGCCTCCAAACGGAGAATTCTGTTCGCCAGCCTGATCGGCACCACGATCGAGTTCTTCGACTTCTACATCTACGCTACGGCGGCGGTGCTGGTGTTTCCCACCCTTTTCTTCCCGGGCGAGGACGCCACGACGGCCATGCTGGCGTCGTTCGCCACCTTCTCCATCGCCTTCTTCGCGCGGCCCGTGGGCGCCGTCGTCTTCGGCCACTTCGGCGACAAGGTGGGGCGCAAGGCCACCCTGGTCGCTGCGCTGATGACCATGGGGCTGTCGACGGTGGCCATCGGCCTGCTGCCGACCTACCAATCCGTCGGCGTGATCGCGCCCCTGCTGCTGGCCCTTTGCCGGTTCGGGCAGGGACTGGGTCTGGGCGGCGAATGGGGCGGGGCGGTGCTGCTGGCGACCGAAAACGCGCCTCCGGGCAAGAAGGCCTGGTACGGCATGTTCCCTCAGTTGGGCGCGCCGATCGGCTTCATCCTGTCGACCCTGAGTTTCATCATCCTGACGGCGACCCTGCCGAACGAGCAGTTCTTGGCCTGGGGCTGGCGCATTCCCTTCATCGCCAGCTCGCTGCTGGTCATCGTCGGCCTGTGGGTCCGCCTGCGCATCACCGAGACGCCCGAATTCAAGAAGACCATCGACAAGGCCGAGCGGGTCGAGACGCCGATCCTGACCCTGCTGGCGCAGCACAAGTTCGCCCTGCTGACCGGGACGCTGGCGGGGATGGCGACCTTCGTCCTCTTCTATCTGATGACCGTCTTCGCCCTGGGCTGGGGCACGACGGCCATGGGCTATACCCGCGAGCAGTTCCTGCCGATCCAGTTGCTGGGCGTCTGCTTCTTCGGCCTGTTCATTCCACTGTCGGCCCTGGCGGCGGATCGCTGGGGGCAGGGGCGAACGCTGCTGGTCACGTCGATCGCCATCGCCTTGTTCGGTCTGGTGCTGGCCCCGCTCTTCGGCGGCGGCGGGCTGGTCGGCGTGGTAGCCTTCTTCATCATCGGCTTCAGCCTGATGGGCTGCACCTATGGGCCTCTGGGCGCAGCCCTGGCGCGGCCCTTCCCGACAGCGGTGCGCTACACCGGGGCGTCGATGACCTTCAATCTGGCGGGTATTCTCGGCGCGTCGCTTGCGCCCTTCGCGGCGACATGGCTTGCAGGGCATTACGGCTTGCAGGCGGTGGGCGCCTATCTGGCCGTCGCCGCCGTCCTGACCATCCTGGCCCTGTTGGGCATGAACCGGATCAAGACGGACGGCGAGGTTTAGGGCCTAGATATCCGTGCCGTAGGCCGCGTCGGTCACGGCATAAACCATGATGCCGGTGGCGATGGCCAGGTTCAGGCTGTCGGCCCGGCCGCGCATGGGAATCTTGACGTTCAGGTCGCAGGCGGCGGCTAGTTCGTCAGTCAGGCCAGCTTGTTCATTGCCCATCATGATCAGGGCCGGGTGGCGCACGGGGCTGTCGCGATAGCCGTGCTGGGCGTCCAGACGGGTGCCGATGACGCTGCCGGGCCACTGAGCGCGCCAGGCCAGGAATTCCTCGCGCGAGGCCTTACTGATGGTGACGGCGAAGACCGAGCCCATGGTGGCGCGCACGGCCTCGACCGAGAAGGGATCGACGCAGTCGCCGATCAGGATGACGCCGCCGCAACCGGCGGAATCCGCCGTGCGGATGATGGTGCCCAGATTGCCCGGATCACGCACCTGCTCCAGCGCCACCCAGCAGGGCTTGGCGTCCGGCTTGATGGCGTCCAGCGGGGTATAGACCTGCTCGAACACGCCCAGCACCGTCTGGGGATTGTCGCGACGGCTGATCTTTTCGAGGATGGCGTGGGTCACGACGATGATCTGGCCGCCGGCCCTGATTGTCTCGGCCTTGGCGCGGTCCAGCAGGGGGTGCGGGCGGGCCTCTTCACCGACCAGCAGCATGACCGGAGCGCGGCCCTGATCCAGAGCTTCGCCGATGAATTTCAGGCCCTCGGCAAGGAAACGGCCGGTCAGGTCGCGTTCCTTGCGCATGTGCAGGGCGCGGACCGACTTGATGGTGTCGTTGGTCAGAGAGGTGATGACGCGCTCGTACATCAGGCGCTCCACCGGGCGAAGAAGCTGAGGCCGATGGCGCGGGCGTTCGGGCCGTCTTCCGACAGGGCCAGTTCGCCCCAGTCGATGCGCCCGCCGCGATCATGGGTGGCCTCGGCCATGGCGTGCGCCAGAGATAGGCCGGAAATCCGCGCGGCATAGGCGTTCAGCAGCAGGAAGGAGGCGTCTTCGGACAGCAGAGCCGCGCAGTCCTTCAGCAGCTCGGGCATGTCTTCGAACAGGCGCCAGACCTCGCCGTTGGCGCCGCGACCGTACTTCGGCGGGTCCAGAATGATGCCGTCGTACTTCGAACCGCGACGCACCTCGCGGGCGACGAACTTGCGGGCGTCCTCGACGATCCAGCGGATGGGGTGATCCGAGAGGCCCGATTGCTCAGCGTTCTCGCGGGCGTAGGCGACGGACTTCTTGGAGGCGTCGACGTGGGTGACGTGCGCGCCCGCCGCAGCGGCGGCCAGGCTGGCCACGCCGGTATAGCCGAACAGGTTCAGGATCTTGGGCTGCTTCAGCGTGCGGACGCGCGCGTCCATCCACTCCCAGTTGGCCGCCTGCTCTGGGAAGAAGGCCAGGTGGCGGAAGGGGGTGAAACGGCCGGTGAAGCGCACGTCCCGCCATTTCAGCGGGAAGGCGTCGATGGGGCCGTGGGCGTCGAAGCGCCAGCGGCCGGCGTCCTCTTCTTCCTGTTGAGGATCGAAGACGGCCGTGGCGCGCTCGAAGGCCGCTGGATCGCGCGGCGCCCAGAAGCATTGCGGCTCGGGCCTGACCACGGTGAAGCGGCCATACCGCTCCAGCTTGCGACCGTGTCCGCTGTCGAGCAGCGCATAGTCGGACCAGCCTCGCGTGACGAGGGTTTCGGGCGTGGAGGAGAGAACGGGAGCCATCTGCGGCTGATAGGCGCTCAGGCGGCTGCTCGTCCAGCGTCGGCGACCAAGGGCTCAAGGATCATTGCGGATTCTTCGCGTGCGACATCCGGGCGATGGGCGGTCTTGTCCCAGCGATGGGGCTCCGCGATCAGCCGGACGAAGGCGTGGGCGAAGGCGAGGCTGAGAAGCGACCAGTAGAGGGGAGCGCTCAGCATGTCCCTTGGACCGAAGGGCGTGTTGGCGAGACGCGCCCCAATGGCGGTCGTCAGAATGGAAGCGGCTGCTCCACTCAGCAGAACACCGAGCCCAAACCACGGCGTTGACGGCAGGTGCTGCGCCAGTAGAGCGATCAGGAAGAATATGCCGATCCAGGCAACGGAAAGCGCGTGCAGCGCTGCCGACGCCAGCGCCGAGCCGATGGTCAGGGCCAGAGCGGCCCAACCGCGCCACCCCATGCCAGAGGCTGAGCGAGTGTGGACTGACAAGGTCTGCATGTAGCCCTTCAGCCAGCGGGTCCGTTGCGGCAGCCAATGCGCCAACTCGCCGGGCGGCGTTTCGTAGGTCGGACGGCTCAGCACGCCGAGCCGCCAGCCACGCCGCCAGATGCGAAAGCCCAGGTCCGCGTCCTCAGTCACATTCCATGCATCCCAGCCGCCGAGAGCGCGCAAGGCGGATACCCGGAAATGATTGCTTGTGCCGCCGAGCGGAAACGGCAGGCCCATTCGGGCCATGGCCGGCAGGGTGATGTCGAACAGGGCCGCATATTCGGCGGCGAACTGACGATCGAGAAAAGGCGACCTGTCTCGCCCCTTGTGCACGCGTCGGATACGCAGCGGCGCGTGTAAACAGACAAGCTCGCCGTCTTCAACCGCGAACCGAGCCGCGGCTTCGCGGCGTTGGAGTGGATCGGGGGCGTCCTCAGCGTCGTAAACGGTCAGAAGCTCACCCCGCGCGATGCTCAGGGCATGGTTCAGGGCTCGAGGCTTGGTCGTCGGCGAGCCGGGCGGCACCACAAGTATGTGAAGCCAGTCGGGCAGCGTCAGCGCCCTTGCGGCCCTGATGGTCGCGTGATCATGAGCCTCCAGGGCCAGATAACCATCCAGGAGCTCTGGCGGATAGTCGATGTTCGCCAAGCGTTCGACCAGATGCGGCAGGATGGCGGCTTCGTCATAGAGGGCGACGACGATGGAATAGCGGGGAAGAACGGATGCCGCGGGCGTTTCAACTGCCTCAGCGAGATGACGCAGTCTGACCATCACCGTTAAAAGCCGCCAGGCTGCGATGCCTAAAAAGGCGATCTGGCCCAACAGGAGGAGAACCGCCCCAACGAGCGGCCATGCCAGGATGGAAGCCGTCAAGGCGGCGAAGATTGAGCCCCCCGCCAATATTTGGGTGGACGTCGCTGTGATCTTCGCCGCGTCAGCCGTCGGGGCGGCGTTGAGGCCCTTGGGGAAACGTCCATGCATACCCGGTCTTCCCCCTGAGGCGTAAAAAGTTAACCCGTATTAAGGTTGACGTTATTAAGACCAACGTTCTTCGAATGGCAAGTGATTGGCGATTCGCTGAGGTTGCGGCTATGCAGTGGCGTCCCGTCATGGAGTTCTGGATTGCCCGGCGACTCGACCCCCACGCCACGTTCGGCCCGCAAGCCCAAGGGCGAGGGCCACATCCGGCGCGCAGAGATACTGACCGCGGCGGAGCGCATCTTCGTCGAGCATGGCTATGAGGGCGCGACGATCCGCAAGATCGCCGATGAGGTCGGCTTGTCTTCGACGGCGCTCTACATGCATTTCGCCGACAAGAGCGAGATGCTGCATGAGATCTGCCGGGGGGCGTTCGAGGCGCTGATCGCCTCTCATCAGCAGATATTGGTCGAGGACGAGCCGCCCGAAATACGTCTGCGGCGGATGATTGAGGCCTATATCAAGTTCGGCTTCGAGAACCCGAACGCCTATCGCCTGACCTATTTGACGCGACCCGTCGAGGCGCGCGAGGGGGCGCAGACGGTGGCGCAGGAAACAGGCTCCGAGCTGTTCCGGGCCTTCGTCGCCGTGGTCGAAGAAGCGGTAGAGGCGGGTCGGATGCGGGGCGATCCCGTGACCATTGCTCAGGTCATCTGGGCGTCGGGCCACGGCATTGTCTCGCTGCGGATCACCAAGCCCTATTTCGAATGGGCGGATCGGGACGAGCTGACCCGGACGATGCTGGACGCCCTGTTCGCGGGCCTGCTCAGGCCGTGAGGGCGGTAGGCGGGGCCTTGGCGGCTCTTCTGGTACTGACGCCGGCTGCGGCCGAGGCGCGGCCGCTGCGGGTGCTGTCGCTGGATCAGTGCGCGGACCAGTATGTTCTGGCCCTGGCGTCCGAGGCCGAACTGGCCCTGTCGTCGCGTGCAGACGATCCGGATTCCTGGATGCGTGAGGCGGCGCGCGGCCGGCCTCGGGTTCGGCCGACGCTGGAGGCGGCGATCGGGTTCCAGCCTGACGTCGTGGTTCGCTACTGGGGCGGGGAGCCGCGCCTGTTGGCCGCCTTGGAAAAGCGCGGGGCGCGGGTGCTGAACATTGACGACGCCACGGACATGGCCGGGGTCCGCGAGAACCTGAGGGCCGTATCGCAGGGTCTGGGGCAGGAGGCGCGGGGCGCGGCGCTGATCGCCCATATGGATCGGCGGCTGGCCCAGGCGGCCGGTGGTGGGCGCGGGCGCGAAGCCGTCTATGTCACCCCGGGCGGCTATACGACCGGGTCAGGGTCGCTGATCGATTCCATCCTGAAGGCGGCGGGGTTCCGCAACGGCGTGACCGGGCCGGGCTACCAGCCGCTGGGGATCGAGAGGATCGCCTTGGCGCCGCCAGCGCTGTTCGTGCGGGGGTTCTTCCAACAATGGCGGGCCGACTGGCGCGGGCCGGGGCGGCACCCCGTGGTGGCGCGCGCCGCGCAGGGGCGGACGGTGGCGGACCTGCCAGCCTCGACGCTGAGCTGCCCCGCCTGGTTCGCGGCGGACGCGGCCGCCCTGCTGGCGGAGGCCGCGCGATGAAGCGGCATTTGAGCCTGAACCTGGGGCTGGGGGCGACGATCCTGCTGGCCCTGGTGGGGGCGGTGCTGTTCGGCGAGACGGCTCTGTCGGCGGCCCAATATGGGCAAGCCCTGGCCGATCCCGCATCCGGGCCGGGCGAGGTGCTGTGGCAGGTGCGGGCGCCGCGCGCGGTCTGCGCCCTGATGGTCGGGGCGGCCCTGGGGCTGGCGGGGGCGGTGCTGCAGGGTCTGTTGCGGAACCCGCTCGCCGATCCGGGCGTGCTGGGCGTATCGGCGACGGCGGCGCTGGGCGCGGCGGGGGCCATTGTGCTGGGAGCGGCGGCCATACCCGGGCTGGTCGAGAGCGCGGCTCTGGTCGGTGCGGCGCTGGCGGGCTTGCTGCTGGTCGCCGTCGCCGCCAGGGTGCGGGCGCCCGAGGCGCTGATCCTGTTCGGGGTGGCGCTGTCGAGCTTTGCCGGGGCGCTGACGGCCCTCATTTTCAACCTGTCGCCGTCGCCCATCGCCTCGGCGGAGGTAATGAACTGGCTGCTCGGCTCGGTGCAGAACCGCAGCTGGATCGACGTGGCCTGGGTCACGCCGGCGCTGGTCGTGGCCGCTGTCTTTGCGGCGGGGGCGTCGCCGGGCCTGAGAATGCTGACCCTGGGCGAAGAGGCGGCGCGGGCGTCGGGCCTGTCGATGGGTCGGATGCGGATTCTGGCCCTGATCGCATCGGCGGTCGCGGCGGGGGCGGCGGTGGCCGTGGCCGGCGTAATCGGCTTCGTCGGTCTGGCGGCGCCGCATCTGGTGCGGGCGGCGGTTCGCGGCGATCCCGGGCGGCTGTTGTGGCCCTCGGCGCTGGCGGGCGGACTGATGCTGGTGCTGGCCGATCTGGCGGCGCGGCTGATGCCGACCGATCAGGAATTGAAGCTAGGCGTGTTCACGGCTCTGGTCGGAGCGCCGCTGTTCGCCTTGATCGCCTGGCGCGCGGCGCGGGAGTGGCGGTTGTGAGCGCCTTGCTGGAGCTGGACGGCGCCGTGGCGCGCATGGGAGCGGCGACGGTGCTGGACGGAGTCAGCCTGTCGGTCCGCGCGGGCGAAATGGTCGCCCTTTGCGGGCCCAACGGGGCGGGCAAGTCCAGCGCGGTGCGTGCGGCGCTGGGGCTAATGCCTCTGCATGGTGGCGCGGCGAAGCTGGGCGGTGAGGACGTAGACCGCTTGTCAGAACGCGAGCGGGGCGCGCGGGCGGCCTATCTGCCGCAGGAACGGCATATTGCCTGGAACCTGCCGGCCATCGAGGTGGCGGCCTTGGGTGCGCCCTTCCTGTCAGGCGCCGACGCGCTGGATCGGGCGCGCAAGGCGCTGGACGAGGTCGGGGCCGGGCATCTGGCCGAGCGCGGCGTGGCCGAGATGTCGGGCGGCGAGCGGGCGCGGGTGCTGCTGGCGCGGGCGCTGGTGGTTCAGGCGCCGTTGTTGCTGGCGGACGAGCCCATCGCGGGGCTGGACCCGGACGCGCAGTTGCTGGTGCTGGAGCGTCTGAGGGCGCGAGCCGATGCTGGCGGTGGCGTCCTGGTCAGCCTGCACGACCTGACGCTGGCGGCGCGGGTGGCGGACCGGGTGATCGTGCTGAACGCCGGACGCGTTGTCGCCGACGGCTCGCCTATCGAGGCCCTGTCGCCCGCCGTGTTGCGCTCGGCCTTCCATCTGGACGGGATCTGGGTCGAGGCGCCGGACGGGCCGCTGCTGGCGGCGCGGAGACTTCTCCAAGTCTGATTGGCGGACCACTATGATAGTGGCCCGCCATCCTTGTCTCAGGGCTGATAGGAGCGCGGACCGCTGTTGGGCGGCGTGCCGCGCGCAAGGTCGGCGGACGGCGTGAGCGGGGCTGAGCCGCCGTTCAGGCGGGCGCGATAGACCTGCATGTTTTCCATCACCCGCATCATGTAGTTGCGCGTCTCGGTGAAGGGCGCGCATTCGATGAAGTCGATGGGGTCGACCTGATTGCTGCGCGGGTCGCCGCAGCGGGCCACCCATTGCGGCGGACGGGCGGGACCGGCGTTGTAGCCGACCGTCGCCAGCAGAGGCGAACCGCCGAAGTTGTTGATCAACTCGCCCAGGTGGTAGCTGCCCAGGCGCATATTGACGTCCGGATCCCACAGCTGTTCGGGAGAAAAGGGGATCCCCATGCGGCGGGCCACGCCCTGTGCGGTGGCGGGCAGGAACTGCATCATGCCGCGCGCGTCGGCGCCAGAACGCGCCAAGGGGTCGAAGCTGGATTCCTGGCGCGTGATGGCCAGGGTGAACTCCAGCGGGGCGGCGCCTGAGGCCTGAGGTGGAATACGGATGGGATACATGCGCTCGGGC
Organism: Brevundimonas bullata; assembly: GCF_014207965.1. Lineage (GTDB taxonomy): Bacteria > Pseudomonadota > Alphaproteobacteria > Caulobacterales > Caulobacteraceae > Brevundimonas > Brevundimonas bullata_A. The sequence goes on from NZ_JACHLM010000002.1 coordinate 325,077, forward strand.
ATGACGAAGCCGCGCTGGCTGGCGGCGCGGCCGACCATCATGGAGCCGAACTGGTCGCCATAGCCCTGCATCAGGTCGAACAACTGGGTCAGGTCGTAGGGCGAGGGAAGGGTGTCGTCGAGATGGTAGGCGAAGACCCGCATCAGGGTCTTTTCGCCCGCCGCGCCCAGGATGAGGGTGGCGCGGACGACCTCATTGCCCTCGAAGCGGTTGACGTCTTCCGGCGTTGGGGCGGGTTCGCCGGGCAGGGTCAGGGTGGTGATCCCCGCCTTTTCAGCGGCCAGTTGGCCATAGAAGGTCTGCCAGTGCTCGGCCCCGGCCTGATACCAGCGCTGGGCGCCCGCGCGGTCGCCGCGGCCCTCGGCGGCGCGGCCCAGCCAGTAGAGGGCGCGCCCCTGGGTGATCGGTGTGGAGGAGCTGTTGCGCAGGACCTCGAAGTGTTGGGCCGCGGTCGCGGGGTCGTTCAGCTTGGTCAGGGCGACCCAGCCGGCGAAGAACTCGGCGTCCACCTTGCGCTCACCTGAGGGGAAACCGTGACCGTTCATGGCGGCGTAGGCGGCGCGGGGATTTCCCTGCTGCAGGGCGTCCAGGAAGTAGTTGCGGCGCTCGGTCCACAGCGTGTCCTGACCCTCCTTGTGTGAGGGCGCGGCGGGGAGGGCGGACAGCAGGGGGAAGGCCTCGGACTGGCGGCCGGCCGAGCGCAGCAGGCGCACGCGCTCAAGCACTACGGCCGGGTCGTTGGCGACGGCAGGGCTGAGGCCGGCCACGAGGGCGTCGGGCGAATAGGCGGTGCGGAGAGCCATGACGGCGTTGGCCACGCCCTGACGGTCGGCAGGGACCATATAGACCATGGCGCGCGTCGCTGGACCGTGCGGGCCGAGCAGCAGCATGTTCAGGCGCGCGACGTGGTCGTCCGCGTTCAGCCAGCCGCCCCAGCGATTGGCGATGACGGACTGCTGGGCTTCTTCAAAGGAGCGGTTGCGCCACCAGTCGCGGATCAGGTCCTGCGCTTCGCGACGCTGGCCCTTCTGCTCCAGAGCACCGGCCAGGGCGATGGCGCCCTCAGCCGTCGTCGGCGCCGTGCCGTTGAAGAAGGCGATGATGGTGTCGGGCGAGGCGTTGGCCAGATTCAGCGCGCGCTCGCCCGCCGCACGACGCGAATCACCGCGCGGCCAGTTGGCGAGGTCGGTCTGGGCGCGCGCCAGGTCGGCGTAGGAAAGTTGGCTGTCGGAGGTGTCGACCAGGGCCCATTCGACCAGCTTCTTCGCCGTGGGGTCGGAAATGCGGCTCATGACCGACTGCGTGCCAATCACGTCGCGAGCGCGGGCCGAGGCCAGGCCTTGCTGGAACAGGGCCATGTCCTGGCCGCTGATGACGCCATTCTGGCTGGACGCATAGGGCGCAGGCGTACTGTTCAGCACGTCCTGGGTCGGCGGAGTCAGAATCGCCAGGGCGGCGGCCACGGTCGTCGCGATCATTAGATGTCCGATCCTCATTCATCACTGGTTGCGGCCGAGCGGCGGGCAACCTACGCTCCCTGCCTCTTCAAAGGGCGGCGTGCCGCCCGAAACTCCGCGCAGGTAACTTGTTTCAATGACCGCCCCCTTGTTCAAGGGCGTGATCACCGCCTTGATCACACCTCTTCGTGACGGAAACGTGGACGAAGGGGCTTTTGAAAAACTTCTGGAACGTCAGATCGCTGCTGGCGTCCATGGCGTGGTCCCGGTCGGCACGACCGGCGAAAGCGCCACCCTGAAGATGGACGAGCATAAGCGCGTCATCGAGCAGTGCGTAACCATCGCGGCCGGCCGCGTGCGCGTGATCGCCGGCGCCGGTTCGAACGCCACGCATGAGGCAATCGAGCTGTCGGCCTTCGCCAAAGAGGTCGGCGCCGACGCGACCCTGGTGGTGACGCCCTATTACAACAAGCCGTCTCAGGAAGGCATGATAGCCCATTTCGAGGCGATTTCCGACGCCGTTCAGATCCCCATGCTGCTGTATAATGTTCCCAGCCGTTGCGGCGTCGATCTGTCGAACGAGGCGGTCGCGCATCTGGCCAACAATCCGAACATCGTCGGCATCAAGGACGCCACCAGCGACATCTCGCGGGTCAGCTGGATGCGCAGCCATATCAACGGGCCGTTCGACCTGATCAGCGGCGACGACGCCACCTGGCTGGGCTATGCCGCCAGCGGGGGCGTGGGCGTGATCTCGGTGACGTCCAATGTCGCGCCGGAAGCCATGGTCGCCATGTACAATGCGGTCGCCGCCGGCGATTACGCCACGGCGCGAACCTGGCAGGACCGCCTGATCAACCTGCACAAGGCCCTGTTCCTCGACAACTCCCCGTCGCCGGCCAAGTACGCCCTGGCGAAGTTGGGTCTGTGCAGCGAGGAGGTCCGCCTGCCGCTGTCGCTGACCCGTGACGCCGTCAAGCCGCAGATCGATCAGGCCATGGTGGAAGCCGGAGTCGCCTGATGTCCGCTGATGCGCCCAGGAAGGTGATCGCCGAAAACCGGCGCGCACGCTTCGACTACTTCCTCGAAGACTACATCGAGGCCGGGATCCAGTTGCTGGGCACCGAGATCAAGGCGCTGCGCGACGGTCGGGCCAATATCGCCGAGAGCTATGCGGCGGTGGAGGGACGCGAGATCGTCCTGATCAACTCGGACATCCCGCCCTACAAGCAGGCTAACCGCTTCAACCACGAGCCGCGCCGCCACCGGAAGCTGCTGCTGCACCGCAAGCAGATCGACAAGCTGATCGGCGCCGTCCAGCGCGACGGGCGGACGATCATCCCGGTGCGCCTGTATCTGAACGAAAAGGGCAAGGCCAAGCTGGAGATCGCTCTGGCCAAGGGCAAGAAGCTGCACGACAAGCGCGAGGCCTCGGCCGAGCGCGACTGGCAGCGCGACAAGGCCCGCCTGATGCGCGACAAGGGCTGAGTTTGCGGTTCCGCTTTGCGGCGGGACCGACGCGCGATAAACGACGATTTCATGGGGCGCGTCTTGCGGAGTTCACGGTGAAGATAGCCGAACGCTGGTTCGTTATGGCGGGCGTCGCCTTGCTTGGCGGCATCGCTGTGGCCGGTCTGGTCGTGGCCATCTATGCGGCGTGGGTGCTGCATGACATGCCGGATGCGTCAGAGCTGGCGGATTACCGTCCGGCGACGGCGACACGCGTGTTTGCGGGCGACGGGACCTTGATCGGCGAGTTCTCGGACGAGCGGCGCATCTATGTCACCTATGATCAGGTGCCGGATCAGGTGATCCACGCTTTCCTGGCGGCGGAAGACAGCCACTTCTTCCAGCACGGCGGCATCGACGTGTCCGGTATCGGCCGGGCCATGTTCAAGAACGTCTTCAATGTCGTGTCGGGGCGGCGGCTGGAGGGCGGTTCGACCATCACCCAGCAGGTGGCCAAGAACGTCCTGCTGACCAACGAATCCAGCCTGAACCGCAAGCTGAAGGAGGCGATCCTTTCCAGCCGCCTGGAAGCGACCCTGACCAAGGAACAGATCCTCGAACTGTACCTGAACGAGATCTACCTGGGCTATCGCTCCTACGGCGTGGCTTCGGCAGCCTACAACTATTTCGGCAAGTCGCTGAACCAGCTGACGCCGGACGAGGCGGCCTTCCTGGCGGCCCTGCCGAAGGGCCCGAACAACTACAATCCCAAACGTCACCCCGAGGCGGCCAAAGGCCGTCGTGACTGGGTTCTGGGCGAGATGGCCGACAACAAGTGGCTGACGCAGGAAGAACTGGCGACGGCTCTGGCCCGCCCGCTGAACACCCGCGCGGCGCCGCGTCGCGCCGAATACGCCGACGCCGACTTCTTCGTCGAAGAGGCCCGTCGTCGCGCCATCGGCCTGTTCGGTCAGGAAGAGGTCAACCGCGGCGGCTACTACATGCGCACGACGCTGGACCCCAAGCTGCAGTCCGCCGCGCGGGACGCCCTGATGAACGGTCTGGAGCGCTATGACCGCCGCCACGGCTGGCGCGGCGCCTGGGGCACGACTGATTTTGCGCCGGGCTGGCAGGCCGAGGCGCTGAAGAAGAACACGCCGCCCGAACGTCGCACCTGGCAGGCCGCGGCCGTCGAGAGCGTGGTTGGCAACAATGTCCGCGTCCGTTCAGCCAAGGATGACCGCACCGGCTCTCTGATCGTCTCTGACGCAGCCTGGGCCAACGCCAACCGCCCGCTGAAGCGCGGCGATCTGATCTTCGTCGAACCGCAGGGCGGTCAGTTCGCGTTGAAACAGGTGCCCGCCGTGAACGGGGCTCTGGTGGCGATTGAACCCCAGTCTGGCCGCGTCCTGGCCATGGTCGGCGGCTATTCCTACGCCCTGTCCAGCTTCAACCGCGCAACCCAGGCCAAGCGTCAGCCGGGCTCTGCCTACAAGCCCTTCGTCTATGCAGCGGCGCTGGAAGGCGATTTCAACCCGGCCAGCATCGTGCTGGACGCGCCGATCAGCTTCCCCGGCGGGGCCAATGGCGGCCGCTGGACGCCCGAGAACTACAGCCGCCAGTATTATGGCCCGCAGTCCCTGCGTCGCGGTTTGGAGCTGTCGCGCAACGTCATGACCGTGCGCCTGGCGCAGGCGGTCGGCATGAAGAACGTGGTCGATCTGTCCAAGAAGATGGGCGTGGTCGACGACATGTCGCCGAACCTGGCCATGTCGCTGGGGGCAGGGGAAACCACGCCCTATCGCATCACCGCCGCCTACGCCGCCTTCGTCAACGGCGGTCGCCGGGTGGATCCCTATCTGATCGAGATGGTTCAGGACCGGAACGGCCAGACCATCCACCGCGCCGACCGTCGCCAATGCCGCGATTGCAGCCGTGGCTTCAGCGGTCAGGAGTCGCCTCGCCTGCAAGATCGCGGGACCCAGGTCATCGACCCGATCACTGCCTATCAGATGAGCTCGATGTTGGAAGGCGTCATCCAGCGCGGCACCGGGGCCGGGGCGCGCAGCCTGGGCCCCTGGGTCGGCGGCAAGACCGGCACGACCAACGAATACCGCTCGGCCTGGTTCGTCGGCTTCTCCAGCGACATCGTGGTTGGCGTCTTCGTCGGCTTTGACGACAACCGCTCGCTCGGCGGCGGCGAAGCCGGTGCAGCGACCGCCGTGCCGATCTTCACCGACTTCATGACGGTCGCCCTGAAGGAACGCCCCGCGCGGCCCTTCGTGCGCCCCAAGAACGCCGTCTTCCGCACGGTCAACGGCATCGAGGAAGCCTTCCGTCCGGGCACCGAACGTCAGATCCGTGAAGAGGCGCCGCGTCCGGTTCAGCCAGTGGGTCCGCTGAACTATAACGACGTGATCCGCCGCGAGCAGGAGGCTGCGCAGGCCCCTGTGGCCGCCGCGCCGGCGGTCGTCGCACCCCCGCCGCCGAAGAAGCAGCCCGCCGAGGACTTGAGCGGGCTCTATTGAACCTCTAGTTAGGCCCATTAATCCGGCGCGCCTGTTCGCAGGCGCGCCGTTTATTTTCGTTGCTTTCCCTGTCGGTCCGCACGCGGTGCGGCCCTGCTTAAGGTAAGGCGTTGTTTCGCAGGAGATTGCGATGAGACCGGATGTCGAGGCCATGAAGGCCGACATCGAGCAGAGCGCCGCTCTGCTCAGGAGGCGTCTTTGACTGGGATGTCTCGCTTCGAAAACTGGATGAGCTGAACGCTCGGGTCGAAGATCCGACCCTTTGGGACAACCCCGAACAGGCCCAGGCCGTCAGCCGCGACCGCTCGCGTCTGGAAGCCCAGATCAACAGCGTCCGTGAACTGGAAAGCGCCCTGGAAGAGGGCGTCATGCTGGCTGAAATGGCCGACGAGGAGGGCGATGAGGCCACCCTCGAGGAGGCCCGCGAGCAACTGCGCGGCGTCAAGGACCGCGCCGCGCGCGCCGAACTGGAAGCCCTGCTGTCCGGCGAGGCCGACGGCAATGACGCCTATCTGGAAGTGAACTCCGGCGCCGGCGGCACCGAGTCCAACGACTGGGCCGGGATGTTGCTGCGGATGTATTCGCGCTGGGCCAAGGCCCACGGCTATGAGGTCACCATCGAGGCCATGGAAGAGGGTGAACAGGCGGGGGTCAAGTCGGCCACCATCTTGATCGAAGGCCCCAACGCCTATGGATGGCTGAAGTCGGAATCGGGCGTGCACCGTCTGGTCCGCATCAGCCCCTATGACGCGGCGGCCAAGCGGCACACCAGCTTCGCCTCCATCGGCGTCTCGCCGGTCGTGGACGATACGATCGAAATCGACATCAACCCGTCAGACGTGCGCACCGACACCTATCGCGCGTCCGGCGCGGGCGGCCAGCACATCAACAAGACCGACTCAGCGGTGCGTCTGACGCACATTCCGACCAATACGGTTGTCGCCTGTCAGGCCGGCCGTTCGCAGCACCAGAACCGCGACATGGCGTGGAAGATGCTGCGAGCGCGTCTGTACGAACTGGAACTGCAGAAGCGCGAGGCGGCGGCTCAGGCCCTGGCGGACGCCAAGACGGATATCGGATGGGGACACCAAATCCGATCCTACGTCCTGCAGCCCTATCAGATGGTCAAGGACCTGCGGACCGAGGTCGAGACCTCGGATACACAAGGGGTTCTGGACGGCGATCTGGACGCCTTCATGGGCGCAGCCCTGGCCGCCCGGGTCGGCGAGACCCGCGACGGGAACTAAAAAAAGGGGCGGCCGGCGGGCCGCCCCTTTTCATATGTGCGAGGCGCCGGATCAGACGGCGGGCTTGGCTTCCGCCTTCTCAGCCTTGGGCGCGGAGAGAGCCGCCGGCTTTTCCGGGGCGTCCAGCATGTTGGCGCCTGGGGTGTCGCGCTTGGCCTGGGTGCAGCGGCCCTGGAACCAGGCGCCCTGTTCGATCGACAACTGCTCCTGGGTGATGTCGCCCTCAATGCGGGCGGTGGCGAACAGCTTGACCTGCTTGGCGACGATGGCGCCCGAGACGCGACCGCGCACATCCAGAACGTCAGCGTGGACCGTGCCTTCAACCGAGCCGCCTTCACCGATAGTGACGCGCACGACCCGGATGTCGCCCTTGAGCGAGCCGTCGACCTGAAGCTCGCCTGCGCCCGAGATGTTGCCTTCATATTTTACGCCGGACGACAGGGTCGACAGGCTGGACGAACGCGAACTGGCCGCCGGGCGCGAAGGCTCGGTCGGGCGGGGCGCTGCCGGTGCAACTGAGGGCGTGGCGGCGGGCGTCGATTCCGGTGCGGGCGGAATGCCCATGCCGCTGGACGGGCTGTTATCGAATGGCTTGCTCTTGTTGAACATGGTGCTCTCCGCATCTCGCCAGCAAGGCCGGCCTAATCCTACTGTAGCCCCTTGGCGGGCAGTTAGGGTCAGGTCGATGCAGGAGGCAAGCTTGGCCTGAACGCATTTCCACCGATCAGAGAGACTGGGCCGCTTCCAGCACCTGTTCGGCGTGGCCCTTGACCTTGACGTTGCGCCAGACGCGGCGGACCAGACCCGCGCCGTCGATCAGGAATGTGGCGCGTTCGACGCCCATATATTCCCGGCCATAGAGCTTCTTCATGACCCAGACGCCGTAGGCCTCGCAGACGACGCCGTCCTCGTCCGAGCCGAGAATGACCTTGAGATCGTGCTTGGCCTTGAAGCGGTCGAGCTTCTTAACCGCATCGCGTGAGACGCCGATGACGACAGCATTGGCGGCGCCGAACGCATCGGCCAGGGCCGAGAAGTCCAGACCCTCGGTCGTGCAGCCGGGGGTGTCGGCCTTGGGATAGAAGTAGAGGACGACCGACTTGCCCTTCAGGCCGGCCAGCGTGACGCGGGCGTCGCCGTCGGTGGCGAGGTCGAACGCAGGAGCGGTCTGGCCTTCGGTGATGTCGGTCACGGTTGTTCTCCCTGTAGAGGCGCTGTGAAGTCTGTCGTCATTTTCGGGCCTGCTTCGAGCATCGAGAAGCACCGACGCCGTTATGCCCGCTGCGGGCTTTTACTCGACCAGCGAGCGTCTGGATCCCTGGCACAAGGCCGGGGATGACGCGAACCGTAGGGGCGGGCCTAGACAGGCTTGACCAGGACGATCTTCTTCTTGCCGGCGGCCAGCTTCAGCACGCCGTCGGCGTTGACGTCGGAGGCCTCGATCAGGCGCGCGCCGTCAGCGATGGCTTCGTCATTGAGACGCAAGCCCCCGCCCTGGGCCAGGCGACGAGCCTCGCCGTTGGAAGTGCTGAGACCGGCCTTGGTGACGACGGCGGCGATCATGGCGCCGATCACCTCGTCGCGCGGCAGCTCAACGGTCGGCAGGTCAGCCGAAAGCTGGCCCTTTTCGAAGGCGGCTTCGGCGGCGGCGCGAGCGGCGTGGGCGGCCTCCGAGCCGTGCAGCATGGAGGTCGCGGCGTCGGCCAGGGCCTTCTTGGCCTCGTTGATGCCGGCGCCTTCCATGGCTTCGTAAAGCGCGATCTGGTCCAGCGGCAGGTCGGTGAACAGGCGCATGAAGCGACCGACGTCCGCGTCCTCGGCATTGCGCCAGAACTGCCAGTAGTCATAGGGGCTGAGCTGCTCGGCGTTCAGCCAGATCGCGCCCTGAGCGGTCTTGCCCATCTTGCCGCCCGAAGCGGTCGTCAGCAGCGGCGTGGTCAGGCCGAAGGAGGCCTTCTGATCGACGCGGCGCACCAGATCGACGCCCGAGGTGATATTGCCCCACTGGTCCGAGCCGCCCATCTGCAGCGTCACGTTCAGCGAACGGTTCAGCTCCAGGAAGTCCACCGACTGCATCAGCATGTAGTTGAATTCGAGGAAGGTCATCGGCTGCTCGCGCTCGAGGCGCAGCTTGACCGAGTCGAAGCTCAGCATCCGGTTGATGGTGAAATGCGTGCCGTAGTCGCGCAGGAACTCGACGTAGCCGAACTTGGACAGCCAGTCGTTGTTATCGACCATGACGGCGTCGGACGGGCCATCGCCGAAGGTCAGGAACTTCTCGAACACGGTCTTGATCGAAGCGATGTTGGCCTGGATCGTCTCGTCGTTCAGTTGCGGGCGCGAGGCGTCCTTGCCGGTGGGGTCGCCGACCTTGGTCGTGCCGCCGCCCATGAGGACCACGGGCTTGTGCCCGGCCTGCTGCAGGCGGCGCAGCATCATGATCTGGATCAGGCTGCCGACGTGCAGCGACGGCGCCGTGGCGTCGAAGCCGATATAGGCCGTCACGATTCCCGTCGAGGCGGCCTCGTCCAGCTCCACCGGGTGGGTCACCTGATGGATATAGCCGCGCGATTGCAGGGTTTTGAGGAAGTCGGACTTGAAGGCTTGGTCGGTCATGGACGGCTCCGTAGCAGGGATGCCGGCGGCCGTCTTCCTTGTCGAGGAAGTCGCACCGCCAGCGAAGGCGGCACGAGATCGCGGCCGCTCGCTAGCTCAGCGAACGGTAATACAGGCCGGAAAGGGCGCGGGCGGCGATCATGGGCGCTAGCTACGGCGTGCGTGACGTGGCAGTCAACCCGCCATGACGACCACCTCCTCGACAAAGACCCTTCGCGTGCTCGGTTTCATGACCGGCACCTCGCTCGACGCCGTCGACATGGCGGTGATCGAAACCGACGGCGAAAACATCATCAGCTTCGGCCCCGCGGGCGAGATGAAGCTGGACGCCGAGACGCGCGCCATCATCGAGGACGCTATCGAGGACGCTCTGGACTGGGAGCGTGACGAGGAAGAACCCGACAGCTTCGAGGACGCCCGCATGGCGGTGGCCGACGCCCATCTGGCGGCGGCGCTCAGCTTCATGGCGGTGAACGGCGTCAAGGCCAGCGCCCTGGATCTGATCGGGGTGCATGGCCAGACGGTGCTGCACGAGGCGCCGACGCCGGACTTGCCGGGGCGCACGGTGCAACTGATCGACGCCCTGAGCGTGGCCGAGGGGCTGGGCGTGCGCACGGCCCATGATTTCCGCAGCGCGGACGTGGCGGCGGGCGGGCAGGGTGCGCCCCTGGCGCCGGTCTATCACGCGGCTCTGGTGCGGAAATCGGGCCTGAGCGGGCCGGTCGCCGTGCTGAACCTGGGCGGGGTCGGCAACATCACCTTGGTCCGCGCTGACGGCGGTCTGGAAGCTTTCGACACCGGCCCGGCCAACGGCATGGTCGATTTGCTGGTCCAGTCGCGCGGCAAGAAGCGCATGGATGAGGGCGGCAAGCTGGCGGCGGCGGGGACGGTCGATCAGCCTGTTCTGGCCGCCTATCTGGCGCATCCGTATTTTGCAGCGACGGGGCCGAAGTCGCTGGACCGGTTCGACTTCTCGCTGGACCCGGTGGCGGGGCTGTCGCTGGAGGACGCGGCGGCGACGCTGACGGCCTTTGCGGCCGAGGCCGTGGCTCTGGGCGTGGCGCGCTGTTCCGAGAAACCGACCAAGGTCGTGGTCTGCGGCGGCGGGCGGCATAATCCGGTGCTGCTGGCGGCGATCCGCGAGCGCGCGGGCGTGCCGGTGACGACCGCCGAGGACGAGGGCTGGCGCGGGGATTCCATCGAGGCCGAAGCCTTCGCCTTCCTGGCCGCGCGCTGTCTGCTGGGCCTGCCGATCAGCTTCCCCGACACGACGGGCGTGCCTGAACCGATGACGGGCGGCCGCATCGTGGAGCCCGGCGAACAGTGAACCTGATGCAGTCCCAGCGCTTCTGGGGCGTCGCCAGCGGCATGGCGGCGGGCGCCTTGTGGGGGCTGGTCTTCCTGGCGCCCAAGGTCGCGCCCGAAGCCTCGCCCATGATGCTGACAGCGGGGCGCTATCTGGCCTACGGCCTGATCGCGGCCCTGTTGATCGCGCCACGCTGGCGACGGGTCGCGACAGTGCTGGACTGGAAGGCGTGGCGGGCGCTGGCTTGGTTGAGCCTGGCCGGCAACATCGTCTATTTCGTCTTTCTGGTGGTCGGCGTCCATTTCGCCGGGGTCGGCGCCTCGGCCCTGATCGTCGGCATGGTGCCGGTCGTGGTAGCGCTGTGGGGGCTGAAGGACAGGGACTCGCCGCCGCTGGCGCGCGTGGCCCCGCCCATCGCGATTGCGGCCCTGGCGGTCGGCCTGATCGGTTGGGAATCCCTCAGCCGAGGCGGCGGCGCGGGTCAGGACGGGGTTCAGACCCTGATCGGCTTGGGCTGCGCGCTGGCGGCCCTGCTGTCGTGGTCCGCCTTTGCGGTCGGCAACAGCCGCTGGATGGGGCGTTTGCCGGAAATCTCGCCACATGACTGGTCGCTGTTGACCGGAGTGGTGACCGGCGGGTTCGCGCTTTTGTTGGCCATCCCGGCGGTCCTGACCATGGGCGTCTGGTCGAGCGAAGGATGGCTGCGCTTCATCGGCGTCAGTTTCACCGTCGCCGTTTTCGCCTCTATCATCGGCAACGCCTTCTGGAACCAGGCCAGCCGCCTTCTGCCCCTGACCATGCTGGGCCAGATGATCGTGGCTGAGACCTTGTTCGCCTTCCTCTACGGCTTCCTGTGGGAAGGGCGCGGGCCGACTGTGGTCGAGATCATCGCCATGATCCTGATGGTCGTCAGCGTCGTCTGGTGCGTGCGTGCGCACCGCCCGGCGGCGATCGCTGCGGCGGAGGGCGAGCATTAGTCGAACGACGTAATTCTGCCTGAAATCTACAGCTTCAATCCTGAAAGGGGAGAGGCTGATGATAGCTTTCGTATTTGTGCTGGCCTTGGTTCAGGCCGGGCTAGCAGCGCCATCTACCGTGCTTGATGCCGAAGCACGCGCCAAGATCGCGCCTGTCTTGGCGGTCCTCGCAGACGAACAAAAACGTCAGACTGAAGCGCCGCCGCCAGCTGACGATACAGAACGCTTCCTGCGGATGTATCGGTTGGATCAGATCGGCCGCAAGGCCATGCAAGACGTTGATCTGAGCGACCTGCCTTTGGATCAGGCAAAGGCGGCTGAGGGCGCCATGTGGGCGGCGCAAAGTGCTGTTGATGACGCCAATCTCGACGCCTTGCTGAAGATGCTGCCCTCCGAGGGGTGGTTCTATAAAAGCCTATATGGCGAAGGGCCGTCGCAGACCGCCTTTCTCATCATTCAACACTCTGACCTTGAGCAATGGCGTCGCTTCGTGCCGGTTCTCGAGCCGCTAGTTGCGACGGGCGAAGTCGATGGGCAGCAGTTCGGCCTGATGTACGACCGTCTGGCCATCAACGAGAACCGGCCCCAGCGTTACGGCACGCAGATGGCGTGCAAGGATGGCCGCTGGGTCATTGACCGCGAGAATCTTGAGGACCCCGTCAACGCCGACAAGCGGCGAGCCGAAATGGGTTTCCGCCAGACGCTGGCGGAGTACGAAACCAACTTCGCGCACTATCCGCCCTGCACCCCCTGAGGGCAGCGTTCTGAACGTCCCGGTCAGTTTCGCGTTCTAGGCACAGCGGACCGGGCCCCTCTGGCGACCCCTGGTCGTGATGTCGGGCCGCGCCGGTCGTCCGTTCGGGCGTCGGCGGCGCATGCGGTCCAGAGGCGGTGATGGAATTCCTGGCGGTCGAGTGGATGGGCAAGCCCGCGTGGATGTGGGCGGGCTTCCTGGCGGTCGTGGTCGCCTTGCTGGCCTTTGATCTGGGCGTCCTGCACCGCAAGGCGCATGAGATCGGGGTGCGCGAGAGCCTGCTGCTGTCGGCCTTTTATATCGGGGTCGCGCTGCTGTTCGGCGCCTGGGTCTGGGTGCGGCTGGGAGCGGACAGCGGGCTGGACTACCTGACCGGCTTCGCCATCGAGAAGAGTCTGGCGATGGACAATGTCTTCGTCATCGCCATGATTTTCAGCGCCTTCGGCATTCCACGCCTGCATCAGCACCGCGTGCTGTTCTGGGGCGTGCTGGGCGTCATCGTGCTGAGGGCGGTGATGATCGCAGCGGGGGCGGCCTTGGTCAGCCGCTACGAGTGGGTGCTCTATGTTTTCGCCGCCTTCCTGATCTTCACCGGGGGGCGGATGATGGCCACCAGTCCTGCCGAGGAAGCGGCCACCGGGCAAGGTCTGGTGAACTGGTTGAGGCGTCACATGCCGGTGACGGATCAACTGTACGGCTCGCGATTTTTCGTTCGAGAGAAGAACTCGGCCGGTCGCATGATCTGGCACGCCACGCCGCTCTTCCTGGCGCTCGTGACGATCGAGTTCGCCGACGTGATCTTTGCGGTGGACTCGGTGCCGGCGATCTTCGCCATCACGACAGACCCCTACATCGTCTATACGTCCAACATCTTCGCCATTCTGGGCCTGAGGGCGCTGTATTTCGCGCTGGCGGCGGTGATCCACCGCTTCGCCTATCTGAAGCAGGCGCTGGCGATCCTGCTGGTCTTTATCGGAGGGAAGGTCATCGCCGCGCCGTTTTTGGGGCTGGAGAAGTTTCCGCCGGCGATATCGCTCGGCGTGACGGCCGCCATCCTGGCCGCAGGGATTGCTTGGTCTGTATGGAAGACCCGGGCCGAAACCCGGGTCGACACATAAGGCCGTGGATCAGGCCGGCTTTTCTTCCAGACGCTTGTCCAGATAGGCGCCGACGCGACGCTCGACCGCGCCGACATGATCCTGCCAGAAGTGGGTCGCGCCCTCTTCCAGTTCGTAGTCGATGACGATGCCCTTCTGGGTGCGCAGCTTGTTGACCACGCGCTCGACCTCGACCGGCGGAACGACGGTGTCGGCGGTGCCGTGCAGGAAGAGGCCGGACGCCGGGCAGGGCGCCAGGAAGCTGAAATCATACATGTTCGAGGGCGGCGACACGGAGATGAAACCGTCCGTTTCCGGGCGGCGCATCAGAAGCTGCATGCCGATATAGGCGCCGAACTGATAACCGGCGACCCAGGTCTGGGTCGCGGCCGGGTTGTTGGTCTGCAGCCAGTCCAGGGCGGTGGCCGCGTCGGCCAGCTCGCCGATGCCGCTGTCGAACTCGCCCTGCGACTTGCCGACACCGCGCGAGTTGTAGCGCAGGGTGGCGAAGCCACGCTGGACGAACAGCTGGTGCAGGGTGACCGCCACCGGGTTGTTCATATGCCCGCCCGCCTTGGGGTGCGGATGCAGAATCAGGGCGATGGGCGCGTTGGGGCGCTTGCCAGGCGAGTAGCGGCCTTCGATGCGGCCCGAGGCGCCGGGAAGAATGACTTCAGGCATGGGTCAGCAGAATCCTGTCTTCAACTGTCGTTTCGCGAGCGGACAATACTTGACCAACGCAGTAGGACTTTCTAAGTCGAGCCAGCGTTGCGCACTTGTCTGTAAGGGCGCGGGTTCTAACACATGAGCCCCGAAAAGCGTGAAATTTTTGAGGGCTTTCTATGCGCCTGTCGACAAAGGGACGATACGCCGTGATGGCGATGGCCGATCTGGCGCGCAATGGCGCGGACCGGGCGGTGTCGCTGGCCGAGATCGCGACGCGTCAGGAAATCTCGCTCAGCTATCTGGAACAGCTGTTTGCACGGCTGCGCAAAAGTGGCCTGGTGAAGAGCGTGCGTGGTCCCGGCGGCGGTTATCGCCTGGCGCGCGAAGCCTGCGAAACGGCTGTGGCCGAGATCGTCCTTGCGGTGGACGAGCCGATCCGCGCCACCCGCTGCGTCGGCGCCGGATCGCCCAAGGGCTGCATGATCAAGGGCGAACGCTGCATCACCCACCACCTGTGGGAAGACCTGGGGCAGGAGATCCACCGCTATCTCGCCAGCGTCAGTCTGGATGACGTCATCCAGAACCGCACGGGTCAGGCGCGCATGGGGGCCGCCCCCGCGGCGGTGGGCATGGAGGCGGCGGCGTGAGCATTTACCTCGACTACAACGCCTCGGGTCTGGTGCGGCCTGAAGTGCAGGAAATCATGGCCAAGGCTCTGGCGGACAACGGCAATCCGTCGGCGGTCCACGCCGCCGGACGTCGGGCGCGGGCGCGCATCGAAACGGCGCGGGCGCAGGTGGCTGAACTGGTCGGGGCAGATCCGACCGCCGTGGTCTTTTCCTCGGGCGGGACGGAATCCAATGCTCAGGCCATCGTCAGCGCTTTGGCGGCGGGCTGCGAGCGGCTGATCGTCGGCGCGACCGAGCATCCGTGCGTGGCGGAGGCGGCGACGATGTCGGGCGCGCCGGTCGAGGTGCTGCCGGTCGATGAAAACGGCGTGGTCGATCTGGTCTGGCTGGCCGAGGCGCTGGCGCGTCCGGGTCGGGCGGTCGTGGCCATCCATCATGCGAACAATGAAAGCGGCGTGATCCAGCCTATCGCCGAAGCGGCGGCTCTGGTGCGCGCGGCGGGCGGCTGGCTGCACGTCGACGCCATCCAGTCGGCGGGCAAGGTTCCGGTCGACATGCGGGCGCTGGATGCGGACAGCCTGACCCTGTCGGCGCACAAGCTGGGCGGACCGCAGGGCGTGGGCGCGCTGGTGCTGAAGGAAGGCGTCGCCGCCGTGCGCATCCTGCATGGCGCGGGCCAGGAGCGCGGCCTGCGGGCCGGAACCGAGAACGTGCCGGGCATTACCGGATTTGGAGCAGCGGCGGATTGCGCCGCGCGCGATCTGGACGCGGCCATGGCGCACGTCGTCTGGCGTGATGCTGCCGAGGCCAAGGTCAAGGCCGCGGGCGCGACGATCATCGGCGGCGCGGTTGCGCGCCTGCCCAACACCCTGTTCATGGCCGTCGAGGGCTGGGATAGCCCGCAGCAGCTGATCACGCTGGATCTGGTCGGGGTGATGGTCTCGGCCGGCTCGGCCTGTTCGTCGGGCAAGGTGAAGCCGTCGAAGGCGATCAGCGCCATGGGCCTGGGCCATCTGGCGACCGGGGGCGTGCGTATCTCCGGCGGCTGGGGCACGACCGAGGCCGACTGGGACCGGTTCGCCGAGGCCTGGGTCACGGCCTGGAACAAGCATCAAGCGCGCCTGTCTGAGCGCGTGAAGGAAGTTGCGTAAGTCATGGCTGCTGTTAAGGAAACCGTCGAAGCTGTCGCCGCTCTGGAAAAATATGAGCACGGCTTCACCTCGGACATCGAAACGGAATATGCCCCGCGCGGCCTGAACGCCGACATCATCCGCTTCATCTCCGAGAAGAAGGGCGAGCCGGAATGGATGCTGGAATGGCGCCTGGCTGCCTATGAGCGCTGGCTGGCGATGGAGGAGCCGACCTGGGCGGCGGTGAAGTATGAGCCGGTCGACTATCAGGACCTCTTCTACTACGCCGCGCCGAAGCAGAAGGAGGGTCCCAAGTCGCTGGATGAGGTCGATCCCGAACTGCTGGCCGTCTACGCCAAGCTGGGCATTCCGTTGGGCGAGCAGGCTGTGCTGGCCGGCGTCGAGGGCGCGCCGCGTTATGCCGTGGACGCCGTGTTCGACAGCGTCAGCGTGGTCACGACCTTCAAGGCCGAACTGGCCAAGGTCGGCGTGATTTTCATGCCTATTTCCGAGGCCTTGCGCGAATATCCTGATCTG
The DNA here is from genome assembly GCF_014207965.1 of Brevundimonas bullata. Taxonomy (GTDB): domain Bacteria; phylum Pseudomonadota; class Alphaproteobacteria; order Caulobacterales; family Caulobacteraceae; genus Brevundimonas; species Brevundimonas bullata_A. The sequence continues at coordinate 341,470 of NZ_JACHLM010000002.1, forward strand.
GTGCGTCAATATCTGGGATCGGTCGTGCCCGTGTCGGACAACTATTTCGCGGCGCTGAACAGCGCGGTCTTTTCGGACGGATCGTTCGTTTATATTCCGCCGGGCGTGAAATGCCCGATGGAGCTGTCGACCTATTTCCGCATCAACGCCAGCCAGACCGGCCAGTTCGAGCGGACCCTGATCATCGCCGACAAGGGCAGTTACGTTTCCTATCTGGAAGGCTGCACCGCGCCGATGCGCGACGAGAACCAGCTGCACGCGGCGGTCGTGGAGATCGTGGCGCTGGACGACGCCGAGGTGAAATACTCGACGGTTCAGAACTGGTATCCCGGCGACGCCGAGGGCAAGGGCGGCATCTATAACTTCGTCACCAAGCGCGCGGACTGCCGCGGTGATCGCTCGAAGGTGTCGTGGACCCAGGTCGAGACCGGCTCGGCCGTCACCTGGAAATACCCGTCCTGCATCCTGAAGGGCGAGGAAAGCTCGGGCGAGTTCTATTCCATCGCCATCACCAACGGGCATCAGCAGGCCGACACCGGCACCAAGATGATCCACCTGGGCAAGAACTCGAAGAGCCGGATCATCGCCAAGGCGGTTTCGGCGGGCAAGTCGGACTCGACCTATCGCGGCCTGGTCTCGGTGCACCCCAAGGCGACGGGCGTGCGCAACTTCACCCAGTGCGACAGCCTGCTGATCGGCAAGGAGTGCGGCTCGCACACCATCCCCTACATCGAGGCCCGCAACGGCTCGGCTCAACTGGAGCATGAGGCGACGACGACGCGTCTTTCGGAAGACCAGCTCTTCTACGCCCAGCAGCGCGGCCTGTCGGAGGAAGAGGCGGTGGCCCTGCTGGTCAACGGCTTCGTCCGCGACGTCATGCAGAAGCTGCCGATGGAGTTCGCCGTCGAGGCGCAAAAACTAGTGGCGATCAGCCTTGAAGGCTCGGTCGGGTAAAGAAGAACAATGCTCAAGATCAATAACCTTCATGTCTCTGTCGCTGACAAGCCGATCCTCAAGGGCCTGACGCTCGAAGTGCCGGCGGGCGAAGTCCATGCCGTCATGGGGCCGAACGGGGCCGGCAAGTCGACGCTGGGCTACAGCCTGTCGGGTCGTCCCGGCTATGAGGTCACGGACGGTTCCGCCTCGTGGAACGGTCAGGACCTGCTGGGTCTGGATCCGGCCGAGCGCGCGGCGGCGGGCGTCTTCTTGTCCTTCCAGTATCCGATGGAGATCCCCGGCGTGCCGGCCATGACCTTCATCCGCACGGCGCTGAACGCCCAGAAGCGGGCGCGCGGCGAGGAGGAGGTCTCGGCCCCCGCCTTCCTGAAGCAGGTCAAGGCGGCGTCGCAGGCGCTGAAGATGGACTTTGACATGCTCAAACGTCCTTTAAATGTCGGCTTCTCGGGTGGTGAGAAGAAGCGGATGGAGATCCTGCAGATGGCCCTGCTGGAGCCGTCGCTGCTGATCCTGGATGAGACGGATTCCGGCCTCGACATCGACGCCCTGCGCATCGTGTCGGAGGGGGTGAACGCCCTGCGCCGCGCCGACCGGTCGATGCTGGTCATCACCCACTATCAGCGCCTGCTGGACTACATCAAACCGGACAAGGTGCACGTGCTGGCCGCCGGTCGCATCGTCGCCTCGGGCGGGCCCGAACTGGCGCTGGAGCTGGAGGCGGAAGGGTACGACAAGTTCCTGCCGACCGCGGCATGAGCGCGGCGCCGCAGATCGACCTGACCAACGCCGAGACCTTTCCCTCGCGGCGCACGGAAGCGTGGAAATACAGCGACATGAAGCGCTGGCTTCGCGAAGCGCCTGAGCCATCCGGCACGGCGTTGGTCGGGGCGCCGGGGCCGTTCTACGACCTGGGCGGCGAGGCGATCGTCTTCGCCAACGGGCGTCCGGTCGGCGTCACGGACTTCATCGCATCAGGCGTCCAGACCCTGCGTCTGCGCTTCATTTCCGACGCGGTCGGCACCGGCCACACGGCGGCGGCCCGCATCGTCGCTCGCCCCGGCGCGCGCCTGCTGCTGCTGGAGACGCATGAGGGCAAGGGCTCGGCCTATGTGGCCCATAACAAGGTCGAGATCGACGTCGCTCGCGACGCCGAGGTCACGCGCATCGTCCTGATCGAGGAACCCGAGGACGCCATTTCGGTGACCAACGCCGAGGTGCGGCTGGAGGCCGGCGGTCGCTATCGCCAGACCGTGGTCACGACCGGAGCCAAGCTGCAACGCATCGAGACGCAACTGAGCCACGGCGCCGAAGGCGCTGACGCGCGTCTGGACGGTCTCTATCTGTTGAAGGGTTCGCGCCATACGGACCTGACGACCGTGGTCGATCATCGGGCCGCCGACGGCACGACCAGCCAACTGACCAAGGGCGTCGTTCACGACACCGCGCGCGGCGTGTTTCAGGGCAAGATCATCGTCGAGCGCGGGGCTGACGGCACCGACGCCCGCATGGCCCACAACGCCCTGATCGCGTCCGAGCGCGGCGAGATCGACGCCAAGCCCGAGCTGATCATCTATGCCGACGACGTGCAGTGCGCCCACGGCAACACGGTCGGGACGCTGGACGAGAGCGCGCTCTTCTACATCCAGCAGCGCGGCATTCCGGCCGACGAGGCCCGCGCCCTGCTGGTCCAGGCCTTCCTGTTCGAGGTCATCGACCGCATCGAGGATGAGGCGGCGAAGGAGGTTGTGCGCGCATGGCTGACGGCTCGCTTGTGAGAACCTTCGACCCCTACGCCGCACGGGCGCAGTTCCCGATCCTGTCGCGGCAGGTGAACGGCAAGCCGCTGGTCTATCTGGACAACGCCGCCTCGGCGCAGAAGCCGCGTGCGGTGATCGACGCCCTGGTGGCGTCGATGGAGGGCAGCTACGCCAACGTCCACCGCGGCCTGCACACCCTGTCGAACGAGGCGACCGAGGCCTTCGAGGCGGCGCGCGAGATCGTCGCCCGCTTCCTGAACGCGCCCTCAGCTGAGAACATCGTCTGGACCAAGGGCGGGACCGAGGCGATCAACTTGGTCGCCAACGGCATCGGCCTGAGCATCGAACTGGGCGACGAGATCATCGTCAGCGAGATGGAGCACCACTCCAACATCGTTCCGTGGCACCTGCTGCGCGAGCGCAAGGGCGCGGTGCTGAAGTGGGCGCCGATCAAGGACGACGGCTCGCTGGACATGGAAGCCTTCGCCGCGCTGCTGGGACCGAAGACCAAGGTCGTCGCCGTCACCCATATGTCGAACGTGCTGGGGACCATCAATCCGATCGCCGAGATCACCCGTCTGGCCCACGCCGCCGGGGCGCGGGTGCTGGTCGACGGGTGTCAGGGCGCGGTTCACGCGACGCCGGACGTTCAGGCCGTCGGCTGCGACTGGTACGTCATCACCGGCCACAAGCTGTATGGCCCGACCGGCGTGGGCGCCCTGTACGGCACGACCGAGGCTCTGGAAAGCCTGCCGCCCTATCAGGGCGGGGGCGAGATGATCGAGACAGTCGAGAAGGAGCGCGTGACCTACGCCCGGCCGCCGCATCGGTTCGAAGCCGGCACGCCGCCGATCCTGGAGGCTATTGGTCTGGGCGCGGCGCTGGAATGGCTGTCGGGTTTTGATCGACAGGCCGTGGCTGCGCATGAGATGGCGCTTTATGAGCACGCTCGCGCACGGCTGGCCGACGCGGACTGGCTGCGGGTCCTGGGCGAGGCCGAAGGGAAGGGCGCGCTGCTGACCTTCTCCGTCGAGGGCGCGCACGCCCATGACGTGGCCCAGATCATGGACCGTTACGGCGTGGCCGTGCGGGCCGGTCTGCACTGCGCCGAACCGCTGGCGAAAAGACTGGGCGTGACCTCGAGCACGCGAGCCTCCTTCGCCCTATATAACACCGTGGAGGATACAGACGCCTTCGTGGATGCGCTGATCAAGGCGCGGAACTTCTTCGTGTGATGAGTATGGACGCCAAGACCGACAACGCCATCAGCGACAGCGACGCCTTCGCCGCGACCTGGGACGAGCCGCAGAAGAGCGCCTTGTCGCAAGCCGAGCTGGACAAGCTGACCGACGACCTGATCGAGGCGCTGAAGACGGTGTACGACCCGGAAATCCCGGTCGACATCTATGAGCTGGGCCTGATCTACAAGGTCGATGTCTCCGACGACCGCGACGTCCTGATCGAGATGACGCTGACGGCGCCGGGCTGCCCCGTGGCCGGCGAAATGCCGGGCTGGGTCGAGGATGCGGTGAAGAAGGTCGAGGGCGTGAAGTCCGCGCGGGCCAACCTGGTGTTCGACCCGCCGTGGGACTCCTCCAAGATGAGCGACGAGGCCAAGCTGGCCCTGAACATGTTCTAGGGATGCGTCGATGACCGAGCTTCAGACCGCCGCCCGACCACGCCGGCCCCGGCCTAAGGCCGTGACCCTGACTGACGCCGCCGCCGCGCGCGTGCGCGAGATCATGGCCAATGCCGAAAAAGACTACATCGCCCTGCGCGTCGGGGTGAAGAACGGCGGCTGCGCCGGGCAGGAATACACCTTCGCCTACGCCGAACAGATCGAGCCGCTGGACGAGGTGGTCGAGGACAAGGGCGTCACCATCCTGATCGAGCCCAAGGCCGTGCTGTTCCTGATCGGCTCCGAGATCGATTACGAGACGACCAAGCTGGCCTCGAAATTCGTGTTCCGTAATCCGAACGAGACCGACGCCTGCGGCTGCGGTGAGAGCGTGACCATCATCCCCGCCGCCGCCCTGGACGCAGACTAAAATGATCCGACTGGAGGGTGTGACCCGGCGCTATCGCAGCGCGGCGGGCGAGCGTACGGCGCTGGACGCTGTTGACTTGACCATCGGGCGCGGCGAGGTGTTCGGCGTGGTCGGACGCTCGGGCGCCGGCAAGTCGACCCTGATCCGCGCCATCAACCGGCTGGAGACGCCCGACGCGGGCCGCATCTTTGTCGACGACCAGGAAATCACGGCGCTGAAGCCCGCAGAGCTGCGCGCCGCGCGGCGTCGGATCGGCATGATCTTCCAGCACTTCAACCTGCTGAACGCCAAGACCATCGAGGACAATGTCGCCTTTCCCCTGCGGCTGGAGGGACGGCCAGAGGTCGAGGTGAAGGCGCGCACGGCCGAGCTGCTGGAGCAGCTGGGTCTGGCGGAGCACGCCAAGAAGCATCCGGCTCAGCTGTCGGGCGGCCAGAAGCAGCGCGTCGGCATCGCCCGCGCCCTGGCCTGCGGTCCCAGCGTCCTGTTGTGCGACGAGGCGACCAGCGCGCTCGACCCGGAGACGACCGAGGACATCCTGACCCTGCTGGACGGGCTGAACCGCGATCTGGGTCTGACCATCGTCCTGATCACCCACCAGATGGAGGTGGTGCGCCGCGTCTGCGACCGGGTGGCGGTGCTGAAGGACGGCAAGATCGTGGAGCAGGGCGCAACCGCTGACGTCTTCCTGCACCCGCAGCATCCCGTGACCCGCGCCATGCTGGCCGAGGGCGAGGAGGCGTTCGACGCCTCGGTCGTGCCGGTCGGTGCGCGGTTGGCCAAACTGACCTTCCGCGGTCCCTCGACCTATGAGCCGGAACTGAGCCGCGTCGCGCGCTCGGTCGGCGTGGACTATTCGATCCTATCGGGTCGGATCAGCCGCATCCGGGGCGAGCCCTATGGCCAGTTGGTCGTGGCCTTCACCGGCGGCGACGCCGAGGCGGCGGTGGCGCAACTGACCGCGCGCGGCGTCATGGTGGAGGCGGCCTGATGTTCGAAAATGTCGATTGGGCCGAGATCGGCCGCGCGACCGTGGACACCCTGCTGATGCTGGGCGGGTCGCTGGTGCTGACCGTGATCCTGGGTGTGCCGCTGGGCGTGCTGCTCTATCTGTCGGGCAAGGGGCGGCTGGCGGCCAATCCGGTGCTGAACGCCGTGCTGTCGCTGATCGTCAACGTGCTGCGGTCGGTGCCTTTCATCATCCTGTTGATCGTCATGCTGCCGGTGACGGTGCTGCTGGTCGGGACCTCGCTGGGCGTGGCGGGGGCCATTCCGCCGCTGGTCGTGGGCGCTGCGCCCTTCTATGCGCGACTGGTCGAGACGGCCCTGCGCGAAGTCGACAAGGGCGTGGTCGAGGCGACCCAGGCCATGGGCGGTTCAACCTTCCAGATCGTGACGCGGGCTTTGTTGCCCGAGGCTATGCCGGGCATCATCGCCGGGGCCACGGTCACGGCTATCGCCCTGGTCAGCTACACCGCCATGGCGGGCGTGGTCGGTGCGGGCGGTCTGGGGGACCTGGCCGTGCGCTTCGGCTATCAGCGCTTCCAGACCGACGTCATGGTCGTGACCGTAGTTCTGCTGCTGATCCTCGTACAAATTCTGCAGATGATCGGCGACCGGCTGGTTGCTAAGGTCTCGCACCGTTGAGTTGAGAAGGCCCGCCATGATCCGTCGTTCGCTTCTGCTGTCCGCCGCCGCCGTCCTGATGCTCGGCGCGTGCGGGCAGGGCGGGAAAGAGAAGGCGGGCGTCGCCCCGTTGCTGGTCGGCGCGACGGCCGTGCCGCACGCCGAAATTCTGGAGGTGGTGAAGCCGATCCTGGCCGCCGAGGGCGTGCCGATCGAGATCAAGGTCTTCAACGACTACGTCCAGCCTAACGTGCAACTGGCTGAAAAGCGGCTGGATGTGAACTATTTTCAGACCAAGCCCTATCTGGATGAGTTCAACACCGCGCGCGGCGCCGATCTGGTGACGGTCGCCGGCGTCCACGTCGAACCGCTGGGCATCTACTCGAAGAAGCACACGACGCTGGCGGCGATTCCGAACGGGGCGCAGGTGGTTTTGCCGAACGATGCGTCCAACACAGGGCGGGCTCTGCTGCTGCTGCAAGGCGCCGGCCTGATCACCCTGCGCGATCCGACCAGCCCGCTACAGACCGTCCGCGACATCGCGACCAACCCCAAGGGCCTGAAGTTCCAGGAGGTCGAGGCCGCCACCATTCCGCGCATCCTGCCCCAGGTCGATGCGGCGGTGATCAACACCAACTATGCCCTGGACGCCGGGCTGAAGCCCAAGACGGACGCTCTGTCTCTGGAAGGCGCCGACAGCCCCTATGTCAACTATCTGGTGGCGCGGCCTGACAACCGGAACGACCCGCGGGTTCAGGCCTTGGCCACCGCTCTGCGCAGCCAGGCGGTCAAGGATTTCATCGCCGGGAAATACGACGGCGCGGTGATCCCGGCGGCTTGATAAGCAGATTTACCCTAACGACGTTTTTCCAGTATGCTTTGATCTCCAGTTGGGAGAAGACGTCGTGCTGTCCATGAAACGCCACATCATTCTGCTTTTCGCGACCGTCGGGGCCGCTGTTGGTCCGCTTGTCGTGTTGAGAGATGCGCTGGTCAGTTCCGAGACTGACTGGAGCGGTCAATGGTGGATCGTCGCCGCCCTGACCGCAGCAGCCGTGTGCGGATTGATGGGAGCGATGGCTGGCGCGCTGCTGAAGCTGCTCATGGCCCGACTTCAGCCTCGGTAAGCTATCTCAAGCAGCGGCGGCTTGCTGCGGCTCGGTCATTCTGGCCATTTCGCTCGGCGTCGGAACCTGAACGGCCGCTATGATCGGGCCGCCTGTGGCCTCGGCGATCAGTTCGGCGGTCTTGCCTTCTATGGCGGCTTCCAGTCGGGCCAGAAAATCCTCTTTCGGCAGACCGGTCGGGATGGGGTCGAGGAATTCCAATGTGGCCGTCCCTGGCGTCTTGCGCGACGATTCCTGAGGCCAGAACAGGCCCAGGTTCGTAGCTAGAGGCACAACCGGCATGTTGAAGTCGCGGTACATGTGCCAGACGCCTGAGCGATAGCGGAACTTCTCGCCCACCTTGGCCAGATGGCCTTCGGGGTAGATCAAAATCCTGCGGCCGTCCTTGTGGGCGTCGGCGGCGCGCTCCTTGAGCGCGGCGCGGGCCGTATGGCCGCCGCAACTGTTGACCACGATGGCGCCGAGTTTCTTCAGCACCGTGCCGAGCAGCGGGAACTTTTCGAGGTGGTCGCCGGTGACGAAGGCCAGGTCATCGAACTGGTCATAGGTGGCGAAGCCGTCGCCCCAGCTCTGATGCTTGGAAGCGACGATGAAGCCGCCCTGCGGCAGGCGCTCCTTGCCCCGCACTTGCAACTTGATGCCCGCGAACAGGGCCATGGCCTGAACCATGCGGCGCACATAGCGACGAATAACCCAGGTTGTCGCGCCTCGGCCTGGCGCCAAGGCGGCGAAGGCCGCCACAAGGAAGTAGCCAATCGAGAGCGCCCAATAGGCGATACTGAAGGTGAAGCTTCTCATCCCGTCGTTATGACACGGGCAGGGGGCGGTTCGGCAACCACTTAAGCGGCGGCCTGCTCCTTGAGGTCGGCGTTGGTGACGCAGTTCCTGCCGCCGCGCTTGGAAGCGTAGAGGGCTTCGTCGGCGCGTTCCAGCACGCCCAGCGCGGTCTCGCCCGGGCGACGCTCGGCGAACCCGACCGAGATGGTCACGGCGCCCAGGTCATCGTTGGTGGAGCGGCGACGCAGCGAGCGCGAGCCTATCTCTTCTCGGATGGCGTTCAGCGCGGCCTCGACCGTGCCTGGGGTCTCGCCCGGGAAGATGACCGCGAACTCTTCGCCGCCGTAGCGGGCGGCGAGACGCGGCTTGTGCGCGATCCGGCCCAGGACGCTGGCGACGTAACGCAGCACTTGGTCGCCGGTCTGATGACCCCAGGTGTCGTTGAAGCGCTTGAAGTGGTCGATGTCGACAATGGCCAGGGTCAGGCTCTTGTCTTCGATTTCGGCTTCTTCGCAGAGACGCGCCAACTGTTCGTCGAAAGTCTTGCGGTTGGCCAGATTGGTCAGGGCGTCGGTCATGGCGTCGCGACGCACCTGTTCCAGGTGCTCGCGCAGACGGACGACTTCGCGGTTCGAGGACTCCAGGCGCTTTTCGAGCGCCGAGGTGTGGCGCTGAACCTTGCGGGTGGCGCTGGACAGGGTGGTGACGATGGCCGTCAGGTCCGTCGGACCCGCCACCTCCTGCATCTTGACCGAGGCGGTGCTGAGGGTCTCGCCATAGGCGGTCTGGGTCTTCCGCGCGTTGTCGATGGCCTCGGCCACAGCGGCAAGTTCGCGGTTGAGCACGGCCCCGACGTCACGGATTTCCTCGGACAGACGACCGCGCGGCAGGAACTCGGCGGCCAGCATTTCCGCCGTCGCGTCCGTGAAGGGCGTGTCGCCGGACAGCAGGCGGTGCAACTCGCGGCCCAGCAGTCCATCCGGATCGCTGACGTAGTGCACCCACAGCTCGAAGTTCAGCGGCGTCGGCCAGATGGAGGCCTGCTGCATCGCGTCGATGACGCGATGCGCCAAGGCATATGCCTCCGGTCCACGAAGGGAGGTCTCGACCTGCGCCGTCATTCTGATTCTCGCGCCCCAAGTATTGTTACGTAGATACTAGAACGAGGAAGCGTAATGACCGGTTAAGCTGAGGCCTGAAAGCCGCCCTTAGTCCTGGAAGACGATCGGACGACGCAAGAAGGCGGGGATGTCGTCGCCGAAGCCGCCAGGGGCCGCCTGAAGGCGCGGTTCCTTGGCTGGCTCGGGCTTCTTGCCTTCACGCGGGGCCTGTTCACGACCGCGATTGCGGTCGCGGCGCTGGGGCGCGGCCTTGACTTCAACGACGTCGGCTTCGACAGCGACTTCCGGCGTCGTGGCGACGATCGCGTCGATAGGCTCTGGTGCGGCTTCCGGCTTGGTCGAGCGACGGCTGCGCGAACGGCGCGGGGCCTCTTCGCGGGCTTCTTCGGCCTTGGGAGCGGGCGCCTTGGGGGCCGAAGGCGTGATCGGCTCCATCGAGGCGACGTTGTCGCTCTTGGGGATCGGACGCGGACGATCGCTGCGGCTGCGACCACGGCCCTTGGCGTCGTCGGTGCGCGGGCGGTCCTTGATGGAGGCGAAGTCGATGCCTTCCAGCGTCAGCTCCTGCGGGTCCATCTTGATCAGCTTCAGCACCTTATCCAGCGACTTGTCGTCGGACGGGGTGACGATCATGAAGGCCTGACCCAGCTTGCCGGCACGGCCGGTGCGGCCGATGCGGTGGACGTAGTCGTCGGCGTGGTGGGAGACGTCGTAGTTAAAGACGTGGCTGACGTCCGGGATGTCCAGACCGCGCGCGGCGACGTCCGAGGCCACCAGGATCTTCAACGCGCCCGAGCGGAAGTCGGCGAGGGTCTTGGTGCGCAGCGACTGGTCCAGGTCGCCGTGGATCGGCGCTGCGTCGAAGCCGTGCGTCTTCAGCGACTTGGCGACGATATCGACTTCCGACTTGCGATTGCAGAAGACGATGCCGTTCTTGACGTCCTCTCGGCCGACCAGGGCGCGCAGGGCTGTGCGCTTGGCCTTGGGGTCCGAGCTCGGAATGCGGACTATGTACTGGGTGATGGTGTCGGCGGTCATGGCCGGACGCGAAGCCTCGATCCGGGTCGGATCCTTGAGGAACTGCGTGGTCAGGCGCGTGATCTCGGGCGGCATGGTGGCCGAGAAGAACAGGGTCTGGCGCTTGGGTGGCGTCAGCTTGAAGATACGCTCGATGTCGGGGATGAAGCCCATGTCGAGCATACGGTCGGCTTCGTCGATGACCATCATCTCGACGCCGGTCAGCAGGATCTTGCCGCGTTCGAACAGGTCCAACAGACGGCCCGGCGTCGCGATCAGGACGTCGACGCCCTTGTTCAGCATGGCGACCTGGTCGCCCATGGACACGCCGCCGATCAGCAGAACCCAGCTCAGCTTGGTGCCCTTGGCGTATTTGGCGAAGCTCTCGGCGACCTGGTCGGCCAGTTCGCGGGTCGGGGCCAGGACCAGGGCGCGCGGCATACGAGCGCGCGCGCGACCGGTGCCGAGGCGGTCAATCAACGGCAGGGTGAATGCGGCGGTCTTGCCAGTGCCGGTCTGGGCGATGCCCAGAACGTCGCGACCCGCGAGGGCCACCGGGATGGCGGCGGCTTGAATGGGGGTAGCTTCGGTGTAGCCCGTATCGGCGACCGCTTTGAGGGTCGTGGCCGAAAGGCCCAGCTTGGTGAATTCTGTCATGCAACCTTGAGGACGGAGGAAACGTCGTAACGTCTTCAGCTTACGGAACCGCCCCTCGTGGGCGAGTGGGCGGCGCGCATCGCCAGTCCTATCCCGAGCCTGCGGCGGTATATGGAAACCCCTACGCCTCAGTCAAGTATTTCCGTTCGGGAACCAGACGGTTGGCAAAACCTTACTCGCCTGTAATGTCGCCTGCGGGGAAGGGAAGGGTTGTCGTATGCGATTGAAAACGCTTGCGTTCGCCTTGGCTGCTTGCTGCGCAGTGGCGCTGCCGGCTCAGGCGGACATGGAGTCTGCTTTCGGCAATACCGTGATCTCACACTATCCTGATGGAGCGTGGGTCAAGCACTGGTTCAACCGCGACGGAAGCTATCAGGCGGTATTCTCCGATGGGCGGCGACTGTCTGCGCGCTGGGCTGTCGAGGGCGAGCGCGTCTGCCTGAACGGTATCAGACCAAGGATGCTGCTGTCGCGGTTCTGCACGACCTTGGTCGAGGCATCGGTTGGCCAGACCTGGCCTGGACGAGATCCCTTGGGACGGCGGGTACGCAACGAACTGGTGGCTGGACGCTAGACTCTATTCCAGCAAGCTCGCTCCCGATCCGCTGAGCGAACCGGGAGCTGTTTAGCGATCTACTCGGCGTCAGCCGCCTTCTTGGGGGCGGCTTTCTTGGCCGCCGGCTTCTTGGCGGCAGGCTTTTTCGCAGCAGCAGGCTTTTTCTCGGCAGCGACCTTTGCCGGAGCCTTCTTCGCGGCGGGTTTTTTGGCTGCAGCCGCCTTCTTCTTCGGCGCCGCGCCGGCCTTGGCGGCCAGCAGGGGCAGGGCGTCTTCCAGCGTCAGGTCTTCCGGCGCCATGCCCTTGGGCAGGGTGGCGTTGACCTTGCCCCATTTGACGTAGGGGCCGAAGCGACCGGCCATGACCTGAACGGGGGCCTCGTCTTCCGGGTGCGCGCCCAGTTCCTTGAGCGGGGCCGTGGCCGAGCCGCGACCGGGACGACCGGCGCGCTTTTCAGCCAGCAGGGCGACGGCGCGGTTGATGCCGACCTCGAACACCTCGTCGATGTCCGAGACATTGGCGTAGGTGCCGGCGTGCAGGACGAACGGGCCGTAGCGGCCCAGACCTGCCGTGATCATCTTGCCGTCCTCGGGGTGAGGGCCGACTTCGCGCGGTAGGGCCAGCAGGCGCAGGGCCTGCTCCAGCGTCAGGGACGCCGGGCTCCAGCCTTTGGGCAGGGACGAGCGCTTGGGCTTTTCCTCGCCTGGAGGCGTGGTTTCGACATAGGGACCGAAGCGGCCGATCTTGAGCTGCACCGGCTGACCGGTCGACGGATCGACGCCCAGTTCGCGGTCGCCGCCGTCCGCGCCGCCTTCGGCGCCGTCAGGCGAGGCGACCGGGCGGGTGTATTTGCAGTCAGGATAACGCGAGCAGCCGATGAAGGCGCCGAAGCGGCTGGTCTTCAGGCTGAGCTGGCCCTGATGGCACAGGGGGCATTCGCGCGGATCAGACCCATCGCCCTTGTCCGGGAAGATGTGGGCGCCCAGGGCGTCGTTCAGGTGATCCAGGATCGCCGTGGTGCGCAGTTCGCCGGCGGCTTGCGTCGCGGCATGGAAGTCGGTCCAGAAGCTGCGCAGCAGCGCCTTCCAGTCCAGTTCGCCTGCCGAAACCTCGTCCAGCTGGCTCTCCAGCGCGGCGGTGAAGTCGTACTCGACCCAGCGGGTGAAGAACTGCTCCAGGAAGGCCGTGACCAGCCGTCCCTTATCCTCGGGATAGAAGCGGTTCTTGTCCATGCGGACGTATTCGCGGTCGCGCAGGGTCGTCAGGATCGAGGCGTAGGTCGAGGGACGACCGATGCCCAGCTCTTCCAGCTTCTTGACCAGGGTGGCTTCCGAGAAGCGCGGCGGCGGCTCGGTGAAGTGCTGGTCCGTGCGGATGGCTTCGACCTTGGCCTTGGCGCCTTCCTTCAGCGCGGGCAGGCGGCCGCCTTCGTCCTCTTCGTCGTCAGCACCCTTCTGCTTCTCGTCGCGTCCTTCTTCGTAGGCGGCGATGAAGCCGTCGAAGGCGACGACCTGACCCGTGGCGCGCAGGCCGGTCTGGCCGTCGGGCGTCTCGATCTCGACCGTGGTGCGGTCCAGACGGGCGCTCTCCATCTGCGAGGCGACCATGCGCTTCCAGATCAGCTCATAGAGGCGCTGCAGGTCGCCTTCGAGGCGCAGGGATTCCGGGTGACGCGCGATATTGGTCGGACGGATGGCTTCGTGCGCTTCCTGGGCGTTCTTGGCCTTGGTCTTGTAGTAGCGCGGCTCGGCCGGGACATAGGCGGGGCCGAAGCGGTCGGCGATGACCTCGCGCGCCTGTGCGATGCCTTCGGGGCTGACGAATAGGCCGTCGGTACGCATGTAGGTGATCAGGCCGCCGGTGTCGTCGACGCCCTCATACAGCTTCTGCGCCGCCTGCATGGTGCGCTGGGCGGTGAAGCCCAGCTTGCGCGAGGCTTCCTGTTGCAGGGTCGAGGTGGTGAAGGGCGGGGCGGGCGAGCGCTTGGCGGGCTTCTTCTCGACCGACTTGATGGTGAAGTCGCCGGCCTTGATGGCGTCGCGGGCGGCGAAGGCCATCTCCTCGGTCGGGATGTCCAGGCGTTGGATGCGCTTGCCGGCGTGCTTGACCAGGCGGGTGGTGAAGGGCGGGCTGTCGGCGACCAGGTCGGCCTCGACAGACCAGTATTCCTGGGCCTTGAACTTCTCGATCTCCATTTCGCGATCGACGACGATGCGCAGGGCGACCGACTGCACCCGGCCCGCCGAACGGGCGCCGGGCAGCTTGCGCCACAGGACGGGCGACAGGTTGAAGCCCACGAGATAGTCCAGCGCGCGGCGGGCCAGATAGGCTTCGACCAGTTCCATATCCAGCTGACGCGGATTGGCCATGGCTTCGAGCACGGCGGCCTTGGTGATGGCGTTGAAGGTGACGCGCTGGACCTCGGTGTCCTTCAGCGCCTTCTTCTTGTTCAGGACTTCCAGAACGTGCCAGCTGATCGCCTCTCCCTCACGGTCGGGGTCGGTTGCGAGGATGACGCGGTCGGCGCGCTTGGCCGCCTCAGCGATCTCGGACAGGCGCTTGGACGCCTTGGCGTCGACCTCCCAGACCATGGCGAAATCGTCGTCGGGCAGGACGGAGCCGTCCTTGGACGGCAGGTCGCGGATGTGGCCGTAGGAAGCCAGCACCTCGTAGCCAGAACCCAGGTATTTATTGATGGTCTTGGCCTTGGCGGGGCTCTCGACGATGACGAGATTCATGGCGCTCTATTCGGGAAATCGGGGCGCGAACGTGGTTGGCGCCGAGGGGGAAGTCAATCGGCACATTGAGGGTTGCGACCTAAAGGTGCTTTCTTGCCTTGCGATTCGACCAAAAGTTGTGCCTACTCTCATTGTTGTCAGGAGGTCTGAGCGTGCCGAATATAGAGGGACCACACGAACCGGGGTCTGGCGGATACGCAGCCGACTATCCCGTACGAGAATATGTGGCGGCCATGGCCGTCGAGCTGGCGAGCATGGCGCGGTGGGACGGCGACGAGAAGCTGGCGTCCGCCCTGGAAACCGCCGCCGACATGGCGCGCAAGGAAATGCGAGCGGCTTAGGATCAGACTGAGGCCAGTCCGCCGGGCAGCAGGCTGGCGCGACCAGCAAGGCTGAGCTCCAGCAAGGCCGCGGCGACTACGCCGATGGGCATGTCGAGCGCCCGGGCCAGTTCGTCACGCGGCGTAGGGACGGGCGACAACAGGGCGGCGACCTGTTCGATCAAGGCGTCGTCCAGATCGTCCGGCGCGCCGTCAAAGGGCGAATCGGCGGGCGGCTCTCGGAGGGTTCGCAGGGTGGTGAAGGCGCGCTCGACGTCCTCCAGCCCCTCACACAGGATGGCGCCCTGACGCAGCAGTTCATTGGGGCCTTTGGAGCGCGGGTCCAGCGGCGAACCCGGCACGGCGAAGACGTCGCGGCCCTGTTCATTGGCCAGGCGGGCGGTGATCAGGGAGCCGGAGCGGATTTCAGCCTCGACCACGATGACGCCGCGCGACAGGCCCGAGATGATGCGGTTGCGGCGGGGGAAATCGCGGGCCTGGGCGCGGGCGCCGACGGGGCTTTCCGAGACGATGCAGCCCTTTTCGACAATCTGGCGATAGAGGTCGGCGTTCTCGGACGGATAGATGTCGTCCACGCCGCCGCCGAGCACCGCGACCGTGCCAGTCGGCAGGGCGCCCATGTGCGCGGCCGCGTCGATGCCGCGCGCCAGACCCGAGACCACGACATGGCCGGCCTCGCCCAGTTGCTGCGACAGGCCGCGCGCGATGCGCTGGCCGCCCGCCGAGGCGATGCGCGCGCCGACCACGCCGATGCAGGGGCGCGATAGAAGTGTCGGGTCGCCGAGCGTCCACAACACCGGCGGGGGTGGATCGACGGCGGCGAGCACGGGCGGATAGTCGGCGTCGCCCAGCAGTATCAGCCGCGCCCCGACGCGCTCGCCCGCCGCCAGCTCGGCCTCGACGCGCTCGACGGCTGGCAGGGCGTAGCCGTCGCGGCCGCTGCGCCGCACCAGATCAGGCAGGGCCTCGACCGCACGGACGGCAGAGCCGAACCGCTGCAACAGTTGGGAAAAGGCCACGGGACCGACGCGGTCGGTGCGTGCCAGCCGAAGCCGGGCGAAGCGCTCGGCGTCGGACAACGGGGTCAAGCCTTCTTGGCCCCGATCTTGGGCTCGGCGCCTTTCAGCAGCCGGGCGATGTTCTCGTGGTGGCGGATATAGATCAGCACGGCGGTGAAGACGGCCAGGATGAGGATGGGCGCAGGGGCGGGCAGGCCCAGCATGGCCAGGGGCAGAAGCGCATAGAAGGGCGTCGCCGCCGCCGCCACCAGGGCCGCCAGCGAGGAGTAGCGCAGGGCGAAGGCTGTGATCAGCCAGGTCGCCGCCGCCATCAGGCCCAGTGGCCAGCAGGCGGCCAGGATCAGGCCGAAGAAGGTTGCGACCCCCTTGCCGCCCTTGAAGCCCAGCCAGACGGGGAAGAGATGGCCCATGAATGCGGCTCCGCCGGCGATGGCGCCCGCGACTTCGCCAAACAGATAGCGAGCGATCAGGAGGGCGACCGCGCCCTTGCCGGCGTCGAGGATCAGTGTGGCGATGGCCAGGTCCTTGCGGCCCGTGCGCAGGACGTTGGTCGCGCCGATGTTACCTGAACCGATATTGCGCACGTCCCCGGCGCCCGCCGCGCGGGTCAGGATGACCCCGAACGGGATTGAACCGAGCAGGTATCCGCCAATCGCTACAAGCCCGAGCGTGAGAAGCGCCGGTGCGGCCAGATCCTGCAAGTGATTCGCTCCCGTTTAGCGTGCGTCGTGGACGATGCGTCCCCCAACGACCGTGAGCAAGACCTTCCCTTGCAGGCGGCGGCCATCGAAGGGCGAATTCTTCGATTTCGAACGCAGTGTGGCCGCATCGACCACAACCGGCGCGCCGGCGTCGAACAGGACGAGGTCGGCGGGCGCGCCGGTCGCCAGCAGTCCGGCGTCCAGCCCCAGAAGACCGGCCGGGCCTTGGGTCAGCGGACGCAGCACGTCCAGCAGGTCCAAATCGTGCTCGTGGTGCAGCATCAGGGCGGCCGGCAGCAGGGTTTCCAGACCCACGGCGCCGGGCGCGGCCTCGGCGAAGGGGCGGCGCTTGTTCTCGGCGGGTTCGGGCGCATGGGCCGAGGTGATGGCGTCTATCAGGCCGTCGCGGACCGCCTCGACCAGGGCCTGACGGTCGCTCTCGGCGCGCAGGGGCGGGTCCAGCCGGTAGAAAGTCCGGTAGTCGCCGATGTCGATCTCGTTGAAGCAGAGATGGTTGATCGACACCGAGGCCGAGACCTCAAGGCCCCGAGCGCGGGCGCGCGCCAGGGTCTGCAGCGCGCCCTCGGTCGAGATCTGATCGACCAGGAAGCGGGCGCCGGTCTGTTCGACCAGGGCCAGGTCGCGTTCCAGCTGGATGCGCTCGGCGATGGCGGGTGCGCCGGACAGACCCAGGCGTGTCGCCAGTTCGCCCGAGGTCGCCACCGCACCCTCCGACAACCAGGGCTCAGCCGGGCGGCAGGCGATCAGGGCGTTGAAGGCGGCGGCGTAGCTCATCACCCTTTGCAGGGTGCGGGTGTTGACGATGACCCGGTCGCCGTCGGTGAAATAGAGGGCGCCGGCTTCGTGCATCAGGCCGATCTCGGCCATGCGCTGGCCGTCGCGGCCTTGCGTGGCGGCGCCCGCCGCGCGGACGTTGACCAGGTCGAGGGCGGCGCCGCGCCGCTGGATGTGGTCGATCAGGGCGGGGTCGTCGATGGCCGGGTCGGTGTCGGGCTGGACCACGATGGTGGTGACGCCGCCCGCCGCCGCCGACAGGCTGGCCGACTTCAGGGTTTCCTTGGGCTCATTGCCCGGCTCGCCGGTCTTGACCCGGATGTCGATCAGGCCGGGGGCCAGGCAGCGGCCCTGGGCGTCGATGACGGTGACGCCGTCGGGGCGCTGGGTCGCCTGGCCGTGGACGACCTCGACGATGCGGCCGTTCTGGATCAGGACCGCGCCGGGGCCGTCGTAGTCGCTGGCGGGATCGAGCAGACGGGCGTTGATAATCGCGAGTGTATTCGGAGCAGCGGTCATGCGGCGGCTCCCGCGCGGCGGTGGGCGAGGGCGGCCAGGACGGCCATGCGGGCGGCGACGCCCATCTCGACCTGATCCTGAATCAGGGAGACGGTCAGGTCGTCGGCCACGTCGGAGTCGATCTCCACGCCCCGGTTCATCGGGCCGGGGTGCATGACCCTGGCGCCCGGCGCAGCCCAGGCCAGCTTCTCGCGGTCCAGACCCCAGAAGCGGAAATACTCGCGCGTCGAAGGGATCAGGGCGCCGGTCATGCGTTCCAGCTGAAGGCGCAGCATCATGACCACGTCGCAGCCGGCCAGGCCTTCCTTCATGTCGTGGAAGACCTCGCAGCCCCAGCGGTCAGCGTCGCCGGGGACGAGCGTCGGCGGACCGATCAGGCGCACCCGCGCCCCCATCATCGACAGCAGGGCGACGTTGGAACGGGCCACGCGGCTGTGTGCGATGTCGCCGCAGATGGCGACCGTCAGTCCGCCGACGTCGCCAAAGGCGCGGCGCAAGGACAGCAGGTCCAGCAGGGCTTGCGTTGGGTGTTCATGCCGGCCGTCGCCGGCGTTGACGACGGCGCAGCCGACCTTTTGCGACAGCAGGTCCACGGCGCCCGAGGAGGCGTGGCGGACGACCAGGATTTCCGGCTTCATGGCGTTCAGCGTCACCGCCGTGTCGATCAGGGTCTCGCCCTTGGCGACCGAGGAGGCTGAGACTGGCATGGTCACCACGTCGGCGCCCAGACGCTTGGCGGCGATCTCGAACGAGGAGCTGGTGCGGGTCGAATTCTCGAAGAAGAGGTTCACGACCGTCTGGCCGCGCATCAGGTCGATGCCCTTGGCCGACTGTCGGTTAAAGTCGACGAAGGCGTCGGCGAGATCCAGCAGCGCCAGGGCGGCGGGCGGGTTCAGATCGCCGGCGGCGAGGAAGTGATCGCGGGGGAACGGCGTCAGTCGCTCCTCGATGGTTTCGGTGACGGAAGCGGCATGGGTCATCGAGACGCCGCTATAAGCCCGAGTCTGCGCGAGGGGAAGCTCAGGCGCGCAGACGGTCCAGCGCGCCCTGCAAAATCCAGGCGGCGGCGGTGCGGTCCACGACGTCGGCGCGTCGCTTGCGGCTGAGGTCCAGTTCTTCGATCAGGAAGCGCTCGACCGCCGTGGTCGACAGACGCTCGTCCTGGAAGGCCACGTTGACGGGACGCAGACGCTCCAGATTACGGGCGAAGGCGCGGCAGGACTGGGCGCGCGGGCCTTCGGAGCCGTCCATGTTCAGCGGTAGGCCGATGACCAGGGCCGAGACGTTGCGGCCGTTCATCAGCTTGATCAGCTGCTCGGCGTCCTGACTGAACTTCACCTTGCGGATTAGCTGCAGCGGGCTGGCGATCATGCGGCTGGTGTCGGACACCGCCACGCCAATGGTGTTCTCGCCCAGATCCAGCCCCATCCAGGGCGTGTCGGGCGGGCAGGCGGCGGGCAGGTCGGTGAGGTCGAATACGGGCACGGCCTCCCCATATTGCAATGCGGAACGCTTGTCGAAGCCGCATCGGGCGGTTAACCCACGACAGGAGTCAGTCTGGGCGACTCCCTTGCGCCCCGACGGGATGAATTTCGGAGATTTCCATGGCTATCGACGCCGCGACGGTGAGGCGTGTCGCCCACCTCGCCCGCATCAAGACCCCCGAGGACCGCCTGGAGCCGCTGGCCCAGGAGCTGAACGGCATCCTGAACTGGATCGAACAGCTGAACGAGGTCGATGTGCAGGGTGTCGAGCCGATGACCTCCAACGTCGCACAGCCCCTGCGCCTGCGCGAAGACGTCGTCACCGACGGCGCCAAGGTGGACGCCGTCCTGTCGAACGCTCCCAAGGCCGCTGACGGCTTCTTCGTCGTGCCCAAGGTGGTCGAATAGATGTCTGACCTCACCAAGCTTACGCTTAAAGACGCCGTCGACGGCCTGAAGGCCAAGACCTTCTCGTCGGAAGAGCTGACCCGCGCCTTCCTGACCAACATCGAGGCTTCGAACCCGAGCCTGAACGCCTATGTCGAAGTGACGGCGGACAAGGCGCTGGAACAGGCGCGCGCGTCGGACGCCAAACTGGCCAAGGGCGAGGGCGGCGACCTGGAAGGCGCGCCGCTGGGCATCAAGGATCTGTTCTGCACCGAGGGCGTGCAGACGACGGCGGGCTCCAACATGCTGCGCGGCTTCGTGCCGCCTTATGAGTCCACCGTCACCGCCAATCTGTGGCGCGAAGGCGCGGTCATGCTGGGCAAGCTCAACATGGACGAGTTCGCCATGGGCTCGGCCAACGAGACCTCGGCATTCGGTCCGGTGAAGAACCCGTGGAAGGCCAAGGGTTCGGACGCTGAACTGACGCCGGGCGGTTCGTCGGGCGGTTCGGCTTCGGCTGTGGCCTCTGATCTGTGCCTGGCCGCGACGGCCTCGGATACCGGCGGCTCGATCCGTCAGCCCGCCGCCTTCACCGGCACGGTCGGCATCAAGCCCACCTATGGCCGCGCCAGCCGTTTCGGCATGGTGGCCTTCGCCTCCTCGCTGGATCAGGCCGGACCGATCACCAAGACGGTGACCGACGCCGCCATCCTGCTGAAGTCCATGTGCTCGTTCGACGCCAAGGACTCGACCAGCCTCGACATCCCGACGCCTGACTGGACCCAGTCGGTCGGCCAGTCGGTCAAGGGTCTGCGCATCGGCGTCCCGGCGGAATACCTGATCGACGGCATGTCCGAAGAGATCAAGGCGCTGTGGCAGCAGGGCGTTGAGTGGCTGAAGGCCTCCGGCTGCGAGATCGTCGAGATCAGCCTGCCGCATACCAAATACGCCCTGCCGGCCTATTACATCGTGGCCCCGGCCGAGGCCTCGTCGAACCTGGCCCGCTATGACGGGATGCGCTTCGGTCATCGCGCCGAAGACTTCTCGTCGCTGGACGACCTCTATGCCGCCTCGCGCGCCGAGGGCTTCGGCAAGGAGGTTCAGCGCCGCCTGACCATCGGCACCTATGTCCTGTCGGCGGGCTTCTATGACGCCTACTACGTCAAGGCGCTGAAGGTGCGTCGGCGTATCGCCGAGGACTTCGACAATGTCTGGGGCAAGGTGGACGCCATCCTGACCCCGTCCACGCCGACGGCGGCGTTCAAGCTGGGCGACAAGCAGATCGACCCGCTGACCATGTACCTGAACGACGTCTTCACGGTGACGACCAACCTGGCCGGTCTGCCGGGCATCTCGGTACCCGCCGGTCTGAGCAGCGACGGTCTGCCGCTGGGCCTTCAGGTCATCGGCAAGGCCCTTGATGAGGCGACCGTCTTCCAGGTCGCGGCCGCACTGGAAGACTCCGCCGGTTTCGTCGCCAAACCGGCCAAGTGGTGGTGAGCATGTCTGAGAACAAAACACTGATCAAAGGTCGCACCGGCGACTGGGAAATCGTCATGGGCTTGGAGATCCACGCCCAGGTGGCGTCGAAGGCCAAGCTGTTCTCGGGCGCGGCCGTCGGCTTTGGCGCGGGGCCGAACGAGCAGGTGTCGCTGGTCGACGCCGGCTTCCCCGGCATGCTGCCGACCCTGAACAAGCACTGCGTCGAGCAGGCGGTGAAGTCGGGTCTGGGCCTGAAGGCGCAGATCAATCTGAAGAGCCAGTTCGACCGCAAGAACTACTTCTATCCCGACCTGCCGACCGGCTATCAGATCAGCCAGCTGTATCACCCGATCGTGGGCGAGGGCGTGGTCGAGGTGGAGGCGGAGGACGGCAGCTTCTTCAACGTCGGCATCGAGCGCCTGCACCTGGAGCAGGACGCGGGCAAGCTGATCCACGACCTGTCGCCGACGGAATCCTACGTCGACCTGAACCGGGCGGGCACGGCGCTGATGGAGATCGTCTCGCGTCCCGACATCCGCACGCCGGAAGAGGCGGTCGCCTACGTCAAGAAGATCCGCACTATCCTGATCTATCTCGGCACTTGCGACGGCGACATGGACAAGGGCAACCTGCGCGCCGACGTCAACGTCTCGGTCTGCCGCGTCGGCAACTACGCCAAGTTCAAGGAAACCGGCGACTTCGGCTTCCTGGGCACGCGCTGCGAGATCAAGAATGTCAACAGCTTCCGCTTCATTTCTCAGGCGATCAATTACGAGGCGCGTCGCCAGATCGAGATCCTCGAGGACGGCGGTTCGATCATTCAGGAAACCCGCCTGTATGACCCGACGGCAGGCGAAACGCGTTCGATGCGGTCCAAGGAAGAGGCGATGGACTATCGCTACTTCCCCGACCCCGACCTGCTGCCGCTGGAAATCGAACAGGCCTGGATCGACGAGATCAAGGCCAACCTGCCCGAGCTGCCGGACGAGAAGCGCCGTCGTCTGATGGCCGACTACGGCCTGTCGCAATACGACGCCGTGGTGCTGATCTCGGAACAGGCCAAGGCGGACTACTTCGAGGCCGCTGCGAAAGGCCGCGACGCCAAGCTGGTGTCCAACTGGGTCACCAACGAGGTCTCGGCGCGTCTGGCTGCCGACGGCAAGGACTTCAGCGAAAACCCGCTGCCGGCGGCGCACGTCGCCCAACTGGTCGAGCTGATCGAGACCGACGTCATCTCGTCAAAGATCGCCAAGGAGGTCTTCGACTACGTCTGGAACGGCGAGGGCAGCCCCGCCGAGGTGGTCGAGAAGCACGGCCTGAAGCAGGTGACGGATACGGGCGCCATCGAGAAGGCCGTCGACGACATCATCGCCGCCAACCCGGACAAGGCGGCGGCGGTGGCCGAGAAACCGCAAGCTCTGGGCTGGTTCGTCGGTCAGGTGATGAAGGCGACCGGCGGCAAGGCCAACCCCGCCGCCGTCAACGACATCCTTAAATCAAAGCTTGGGCTTTGATTTAAGAGCCTTACCTGGGAGCTTTGGCCCCCAGACCCCCGTTGGTCGCTAACGCTCGCGACGCGGTCGCTCGCTGCTTGAGCGACATGGGTGACGGATATGAAAAAGGCCCCGAGGTGCGATCCTCGGGGCCTTTCTGTTTACCCGGCTACCAGTTCCAGGCGTCGCGGACGACTTCGATGATGTAGCCGTCGTAGTCGTCGATCAGGTAGATGGTGTTGTCGACATAGACCCAGCGGGTCCCCGGAGGCGGATAGCCGAGACCATAGGTCCGCCAGTCGTTGACCTGATAGCGCCAGAAGACCTCCGGCAGATATTGGCCGACCTGGTACTGACGGTTCCAGTAGGTCCGCGGCACGCTGTAGTAGCCGTAGCCCGGCGCGAAATAGAAGCCGAGGCGCACGCCGTTCCAGCCCCGGAAGCGGCTGTCGTTGCGCCACCAGTCGCTGCGGTGGCGACGATCCCAGTCACGCCGCCACTGGTCGCGGTTCCAGCGATTGTGGAAGTCGCGATAGTCGCGGTCATGGTTCCAGTTCGGACGATCCGGGCGGTTGGGGCGACCAGGCTGATCGGGACGGTTTGGCCTGTTCCAATCCGGCCGGTTCGGACGCCCGGGTTGCTGCGATCCGGGGCGGTCGGGCCGGTTCCAGTCGGGCCGGTCAGGGCGTTCCGGACGGTTGGGCCGGTCCGGAGTCCCGGGTCGATCAGGTCTGCCTTGGCCAGGCCGTTCCGGCTGATCGGGACGGCTCGGCCATTGACCGTTGGGTCGATCCGGGCGGTCGGGTCGGCCCGGACGCGGCGTATCAGGGCGTCCCTGATCGGCGGGGCGATCCGGACGACTGGGCCTGTCGGGGCGCTGGGGGCGCTCAGGGCGCGGTGTATCGGGCCGTGTCTGCGGGCGCTCGGGACGGGCTGGTCGGGCTCCGTCCTGATCCCCGCGCGGCGCCCTGCCTAGGGCGCGCGGCGTGTCTTCGGCCTGGGCCTGTCGATCCTGGGCCAGCGTCGCCACGGGAGCGAGCGCGGGCAGGGCGAAACTGGCGATCGCCGTGAACACCATCAGGGAACGTTTCATGGTCTTCTTCCTGGCACGCCGAGATGGCGGCTTGAGCATCAATCTGGCGCCGTCGCCATGAACCACGGCTGAACGCTGATCGCTGGAAACGTGCAGGCTTCCAAGAAAAAGCCCCGCAAAGCCTAGCTCTGCGGGGCCATTCCTATGTCCTGCTCGCGGTCTAGTAGACGTCGTGCAGCACGCTGGCGATCAGACCGGTGGCGACCGCGATCAGCAGGATGTCGTTGTTGGCGTGGACATAGCGATAACCGCGCGGCGCCGGGCGCAGGTTGTAATAGTAGGGGTCGCTCACGTAGTAGCCGCGATAGGCCGAGGGCAGATAGGCGCCCTGACGCCAGCGATAGCTCTGATAGCGCGGATCGACCCGATAATAGCCGCGCCCCGGCGCGTACCAGTAGCCGTTGCGGGCGCCGCGATAGTCGCGGAACTCGGGCCGACCGCGCCACCAGTCGCGGTTGTTGCGGTCCCAGCGATCATTATGGCGGCTCTGGCGATAGTCGCGGCGGTCGTCCCGACGATCTTCACGCCATTCGCGACGGTCCTCACGGCGATCCTCGCGCCACTCACGGCGGTCTTCCCGACGATCATGACGGTCTTCGCGGCGCTCCTGGCGATACTCGCGGTGATCGCGGTTCTGGGCCTGAGCCGCCAACGGCGCGGCCGTGGTGGTCAGCGCCAGGGCGACGATGGCGGCCTTGGTGAGGCGGTTCATCGGTTCGTCTCCATGGTCTGGGCGCCGGAGGGATGCTGCGGTCGGCCCGTTGAAACAGAAGGCCAAGGTCGGTCCCGGCGCATGAACTCGTCCTGAACGGCTCCGTCAGGTTTCAGCCTTGTCTGTTCATCTTGGCCGCGCCATCTCTGGGCGCTCCGACACGAGTGAAGGCGACCGCGATGACCCAGCCGATCGAGCTCTGGTACTGGCCCACGCCCAACGGCTGGAAAATCTCCATCGCCCTGGAGGAGATGGGGCTTCCCTACGTTGTCAAGCCGGTGAACATCGGCGCGGGCGAGCAGTTCGCGCCGACGTTTCAGGCGCTCAGCCCCAATGGGCGGATGCCGGCCATTGTCGATCCTGATGGCCCCGACGGTCAGCCGCTTTCGATTTTCGAGTCGGGCGCTATCCTGCAATATCTGGGCGCGAAATCGGGGCGCTTCTATCCGTCCGACGTACGGGCGCGCGTCGAGGTCGATCAATGGCTGTTCTGGCAGGTCGGCGGCCTGGGTCCGATGGCGGGTCAGACCCATCATTTCCGCCAGTACGCCCCGGCCATGATCAAGGACCAGCGCCAGATCGCCTATGGCGTGAACCGCTACACCAACGAAACCCACCGGCTTTACGGCGTGCTCAACCGCCGGCTGGAGGATCGGGACTATGTCGCGGGCGACTATTCCATCGCCGACATGGCGATCTGGCCGTGGATCCTGCCGACGCATCAGGGGCAAGATTTGAACGAGTTTCCCTATCTGGCCGCCTGGCTGGAGCGGGTCGGTTTGCGGCCGGCCGTTCAGGCGGGCAGGGCGGTCGGCGCGGAATGGCGCGCCAATCTGGCGGCGTCGGGCAAGGCGGCTGAGGACGCACGCAGGGTTCTTTTCGGCCAGCGGGGCCGTTAACTCTAATTTCAAACCGGGGGTATTTGAATGAGGTTCGAAAGGCAGGGTCAGAATGACCAAGGCCTGGAGGACTGGCTATGACCGCGCACGAAACCGCGCCTGAGGCTATCGAAACCGCGGCCCTGCCGCTGCCGACCCTTGATATGGACGGGGACGCCCTGTTCCGGCTGGGGCTGGCCTATTCGGCTGGTCTGGACGGCTGCCCGATCGATCGGGTCTCGGCTCATATGATCTTCAATCTGGCGGCCATGAAGGGCTCGCTCGAAGCGCGCATCTATCGCCGCGAAATGAGCGCGGAAATGGAGCACGACGAGATCGCTGAGGCCCAGCGCGCTGCGCGCCGCTGGATCGATGCGGGCTCGACCACGCTCGCCGCCTGAAGCTTGTCGCGGCGGACGGCTGGACCGGGCGGCGAGGTCGGGCTATGGACCCGGCCAAGACACGTCGCCGAAGGATTCCTGCCCATGCTCGCTCGCATCTATCGCCCGGCCAAGACCGCGATGCAGTCGGGCAAGGCCAAGACCAAGGACTGGCGGCTGGAATTCGAACCGGCCTCGGCCCGCACCCAGGACCCGCTGACCGGCTGGACCAGCTCGACCGACATGAACGGCCAGGTTCGCCTGAACTTTGAGACCAAGGAAGAGGCGATCGAGTACGCCGAACGCCACGGCATCGCTTTCCGGCTGCATGAACCGCAGGAAGCGCCGATCATCCTCAAGGCCTATGCCGACAACTTCGCCACCAACCGCAAGCAGTCCTGGACCCACTAGGTTCGGGGACCGCTGCGGCTCAGGCCGAGGCGCCCTTAGCTCAACCGGATAGAGCACCCGCCTTCTAAGCGGGAT
Source organism: Brevundimonas bullata (assembly GCF_014207965.1). Lineage (GTDB taxonomy): Bacteria > Pseudomonadota > Alphaproteobacteria > Caulobacterales > Caulobacteraceae > Brevundimonas > Brevundimonas bullata_A. The sequence goes on from NZ_JACHLM010000002.1 coordinate 367,621, forward strand.
GTTGCAGGTTCGAGTCCTGCAGGGCGCGCCAGCATTTTAGGGGTATCCGGACCCTACGGTTTTACACCCGGTTTTACAGCAGGTGTTCTCGCTGCGTGCTCATCGATCCGACGGATGCGATCGAGCAGAAGCTCATCCTTCTTCACGTAGACGTTGATGAGCTTCTCGACCTGGTCTTCTGACCAAGTGAACATCTCCGAGATTTCGCGGACGGTCAGACCAGCCAGAAACATCCGTGTTGCCGCCGTTCCACGCAGGTCGTGAAAATGCTTGTCGACGCCTGCTCGCTTCTTTGCCGCGATGAACGAGGCGTTGAAGCCCGACTTCCAAGGGTGGCCTTCGGTGTTGACCAGGATGGAGGTGGATTCGACAGCGCGGCCCTTTCGCTTGGGGATCTCGTTCAGCAACGAGCGAAGACCGGCATGGATTGGAACGATCGCCGTCTTGGTCTCGCCGCTCTTGCCGGTCCGGATCTCGATGGAGTGGGCCTTAACGTGCGTCCAGGTCAGGCGCAGGACGTCACTCTTGCGAAGGCCAGTCTCGGCGGCCAGGCGCACGGCCCACATGATCTCGCGGGATGCCACTTTTTCCAGGGCGGCGAAGTCGTCTGGCAGCCAGATGATGTGCGATCTGTTGCTGGAGTAGATGCGCGGAATGCCAGAGCAGGCATTGTGTTGCAGGCGACCTTCAGCAACCCCGAACGACAGGATCCTGGATAGAACCTGCAGGGCCATGTCGGCCTGACGAGGCGTGTGCTTCATCTCGTCCCGCCATTTCCGGATCGGCACCCGAATGAGCGGACGATCAAAAGCGAGAATGCTCAGGTTCCCGAAGCGCTCGTCGATCTTGTTCAGGAAGGGCGTCCAGTTGGCCCGGCTCTTGTCGGCAAGGCTCTTCCAGTCGTCGCTGGCCTTATAGCTGGTGATCAGAAAACGGAGTTTCGACCTATCTCCATCAACCAGTCCTTTTCGTAGGTCGGCCAGTTCCTGAACGAACGCATCTGTGCCCGGCTCGCTCTTGATTCGGGGGCCGCCGCGCCAGGCGTAGGTGTAGGTGCGGCCTTTAGCCTGCACCACATGGACGCCCTTAATGGGGAGCATGGCCACCGTCGATGAGCTCGCGAATCTCCGCGTCCAGCGCGGCGTCTTCAGCCTGAGCAGGTGGGACCGCCAGAGGCAATATCGTGACCTTGCCATCGGGAGTGATATCGACGCGGTGCTGACCGCTGTTGATAGCCTTCTGCACGATGGCGGTCAGGCTTCTGCGGTTGGACGTCGAGCGGTTCATATGACCGGCTCCTTCAGAGCCACGCGGATGCGGATGCGACCGAGGGCGGTCAGGCGGTAGCCGTCGGGCTCAGTGAGGATGGCGTCGGCGCCAAGGGTGTCGCGGATCTCGGTCATCATCGGGCCGATGGCCCTGACGTTGCGCAGGACGGCGAGGTCGGATCGGGGAAGGCGTCGCCGAACTGCAAAGCGCGTCAGGCCCTGTGGCTCCTCTTCCAGGCGGGCGAGGATCCACGACGCGCTCATCGGCAAGCCGAAGGCCCTGGCTATCGCTTCGGCGCGCCGGTCCTCCAGGGCCGCACAGGCGCGGTTCATGATTGCGGTTCGAAGGTCGATGATCACGCCGGCACCTCGGCGAACAGGTCGGGGTGGGGCGGCGCGCTATCGGCGCCATAGACGGTTCGAAGCGACTGTTCGGCCCAGGTGCGGTGCCCGGTCGCGTCGTGGTGCCGGGCGGCGACGCCGGCGGCGTTCCGGCCGAGCCAATGCGCGGCCAAGCCGTGGCAGACGGTGCAGCCGGCCCGAACGGTGCGGATTGTCTCGGCCGTGCGGGTCATACGTCCTTGGCCTCGGCCGGGGCGGTGGCCTTGATTGCTTCCACGACGGGACCGGCGCGTTGCAGGAGCGAGTCCAGATAGGCCCAGGTCTCGGCGTTGCCGCCCGTCTGGCGTTGCTCGATCTCGTCCTGGAGCTCGGGGATCAAGTCGAGCATGACGTGGAAGAGCTCGTGTCCCTGTTCGACCGTCACCGGCTTGTGGCCCTTGATGTCGACGTAGAGGGCGAGCTTGTCCTTGAAGTTGGCGAAGACGGCGCCGGTCGACATGCCGGCTTTGGCGGCGATGCCCCGGATAGTGGCCTTGTCGTAACCGACCGTGTCGAACAGGGCCTCTGCGGCATTCCTGACCTTGGACCTGGTCAGGGCCTTGGCGGCCTCGCGCTTGTTCATGCGGCGCTCTGGCTGCTCGTCCAGGGCAAAGGCAGAGGCGATCGGGGAGGCGGGCCCGGGGGCGAAAGTCGATCCGTCCATCAGGAGGGTTCCTTGGTGATCTGCAGAAGGTCGTGGACGTCCATGCGGAAGAGTTCAGCGACAAATGCGGGTTTGAAGCCCGCCCGGAGGAAGGCACGCGTCCAGGCGGGCAGGCGCTCGTGGCGGTCGGCCAAGATGGGGTTGGTCAGCATCAGGCGGCAGCCATGGTTTCGGGGGCGCTGGCGCTGACAACGATCTTGGCGATGTCGAGCATGGCGCGCTGCTGATCAGGTCGCATCTGGCCGAACAGGCGAGCCAACTGGATGCCGGTGATGGTGCCGCCCTGGGCGGCGAGCGGGTCGCCGATCGGGCTGCCGTCATTGCGCAGCGGCGGCAGCAGGTCCTCGGCCTCAATGCCGAGAACAGGACGCATACGGGCGAGGGTCGAGATGGCGAGGCGGTTGTCGCCCTTCTCGTATTTCTGGACCTGCTGGAACGACAGGCCCACTGCTTCGGCCAGACCCGTTTGGGTCAGGCTGCAGCGCATACGGGCTTTACGCAGGCGCTGGCCGATTTCGACATCCAGCGCGGTGGCGGATCTCTTGTTCATGAAAGGCGACCTTTCAGAAGGATGGAGGCGGCGAGGTAAGCAAGGGCGAACGCCAAGAAGAGGCACGCGAGAACTGGTCGGCTGAGCTTCATCCGCGTAGCCACGCGACCAGGAAGGCGAGGGCGACGATGGCGAAGCCGACTGGCGCGCCGATCGCGGCGTCGACCAGGCCGACAAGGATGCCCAGAATCGAAATGCCCAGGGCCCTGCGAAAGATCAGCGGCAGGGGCGCGCGACGGCGCGGTAGTTCGCGGACCATGACCTTAGGGCCGGGCGAGAAGGCCTCGGTGCCGGCGATGTTGTGGGGGCGGCTCATCAGATCTCTCCCAAGGCGGAGAGGTAGAGGTCGAGGATCGCCTCTTCCTCCTGGCGCTTGGCCTTGTCCTGCTTCCGCAGGCGCAGGACCTTTCGCAGGATCTTGACGTCGTAGCCCTCGCCTTTGGCTTCGGCGAAGACCTCCTTCATGTCGATCATGACGGCCTGCTTGTCCTCTTCGAGGCGCTCCAGGCGCTCGATGATGGAGCGGAGGCGGCCTTGAGCCGAGGCGGTCAGGACGTCCGGGCTGTCGTCGTTCGGAAGGTGATGGTGATCGGTCACGCGCCGGCCTTTCGGCGGGCCGCGTTGATCCAGTTGCGCACGGCGCCCTCAAAGCCTGATGTGCTGCTGCTGGACACGCCCGCAATGCGGATGCGGCAAGCGTCATGCGCCGGGTTGATCTTGGCCTTCAGTTCGCCCTCGAGGACGATCTTCAGGCTGGCCATCGCCGTGCTGCGCTCGGCACGCGCGACGGCGGAATAACGGTCTTTGTCCTGGACGAGATCCTGTGCCGATTTCAGCAGGACCTCGACGCGGTCAGCGAGGGCCGAGAGCTCGGCCGGCGATACCGGAAGGGTTTTCGCGCGGCTCATGCCGCTGCCCTCAAGGGCGTGGCGGCGGCGTTCAGCGACTGCAGGGCCTGGGTCGGGGTTTTGCCGAGCAGGTGCCAGAGGGCGATGTCGCAGTCGGCGGGCTCGCGGCCGAGGGCGGCGGCGGTTTCGACCAGGTCGCCGCGGAAGCTGTGATGCACTTCCTTCAGCGTGGACAGCTGGCCGACGGTCCAGCCGGAAGGGCCGGTCTTGCGGGCGTAGTGGGTGAGGGAAGCGCGGTGGCGGCCTCCCTGAACCTGTAGATTTGCGGATGCGGGCATTCGCTCCCCCTGTTCAACGTCAGGGGGAGTTTCCAAAAAAGAAACATTTGAGTCAAGTGGGAAGTTTCTCACTAGGAAACCGCGTTCAAATCACCCTTGAATGGGCGAACGACGATAGCCACGCTCGACCTTCTCTCCGGGGGTTTCGTTGGTCGATCGTTCAGTCGCTAGTGAGCAGTTTGTCTTCGCGCGTCAGGCGCTCGCAGGTGTCTCTGCGTGGACTAAAGCTGAGGTGTTGCTAGGGACAGCCCGCGTCTGGGAGCAAGATCCTGCCGATATGGCAGTGCCTGACAATCAAGCGCAGGGTGACGCGTCCCTAGTCTATCATCTGACCTACACGGACAGCGAGGGTCGCGAATCGCTCCGTGTAGTAACGCTTCGTCGCATTGATGCCACCAGGGACGGGCTGAAGCTGTTCTGCTGGTGTCATGCAGCTTCGGCTAATCGGCAGTTTAAGGCCGATCGGATTCGCGAGGTCTTCTGTGTTGCGACCGGCGAGGTTTTTGACGCGCCGGGCAACTACTTCGCTGAGCACCCCATGCTAACAGCCCCGCGCGACCCTGAGGCGTACGCCCTTGCCACGTGTCGCCATGAGGTCAATCTCCTTACCATTCTGGCTGCTGCCGATGGCGAGGTTCATGAGGACGAGCAAGAGCGGATCTTGGTCCATGTCTACGACAGGGTTCCACATCTGGTTTTGGACGAAGGAAAACTACGTCGGCGTCTCTCCAAGGTGGTCCCGGACGTCGCAGCGTTCGAAGCAGCCATGTGGCGAATGGGTCGGTTCCGTGATGGAGATAGCGTTGCGCTAATGCGCAGCATGCGCAAACTGATCGACGCTGACGGTCACGTTGCGGCGGCTGAGATCGCCTTTGCCGAAGAGATTAATGCTCGACTGAACCTTTCGGCCTCATCAGCGGGCTGACAGGCCGGCTACGTCCAGCGCCGCGTCCCGCAATCGCCTAAGCATCAAGGCTTCCTCGGGCGGCATGAGTAGTTCGTAGGGCGAAATTTCGAGCCATTTGGAGAGCTCGTTTACGATCTCGCGCCGGTACGGGTGCTGTCCGTGGTAAAATTTGTTCGCCCGCCCCTTAGCCCAGCCGAGTTCCTTCACCAGGTCGGCCTGGCGTTTGCCCAGATGGCGCATCCAATCCTGTAGGTGCCAGTCCGGCTCAGCTGTGTTCACCAGCTGAGCTTGATGACGTGCGCACCAAACGTCGCCGCCTCGCGGAGAAACTTCTTTTGGGGAAACTATTGACTCACGGTTTCCCGTAGAGAAACCTATGCGCTGTGTCTTATCTGGAAACATGGCGCCGTTCCCAAGGCTGGTCCCAAGCGGACCTTGCACACAAGCTTGGCTTGCGTTCGAAGGGGCACGTCAGCCGCCTAGAGTCCGGGACAGGCCTGACCACAGACCTCGCGATCGCCATCGATCGACTGTCGAAGGGCGCGGTCCCTGTCGCCGAACTCCGCCCCGACCTCCACGACGTCCGCGTCATCCATGGCGAGGCGTCGGCGTGAGCTGGATCGGCTACACCGCAGCCGGCGCCGTAGCGGTCCTGATCCTGCGCATGCTGTTCGATGAATTGGGCCGGTTCTTCCTCGGCCAATTGATTGCTGTCGGTAGCGGTCTTTTCTGCACCGCAGTGGTCGCGGCTCAGGTTGCTGAGCGTGACGTCCTCGCCGTGGCGATACTGGGCTTCCTGGCCACCCTCTGGCTCGACATTCAGGTCATCGCCCTGCTCGCCCCAGAGCCGGCGGGAGCTCCATACACCATCACCCAGTGGGTGCTGACGCCCGCCACCGCCCTGCGTGAATGGGGCGGATGGTGATGAGCAGTCTACCGTATGGCCTTGAGCAGGTCGCCTTCTGGCAACGTGACGGGTTGCCGAAACCGGCACTTCTGCCTGTAGGGAAGAACGCCCTTCGTGATCAGCGCCGGACGCAAAGCCCAGCGCAGAACCCGATTCCAGGGGGTGTAGGTCGCGCGTTCGCGCAGCAGAACCCTGAACATTGGGGCGTCGCCAGAGTGGCCGCGCTCGGCGATCGCTCGCATCTTCACCGGTGCCTGCGACCAACTGAGAGGCGCAGGTTCGCGATGTCGGGCGGCAGGTGTCTGGTCGGGTATGAGCGCCATTTCGAAATGGATGCTCGGCCGGATGGAGGTCGCAATCAGCCGTTCGCCCGCTTCGCTGAACAGGTAAACGGTCGCTTCCTTCTGGTCTCCCCAGGTTCCGAGGGTGACGTAGCCAGAGATCTGAAGCGGCTTCGGCATCACGCGGTCCCAGACCAGAAATCCGACCGCGAGCGTCGAGCCCGACGCAGCGAAGATCTCGGCCCAGGTATGGGCCGCTTGCGTGGTCAGCTGGATCAGGGGAGCGCTCAATGCTGAGCTTCCCGTGTGTTCTTAGCCATTCAGTTCTGTCCTTGGTGGGTGTGAGAATCTCCAAGGTAGAGGCGCCCGCTGTCACGGCCAAGCTTGGTCGCGGCGGCGGGTTGCGCCTGTCCGAACCCTTGCGGCGAGCGGCATAGCCATGGCGCCGGGGGGCAACATCACCGACTGCGACGACTGTGCCTGGCAGGTCTGCTTCAAGGCGACCGGATGCCTGCGGGCGGTTGCCGCAGAGCGCGGCGTTGATCCGAACGAACTGCTGGACCGGTCGCTGTTCTTCGCCCTGGACGCAGTCTCCTGGCCCGGAATTCACGCCGTGCTGGCTCGCAATCTGACGCCGGTCGAGCTTGAGCAGCTGGCGTCTGAACTGCCCGCTGGCACTCATATCCTCCATGATCGGGTCGTGACGCATGACTAGCGCCGCGCCCTCCCCACGCCTCGCCCGTGCCGCCTCGCGGGACGAGGCTGGAACGCCCGGCGCCACCGGCCAGACTCTGCGTCGTGCCGGGCGTTCCTCCCCCTTCTCGGCCCCGCCCTGCCCGGGCAGGCCTGACCAGGTCGCCGCTGCGAGTATTGCAGCGGTGTTCCCCGCCAGCGCAGCGTTCAACGTCCCCCCAGCTGCGTCGGCGGGCTTCTCTTTTGACGAAGCAGGGATGCGGTGCTGACGCGTTCCTTTGCTCCCGTACTGGCCCTGTCGGCCGAAGCATCCCCAATCGGTTTCCGATTCGTTCCAAGGCTTAACGAGGCCTTGCCGCGCCGCGCCTGGTGCGCGCGCCTTATCTCCCTGCATCGACACCTGCTGAAGCGCCTCGCCCTGGACCGCGAGCGCGTCCGGGCGACCCAGCGCGAGATGCGCCAGCCCCAAATCGGCAAGGCCCAAGAGCGACCCGCCTGACGCCACGACGTCGGACGCGGCGACGCCGGTCTCCTTGCCCCCATCAAAGCCAAACGAGGCCGTCTTACTCGCGGTCATCGGGACGCCTTTTGCCAACGCCCGGCCCTGAACCGCCGGAGCGACTGCATCTCTGCGCCCGGATACCCGTGATCGTCAGGCGGATTCGCAGGGAGCGAATCCAGCAATGAACCGTACCCAGCACGTGCTGCTGGCGCGGGCGCTTATCGACGCCAATGGCGGCGTTGACGCCTGCTGCAAGCCCGTCACTCGCGTAGAGCGGAGCCAGCTTTACGCCTACCGCGACTTCAACTCGGGCGTTTACATGCCCGCCGACGTCATCGACGTACTGGAGTCCCGGGCGAAGAATCCGGTCTATTCGCAGTTCCTGTTCAGCCAGATGCAGGCCGAGCCGCAGACCGCCTGCGTCGTCCAGGAGGCGGCCGACGTCGACGAGGCGGCCAACGACGTCTGGCGCTTCATCCGTCATGCCGCCGCGGAAGGCAGAGAGCTCACGGAAACCGAGAAGCGGGAGGCGGAGCGCCTGCTGCAGCGCGTCGATCGCGAGAACGCCGAGCTTCGCGCGGTGCTGAATATGGCGGCGTCGACATGACGGCGATCACCGCACAGCCAGGGCGCAAGTTCCGCGCGGCCGAGCCCGAGAGCCGCCGCACCTTCCAGCCGGTCCGCCGCGGCAGCCGCTGGACCAACCACAGAGAACGGTGGGCGACGCTGTCCCGCAAGGAAGCGAACCTGCGGATCTTCGCGCTCGAGCGCTACCAGGTCACCACCCGCAAGGCGGGCCAGCGCTTCGGCGCCGAGGGCACGATCAGCGACGGCGCCGTGAAGCTGTTCCGGATCCTGTGCAACATGGCGGTCAAGCATGGCGGCCGCGTCGAGCCGTCCGTCGCATGGCTGGCGTCTGAGCGCGTGCTGAACGTCCCGATGAAGGTCATCCACAAGTGGAAGGCCCAGCTGCAGGAGCACGGCTTCCTGGACTGGGACCGTCGCTATGTCGAAACCGGCCGGCAGGGCGTGCGTGGCCCGCAGGTGGCGCAGACGTCGAACGCCTACATCACCAAGCTGCCGCAGAAAGCGCTCGACCTGGTCAAGGCGATCCGCAAGGGCATGGGCCTCGATCCGGAGCCCCGGGTGGTCAGCGAGGCCGAGCTGGCCGTCCTGAGCCCCGCTGAGCGGCGAAAGGCAGACCGGCTGGCGGAACAGGTCGCGAAGGACAAGGCCCGCCTGGAGGCCGCCTTCGCGGCCATGAACGCCAAGAGGGAAGCCGCCGAAACGCCCCCCGAAGTTCCGGATTAACGTGGATACCCTCAGGGCTCACAATCCGGAGTCCATATCTATCTAGAAGGCTTCTCGCTGGTCGCGAGACAACATGATCAGGCAGATATGAGGCGTCGCCCTGGTCGGGCGACCACATTGAACCCCGATCGAGGCCGCAAATGTCGGCCGATAACCCGCTCATGATCGAGCGGGCGAGCAGTGCTCGCCCCCGGATCTACCCGGCTACCGCCCGCAGGGACGGCGGCCGTTTGTGTATGGGGCCAGCGTCGCTGGCTTATCGAGGGTGAGAGGGGTTCGGAATTTGCGCGCGCGGGGGGAGGGCGGCGGTGACGCCACCAACCGGACCAGGGCGGCCTTTTCCGCCGATCGGGCAACCTTCGGACCTCTAAAACGCAACCTTCGGACCTCGATACCGGAAAGGCGCGGACCTCGATTGGAAAATGCTGCGTTCTGGAGAAGCGTTGTATGGGGCGCGCGGGCGGGGGCGGCTCGAAATATCGTCGTTGCGCGAACTCAAAATTCCGGGCATGGCGACTGCCAGAGATAGGGGGCTATCATGGAAGCAATCGGCGGTTTCATCATCTTCGCCAGTTTCGCGGCGTTCATCCTGGGCGTCGTCAATGTTATTCGGCCGCAGGCCTGGATGAAGGTGCGCAAGCGGCTGGTCGGACTGTTCATTATACTGGGCTCGATGGGCGGGTGCGTCGCCGGCGCGTCGATGGTGCCGCCGGCGCCGGCGTCGACCCAGGCGGCGGTTGAGGGCGAGACGGGCAAGGCGGCGGCTCCTGCGGCCGTTCAGCCGGCGCAGCAGGCAGGCATGACCCAGGTTGAGTTCGAAGGCTTATGGAGCGGCGTGAAGAACCGCATGGAGCGGTGCGATATGCCGACGAGGCGGGCGGGCGCGGCGTTGGGCACCGGAGACGTTTACGCGGCGTACGGGCCGACGAAGCAGGCGGCCGAAGCCTGCAAGGATGTCTGGCTAACGCTCGACGAAGTCCCTCTGCCGAGGTCGGCCAAAGGCGACGTCCGAAAAGCCCTGGAAAAGGGCGTCGACGACTGCGAAACCGCGATGTTCCTGAAGACCCAGGCGCTGGAGGCGCTGCTGAAGGTGCTCGATGGGGATGCTCGCCCGTCGGCGATGGAGGCCGTCAAGACCGGCATGCAGAGGGGGCAGGCGGGATCGACCGTCTGCATCCTGAGCTTCATGGGCGCCGCGGATAAAGCCGGCCTGGTATTGCCAGAACTTGAGGATGCAATGGCGGCCGCCAAGGCGGGCGGCTGACGCCTGGCCAGGATTGGTCGGAAACTTCTAGGTGTCGTTGGCGGCGGCCGGCTGTCCTGAGGGCATGCGTCGGACCCGCGGTGTAGCGATCGGGAGGCGGATCCGTGGGTTCGGTCGGGCGGATGCGACGATCGTGCGCTCGATGACCAGGGACGCGACGAAGGTGTGCCCGCAGGGTTCGTCGCCGTGGACGTTCATGCACTGGAAGCGGAGCTCTCGGTAAAGCGCCGTGACTTCCCTGGTGGTTCGGACCTTGGCCAGGCTCTCGCAATGCGGGCAGTGGACGCGGATGGCGCCTCCGCCCCTGTGGCTGCGGTTGGCCTGAGCACCGCCAAAACGGGTGTCGCGCGGTTCCGGCGCGGCAGCTTGGATCGTCATGTTTTTCCCCGACAGCCCCCGAGGGACATCAGTATCAGATTTCATGAAACGGCGCTCCTTTTTGTTGTGCGCAAACCGTGTGCTACGTCAGGTTCTGTCGTCATCACCTGAGCCGCCGAGCTCCATCTGCAGGACGGTCGACAGCCCTCCGGAACCGTTGAGGTTGTGGCGCGCCTCGACCACCAGCCAGCCGGTGGCGTCGATCTCGGGCTTCCAGCCGGAGACGCTGACGGACTTCTCCGGGAAAATGTCGGGCCGGCCTCGGGCAAGCGTCAGGGAGAACTTGGCGGCGGCCCGCTTCAGGCGCTTGAACTCTGTGTCGGCCGCGCGTCTGGCGCTGGCCAGGCTGGCGTAGGTCCGGGGCAGCTTCTTGGCGTTGTCCTCGTTGCCGACCACCACCTTCTGACGCGCGCCGCCGGCGCGGTCGTGCCAGTCGGCGATGACGCCCGAATAGGCGTCGCGTTCGGCTTCCTCCCAGCTATGGCGGTCGCCATCGCGGCGGGTGATTCGCGCCAGGCCGAGATCCGCGCCGCCCGGACTTTGGCCCGCGCCACAGCCCATGAAGACCAAGCTCTCGGCCTTCACCGTCGAGACGGCGTCGTGCAGGCGGCCGAGGCGCGCGATCAGGGCGGCGTCACTCTCATTGCTCTGCGCCAGGTGGGCGACGGCGATGGCGGCCTTTTCCGGCGCGCAGCGCAGCTGCAGACCGTTCCGGCCGGCGATCTCGCCCAGGACGTCGCCCAGGGTGGTCTGGCTCCAGGACTGCGCCCGACGTTTGCGAAACCCGCGCGTCAGGTCGGCCGATCGAGCGCGGATGGTCAGGACGTCGGGCGTTCCTGCATGGCCCCGCTGATCGACCTTGAAGCGCCCCTTGTCGAACAGCTGGGGCGGCGCGGCCGAGCCGAGGTCCCGCCAGCCGATCGAAAGGGTGATGATCGCGCCGGTAGGCGGAACGGCCAGCTGGCCGTCGTGGTCGCTGAGCGCGATGGTAAGCTCGTCTGCATCGGCGCCGCGCTTTTCCGTGAGGTCCAGGCTGATCAGACGTGGCGTCACCTGGGCGCCGATGTCGACGCCGTCGACAACCAGGCGATAGACGGCCTGGCGATGAACATACTGGCCGCTCACGTCGTGGCCTCGGCGTCCGGGACCTCGTCATCGACACGCTTCAGCGCCAGGGAGAAGTCCGAGATCCTGGGGACGCCGTTGTCCATGATCGAGCGCTGGGTTTCGTCCAGGCTGAGGATGACGAAGGCGCCATAGACGCGCCCCGCGCCATCGACCAACGGCCATGCCTCGCCGCTCTTTCCCATGGCGCGCAGGTCGTCCAGGCTTCCGACGTCGCCGAACGCCACCGGGGCCAGCATGCCGGTCAGGGTGATGTCGTCATCGCCTTCGCCAACAAACTGCCCCAGCGGGCGAGCGCCGACGCGGTCGCTGAAGGCGTGGCGCCAGGTCGTGCGGCGCTGCAGTTGCTGATAGGTGAGAGACGGCAGGTCGAAGACGAAAAGACCGAGGGTCATCATGGCCATGGGCGATGTCCTAACGCTTCGCTTCTTGAGGACATGATGCTCTGTCCTACCGCTGCGCTACATGAGGACATCAGTCGAACCCTCCGGGCTCGTCCCCGAAGGATCCCAAGTTGGGAGCGTTCAGGATCTCGGCCACCTTGCGGGCGATTTCGTCTGCGCTCTGGCCGGGCTGGGTGTTGATATTGATGGTCACGCTGCCGATCGACGGGCGCGGGGGCGCAGCCGCCGTCGCTGTCGCGGGAGCGACGCCGATGCGGGGGCCGGTATCGATGGCCAGGGCCGGCGCGCCGGCGGAACCGACGACAAGCGCGGCCGTCATTCCGGCGCCGACGCGCGACACGGCGTTCACGGCGTCGCCGGCGGATCGCGTCAGGCCGTGCGTCAGCCCTGCGACGGTGTCGTCGCCCAGGCCGGCGAAGACCCGCGACGGCGAATGGATGCCGAGCCGCGCCTTGAAGGCGGTGATCAGTTTGCCGCCGGCGCCCATGACGGCGCGGATCAGGTTCGGGATGCCGCCCAGCAGGCCGTTGATCAGGCCCGTGATCAGCTGCCCTCCGAACTGTCGAAACTGCGGCGCTAGCGCCTGCAAGGCCGGCCAAACGCGCTGGAAGGCCTGGATCAGGATACCGACGGGGCTGAAGTTCATGAACAGGCTGATCAGCCCGCGCACGGCCTCGCCGCCGATCTCCTTGATCCGCGTCCATATCCCGGCCCACCAGGTGCTGATGGCGCCCCAGTTGCGGTAGATGAGGAAGGCGGCGGTCGCGAGAGCGACGATGCCCACGACAACCCAGGTAATCGGGTTGGCCAGCAGGGCGGCGGTGAAAGCCCAGGTCGAGGCGATGGCGCTGCCCAGGCCGGCCAGCAGGGGAGCGAAGAAGGCGCCCGCGCCGGCAAGAGCAAACTGCAGCAGGGCGAAGGGCCCAAGCACCGCGGCGACGGCCAGCGCCAGGCCGCCGAAGACCAGCAGGCCCGCCGCGACGATGGCGACCAGGGCGCCGACGACCTGGATGACGCGCGGGTGGGCCTGGGCGAACTTGGTCAGGCGCTCTGAGGTTGCGGCGACGCGCAATGCAACCTCACGGATGACCGGCAAGAACTGCGTCCCTGCAGCAATGGCGGTGTTCCTGACGCCCTGGGTCGCTTGATCCATGGCGCCCTTGGCGCCGGACATGCGGTTCGCGAACTCTTTGCTCATCGACCCGGCAGTCTTCTGGGTATCGGCGACGGCCTTCAGGTTGGTCTTCAGCACGTCCAGCTGCGACAGCATCGGCGCGATGGCCGCCACGGATTCGGATCCGAACAGCTGGGTCAGGATCGAGGCCTGGCGATCGGGCGATAGCTTCTTCACGCGCTCGAGCACGTCGACGATGGTGCCGCCAGCGTCGATCTGCATCGCCTTGGCGACGCCTTTGGCCTCTAGCCCCAGGGCGGCATAGGCCTTCTGCTGCCCCTTGGTGGCGGCCTCGCCCTTGGTCAGGGCAAGCATGGTGTTCTTGATGCCAGTGGCGGCGATCTCTTCGGCAACGCCCATGCCGACGATGGTCGAGCCCAGGGCTGCGACCTCGGATGCGGCTGCGCCGGCGACACCGGCCAGCGGCCCGACGCGGGTCACGACGTCCGAGATGGCTTGGGCAGTCGCGTTGCCGTTGTCGCCCAGGTAGTTGACCTGATCGGCGAAGGCGCGGACCTCGGGCTGGGTCATGGCGAAGGCGGTGCGCCAGGTGGCCATCTTGCCGCCGGCGTCTTCCGCCGAGATGCCAAAGGCGACGGCCATCTGGCCCGCATCATCAGCGAAGCCCTTCAGCTCGGCGCGCGGGATCTTGGCCTGACCAGCGGCCGCAATAATCTGTGCGACCCGTTCCGCCGGCAGGCCGAGGTCCTTCGACAGCTGCAGGACGTCGCGGTTCATCTGTTCGAACTGGTGGGGCGTGTCGAAGTCCACGACCTTCTTCACGTCCAGCATGGCGTCCTGGAATGTGACGGCCGCGCTGGCGGCGGCGACCAGCGGCGCGGCGGCCACCATGCCTGCGCCGATGGCGGAGGCGCCTGCGCCAGCGGCACTGCCCGCGAACTGCTGCGTCCGGTCATAGGAGCCGCGCGCGGCCTTCATCCGACTCTGTCGGTCCTCTAGGGCTTTGAGCTTGTTGCGCTGCTGCTCCAAGGCGTCATTGGCATGGCGCGTGTCTCGCGCCAGCTTGGCTTCGGCGCCACTGAGGTTCTTGGTCGACAGGCCCGCCCGATCCAGTCGGCCGCGTATCTCCTGCAGGGTGCGGGAATGACCTTCCTCGGACGCCTTCAGCGAACGGACCCGATCCCTGGCCTGTTCAAACGCGCGGGTCAGAGCCTTGGTCGGCTTCTCGGCCGCGCTGTGCGCCTGGGCCAGTCGCGCGGCCTCTGTCCGAGCCGCCTTCAGGGCTTCACGGGTCTGGCCCAGCTTGTCGGTCAGTTGCCGATAGGCGGCGATGTCCTTTGACGCGCGCTGCAGTTCGGTGACTCGCTCGCGGGCGGCGCGCAGGGCCTTCGACGTAGCGTCGGTGTCGGTGCGGACGCCCTTCAGGAACCGCACGGCGTTGCCGGCGGCGTCCATGATCAGCTGAAGGCGAAGGTTGCGGGCCATGAAGCGGGCTCAACGGTTCTTGTCAGGCGCCGCGTTCATGCGGTTCCAGCGTTCGACAGCGCGGTCGCGCCAGTCGAGGATTTCGGTGAAGGTCATCTCGGCCATCGCCGCCGGGGGCCAGTGGAAGACGGCGGCGATGTCGGCCATGGCGTCGTCTATGCTTCGAGGCCAGCTTCCGCCTTCTGGCGCTTCTGCAGCAAAAAATTGGCGATCTCTCCGGCGATGGCCGTGCAGTCCTCAGCTTCCATCGCCAGGAACTCCTGGGCGGTGATGGCGGGCGTGGAGATCCGACGGACCACCTTGGACGCGGCGACCAGGTCAAGATTCAGCAGATCGACGACCTTGGCCCCGGTCAAGGCGCCGCCAAGCGGCTTGCGCAGGGTGATCGAGTTGAAGGTCTGATCGCCGCGCTTGAGGGGCGTGTCGAGGTCCACGACGGCGGTTACGCGGTCTTTCTTTTCAGTGACTTCTTCGTCGGCATTCATCTTGTATCCCCGGTGAGGCAGATGGGCGTCGTCCGGTTGACGCCGTGGAATGGAAGGGTGGGAGAGGGCGACTGTCGAGGCGCCGGTGTCGGGCAGGTGCATGGCCGATCAGGCCGCTCGAGCAGGGCTGGTCGGATGGTCGACAGGCTAGGCCGCATCGTCAGGCGAAGCCCAGGATGCGGCGTTCTTCAGCCAGGCGATCGACACCGTCGACGATGAAAACCTTGTTCATCACGTCGATCTCGAACTCGACACGGCTGTTGCGGACCTGTTTGAAATAGACGCAGGTCGTCTTGTAGGTGACCTCGGTGTCCCCGCCGACCTCGTCGCCGCCGGCGTCGATGGCATAGGTGCGACCGCGCACGGTGATCTCGACATGGTCATAGGCACCTGAGGCGGCGTTCTGATAGGCGCCGGTGAAGCGCAGCTGGGAGGCGTCGACCTGGTGCTCGGCGAAGGTCCGGTTCAGGCCCGGGATCTCGCCGCCATAGGTGTGCTCCACCTCAAGGGCCTGCAGGCCGGTGAAGATCTTGACCGGGGCGATCATGCCGGAGCCGCGCCAGTCTTCAGCCTCCATTTCCAGCGGGGGGCGGGTGAATGTCTTGGCCTCGCCGATGTAGGCTTCGCCGTTGCCGTGGACGACCATGTCCTTAAGCTTGCGGGGCAGGTTCATCGAAGTTTCCTAAGGAACAGAATGGGTTGAGTGGCGATGCTCAGGCGTAGGCTCAGGGCGGGTCGGCTTAGGCGGCGAGCTGGTTGAAGTCGGCGTAGAACTCGTCAGTGATCAGGGTGTCGATGCCCAGGTCCTCGAGCGGCGCGGCGGGGGTGAAGCGGTAGCCGACGCGGAGTTTGCCAGCGGCCAGCTGGTCCGGCGTATTGGCCTCGGTCAGGAAGGCTTCGGCGCCGATGATGCGTCCGGCCGCCTTCTCGCGCCGGAACAGGGCGTTGATGCTCTCGACGATGTCACGCGCCAGGCCCGGGTTCAGGGGGCGGTCGATATAGGGGAAGACGCCTTCGGCGATGGTGTCGCGCAGCACCTGGTTGGTGCGCACGGCGCTCTCGAAGGCGAAGCGCGGATCACTGGCGCAACCCCGGTTGCCCCAGAAACGGAAGCCGTCGCGGCGGATCAGGCAGGTGACGTCCGCGCCGTTGAGCAGGCCGGCCTCGGTGTTTTCGTCCTGCAGGTCCCAGCCGACCGCCGGCGTCATGCCGACGACGCCGGAGACGGGCACGTTGGAGATGGTCTTGTGGTAGCCGATCTCCTGGTCGATCTTGGCGCGCAGGCCCACGGCTCGGGCCGTGGCGTATGAGGGCTCGACCGCCTTGGTGAAGGGGTTGGCGGCCAGGAAGTCGCCGAACATCAGGAAGAGTTCGCGATAGGCGAAGTTGCCTCGGAAGGCGGTGGCGGCGGCGATGGTGCGCGTGGGGCCCGCGTCGAAGTAGGCGATGGCGTTGAGCTTGCCCGCCAGGAGACCAAGGGCGTCGCCCACGGTCTGAGCTGAGAAGCCGGGGACGGCCAGGATGCGGGGCCGGATGCCCGTCACGCTCTGCGCATCGAGGAGCGCCTGCATGCCGGTGCGGGCGCCCGCCGCGCCGCCACCGATGAGGTTGGCGTTCTGCGACGTGGTGATGTCGGCCTGGTTGCCGCCGGCGCCCGGCGCCACGCGAACAACGATGCCGATCGCGCGGGCCTGGTCGCCGATCGCTTTCAGCGACTTGGCCAGGGTGCCGTCCGCGCCGGCCTTGCTGATGGCGTCGTCCAGGTCCGTCACCAGGACGGGCTTGTCGAGCGGGAACATTTGAGGATCGGCGTTGGGCGCGACCGCGACCAGGCCCCAGACCGCGGTGGCCACGACGGACAACGGCAGGGCGCCCGTGCTGAGTTCGACAATCTTGACGCCGTGGCGGCGTGGCGAAATGGCCATGATCAGGATCCTTGAGGACTAGGTCTGTGACGGACGCCCGCCAGCGGCAGGGTCAGGGTAAGGGCTTGGGGGCGGGGCAGGTCGGTTCGCACCAGGTCCAGCTGCAGGGTGGCCGACGACCCATCGACGAGGAGGCGCACGGCCTTCAGGCGCGAGCGCCGGTGCCATCGCATCAGGGCCAGGGCGGTGGCGCCGTAGAGCTTCAGGCGGGTGGCGTCGTTCAAAGGCTGGTCGACCAGATCAGGCAGGTAGGAACCGTAGTCGCGGCGCATGACGCGCGAGCCGATTGGCGTCGTCAGGACATCGGCGACCGAGCGGCGCACGTATTCGTCGCTGGCGGGCGGAACGGCGCGGCCGGAGGCAGCGGACAGGCCGGTCATCGGGGCGGCCCGCTGAATCCGGTGCCGGCGCTGACGCCGCCGTGAGTATGGGACTTGGCGCTCGTGCCGGCGAAGACGACGTCCTGTTCGCCCTCGACGACGCCGCTGGCCTTGAGGCCGCCTTTGACGGTGACATCCCCCTCGATGTCGACGTCGGCCTTGAGGGAGAGACCTTCGGGGGCCACGAGCTCGGCCGCGCCGGTCAGCTGCAGGTGCAGCTTCTGCGCCTGGGGATCATAGGTGATGATCGCGCCGTCTTTGAAACGGATGCCGACGCTGGCGCCGAGGAAGAGCGGAGCCATCTGCGAGGAGGGCAGGCTGCCGCTGATGAAGGCGCGCTCGATGTCGCCCTCAGGACAGGTGACGGTGACGGGCTGGCCCACGGTCGGGGGTATCCAGATGGTCGTGTCGCCGACGGCCATGGCCCAATCGATCGGCGGGGTGAAGAGGTCCCCCAGGCGCACGATCGCCTTGCCGGCGGCGAGGTCCACGCTATCGACCACGCCCTCGCGTACCAGATCGGCGACGGCGCGATCGGTGGCGGCTGCAGCAGCTGGGCGGGCGGCGGAGTTCATGACGCGGACGATGGCGCAGCGCCTGTCTGCTTTCCCGCGCGGTCTGTTGTCAGGTCCGCCCCGCACAACAAGCGGGGCGTGGGCTCAGGCGCCGGTGGCGAGGATCTCTTCGGGAAGGACAGGCCAGTCGATCACGGACGGGAAGTGATCCTGCTCAGGCACGTCGCGCAGATCCTGGACGTGCCGAAGCACGAGGAGATAGTCCTCATGCGTCAGGGTCGTCGAAAGGTTCAGGGCCGCTTCGCCGCGGTGACGCTCGATCAGCCATTGCAGATCGGCGATCTCCCGGTCACGGCGACGGCGCGCCTGCGAGGCGAGTTCTGACGCCGACGGCGAGGGCGCTACGACGGCGACCGGATAGCCGTTGGCGTCGACATCCAGGATCTTGCCGGCGCCGAGGTCCTCGAAAAGGCGGGCGTGCACCCTCGCCTCGACCGCCACGATGTCGTCGGGAAGGTCGTGGGGCCAGGTGTCGATCGGATAGAAGGCGCGCGTGGACGGGCTGAAAACGATGCTCATGATCTGTTCCTAGACTTCGACCTGACTGTCGCCGCCACCGCCACCGCCACCGCCACCGCCACCGCTGCCGGGCGCCCCGCCGCCGGATTCACCCGAGCCGTAGACGGGGTCTGGCGTTCCTGTGGCGAAACCGATGGCCAGCCAGTCGAAGCCCTGGGCGAAGCCGCTGGACCCGGCGGCGCTGTTCAGCATGAAAACCAACCGGTCGAGGAAGCGTCCGTAGATCTGCATGTAATAGTCCCCGGTATTCGAACTGACCCAGGGATTGGCCAGCATGGCGACGCAGCCACCGCCGAAGGCGATGGGAAGCATCACCTGCTTTTGGCCTTCCGACATGGTTCCGGTCTGGCGGCCCCACTGGATGATGAGAGGCGTGCCCGGGATCTGTGCATAGCCGGTCTTTCCGATGGAGCGCGCGAAGGACCACAGCGATGCGGGGGTGACGGCTTTGGCCGCGGACGCACCGGCCGCTGTCTCCACATTGTTGGCGAGATCCACAGCGGTCAGGATTGGCGTCTCGTTTCCCGTCAGTTTAGCCAGGTCGAGCGAGGCGCCCCGGTATGCGCCGCCGTTCTCCCAGATGCGGAATGCAGAGCCGACGACGTCGAGTACGAGATGCCCCCCCATATCCGAGATATCGGGACGTTCGAGAAGGAGCTGGCCGCCTTCAACCGTGTTCGGTTGGTCCTTCTTGATCAGGGTGTCGGTCGGCAGGCGCACGGCGCCGCTGAAATCAGGGCTATACAGGCTGGCCTTGTCCGCCAGGGCGGCGACCAGACCGGTGATCTTGGACATGACCAGGTCCGGCAGGCGCGCAACGGGGACCGTGCCTGTGGTGATGTCTTCGCCAGCATGGTTGTGGGCGCTGTTGGCCTTGCCGGCCAGGGCCGCGACCAGGCCGGTGATCTTGGCCATGGCCAGATCCGGCAGGCGCGCGACGGGGACCGTGCCCGTGGTGATGTCTTCGCCGGCATGGCTGTGGGCGCTGTTGGCCTTGCCGGCGAGAGCGGCGACCAGGCCGGTGATCTTGGCCATGGCCAGATCCGGCAGGCGTGCGACGGGGACCGTGCCTGTGGTGATGTCTTCACCGGCATGGCTGTGGGCGCTGTTGGCCTTGCCGGCCAAGGCCCCGACCAGGCCGGTGATCTTGGCCATGGCCAGATCCGGCAGTCGCGCGACGGGGACCGTGCCCGTGGTGATGTCTTCACCGGCGTGGCTGTGGGTGCTGTTGGCCTTGCCAGCCAGGGCGGCGACCAGACCGGTGATCTTGGCCATGGCCAGATCCGGCAGGCGCGCGGCGTCGAGGACGCCCGTCGCAAGCTCGGCGGCGTCGTGGCTGTGGGCGCTGTTGGCCTTGCCGGACAGGGCCGTAGCCAGGCCCGTGATATCGTCGATCGCGTGACTATGGAGGGCCTTGGCGAACCCCTGGGCCCAGACAGCGAGCCGGCGCGCCAGGCCGAGAGGCGTGACGGCGCGCGTGCCGTCCGTGCCGGTGGAGATCTCTGCGTCCGTGGCGAGTTCGACAATGCCAGGCACGGTATCGGTGGCCGGCGGGTTCATGAAGTTGGCCGGCCCAAAGCTGAGCTCGGCCTGCATAGGGCTGGCGACCATCAGGTCAGCCGAGAGCAGCAGCATTGATGCCGCCACCTTTTCCGCGATGGGCGCCGGCTGGCTGTAGACGGCCAGCAAGACGCCGTTCGACAGGTAGAGGCCGAAGGCGCGCAGGGTGTAGGCGTCGTCGGTTTCGTCGCGCAGGGTGACGTGGATCGTGTCCGGGCTAACAGCCGCGCCGCCGAAGGTGGTCAGGCGTTTGCGCTCGTTCGGCAGGCCCGTCAGAGCCTCCTGCGCGGCCGATCCGCCGGGGAGGGCCACAGCGCTGACGCCGATGTGGGACACGGTCAGGGCGTTGACCCCGGTGTTGGACGGGTTGACCAGGGCGCGGCGGCCGGCGGTCGTCAGGGTGAAGGGCAGACCGCTCATCTTGCGGGATCTCCGAACAGGACGGGCGCGGCGAGACGGGCGGCGGCTTCGTCTGCGAAGCGAAGCGGGATAGTCTCGACGGGCGCGTGATGATCGTCCCCGGCCCAGACGCGTAGCAGCGGCGCTGGAGCGACCTGGTAGGCTTCCAGTTCAGGGTGCTCGTCCATGAAGTCCGAGGTGACGTTGACGTGCCAGCCGTGCAGAAGGACAGGCTGGCCATCAGGGTTGGTCGGTTCCGGTTCGTAGAGTTTGCCGATGAGGTCGATCATTGGGTCAGGCTCACCAACTGGGCGTCGGAGACCGCAAAAGGGAAGATCTGGAGAGACTGGATGGTCGCGTTGAGCGGCGAAGCGCCGCGCCCTTGCCCTATGGATAGCGTGGTCAGGTTTGGAGGCGGCACAGTCGGCGCCTTCGCGAGGTAGATCACTCCGTTCAAAGCCAAGGTATAGGTGTTGCCCTTGCGCCGCACGGCCCCCTTGACCTGCGCTGCTCCGGCGACAACCGGCCCGGGTATCGTCATCACCGCCTCGCCGCCAACCATGAGGCCGACCTCGACAGCTTGCGAGGGCCCGGTGCGCTGCATGTAAAGTCGGTTGTTGTTGTCTCCCGCGTCAAACTGGAAGTACCGCTGCGGTTGCACGCCATCCGCCGAGGCGGGGTGGCGCACTGAAATCAGCAGGGTAAAGTCCTCCCCCGCCGCGATAGTCTTCGCCAGCGACAGGATATCCGCTCCCCGCGTCGCCGCTGCGCCCGTCGTGATGATAGGGGACGAGGCGATGGAGGCTTGTTCGAGTTGGAGCCCGGAGAACTTTAGGGGGCGTTTGTTGGCGGTCTGGTGGCGGCGAGGGCCAAACTGCGTCGTCGGCACCGATGCTTGAGTTGTTCCGGTGACTTGAACCTCCCAAACATTCCCTGAGCGCCGGATGTATTTGGCCGACGGCGCGGTCAAGTCGGCCCCGTTCTGCGACCGTAACTGGAAATCAACCCCTGCGTCGTTGACGCCAAACACGGGCTGCGACCCGTCCGGCGTCTCAACCAGCAGCGAGCATATCACGACCGTAGAGGTCGGGATGGATTGACACGCCGCCCAAGCGGCGGCGGTGCTGTCCGAGTTGTCTAGAGCGATCCACTTACGTCCAGAAAGCGGCGCATTGGCGGGGGCCGGGGCGTCAGAGCAGTTAAGAGCAG
Organism: Brevundimonas bullata; assembly: GCF_014207965.1. Lineage (GTDB taxonomy): Bacteria > Pseudomonadota > Alphaproteobacteria > Caulobacterales > Caulobacteraceae > Brevundimonas > Brevundimonas bullata_A. The sequence continues at coordinate 389,114 of NZ_JACHLM010000002.1, forward strand.
TGCCGCCGACAGCCACTTGCGCCGCAGTGGGATCCCACCGGGCAAACAAGTTCGTCCGCTGCCCCTCGACCAGCACGCCCAGGTCCGTAATGCGCGGGACGTTGGCCGCGAACTCAGCCAGGGTGCCGTCCGCGCGCCAGGCGGTCGCGGTTCCGGCGCGCGTGTAGGTGACGCCGGGGAGGTCCAGCAGGGCGGTCATGCGGGGTTCCGTGGGGTTGTCATGTCAGATCTCGGTCAGGCCGACGCGGTATTCGCCGTCGGCAAAGAGGAGCTCGACGCCAACGACGGCGAAAGCTTCGGCATCGGAGCGACTGGTGAGGCCGTAGAGGGTCCGTCCCCGCAGGATCAGCTTCTCGAGCAAGGCGATCCCGTCGCCGATCAGGCAGGAGCGATAGCGCGACCGGTCGAAAATCAGTTCGACTCCGCGCAAGGCGAAGTCGGTCGTCGCGAAGGGCCCAGACAAGCCGTAGAGCTGGCGGCCGCGATCCACGATCAGCTCGGTGCGCAGCGAGACATCGCCGGACAGGCCGATACGATAATGGCCGGGCACGAACATGAGCTCGACCCCGCCCCAGGCGAAGGCCGTGGCTAGGGCCGGGTCCGAGATGTCATAGGCGCCGGCGGCGCGGATCATCAGCGGCGCCAGGACGTCGTCGGTGTCCTCGGTCAGGACAATGCGCTGATAGGCCGACACGCGCGCCGCCCCGGCCAGGGTGACGCTTCCCGACGTGCTGAGCCCTTGGGTCAGGGTGAAGCGGGACCGCACAGGCTTGGTGCGCTCGACTTCGTCGATGACCTCCTGGACGAACTGCCCCGTCGCCGGCGCGCCGTCCGCACCGTTCAGCGTCAGCACCAGGTCGAAGGTGTAGGGATCACGCGGCGGTTGGTGGTCAAACCATTCGCGCAGGGCGATCTGACCGCCGAAGGCCGCGATGACGTCGCGGACCGACTTGGCCGAGCCCTTCCGACGGTGGACCTCGATCGAGGCCGCAATCAGGTTGCGTTTCACGCTCGGCGACCAGGCCGGGTTCCAGGCGTCAACCGAACGGGTGAAGGCCAGCCAGGGCAGGAAGACGTCGGGGCAGGCCTCGACGCTGATCAGGTCGCGCAAGGGGACGGGGATGGCGTCGATGCGCTGGGTCAGGACCTCGATCGCGCGCTCGAGACGTGTGGCGTTGGGCGGCAGGAGGGAGGCGGGATCCGCGCCATGCAGGTCCGTCATTCGGCGGCGCCCCCATGGCTGATCAAAATCCCCGTGCAAAGGGCGGTCTCGGTGGGCGAGCACACGATGGTCTGCGCCGGCGCAATCAGATCCACGTCCTGGACGCCGTCGGTGCAAAGGGCGGCGATCAGCGCCGCGCGGGTGACGTCGCGGCCGAGCCGGCGGCTGCGTGCCAGATAGGCATCCAGCCGTCGGCGGGCTTCGGTCAGCACGAGAGCGGAATCGGGCCCGGTAAAGGTACGGATCACCGCATCGACGGTGAAGGTCGTAACCTCGGCCGCCTGAACCATGACCTGATCGGTCAGTGGGCGGACGTCGTCGGCCGCCACATAGGCGCGCACCTCTTCCAGCAAGGCCTGGCTGGGCGTGCCGTCGCCTGATCGGGCGAGGATGGTGACGAGGACCTGGCCGGGCGCGGGGCTGACGCAGCTGGCGTCCAGGACGTCGCCCGAGGCGGCGCGGGCGAAGCTGACGTAGGCGCCAGCTGGGCCGGCCACCGAATAGCCTTCGGGGCCCAGGAGGGCGCGCTCACGCAAGGCTTCGTCGCTTTCCATCACAGCGGGCGCGCCGGTCAGGGGGTTGGCGGGCGTGATCACCAGGCGCGTGGCGAAAGGTTGAGCTGCGACATCGAGATCTGCGCCGATGGCGTAGGGCAAGGTCATCGCCTTGGCGGCGTCGTTGACGCGCTGGCGTAGGTTGAGCTCGCGATAGGCGAACAGCTGGATCAGCTTGACCAGGACCTCGCTCTCGTCCTGCAGCACAGGCTCGACCTCGGGGGCGAGTTCGATCAGGCGCGCCTTGGCGGAGGCGACGATCTGGTCAAAGCTCAGCACCTCGATCACGGCTGGGAAGGGCAGCCGCGAAAGGTCGACGGCGGTCGTGCCGCCGGCAGGTCCGGAATACTGCGTCATGGCCGGATAGGGCCGAGGCCGGGCCACGAGTGCGACCGGCCGCTGTTGTCAGGTCCGCCCCGCACAACAAACGGCGACCTATGGTTAGATAGAGAGCATCGGCATGAGGAGATCCGTATGGGATTCGATCAGTGGTTCATCAAACGAGCGGAGAGGAAGCTCAACCGCCCGCTGTCGCGGGATGAAAATACAGCGCTGATTATGGCGAAGCTTGGTTGCGGGCGTTGGGATCAGATCGGGCGCCAAGCCAAGAAGCGCATCTACAATCGCGCCCTCGGTTGGCCCTATCCCTACCGATCGGATACAGCGCCGGAGCACTAGCCGGCGCCTTCCATGTGCGCCAGCAGTAGGGCCATCATTGCCTCGTCATCTGCCTGACTGAAGCCCAGCAGTTCGCGTTGCGGGTATTGCGTCTCGGGTCCATCGGGGACGACGCGGTCTTTCAGCCCGAAATGGTGGATGCGGGCGAGGCGCGACGCCCGACTGGTGAATTGGACGTAGGCTTCGTCGGTCGTAGCCCCGGCCTGCATGTGCGCCGGGGTTCGCAGCTTGGCGAACATCGCCTTGGCCTTGCGCTTCACGCCGCCTTTGCGGCCCCGGATAGCGCCGGCGATCGGGCCAGGATCCGCGCCGCCCTCGGCGGGCAGATGGCGGGCGATGCGATCCGCTCTGAACGTGCGAAGACCGTCAGCCTCGCGGTCGAATCCGGTCAGCATGTTCCCGCGCCGAACCCAGCTGCGCATGTCGACCAGGCGTTCGCCGTCGCCCTTGCGATAGATGAAGCGGATCGCCCGGCTAGCGGGCTTCTGGTCCTGTCGGGGTTTGCGTTTCGGCCAGGGCGCGCCGTCCGGCGCCACCTGGGCCTGGATACGTTTCTGCTGGGATCGGCGCAGCGCGAAGGCGGCGCGGCGCAGGAGGCGCGATCGCTCGCCGGCGGAAAGCCGGTCGAGGTAGCCGGAGACGGCTTCGCGGTAGATGGCGAGTTCGTCCTCGCGGTCGGCCATGTCAGGCGTGCGGGTGGGCGGTGCAGCTGACGATCAGTTCGTCGCCCAGGTAGATGCGGTGCAGCGGCTCGCCTCCCTCGAGGGCGAAAGGCAGCGGCTCCTCCGGCCGGGTCAGGTCGTAGCCGCCCTCGGCGCGCGGCGTCAGATAGAGGGTTTCGGTCAGCGGGATGCGAGCCATGATGTCGGCCTTGCCGTCATCGAGGAGTTCGACTTCCCAGTTCACGCCGCCGGCGGCCGCCGTGAGCGACTGCAGCTCGGGCTGCCAGCGCGCGATCCACAGCATGAGGGGAATGGTGATCTCGTCGATCGAGTAGGCGCAGTCCAGAATCCCCATGACCAGGGTGTAGCGATACTCAAACGCCAGCCCGGGCCGGCCCTGGGCGACCATGCTGCCAGTTGGGATAGCGAAGTGAAGATCAGCCGGGTTGTCGCGCGCGCCGCGATGCGACAGCGCGGCGGTCATATGGGCTTTCAGGCTCTCGAGCTTGCGCATGGCTTATCCGAAGTTTGATGGACGAGGACCAGTGGCCGGCGGGATCAACCCGCTGACCGACCCGCCAGAATGACGCGGAGCGATGTCATCCAGGGGGTGTTGGCGAGGACGCCGTAGCGGCGGCCATCCATGACATAGGCCTGAGCGGTGAAGTCCAGGACCAGGCCGGGCGGCTGCCCCGCCACAGCACCCCGCGCAGCCCGCAGTCCGAGGGGCAGGGACAGGATCACTGCGCCAGGACGCCGAAGACGCGGTTGGCGGCCGGCGCTACCGAGAGAACGGGACGGACGCAGCGGAATCCGGCGAAGAGCAGCGGGTCGAGCGGCGTCCAGGCGCCGCCGCCTACCGTAACCGTGTAAAGCGCGCCGCCGAACTGCAGCGGCAGGAGCGCCGCTGGATCCGGACCTACCTCGAAACTCACGGCGGTTGGGCCAATGCCGATCGGGGATCGCAGCGCGACCGCGCGCTTCACGCCCAGGTCGACCGGTTGCACGGCCTTGGTCTGGCCGGTCGGAATTGTGGTGTCCAGCGTGACGGCGTCCGCGCCCTGCACCGATACGGCGTTATCGGATCCCACGGGCAAGGCGCGCCACTCGCCGTTGACCAGCTTGGCCAGGGAAAGCACGGCAGCGCGCGCCCAGGCATGGCGACGGCCAGACCACCACGCCAGGACGCCGGCGTCGGTCCCAGGGCTATTCGAAAAGGCGTCCATGTCAGCGTCCGAGAAGACGGCGCCACCAGGTGGGCCGAGGTGAGATGAGAGCAAGCCAGGCGTCCTGGTCGCGGTGTTCCCCGCCGTGGACGTCGACAGCCAGTTGTCGCCGCGCATCGCAAGATAGGATCTCGGCGCCGCGCACGGCGTAGCCGATCTCCAGATCCGCCATGGTGGGGCTAGCCGGGAGGCGGCCCACCAGGACGCACGGCTGGATAGCCGTCGCCGGCATTTCTCGACGAGGCGGGATCACCGGGGCAGATGGCTGGCCGGATGTCGCACAGCTGCTGATCAACGTCGCGCAAGCGGCGAGTACGGTCAGGGTCAAGAGGGTTGCGCGCATCGATGGCGATCCTGGCGTCGGAGGTGAGGGAGAAGGCGGCCTGCCTGGCGGCGTCGGTCTGCTGCAGGACGACCTCAACCCGGGTTGTGGTGTCCTGCGCGCCGGCGACCTCGATCTGGCGCGCGGCGGCGCCGTTCGTGGCGACCGCCGCCGAAGCCTCCGCACGCTCGGCGCGGCGCCCGACCGTGTTGAACGGGTCAAAGCGGACGCCGAGGCCGCCAAGGGCGAAAAGGACGAGAGCGGCGATGGCCAGCAACGTGACCACGGAGATCACGCCGCCGAAGGGCGTCGCAAAGTTCAAGGTGCGGGTCAGGGCCTTCATCAGCGACTGCCCCGGGCATTCCACCAGGCGCGGACGTCGAAGCAGGGGCAGGCCTTCAGCCATTCGTTTGGTGAGATCTTGCCGTCGCCGTTCTTGTCTGGCGACAGGTCGCGGTGGCCTAGGATCTGCGCGGCCGGATAGGCGGCCTGCAGCTTGAGCAGTTGCTGCTCCAGGGCCTCGTATTGCGCTGGCGTGTAGTTCTGGTCCGGCTGCCCCTTGGCGTCGACGCCGCCGATTAGACAGACGCCGAGCGAGACGCTGTTGAAGCCGGAGACGTGGGCGCCGGCGACGGTGTCGGCGCGGCCCTTCTCGACGCGGCCATCGCGACGGATGACGTAGTGATAGCCGACGTCGTTGAAGCCGCGCTGCAGGTGCATGGCGCGGATCTCTTTCACGCCGATGTCGCGCGTCGGCGGCGTGGCCGCGCAGTGCACCACCAGGTAGCGGATGGACTTGATCGTCATTTGGGGTTGTCTCCTCGCCAGGCGCGTACAAGCGCGATGATGTGCTCGGCCGTGGGGCCGATCAGGTAGAGGGCGATCAGGGTGGCCAGCAGAAGGATCAGCCGATCGGCGATGACCCGCAGATCGCCGTCAGGGATCCGGGCAATCAGGAAATGCAGCTGGGTCATGGCCCAGACGGCCACCACCCAGGTGATAAGGCGGCGCCAGAGCCATTGAGATTCGGGAAGCGGCCGGTTCATCGTGCGCGATCCTTCTCCAGCTGAGCGCGGATCCAGGCGATGTCACCCTGGATGTGCTCTACCCGCTCATCGAGACGCGCAAAGTCGCCGCGCGTGATGGGCGCGACGGCCGCCTCCATGGCCTCGACCCGAGAGAAGAGGCTGCCGAAGGCGACGGCGACGATCATCACCTGCACGCCCACGGCGAAGCAGAGCTGCAGCAGGCTGATCGTGAAGGTGACGGGGTTCTTGTTCACGGCTCAGGTCCAGAGTTGGGTCATGGGAACCGGCGCTGCGCTGCGCGCGCCGGCGGGAACGAGGACTTGCTGTCCACGCGTTAGGAAAAGGCCGGCGTCGGCGAGGCCCGGGTTAGCTTCCAGCACTCGTTCGACGGCCGGCGCGCCCTGACGCAGCACCCGCCAGACCAGCTGATCGAGGGTTTCGCCCTGGACCGCCTCCACCGGCATCATGTCGTTGCCGCGCGCCATCAGATGGCCTCGGCGATCACGCGGGACCGGCCCAGGAAGTCGCGGACGGCGTAGGTGACGTTGCGCCGGTGGACATCGATGTCGGCGGCGAGCTCCTCGACGCGGTCCATGCCCGCCAACCTGGCCGACTGTCCGAGTTGCCGATCGGCAAGATCCGCGGCGACCACGGATTGGACGGCGCGCATCCAGCGCACCTGGTAGTCGCTCTGCTCATCAACCTGGTGCCGGCCGGGCACATCGGCCAGAGTGCTGAAGCCGGCGGCGACCTGATCGCGACGCCAGATGTCGAGCTCGTCCATGATGTCCAGGACGGCGCTGCGCGCGACCTCGCGAAGGCGCTCGGCGGTGACGACCTGGTCGACGCGAATCGACTTCTGCAGCAGGCCAAGATCCAGTTCCGGCCAGAACGGGCCGCATGCCATGACAGCAGGCGCGGCCGTGGTGTTCGGCGCGGGGATCGAGGTGGTGGGAGTGAAGGGTCCAGTCATGGCGCTTTAGCGAGGAGTTCCTGATTGGCCGCCTGCTGGCCCTTCGTTTCGCCGCCGCCCGGCTACGGGGTGGGGGGCTGGCCGGACGCTACAGACGGGCGAACCCGCTGTTGTCGGACCAGCCCCGCCCCGAGCGCCGGGGGGCGAGGGGTTTAGCCGCCCGCAGGGGGCGGCGTGTTCTGATCGGCCGGCTCGGTCACGCCGGCGGCCTTCTTGAGTTCGCGGGTCAGCTTCTCGATGTCCTTCTTCACGCCGCAGCGTTCGTGGAGCTCGAGGGCGCGCTGATATGATTTCAGCGTCTCTTCCCGGCGCTGGCGAAGGTCGTCTTCGTTCTCGATGTCGGCGCCGGCCATGATCGCGCGGCCGATGGCCTTGAAGAGCTTGGCTTCGACCTCGTCGTGAAGATCGATGTCGTGTTCATCGACCAGGTCCTGCAGCATGGGCAGGACGCCAGCCTCGAAGGCCTTGGCCGCGTCGCCGCCCAGGTCGTAGACCCGGATGGCTTCCTCGCAGACCTGATCGATTGCGAAGGTGATCGGGTCGCGATTGAAGCCGCTCGGCATCTCGAGCTTGTACTTCACCGCGTGCTCGAGCATCGGCAGGGCGGTCATGTAGTCGCCGACGTCGATGGTCCAGGCCATGATGGTGGTGAAGATCTGATCGAGCGGGCCGCGTTCGCCCTGGCCAGCCGCCAGGACGCCATCGCACCAGCCGCGATAGGCCGGGAGCATGTCGATCTTGGCCTCGACCTTGCGTTCGGTGGCCTTGAACTCTTTCAGCCGGCGGCGGTCTTGTTGCAGCTGGAAGACGACTTTCTGCGCGTCCGGCGACAGCGGCGTGTCGTCATTGTCGCCGTCGATGTCGATGGCGATGCCAGAGGCGGCCAGCACGGCGCCGGCCGAGCTGGCGATCAGGAAGCGGCGACGCTGGGCCGCCGGCGATACACGGTTGGGGTTGATGTCCGGAACCGAGGGAGCAGGCCGCAAGGCGGGCTTGATCTTGGCCGGGCGGCGCTTGGCCATGGCGGCCGAGGCGGCCGAGGCTTCGTCCTCAGCCTTCTTCTGGGCGGCGGCTTCCGCCCGGGCGCGCGCTTGTGCGGCGATGCTCATGTCTCGGTTCCGGTTTTCAGATGATCGGGGGCCAGGCGGCGATTACTCGCCGCCGGCGATCTCGATGTTTTCGATCAGGAGGGCGAAGTCGTAGTTCTCGACCACGTAGGCCTCGTTGACCGACTCGTAGGTCTCGACGCGGCTGCGCTTCGCGTTGTCCACGATCGTCTTCCGACGCGTGTTTTCCTGCTCGTAGATCGACAGGTTATCGAGGCGCGTGATCAGCATGGTGTTGGCCGGGAAGAACGGCACCATCACCGCCTGCTTGCCGCCCAGCTGCTTCTTGGACAGCAGGATGTCGGCTGCGACCTTCTCGGTCGGCTTGTCCTCGCCATCGACCATGGGGAAGTACTTCTCGTGCAGCAGGCCGCTGCCGACGATGACCACCAGTTCGGTGTCGCCGCGTGCCCACTCGGGCAGGAAGTTCTGGATGGCGTCGTAGACCAGGGCGTCCAGGTTCCGATAGTCGCCGCCGGTCGGAGCCACCACGATCTTGCCGGGGGTGGCGCCTTCGTCGAAGACGTGGGTCGGGCGCTTCTGCCGGATCTGTTCCAGCCAGCCGACATTGACGTCCTGCAGCAGCGGGTTGGCGACGCGGTCCGTCTGGACGTCGGCGCGGATGCCGTTCCAGCCGATCATGATGCGGTCGCGGGCCTGCTGTTGCACGGTCTGGCTGCGCAGCCGGGTCTGGAAGTCCTTGAACTTCGCCCACAGGTCCAGCTTGGCGTAGGTGACGTGCGTGTCGAAGTTGGTCTGCTTGCACTCATAGCGGTCGGCGTCGAGCGACGTCGGATCGCGCGTTTCGCGATCGCGGGCGTTGGTGTCGGTGCGACCGGCGAGGGTGCCGGCGACGCCCAGGCCGAGTTTCTCGCCCGACTGCTCATCGACCGGCACGATGTTGATCTGGCCCAGGAAGGCCGAGCTTTCGCGCTGCTTGTCGATCAGCACCTGCTGGATCGACGGATCGACCGCAAACTGCTTCTCGCTGTGGACGGTGCCTTCGGCGACGCCGTTGAGCTCGGCCTGGCGCGACAGCCAGGTGGTGTAGAGGAGGCGGGTTTTCGTCTTCATCGGGGTCAGGTTCCGTGACGGGCTCTAAGGCGTTGGGGTTCGGCGCGGGTCGGGCAGGCGGATCAGCAGTCGGTCTGTTCGACGCCGTCGCCGCCGGCATGGACCGGGCGGGCGGAATAGGAGCGATCGTGCGTCTTCTCGACGTCGCCTTTCAGGGCGGCGTGTTCGCTTTCCAGCTTGGCGAAGCGCTCGTTGGTGGCGGCCGTCGCCTGGGTCAGAGCCAGGCTGAAGGTCTGGCCGAGTTCCTTCATGCCGGTCGTGAAGGCCGTGGCCAGTTCGGCGACGTCGCCGCCGGCGGCCGACTTGTCAGCCGGGATGTTGGGCTTGGGCTCTTCGCGGTTCAGCGCCTTGCTGAACTTGGCGACGATCTTGTCGATGACGGAGTCGGTGTCCTCCGACGACGCTTGGTCTTCCGCGAACTCGATCGTGGTTTCCAGGGCGGCCGAGAACAGGCAGGAGGCGTGCTTCTTTCGGCTGTCCAGGTCGTCCTTGCGGATCTTGGCGAAGGCGTCATCGGTGCGGGTCGAGAACTTCAGCGCCTCGGTGCCCAGCGACGCCGGGGTGTCGGTCGCGGCCAGGCCCATGAGGTAGGCCTTACCCGAGCCGGAGAAGTTGGGCTCGACCTCAATCGAGGTGAACTTCTTCTGATCGGCGGCGACGTAGCCCTGCAGGGTCTCGTTGCCCTCGATCTGGGCGTAGAGCGCGACGCGCTTCTCGGTCTTGCCGGCAATCTCGATGTCGTCTTCCTGAACCTTCAGCGCGATGACGTCGCCCAGGGCGGGGAAGGGGCCGGTCGCAGAGGCGTTGCGGTAGTGCTCGACGTTGACCCGTGCGGTGTAGGTGGCCGGATTGTAGTTGCCGGCCATGTCGCGCAGCCATTGCGGTTCGATCGTGCGGCCATCCGATGCCGTCAGGCCGGCGACGGCGATGCGGGTGAACTTGGTCGTGCGCTTCTTGGACATGGGGCCTCGGGCGTGATCTGCAGGGCAGCTGGCCGCGCCAGCGAATGAGGCTGCAGATCACCGTCACCGGCCGCTCTTTCTCAAGGCGCGGCTGTTGTGCGGGGCGGACCTGACAACAGCCGCCCGTCAGAGGGGGCGAGGTCGCGCGGGTAGCGTCCGCGCCCATGAGACAGAAACCCAAGAAGCAGGACGGGCCGGAGCCCGGCGGCGCCGACGACCTCGGCGCCCTGCTGTCGTCATGCGGCGGCTTCGGTTTCCCTGTCGCGGCCATGCTGGATGAACGGCGCGCGGCCAAGTTCCTCTACTGGTCGATGTGGCGCCTGACCGACATCGCCAAGCTGCTGGGCCAGGCCGAAGGCACGATCGCCAGCTGGAAGAGCCGCGACGAGTGGGACAAGGCGACACCGCTCGAGAGAATGGAGGGCGTCACCGAGGCGCGATACGTCGCCCTGACCATGAAGGCGGCCAAGACCGGCCTGGACTTCAAGGAGCTCGATCTACTGGCGCGCCTGGCCGAGCGGTTCGCGCGGATCCGCAGGTACCAGCAGCCGGGCGGCCATGAAGGCGACCTGAACCCCAAGGTCGCCGCCCGCAACGCCGGCGAGAAGAAGAAGCCCGAACGCAACCGCATTACGGCGGACCAGGCCGAAATCCTGAAGGCGGCGCTGCTGAAGCAGCTGTTTGGCTATCAGGAGATCTGGTGGTCGAAGCGCGAACTACGCAACCGCATGCTGCTGAAAAGCCGGCAGATCGGGGCGACCTATTACTTCGCGCTCGAGGCGCTTATCGTCGCCCTGGAGACCGGCAAGAACCAGATCTTCCTTTCGGCGTCGAAGAGCCAGGCCCACGTTTTCAAGGGCTATATCCGCGCCTTCGTCATGAAGGAGATCGGCGTCGAGCTCAGCGGCGACCCGATCGTGATCGATCGCGGCGAGGACGACGAGGGCAAGATCCTCGAGCAGCCGACGCTCTATTTCCTCGGCACCAACGCCCGCACGGCCCAGGGCTATCACGGCGATTTTTACTTCGATGAGTTCTTCTGGACCTTCGGCTTCGACACGCTGAAGAAGGTCGCGTCCGGCATCGCGATGCAGAAGCGCTACCGGAAGACCTACTTCTCGACGCCGAGCTCGGTCACGCACGAGGCCTACAAGTTCTGGACCGGCGAGGAGTGGAACAGGAAGCGGCCGAAGGAGAAGCGCCGCGAGTTCGATGTCAGCTGGGCGGCGCTGAACGCCGACGGCGCGCTGGGCGCAGACAAGATCTGGCGCCATGTGGTGACGATCGAGGACGCCGAGCGCCTTGGTTGCGACCTGTTCGACCTGGACGAGCTGCGCGACGAGTATTCGGTCCCTGAGTTCGACAACCTGCTGATGTGCGGGTTCGTTGATGATACCCTGTCGGTCTTCCCGATGGCGATGCTCGCGCCCTGCATGGTCGATCCCGAGGACGACTGGCCGGACGTCGACAAGGCGCGGATCCTGATCGGCATGGGCCGGCCATACGCCGGCGAAGTCTGGCTGTCATACGACCCGAACGGCGATGGCGAGAACGCCGACGCCGCCGGCCTGGTTGTCGTGGCGCCGCCGACGACGCCGGGCGGGAAGTTCCGCGTGCTCGAGCGCCGCCAGTTCAAGGGCAGCCGCTTCGATGAGCAGGCCGAGGTGATCCGCAAATACACCAAGCGCTATCGCGTCACGAAGATCGACATCGACAAGACCGGGATCGGCGACGCCGTGTTCCAGTTGGTGCAGACCTTCTTCCCGACTGTGACGGGCCACCAGTACGACGCCTTCCTGAAAACCCAGATGGTCTACAAGGCCCTCGACGTCATCCTGAAGCACCGCCTTCAGTTCGATCGGGACCATAAGGACCTGGCCGGCGCGCTGATGTCGATCCGGCGCACGATGACCGCCTCGGGCCGCAAGGTCACCTATGAGGCCAGCCGGACCAAGGACAGCGGCCACGCTGATCTGGGCTGGGCCCTCCTGCAATGCCTGTTCAATGAGCCGATCCAGGCCGCCATCGGAGGCGATGGCGGATCCTCGACCGTGGAGATCTACGACCATGACTAAAGCCCTGACCGCGAAGCCCCTCAAGGGCGTCGTCGAGGCCAAGCCGCAAGCCTTCGCCTTGGGCGACGCAGAGCCGGTGCTGAACCGCCGCGAGCTCCTGGACGGCCTGGAGTGCTGGGACATCGCCGGGGCGGGCGGCCGCTACTATCAGACGCCGCTGCCGATGGACGTGCTGTCGAAGACGGCCAACGTCACCTCGCACCATTCGTCCGCCTTCCGCGTGAAGGTAAACCAGCTGATGCGGGACTTCATCCCGCACCCGCTGCTGGACCTGGCGACGTTTGAGGGCATCGTTCTGGACCACCTGGTGCTGGCGAACTTCTACCTGGAGCGGGTCGATAACCTGCGTGGCCAGCCGATGAAGCTGAAGCGCAGCCTGTCGCGCTACACGCGGCGCGGGGTGGAGGAGGGCGCGTTCGTCTTCCTGTCGGGCTGGAACAAGGAACACTGGTTCAAGAAGGGCTCCGTCTTCCACGGCATGCAGCCCTGGCTCGATCAGGAGATCTACGGCGTGCCCGAGTACCTGAGCGCGCTGCAGTCGGCGTTTCTGAACGAGAACGCGACCCTGTTCCGCCGGCGCTACTATCTCAATGGCGCCCATGCCGGCTTCATCATGTACGTCGGCGAGGGCGGCCTAAGCGAGAAGGACGCTGAGGCCCTGCGCGGCGCGCTGAAGAACACCAAGGGCGTCGGCAACTTCCGCTCGATGTTCCTCCATCTGCCGAACGGCAAGAAGGACAGCCTGCAGCTGCTGCATCCGGGTGAGGCGGCGGCGAAAGACGAGTTCCTCGGGATCAAGAACACGACCCGGGATGACGTCCTGGCCGCGCACCGCGTGCCGCCCCAACTGCTGGGCGTGGTGCCCGCCAACGCCGGCGGCTTCGGCGACGTCGAAAAGGCGGACCAGGTCTTCTATCGCAACGAGATCCAGCCGCTTCAGCAGCGGTTCCTGGCGATCAACGATTGGCTGGGCATGGAGGTGGTGAAGTTCCGTGATCGGGACTTGGCCATCAGCTGATGGGTAGTTGAGGTTGAGACCGTGCCAGCCTCAACTTGGATGAACAGGCGAGCAGCCTATCGACACGTAAAAGGCGGCACAGGTTATGCCTGAGCCGCCTTTTTAAGAACTTCGTTCATTCGCCCCTGCCAGCCAGGGCCGGAGGCGCGAAACCGTTCTACGATGTCTTGGTCCAGCCGTAGCGTGACCTGGATTTTAGGGCGTTCCAGCTTTGGGCGCCCCCGTTTTGTTAGCGTGCCAGAGGCGGGTCTGACGACCTTTCCCTCACGCCGGATCTCTGCTCGTTCAAAGACCTCTGGGGTCCATTCGGGAGCGTCATCCGGATCGATCCACGGTTTCGTGGTAGTGTCCTTTCTCTCGGTCATTGCACTTTCTCATCGAAATGATGCGATGTGCGCCGTCCCGCAGTGTCCAAACGATCATTACGATGTCCCCGCGGAAGGGGCCCATCGTCTGCCAGCGTTGTTCGCCGTAGTCTTTTCGGTCGTCTTGGACCGTTAGGAGGGATTCATCGCTGAAAAGAGTTTCGCCGGCGTCGGCGAAATCTAGCCCTCTGTGCTCGAGCGTTTCGGCTCGTTTGTTTTCATCATAGCTGATCGGCATGGGTTGTTGATCCTGGGGTAGTTAGATGCCTGTGGTGCATTGGCGATTTCCCTCATTGTATCCGTATGAATATACCGGGGATTTTCCCGGTCGATGGACCAGGAATTTTCCCGGCTGAATTTATGTAGCGGCATTTAATGAGCCGGTCAAGAGATTTTGTCACTACATAAATCCACGGAGCCCTATAGTTCCAATCGTCCACAGCATTGGAACAAATGGCGAACAAATAGCTTGAGGCCAGCAGGCTCGGCGCCCTAGAGCGGCGGCGGGTCGGTCGGCTCCTGGAGCGAAACCGTGAGTGCGTTGAAACAAGAACTCGTCCCGCTGATGGGGCGTCCGCTGTGCGCCGGCTTTCCATCGCCGGCGGACGACTATGTCGAGGAAGCGCTGGATCCCGCGCGGCTGATCGTCACCAATCCCGCCTCGACCTTCATGTGGCGGGTGGTCGGCCGCAGCATGATCGGCATGGGCATCAATGACGGCGACTATGCCGTGGTCGATCGCTCGTTGACGCCGAAGGCCGACGACGTCGTTGTGGCCATCATCGACGGCCTGCCCAGCGCCAAGCGGGTCATCAGACTGCGGGGAGGGCGCCTGGCGCTGGACTTCGCCAACCCAGAGATGGGGCCGTTGATTCTGGATGAGGCCAGCGAGGCGATGATCTGGGGCGTGGTGACCTGGTCGTTGACACCGCACCGGCCGGCGCCGCGATGAGCGACCGCGTCTTCGCGCTGTCGGACGGCAACAGCTTCTACTGCAGCTGCGAGCGGGTGTTCGATCCTCGCCTTGAGGGCCGCCCGGTCATCGTCCTGTCGAACAACGACGGCTGCGCCGTGGCGCGGACGCCTGAGGCCAAGGCGCTCGGTATCGAGATGGGCGCGCCCTGGTTCAAGATCCGTAAGCTGTGCGAGGCGAACGGCGTCGTGGCCAGGTCTTCGAACTACGTCCTCTACGGCGACATGAGCCGGCGCATGAACGAGATCTACCGCGCCCACGCCCAGGACGTTGAGGTCTATTCCATCGATGAGAGCTTCCTCGACTTCACCGGCATAGTGGAGCCTGCGGCCCATGCCCGCGCGATGCGGCACACGGTCAGGCAGTGGACCGGCATCCCGACCTGTGTCGGCCTCGGTCCGACGCGCGTGCTGGCCAAGGCCGCCAATCACCTGGCCAAAAAGCGGCCGGTGCTCGACGGGGTGTGCGATCTGACGTCGGCCGGCGCTCGAGACGCGCTGCTGCCCCAGCTGGCGATCGAGGACGTGTGGGGCGTCGGTCGGGCGTCCGCCGGCAAGCTGCGCGCGATCGGGGTGAACACGGCAGCAGATCTGCGCGGCCTGGACGCCCGCGTCGCTCGGCAGCTGCTGACCGTCACGGGCGAGCGCCTGGTGCGCGAGATGAACGGCGTGTTGTGCCAGGAGCTCGAGATCGAGCCGCCTGGGCGTAAGGGCATCGCGGTGACCAGGTCGTTTGGCGCCCCGATCACGCGCCTGGACGAGATGCTTGAGGCGACGGCCCTTTACGCGACCAGGGCGGGGGAGAAGCTGCGCCGGCATGGAATGCTGGCCCACCAGATGCAGGTCTTCTTCCATACCAGTCGCTTTGCCGATGGCCCCGGGCGGTCCGTGTCCGGCGTGGCCACGATGCTTGAGGCGACGTCGGACACGCTGGAACTGGTGCGCGCCGCGTCGGCCGCGACGCGTCGGCTCTGGCAGCCAGGCTATCGATACGCCAAGGCGGGCATCATCATGGAGGACCTGGTCACGCCTGCGCAGGCGCCACGGTCCCTCCTGACGCTGATGGACCCGAGGCGTGAGGCGTTGATGACAGCCATGGACGCCGTGAACAGCCGGTTCGGTCGCGGGGCGTTGTCGCCTGCACAATCCGGCGTCAGACGAGCCTGGGCTGTGCGGGCCGATATGAGGAGCCCCGCCTACACGACCCGGCTGTCAGAGACCCCGATCGCGACAGCCTGAAGGCCCCTAGCTTGGGGGAAGCGAGGGGCCGAGGTTCAGTCGATGGGGGAACGAGGTGGCGCATATTGCCGGGCCACCACCTGCATCAGCCGGCTCCGGTCATTCAACCCGCCTGCGCGGCGCGAGCGGCCCGCCGGCCCAGCCGGCGCGGCCGCCACCCAAAGCCCGCGCTTTTCCCCCCGCCTCGCCCGCGGGCTTTGTGGATCGCATTCCATGCACTTTACGGCCGCCAAATCGGCCTGGGCCGGCGGGGCTGAAGAAGAGGGTCAGGAGGAGTTCGGCGCTTGCGGTTCCTTGCAGGCTCGCAGCCCTTTCTGGTTCGGCTGACCATCCGCACATGCTGGCGTCCAGCGTCCTGCTCACCAGGTCTGGCTGAAGCTGCCGTCACGGTTGAACTGCCAGTCCGTGAAGCGCAGGACATCCCAACCAATCAGCATGTCGAACCCGTGTAGATCTTGGGAAAGGACGAGAACATCGGTTACCGTAAATGACGTCGTCGTGCCGAAGATGATGTCTGCCGCATAACTCGGCACTAGGTGTCTTCCACCGCCTACAACAGTGTTGTTCATATTGGCGGCGAATGGCAGTTCCAACGAAGCTACAATGTTTGGCTTCAGCACTACGTGCGTAGCGCCCGTATCGATCAGGGCCAGAACTCTTTTCTCCGGACATGCGCCGGAAGGATGAGCGGCGCCTTTGAGAGGATGGTAGCGCACGCCTACCTCGATTATAGGAAGTCCGTCGGGACGATTGTAGTTCAGCGTAGGCATCGCGTCTCACTGCCAATATATCACAAGGGCAACCACCCTCTCACGTCGGCTATAGACCGCGCCACTATTTATGTTCTCGATTTGGGTATCTAGCGCGCTTGCCATTCAGCGGCATGGGCTGGACACAGATCCTTGTCGGGTGCCGGAACGTGCGAGCAGCTTCTGCAGAGAGGCTTGTCGCAGGTGCCGCTGCGAGTGGACGGAACCTTCCAGTCGCACAGCTGACTCGCGGGCCGACCACAAGCGCACCTCTGGCGGCGGCTCGAGGAGCAGACAATGGCGCGACCGCCGCCGGGCAGGGCGACCGAAGTACAGGGCATTTCAGTATCCCTTCTTCATTGCCTCAGTGACGGACTCGTCGGTTAGATCGAAGTATGATTCTAACGCCGCCGAAGTTTCGTCGCGTGTTCGCTCCGCCGCCTTGGGGTTGTCGGCGGTCACATGGGCGGCAAACTCGGACATCTTGGCCAAGAGTAGACCTTGGGCGCCGGCGATGCGCCGCTCCAGCTGAGTGAATTGGCGGCCCATGGTTTTACGCTCTGCTCGCAAACGCTTGATGGCGTTGATGGCACCGTGTGGCTGTTTTACAGCTAGAACCTTGAAACAACACGATTTGTGTCTGCCTTCTAAGCGGGATGTTGCAGGTTCGAGTCCTGCAGGGCGCGCCAAGCCTCCAGGCCCTTTTCGAGATCCGAGACCAGGTCGGTCGGATCTTCCAGACCGATATGCAGACGTAGCAGTTGGCCCGACAGGGCGGGCGTATGCAGACGATGGCTCAACTGCGGGCTCTCGTGGGTGATCAGGCTTTCGAAACCGCCCCAGGAATAGCCCATGCCGAATAGGCTGAGCCCCTGCATCAGGGCGTGGGCCGAGGCCTTGTCGCCGCCCTTCATCACCACGCCCATCAGGGCCGCGCCGCCGAAATAATCGCGTCGCCACAGGTCGTGGCCGACCGAGCCGGGCAGGGGCGGGAAGAGGACACGCTCGATCTCGGACCGGGCTTGCAGCCATTCGGCGACCTGAAGCGCGGACTTGAGCGCCTCGTTGTAGCGCAGCGGCAGGGTGCGAAGCCCGCGCAGCGCCAGCCAGGCGTCGTCGGGTGAAACGTGCCAGCCCATGTCCTCTATGGTGTGCAGGATAGTGCGGGCGATCCCCGGATCCCGAACCGCGACGGCCCCCATCACCAGGTCGGAATGGCCGGCGGCGTACTTGGTCACCGCCTGGACGCTGACGTCGACGCCGTGGTGGAGTGGGCGGAAGGCGAGCCCCGCCGCCCAGGTGTTGTCCATCACCGTCAGCACGCCGCGCGCCTTGCAAGCGGTGGCCAGGGCGGGAACATCGATCACCTCGAACGTCAGAGAGGATGGGGATTCGATCAGCAGCAGTCGGGTCCGCTCACCGCAGAGCGACAGGATCTCCGCGGTCGAGGCGTCTGCGGGATGAAACCGAGTGGAGATCCCACGCGCGGCCAGGTGCCGGGTCAGGAAGCGGCGGGTGGGGCCATAGACGGCGTCGCTGGTCACCACCTCCTCGCCGGGGCGCAGCAGGGCCAGCAGGGGGACGGTCACGGCGGCGAGGCCCGAGGGCAGCAGGAAGGCGTCGCTGGCCCCCTCCAGATCGGCCAGAGCGGCGCGCAGTTCTCGCGCGGCGCTAGTCCCGTCCAGGCCGTAGACCGGACCCCGCGTCGAATCCTGCATCGAGGCGGGGTCGTCGCTGAGCATGGTGGACGCCCGCTCGACCGGAGGATTGACCGGACGCCGCCCCTGACCCCGCCGCGTGGCGGAGGCGATCAGGCGGGTGCGGTCGGAAAGGGGGGGCATGAGGGCTCCGGCGGGTTGCGGTTCTGGCCCTAGAGGGCTCTAAAGAAGGCGGGGGCGCAAGCTGGAGAGGGTGCCGGAATGCGGGCGTCGAAGATCGTGACAGGAATATCGCTGGCGCTGCTGCTGGCGACCTCCGCCTGCGAGCGGCAGGCGAAGACCGATCACGCCGAAACTACGCCGACTGCACGCCCGACCACGACTGCCATGCCAGCGGATCGGGTCAGTCCCACTCTGACGGCGATCAAACAGCGCGGCCACCTGAACTGCGGCGTCAATCAGGGGCTGGTCGGGTTCGCCTATACGGACAATCGCGGGGCTTGGCGGGGCTTCGACGTCGACTTCTGTCGGGCGACGGCGGCGGCCATCTTTGGCGATCCTGACGCCGTGCGATTCGTGCCTCTGACCGCCGAGGCGAGGTTTGACGCCCTGCGGGACGGGCGGGTGGACGTTCTGTGGCGCAATACGTCCTGGACGATGAGCCGCGACACCGGCGGTGAGCTGAGCTTCGCCGGGATCAACTACTACGACGGTCAGGGCTTCCTGGTCCGCCGTGCCCTGAACCTGAACAGCGCGTCTGAACTGAACGGGGCCCGTATCTGCGTCCAGACAGGTTCGACCACCGAGCTGAACGTCGAGGACTATTTCCGCACGCGCGGGATCGAGTTCCGCCCGGTCATGGTCAAGACCGAGGAAGAGGCCCGTCAGGCCTATGCCCGTGAGGAATGCGACGCCTTCACCGCCGACATCTCGGCCTTGGCGGCGGCGCGGACGACCCTGGCCAATCCGCAGCAGCACGCCATCCTGCCGGATGTGATCTCCAAGGAACCGCTCGGTCCGGTCGTGCGTCATGGCGACGATCAGTGGACGGCGGTGATCCGCTGGACCCTGAACGCCCTGATGCTGGGCGAGGAGCTGGGCGTGACCAAGGCCAATGTGCCGGGTCTAGCGCGTGACAGTCAGGAGCCGCGCATCCGGCGTCTGCTAGGCGAAGATGGCGAATTCGGACCGTCGATCGGTCTGCCGCGAACCTGGGCGCGGGACGCTATCGCGGCGGGCGGCAACTACGGTGAGATCTTCGAGCGGAACCTTGGCCAGCAATCGGCGCTGAATCTGGCCAGGGGCCTGAATGCGCAATGGAGCGCGCGGCCCAGCGGCCTGATCTACGCCCTGCCGATCCGCTAGGGCGTCGGCTGGTCGCTTCATCGGGGGGACGCATGACCGCAACGACCAGACCAAAGCTTCCGCTGCATGTGCTGATGTTGATCGGCTTTCTGGTCGGGCTGCTGGGTGGTCTGGCGGTCAATCTGACGATCGGCGGCGACACGCCCTGGGTTCAGTGGCTGACCTCGAACATCACTGGTCCAGCGGGACAGGTATTCCTGCGGCTGCTCTTCATGCTGGTCCTCCCGCTGCTGTTTTCGGCCCTGGTGGTCGGTGTGGCGGAGATGGGCGATCTGAAGACGCTCGGGCGGGCCGGGACCAAGAGCCTGGTGTTCACCGTCTTTATCTCAGCGGTCGCCGTGATCATCGGCCTGGTGATGGTCAACGTCTTCCGGCCCGGCGACGGGGTGGACCCGGCGCTGGCTCAGCAACTGCTGGAGCAGGGGCGCAGCGGGGCGGCCTCCATCGTCGGCAGTGCGCCGGACTCGGTCCGGGCGGGCGACTTCTTCCTCGATCTGGTGCCGTCCAACGTCTTCACCGCGGCGGCGCAGAACGAAATCCTGCCGGTCATGGTCTTCGCCCTGTTGTTCGGCATCGGGCTGGTGATGACCAAGAGCCCGGCGACGGAGCGCCTGAAACAGACCATCGAGGGTCTGTTCGAGGTGATGATGAAGCTGATCAACCTGGTCATCCGACTGGCGCCCATCGCCATCGCCTGCCTGATGTTCAATCTGGCCGCCCTGTTCGGTTGGGAACTTCTGGTGAGGCTGGCGGCCTTCGTCGGCGTCGCCGTGGGGGCCATGGCGATCCATATGTTCGTGGTCTATCCGATCTGCATCGCCACGGTGGGCGGGATGTCGCCGTTGAAGTTCTTCAGGGACATTCGCGAGGCCATGGTGGTCTCCTTCTCGACCGCCTCGTCCAACGCCAGCCTGCCGGTGTCCCTGCGTGTGGCGGAACAGAACCTGGGCCTGCCGCGAAAGATCGCCCGTTTTGTCCTGACGGTCGGGGCCACGGCCAACCAGAACGGCACGGCCCTGTTCGAGGGGGTGACGGTGCTGTTCCTGGCCCAGTTCTTCGGCGTGGATCTGAGCCTGGGTCAGCAGTTCATCGTTATGCTGGTCTGCATCCTGGGCGGCGTCGGCACGGCGGGCGTTCCGGCGGGCAGTCTGCCGGTCATCGCCATGATCCTGGCCATGGTGGGCGTGCCGCCGGAAGGGATCGGCCTGATCCTGGGCGTCGATCGCTTCCTGGATATGTGCCGCACGACGCTGAACGTGACTGGCGATCTGGTCGTTGCGACCGTGGTGTCGCGCGGCGAGGAAGATACGGACGCGCCGGTTCCGGCTGCGGCCTGAGGATCAGCCGACTGCGACGGGCACGTCATCGCGTGCGCCCCATTCGGCCCATGAACCATCATAGAGCTGTGACGCGCGTCCAAGTTCGGCCAGGCCCAGGGTCAGGATGGCGGCTGTCACGCCAGACCCGCAACTGGTGATGACGGGGCGATCCAGATCGACCCCGGCGTCGCGGAAGGCGGCTTCCAGCGCTGTGCCGCGCTTCAGTGTGCCGTCCGGGTTCAGTAACTGGCCGAAGGGCACGTTGAGCGCGCCGGGCATATGGCCGGAGCGGACACCGGCGCGTGGTTCGGCGGCTTCACCTCGGAAACGCGGAGCCCCGCGCGCGTCCACGACCTGAACCTCGTCGGCTAACGCCTGACGGACCTGATCCAGATCGACGACTTGGTCGGCGTTCAAGGCGGCGTTGAAGGTCGCAGCCTTGCTTCGAGTGGCAGGACCGTGTTCCAGAGGCCGTCCCTCGGCGCGCCATTTCGGCAGGCCGCCGTCCAGCACGCGGACCCGTTGCGCGCCCATGGTGCGCAGCGTCCACCAGACGCGAGCGGCCGAGAACAGGCCTTGGGCGTCATAGACGACGATGTCGTCGCGCTCGCTGATTCCCATCTCGCCCATGGCCACGGCAAAGGTCTGGGGCGTCGGCAGCATGTGCGGGTAGGGGCTGGCGGGGTCGGAGACGGCCTCGATGTCGAAGAAGACCGCGCCGGGCAGGCGCTCGGCCTCGAAGTCTGCTCGGGCGTCGCGTCCGTCCAGCCACCAACTGGCGTCGATGATCCGCAGGTCCGGCGCGCTGAGGCGAACCGCCAGGTCTTGCGTCGAGGTCAGGGGGCTGTCTGAGGGCGTGTGCATCGGGCTACGATAACACAGGCTGCCCAGCTATGTGGTCAGGCGCTGAGTCGCCCTGTAGGTTGCGAAGCCAAGGGTTCGACGCCACCTGTCGGACGCAAAGTTGCGGCACTAACCCGCGACTTTATCGATTCAAACAGACGAAAGCGCCGCCGTGAACCGTCCCAACGCCGTCATCGAACTGTCCGCTGGCCTGAAGAAGCCCGTCGTGATCGGCGGCGGCCGCCGTATCGTCTTCATCGCCGGCCCCTGCCAGATGGAAAGCCGCCAGCACGCGCTGGAGACGGCGCATCGGCTGAAGGAAATCGGCGAGCGGCTGGACGTGGGCATCATCTACAAGACCAGCTTCGACAAGGCGAACCGCACCAGCGCCACCGCCGCGCGCGGGATCGGTCTGAAGGACGCCCTGCCGATCTTTGCTGAAATCCGTGAAGTCACCGGCCTGCCGACCCTGACCGACGTTCACTCCGAGGCTCAGTGCGAAGGCGTGGCCGAGGCCGTGGACGTGCTGCAGATCCCGGCCTTCCTGTCGCGTCAGACTGATCTGCTGCTGGCCGCCGCCGCCACCGGCAAGGCGATCAACATCAAGAAGGGCCAGTTCCTGGCCCCCTGGGACATGAAGAACGTCATCGCCAAGGTGGTCGGCGCGGGCAACCCCAATGTCATGGCCTGCGAGCGCGGCGCCAGCTTCGGCTACAACACCCTGGTCAGCGACATGCGGTCCCTGCCGATCATGCGTGAGATCGGCTGCCCCATCGTCTTTGATGCGACCCACAGCGTGCAGCAGCCGGGCGGGCAGGGCACGTCCTCGGGCGGCCAGCGCGAGTTCGTGCCGGTCTTGGCGCGCGCCGCCGTGGCCGTGGGCGTCGACGCCGTCTTCCTGGAGACGCACGAAGATCCCGACAACGCCCCGTCGGACGGCCCCAACATGGTGCCGCTGGACCAGTTTGAGGCCCTGGCCGCTGAACTGATCGCCTTCGACGATCTGGCCATCAAGGTTGGAGCCAAGGCGCCGATGGCGAACTTGGCCTGAATCCGCTAGTTCGGCGCCATGGCTGAACGATCACTTGATTTGGGCGCGCTGCAAGGTTTGCTGGCGCAGGTGCGCGAACTGAAGGTCGCCTGCGTCGGCGATCTGATGCTGGACCGCTATGTCTATGGCGAGGTCAGCCGCATCTCGCCCGAGGCGCCCATCCCTGTCCTGCGCGCGCGCCGCACCGTGGCCATGCCCGGCGGCGTGGGCAATGTGGCCCGCAACGTCGCGGCCTTGGGCGGTCAGGCACGTCTGGGCGCAGTCGTCGGTCAGGATGCTGCGGGAGCCGAACTGGGAGACCTGATCGCGGCCGAAGTCCGGGTCGAGGACGCCCTGATCCGGCCCGAGGGCGCAGCCACCATCGTCAAGACGCGCTTCGTCGCCGCCGGTCAGCAGTTGCTCCGGCTGGACGACGAGGCCGCGCCGCATTCCGGCTATGGTGACAAAGGCGTGTTCCAAGGCGCAGGGGCTATCCTGCTGTCAGACTACGCCAAGGGCGTAGTGGACGACGATACCATTGAAGCGGCGCTATGGTCCGGGGCCGAGTATGGCGCGCCGGTTATTGTCGATCCCAAGGGCCGCGACTTCGCCCGTTATGGCGCGGTCGACGTCATCAAGCCCAACGCCAACGAACTGGCGGGCGCTACCGGTCTGCCGACGGAGACGGACGAGCAGGTCGAGGCGGCGTTGGCCGCCCTGTTGGCCGCCACCACGGCCAAGGCCGTCATCGTCACGCGCGCCGGTAAGGGCATGACCCTGGCGCGGCGCGGCGGCGGCGTCACACATTTCCCCGGCCGGGCGCGCGAGGTGTTCGACGTCTCGGGCGCAGGCGACACCTGTCTTGCCGCGCTCGGGCTGGCGCTCGGCGCGGGCGCGACGCTGGAGCAGGCGGTGCAGTTCGCCATCCTGGCCTCGGGCGTGGTGGTGGGTAAGAGCGGCACCGCCGTCGTCACGCCCGCCGAACTGATCGAGGCCGAGATGAGCCAGCACGCGGCCCTGGCCCAGTCCAAGGTCACGCCGCTGGACGAGTTGTCGGATCTGGTCGAGGTGTGGAAGCGTCAGGGCCTGAAGGTCGGCTTCACCAACGGTTGCTTCGACATCCTGCATCGCGGCCATGTGGCCTATCTGGCCCAGGCGCGCGGCTGGTGCGACCGGCTGGTGGTGGCGCTGAACACCGACGCCTCGGTTCGTCGCCTGAAGGGCGAGGGCCGCCCGGTCAATGATCTGGACAGCCGCGCGGCCGTGATCGGCGGACTGGCCAGCGTCGATCGCGTCACCGCCTTTGACGACCCGACGCCCATCGCCCTGATCGAACGACTGCGGCCCGACGTTCTGATCAAGGGTGCGGACTACACCAAGGACGAGGTCGTCGGCGCCGCCGAGGTCGAAAGCTGGGGCGGCGTGGTTCGCCTGGCTGAGTTCGCCGACGGCTATTCGACGACCAAGACGATTGAGAAGATGACTTCCGGAGCTGCTGAATGACCCCTCGCATGATCGTGGTGACGGGCGGCGCCGGATTCATCGGCTCCAACATCGTGGCGCGCCTGTGTGAGAGCGAGGCCTGGGATGTGGTCGTCTGCGACCGGCTGGAAACGGCCGATCTCGCCAAGTGGAAGAACATCGCCAAACACCCGATCGCCGACCTGTGGGCGCCCGAGGAGCTGTTTCTGCAGCTGGAACGCCACGCCGAGCGGATCGAGGCCGTGGTGCACATGGGCGCCATCTCCTCGACGACCGAGCCGGACGCAGACCTGATCCTGCGCACCAACTTCAGCCTGTCGCGCGACATCTGGGACTGGTGTGCGCTTCGCGACGTGCGGATGATCTACGCCTCGTCGGCGGCCACCTACGGCGACGGCGAGACCGGATTCGAGGATCGCGACGATCCTGAGAGCCTGAATGCGCTTCGTCCTCTAAACGCCTATGGTTATTCGAAATACCTGTTCGATCAGTACGCCGTGCGGCAGGCGGATCGCGGACAGGCGCCGCGTCAGTGGGCGGGGCTGAAATTCTTCAACGTCTATGGCCCGAACGAGGGCCACAAGGGTGGGATGAAGTCGGTCGTGGCCCAGATCTGGCCCAAGGTGCAGGCGGGCGAGACGGTCAGCCTGTTCCGTTCGCACAACCCCAACTATCCCGACGGCGGCCAACTGCGCGACTTCGTCTATGTCGATGACGTGGTGAACATCATCGACTGGCTTCTCCAGACGCCGGGTGTGTCGGGGGTGTTCAACGCCGGATCCGGCCAGGCGCGGTCCTTCGCCGACCTGGCGCGCGCGACCTTCGCCGCCGCCGGCAAGGAAGCCTCCATCGCCTATGTGGACATGCCTGAGGCGATCCGCGACCGGTATCAGTATTTCACCGAGGCCAGCATGGACCGCATCCGCGCGGTCGGTTTCAACGGCCAGTCGACCCCGCTGGAAGAGGGCGTGCGGCGCTATGTTCAGGACTTCCTGTCGCAGCCGGATCCCTATCGATGAAGGCGCCAAGCCTGACCTTGCGCCAGTGGGTCGGCTATATCGGCTTTGCGCTCGTCTTCATTCTGGTGGCTGCAGTCGCGGTCTGGCGCGGCGATATTCTGAAGGCGGCGCTGGATCCCCAAATTCCCTTCCAGACTTACGATCCGCCGCCCGCGCCGGACTATCGCCAAGCCTCCGCCTGGGCCCTGCTTGACGCCCGAGCTGCCGGAGCGGGAAACGCCGCAATCTTTTTTGTTCATTCGACCACCTACAACGGGGGGGCTGACTGGAACGGCCCGATCGGAGATGGCAAGGCCGACGCCTACCTGAAGCGTGTCGTCATTCCTAACTACGCCGGGCCCTTCGCCCGCGCGGGCGCCATCAGCGCGCCGCGCTATCGGCAGGCCAGCCTCTACACGCGCCTGACCTTGCGCGAGGATGCTCGTGAAGCCCGCGCCTTCGCCTATGGCGACGTCGAACAGGCTTTCGATCAATGGCTCGGCGCCCATCCGAGCGGTCCGATCATCCTGGCCGGTGTTGAGCAGGGTGCGGATCTGATCGCCCGATTAGTTCACGAGCGGGTGGCGTCTGATGCGAGACTCAGACAGCGTCTGGTCGCGGTCTATCTAATGGACGCTCTCGTCGATCAGGATCAGATGACCCCGCTCGCCGCCTGTCAGGTTAGAGATGAGGCTGGTTGCGTCGTGGGCTGGTCACAGGTGGGTGAGGGCGACGATGGCGCAGCCAAGCGGCGGCTTCGACGCGCCCTGGTATGGGATGATCGAGGGCAGTTGGTCGAATTGGGAGATCGTCCGGCCCTGTGCGTAAACCCCGTGTCCGGCAGCGACGATGGTGCGATGGTTTCGCAGCGCCGACATCTAGGCGCGGCCAACGCCACAGGTCTGGAGTGGGGGCTTCGTCCCGCCTTCATCGATCGGCAGATCGCCACGCAATGCCGGGACGGCCTACTGCGCCATACAGTACTGAAGTCGGAATCCTTCCGCGAGTTCAGTGGCTGGGCCGACCGCCGCAAGGCGCGACCCTACAACCTGTTTTATGCCGACATCGAGGCTGATGCGGTGGCCCGGCTCGCGGCCTGGAACGCCAGGCAAGCTTCCTAGTCCGCGCTCGCTCGGTCGGTTCGCCAGTCGAACAGGGCTTCCAGCACCCGCACGGCCTCGCCGCGCGGACTGGTCAGGTCGGGGTCGCGGCCCAGGATCAGACGGGCGTCATCCGACGCCGCCAGCATCAGCGAGCGGTGCTTGATCGGATCGGCGAAGCGATAGGCGGGGAAGCCGCTCTGCTTTAGGCCTAGGGGGTCGCCGCCGCCTCGCAGACGGAAGTCCTCCTCGGCGATCTCGAAGCCGTCTTCGGTGCGGCGCAAGGTCTCCAGACGTTCGCGCGCCGTCTCGCCCAAGGCGCCGTCCTGACCGCCGTACAGCAGGATGCAGGCGCTGGACTTGGCCCCGCGTCCGACACGGCCGCGCAGTTGGTGAAGCTGGGCCAGGCCGAAACGGTCGGCGTGTTCGATGACCATGATGGAGGCGTTGGGGACATCGACGCCGACCTCGACGACCGTGGTGGCGACCAGCAGCGGGATGCGGCCCTCTGCGAACTCGGCCATCACCGCCTCGCGCTCGGCGCCCGGCATCTGGCCGTGGGCCAGGCCGACCTCGACTTGCAGGATGCGGCGCAGGTCGTTGGCGCGTTCCTCGGCGGCCGCCAGATCGATGGCTTCTGACTCGGCCACCAGCGGACATATCCAGTAGGCTTGGGCCCCGCTGTCGATCGCCGCCTTCAGCCGTTTGGCCACCTCGCCGATGCGGACCAGAGGCACGACGGCGGTGGCGACGGGGGTGCGGCCCGGCGGTTTCTCCATCAGGCGGCTGACTTCCAGCTCGCCATACTGGGTCAGTTCCAGCGTGCGCGGGATCGGCGTGGCCGACATGGTCAGTAGATGGACGCCGCCGAGGCTGGGGTCGCCCTTGGCCTGAAGCCGCTGGCGCTCGTTGACGCCGAAGCGGTGCTGTTCGTCGATGACGGCCAGGGCCAGGCGTTTGAACTGCACCGCGTCCTGGAACAGGGCGTGGGTGCCGATGGCGACCTGGGCCTCGCCCGAGGCCAGGGCGGCCAGCCGTTTGCGCCGCTCGGCCTGGGTATCGCGGCCTGTCAGCAGGACGGCCGAAATCCCGGCTTCTTCCAGCATGGGGGCGAGCCGCTGATAGTGCTGGCGGGCAAGAATTTCCGTTGGCGCCATCAGGGCGGACTGGAAGCCGCTGGAAGCCGCGTCGGCCAGTGCGAGCGCCGCCACAGCCGTCTTGCCCGAGCCCACGTCGCCTTGCAGCAGGCGCCCCATCTGCTCGCCGGTGGCCAGGTCGGCGCGGATTTCTTGAAGGGCGCGCGCTTGGGCGCCGGTCAAGGTGAAGGGCAGGGCGGCCAGCATCCGCTGCGAGGCCTCGCCTGCCGTGATCCGTGCGGCTGGTGTGATCTGTCGCGTGCGACGACGACGGGCCAGGGCCAACTGGTGGGCGAACAGCTCGTCATAGGCCAGACGCTGACGCGCGGGGGCCTCGGCGGTCAGGTCCATTTCGGACGTGGGTGCATGCAGGCTCTCCAGCGCCGCGCGCCAACCAGGCCAGCGTCGCGTCGCAAGCCAGGCGGCGTCCTGCCACTCGGCCAGCTCTGGAGCGAGGGCCAGCGCGCCCTGCGCCAGTTTGCGCACCACACGCGAGGTCAGTCCTTGCGTCGCCGGATAGACGGGTTCGGACAGAGGAATCTCGTCCGCCTTTTCCAGCGGCAGGATGTAGTCGGGGTGGGCGATCTGCACCTCGTTGTTGAAGCGCTCGACCTTGCCTGTGACCAGCCGTCGCTCGCCGCGCGGAGCCAGACTTTCGATATGGCGCGGCGACCCGGCGAACCAGATCAGATGGACGAAGCCGGTTTCGTCCGACGCTCGCATCTTTAGCGGTGCGCCGATCTTGTGCGGCGGGATCAGCCGGTCGATCAGGACGTCGAAGACGCCGATCTCACCCTCGACGGCGGCGGCGGCGGTCGTGCGGCGGCGCTGGATGATGCCGGACGGCGACAGGAACAGCACGTCGCGCACCAGCGGACCCGCCAGTTTGTGCACTAGGGGCGCGCTCCTGGGCCCCACGCCCTTCAGGGTGGAGACGTCCGCAAAAAGGGGAAAGAGAATCTCAGGCCGCATTAGCCTCAGCATAGCTGGCGAAAACGGAACGGGAACGCTATCTGATCGAACTCTTCACATGAACGGACCGGGCAAGGAAACGCGTGGCCGAAATTGACGCACGTCCAGAGGACAATCTGAAGCACCAACGCCTTGGCCGGATCTCGTATCGCGCCTGGCGACGGGGCTTCCGCGAAGCCGACATGGTGCTGGGCCCCTTCACCGATCAGGTCGGACCGACGCTGAGCGACGAGGAACTGGATCAGCTCGAGACCCTGCTGGATGAAGAGGATCAGTACCTCTACGCCTGGATCATCGAGAAGGAGCCGACCCCGCCTGAGTTCGACGGGCCGATGCTGGCGCGCATCCGGACGTTCATGCGCGAACACGTCGCGGCGGAAGTGGCCAAGGGTATCGGTTGATGAGTGAGGCGATGGCGCGGCGTGACGTCGAACTGGGCGGCGCGCCCGAGGGGCTGGACGCGCTGGTCGTCGCCGAACGGCTGAAGGCCCAGGGCGGCGTCGGTCTGCTGGTGGCGCGCGATTATCAGCGCGCGGGTAATTTCACCCAGACACTCGGCTTCTTCGCCAAGGACATTGAAGTTCTTGAATATCCCGCCTGGGACTGCCTGCCCTATGACCGGCTGAGCCCGACCGCCTCGGTCGCGGCCCAGCGCATGGCGACCCTGACCCGACTGGCCCAGCGCGATCCGACGGACGCCAAGCCTCTGCTGGTCGTCGCCACCATCGCCGCCGTGACCCAGCGCACGCCGCCGCGACAGGCCGTCACCGGGGCCGGGTTCGAGGCCCGCGTGGGCCGCGATCTGGATACAGCGGCGCTGGAACGCTACGTCTCGGCCAACGGCTATGTGCGCGCCTCGACCGTGTCGGAGCGCGGCGAATACGCCATTCGCGGCGGCGTCATCGACGTCTTCCCCCCGGGCTTCGATGAGCCGGTGCGTCTCGATCTGTTCGGCAGCGAACTGGAATCGATCCGCGCCTTTGATCCCGAGACCCAGCGCTCGACCCGGCAGTTGAAGCAGGTCGCCCTGCTGCCGGTGTCAGAAATTCTGCTGGACGCCGAGTCGATCTCGCGCTTCCGCACCGCCTATCTGAACCTGTTCGGCGCGGCGGGCGACGAGCCCATGTACGCTGCGGTCAGCGAGGGCGCGCGTCGTCAGGGTCTGGAGCACTGGCTGCCGCTCTTCTACGACCGGCTCGACACCCTGTTCGACTTTCTGCCGGATACGGCTCCGGTCTTCCTCGACAGTCAGGTCGAGCAAGCGCGCGCCGAGCGTTGGAGCTTGACGACCGACGCCTATGAGGCGCGCAAGGAAGCGGCCAAGGGCAAGGGCGGGGCGGCCTATCGCGCTCCGGCGCCGCAGAGCCTCTATCTGGACGAAGGCGAGTGGAACAGCGCCCTGGCCGGTCGCGCCGTGCGCCGTCTCTCGCCGCTGGCCGCCGATGCGACGCGGGGCGGCGAGGACGCCGGCGGGCGTCTGGGCCACAGCTTCGCCGCCGAACGCACCCAGGACAGCGTCAATCTGTTCGCCGCCGTGGCTCAGCACGCCGAGCGGCTGAAGGCCGACGGCAAACGCGTCCTGTTCGCCTCGTGGAGCGAAGGCTCGTCCGAGCGTCTGGCGGCCATGCTGTCGGATCACGGCCTGGAGCACGTCCTGCCGGTGCGCGACTGGGCCGATGTTCTGGCCTCGCCCAAGGACATCTATCTGCGCGCGGTTCTGCCGGTCGAGCATGGCTTCGTCACCGATGAGGTGGCGGTCATTTCCGAGACCGACATCCTGGGCGACCGTCTGGCGCGGCCCCGGCGCAAGCGGCGGGCCTCCAACTTCCTGGCCGAGGCCTCGGCCCTGACGGCCGGCGATCTGGTGGTCCACCTGGATCACGGCATCGGGCGCTATGAGGGCCTGAAGACGCTGGAGATCCAGGAGGCGCCGCACGACTGCCTGGAACTGCTCTACGCCGGTGACAGCAAACTCTATTTGCCGGTTGAAAATATTGATCTTCTGACCCGCTACGGCACCGACGCCGACGGAGTTCAACTGGATCGTCTGGGCGGCGCGGGCTGGCAGGGCCGCAAGGCCAAGGCCAAGGAGCGTCTGCGCGCCATGGCCGAGGGCCTGATCGCCCTGGCCGCCAAGCGCGCCATGCGCGTGTCCGACGCCATCGTGCCGCCGTCGGGCCTGTTCGACGAGTTCTGCGCCCGCTTCCCCTATGAGGAGACGGACGACCAGTTGAACGCCATCGGCGACGTGCTGGAGGACCTGGGCAAGGGCACGCCTATGGATCGTCTGATCTGCGGCGACGTCGGCTTCGGCAAGACGGAAGTGGCGCTGCGCGCCGCCTTCGTCGTGGCCATGACGGGGCAACAGGTTGCGGTCGTCTGCCCGACGACCCTGCTGGCGCGTCAGCACTTCAAGACCTTCAGCGAGCGCTTCGCCGGCTGGCCGATCACGGTGCGGCACCTGTCGCGCATGGTCACGGCCAAGGACGCCAACGAGACGCGCGCGGGCCTGAAGGACGGCACGTTCGAGATCGTCGTCGGCACCCACGCCGTGCTGGCCGAACAGGTCGGCTTCCGCGATCTGGGCCTGGTGATCGTCGACGAGGAGCAGCACTTCGGCGTCAAGCACAAGGAGAAGCTGAAGTCGCTGCGGGCTGATGTTCACCTGCTGACCCTGACGGCCACGCCCATTCCGCGTACCTTGCAGATGGCGCTGTCGGGCATCCGCGAGATGTCGATCATCGCCACGCCGCCGGTCGACCGCCTGGCGGTGCGGACCTATGTCACGCCGTGGGACCCGGTGCTGGTGCGCGAGGCCCTGCTGCGCGAGAAATACCGCGGCGGTCAGGCCTTCTATGTCGCGCCGCGCCTGAAGGAACTGCCGGAAATCGAGAAGTTCCTGCGCGAGCAGGTGCCCGAGGTGAAGTTCGTCGTCGGCCACGGCCAGATGACCCCGAGCCAGTTGGAAGACGTGATGAGCGCCTTCTACGACGGCAGCTATGACGTGCTGGTCTCGACCACCATCGTCGAGAGCGGCATCGACATTCCGACGGCCAACACCCTGATCGTCCACCGCGCGGATATGTTCGGTTTGGCGCAACTGCACCAGATCAGAGGCCGTATCGGACGGTCCAAGGCGCGGGCCTTCGCCTATCTGACGACCGATCCCAAGCGGCCGCTGAGCCTGTCGGCCGAGAAGCGTCTGCAGGTGCTGCAGTCGCTGGACAATCTGGGCGCCGGCTTCCAGCTGGCCAGCCACGATCTGGATCAGCGCGGCGGCGGCAACCTTCTGGGCGATGAACAGTCGGGCCATATCCGCGAGGTCGGGGTCGAGCTGTATCAGCAGATGCTGGAAGACGCCGTCGCCGAACTGCGCGAGCAGGGCGAGGAAGTGGCGGATCGGGGCTGGTCGCCATCGATCAACGTCGGGGCTGCGGTCCTGATTCCAGAGGTTTACGTGCCGGACCTTAACGTTCGTCTCAGCCTGTATCGCCGTCTGTCAGACGCCGAACGCAGCGAGGATCGCGAAGCCCTGGCCGCGGAACTGATCGACCGGTTCGGGCCGCTGCCGGACGAGGCGCAACAGCTCCTGCGGATCGTCGGCATCAAGGCCAACTGCCGCACGGCCAGCATCGAACGCATCGACATCGGTCCCAAGGGCGCGGTGCTTACCCTGCGCAACAACAGCTTCCCCAATCCGATGGGACTGGTCGGCCTGATCCAGAAGAATCAGGCCTTCTGGAAGCTGAGGCCCGATCAGAAGATCGTGGTGAAGGGCGAATGGCCCACGCCCGGCGACCGTTTGAAGGTCGCCGAGCGCATCACCGCCGATCTGGCGCGGGTGGCGGGGGCGGCTTAACCAGCAGAAGACGTCATCCCGGCCGAAGAGCCGGGACCGCCAAGGACGCGATCGTTTGGATAGATGGTCTGAACACCGCGTCTCTTGCTGTCCCGGATAGCGGCTGCGCCGCTTCCGGGATGACGCTGTCCTAGCCGCGCCCCTTCATCTGCCGGATCAGGGCGCCGAACAGGTTGACGTAGTCGTCGGTCCAGGGCCGCACTTCGGTCGGGGCCAGCTTGCGCCAACGCCCGTCGGCCTTGAAGTCGGCCAGGCCTTCGGGCGTGCGCGAGATGGCGAGGGCCTCGGTCGAGGCCTCGGCCATTTCCGGGCTGTTGGGCCGTTCCATATAGATCTGATGCAGGTCCGCCGCGCCCAACTGACGGGCGGCGGCGACGGCCGGCATGGTGATCTCGAGGTTGCGGTTCGACAGGTGCAGGACGACCACGCCGTCGGGCTTCAGCAGGTTCAGGTAGCCCTGGATCGCCTCGACCGTCAGCAGATGCGTGGGCACGGCGTCCGACGAGAAGGCGTCGATGACCAGCAGGTCATAGGTGCCGGGCGCCTCCTTCGCCATGGTCAGGCGAGCGTCGCCCAGAACGGTGCGAACGGGTCCGTCGGCGCATCTCGAAATATAGGTGAACCACGAGGGATCGCGCGACACGCGGTCCACCATGGGGTCGATCTCGAAGAAGGTCAGTTCGTCTTCGGCGCGTTTATAGGCCGCCATCGCGCCCGAGCCTTGCCCCACCACGCCGATCTTGGCCGCCGGCGTGCGCTGATGGATCCGCTGTGCGGCCTGACCCAATGGTGTGGCGGGAGCGTAGTACATAGTCGGCATGCAGGCGAAGCCCGGCGCGCGAGCCTGAGCCCCATGAAGCGTGGTGCCGTGCATCAGGACGTGGACAGCGCCCCCCATCCCCGGGTCCTGTGTGACGGCGACGCGCATGACGCCGAAGAAGCTGCGCTCGGTCAGGTTCCAGTCATAGCCCCGCGCGACATGGTGCGCGGACAGGGTCATTATGCCGATGATGATAGTGAACAGGATTGCCCGGTCTCTGACCAGAAAGGCGCAGATCGCCGCTCCGCCCAGAATGAGCTGCACGACCTGCAACCGCGCTTGATCGCTGAGCAGGGCGCGGAAGTCGGGATTATAGCGCATGAACTCAAGGATGATCGGCGGCGCGATGGCGATGGCGATGCCGATGAGCAGGAGGGTGACATCACGGCGCGACAGCGCACCGTCGCCCCAGGGCCGGGCAAGACCGACCAGCACCATGACGAGGGGATACTCCCAGACGCCGTTGAAAATCGTCGGCGCGATCAGGGCGTTGAACGCGCCGCCGACGACGCCGCCCAGCGACAACAGCAGGTAGAACTCGGTCAGCCGGTCAGGCGCCGGTCGTCGCTCAGCCAGCCGTTGATGGCACATCAGGGCGGTCAAGAAGAAGGCCCCCAGGTGCGTCAGTAGCAGAAGCAGCCACTGCCCCGTGTTCAACCCCACGAGGCTGACGACGATGGCGCCGAGGGCGCCCTGGAGAATCAGGGTTGTGGGCAGAGATATCCAGGGTCTGGCCTGGAAGGCGATCACAAAGGTCAGCAGATAGAGGGCAAGAGGCGCGACCCAGAGGAAGGGGGCAGAGGCCACGTCGGTCGACAGGTGGGCGGTGACGCCCAGCATCAGGCTGGACGGCGCGGCGGCCAGCAGGACTAGAACGCCTTTCTCGCGCCACGGGATCGGGGCGCTGACAGCCAGCGGCGCGGGTTCCGGCGCATCCTGAACCCGGCGACGCCAGACCGCCACGGCCAGCCCGACCACCAGCAGGACGAACAGGGCATATCCACCGGTCCAACTCGTCCGCTGGCCAGAGAGAGACATCAGGGGTTCGATCAGGGCGGGGTAGGCGAGCAGGGCCAGGAAGCTGCCGAGGTTGGACGCGGCGTAAAGAACATAGGGATTCTGGCCGTCAGCGTGACCGGCGCGCACACGCGCGTACCAAGCCTGAAGCAGCGGCGCGGTGGCTGATAGCACAGCGAACGGCGCGCCGACCGATAAAGCCAGGGTGGCCAACAGCCAGGCCGTGGGGGCGGCGGGGTTCGGCTCGCCTAGAATGCCGCTGATTTGCAGGGGTAGGAAGAGTGACGCAGCCAACAACAAGCTTAGATGAATCGCGGCTTGCCACTTCAACGACCGGATCCGCTGAAGCAGGTGGGCATAGCCGTAGCCGACCAGCAGCGCCGTTTGGAAGAAAACCATCGAGGTGTTCCAGACGGACGGCGATCCACCCAGCATGGGCAGGACCAGCTTGGTCACCATGGGCTGGACGATAAAAACCAGAGACGCCGACGTGAAAATGGCGACGGCGAACAAGGCGGGTGTTATCGCATCAGCCTTGCGAAGGGCCGTGGTCATGGTGGAATCGGTCATTCGCGATCCGCTGGCATCGGCATGGTCGAAAGACCCGCCCCCTGTTCAGCAGGTTAGACCGACTCGCAGACGGAGCCACAACCATGTTCCCGGATGATATTGAAGCCTCGGCCGCCGCCCTGATCCAGGCCGCGCTGAAAGCGGGCGTCATGATCGCTACAGCGGAAAGCTGCACCGGCGGGCTGGTATCAGGCGCGCTGACGGCGGTGGCGGGCTCGTCGGCCGTGCTGGACCGGGGCTTTGTCACCTACAGTAATAAAGCCAAGGTTGATCTGCTGGGCGTCTCTGACGATCTGCTGGCCCGGTTCGGAGCGGTGTCGGAACCCGTGGCGCGAGCCATGGCGTCAGGCGCGGTTGAGCGGTCGCGGGCGTCAGCCTCGGTCTCTATCACAGGGGTTGCCGGGCCCGGCGGCGGTTCGCCGGAAAAGCCGGTCGGCCTGGTGCATTTCGCCGCCGTCGGCCCCGGCGGGGCGGTCGTTCACATCGAGCGGCGCTTTGGCGACATTGGGCGCGAGGCGGTGCGGCTGGAAAGCGTCCGTGTCGCCCTTGGCCTGCTGCTGGATGCGGTGACGGCGTGAGTGATTCGATCCTTGTCGATGCGCGTGGGCACCGCTGTCCGGTGCCCAGCCTGCGATTGCGAAAGGCCATGGAGGGCCTGGCGCCGGGCATCCGCCTGACTCTGCTGGCCAGCGATCCGATGGCGCGGATCGACGTGCCCTATCTGATGGCAGATCTGGGCGGGATGGTCTGCGCGGTCGAGGAGCAGGACGGGGCCTTGCGAATTACGGTCGAGACTGGCGCCGTTCCGACAGGCTGACCACTGAACCGCCGCTTTGGATTTCCGGCTCTTCCGGTTTCCAGGCGATTTCCAGCTCGGTGGCGAAGGCGCCGCCGTAGAAGATGGCGTTGACGTTCCACGAGAGCCAGATCAGCAGCACCACTACGGCGCCGACTGAGCCATAGGTGGCGCCAAGCTGGGCGATCTGCTCCACGTAGATGGCGCATAGCCACGAAAAGAGCGACGACATGACCGTCGCCGTCAGTCCGCCCAGCAGGGCAGGCGGCCAGGCGACTCGCGTCTTGTGGGACATGGCGTAGCGATAAAGCATCGTCAGTCCCAGCCAGAGCCCCAGCGAGGGCCAAAGCCCGTCCAGCGGAAGCGTCAGCCAGGCGAGGGGACGCGCTTCCTGCGTATGCTCCAGAAGCCGGGAGGTCACGACCGCGCCCGAGACAACGGTGAACAGCACGAAAGCCGCCATCGCAACGAGGAAGGCCAGCATGTTGAATTTGAAGAAGCCATGCGGCTCGTCTTCATCGTGAATGAGGTTAAGACCCGCCAACAAGGCCTTGAAACCCCGGTGCGCGGCGTATCCGCCAATCACCAGGGCCAGGGCGCTCTGTGCCGAGACGGTGCGCGCCGACGTATGGGCCAAGCGGTCGATCTCGTTGATGAAGATGGCGCGGGCGGCATGAGGCAAGACATCGGCCAGGGCCGTCGCCTGTTCGCTGACCTGGCCGATGGACAGGACCGCCTTGTAGAAGCCGATCAGGATGGCGATGGCGGGGAACAGAGCCAGCAGGGCGAAGAAGGACACGCCGCCAGTGTAGAGCATGACGTCACGGCCCCAACTGCGGGCAAAGGCGCGCACCGCCAGGCGACCCAGGAATAGAGGGTGGGCCAACAGGGGGGCGAGCTGATTCAAACGGAGCCTCGGCAGACGTCAAAGCGACCGATTAACCTCATTTGGCCTATGGGGAAACCCATCAAGGGTCCGCGCGATTTTGCAACGCTGTCTCTTGCCGTCCCCATTGCTAGATCGGGGACGTGATCAGTATCATGACCCTGGCCTGGAGCATCGGCGTCGGGGGCGAGCCGTCCAGGCCATGGGAGAGAAGTGTTTGGATTCCGATCCGCGTCTATTGGTCGTCGCCGCTGATGACGCCCTGATCGGTCCCCTGTGCGAGGGGCTGGACCAGTTGGGTTGGCCCACGATGACGGCCCGCACGCTGAACGCCGCAGAGCTGGTGCTGTCGGATCTGTCGGTCGATGCCGCCGTCGTGGACGCGCGAGGGCTGGACGGACAGGATGCTGTCGCTCGACTGCGTGCAGCAGCTGCGCCGCGCTATCTGCCCATCCTCATGGTCGGGAGCAGCCAGGCGGAGGGGCGCGACGTCGATCTGATGATGTCGTCGCCGCCGCATCCGGCCCAGGCCGCGCTCCGGTTAGAACAACTGACGCGGGCCGGCATCGCCGAAGAAGAATTCCGCTTGAGACAGGCGACTTTCGCCGCTCACGGCGTGACGTTGAACGCGCCGGACCTGGGCGAGACCCCGCTGCAGATTTTGACCGCAGGGGCCGCCGATCGACGTTTTCTGGCCATGGCCAACGCCTTGGCGGCGGCTGGAGCGGAAGTGGTTGCCGCGCCCACGCCCTATACGGCCTTCGACTACCTGCATGAGCGCGCCTTCGACGCCGCCGTCCTGTGGGGCGGTCAGGATCAGGCCCCGGCGTTGTCGATCGCTTCGGGCATGAAGCGCAACACGCGGCTCTATCACATTCCCCTGATCCTCTATCTGCGCGGAACGGCAGAGGTTGAACTTGCGGATCTGTTCCGTCGGGGCTTCGCCGACGTCGCCGCAGCCGAGACACCCGAAGATGAAACCGCCGAGCGGGTTCTGGCTCTGGCGCGCAACCATCGCCGCCGTCAGGCCATTCGCCGGGCGCTGGATTCGGTGCGCGGGTCGGACCTGATGGATTCGGCCACGGGCCTGTTTACCCGCGACCTGTTCGCCTCACATCTGGCGCGGGTCGCCGAGGGGGCGCGGTCGCGCAATCGCGCCTTGTCGGTCTGTGTCCTGCGGGTGTCCGAGAGCGAGCCCGTCGTACAGTCACGCGGCGGGGGGTGGCTGGATCGCGCCATGCCGCAGATCGGCGCCATGGTCTCGCGTCTGGTGCGGGTCGAAGACACAGCGGCGCGCTTGGGGCCGGAACTGTTCGCACTGATCTTGCCGGCGACCGGCGCCGTCGCCGCGCGGTTGGCGGCGGAGCGAATCTCGGCGGTCATCGCCTGCACCGCCTTTGACGCCGGCAAGGATCGCTCGCCCTTCGTGGTCGAGTTCGATGTCGGCGTGGCCGAGATGCAGCAGGGCGAAACGCCCGCTGCTGTTCTGGAACGCGCCTCGGCGGACCTGCCGAGGCCTTAGGCGGACAGTTCCACCGAGACCACGGCCTGGGCCGCCAGGCCTTCGCCACGCCCGGTGAAGCCGAGGCCCTCGGTCGTCGTCGCCTTGACGCTTACGGCGTCGAGCGGAAGCTTCAGCAGTTCGGCGAGGCGTTCGCGCATGGCCTGGCGATGCGGCTTCACCTTGGGCTGTTCGCAGATCAGGGTGACATCGACATTGACGATCCGTCCGCCGCGCGCAGCTACGCGCTCAGCGGCGTAGACCAGGAAGCGGTCGGACGAGGCGCCCTTCCACTGCGGATCGCTGGGCGGGAAGTGGTCGCCGATGTCGCCGTCGGCGATGGCGCCGAGGATGGCGTCGGTCAGGGCGTGCAGCCCGGCGTCGGCGTCAGAGTGGCCGATCAGGGTCTGGTCATGCGGGATCTCGACGCCGCACAGCCAGACCGAGGTTCCGGCCCCCCAGCGATGCACGTCATAGCCCTGGCCGAAGCGCATGGTCTTGGGAGACGTTGCAGTGACAGAAAGGGCCTCGGCCATGGCGAAATCCTCAGGATAGGTCAGTTTCATCAAACGAGCGTCGCCGTCGACCAGGCGCACCCGGCCGCCCGCGCGTTCGACCACGGCGGCCTCGTCGGTGGGGGCGTCGGCGTCGGTCCAGGCGGCGTAGGCGTCGCGAATGGTCTTCAGTCGAAAGGCTTGCGGGGTCTGGGCGCGCCACAGGTCGTCGCGCTCGACCCCGCCGACCACCAGACCTTCAACGCCGCGACGCAGGCTGTCAGCCACGGGCAGGGCGGGCAGGGCGCCGTCGGCGTCGTGCAGCGCCTCGAGCAGACGGTTGATTACGGCGGCGCTCAAGAAGGGACGCGCTGCATCGTGGATCAGGACCGGCGTGTCATCAGCGCCGTCGAGTGCGGCGAGCCCGGCGCAAACCGATGCGGCGCGCGTGTCTCCGCCCGCGACCGAGCGCCAGCCAGAAAGGCCGGCGAGGGCCTCAGCCACGCGCGGCTCGGCGCTTGGCGCCACCACAACGACGACCGATTCGGCGCCCGCCGCCAAAAGGCTTTCCACCGACCAGCGGACCATTGGCCGCCCGCCAACGGCCCGCCACTGCTTGTCTCCACCGGCCCGCGAACCGGAACCGGCGGCCACTACGATTGCTGAGAATGCCATGTCGGCCTTCTAAGCGCCCCAGTTCCGCTTGACGAGAGGCTCAACAGTCGGCGGTAAGGGCGGCATGAACGCAGGATTGCAAATCGGAGACGTGCGGATCGCCGGGCGGGTGCTGATGGCCCCGATGACCGGGATCACGGATCTGCCCTTCCGGCTGCTCGCCTCGAAGCTGGGCGCCGCCTATGTCGCGACCGAAATGGTGGCCTCGGCGGAGTTGGCGCGGGGGCGGCCGGACGTGGTGCGCCGGGCCGCGGTCGGCGGCGGTCTGCCGCTGACGGTGATCCAGTTGGTCGGGCGGGATCCCGAGATCATGGCGGAGGGCGCGCGCATGGCTGAGGCGGCGGGCGCGGACATCATCGACCTGAATTTCGGCTGCCCGGCCAAGGAAGTGACTGGGTCCGCCTGCGGTTCGGCCCTGATGCGGACGCCCGATCTGGCGTGTCGTCTGATGGAGGCTGCGGTGAAGGCGGTCAGCCGCCCGGTGACCGTCAAGATGCGGCTAGGCTGGGACGATGACTGCCGCAACGCCGCCGAACTGGCGCGCCGGGCTGAGGACCTGGGCGTCAAGGCGGTCACGGTCCACGGCCGCACCCGCAAGCAGTTCTACACCGGCCAGGCCGACTGGGGCGCTGTGGGCGAGGTCAAGGCGGCGGTGTCCTCCATCCCGGTCATCGTCAACGGCGACATCATCACGGCCGAACAGGCGCGCGAAGCCCTGACGCAGTCGGGCGCCGACGCCCTGATGCTGGGCCGCGGCGTCTATGGCCGTCCCTGGCTGTCGGCGCATCTGGAGCGGGCGTTGGTCGACGGAACGCAGCTGCAGGAACCTGGGCGCGAAGAACGTCTGGACATTGTCATCGAGCACATGCGGGCCTCGGCCGCCTTCTATGGCCTGCCGCTGGGACTGAAGATGTTCCGTAAGCATCTGGGCTGGTACGTCGAGCAGGCGCCGTGGCCCGAGGATCCGGTGGAACGGCGCGCCGCCAAGGCCCGTCTGTGTCGGCTGGAGACGGTGGAAGAGGTCGAGCGGGCGCTTTCCGCGCTTTGGCGACCTGCGGTGGATCAATTCAGCAACTCTAGTGTTGAAAACCTGCCACAGCTGGTCAAAGCTGCGGGGTAATGACGGACCACCCCGCCGCGCAGACTGAAGGTCACGGCCCCGAGCGATCGCTCTGGGGGCGGCTTTCTGGCAGTCGTGTTCGGGCCTTGTTCGGCACGGCTTACGCCATTGCGTTCCTGATTACGGCGGCGGCCATCTGGTTGGTGGCTATTGCGCCGGGCGCCACAGCGGGCGGAGACGCGCGTACAGCGGCCAGTCAGGTGGTCCTCTTCATTCTTCTGGCCAATCTGGTGCTGATCGGCGGTTTGGCGGCGGTTATCGGCGGGCGTGTCCTGCGCCTGATGCGCAACCG
This sequence comes from Brevundimonas bullata, assembly GCF_014207965.1. GTDB lineage: Bacteria > Pseudomonadota > Alphaproteobacteria > Caulobacterales > Caulobacteraceae > Brevundimonas > Brevundimonas bullata_A. The sequence continues at coordinate 429,272 of NZ_JACHLM010000002.1, forward strand.
CAACGACCCCGGCGCGCGGTTGCATCTACGGTTCGTCACCCTGTTCTCTTTGGTGGCGGTCGTTCCGGCGGTTCTGATCGCCCTGGTGTTCGGGGTTCTGGTCAACCGGGGCGTGGATCAGTGGTTCAGCACCAATGTGCGATCCGCAGTCGAAAACGGCGCCGAGATCGGTCGGGCCTATGTCGCTGACGTCGGCGCGGGACTGGAGGTCGATCTGGAGACCATGTCGACCGAACTGGGCGGCGTGCGCAGCCTGTTCGACAACCGCATCCAGTTTTCGCGCGCCCTGGCACAGATCGGCGACTTCTTCGGATATCCCGCGCTCTACATACTGAACAGCGACGGCGAGGTTCTGGCCAGTGGCGAGCAGCCCGGCGCGCCGCCCTATGTCGCGCCGCCGCGTGAAGCGTTCGAGACGGTGGCGGCGGGCGAGGTCGCGCCGACGACCGTGACCGAAAATCCAGACATGGTGCGAGCGCTCTATCCTCTGCCGGACTATGGTCACGCCTACCTCTACGTCGTTCGACCGCTTGCGCCGGGTCTGATCCAGCGGATGCGCAATGGCGAAGAGTCTATCGCCGCTTATCGCGCCGCCGAAGAAAGCCGGGCGCGGATTCAGGCCGCCTTCGCCCTCAGCTATCTGGAAACCGCCCTGCTGGTTCTGGTCGGCGCGGTCTGGTTGGCCATGTCGGCGGCCAGCTCGATTTCGGCGCCGATCGGGCGGCTGGTGAAGGCGGCGGACCAGGTAGCAGGCGGCGACCTGAACGCCCGGGTCGACAATACCGGCGCGCCATCCGAGCTGGTCGTCCTGTCCGAAGCCTTCAATCGGATGACCGGCGACATCATGACCCAGCAAGCGGCCCTGAAAGCCGCCAGCGACGACGCTCAGGGACGCAGCCGCTTCATCGAAACCGTGCTGTCGGGCGTCAGCGCCGGGGTGATCGGCCTGGATCGCATGGGTCGGATCTCGGCCATCAACGACAGCGCCAGCCAACTCTTGGCCATGACCGACAGCGAGGTTCAGGGGCGGCTTCTGGCCGAGGTCGCGCCGGAACTGGCTGAACTGTCCGAGCGGGCCGAGGCCCATATCGAGGAAGACATCGATGTCAGCCGCGACGGCGAGACGCGGCGTTTGCGCGTCCGCATCGAGGGCGGGCAGGGCGGCGAGATGGTGCTGACCTTCGACGACATCACCCGCCTGGTGACGGCCCAGCGCAACGCCGCATGGCGCGACGTGGCGCGCCGCATCGCTCATGAAATCAAGAACCCGCTGACGCCGATCCAGTTGTCGGCCGAGCGTCTGCGTCGCAAATACCGCTCCCAGATCGGCGACGACGTCGAGGTGTTCGATCGCTGCACCGAGACCATTGTCCGTCAGGTCGGCGACATCGGCCGCATGGTGGACGAGTTCTCGTCCTTCGCCCGGATGCCGGCTCCGCGGTTCACCCGTGAGAACCCGGCCGAGATGCTGCGCGAAGCGGTCTTCGCCCAGCGTGTGGCGGCAGCGGACATCGGCGTCGAACTGATCGAACCCCTGCCGGACGTGGTCCTGCAGTGCGACGGACGCATGGTTGGGCAGGCTCTGGCCAATATCCTGAAGAACGCCGGCGAAGCCGTGTCCGCCAAACGGGTGCGCGAGCCTGTCCCGGCGGGCGCGACCGGCATCATCGCCCGGCTGACGGTCGAGGGCGGGATCGCCACCTTCGTCATCGAGGACGATGGCGTCGGCCTTCCGGCCAAGGATCGCGACCGGCTGACCGAACCCTATGTCACCACGCGCGAGAAGGGCACGGGCCTCGGCCTGGCCATCGTCAAGCGTATCTGTGAAGACCACGGCGGCGAGCTGAAGCTGGCCGACGCGGAAACCCTGTCAGGCGCGCGCGTGTGCCTGACCTTCCCCCTGACCCAAGACAGCAAGGCTGCTCACCGTGCCCCCGGCGCGGCGCGAGCGGCGGAGTAGAGAGGCGTCATGCGCATTACCGGTGCCGACATTCTGGTCGTGGACGACGAGGCGGACATCCGCGAACTGGTCTCGGGCCTGCTCGAGGACGAGGGCCACTCGGTCCGTACGGCCGCCAACTCGGACGAGGCCCTGGCCGCGATCCGGGCGCGCAAGCCGTCGCTGGCGGTGCTCGATATCTGGATGCAGGGCGGAGGGCTGGACGGGCTGGAACTGCTGGACGTGGTCAAGGAACTGGACCAGGACCTGCCGGTCGTCATGATTTCGGGGCACGGCAACATCGAAACCGCCGTCAGCGCCTTGAAGCGCGGCGCCTATGACTTCATCGAAAAGCCGTTCAAGTCAGACCGGCTGGTGGTGGTGGTCGAGCGTGCGCTGGAAGCCGCTTCGTTGAAGCGCGAGAACCGCCGTCTGCGCGCCCAGACCATGGCCCCGACAGGCCTGATCGGGAAGTCAGCGGCGGCGCAGTTGCTCCGCGGCACCATCGCCAAGGTCGCGCCCGCCAACAGCCGCGTGCTGATCTCGGGTCCGCCCGGCTCGGGCAAGGAACTAGTGGCGCGTCAGATCCACGACGCCAGCCCGCGCGCCAAGTCCGAGTTCGTCGCTATCTCGGCCGCCGGCATGACCCCGGAACGCCTGGACGTCGAATTGTTCGGCGAAGAGGGCGGCGACGGCCGTCCGCGCAAGATCGGCGTGTTCGAGCGCGCCCACAACGGCACCCTCTATCTGGACGATGTCGGCGACATGCCGCGCGAGAGCCAGAGCCGCATCCTGCGCGTCCTGGTCGAGCAGCGTTTCCGCCGGGTCGGGGGCGAACAGGATGTTCAGGTCGATGTCCGCGTTGTCACCTCGACCGCTCGCGACCTGAAGGTCGAGATCGCAGAAGGACGGTTCCGCGAGGACCTGTTCCATCGACTGAACGTCGTGCCGATCCGCGTGCCGCCTCTGTCCGAGCGCCGGGAGGATATCGCCGAACTGATCGAGTATTTCGTCGACAACCTATCGGCGTCTCAAGGCTTGCCGCATCGTCGGATCGCCGACGACGCCTTGGCCGTGCTTCAGGTTCATCCTTGGCCAGGGAATGTCCGTCAGCTGCGCAACAACGTCGAGCGCCTGCTGATCCTGGCGACGGGCGATGCGGACGAGGCCATCACCGCCGACATGCTGCCACAGGAAGTGGCCTCGTCCGGCGGGGCGTCCTCGCTGGGCGCGGATCGCATAATCGCCCTGCCGTTGCGCGAGGCGCGTGAAGTGTTCGAGCGGGACTATCTGGCGGCGCAAATCATGCGTTTCGGCGGAAATATCTCGCGCACTGCCGCCTTCATCGGCATGGAAAGATCCGCACTGCACCGCAAACTGAAGTCGCTGGGCGTTTCGCCCGCCCGCGGCGGCGAAGACGAAGAAGGAGAGGGCGCCTGATGTCCAGGATCGCCTACGTCAACGGGACCTATCAGCCGCACAGCGGCGCCACGGTTCATATCGAGGATCGCGGCTTCCAGTTCGCCGACGGCGTCTATGAAGTCTGGTCGGTGTTCGACGGCAAGCTGGCGGATTTCGAGGGCCACATGACGCGGCTGGCCCGCAGCCTGACCGAGCTTCGCATCCCGATTCCGATGACCGCCCAGGCCCTGGAGCGCGTGCTCAAGGAAACCATCCGCCGCAACCGGGTGCGCAACGGCATCGTCTATCTGCAGGTCACGCGCGGGACCTCGCCGCGCGACCACGCCTTCCCGCAGGACACGCCGCCCAGCGTCATCGTCACCTCCAAGACCATCGACCTGGCCAAGGGCGAGGCCTTGGCCGCCAAGGGCGCAGCGGGCGTGACCATGCCCGACATTCGCTGGGGGCGTTGCGATATCAAGACCGTGGGTCTGCTGCCCAACGTTCTGGCCAAGCAGGCGGCGCGCGAGAAGGGCGCCTACGAGTGCCTGATGGTCGATGAGATGGGGCTGGTGACCGAAGGTTCGTCCACCAACGCCTGGATCGTCGATGAGGATGGTAAGCTGCGCACGCGCGACACCCAGGCCAATATCCTGCGTGGCATCACCCGCACGGCTATCCTGAAACTGGCCGAGGCCGAGGGCATCGAACTGGACGAGCGTCCGTTCAGTGTGGACGAAGCCAAGCGCGCCAGGGAGGTCTTCGTCACCGCAGCCAGTTCGTTCGTCATGCCCATCGTGTCGTTGGACGGCGCGAAGATCGCGGACGGTAAGCCCGGTCCGGTCGCGACGCGTTTGCGCGAGGTCTATCTTGAACAGGCGCGCCGAGAGGCCATTTAGGGCGTTGCCGCGACGGCGACGGCGCGTCTAAGGTTCAGGTGTGGACCGACGAGTCCGCACCGGCTGATCCAGCCGGCGAAAAAGAACCAAGAACAGGACCAACCTGCCATGTCGCAAGACAAACGCCAGAACCTTCAGGACACCTTCCTCAACAGCGTCCGCAAGACTAAGACCCCGCTGACCATTTTCCTGGTCAATGGCGTCAAGCTGCAGGGCATTGTGACCTGGTTCGACAACTTCTGTGTGCTGCTGCGTCGCGATGGCCAGTCGCAGCTCGTCTATAAGCACGCCATCTCGACCATCATGCCGTCCGCGCCCGTGCAGTTGTACGAGCCGGATGCCGAAGAAGACTGATTGACCTCCAAACACATCGACCACACCGTTCCGCTGATCCGGGCGGTTGTCATCCACCCCGACCGCCGCTCGGACAGCCCAAGGCTGGCGAGCGAGCGCCTTGAGGAAGCCGCGGGCCTGGCCCGCGCGCTTGACCTCGACGTGCGCGCCGAAGAGATCGTGCGTCTGCGCTCCACCACGCCTGCGACGCTGTTCGGCTCGGGCAAGGTCGAGGAACTGGCCGCCCTGATCCGCGCCGCGGACGCCGAGGCTGTCGTCATCGACGACGACCTGTCGCCGGTGCAGCAGCGCAATCTGGAAAAGGCGTGGGAGGTGAAGGTCATCGACCGCACCGGCCTGATCCTTGAAATCTTCGGCCGCCGTGCGCGGACCAAGGAAGGCCGGCTGCAGGTCGAACTGGCCCGGCTGGATTACGAACGGTCGCGTCTGGTCCGCACCTGGACCCACCTGGAGCGCCAGCGCGGCGGCACCGGCTCGACCGGCGGTCCCGGCGAAACCCAGATCGAACTGGACCGACGCCTGATCGCCGACCGCATCGTGCGCCTGAAGGCCGAATTGGAAGAGGTGCGCCGCACGCGCGGTCTGCACCGCAAGGCCCGCAAGAAGGTCCCGTTCCCGTCGGTGGCGCTGGTCGGTTACACCAACGCTGGCAAGTCGACGCTGTTCAATCGGCTGACGGGGTCCGAGGTCTTCGCCAAGGACCTGCTGTTCGCCACCCTGGACACGACCCAGCGCACGATTCGATTGCCGCAGGGGCGCCCGGCCATCATCGCCGACACCGTGGGCTTCATCTCCGATCTGCCGCACGAACTGGTCGAGAGCTTCCGCGCCACGCTGGAAGAGGTGGGCGAGGCCGACCTGATCCTGCACGTCCGCGACATCGCCTCGACCGACAGCGACGCCCAGGCCAAGGACGTCGAGGCGGTGCTGGAGCAGATCCCGACGCCAGAGGGCAAGACACGCCGCGTTCTGGAAGTCTGGAACAAGATCGATCTGCTGGACGCTGACGTGCGCGAAGCGGTTACGGGCCAGGCCGAGCGTCTGGCGCGCGAGGGCAAGGCGGTCGCCGTCTCGGCCTGGACAGGCGAAGGCATAGAACCCCTGCGCGAGACCATCGCCGCCCTGATCGACGATGATCCCGAGACGCGCCTGACGCTGCAACCGGACCAGGGCGAAGCCCTGGCCTGGCTGTACGAGAACGGTCGTGTCACCTTCCGCGATACCGACGCCGACGGCCTGACGCATATGGTGGTGCGACTGCATCCCTCGGCTCTGGGACGCCTGGAGCGCCTCTACCCGGACATCATCGACTAGTCCCATGCACCTGATCGAGACCATCCTCTTCCTGCTTCTGGCCGTGGTGGTCTCGGGCTGGGTGGCGCGGATGACGCGGATCGCCCTGCCTCTGGTGCAGATCGGTCTTGGCGCGGGCGTGGTGCTGATCACCGGGCAATCGGTCGATCTGAAGCCCGATATCTTTTTCCTGCTGTTCCTGCCGCCCCTGCTGTTCGTGGACGGCTGGCGCATTCCCAACGAGGCCTTGTTCCGCGACCGGGTGGTGATTCTGGAGCTGGCGCTGGGGCTGGTGATCTTCACTGTCCTGGGGCTGGGCTTCCTGATCCACTGGATGATTCCCTCCATGCCGCTGGCGGTGGCCTTCGCCTTGGCGGCCATCCTGTCGCCGACCGATCCCATCGCAGTGTCGGCCGTTGCGGCCCGGGCGCCGATCCCCAAGCGCCTGATGCATATCCTCGAGGGCGAATCGCTGCTCAACGATGCGACTGGCCTGACCTGCATGCGCATCGCCGTGGTCGCGGCCACGACCGGGGCGTTTTCCCTGACCAATGCGGTCGGGACCTTCGCCTGGCTGGCCGTCTCAGGGATCGCGGTTGGGGTTGTCGTGACCCTGGCCATCGGCCTGCTCAAGGGCTGGATCAGCCGCCGCTGGGGCGAGGACGTCGGCGGTCAGATCCTGATCAGCCTCCTGATCCCTTTCGCGGCCTATCTGGCCGCCGAAGCGGTGCATGGATCGGGCATTCTGGCGGCCGTCGCCGCGGGTGTGACCATGAGCTTCACCGAGCGCAGCGGCATGGCCCAGGCGGCCACCCGCATCCGCCGGGCCGTGGTCTGGGACACGGTGCAGTTCGTCGCCAACGGCCTGATCTTCGTCATCCTGGGCGAACAGATGCCGTCGATCATGGCGCGCGCCGCCGAGGTCATCCAGACGACCCAGCACAAAGAGGTCTGGTGGCTGGCGGTCTATGTCTTCGCCATCGTCGCCGCGCTGGCGGCGCTGCGCTTCGTCTGGGTGTGGACCTCACTGAAACTGACCCTTTATCGCAAGCGGGGGCCGAACGCGCCGGCCAAGGTCGGGCTGAGGTTGGTGGCCGTCATGTCGCTGGCCGGGGTGCGCGGGGCCATCACCCTCGCCGGCATCCTGACCCTGCCTTTCGTCCTGAGCGACGGCACGCCCATGCCCGCTCGCAACCTGGCCATCTTCCTGGCGGCGGGGGTGATCATTGTTTCGCTGGTGCTGGCGACTATCGCCCTGCCGCGTTTGCTCAAGAACGTCGAGCTGCCGCCCGAGCCGTCGCACCTCGAGGAAGAAGACCGTTCGCGCGTGGCGGCGGCTACGGCGGCTCTGCGCGCCATCGAGGACCGTCAACACGCCATGGCCGAGGGCAAGTCGGACCCCGACCTCTACGCCGAGACCGCTACACGGCTGATGGAGGTCTATCGCCGCCGCATCGAGAGCCGCAGCCACAGCGAGGGCGATGATCTGGTCCGCACCCAGCGCGGCGACGAGATCGAGCGCCAGCTGCGCCTGGCGGGCCTTGCCGCCGAGCGCGACGAACTGGTCCGTCTGGGCCGGCAACGTCTGGTGGACGAAGAAACCGCGCGCCGGCTGATCCGCGAGATCGACCTTCAGGAACTGCGCTACGTGTGAGCGCTCGATCAGGCGTCCAGGATGGCGCTGATCTTCGCATAGTCGTCGACGACATGGTGGGCCCCGGCGTCTCGCAGACGCTCGCCGTCCCCGTTGCGCATATGACCGCCTGCGCAGAGCCCGACCACGGTCATCCCGGCGGCGACGCCCGCGGTCACGCCGCTGAGGCTGTCCTCGATCACCAGGGCTCTGGCGGGATCGACGCGCATCTCGGCGGCGGCGTGCAGGAACAGGTCCGGGTGAGGCTTGCCGCGCGTGACGTGGACGGTCGCGCTGAAGACCAAGGCGTCGAATGTCGATGCAAGGCCGAAGCGGCTCAGCCCCATCTTGATCCAGTCCAGCGGGCTTGAAGAGGCGATGCACCGGCGCTCGTTTCGCGACCTCATGAACTCAAGCGCTCCCGTGACCGGGGCGAGCTCCAGCGGCGCGCGGGCGTGACAGCGCCGTGTCCACTCGGCGTGCAGCCCCTCGGGGCAGGGGCCGAACCGCGCCTCGATCAGGGCGAGGCAATCCAGCCACCGCTTGCCCACATAGGTCGCCAGGGCCTCGTCCAGCGTGGTCGGCATCCCGACTTCCGTCAGCAGGTTCGCAAGGATGGCGTTGTTCAGCAGCTCGCTGTCGGCGACGACGCCGTCATAGTCGAAGATGATGAGGTCGAACGTCGCAGGATCAGCCCTTCTCCGCTGCCTTGGCGGCGTCCCAAAGGGCGTCCATTTCGGCCAGATCCGACTGTTCCGGGGTGCGACCGTCCCTGGCCAGCTCGGCTTCGATGAAGCTGAAGCGGCGCACGAACTTGGCGTTGGCGGCGCGCAGGGCGTCTTCGGGTTCGACCTCCAGCTTGCGGGCCAGGTTGGCGACGACGAACAGCAGGTCGCCCAGTTCCTCGCGCGCCTTTTCCTTGTCGCCGGCGGCGATCTCCACGCGCAGTTCCTCGACCTCTTCGGCCAGCTTGTCGAAGACCTCGTCGGTCGAGGGCCAGTCGAAACCGACGCGACCCGCGCGCTTGGTCAGCTTGGCGGCGCGGGTCAGGGCGGGCAGGCCGACCGGAACATCGTCCAGCACGCCGTGTTGCGCCTTGGCCTGACGCTCGGCGGCCTTGATGTCCTCCCAGCGCGCCTTCTGGGCCGAGCCGCTGGGCTTGGCGGCTTCCTCGCCGAAGACGTGAGGGTGGCGGCGGACCAGTTTGTCGGCCATGGCGTCGGCCACGTCGTCAAAGGCGAAGTGCCCGGCCTCCTCAGCCATGCGGGCGTGGAAGACGACCTGGAACAGCAGGTCGCCCAGTTCGACCTTCAACTCCTCCATGTCGGCGCGCTCTATGGCGTCGGCGACCTCGTAGGCTTCCTCGATCGTATAGGGGGCGATGGTCGCGAAGGTCTGCTCGACGTCCCAGGGGCAACCGCCGTTCGGATCGCGCAGGCGAACCATGATCTCTTTCAGGCGGTCGACGGAGTGGGTCATTCAGGCGGTCCCGGCGTCGCGCAGCGCAAGCGCCTCGCGGATTTCATCGTGGCGCTTAGGCGTCAGGGGATAGCCCTTCAATACCCAGGCGGTGGCGGCCAATAGCAGGCCGGGCACGGCGATGAACAGGACTTGCAGGATCAGCAGCGAGAACTCGCTGTTGCCCTCCGGTCCCGGCAGGGCCTTGAACCCTGCCAGCGGCAGCAGGGCGTAGGGCAGCAGGGCGAAGACGTGACCCAGCTTGGTCGTCGCCGACAGGATGGAGAACATCAGGCCGGTGCGGTCCACGCCCGTTTCCAGCCGCACCTCGTCGCCTGCATCGGCCATCATGGCGCGCAGCAGGAACAGGCCCGCCGCATAGGGCAGGCCGGCGATGAACATGGCCGTCGCCGTCAGGGCGAAGTTGCCGCCGGGAACCAGGGTCGCGCCGACATAGAAGACCGAGAAGATCAGGCTGGCGACGGCCAGAGCCCTGTCCTTGCCGATCCTGGTCGCCAACCAGGCCCAGATCGGCGCCCCGACTAGTCCAGCCATGAAATAGATCAGCATGAACAGGCCGGCCTGGCTGTGGTCGTAGCCCTTGATCTGGCCGAAGAAGAAGAACAGCAGCGAGCCGGTGATGCCCGGCGCAATGCCCAGAAGCAGGTCGGCGATCAGCAGCTTGCGCACCGTTTTCATGCGGAATAGCGCCAGATAGGCCTTGGGGCCGCCATGAGGCGGGGCACCGACATTGACCGGCTCGGGCACGGCGATCATGGCCAGGCCGATGGTGACAGGCAGGGCGATCAGGATGGCCCAGCCCATGATCCGCACGCCGTCGGCATAGTCGCCGATGCCCGACTTCACCACCACGGTCGGCAGGATCAGGATCAGGATGACGCCGATGATGTTGAACACCTGCCACCAGCCATAGACGCGGCTTCGCTGGTCATACTGGGGCGCCAGAACCGCCGCCCAGCCGAGCTGGCCCAGGGTGCCGATCGAGAAGCCGAGGTAGAGAACCAGCAGCCAGGCGAACAGATAGGCGGGCCCGGCGCCGGGCTGGACCAGGACGAACATCATCAGTGCCGACAGCATCAGGATCGGTGTCGAGACCGCCATCCACGGACGATAGCGGCCGAACCGCGTCTTGGTCTTGTCCATGCCCCAGCCGATGAAGGGATCGAACAGGATGTCGATCACCCGCACCGCCATGAAGACGGCGGCCACCATGCCCATCTCCATCCCGACATGGGTGGCGTAGAACTCGGGCAGGGTGACGGGCAGGGCCACGCCGAACGCCGCCAGCGGCAGGCACGGCCCTGAAAAGGCGGCCAGAACAGCATTGGAACGGCGAGGCGCGTCAGCGGCGGCGACAGATGACATCAGGCGTCCGAACATGGTCGGCCTGAGTCGGCCGCAGCGTCACCATGCCGGTTTTCGACGAACAGGCGAAGACGCCCTTGCGGTTCCCGGCAAGCTGAGGCCTGCTGGCGCCATGTCAGTGCGATTTGCGATCCTTGCTGCAGTGTTTCTTGCAACGCTCGTCGGCGCCGGAGCGGCGAAGGCCGACGCCCAGATTTGTGATCGGCCCACTAACGCCTGGGACAATGCGGCTCAGGCCAACGGGATTTCACTCTATACCCTGGAATGGTCGCCGTTCGGGGCGCCGGAATGGGGATGGGAGACCTATACGCCCCTGATCCAGCGCGAGATCGGGTCGCCGTGTGATCCGGCGTCACCGGCCTTCGCCGAGGCCCTGGCCGGGTTTCAGGCGCGCTATGGCCTGATGGCGACGGGTCAGTTCGACCAGCCGACCTTCCAGGTGTTTCGCGGCCTGTGGCAGGAACGGCGCCCCTTCGTCATGGCGCGGGTGAGGGGGGAATGCCCCGAGCCGCCGCCTATCAACATGCTGGGCTACCTCTCGCCGCAGGAGGAACACGCCGAACGGATGACCCGCCTGCTGCGCCGCGACGTGCTGGAAGCCTATCGTCGCATGGCCGCCGCCGCTCGCGCCGAGGTGCCGGCCATCGCTGCTGACCCGGAACTGATGCAGATCTTTTCCGGCTTCCGCGACCCGGAAGCCGACGCCGCCCGTTGCGCTGCGCAAGGCAATTGCGATGGCCTTCGTCGGGCGGTCTGTTCGCCGCATCGGACGGGAACCGCGATCGACATTCACGTCGGTCATGTCGCCGGCATGGGGGTGGATTCCACCGACCCGATGAGCCGTCGCCATATGGCCCAGGGACCGGCCTATCGCTGGCTGGTGGCCAATGCTGCGCGGTTCGGCTTCACTCCCTATGTTTTCGAGCCTTGGCACTGGGAATGGACTGGCGATGATACGGCCGCTGGCGGACGGTGAGGCGGCGCTGGCCCGCGAGGTCTTCGGCGCGGCCCTGAGGCTGGACGACATCCGCTTCCTGGCCTCGCCCTGGCCGTTCGACCGGGCCTTTGTGCCGGGGCGCTGGTTCGGACGCGACTGGATCGTCTGGCCGAAGAAGACGCTGGAGCCCGACTTGTCGCGCGCGCCTCTACGGACCCAGGCCGTCTTCATTCATGAACTGGTCCATGTCTGGCAGGCCCAGAACGGTCTGAACCTGCTGTTGAGCAAGCTAAGGGCGGGCGACGGCCCCGCCGCCTACGCCTATCCGCTGGACGACCTGTGCGACTGGGGCGGGCTGAACATCGAGCAGCAGGCCATGGTGGTCGAGCACCGCTTTATCCTGTCGCGCGGCGGGCGGGCGCCCGCGACGCAGGCCTTCTACGACCGGGTCTGCCCCTTGGCGCGCCGCATGGAAATTTGACCGCCGGGGCTTGCGGCGCCGCAACATCGCGTTAAATCAGACACTGATGCAGTTGCTTTTGTATCAGTCAGATTTAGCGGAGCGTTTGATGCCCAAGATTCTCGTCCTCTATCACTCGACCTATGGCCACATCGAGCAGATGGCCGAAGCCGTCGCTGAAGGCGCGCGTCGTGTGGACGGCGCCGTGGTGGACATCAAGCGGGTGCCGGAAACGGTGCCGACGGAATTGGCGCAGAAGTCGGGCTACAAGCTGGATCAGGCCGCGCCCATCGCCGCTGTGGATGAACTGGCCGACTACGACGCCATCATCATTGGGGCCGGCACGCGGTTCGGCACGGCCGCCTCGCAAATGCGCGCTTTCCTGGATCAGACCGGCGGCCTGTGGTTCACCGGCAAGCTGATCGGCAAGGTCGGCGGCGCCTTCACGGCATCCGCCACCCAGCACGGCGGTCAGGAAACCACCTTCAGCGGCCTGCACAACTTCTTCCTGCATCAAGGCATGGTCGTCGCCGGTCTGCCCTACAGCTTCCAGGGGCAGATGAACATGGACGAGATCACCGGCGGATCGCCCTATGGCGCGACCACCCTGACCAAGGGCGACGGCTCGCGCATGCCCAGCGACAATGAACTGGACGGCGCCCGCTATCAGGGTCAGCATATCGCTGAAATCGCCAAGAAGCTGCACGGTTAAGATCATGCGCCAGCCCGCTGTCTTCTTTGGCCACGGTTCTCCGATGAACGCCCTGGGCGGTCCCTATGCGGACGCCTGGCGCGCGCTGGGAGAAGAGATCGGCAAGCCCAAGGGCGTGGTCATGGTCTCGGCCCACTGGGAGACGCGCGGACTGGGTGTGACGGCGCAGGAGCAGCCGGAAACTATCCATGATTTCGGCGGCTTCCCGCCCGAGCTTCACGCCATGCAGTATCCCGCGCCCGGATCGCCTTCGCTGGCGTCCCGGGTGGCGGAACTGACGGGCGCGCAAGCGACGACTCAATGGGGACTGGATCACGGCACCTGGTCGGTTCTGGCTCACGTCTGGCCTGAGGCAGATGTGCCGATTGTGCAGCTGTCGCTGGATCGTAACCTCGACGCGCGGGGGCACTATCAGCTGGCGAAGAAGCTGCGCCCGCTGCGGGACGAAGGCGTCCTCATCGCCGGGTCGGGCGACTTCGTGCACAATCTGCGGACGTGGAAACGGGCAGGCGGCGAGCCCTACGACTGGGCCGTCGATTTCAACGAGGCGGTGAAGCGCGCCTTCCTCGCCGGGGACCACGACGCCCTGATCGACTGGGTGCATCTGGCCGAACAGGCTCAGCTCAGCGTGCCGACCGACGAGCACTATCTGCCGCTGCTCTACGTCGCGGCCCAGCAGGCGCCGGGCGAGGCGGTCAGCTTCTTTACCGACGCCATCGAAGGCGGTTCGATCTCGATGACCGGCGCCCGGATCGGCTGATCCAGGCGCCGATCTGATCGTCAGCGGCGACGACCGCCGCGCATCATGTTGTCCAGGGCGATCGGACCGGGACCCGCGAAGAAGAGATACAGGAAGACGAAGCAGTAGAGCGCCGCCAGCTCGCCCCCATTGTTGATCGGATAGGGGCTCTGCGGCGCATGCACCATCCAGTAGGCCACAGCGGTGAAGCCGGACAGGATGAAGGCGGTCGGGCGGCTGAACAGACCCAGCACGATCAGGACGCCGCCGACCAGTTCGATCGGCCCGGACCAGCCGGCCAGCGTGGACAGGCTGGAGACGTCAAAGCCGCCGTCCTGGCCGCCGGGCGGGAAGCCCAGGATCTTCTGCGCGCCATGCTGCAGGATCAGCAGACCGGCCACGATCCGCAGAATGCTCTGGAAGCGCGGAGCCCAGGCCGAAAGAGACGTTGAACTCGCCATTCGTTTTTTCCTCCCGATCACGCCTGTCCGTCAGGTCCAGGGACTGGACCGACGCAGCGCGCAAAGGCGGAGGTTAGGCCAAGCTGTGCGCTCTGCAAGCCGTCCTGATCAGACGGCTTTCAGGGCGTCCTCGACCAGTTTCTGGATGGCGACATAGTCGGTCTTGCCAGTGCCCAGGACCGGAATGATGGCGATCTTGATGATCTTCTTGGGCACCGCCAGCTCAGGCGCACCGTTGTCGCGCGCCCATTCCGACAACTGGGCCGAGGCCGCGCCTTCGTGGTCTGTGACCAGGATCAGGCGTTCGCCCCTCTTGCTGTCCGGCACCGAGACCGCCGCGTGGCGGTTGTCGGGCCAGACGGCGCCGGCCATGTCCTCGACCGCCAGCAAAGAGACCATTTCGCCGCCGACCTTGGCGAAGCGTTTCACCCGACCGAGGATGGTGATGTAGCCCTCGTCGTCGATGTCGACGATGTCGCCGGTGTCATGCCAGCCGCCCGCCAGCGGCTCTATGCCCTTGGGGTCGTTCGGCGAGATATAGCCGGCCATGACATTGGGCCCGCGCAGGAACAACTGGCCGCCGCCCTCAATGCCCGGAACCGTGTCCAGACGATATTCCATGCCGGGCATGATCTGGCCGACCGTGCCGGGGCGGTTGCGGTCGGGGTGGTTCACGGCGACGACGGGCGCCGCCTCGGTCGCGCCATAGCCTTCGAGCAGTTCCACGCCGCCGAACTTGGTGTTGAACATCTGACGCGTCTCGTCGCGTACCTTCTCGGCCCCGGCGACGACGAATTGCAGGGTGGCGAAATCGTCCGGCTCGGCCACACGCGCGTACTGGTTCAGGAAGGTGTCGGTCGCGAACAGGATCGAGGCCTTCACCTGGGGCAGCAGGTCGGTGATCTGCTTGGCGTGCAGGGGCGAGGGGTATTCGAACGCCTTCATCCCTTGCAGCAGCGGCAGGATGACACCGCCCGTCAGGCCCAGGGAGTGGAAGGTCGGTAGCGGGTTGAACATCACCCACTCGGGCTTCAGGTCGATGTGGGTCGCGACCTGACGGGCGTTGGCGACCAGATTGCGCTGGCTCAGCACCACGCCCTTGGGCGCGCCGAAACTGCCGGAGGTGAACAGGACCACGCCCGGCGAATCGGGATCGGTCTTCACGCGGAAGCGGCGCGGGGCCATGCCGGCGCTGAGACCGTACAGCTTGTCGGCCAGGCCGATGGTCTTGCGCACGTCGTCCAGCCAGATGATCTCGGCGACCTCGCCCAGGGCCGTCATCAGGTCGTCCAGCTTGGCCTGGGTGACGAAGCGTTTGGCCGACAGGATCTTGGTGACGCCCGCGGTCTTCAGCGCCGCCTTCAGATTGGCCTCGCCCGAGGTGAAGTTCAGCATGACCGGCACCCGCCCAAAGGCGTGCAGGCCGAAGAAGGTCACGACCACGCCCGCGCTGGACGGCAGCAGAACGCCGACGCGCTCGCCCGGCTGGGTCATGGCGGCGATCTTGCGGCCCAGCACGAAGGCGGCGCGGATCAGGCCAGTATAGGTCAGGGGATGACGATCCTGGTCTTCCAGGATCTCCTTGTCGCCATAGCGGGCGCGCGCGTCGATCAGCGCGTCGAACAGGGATTCGTCATAGACCTTGGGGTCCAGGGCAGCCCGCAAGCACGTCCTCCTTCGGAGAGCTCTGACACGGCCCTCTCGGTTACAAGAGGCCGGAACCTAGTGACGTAAGGTCGCCTTGAAAAGATGCGTAACGTCGCGTGAACGTCGCATCTTCCTCACTGAAACCGTCTGTGGCTTGCCATCGGCGGTCGGAAAGCCGACATACCGCCCTTCTGCACAGGAGCCAGACCGCCGGCTATGGTCACGCTGATCGATACCCTGACGAAGAAGCCTTCAGAGCTGCGTCACCCGGAAAAACAGAACCGCCCGGAATCGGCGGTGCTGAAGAAGCCTGACTGGCTGCGCGTCAAGGCGCCTGGTTCGGGCCAATATAATGCGACCAAGGAGATCGTCCGCTCCAAGGGTCTGGTGACGGTCTGTGAGGAAGCGGCCTGTCCCAACATCGGTGAGTGCTGGAGCCAGAAGCACGCCACCCTGATGATCATGGGCGACACCTGCACGCGGGCCTGCGCCTTCTGCAACGTCAAGACCGGCCTGCCGCAGGCCCTGGACCCGGAAGAGCCGGCCAAGGTCGGCCTGGCCGTGCAGCAAATGGGTCTGAACCACGTGGTCATCACCTCGGTGGACCGCGACGACGTGGCCGACGGCGGCGCCGCCCACTTCGCCGAAGTGGTGCGTCAAATCCGGCTCCAGGCGCCCAACACCACCATCGAGATCCTGACGCCCGACTTCCTGCGCAAGGACGGCGCGGCCGAGGTGATGATCGACGCCACGCCCGATGTCTTCAATCACAACCTCGAGACGGTTCCGCGCCTCTATCTGAAGATCCGCCCCGGCGCGCGCTACTTCCATTCCCTGCGCCTGCTGCAGATGGTCAAGGAGCGAGACCCGAACCAGTTCACCAAGTCTGGCATCATGGTCGGTCTGGGCGAGACCAAGGAAGAGGTCATGCAGGTGATGGACGACATGCGCTCCGCCGGCGTCGACTTCATCACCATCGGCCAGTACCTGCAGCCGACGCGCAAGCACGCCGCCATCGACCGCTTCATCACGCCCGAAGAGTTCAAGGCCTATGAGGCCATCGCCCGCGCCAAGGGCTTCCTGATGGTGTCGTCGTCGCCGCTGACGCGCTCGTCGCACCACGCCGGAGACGACTTCGCCCGCCTGAAGGCCGCGCGTCTGGCGCAGGCAGGCCGTTCGGCGCGTTAAGCCTGAATGGCGGTGCATCGCGTTACGCGCATTCTTCCCTATGCGCCCGAAGATCTGGCCAAGCTGGTCGCGGATGTGGAGTCCTATCCCGCCTTCGTGCCGTGGATCACGTCCATGCGCGTCTGGAATAAGCGGGACGAGGCGCCGGGCGTCCGCCTACTGGACGCCGAGGCGGGCGTGGGCTTCGCCTTCCTGAACGAGCGGTTCTCGACCTGGGTGCGGCATGACATCCATGCGCCCAAGGTCGAGGTCGGTCTGATCCGCGGGCCGTTCAAGCATCTGAAGAACCGCTGGGAGTTCCATCCCCATCCCGACGGGGCGCGGCTGGAGTTCTTCATCGACTTCGCCTTCAAATCGCGGATGCTGGACATGATGCTGCACGCGAATTTCGACCGAGCGGTCGACAAGCTGATCCAGTGTTTCGAAGGCCGCGCCAAGGCGCTGTACGGCAAAAGGTAGGACCCATGAGCGCGCCTTTCGACTTCGATGCGACGGTCGTGGGCGCGGGTGCGGTGGGGCTGGCCTGTGGGCGCGCTTTGGCCAAGCGTGGCCTGTCGGTTCTGGTGCTGGAGAAGGAAGCCCACATCGGTCAGGGCGTGTCCTCGCGCAATTCGGAGGTCATCCACGGCGGACTCTATTATCCGACCAGCTCGCTGAAGGCGAAGTTCTGCGTCGAGGGGCGGCGGGCCCTCTATGATTTCCTGGCCAGTCACAAGATCGACCACTGGAAATGCGGCAAGCTGGTCGTGGCGACCGAGGAAGCCGAGGTCCAGCGCATCGAGGCCATCTTCCAGCAGGCCACGACCAACGGCGTCGAGGGGCTGGAGCATTTGACCGGCGCCCAGGCGCGGGCGCTGGAGCCTGAACTGAACGCCCACGCCGCCATCCTGTCGCCGGAGAGCGGCCTGTTCGACAGTCACGGCTATATGCTGGCCCTGCAGGGCGAGATCGAAGACGCGGGCGGATCGGTCGTCATCTCCACGCCGTTCGAGCGCGCCGAACCGCTGCCCGACGGCGGTTTCAGGATCACGGCGGGCGGCCCAGATTCGGGGGAGGGCGGGGCGGTGCTGACGACGCGCCTGCTGGTCACGGCTCCCGGCCTGTCGGCACAGACCGTGGCCGCCGCCATCGACGGCTATCCCGCCGCCGACATTCCGGCGCGCCATCTGGGCAAGGGCGTCTATTTCCGTCTGACGGGTCCGGCGCCGTTCAACCGACTGATATACCCGCCGCCCATTCCCGGAGCGCTGGGCACCCACTACCGCAAGGATTTGGGCGGGCAGGGGGTTTTCGGCCCCGACCTGGCCTATGTCGAGACTGAGGACTATTCCGTCGATCCGGCCCAGGCCGAGGCGTTCGCAGGCTATATCCGTCGCTTCTGGCCCGGCGTGACGGTCGAGCGGCTGACGCCCGACTACGCGGGCATCCGGCCCAAGTTGCACGGACCGGGCGAGCCGCAGCCGGACTTCCAGCTGCATGGGCGCCAGCATCACGGCATCGACGGCCTGATGGCCCTGTTCGGGATCGAGAGCCCGGGTCTGACCAGTTCGCTGGCCATCGGCGAGGCCGTGGCGGACGCACTGATCCGTGGCTAGTCGAACGCCGACAGCGGGATCGAGACCAGGCTGAACGGCAGGGCAGGATCGCCAGAGCTTCGGCGGTTCAACTGGCTGTTGGCGACGATCAGTTGATCACCGCGCACCGCCGCAGTCGCCGGCCATGCCAGCTCGGCGAACTTGAGCCGCTTCGCCTCGGTCGCTGTTGTGAAGTCTGCGGCGAGGTCCAGGGCGACAATCTCTTCCGACCACTGGCGCACGACGAAAAGCCGCTGACCGAGCAGCGCCAGACCGTCGCCACCGTCCAGCGCCGAATCACTCGTCTCGATCATCGCGACTTCACGAGTCCGGGTGTCGATTCGGAACAGACGCCCTGCCTTCATCTGTATGACGATCAGATAGCGACCGTCGGGCGTGGCCACGATGCCGTTCAGGTTCGGCTCTTCGCCGTACTGCAGGGGCGTGCCGTCAAACGACAGCCAAGGCTCCAGCTTCGTATCCACGACGGCGTCCCGCGCGGCTCGCCATAGGACCGGGCGCAGGGTGTCTGTGAAGAAGGCGGCGTCGGATGTCAGAGCCACGTCATTGATCAGCGCCGCCCCCTCGGGCGTGGTGAAGCGCGCCAGCCGCTGACCCGTCGCGATATCGAGCACATGCATGGCGCCTGTGCGCGCACCAGCGACCCAAAGACGTCCTTCGCCGTCGGCCTTCAAGCCCAAAGCCACTGATGCCGGGGATTTCGGCTGGGCAGCGGCCATATCCAGCGGGTCGCCGACAAGGGAGGTCTTGCCAGTGTCTGGGTCCACTCTGAACACCAGGCCGGTGTTTGCGCTGTTGGTATAGACGGCGCCGGTGGCAGGATCGACCGCCACGCCTTCGGGATAGGCGGCGGCTTCGGGCAAGGCCAGAACGGTCACGCCCGACTTGGCCAGGGCGGCTCCTGCTGTGCTGACAGCGAGCCCTGCGACCATAGTCGCCATCCAGAATTTGCGCATCCAGTCCTCCCGTGACATCGGTTTCCGGACCTTGGCGCAGGTCGATCAGATGCGCCACTCTGCATAGGTTTCCAGATTGTCGCGGCACGGCTTGAAATCGGGAACGTCTTCATGCATAAGCCCGGCCTCGCGTGGCGGCTCTTATCGGGGGGCCGCTACTGTATGTTTTCGCGTCTTCACGGCGCACCGACTTATGAGATTGAGACGGACATGGCCGTTCCGAAGCGCAAAGTATCCCCCTCGCGTCGCAACATGCGTCGCGCACATGACGCCCTCGGCGCCAACTCCTATGTCGAAGACAAGGACACGGGCGAGCTGAAGCGTCCGCACCACATCGACCTGAAGACCGGCACCTATCGCGGCCGTCAGGTCATCACGCCGAAGGAAGACTAGTCTTCATTACGGCCTCGGCTTCGGCCGGACGATAGATTTAACGGCGCGCGATGTCATCGCGCGCCGTTTTCGTGCGTTGTGTGCGGTGAAGCTAAATCACTGGAGCGCTCCGCATGATCCGCAACGCCGTCCTCAGTTCTGTCGCCCTGCTGGCCCTGGCCGCTTGCGATGCCCCGGAATCCGCCAAGGCGCCCGATGCCGCCGCTCCGGCGGTCATGGGCGACGCCGCATCCGCCAACGTGCTGACCCCGCTAGGCTACGGCCCCCTGAAGATCGGCATGACCCAGGCCGAGGCGGACGCTGCGGTCGGACCGCCGCCCGCCAATGCGGCCGAAGCCGAACCGTCCGAGTGTCGCTACTACCATCCGCCCCACGCCCCCGAGGGCCTGCTGGTCATGGTGGAGAAAGGGGTCCTGACGCGGCTGACCGCCACCAGGGATTCGACCGTCAAGACTGAGGACGGCGTCGGCGTCGGCGCTGACGGCGAGCAGTTGAAGGCTCGCTATGGGGCCGCCACCGTGACGCCGCACAAGTATCAGGGTGCGCCCTCGGCCTATGTGACCCTCTGGCCGGGCAGGCCTCAGCTGCAGGGAGCCTATGTCACCGATCCGACCGCGCGCGGTCTGATGTTCGAGATCGGTGACGACGGCAAAGTCGCCTTCATCCACGGGGGCGGACCCAGTATTCAGAACGTCGAAGGCTGCAGCTGACGCCGAAATCAGGGAAGGCGCGTCGCCCGGTGGCGATTCGGCGACGGCTGGTCTAAACCGGCCGTTGCACCTTTCTTCTCCTGACAGAGCGCCTTCCCATGACCGACATCGCCGACATCGTCGCCCGCCAGATCATCGACAGCCGGGGCAATCCGACGGTCGAAGTCGATGTGACCCTGGAAGACGGCAGCTTCGGACGCGCCGCCGTGCCGTCGGGCGCCTCGACCGGCGCGCACGAAGCCGTCGAACTGCGCGACGGCGACATGGACATGTGGGGCGGCAAGGGCGTCCAGAAGGCGGTCGACGCCGTCAACGGCGAGATCTTCGACGCCCTCAGCGGCATGGACGCCGAGGACCAGCGCCGTCTGGACGAAGCCCTGATCGAGCTGGACGGCACCGAGAACAAGGCCCGTCTCGGCGCCAACGCCATCCTCGGCGTGTCGCTGGCTGCGGCCAAGGCCAGCGCCATCAGTTCCAACCTGCCGCTGCACCGCTACATCGGCGGCGTCTCGGCCCGCATCCTACCGACCCCGATGATGAACATCATCAACGGCGGCGCCCACGCCGACAATCCGATCGACATTCAGGAGTTCATGATCCTGCCGACCGGCGCCGACAGCTTCTCGGACGCCCTGCGAATGGGCGCTGAAATCTTCCACGCCCTGAAGAAGGCGCTGAAGGATGCCGGCCACAACACCAACGTCGGCGACGAGGGCGGCTTCGCCCCGAACCTGGCCTCGGCCGAAGAAGCCCTGGCCTTCATCACCAAGGCGGGTCAGGCCGCCGGCTATCTGGCGGGCGAGGACTTCCACCTGGGCCTCGACGTCGCCTCGACCGAGTTCTTCAAGAACGGCAAGTACAACCTGACGGGCGAGGGCAAGGCCTTCGACGCCGACGGCATGGTCGGTTACCTGGCCGACCTGGTTGAGCGCTTCCCCATCGTCTCGATCGAGGACGGCTGCGCCGAGGATGACTTCGACGGCTGGAAGCTCCTGACGGACCGTCTGGGCGACCGCGTTCAGCTGGTCGGCGATGACTTGTTCGTGACCAACCCGCGTCGTCTGGCCGCCGGGATCGGCGAAGGCCTGGCCAACTCCATCCTGATCAAGGTCAACCAGATCGGCACCCTGTCCGAGACCCTGGACGCCGTCGATATGGCGCACCGCGCCGGTTACACCTCCGTGATGAGCCACCGTTCGGGCGAAACCGAGGACTCGACCATCGCCGACCTGGCGGTCGCCACCAACTGCGGACAGATCAAGACCGGCTCGCTGGCTCGTTCGGATCGGACGGCCAAGTACAACCAACTGCTGCGCATCGAAGAGATGCTGGGCGACCAGGCCGCCTATTTCGGCGACGGCATGCTGCTGAAATAAACCGCCTCACAAAGATGTGCGCAGCGCCGTCTCCGAACCTCGGAGGCGGCGTTCGCAATTACGGCCAAGCTACGGTTCGTTAGGCATTTTCGGTCAGGATCGGGAAACTGTGTTCACGCTCAGAAGGAGCGTCCGTCGTGCCCGAGCAGATGAAGCCCTACCTTCCGTCCGCCTTCCTGCTGTTCCTGATCCTTTATCTGGGGGTCCAGGCCCTGACGGGGCAGCGCGGCCTGTTGAGCGGCGGCGAGCGTGACGCGCTTCTCGCCAAGCGCGAGGCTCAACTGGCCCACCTGACGGAGCAACGCCGCGACCTGGAAGTGCGCGTGCGCTACCTGCGGACCGAGAGCCTGTCCAAGGATCTCCTGGAAGAACGGGCGAGGGCGGTGCTCGGCTTTGCCGATCCGCGCGACTACGTGGTTCGCCTGAGCGCCCCGGTCGCGCACAATCCTGACGCGATCCAGACCTCCTGAACTATTGTTACAGCTAGGCCGGCGCGCTTTGCGTTTCGGGAACGAAGGCTGCTAAAGCCCCTTTCCGTAACGATAAGAGTCCCTGAAACTGGGGGCGCAGCCGGGAGATGCCGGATGGCGAAAGCCGCCGCTCATAAATCCTCGTCCAGCGCGGACGACACCAAGATTCCGAACACGCCCCAGGCTTCGAAAGAAGACCTGCTGCGCTTCTACCGCGAAATGGTCCTCATCCGCCGCTTCGAGGAGCGCGCGGGCCAGCTTTACGGCATGGGCCTGATCGGCGGCTTCTGCCACCTCTACATCGGCCAGGAGGCCGTGGCGGTGGGCGTTCAGGAGAGCGTCAAGCAGGGCCACGACAAGATCATCACCGGCTACCGCGACCACGGCCACATGCTGGCCGCGGGCATGGACCCCAACGCCGTCATGGCCGAGCTGACCGGCCGTATCGGCGGCTCGTCTAAGGGCAAGGGCGGTTCGATGCACATGTTCGACACCGCGACCGGCTTCTACGGCGGTCACGGCATCGTCGGCGCCCAGGTGGCGCTGGGCACCGGCCTGGCCTTCGCCGGCAAGTACCGTGGCGACGACAGCGTCTCCTTCGTCTACTTCGGCGACGGCGCCTCGAACCAGGGTCAGGTCTACGAGAGCTTCAACATGGCCCAGCTGTGGAAGCTGCCGGCCATCTACATCATCGAGAACAACCAGTACGCCATGGGCACGAGCATTGAACGCTCGTCGTCCACGACCGAGCTCTACATGCGCGGCGCCAGCTTCGGCATTCCGGGCGAGCAGGTCGACGGCATGGACGTGCTGGCGGTCCGCGACGCCACGGCCCGCGCCGTGAAGCGCGCCCGTGAAGGCGGCGGCCCCTACATCCTTGAGGTGAAGACCTACCGCTATCGCGGCCACTCCATGTCGGACCCGGCCAAGTACCGCACCAAGGAAGAGGTCGACGAGGTCAAGAAGACCCGCGACCCGATCGACCACCTGAAAATGCTGCTCGCCGCCGCCAAGGCGACCGAGGAAGAGCTGAAGGCCATCGACAACGAGGTGAAAGCCATCGTCGCCGAAGCCGTGCAGTTCGCACAGGAAAGCCCTGAGCCGGATCCGTCCGAGCTCTATACTGACGTCTACGTGGAGGCCTGATCCGTGACCGACATTCTGATGCCGGCGCTGTCCCCCACGATGGAAGAGGGCACGCTGACCAAGTGGCACATCAAGGCAGGCGACACCGTGTCGGCCGGCCAGGTGATCGCCGAGATCGAAACCGACAAGGCGACGATGGAAGTCGAAGCCGTCGATGAAGGCGAAGTGCTGGAAATCCTCGTCGCCGAGGGTTCCGAGAACGTGAAGGTCAACACGCCGATCGCCCGTCTGGCCGGCGAAGACAGCGCCCCTGCGCCCGCGCCCAAGGCTGAAGCCCCCAAGGCCGAGGCTGCTCCGGCCGCTGCTGCCGCTCCGGCTGCGCCCAAGGTTGAACTGCGCGATCCGGAAATCCCGGCTGACGCCAAGCTGGTCAAGACGACCGTGCGCGACGCCCTGCGCGACGCCATGGCCGAGGAAATGCGTCGTGACGACCGCGTCTTCCTGATCGGCGAGGAAGTCGCCCAGTATCAGGGCGCCTACAAGGTCAGCCGCGACCTGCTGCAGGAGTTCGGCGAGCGCCGCGTCATCGACACCCCGATCACCGAGCACGGCTTCGCCGGTCTCGGCGTCGGCGCCGCCATGGCGGGCCTGAAGCCGATCGTCGAGTTCATGACGTTCAACTTCGCCATGCAGGCGATCGACCACATCATCAACTCGGCGGCCAAGACGCTCTATATGTCGGGCGGTCAGATTCGCGCCGACATCGTCTTCCGTGGTCCCAACGGCGCGGCCAGCCGCGTCGGCGCCCAGCACAGCCAGGACTATTCGGCCTGGTACGCCCAGATCCCGGGCCTGAAGGTCATCGCGCCCTACGATGCTGCCGATGCGAAGGGCCTGCTGAAAGCCGCCATCCGCGATCCGAACCCGGTCGTCTTCCTCGAACACGAAATGCTCTACGGCACCGAGTTCGACGTGCCGGAAGGCGACGACTACGTCCTGCCGATCGGCAAGGCCAAGGTCCGTCGCGAAGGCAAGGACGTCACCATCACGGCTCACGCCCGCATGGTCGGCTTCGCCCTCCAGGCCGCTGAGAAGCTGGCCGAGGAAGGCATCGAGGCCGAGGTCATCGACCTGCGCACCCTGCGTCCGCTGGACCACGAAACCATCGTCGAAAGCGTCAAGAAGACCAGCCGTCTGGTCTCGGCCGAAGAAGGCTGGGGTCCGATGGGCGTTGGCGCTGAGGTCGTGGCCCGCGTGATCGAACACGCCTTCGACTATCTGGATGCGCCGCCGCTGCGCGTGCACCAGGAAGACGTGCCGCTGCCCTACGCCGCCAACCTGGAAGTGCTGTCGCTGCCGGGCGTGGACAAGATCATCGCTGCTGTGAAGAAGGTGATGGCGTGAGCGAGCCGTCCGAGTTCCAATTGACGACGCCCGAAAGCGTCGCCGCTGATCCCCAGGCCATCGAAATCCTGCGGATGTGGTGGTCGAAGGACGAGCCGGTCATGTCGGTGAAGCCTGCCTTCAACGACCCTATCAAGTTCGGCGAACTGCTGGCCTATGCCGCGCGTCACATGGCGCACGGCTACGCCCTGCGTCACGGCCACAACGAACGCGAAGCCTACAACCGCATCCTTCAGGGCCTTTCCGAGGTCGTGAAGGCGGACAACGTTCAGACCGTCGCCGAGCCTGTCGATGCGCCGAAGGGGAACGCATGATGGACGCCGCTGCGCTCGAACAACGCTCGCTGCCGATTCCCGAGGGTCTGAACGCCCCCGAGGACCAGATCATCGAACTGGCCCGCGTCTGGTGGAACGGCGCCGGCCCGATCATGAACATCCGCCCGGCCCTGGCTGAGCCGGGCAACATCGGCGTCGTGCTGGCTGAACTGGCCTGGCACTATTCCCACGCCTACGCCGAGCATCACGGCTTTGATCAAGCTGTGGCGTTCAAGGCTATCTGCGACAGCTGGGATGCGGCCCACGCCAAGGCCCAGGCTGCGAACACGGAGTCCGCTCAATGACCGACATCCTGATGCCGGCCCTGTCTCCGACGATGGAAGAGGGCGTCCTGGCCAAGTGGCACGTCAAGGTGGGGGACGTCGTCTCCGCCGGCGACGTCATCGCCGAGATCGAAACCGACAAGGCGACGATGGAAGTCGAAGCCGTCGACGAGGGCGAAGTCACCGACATCCTGGTCGCCGAAGGCACGGAAGGCGTGAAGGTCAACACCCCGATCGCTCGCCTGAAGGACGAGGGCGGCGCCGCTGCCGCTGCGCCCGCCGCCAAGGCTGAAGCCCCGAAGGCCGAAGCCGCACCGGCCAAGGCTGAAGCGCCCAAGGCTGCAGCGCCTGCCGCTCCTGCCCCCGCTGCGCCGAAGTCGGACAGCGGAGAGCGCATCTTCTCTTCGCCCCTGGCCCGTCGCATCGCCGCCCAGAACGGCGTCGATCTGAAGTCGATCAAGGGCACCGGCCCCCACGGCCGCATCGTCAAGCGCGACGTCGAGGGCGCGACCCAAGCCGCTGGAAAGGGCGCCGCTCAACCGGCGGCCTCCACCACGACCGCCGCTGCGCCCACGGGCATCGCCCCGCGTCAGGCTCAGTCGCTGGCCCAGATGGGCATCCCGGACGGCAGCTACGACCTGATCCCGCTGGACGGGATGAAGAAGGCCGTCGCGCGTCGCATGGTCGACAGCATCCAGAACGTCCCGCACTTCCCGCTCTTCATCGACGTCGAGATCGACCAGCTGATGGCCGTCCGCGCGAAGGTGAACAAGATGCTGGAGCCGCAAGGCATCAAGGTCTCGGTCAATGACTTCGTCATCAAGGCCGCAGCCCTGGCGCTGAAGCAGGTGCCGGAGGCGAACGCCTCTTACACCCCAGAAGGCATCGCCATGCACCACAACGCCGACGTCTCGATGGCTGTGGCGATCGACGGCGGCCTGATCACGCCGATCATCAAGAAGGCCGAGACCAAGGGCCTGGCGCAGATCGCGACCGAGTCCAAGGACCTGGCCAAGCGCGCCCGCGAACGCAAGCTGAAGCCCGAAGAGTTCCAGGGCGGCACCTTCTCGGTGTCCAACCTGGGCATGTTCGGCATCAAGCAATTCACCTCGATCATCAACGAGCCGCAGGGCTGCATCATGAGCGTCGGCGCCGGCGAGCAACGTCCGGTCGTCAAGGACGGGCAACTGGCCGTGGCCACCGTCATGACCGTGACCCTGACCTGCGATCACCGCGTGGTCGACGGCGCAACGGGCGCTCGCTTCCTGCAGGCGTTCAAGCCGCTGATCGAAGATCCCGTGGCGATGCTGGCCTAAGGGGAGGGTGAAGTCATGACCTCGGTTTATGACTTCTCCGCCCGCGCCATCGACGGCACGGACGTGGCGCTGGACCGCTTTCGCGGTCAGGCGCTGCTGATCGTCAATACGGCGTCCAAGTGCGGCTTCACCGGTCAGTATGACGGCCTGGAGAAGCTGCACCGCGACTTCGCCGACGCGCCGTTCCAGGTGCTGGGCTTTCCCTGCAACCAGTTCGGCGCGCAGGAGCCGGGCAGGGCGGCGGAAATCGCCGCCTTCTGCGCCACCAGCTTCGACGTCAGCTTCCCCCTGTTCGACAAGGTGGACGTGAATGGGCCGAACCGGCACCCGCTCTATGCCTGGCTGACCCAGCAGAAGCGCGGCTTCCTGGGCTCCCAGACCATCAAGTGGAACTTCACCAAGTTCCTGACCGACCGCGAAGGCCGCGTCGTCGCGCGCTATTCGCCCCAGACTGAACCTGAGGCCATCAAGGCCGACATCGAGAAGTTGATCTGACCATGGCTGCTGAATTCGATCTCGTCGTCATCGGTTCGGGCCCCGGCGGTTACGTCGCGGCGATCCGCGCCAGCCAACTGGGCCTGAAGGTCGCCATCGTCGAGCGCGAGAACCTGGGCGGCATCTGCCTGAACTGGGGCTGCATCCCGACCAAGGCCCTGCTGAAGTCGGGCGAAAAGTTCGAGAGCCTGTCGCACCTCAAGGAATACGGCCTGTCCGCCTCGGGCGCCTCCTTTGACTTCGACGCCATCATCCAGCGCTCGCGCGGGGTCGCGGCGACGATGAACAAGGGCGTCGCCTACCTGATGAAGAAGAACAAGATCGAGGTGATCGAAGGCTCGGCCACGCTCGAGAAAGGCGCTGCGGCGCCCAAGGTCGTCGTCGCTCTGAAGGCCGGCGGCACGCGCGCCATCGAAGCCAAGACCGTCATGCTGGCCGTCGGCGCCCGCGCCCGCGCCCTGCCGCAGATCGGTCTGGAAGCGGACGGCGACAAAATCTGGGCCTATCGCGACGCCCTTGCCCCCAAGAAACTGCCCAAGACCTTCGTCGTCATCGGCTCGGGCGCCATCGGCATCGAGTTCGCCAGCTTCTATCGCGCCCTCGGCGCCGAGGTGACGGTCGTCGAAGCCGTCGACCGCATCATGCCGGTCGAGGACGAAGAGGTGTCCAAGGCCGCCCAGAAGTCGTTCGAGAAGCGCGGCATCAAGTTCAAGGTCGGCGCCAAGGTCACCAAAGTCTCCAAGGATTCCAAGGGCGTGAAGGTCGCTGTTGAAGTGAACGGCAATGCCGAGACGCTGGAGGCCGAGGTCTGCATCTCGGCCGTCGGCATCACCGCCAACACCGACGGCATCGGCCTGGAGGCGCTGGGCGTCGAGCTGGACCGCGGCCACATCAAGACCGACAGCCACTGCCAGACCAACGTCAAAGGCCTCTACGCCATCGGCGACTGCGCCGGCGCGCCCTGGCTGGCGCACAAGGCCAGCCACGAAGGCATCCACGCCGCCGAGCACATCGCGGCCTACAAGACGCCGAACGTCCATTCGCCCATCGCCGGCTGCACCTACGCCCAGCCTCAGGTCGCCTCGGTCGGCATCACCGAGCAGGGCGCACGCGCCGAGAAGCGCGAGGTCAAGATCGGCCGCTTCCCGTTCCGTGTGAACGGCAAGGCCGTGGCCGCCGGCGAGATCGACGGCTTCGTCAAGGTCATCTTCGACGCCCAGACCGGCGCCCTGATCGGGGCTCACATGATCGGCCACGAAGTCACGGAGATGATCCAGGGCTACGTCACCGCCATCACCATGGAAGCGACGGAAGAAGACATCCACGGCATCGTCTATCCGCACCCGACCATGTCTGAAGCCATGCATGAGGCGGCTCTGGACGCCTACGGACGCGTGATCCACATCTGATCGAGTTGTTAGAAAATCTGAACTGTGGCTAAGAGGATCACCCTCTTGTCTACGGTTCGGAAGTTCCATGATCGTCGCGCCTGATGTTCTCGGCCTGATCGGCAATACGCCTCTGGTGCGACTCAAGCGCGCCTCAGAGCTGACGGGCTGCGAAATCCTCGGCAAGGCCGAGTTCATGAACGTCGGCGGTTCGATCAAGGACCGCGCGGCGCTCAGCATTATTCGTAAGGCGCGGGCGTCCGGCGCGCTGAAGCCCGGCGGCGTCATCGTCGAGGGCACGGCGGGCAATACCGGCATCGGTCTGGCCCTGGTCGGCGCGGCGCTGGGCCACCCGGTCGTCATCGTCATGCCGCGCAGCCAGACGGACGAGAAGAAGCGGGCGGTCCGCCTGCACGGCGCCCGTCTGATCGAGGTCGATCCGGCCCCCTTCGCCAGCCCCAACCACTTCGTCGCCTATTCCCGCCGTCTGGCCGAGGAACTGAACGAGAGCGAGCCGAACGGCGCCTTCTACGCCGACCAGTTCGACAACCTGGCCAATCGCGAAGCCCACTACGAAGGCACCGCGCCGGAAATCTGGAAACAGACGGACGGCGAGATCGACGGCTTCATCTGCGCCGTCGGTTCCGGCGGGACGCTGGCCGGTTGCGCCGCCTATCTGCGTGAACAGAAGCCCGAGATCGCCATTGGTCTGGCCGACGTGCCGGGCGCGGCCCTCTACAGTTGGTTTACCGAGGGCGTCCTGAAGGGCGAAGGCTCCTCGATCACCGAGGGCATCGGGGTCAATCGCATCACCGGCAATCTGGACGGGCTCGCGGTTGATCATCCCTACCGGATCGAGGACGAGGAGTTTTTGCCCATCCTGTTCGACCTGGTGCAGCATGAAGGCTTGTCGCTGGGGCCGTCCAGCGGCGTCAACATCGCCGGGGCCATCCGCATGGCGCGCGACCTGGGGCCGGGCAAGACTATCGTCACCGTCCTGTGCGACGCCGGGCAGCGCTACGCCAGCAAGGTTTACGATCCCGCCTTCCTGACCGCGCGCGGCCTGCCGACGCCGGAGTGGCTGAACCGATGAGCCGCAAGAAGGACGTCGCCGTCGAGAGCCGCATCCCGCCGCTAAATGCCTTGAAGGCGTTCGAGGCCGCCGCGCGGCGCCTGAACATCACTCGTGCCGCCGAAGAACTGTCGGTCACGCCCGGTGCCATCAGCCAGCAAATCCGCATTCTGGAACAGCACGCAGGGGCGCCCCTGTTCCACCGCGAGGGGCGGCAGATCGCCCTGACCGAACTGGGAGCGGAACTCTATCCCCTGCTGCACGACGGCTTCGACTATCTGAAACGGGCAGGGGATATGCTCTATCGCCCCAACCGCCGCCACGCCTTGGCGATCAGCGTGCCGCCGTCTTTTGCCGCCAAGTGGCTGGCCCCGCGTATCGCCCGATTTTCCGCGGCCCACCCCGAGGTCGAGGTCTGGATGTCGGCGGACATGCGCCTGGCCGACGTCGGCGGCGGGCGCGTGGACGTGGCTGTGCGTTATGGACGCGGCGACTATGCCGGCGTGCGGTCCGAGCGACTGCTGAACGCCGACGTGACCCCCGTTTGCAGCCCGGCCTTACTGGCGGGTGTGCATCCGCTCAAACGCCCGGCAGACCTGGTGCATCACACCCTGATCCATCTGCGTCCCAGTGAGCTGGAGGAGCCGCGCCCCGACTGGCCCGCCTGGTTGGCGTCGCGCAAGTTGGCCCAGATCGACGCCTCCGCCGGTCCGCGTTTCGATCAGACGGCATTGGCGATCGAGGCGGCGGCCCATGGCCAGGGCGTGGCCTTGGCCCCGTACGCCTTTGTGGCCGACGATCTCGCCTCCGGTCGTCTGGTCGCGCCATTTGCCGACGGCGCCCTGACGACGGCGCTGGCCTATCATGTGCTGACGCGCCGCAGCGGCGTATCCGAGCCAGCGAGGGCCTTTGTCCGCTGGCTGAAAGACGAGACGCGAACAGCAGAACATCCGATCGACGATCTTTAGTCTGTCCTGCGGGGAGCGCGCCGCGGGCAGGATACGCCTCTGAATCCGGCGCCCCTTGCCCGAGAGCGCCTAGACCGTCGTCCAAAATCGTCAGGTCCCAGCCCTCGGATCGTGACCGATAGCCGATGGGGTATAAACGCGGCGGGGGGCACATGCCTGAAGTGCCTGTTGACGACCGTCAGCCGCCTCTCGACAACATTTGCGTGAACAGTCCGGATTTGCAGTCACGGAAATCCTGAAGCGGCAGCGCGGGCGCCGGCTTATCCGGCCTTGCAGCTAGCCCTGGACGAGGCCGGCTCGCGAAAGACCGGCAGTAATCGCGGCGTTGGTCAGGGTGAACGAGGCCGGTGCCTTCTCCAGGATGACCCTTAGGCACGGCATGGGCCGATCTCGTTCTGGCGGAAATCGGATGCGGCGCCGTTTCAAGCCTTATGGCTGAACACCTCAGCCGCCCCAGAGGAAGGCGGTCGGCACGGCGTAGCGTTCCTGGCCGATTGTCACCGTCACGGTGTCCTCGCCGGTCATGGCCGAGCGCGCGCCGGGGTTCCGCGCCTGGCCCTCCGCGTCGAAGCTGAGGGTCCGTCCCTTGCTGTTTTCCAACAGCAGGGTGACGTCCGCGCTGCGGTCGGCGCGGCGCACGACGCCGGCCTGACACTGGCCTGAGGGCGGCAGGCCGGGACCACGACACCCGATCGAGGCTACGGCGTTGAACGCTGTGCCTTGCACGCGGGCGTCGGCCGCCTCCGTCACCTGGCGCGCACGGCGGGGGACGGAGATCAGGGCGACGCCGTCCACCTGGCCGACCGATGTCCCGCCGAGTGCGGCAATGGCGGCTTGATCTGAGGCCGGGCAGCCCACCAGGTCGGCGCTGTCGTCCAGATACTCGACAGTGGCGGCGGTTTCGCCGACGCGCCGGCACGGAGCGCCCGCAGCCGGATAGCCGTCACCCACGATGCGAAGCGCGGCGGGCCAGGCGAAGGGCGTAGATGTTGGCGCCGCCGTCGAGATCGGCGCCGTGGCCTTGCTCTGTTCCGGCTGGCTGCAGGCGACCAGGCTCACGGCCGCCACCGAACCGAGCAGCAGGGAGGCGGATTTAGCAGGCGTCATGGCGGCGCTCTTCTCAGCGGGACGTGCGGCTGATGACGATGGAGTAGGAACCGGTTTCGCCCCGGCGCGCCGTGGCGCGGACCTGATAGGGCTGGATCATATAGGTCCCGTCCGCCTTGGCCTCGATCACAGCCTCTTCGCCATCGACATCGCCCCGATGGGCGGCGACACCCTGATCCGCCACGTCGAAGACATTCATGTAGAGGTTGGTGTTGCCGGGCTTGAACGTCACCTTCAGGGTCTGGCCCGCCGCCACGGGGATGACATAGGCCGGCGCCTCATAACCGCGAACTTCGCCCGTTACCGTCGTCTCGCCGTCGCCGGACAGGGTCACGGCTTCGACGGTCGTCTCCGGCGTCACGCGCGCCTTGGCGGCGGTCATGTCGACCGCGGGCAGGACGGCGGCCTGGCTCGGCGGGGGCGCGGCCGCCGCCGGCGCAGCGGTCGGGGAGGGCGCGTCTGCGGGCGCTGGCTCGGATGGAGACGGGCTGCAAGCGGCCAGGCCGACTGTGGCGGCCGCCAGAATGGTGACGTAGTTCATAATCCGCGCTCTCTGATCCGCAGGCGATGCATCTGCCGCATCCTCCGTATCGCGGGAGGAGCGGCAAAGGTTCCGCAGCCTTCTCGGACTTATAGAAATTTGCGGCAAGGCTCTGTTTTCGTGAAACGGTTTAGCCGAGTGAGACCTCCTCGCCGCGACGCCATCAAGGTGGTGGTGATGGATTTCAGCAAGGGCCCACGCCCCCAAGCCAATAGCGCGCACTGGCAAGCTGACCGGGTTTCCCGCGAGAGCGCTGACGAATTTGGAGGAATTCTAGAGCGCAGAAGCCCGCAAAAACGGTATGTCTTTGAAAAGGATGGTGGACGCGACAGGGATTGAACCTGTGACCCACTCGGTGTGAATTGTATTCAAGCGGTTTCAGGCTTTTTCAAACCGTTTCAAATCTTGTTATAAATTACTGTTTTTATGTGGTTTATTGTTCCATCTTGGTTTCAGGCCATTTCAGGCAGTTTCGTTTTGGGCGCCCCCCTGGCGCCCCCCTTGATGTACTATGAGGGGGTCAGAAGTGATTTGGGGGAAAAGATGCCTCAGGATCCCGTGCGTACCGATCGTCAGATCGCCGCCCTCAGGTCGCGCGAAGCGAGATACGAAGTGGCTGTCGCGGACAGTCGAGGCCTCTATATTCGCGTCTGGCCGACGGGCGCAAAAGGTTTCGAGCTTCGCTATACCGCCGAGAACGGCAAACGCCGTCGTCATGTGCTGGGCGCCTATCCGGACGTCACCCTAGCGGAGGCTCGTCGTCTGTCTGCTGCTGCCCGGGTCGCTGTCTTGGGCGGGACAGATCCTGTCGCCGAACGCAGTGCGCGTCGGGAGGAAGCAAGGACGGGAGAGACGCTCGAAGACCTGGCTGAGGCCTACTGGAGGGCGGCGAGCAAGGGGCTGCACGGCGGACGTCGACGTCCGAAGCAGGCGAGAACCATAGAGTCCGAACGTTCGCTGTTCCGTCGCTACATAAAGCCGGCTCTCGGCGATATGAGATTTGCAGCCATCAGGCGCACGGATATCCGTATCTTCATGCGGGACATGGCGGCGAACAGCGGCCTTGCCCCCGCCAGTCTGGCCTCAGTCGGGGGCGTCCTTCTGGGCGTGCTGGGCTTTGCGGTTTACGAGGACCGCCTAGAAGCCAATCCGGCCTACGGACTGACCAGGCCCCTTGCGCTCATGCCCCGCGAACGGATGTTCGATGACGAGGCGCTGCGGATTCTATGGAATGAGGCTTCGTTGGCGTCGCTCCCCCGGACGCCAGGCGAAAAGACGGCCGGCAAACATGCCCGCCTCGACGCCCCCACCGGGCTGGCTATCCAGTTCCTGATGACGACCCTGACCCGACGGTCTGAAGCCGCCGAGGTGCTCTGGAGCGAGATCGACATGGACAGCGCCGTGTGGACGATTCCTTCGCATCGATCAAAGGCGCGACATGTTCAGGTAGTGCCCCTTCCAAACGAAGCCCTGGCCATCCTGCGGCGCGCGCGAGCGCTGTATCCGAAGAGCCCCTGGGTCTTCCCGGCGCCGCGCAACCGGACGGGTCCCGTGGACTCCCGCGCTTTGACGCGGGCCGTTGTCCGCACCTGCACGCGTCGCAACCTGCCTGCGGGTTCACCTCACGACGTGCGCCGCTCCGGAGCCACGACCCTGACCGGCAGGTACGGGGTAGGGCGTTTCATCGTCGGTCACCTGCTGGGCCATACAGTACGGGACGGCGCGACCGTCACGGGCGTCTACGACCGTTATAGCTACATGGCGGAGAAGCGGGCGGCCCTTCAGACCTGGGCCAGCCATGTCGCCAATCTGAAACCCTCCGGACAGCGCGATCAAGCGGGTCAGCCAAGCTGGGAATAGACGTCGCTTCCCCATATCGCATCCTCGATTACGAGAGGAGGCACCCATCATGGCTGGAGGCTGGACCCGAGACGGCGCGGTGCTCGACCAGATTCATGACACTGTCATCGACGGCGTCCTCACCGCACGCGCCCGGATGCCCACCGGGCCAGGCCGAGAAACCTGTCTTGAGTGTGGAGACCCCATTCCTGCAGCGCGTCGCCGCGCCATGCCTGGCGCGGTGACCTGTGTGTCCTGCCAGACCGGTAGGGATGCCCGGATTGTGACCGGCGGCATCAACCGGCGCGGGAGCAAGGACAGCCAGTTGCGCTAGGGCTTGGGGGAGGGGTCCACACCTTGTGTGCTGCATACCCTCTGCCCAACCCTGTGTCCGGTATCGGCCACTTGCCACCCGCTTAGCCTCCTGAACGTAGTAGGCTCCATGGCGACCTATGATTTCATCGTAAGCGGGATGGATCCCGAGATGGCCCTCGAGGGCGCGGCGTCTACGGACGCCGAGGCGTGGCGGGAGGCCATCCTCTTCCTTTCGGAAATGTTGCGAGAGAAGCCTGTTCGAGAAGGCGGCGCCTTTTCGCTTCAGGTTATTGTCCGGAACAAAGGTCGGGAAATATGTCGGGTGGGCGCTTCGGCTCATTAAAGCCTACGCTGGAGAGGCGAAAAAGAAGACGGCCGGTACGCCAAAGGGGGGCAATCGCGGAGCCGGCCGTCTGCCGATCTTCTCCCCATGAAGAATCTGCATCCGGACAACGTCGCGTCTGGGGCGCCGCTCCCTCGGTCGTGTTCCGGACATATCACGCGGTTTCAGGAGAGAGGCGCGCGCTGGCGGGCTTTTCGGTGCGGCGTGGAGCGGGACGGATGGCCCGGCGTTGCTACGAAAGTCATCAGGAGCAGAGACATGAGCATGCACGACCAAGCCTTCAGAACTGTGGAACTCCCGGCGCTTCCGGGAAAACTGGGTGAAATCGACGCTCTTCTACAGGCGGCCAGATCCTCCGGAACCGCGATCGGGGAACGCACCGTGCTCCAGGAG
Organism: Brevundimonas bullata; assembly: GCF_014207965.1. Taxonomy (GTDB): domain Bacteria; phylum Pseudomonadota; class Alphaproteobacteria; order Caulobacterales; family Caulobacteraceae; genus Brevundimonas; species Brevundimonas bullata_A. The sequence continues at coordinate 464,144 of NZ_JACHLM010000002.1, forward strand.
ATCGCGCGTATTATCGATCGCCCTTCTGGCGGCGACATCTACCAGAAGCCGCTCGGCTGATCGCCGTTTCCGGATCACGGCGTTTCCGGCGAAATGTTCAAAACCCGACATAACCTCGAAAGGCGGACTTAATCGCTGATTTGGGCCGGTTTGCGAGCGAATTTCTGGGTTCCGCCGGAGGTGTTGAAATTTCGACCGGCAACCCTTCAGGGGGTGACCGCTTGAAATCGCTCACAACGAAAGGCGCTCGAATGAAGCTGATAATTCCCGCTCTCGCCGTGACGGCGCTGATGCTGACCGCATGCGGAGACAATTCTTCCGATCGCGGACAGGTCGAAGGTCCCGTGGTTTCAGGGTCTGAAGCACCGCGCAATCCAGCCGTCGACACAGGCGGCGGCGATACGCTCACACCGGGAGCCAACTCCTTCACGGAGGCTCAGGCGCGTTCGGCGATCGAGAAGCAGGGCTATGTGATTTCGGGCCCTTTAAGCCAGGACGCCCAGGGTTTGTGGAGCGCGCCCGCCACCAAGGACGGCGCCGAGGCCGTGGTCTCGGTCGACTACAAGGGCGACGTGAGCGCCGCCGCACCGGGTCGCTGACCCTTTAACGACATCTGATTTTTCAAAGGAGCTCTCATGCCCGCCGTCACCCGCCTGTTCGACCACCATACCGAGGCCTTGGCCGCCGTTTCTGAACTCGAGGCCGCAGGCTTTGATCATTCGGCCATCAGCATTGTCTCCAACAATGCGGAAGAGTGGCATGACGGCCATCAACACAAGGACCGTACCGGCGCCGCCCTGGGCGACAGGAACGGCGACGGCGTCAACGACGTCGGCGAAGGGGCGGGCAAGGGCGCGGCTGCAGGCGGCGCCCTGGGCGCCGGGGCCGGCGTCCTGGCGGGCCTCGGTATGCTGGCGATCCCGGGCCTGGGGCCAGTCGTTGCGGCCGGTTGGCTGGCGTCGACAGTCGTGGGCGCCGCCGTGGGCGCGACGGCCGGGGGCGCGACCGGCGGTCTTCTCGGCGCGCTCAAGGAAGCGGGACATGGCGATGAAGACGCCCATGTCTATGCAGAGGGCGTTCGACGCGGCGGCACGCTCGTGAGCGTCAGGACTACGGACGCGGAGCGCGCGCGGGTCGAGACCATCCTGGATAATCGCCGGGGCCTGGATGCTGTCACGCGAGGCGGCGTCTATCGTCAGGCGGGCTGGACCGAGTTCGACCCGCGTGGCGAACCCTATAGTCCGGAACAGATCAGGGCCGAACGCGCGCGCTACCGCTGACGCCGGTCAAAACCCCGGGGCGTCTCTCCTGACCGGAGCGGCGCCCTCTTTTATTCGGATGGCGGTGTCGCCCAGACGACATTTCCGCCCATCGGGCGTCTTACGGCGTTCCCGGTCCAGACAAGGGCTGGAGACATGGGCGTCGTCATTTCTTTTCCCGACAGGGGCCGTTCAGGTCGCAGACGGCGCGGCTGGAGGCTAGCGGTTGTCGGCCTCTGCGCTGGCTTGCTCGTCGCGGCCGGCGTCGTCCTGGCGGGCCAGGATCTTCTTCGAGGAGGACGGGGCGGCCTGTTGAAGGAGGCGGCAGGCCGCTCAGCATCGGTCGCTCCGGTCATCCCTGATCAGGCGGCTGTATCGCGTTGATCAGCATCGTTGGAGACCCAGCTTGCAGGTTCAGCAGGGCGTTGCGGGGCGACGACCATGGTCCCAGAGGGCGTCCTGCTGTCGCCGCAGCCGCAGGACACGGCGCGCAGACCGGCCAGGTCGAGAATCTGGACCTCGCCACGTCCAAACCGGACCAGACCCAGGGCCTGAAGACGCCTCGCGGCGGCGTTGACGCTGGTCCTTTGCACGCCGAGCATGGCGCCGAAATCAGCCTGGGTCAGGCGGAGGGGGCGCCATTGGCCCCGCAATGCAGCCGGACCAGCCACTTCGCCAGCCGCTCCTGAACGAGGTGGGAGGCGTTGCAGGCCGCTTCGGCGACCAGACCGCTCAATCGTCTGGAAGACTGCCGGGCGACAAGGCGGTTGAGCCGTTCGCGGCCGAGACCATCGACGAGGCAAGCGGCGGCACTTGGCAAAATGTGGTGTCGATCAGGGCCTTGGCCGTTGGCCGGTCGGCGTCGGGCTCAAGGGCGTGGTCCCAACCGTGAACCGACCCGGCGACGACGGTCGCGGCGCAGATGCGGTCGCCGTGGGGGAAGAGGCCCAGAACGCCTGCGAGAACAAAGGAGAGAAAGCCGGTTTCCACGAGGGGCTCGCCGGAAGGGATCGTCATCAGTCTGCTGTGAGGCTGGGCGATCGACTGGATGCTGCGCGGGAGCGCCTGGAAGACAGGATGGTCGACCAGGTCCAGGTGCGGACGATGAAGACCGCAACCTGTATTGGTGAGGCTGATCATAGTTTGCATGTCGGACTCCTGAGCACAGAGTGACGCACCGGGCGCGAGCCGCACTTACATGGGTTAGGAAAAGCGGGAGGAGACTGGAAAGGCGTTTGCAGCGGGCGTCGTGTTTTCCGCCAATGTCCGGCTCAGTGCACAGGGAACGAGGGGCAAGACGCTGAATTGAGCTTCTGGAACAGGAGGCGACATGACCCTTTACACCGTCTGCTACAGCGCACGTGGACAGGCGTGCTGAGAACCGAGGCCGTCGTCGCGGATGAGGCCCGGTCAGCGATCGCCTTGGTGGAACGTCGCCTGGGCGCGAGCCGGACCTTCCAGAAAGCCAAGGTTTTCGAGGACGGGGAGCTGCGATTCAACGTCTCGTCGGACGCTAGGGGGCGTGGCGACGACGGGCGGCGGAACCAGCCCGAGATTGTGATGTCTCTACAGTCGCGCCAGCGACGGAACGCGTCCGGCGCCGGGGGATTATCACGACGCACCCTATGGCGAGGAGACCGTCCTGATCAGCCCCCTGATCCAGAAGCTGTCGCGTCGTGATGAACTCTCCGGCCGGGAGAAGGAGGTTCTGGGAGAGCTTCTTCAGCCTCCAGTGGTCATTTCGGCGGGGAGAGACATCGTCCGGCAGCATTCATCGCCCGGGTTCAGCACCCTGATCCTCGACGGCTTCGCCGCCCGGTATGTCGTGCTGATGAACGGCGCAAGGCAGATCACGGAACTGAATGTGCCCGGCGACTTTGTCGATCTGCACAGTCTGATGATGAACCCCATGGATCATGGGGTGGTGGCGCTCACCACCTGCACGGTCGCGCAGTCGCCTCATGACGGCCTGCGCCGTCTGACAGAGAGCGAACCCCATCTGACCCGGCTGCTCTGGATGGACACGCTGATCGACGCCGCCGTGCACCGGCAATGGATCGCTGGCCTGGGGCGCCGGACCGCCGTGGCGCGGCTCGCCCATCTCCTTTGCGAACTCTATCTCCGCCTGGAGACCGTCCATCGCGCAGGAAGCGGCAGGATGGAGCTTCCTCTCAGTCAGGCCGTGCTCGCAGACGTCCTCGGGCTGTCGGACGTCCACGTCAATCGCTCCATCGCCCAACTGCGGGGCGCGGAACTGGTGAAATGGACAGGACGCGCCATTGAGATCTGCGACTGGGACGCTCTTGTAAGGCAGGCGGACTTCGATCCCACCTATCTGAGGCTGACAAGGGCCCCGGTCTAGGATCGGTCCAGCTCGAAGCCGTCGAGGACAAGACCCGAGGGGCGCCGATGGCTGCGGAACTTCCATAGAGCGACCGGCTCTGGAACCGGCACGTCCGGGAGGCTCTCTAGCCCGACCAGCCGTTCTTTCAGGTCTGTCTCGCAATATTTGTCGCGGGGCAGGGCGTCTAGCCGTTCGAGCAGGCCGTTCAAACCCTCTTCGAGAGCGGCGTGGTCCCGCCATAGCCGCCGCCATCGCCGGATCCAGGCGCGCGTGGCCAGGATCTCGGACGGCGTCGCCGTCTCCACCTCGCCTGCGATGACCCGCATCAGGTCCATGATCGCGATCAGATCGTCCACGGCCGCGCGGTCGACATCGACATAGCGGGGGTAAAGCAGTTCCTCGCGGATGATGGAGGCCATGGCGAACAGCCTGCAGAGTTCGGCAGGGCGGTCCGCGCCTGTCTCTGACTCGAGATGGTCCTTGAAACGACTGTCGAGATAGCGGAGCTCGGCGAGCATGTTCAAAACCTCCTTCTTTCTAGAGCACGGACGGGGATTAAATCCCGATCGTCTGCGCCCCGGCGCCCAGAGTTCGCTTTTGGTCACTTGCAGTGGATGGGCGAAACCTGTGAATCCGGACCGGGAGGCGGGGGCCGGTCTTTTCGCAACCCCTGCCGGAGGCAGGGATTGTTTCAGGATGCAGAACCAGATCGTGATCGTGGGGGGCGGCGCAGGCGGGCTTGAGCTCGCCGCTCTTCTCGGCCGGCGGCTGGGCCCTCACGAAGGACCTCGTAAGGTGGTCCTGATAGACCGGGCGATCTTCCATCTGTGGAAGCCTTCTCTTCATGAAGTCGCGGCGGGCTCGCTGGACTCTAGGCAGGAAGGCCTCGACTATCTGATGCTCGCGCGCCGCAATCATTTCAGGTTCATGCTGGGCGAGGTCGAAGGCCTCGACCCCGTCGCGCGCCGTCTTCGTCTGGCTGAAACCCGGGACGTCGAGGGCGCTCTCCTTATCGGCGCGCGCGTGCTGAACTATGAGCGTCTGGTCCTGGCGACGGGCGCCGGAAGCCATCTGTTCGACACGCCCGGCGCGGCTGAACACGCCTGTCTGCTCGAGGACGTCGCGGACGCGGAGGCCTTTCACCGGCGGCTCGCCGCGCTCTTCCTGTCATCCGCCTATGACAGTCGCCGACTGCTCAGGATCGCCATCGTCGGGGCCGGCGCGACCGGGGTCGAACTCGCCACGGAGCTTCTGGAAGGACACGCTGTCCTGTCGGCGGCGCTCGACCCGACCGAGCGCTTCACGCTGGAGGTCACGGTCGCGGAGGCAGCGCCCCGCATCCTCGGCGGCCTGCCCGAGGCGGTCGCTGCCAAGGCAGCCCGCGCGCTGAAGGCGCGCGGCGTCAGGCTCGCGGTAGGCGCGCGCGTAACGCGGGTGCGGGCCGACAGCCTGGAAACCAGCGTCGGCGAGATTCCAGCCGATCTGATCGTATGGGCCGCAGGGGTTAAGGCGGGCGAGATCAACAGGACCTTCGGCCTGGCGACGGGCCGCCTCAACCAGTTCGTCGTGGACGACCGGCTCCGCGCCTCCGCCCCCGGTGTCTACGCCATGGGCGATTGCGCCGAAGCCCCCGGCCCCGACGGACGCCCGGTGCCGGCCAGGGCCCAGGCGGCATCCCAGGAGGCCGCCTATCTGGCCAGGGTCCTGACGCGACCCGGGGATCCCGAACCCTATCATTACCGCGACAGGGGGTCCCTCATCTCCCTCGGCCCGGGTCATGGACTGGGCTCACTCATGGGGGGACTGGCCGGACCCGACTTCCTGATTGAGGGGCTTGTCGCCCGATGGGCCTATATGGCCCTTCACCTGGAGCACCACCGCGTCGTCGTCGGCCTGCGAAGAACCGTGCTGCTCGCCCTGAGCCGGTTGATCCACCGCCGGGTTTCGGGGCGGTTGAAGCTGCACTGACGAAGGGGCATACCCCGGTCAGATCAGTGGGCCTAAGCGGTCACACACGCCGGGTGGGCGACCGTCGCCGGGATGAAGTCCGGCTTCGGATCATTCCGAAGCGACGCATCAGGGGCGTCCGGCCGAAGATGAAACCCAGCAGACGGCCAAGAAGGCCGTCTGGTTTTATCGGTGTGGATCCTCGCTCTCGACATGAAGCCATCCTGACCCTGTGCACGGGGCGCCAAACACCATGGGCTAGGACGACGGGGGCCCATCGCGAGCGACCGCGCGTGGGCTCCGGACCGGCGAGCCGGATTCAGGCTGGCCCCTCCAAGGCGCCTTTTGGGAGCTTGTCCTGTTCTGGAGTTAGGGCGCTCAGGCGACAGCTCCGCCGCAATTGCGCTCTAGGTCCGGGTCGAGGCCGCCGTGGAGCGGGTGTCGCCGCCCGCGTTCTGGCCGGCGCGAAAGATCTGGATGGGCTTCTTTTCCTCGAGACCGTCGGAGCGTCCGTCCGTACGGGCCGGCGCTGTCACCGTGGGGTCGGTATTGTCCTCGGGGTTCGGTCGGGGCGGTTTGTCAGGGCGGCGGTCCATGGCGTCCTCGCTTGCAGGGCCTGAGGTCAACCGTCGAGGGACCGGCCGGTTCCGGTCGCGCCGGGCCTCAGAAGGCCGCGGGAATGAGCGGCCCGCAGACGGCGCTGAGGTTGGCCGCCTGGACGAGGCCGGGGAGATCCTGCAGCACGGTGCGTCCTGTCCTGTAGTCGACGAAAACGTTTCGTCGAAGCTGCTGGAGGGTGCGGTTCATGTGGACCGCGCTGAGGCCGAGAATGTCGGCGAGGACGTTCTGGGTCAGGGAAGGTGGAGAGCGCCGCCGCGCGCGGACCCGAGCCGGACCTGTCGCTCGTGCAGTTCGAGGAGCAGGTGGGCCGTACGTTCGTAGGCGTTGAGGTGTCCAAGACGTATGACCTGGCGCGCCATGCGCAGGCGTTCGGCCGTCCGGCAACGCCGCCAGGCCTCTCTCAGGGGAGAGGCCTGGGTCCCGGGTTCGGAAAGCGTGGTCCAGAAGGCGGTGGCGTCCACCGTGACGATCTCGGTCAGGGCCCAGACCTGGAGATCGGCGTCCACCGATCCCGAGGCCACGATCACGTCGCCGGGCAGGCTCTTTTCCCGGCCTGTCCTCCACTGGGCCGGGGGCTACGGCGAAGCGGAATGGTCACGGCCAGGCTCACGCCTGCGACGGCAGGTTATCCTTGTTGAAGCGGCCCAGCCGATCGACCAGGGCGCTTCCGGCGGCGTTCAGGCCCGTGACCTCGACGACGGCGCCTTGGCGACGGTAGCGGAAGACCACCTTGTCCAGGGCGGCCACGCCGGTCAGGTCCCACAGATGAGCGTCGCTCATGTCGATCTCGACCCGTTCAGGACGTCCATGATGCTCGAAGCCGGCGGCGAAAAGCTCGGCGGAAGCAAAAAAGACCTGGCCTGAAACCCTGTAGCGCAGCACGCCTGGTTCGGATGTCGGGACCTCGGTCACGACCAGGGTCTTGCCGATCTTGCGCATGAAGAAGATCGCCGACAGGACCACCCCCAGGACGACGCCCTTGGACAGGTCATGGGTGGCCACCACCGTGCCGGTCGTGGCGATCATGACCACGGAGGATTGCAGCGGGGTCGTGCGCAGGTTTCGGATCGAGCCCCAATCGAAGGTGCCGACCGAGACCATGATCATGACGGCCACCAGGGCCGCCATGGGAATGCGCGCGACCCAGTCTTGCAGCACCAGGATCAGGAACAGGAGGAAGAGACCCGCCCACAGGGTCGACAGTCGCCCTCGCGCGCCGGAGGTGACGTTGATCATCGACTGGCCGATCATGGCGCAACCCGCCATGCCGCCCATAAAGCCGGAGGCGATGTTGGCGATGCCCTGGCCCCGCGTTTCCCGGTCCTTGTCTGAGGGGGTGTCGGTGATGTCGTCGATCAGGTTGGCGGTCAGCAGGCTCTCCAGCAGTCCGACGAAGGCCAGGGTGGCCGAAACAGGGGCGATGATGGCGAAGGTTTCCCACGTCAGGGGAACCATGGGCAGGTGGAACATCGGCAGGGTCGAGGGCATCTGGCCCATGTCGCCGACGGTGCGGACGTCCAGGCCTGTCCAGATGACGAAGCCGCTGAGCAGGAGGATGGCGACCAGGGCGGACGGCACGGCGCGAGTGAGGCGCGGCAGGCCGTAGATGACGGCGAGGCCGGCGGCGACGAGGGCGAAGGTGCGCCAGTCTCCTCCGATTAACTCGGGCATCTGGGCCAGGAAGATGAGGATGGCGAGCGCGTTGACGAAGCCGGTCATGACGCTGCGACTGACGAACTTGATATAGCGGCCCAGTTTCAGCAGGCCGATGGCGATCTGGAATAGGCCGCACAGGATCGAGGCGGCGAACAGGTATTCCAGCCCGTGATCACGCACCAGCGTGACCATGAGCAGGGCCATGGCCCCGGTAGCCGCGGAAATCATGGCCGGGCGCCCGCCGACCAGGGAGATGGTCACAGCGATGATGACGCTGGCGTAGAGGCCGACCGCCGGATCGACCCCGGCGATGATGGAGAAGGCTATGGCCTCGGGGATGAGGGCCAGGGCCACGACGGTCCCGGCCAGCAGGTCACGGCGGGGGCTGGCGAGCCATTGCTGACGCGCGGAAGCGATGAGGGTCATTGGATTTGCGTCTTCAGGTCGGCTGCAAGACCCGGCGCTCGGCCGATGTCATGGGCAGCCTCGAAGTTTCCCGACGGATCGGCGGACGGGATAGCCACCCGTCGCCTGCAGGCAGGTCCGGGTCCGAGGTGAGGACGTCTGATGCGGGCCGCCGCTTGAAAAGGCAAGTCTGCGACGCCGGATGTCCGCGACGGCCGTTTCGTTCAGGACAGCGGCGGGTGCGTGAAGCCCGAGCGACCGGCGGTCATTCCGTTCCACACAGACGGCCAGCCGCTGCAAGACGGCCCGGATTAGCAACGCTGGGTCGAAAAGCGGACGTCTGGAACCCATTGGCCTGTCCAGATCTGAATGGTTGATTCAGGAGGTTCCGATGCCGAAAAAGACCCTGCTGCGTTCCCGCGCCGGCGTGCAACTGGAGCGGTTGCCCCGTTCAACGAAGAACGGAAAAGATTTTCCCCGCTTCCGGGTCTCTGACGCCCGGCGCGGCGTCCTGCTTTTGATCCAAGATGAAGGCGAGGCACATCGCGCCTTTGCCAGGACGCTGGCGGCACGTCTGCAGGCGCGCCCAGTCGTCCCGAAGACCGCCCCGATGATGGTGGGATTCTGATCCGTTATTACCTTAGTTTTCGAGGCTTTGGCGGATTCAGGTCACAGGTTCATCAGACGCGTTCTCCTGAGAATGAGCTTTGCAAACGGTCCGGGCACAAAGGTCTTCCCTTTGTCTTCGGTGTCCGGATCGATCAGCCCACAGCCCGGGTCACCCGAGTGGTTTTTGAACGTGTTCCCGATTTCCTCGCCGTCGGGTCCAGGGGACTGCCGTGCTAAGATCTGTGCGTTTGACCGCTTCGTCGGACGTCGCGGCGTACTGTTTGCCGCCCGGCGCGGCGGCGTTGTCCTCGCGGCCTTTGAATAGTTCACGTACCCTGTCGGGTCTCAATGCGTGGAGCGGCGGCGGGTCTCCCAGCCCTTTTTTGCGGCTGCCGAGCGATCGGCCTTGGACCGGGCGGCAGATGCCGCGCCGCCTTTGCGTCCGCCCTCATGAGCTGCAGGGTGGCCGGTGGTCGTTCATCGTCTGGCCTTCGACGAGGCTGCGCCAACGTCGCGAAGAACATTGCCTGAGCCGTACGTCTCAGGAAGCGACGGTTCGTTGCACGCCAGCGGCATCGCCGTGTGCGACTGGCGACCAGGACGGAACCTCCATCTTATGCTTCACGAGGGTCGTGCGCTGGCCTGGTCTGGCCTCGCCGCATCCGCAGGAAACGGCGCGCAATCCGGCGAGATTGAGAATCTGCACCTTGCCGCGACCGAAACGAACGAGCCCTTCCGTCTGAAGACGACCGGCTGCAGCGTTGATGCTGGTGCGCTGGACCCCGAGCATGGCGCCGATATCGGCCTGGGTCAGGGAAAGAGGCGCGCCATTGGCCCCGCAATGCAGCCGGACGAGCCATTTGGCGAGTCGTTCGACAACCAGATGGGAGGCGTTGCAGACGGCCTCCTCGGCCAGAAAATGCAAACGGCGGGGCGACTGGCGCGCAACCAGCCGTGTCAGCCATTCGCGCCCCATGGAATCGACAATGCATGCCGTCGGGACTTGGCAGGTGAGGGTGTCGATCAGGGCGCGCGCGACGGGCAGGGGCGCATCCGGATCAAGCGCTCGATCCCATCCATAGACGGCGCCCGCCACGACTGCGGAGACGCAGACCCTTTCGTTTCCGGGAGAGAGACCCAGAACACCGGCGAGAACAAAATGGAGACAGCCCGATCCCGGCGCCGTCTCCCCGGAGTCCAGATGAATCAGAATGCTTTTCTCGGCCGCGATCGCCTGGGCCCTGGGCGGCAAGGCCTGAAAGACCGGGTGATCCTGGAGGCCGAGGTTCGCCCGCTGCGAGGCGGTATGAAAAGGCGTGACGCTTTGCGAAGTCTGCATATCGTACTCCCTGTCACTGTCACTGTCAGTATCCGCGCCTGGAGGAGAGGCCGCGCCTACATAGGTTAGGAGAATGTAACTTTCATCGCGCCGGCGTCCAGATGGTGGAGGCCAATGTCGGGCAGGCGTCTTTGGGAACGCGACGCGGAGGTGAGGTCTTGGATTTTCCGCAAATCCAAGGAGAGACCCATGACCCAGTTCATCATCCGCTACAGCGCCCGAGGCACGGGCGTGCTGCGGACCGAGACGGTGGCCGTCTCCGACGCTTCGGCCGCGGCCGCTCAAGCCAAGCGTCGCCTTGGGACGAGCCGGGTCTTCGAGGAGGCTCGCGTTTTTGAGGACGATGAACTCCGCTTCAATGTCACGGCCGGGGGGGATGGCGTAACGACGTCGGGACGGCAGGCCGCCCGGCATTGAGCCCTGCCTTGAGCCCAGTCCCATCTAGCGCCGGCTCTGATCGGGGCCGGTCCGGGGGGGCGGGCGTCTTGGAGGCGTCGAGGTCTGGCTTGCCTTGGGCTGGAGCCGATCGCGGAACCCTGGTCCGCATCTTGGGCGCGCGGCCGAAGACCATAGCCGTCAGGTTTCGCGTCAGGGCGAGCCATACGGACATATCAGAACTCCATCGCCTGTCCGATCAGGAGGGGGCAAAACTGGAGCGGCGTCACGAGCGGCGCGATAACATGGGTTAGTCAAACGCTGAACTGCTTCTGCGACGGCGTCCGTGAACGCCCGGCGATTCCGGTCTGAAGGTCCTGGCTTCGCTCCACCCCCAGGAGCGTCGGCGGGGTCATTTCTGGAGGAGGCGACCATCGTGCGGAGCTTCGGATTGCTCCGGGCAAGGGACGACGCCTGAAGCCAGGGCGTGTGGCAGGGACTTTGCCGAGCAATAAGATAGACGCCCCGGTTCGCCAGTGCGGCGGCAAGTCTGGCCCTGTCCATCCGGTTCTGCGACGACCTGTCTTCCAGCATCTCATGCCGCCGACAGGGAGAAGCAGTCACGCTTGCCGGGATGCCAAAGTCGGGTTCTGAACCCGGCTCTTTGGAAGATCAATCGATCGACGTGCCACTTCTCGAAGGCGTGACCGCGCTCAGGTCCAGACGAAAGAGCAGGCGGCCCTCTTCGTCGGAGACGGTCATCGACACGGCTTGGATGTCCCAGAACTTAGGGAACGCCGGACGGGGCGACCGCTTTGGGTAGAGGATCCGGGTTTGGCGGTTTGAGGAGACGAGCATGACGACGAGGCAGACATCGAGCACGATGTCGAGGCGGGGGGCGGCGTCAGGCGCCCGCCTTGCGGGGGTCATGACGGGGCGGAACTGACGATGAGCTCGGGGTTGAACAACATCATTCCGAGCAATGCCGTGCACCTGTGCGTCGACATGCAGCGGATGTTCGCGGAGGACACGCCATGGAGAATGCCCTGGGCGGAACGGGTCGTGCCTGTGATCGTGGAGATCTGCGAACGGCAAGCGGCGCGCACCTGCTTCACCCGCTTCATCCCGGCCGCCCATCCCGGAGAGGGGCGCGGCCGCTGGCGAGGCTACTGGGAGCACTGGTCGGCCATGACCCTTGAGCAACTGGGCCCCGGAGCGGTTGAAGTGGCTCTGCCGCTGCAAGGTTTTGCGCCGCCGGCGCGGTTGTTCGACAAGCGGGTTTACTCGCCCTGGTCAGGCGGGCTTCTGGACGAAGCCCTGGCGCGGGGAGGGGTGGACACCCTGGTGGTGACGGGCGGTGAAACCGACATCTGCGTTCTGGCGACGGTGCTCGGAGCCGTCGACCTGGGCTATCGCGTCGTCGTGGTCGAGAACGCGCTTTGCAGTTCATCGGACGAGAGCCATGACGCCCTGCTCGGCCTCTACCACAATCGTTACAGCCAGCAGGTCGAAACGGCCGAGGCGGGGGAGGTCCTGGAGGCCTGGCGCTGAACGGCGAAGGTCAGGTTCCTCTCATGTCTGCGTGAAGACGCGTCCAGCTCAGCTCGAAACACGCGGATGGGGAAAGAGTCGGGCGGTGAACACAGCATGTGAAATTCGCATTGGGGCGTTCCCTGATTCATGCTCCATGAAGACTCTCTGGCCGCACGCATTATCCGGCGCCTTCGCGGTTACGGGATCGTCACATGCCGGTCCGATGGTCGGGTGACGCGCTGGCTGGCCGACGCTGAGGCCGTGACCGGTTATGAAGCTGCGGAGATCATCGGCGCTGACATCGGGCTGATCTTCACTGAAGCGGACCGGGCGGCCGGCGTGCCTCTGCATGAGATCGAGACGGCTCGCGCGCTGGGCGCGGCGGAGGACAGCCGTTGGCATCGGCGCAAGGACGGGTCTCTCTTCTGGGCCAATGGCGCCGTGCTGCCCCTGCAGGTGAACGGCGCCGAATTCGTCAAGATCTTCCGCGACGAGACGCCGATGAAACAGGCCGAAGAGCAGAGGCTGCTTCTTCTGAATGAATTGAATCATCGAGTGAAAAACACCCTCGCCACCGTCCAGTCCGTCGCAGAACAGACCCTTCGCAACGCCGGCGTGACCGAGGCCGTCCGACGTGAACTGGCGGAGAGGTTCATAGCCCTGTCCCGGGCCCACAACGTCCTTGTCGATGAAAACTGGGCGGGCGCTGACCTCGACGCTCTCGTGATTGAGGCGATCCGCCCCTATGATCGGCAGCCTTCGCCCTTTGTGGTGGCGGGGCTGAGGACCCGGCTCCATCCGTCTCAGGCCGTGGCCCTGTCGTTAGTGCTCCACGAACTGATCACCAATGCGGCCAAGTACGGCGCGCTCAGCACCGAGTCAGGACGCATCCATCTTAGCTGGAACCTGGGATTTGACGGGATGGGCCGCCGGTCTCTGGTCATGCTCTGGCGTGAAAGCGGGGGGCCGCCGGTGACGCTTCCGGAACGCCGGGGATTCGGGACCCGACTTATCGAGAAGAGCTTCTCGAGGGGCCAGGGCGAGGCCCGTATCGACTACCGTCCTGCGGGTCTCCAGTGTTCTCTTTCTCTCCAACTCGTCGAGGGTTGTTCTGCGCGTTCGGGAGGGATGTCCGCGACCGATCCGGGAGCCAGTCTTGCGAAGCCCGGAAAGGGGGGCGGGATGGATGGAACCGGTTTTGGACAGAGGGCGCAAAGCCCCGGCCTGACGGAGAGATAGGGCTGTCCCGGACGTTCAGGAGACCCCCGCCTGGCGGGACGGTCTTTCGGCCCACCACCCCGCAAAAGAGAGCATCATGGCCGAGAAGACGCTTGCATCCCGGATTCACGACGGCCGGTAGGCGAGACGCTGGCGCAGATCGAAAGTCGCTCAGGCGACTTTTCGCAACAATGCGGACTGAAGGCGGTTTTGGGTAGGCCGCTTGTCGGCCGCTTTTAAGGCGACTTCTATGTCCGTTTATATATTTGAAACTGACGACGGCATCGGGGAGCCTCTGAAATGGACCTACGAATTGCCTTCGTTGCAGCAGGCTCAGATACAGGGCGCGCAAACGCTCGGGGAGTTGCTGTCAGATGATGGTCAGAAGATCTGGCGCACCGGGAGGGCCTGCATGGCGGTGTACACCGCCGCGGGCCATGCGATCTGCAACCTCGAGATAATCGCCACCCTCGCTCCCCATCTTCGGGGTCTGGTGCCGGATGACGGCTCGTGAAGACCTTCCTCCCTTTCCGGGCCTCCATCATGACGAGTCCAGAATGGTGCGGCAGCGTTTCAAGAGGCTTGCGGCTCAGCTTTGCAATGATGGGGCGGCGAAGCGCCCTGGATCATTTCCCGTGATCGAGGAGGGCGGTTCCGGATGGCGGGCCGGGGTCTGACGGCGGCGAGGATCAGGGCGGACCTTCATGGGCAAAGGCGGCTGAAGCTCCGGCTGTCCGCAAGACCTGGCGAAGAGACTGTTCGATCCGGCCGCCGCAATAGAGGTCGCCGTATTCGCGACGCGCGCGGGCGGTTAGATCGGCGAGTGCGGGCTGGGCCGAGACGCGGCGGGTCAATCCGGCTGTCGCGGGAGCGGCGTCCTCCAGCATCGCCGCGATCGGCGGGAAGCGTTCGTTCAGCGTCGACCACAGGGTCGCGGTGACGACATCGGCCACGCCCGGGGCGTCGCCGCCCAGCAGATAGCCGGCGTCAGCGCTGAGGCCATGGCGGCGTCCCAGGTCCTCCCACAGGCCCATCCATTTTCGCAGGCGAGGGATGAAGTCCCTCCAGCGCGCGTCTGTCCACATCAGACGTCCGCCGTCCAGGGTGAGGTCGTCGATGAGGTCGTTGGCGTCGATAGCCACGTTGAGCGTCAGGGCGCGTAGGGCAGGGGCGGCGGGGAGAAGGCCCAGCGTTTCGCCCAGGTAGAAGAGGATCGCCGGCGTCTGCGAGAGGGCGACGCCGGCGGTTTCGTCCACCAGGACGGGCGGACCCATGAAGGGGACCGGCATGGCCTCAATCGGCCCCTCCATGAGGGCGACTATGGCGTCGTCGCCCGGCTCGGTCCAGGTCTTGTCGGCATAGGCCAGAACGGCGCGCACGAACTGGCCGCGAAAGGGCGCGGACCAGTAGTAGAGGGTATAGTCGGCCATCTGGACCTCCCATGGGTCGTGGCTCGCTCAACGCGTCGGAGCCGGGAGGCGTTCAATGGGCGCGTGAGGAGTTCATTCGTCGGCGGGATTATGTGTTAGGTTCGAGATGTGACCCAGATGACCCTTCCGCCGAGGCATTATCCGACGTCGCGCGCCAGGTCCGCCGACCTGGTGGTGCATATCGTCGGCCTGGCCTTCGCCCTGTTCGGCGGCGGCGTGCTGCTCGGACTGTCCGTCGCCAAGGGCAGTCTTGGTCTGGTGCTGGCCGTCTGCGTCTATGCGGTCGGCATGCTGGCCATGCTGGGCTTCTCGACCGCCTATAATTTCGCAGCGCCCAGGTGGCGTCCGCTTCTGCGGCGTCTCGATCATGCGGGCATCTTCCTGATGATCGCAGGCTCTTACACGCCCTTCACCACCCACAACCTCACCGGCGCCTGGGCCTGGGGCATGACGGCGGCGGTGTGGAGCCTGGCCATCCTGGGGGCCTTGGGGAAGCTGTTCCTTCCGGGCGTCGGTCGCCGGTTCTGGATCGTCCTCTACATCGCCCTGAGCTGGCTCGTGGTGATCGCCTTCAAGCCGATGATCGCTCACGGTTCCTGGATCGCCCTGCTGCTCCTCGCCGTGGGCGGCGCCCTCTACATGTCCGGCGCGGTCTTCTATGTGCGCAAGAAGCTCGGCTGGTTCCGGGCGGTCTGGCATGGCCATGTGGTGGCGGCGGCCAGCGTGCATTGGGCGGCGGTCCTGGTCGGCGTGGTGCTGACGACATCCTGACAGGGGCGCTGGCGCTGATCGCCGGGTTTCACGCGGACATCAACAGGGCGTGCGCGCTGCAACCGCCGCACCCCGGTTCTACTTGTCTGGGCATGGCGCTCCCGGATGTCCTTCGCGAAGACCTCGTGGCGGCGGGGTTCTATCTCTTCGAAGACGCATCCAACCCTGCAGACTCGCATCGAGAGGAGGCGGACCCGGCTCGGTCCTCGCGTGCGAGGATCACTCGCCTCACTCGTGGCGCGGTCACGAGGTTGGGCCGCGTTAAATCGAACGCATAGACTGTCCATTGCACCTCTGATCAACAGGGCGGTCTCCCGCAGGTGTCCGGGCGCCGTGGGCGACCTCCAGGGTCAGCCGCCGACGTAGCGATCGAATTCCTGGAGATAGCGGGTCTTCAGTTGATCCTGGTCCTTGGCATGGGCCTTCAGGTGGAGAAACCAGCCGTGCTCTTCCTCATACATATGGGTCAGGACGGCGCCCTCGACATGCTCCCACTTGTCGAGCCATGCCTGCGAGTCCGGCGCGATGGCCTCCAGTTCGGCCATCTGCATCTTTGGCGGCGGTCTGCTCGCCATAGGCCAGCCCGGCCTGGCTCTTGTGGCCGTGCGGGCCATGGCCGGACAGAGCACCAGTTCCTCCGCCAGGCTGTGACCATTGAGGACAAGGGCCAGAGCGTCGCGCGCCGCCAGACGCTCCTCGCCCGGAGCAGCGTCTCGACCGGACCGGAACGCCGCCCGGATCGCCTCATGATGATCCAGGGCTGTCGACAACCAGTCTCCGGGAACAGCGGCGTCCCGCGCGGCCGCCGTGGCCTCCGCCCTCTTTTCCGCCGAGGGCACGGGCGTGATGGAGGCGATGGCCCTGTCGATGACGGACATGTCGTTCTTCTCCCTATGGCTTCAGACAGGCCTAACGATCCGAGAACAGGCCGGTCGGCTGAGACCTGAAGCCGACACAGCCCGGGACCGTCCGTCAGACGGTGATGACGGCGCCGACGGCGGCGATGCGTTCGACCTCGGCGTAGGAGGACCGGGCGAGGCTGGCCCCGAAGACGTCAGGATCAATCTCCTCATAAACCAGCTGCGCCCCGCGCCGGCGCGCCTGGGTCAGGAGGGCGGCGCGCACCAGATCCTCGCCCGCCACGACCGGGGCGCCGGTGTAGAGCACGAAGCGTCCGCCGGGCGCGAGGCGGGAAAAGGCTTCGCTCGCCCAGTTCAAAGCGACCTCGGCTCCATATTGACTGCCGCCATCGCGATACAGGCGTCCGCTGCGTCCTTCCATATAGGGCGGGTTGGCGATGATCAGGTTCCAGGCGCCCTGGGCCGGAAAGCCGCCCGGACGGAGGTCGAGACGGAGGCCCGCATGCCGGGCGTTGAGCCGGCTGAGGCGAAGGGCCCGGGGGTTGATATCGGTGGCGACGACATCGGCTTCCGGATGGAGTCCGGCGATGGCCAGGGCTCCGGCCCCGGCGCCGACCCCGATCTCGAGGGCTTTTCGCCACGAGGCGCCGGACAAGACCTGGCGCAGGAAACGGACGTAGCGGTAGCTGTCGGGTCCCAGGAAGACGGCCTGCTCGGACGAGGATGAGGCGGAATGCAGGTGCAGGCGTCCGTCCAGACGGCTCACGCGAAGCGTCGCACGCAGGCCGTCGGCTTCCTCGGTAAGCGCCTCGGCCACGGTCAGGGCCTGGAGAAGCCATGCAGGCGCCGTCTCCGGACCAAAGATGCGGCCCCAGCCGAGGATGTCCCGAAGGATATCCGGTTTTTCCGCCCGTCGCCGTCGCGCGACCAGGCCATGAACGGCCGGCGTGGGCGAGACGAAGTCATATCCGTCGGCGTCCAGGCGGGAGAGAAGATCGAGGAGGGCGGCGTCGCCGGGCGAAAGGACCTGCGCCGTCACGCGGAGCGACGCAGGGGGGCTGCACCCCAGAGATGGGCCCGGTAGGCGTCGAAACAGCGGGCGCCGGCCATGAGCCGCATGATCGCGCCTTCAGCCAGGGCGCGGACGCACTCGGGCCGCTCCGCCGCCAGCGGACGAAGCACCTCCTCGTTCCAGGCCTCGGAATGGGCGATGTCCAGGGTGGCGTGAAGGGCGAAATACTTGCGCTCCACCCCGACGCCGAGCCGCTTCAGGCCCTCGGCCACATGGGCGGCTCGCCAGGGGGCCGTGAGCTCGACCGCCCCCAGGGCCCCGAGGGCGTGGTAGGCGTAGCGTCTCTGGGTTGAGAAGGCGACGAGGGTATTGCCGAGGGCGAGGGACGGCCAGACCGTTTCCTCGATCCGGGGATTCAGGTCGAGCGCCGCGGCGAGACGGTCCAGCATCGGACCGTGCATGCCGGCTTCCGACCCGCGGCCCATCTCATCCCAATAGTTGCGCGCCAGCTCGAGCTTGGGACGGGTCGGCATCTTGACCTGGGCCATGGCCACAAGGTCCTCGAAGCCGGCCTCGCCCGCCACCTCCTGCAGCAGGAACCAGCGCATCTCCTCCATCGACGCCGTCTCGGCCAGCCAGGGGAAGAGCGGGTCCGCCTCTCCGGGACCGGAGCCCTTGAGCGCCTCGAACCAGGCGACGAAGGCGTCGGCCGTGGTCGGCAGGTCGGCGAGCCAGGGCGCTGCCTCGGCCCGGGCGCGTTCGATGAAGTCGCCTTCGACCAGCATCATCTCCGCATCACGGCGCAGATCGTCGCGCCATGCGGGACGAGGCGTGGACGGGGCGAGGCGACGGTGGTTCCAGTGCGCCAACCGACGATGAAAGCCTGCCGGGTCCGAAGGATCGGCGGCGAGTAGCGAGGCTGGACCCTCTGGGGACATGAAAGGCTCCTGTGACTTGGGACTGCCATACGTCTCGTCGCGACCCCGGGTTCCCGCTCGGTCCGGAGGCGGCCAAATCCCTGTCTGCGTGTCCGGTTTCAGACAGTGGAACTGGGTCCGGGACAGTCGGTTCATCCAGTCCTTCAGGGAGGCGCCGAATGGAAGACGCAGGATTTAGCTGGACGATCAGCCGGGTTGGGGAGACCTGGAATTGGGCCGTGGCGGACCCGATAGCCGGGGCGGCCCTTGTCGCCGGCCAGGCCCCGTCTCGCGCCGTGGCCGCCGCCATGGTGGTTCGCGCCCTGGTGCGCGGCATGACCGAACACGCGCCTCGCGAGCTGGCTGCATGAGCACGACGACGGCGACCGGAGAACTGACGATGCAGGTCCTGGAGCGGAGCCTCTATCGCGGCCCCCACCTTTACAGCGCCCGACCCATGGCGCGCATCCGCCTGGATCTGGGGCGGATGGAGGACTGGCCGACAGACCGGCTCGGCGACTTCACGACCCGCCTGCTGGAGGCCCTTCCCGGTCTGGATCGGCATGGATGCTGCTACGGCGAGCCGGGCGGATTTGTCCGTCGTCTCCGCGACGGGACCTGGTTCGGACATGTCGTGGAGCACGTCGCGCTTGAACTGCAGACCCGCGCAGGAACCCCTGTCACCCGCGGCAAGACGCGTTCGGTTCGCGGTCAGCCGGGGGTCTACGACATCCTCTTCACCTATCGCGACGAGACCACGGCCCTCCTGGCCGGGCGGCTGGCCCTGCAAATCTGCAACGGCTTGCTGCCGGAGGCCCTCGCCGGCGTCGGCGGTCTGGACCGGATCTGCGCGGACAGCCTGGATCCGCGCCTGGCGGGCGCCGTCCAGGCTGACGAGGCGGCGGACATTCTCCGTGACGCGGTCCGACGGACGGCCTTGGGCCCCTCGACCCAGGCCCTGGTCGACGCCGCGCGACGCCGGGGGATCCCTGTGGAGCGCCTTAACACCGGGAGCCTTCTGCGCCTGGGATGGGGCGCGCGGCAGAGGCGCCTGCGCGCCAGCGTGACGGACCGCACGGGCCTGATCGCGGCCGAACTGGCGGGCGACAAGGCCCAGGCCAAGGCCCTGCTCGAGGCCGTAGCCTGTCCGACCGCGCGCGGGGAGGTGGTGCGCACTGCGGACGAGGCCGCCGCCGCCGCCGTGCGCCTGGGCGGCAGGGTCGTGGTCAAGCCGCTAGACAGCAACCACGGACGCGGCGTGACCACAGGTCTGGACACGTCCGAGGCCGTCAGGAAGGCCTTCGCCCTCGCTGCGCCGCATAGTCGGCGGGTCATCGTCGAGCAGGAGCTTCCGGGCCGGGATTACCGGGTCCTGGTGGTCGACGGCAGGGTCGTCGCCGTCGCCGAGCGCCGCCCGCCCTGCATCGAGGGCGACGGCCGCCGGTCGGTGGCCGAGCTGGTCGAAGAGGTCAACGCCGATCCGCGCCGGGGCGTCGGCCATGAGAACAGCCTGACCCGGATCCGCCTCGA
The DNA here is from genome assembly GCF_014207965.1 of Brevundimonas bullata. Lineage (GTDB taxonomy): Bacteria > Pseudomonadota > Alphaproteobacteria > Caulobacterales > Caulobacteraceae > Brevundimonas > Brevundimonas bullata_A. The sequence goes on from NZ_JACHLM010000002.1 coordinate 483,970, forward strand.
CGAGGAGGCGCTGACTCTCCTCGCCCGCCAGGGCCTGTCGCCCGAGAGCGTCCCGCAGCCCGGCGCCAGGGTCCTGCTGCGAACCGCCGCCAACCTCTCCTCGGGCGGGACCGCGACGGACCGGACCGACGAGATTCATCCGGCCAACGCCGCCATCGCCCGGCGGGCCGCCCTGGCCCTGGGCCTGGACGTGGCCGGGGTGGATCTTCTGGCGCCGGACATCCGCCGCTCGGTGCGCGACACCGGCGGGGGCGTGGTCGAGGTCAATGCGGCGCCGGGACTGCGCATGCATCTGTCGCCTTCGGAGGGCGAGACGAGAGACGTCGCCCGGCCGATCATCGACATGATGTTTCCGCGGGGCGTCCCGTCCCGCATTCCGGTGATCGCAGTGACGGGCACCAACGGGAAATCGACCGTGGGCCGGATGATCGCCCATGTGCTTCAGGCGGAAGGACGGGTCGTGGGCCTGACCAACACCAGCGGCGTCTATGTCGACGGGGAGAGGATCCGCGCCGGCGACGCCAGCGGCCCGCGCAGCGCCCGGATGGTGCTTAATGATCCCGTCGTCGATGTCGCGGTGCTGGAATGCGCCCGAGGGGGCATCCTGCGCGAGGGCCTGGCCTTCGACCGCTGCGACGTCGGCTGCGTCCTCAACGTCCAGCCCGACCATCTGGGGCTCAAGGGGGTGGACACGCTGGAGGATCTGGCGAAGGTCAAGTCGGTGGTGGCCGAGGCCGTGTCCCGACGGGGATTGAGCGTCCTCAACGCCGATGATCCCCTGACCCTGCGCATGGCGCGCCATGCCGGCGGTCGGGTCTGCTGGTTCTCCATGCGGGGCGGCGCCGAGACGCCGGGCTTCCTGCTGAAGCATGTGGCCGAAGGCGGCGCCGCAGTCCTCTATGACGCCGCAAGCGGAGCGTTCGAGCTTCACGACCGGGGCGAGCGCCGCCGGCTGGCCCATGCGGCCGACCTGCCCTCGACCCTGGGCGGGGCGGCGGCCTTCAATGTGGCGAACAGCCTGGCGGCTGCGGCGGCCTGCTACGGCGTGGGCGTGCCTCCGGAGCGGATCGGCCGAGCCCTGGCCGGCTTCACATCCAGCTATGAGCAAAATCCCGGTCGCCTCAACATCTGTGATCAGCACGGCTTCCGGGTCATCATGGACTACGCCCACAATCCGGATGGCCTTCGGGCGCTCGGCGCCCTCGTGGCCGCCATCCGGCCCGCCGGGGGACGGACCATCGCCATGATCAGCATCCCCGGCGACCGGCGGACGCAGGAGATCGTCGCCATGGGCGAGATCAGCGCAAGCTTCTTCGACGAAGTCGTCTTCAGGGAGACGCCCGACAACCGCGGTCGTCCCGCCGGCGACGTGATTCGCCTCCTCGCCGAAGGCGCGCTGCGCAGCGGCGCGGACGCGTCACGTTTCCGCGGCGTGCAAAAGGAGGAGGAGGCCGTGGCTGCATGCCTTGAAGCGGCGAGACCCGGGGACCTCGTCGTTCTCACGCCGACTCGTATCGAAGCGGTGTGGGCGCAGATCCTGGCCTTCCGTCCTTCCGTCCCGTCCTCGGCCCTGGGCCTGAATGCGCCCGGCGTCATCCTGGAGCCTCCCCATGGGTGAGGGCCCCCTGATCATCATCGGCGGGCATGAGGACAAGACCGGCGAGCGGGTCATCCTCAGCGAGGTCGCCCGGCGCCTCGACGGCGGCAAGCTGGTGATCGCGACCATCGCCTCCCATGAACCCGAAGGCTATTTCGACAGCTATCGGGAAGGCTTCAAGGGCCTCGGCGTCGGGGAACTGATCGAGCTCTACGTCGAGGACCGCGCCGAAAGCCATGAGCAGGACCTTCTCGACCGGCTTGACGGCGCCGCGGGCGTCTTCTTCAGCGGCGGCGACCAGCTCAGGCTCGCCAGCCAGATCGGCGACACGCCAATCGAACGACGCATTCGCGATCTCCATGCGCGCGGGGGCCTGATCGCAGGCACGTCGGCGGGGGCTTCGGTGATGAGCGAGACCATGCTCGTCAAGGGACCGAGCGCGGAGACCTATAGGATCGGCGAGGTGCACATGGCTCCAGGACTGGGCCTGCTCTCCAATGTCATCATCGACCAGCATTTCGCCGAAAGGGGACGGTTCGGCCGGCTGCTGGGCGCGGTGGCCCACAATCCGCGGCTCATGGGCCTGGGCATCGACGAAAACACGGCTGTGGTGGTCGAGCACGGGCGGCTGCGGGTGCTCGGGGACGGCGCCGTCTATGTCGTGGACGGGGAGGACGCGACCCATTCCAATATCTCGGAAGGCGGCGCCGAGGACGTCCTGTCCATGTTCGATGTCCGCCTCCACGTCCTGTCCCGGGACGACGGCTTCGACCTTGACCGCCGTCGTCCGCAGCGCGCGGGTCCGCAAGCGAAGGGCGGGAGCGGCGATCCGCCGTGACCAGAACCCGACACGTCGGCCCCGGCGTCGGTCCCGGGGGTTAGCCTCCTGAACCGACTGCAAGGAGGGACGCCGACATGACCAATGCTGACGACGTCTGGCGCGACGTCTTCGTGACAGGCCTCAAGAACGCCCGCGCCGTGGAAAACCAGGCCCTGGCCCTGATGGATCGCCAGATCGACCGGGCCCGGAACTTCACCGAGGTCGCCGCCAGGCTGAAGGCCCACCGTCTCGAGACCGAGGGACAGATCCTCCGTCTGGAGACTCTGCTGGACGGCTTCGACGAGAAGCCGTCGGGCCTCAAGGACGCCGCCCTCTCGCTTGGCGGCCATCTGGCGGCCATGAGCCACAGCTTCGCCGAAGACGAGATCCTGAAGAACGCCTTCGCCAACTACGCCTTCGAGAATTTCGAGGCGGCCTCCTACCGGGCCCTGATCCTTCTGGCTCACAGCGGGGGCTATGAGGCGGCCTATGACCCCCTCAACGCCACCCTCGAGGAGGAGCTGCGCATGGCGCGTTGGGTCGACGAAAGCCTGCCCATGCTGGTCGAGAAACACCTCGAGCTCAGACGCGCGGGTGAAAACGCCAGCCGCTGAGCCCTCTAGCCGAGTTTTTCAATATTCTGATTATCGTCAATAGGATGAATCTTCATGTTCATGCATAACAAGAAGCTGATGTATACGGTTCCGGTCGCCGAACCTAATCCGGCCCTGGCCACTCTCATGCTCGAACAGTTCGGCGGTCCGCAGGGCGAACTGGCCGCGGCGATGCGCTACTTCACCCAGGGGTTGGCCGACGAGGACGTGGGGCGTCGCGACCTGCTGATGGACATCGCCACGGAGGAACTGAGCCACCTAGAGATCATCGGCTCGATCGTCGCCATGCTCAATCGGGGGGGCAAGGGGAAGCTCGCGGAAGCCGCGGAGGAGGAAGCGGACCTCTACGCCAGCATGACCTCGGGCGGGGAAAGCCACACCATGTCCATTCTCTATGGCGGCGGCACGGCCCTGATCAACTCCGCCGGCGTGCCCTGGACAGCGGCCTATATCGACTCCATCGGCGATCCGGCTTGCGATCTGCGCTCCAATATCGCCGCCGAATCCCGGGCCAAGATCGTCTATGAGCGACTGATCAACGTCACCGATGATGCGGGAATCAAGGACGCCCTGACCTTCCTCATGACGCGGGAGGTGGCCCACCAGAAGTCCTTCGAGAAGGCGCTCTACGCCATCCCCGCCAACTTCCCGCCCGGCAAGCTTCCCGGTCATCCGGACTTCGCCGACAAATACTACAACATGTCCCAGGGGGAGGGGGATGCGAGCGGGTCCTGGAACGAGGGCGAGCAGTGGGAGGTCGTGGACGACCGCGAAGCCCAGGCGGCGGTGGACGGCGGCGCGGGCGACGCCTCGGTCAAGCTGTCGGCGGCTGACAAGAAGACGGTTCAGGCCTTTGCGGCCCGCACCCAGTCCGATCCTTCAGCCAATCCGATCACCGGGGCCGACCTCGGCGCCGGTCCCGGGGCCGGGCGCACAACGCCCATGGAGGCTCCGGCTTGACGAGGATTGCGGGACATGCGGGCGCTCCGTGGCGCCCGCATGTCCCGCCGCCGAGCGACTGAGCGCTGCAAGACGCACGAGGAGCAAGAGCATGACCGACCTGTCCGATGCTCGGGAGGGTCTTGAAGCCGTGGGCGCGAACGTGGAAGCCGTGCAGGTCGACCTGGCGACGGAAGCGTGGATAGCGGAGACAGAGGACGACGACCTGATGGCCGATGATCAGGACTCGCTTGCCCGCGTGGTGCAGGCTGAGGGTGTCCAGGGCGCTTCGAAGCCTCAGGATGACGTCGCACCAGCTCTCGCCCCCGGGCGGCCGATGGTAGAATTTTCCCAGGAGGCGACGCGCTTCGGCCTGATCCGGAAAGAGCTCCGCCACGCCTGACGTGGTGAGCCGGTCCAGGACCCCGAACTCCCGTTCGCGAAGGCGCTCGTCCTCGCAAAGGGCGGTGGCTGCCCCCGCCAGACCGCCGGCGGCTCGAATGGCTTCCGCGGTTTCCCAAGCGCGCCGATAGGGTGAAGCCAGGACGACTTCCGGACGCTGATGGACCGGGAGGTTTGCGAACCAGGTCCCGAGGGCCTGGGCCTGGACAAGGCCCTGGGCGCTCAGGGGGACGTCGGCGTCCCGCATTTCCAGCTTGATACGATCATGACCCGCGGCATGGGCGGCCTCTAGCGCGACATTGCCGGCGCTTTGCCCATGGCGGACCAGCCAGAGGGCCGCTGGCCAGCGAGAGGCGGCGGTCATGTGGGATTTCGCGGCGGGCAGCGCCCGGCATGCTCGGATATCGCCGGCGGCGCCTCGCCTGCTCGTGCAGGGACGCCGCAGCCGCTCTCCAGGCTCAAGCCGCTTCCGCCAGCGGAGAGGCGGCCGGAATGGCGTCTGCGGCGGCCGGAGCGCATTGGTTCAGGGGCGTGCGGGGAGACACCGGCGCCATGGGCCTCGCCGCCGCATGGCAAGGCGAGGATGTGAAGACATAGAAGCCGCGGTCGGCCATGGCGGCGAAGAAGTCCTGATCGTAGACGCGATCCGCAAACATCGAACTGACGGTCTCCTTTCCGGTCATCGGGAGGGCGTAACGAGACCCTCGTGGCGGCGCTCCATGGGTCCGGCTCCCGACTCTTCGATCGGCGCAAGGCGCAGGGACCTCAGTCGCCTACGGCTCGCTCAAGGGGCGCCTCGGCGCCCGTCATCCGCGGGTCAGGCTGCTTTTCCTGATTTCTCAGAAACCCCGTCAACGCCGTGCCGAGGTAGACAAGAGCCAGCAGCAGAAGGAGAAGGCCTCCGAACTGCAGGAGCCGCCGGGGGTTGCGCAGGACTGGCGGCTTGTCGGCGGACTTCATCGGAGCGCTTTCCTTCAGGCTCGGTGTTCGGGTGTTCAAGCGCCCGGAGCCGCCGCCTGTTCCCGGGGGGCGCCGATGTGTCGCCGATCCGCCTTTTAGCGGCGATGCGCCCGGAACGCGTCGGCCGCCGAAGCGCTACCCGGGAGCAGCCGGCCGCCGGACCCTCCGTCCTTCGCGGTCGAAGAGACAACCCTTGGTCAGGTGAGGAATGGACATGAAATTCTATGAGATCGTGGTCGCCGACGCCCACGGCGCCGAGCGCAAGCTGAGGGTTCCTTCTCCGACGGATGCCCAGGCGGCGGACGCCGCCGCACCCCTGTTGAACAGCGGCGACTCCATCCTCTCGATCCGCGAGACGCCGGACGACGGTCTTCAGAGAACCGACGGTCCGCCCCCCAAGACCCAGGCAGAGGAACTCGCGCCGACCACGCCCGGCATGGCGGCCCGTCGCGATCCTTCGTGAACCCTGAAGGCCTTGCCGGCAGCGCGGCCCCCGGCGAGATCAAGCTCCGCGTCGGGACGGCGGGCTGGGCCATTCCCGCAGGGGTGAGAGAACGGTTTCCCGTCGCGGGCGGCGGACTCGAACGCTACGCCAGCCGTCTCGGCGCCGTGGAGATCAACTCCACCTTCTACCGCCGTCACCGGGTCTCGACCTTTGAGCGCTGGGCCGCCGCCACGCCTGCGGACTTTCGTTTCGCGGTGAAGGCACCGCGTGAAATCACGCACCGCCGCAAGCTGGAGAACTGCGAAGACGTGCTCGCGGACCTGGCCGCCGATCTCCGCGGGTTGGGAGACCGCCTCGGACCGGTCCTGATCCAGACGCCGCCGGGCCTGGCCTTTGAAGAGACCCGGACAGGCGCTTTTCTGGACGCCTGCGAGGCCCAGATCGAGACGGCGATCGTGATGGAGCCCCGGCACGCTTCCTGGTTCACGGCCTCGGCGGATCATTGGCTCTCCACTCGCCGGGTGGCGCGTGTTGCGGCCGATCCGGAACCGGCGCCGGGGGCAGGCCTGCCCGGCGGCTCCGGGGCCCATGTCTACTTCCGGCTGCACGGCAGTCCGGACATGTATCGCTCGGCCTATGGGCGCGATCGGCTCAAGGCCATCCTTCAGCGGGTCATGGCGGCGGGTGAGGTCGGGGCCGAGCGCTGGGTCATTTTCGACAATACCGCCTCGGGCGCGGCGGCGGCGGACGCGCTCGCGCTCGCGCGGATGGCAAGGTCCGCCTAGTCTCCGGTCTGGTCGTGAGGCGCGGCGACCGGCTTGGACTCGGGCGAATCGCGTTGCCGCAGGAAGATCGACAGGACCACCAGGACCGCCGTCGACAGAAACTCGCTCTGCCAGTTCTGGAAGGACTCGAACCAGAGCTGGGGGTCGGCGAGATAGGCGAAGGTCCCCGTGGCCGCCTCGCCATGCTCCAGCGCCTCCTGTGCGGCCGCTCGCGCGCTCTGGGTCCAGTGGAGGATGAAGGAGGCGAGGAAAAGGACCACAAGCGCCAGACCCAGGGAACGGGAATAGACGGCCCGTGCGAAGGCGCCCCAGCGCAGGGGCGCGGGCGCTCCCGCCTTGTCGGCCTGGGCCTGAAGATCGGCGTCGCGGGGCGGCGCCTCGGGGTCCCGGGATTCCGACGAACCCTTCTGGATCAGGGGCGGTCAGGACCACATAGGCCGCCATCTGCAGGAACTCGCTCTCCCAGTTCTCGAAGACGGTCGACAGGAAGGGAGCGCTGCCGAGGTATTCCATCAGCGTGCCGCCGTCCTGGCCGTGACGCAGGGCGTCCGCCGTCTCGACCCGCCATCCTGTCAGGGCGTGCCCGATAATGCTGGCGGCGAAGAGAAGCAGAAGAAAGAGCGTCAGTCCGTTGTCGCGCAAGATCCGCATGATGTCCTCCGGGTCGCCTTTGAAACGTCGTGTTACGGTCAAGGCTCCTCTGACGCAGAGGCGCCGTGGAAGCTCCCTGTGTCGGGTAGAGGGCGCGAGAAACAGACGGCGGCGAGGGGGGGGCCTGTCTCACCGGAAGGACATCGCCCATGAACGCCCAGCAGTCCGGAGCGCTTTCGCTCGCCCCGATCGCCTTGCAGCTGACCCTCCTCGACACCCTGGTGGAGAAGGGGCTTCTTGAGCAGGAGGAGGTGCGGCGCCTCCTGCTCCGGGCGGACGCCAAGGTCGAAGAGAGTCCGACCATGGGGGTCACCAAGGGATTTCTCGCCGATCTCCGTCGCGACCTGGGACTCCAGCATGAGTAGGAGCCCCGCCGCCGCTCGACGGGGCGACGGGGCGAGCGCAGGCTTCGCCTTGGCGCTCTCGGCGGACCGAGACCCCCAGCGCTCGGCCGGCGATTTCCGAACGGAGATCCTCCACTGCGGGTTCCGCAAGGGCGAGAACTGCAGGTGGTCGGGCTTGTGTCGCCTTCCCGACAGTGGCGCGCAGCCCCGCTGCGCCGGGCTTGCCCGGGCCTGGCCGCGCCGGAAGGCCGCGGCGGGAAACGCGAGGACGCCCGGCGCGCTTCCTCAATCACACCCAAGAGGAGCTCATGACCATGCGCCACGCCCCGATCATCGCCGCTTCAGCCGCCGCTGCGCTTCTGTCCGCCTGCAGTCCGCAAGGGGGGAACGAGGCCGTCGACAAGGCCCAGGACGCCGTTTCAGCGCCGGTCGGTCAGACCTCCGCCGCCACCATGGGAAGCAATATGGTCAGCGCCTATGTGCCGGGCGCCGCCATGGGGGACATGTATGAAATCCAGGCCGCCGACATCGCGCTCGAGCGGGCCGGGCGGGCTGACGTCAAGGCCCTGGCTGAGATGATCAAGACGGACCACACCGCCGCCAGCACGGCTCTCAAGACGGCGGCCGCCACGGCCGCTCCGGACGTCGCCCTGACGGGCGAACTGGACCAGAGGCGCAAGGGCCTGCTGGATAATCTGAGGTCGGCGGGCGTGGCGGATTTCGACAAGGTCTATATCGATCAGCAGGTCGCGGCCCACCAGGAGGCCGTGACCCTGCATCGCGGCTTCGCCGACAATACGGATGCGCCGGCCCTAGCGGCCCATGCCCGGACTGTGCTGCCGAAGATCGAGGCACACCTGCAGAAGGCGCAGGAGATCCAGGCCGCGATCTCCGCCTGATCGACATGGCCCCCAGGCTGAAGGTCTTTGAATGGTCGGACGGCTTCCATCGTTTCACGGTGGCCGCCCCCTCCCGACCCAAGGCCCTGGCCGCCTGGGGCATCCAGCAGGACATCTTCGCTTCCGGCCTCGCAAGGGAGGCCCCCGAGGCGGAGGACGCCGAGGCGGCGCGAGCGCGACCTGGAGAGGTGGTCGAGCGTGGTCTGACGGTCGATATCGGCCAGGCCGGCCCCCGGGCGGCGCGACCCAGGGCGCGCAAGGGACCGACCGCCGCCGAGCGGCGTCGGGTCCTGCGTCTCGCTGACGAACTGGAGGCGCTCGATCGGGCACAGGCCGAGCGCGCGGAGGCTGTTCGCGTCGAGATGAAAAACCTTGAAGCGCGGGCCGCCGAAGAGAAGGCGCAGTTTGACCAGACACGGACCAGGCTGGTTCGCGATCTGGCCAGGGTGCGCGAGAAACTATGATGGGCGGAGGCGCCGCGCCTCCCCGGAACCGGAGAGAACCCATGCAGACGCAGCCGACAAGCACTGACGCGGACATGGCGTCGACAGGATTTCTGAACGACGACGTCCACGACGGGGACCACGCCTCCTCGTCCATCCAGGCCGTCATGATCAACCGCCCCCGATCCGAGCTCTACGCCTTCGGGCGAGAGTTCCGGAACCTTCCTCTTTTCATGGCCAATGTCCGGTCCGTCAGCAGCGACGGACGCGATTGGGTCATAGCCGGGCCCGGCGGCATGGATGTCGAACTGGAAACCGAGATCGTCGAAGACCGGCCGGGCGAGAAGATCGCCTGGCGCTCCACGGAGGCGGCGGACGTCGATCACGAGGGCTGGGTCGAGTTCCGCGACAACGCCTTCGGGCGGGGGACCGAGGTCCGGGTCATGATCAGCTATGACCCGCCCGCCGGAGCCGTGGGCAAGCTCGTGGCCAAGGTGATGCAGCGTGAACCGCGCATCCAGGCCCGACGCGAACTTCGCCGCTTCAAACAGCTGATGGAGACGGGCGAGGTTTCCACCTCCCAGGCTCCCGCCGCCGCGCCCCGCGGCTGATCATCAAGGACGAATTCCATGCGCGCACTGACCTGGCACGGCAAACACGATGTTCGGGTGGACACGGTCCCCGATCCCGAGATCGTCAATCCTCGCGACGCCATCATCAAGATCACCGCCACCGCCATCTGCGGCTCGGACCTCCACCTCTATGACAGCGTCATCCCCGGCATGCACCGCGGCGACATTCTCGGCCATGAGTTCATGGGCGAGGTCGTCGAGGTGGGGCGGGGCAATACGAGCCTCAGGGTCGGGCAGAAGGTGGTGGTGCCCTTCGTCATCGCCTGCGGCCAGTGCTTCTTCTGCGGCAAGGAGCAGTATTCGGCCTGTGACAACTCCAACCCCGCCGACAAGTCCGACGCCTCCGAGGTCGCCTACGGCTATCCCGCCGCCGGGCTGTTCGGCTACTCGCACCTGACCGGCGGTTACGCCGGCGGGCAGGCCGAGTATGCGCGCATTCCCTATTCGGACTTCGGCCCCATAGTCGTGCCTGACGGCATGGAAGACGAGCGGGTGCTCTTCCTGTCGGACATCTTCCCCACCGGCTGGATGGCGGCGGAAAACGCCGGGATCGAACCGGGCGACACGGTGGTGGTCTGGGGATGCGGGCCCGTCGGCCTGTTCACGATCAAGAGCGCCATCCACATGGGCGCGGCGCGGGTGATCGCCATCGACCACCATCCGCGCCGTCTCGCCCTGGCGAAACAGAATGGCGCCGAGGTGCTCAACTATCACGAGGTCAAGGTGCTGGAGGCGCTCAAGGAGATGACGGCGGGTATCGGACCTGACGCCTGCATCGACGCCGTAGGGATGGAGGCGCACGGTTTCGCTCCGGACAACATCATTGATGCGGTCAAGCAGGAGACCAAACTGGGCACTGATCGCCAGCATGTCCTGCGCGAGGCCATCATGGCCTGCCGCAAGGGGGGCCGCATTTCCATGCCCGGCGTCTATGGCGGCATCGGCGACAAGCTGCCGATCGGCGCCTTCATGCAGAAGGGGCTGACCCTGAAGACGGGGCAGACCCATGTGCAGAAATACCTGCCCAAGCTGCTGGAGCTGGTGATGGACGGTCAGATCGACACGACCGACCTCATCAGCCATCGCCTTCCCCTCGAGGAGGCGGCGACGGCCTACAAGAACTTCCACGACAATCCCAATGAGTGGACCAAGGTCGTCCTCAAACCCTGAGCCGCCTCGGGGTGTCCTGCTCGGCGGCGGACAGGACGAAGGCCCGTCTCCGGTGGAGACGGGCCTCGATGGCGGAGCCTTGCGGCTCGACGCGGTCGGATGAAGGCGCGCGGTCGGGCTAGTCCGGGCTCAGGCGACGGGCCCAGCGGGCTTCGTCGCTCGAAGGACCGAGGCGCTCACTGGCGATTGTCGCGTTCATGACGCTTCTCCTCGCTGGACGCCTGCCGTGTCGAACGCGCCTCGGCCGAATGGCCCTTGTGCACATCCTTCTCGCCTCCGCCGCCCGAGACCTGGCTGCGGGGCGACAGATGATCGGGATCTTCGGCGTCCTTCACTACGGGATCGGGCTGCGGGGCCTGCCGGTTCTGGTGACTTGAGCCCGGGCCGCCCCAGCGGTCGGCGTCCTTGTCTCGGTCCATTGACGTGTCTCCCTCTTGTTGGTCCACGCCTGTCGAACCGTCGGCATGACGCCGTGTTCCTACTGTCCGGCAGTGGGCCCTGGCAGCCTTGGCGGAACCCGTTTCGGTCCCTTGTCAGGGCGGGCGCCCTGGTCGCGTGGTGTTGAACGGTGCTGACGGGCAGGATATCGGTTCTGGCTTTGTTCTCTTTCTGCTAGGCGTGGCGCATGGACGTCGCCGCGCCTCGCAAGATCATCCATGTGGACATGGACGCCTTCTTCGCCTCGGTGGAGCAGAGGGATGATCCGGCCCTGCTTGGACGACCGGTGGCCGTAGGCCACGCCGCTTCGCGCGGCGTGGTCGCCGCCGCCAGCTATGAGGCGCGCAAGTTCGGCGTGCGGTCGGCCATGCCGTCGAGCACCGCCTTGCGGAAGTGCCCGGAACTTATCTTCACGCCGCCCCGGTTCGAGGTCTATCGCGCCGTCTCGGCGCAGATCCACGCCATTTTCGCAGCCTACACCCATCTGGTCGAACCCCTGTCGCTGGATGAGGCCTATCTCGACGTCACCGCCAATATCCGGGGATTGCCGACGGCCTCGGCGACGGCGGAGGAGATACGCGCGCGCATCCTCGAGGAGACCGGACTGACGGCCTCGGCCGGGATTTCCTACAACAAGTTCCTGGCCAAGCTGGCGTCGGACCAGCGCAAGCCGAACGGCCAGTTCGTGGTCGCGCCGGGGCGAGGAGAGGCCTTTGTCGAGGTCCTGCCGGTCAAGCGCTTCCATGGCGTGGGGCCGGTCACGGCGGAGAAGATGAACCGCCTGGGCATAGAGACCGGCGCGGACCTGAAGCGTCAGTCTCTGGCCTTCCTTCAGCATCATTTCGGCAAGTCCGGCGCCTGGTACCATGGCGTGGCGCGGGGAGAGGATCAGCGCCCTGTCAATCCAGATCGCGAACGCAAGTCGAGCGGATCGGAGACGACCTTCGCCAGCGACCTGGACGATCCGGCGGCGATCGAGGCCGGGTTGGATGAGATGGCGGACGATGTCTGGGCCTGGTGCGAAAAGGCCGGATCGCTGGGCCGGACCGTGACGGTGAAGGTCAAGTGGGCGGACTTCCAGCAATCGACCCGGAGCCGCTCCTTCAATGAGCCGGTCGCCTCGAAGGCGCGCCTGCGCGAGATCGCCCGCCTGCTGGTGCGATCCCTCTATCCGCCGACCAGGGGCGTACGGCTTGTCGGGGTGACCCTGTCCAATCTGGAGAAGGCGTCGCCGGGATCGCCCTCAAGGGCTTCTCTGGGCGAGCTGGCGCTGTGACCGCCATGCTCCAGGCGGACCTGTTCGGGCACGCGCCTCAGCCTGCCGTGCCTCCGGGCTTCGACTATTGGCCGGAGGTCCTGTCGGCATTCGAGCAAGCGGCGGTGGTCGAGCAACTGCAGCGGTTGAGCTTCAGGCCCTATGAGCACATGGGCTACCAGGGCTTCCGGCAGATCGCCGCCTTCGGGCGCCGCTATGATCTGGAACGGGGCAGGCTGGAAGCAGCCGATCCCTGGCCGGATTTCCTGAAGGGGCTCCTGGGGCGTCTGACCGGACGGCTCGGCCTTGATGAAGCGGCCTTCGTCCAGGCTCTGGTCAATGAATACGCCCCCGGCGCCGGGATCGGCTGGCACCGCGACAGGCCCGTCTACGGGGAGATCCTCGGCGTCTCCTTTCTCGCGCCCTGCGTGATGCGCCTGCGCCGGAAGAGTGGGACGGGATGGCGTCGGTCAGCGGCGCCGCTGGCGCCCGGATCGGCCTATCGGCTGTCAGGCGAGGCGCGGAGAGACTGGGAGCATTCGATCTCTCCGATGACGGCCCTGCGCTATTCCATCACCTTCAGGACCCTGGCCTGACCGGAGCGCCTAGCTCGCCAGGATGTCAGCGGCTTCGGGATAACGCTGGGCCAGGCGCGAGCCCCAGTCCGCAGAGATCGGCCGAGGCTGCCGGGCTTCGCGGGGACGCGTCAGGACGAGGGCGGCTGCCTCCCTGTGAGCGGGCCAGTCCATCAGGAGGCGCATGGCTGCCTCGAAGTCCGGGTAGCTGGAAGCGTAGGCGAAGGCCCGGTCCAGGGCCTCGACGTCGTCGAAGTCGGGCAGACGCGAGAGGTAGTCGCGCAGGACCGGCGCCGACAGGTCGCGCTCGAACAGGCTCCAGCGCAGGTCCTGGGCCTCCTGGCGGTTACCTTCGGCGTCGAGCACGTCGATGGAGACGGCTTCCCAGGCCGGGGTCAGGCGGGGTGCGCCGTTTTTCGGGTTGTGGCCGAAGGTCCAGCGCCGGTTGAGCGGGGAGGGGGCCAAGGGGACCTTCAGGGCGGCGCGGGCTTCGGCGATGCGACCGGCGTCCAGGAGGCGACGGGCGATGTCTGCGGCTATGTCGGGCGATCCGGCCTGTTCGGGGGTGACGAGCGACAGCCACAGGTCGAGGTCCCCGGCCTTGTCCGCCAGGCGGCGCAGCAGGTTACGGCCTGCCGGAGTCTTCCTGGCCGAGGCGTCGAGGCCGTCGAGCAGCCGGCGCGCTGTGCGTGGACCCAAGGTCTCGCCGGCAACGGAAATCCAGCGCCCATAGTCCTGCGGACGCCGTTCAAGGGCGGCGACCAGGTCTTGCAGGGCCTTGTCGCCACCGGCCTCGGCGAGCGCGAAGAGATCAGGCGCGGCCGCCTCGAAGGCGGCGGGAAGTTCGCCCCTGGTGTCCTTCACGCGGGCGGCCAGGCCGGGATAGAGATCGAACCAGCGGATGAGGACGGCGAGAGCCTCGACGGGCGCCTCCGGTGACAGGCGCTCTAGGATCATCCGCAGGTGGGCGTTGAGGTCCTCGATCAACTCGCCGCGCTTGCGCCATGACACGCGGGTGCGGGCTGCGGCGAGGGCCGTGATGCGCTTGTCGATCTCTAGGGCCAGGACATCCGGACCCGCCTCGGCCGCCAATTCAAGGCGAAGGCGGCGCTTCAGATTGGCGTTTCCGCCGCCGGCCTCGATCAGCAGGTCGGCCAGGCGCGGCGCGCCGAGATGGACCAGGCTGGCGGCTGAAAGCCGGGTCGAGAGTCTTGTTTGACGCGCCATGGGGTCCTTAGCGAGGCGGGCGAACCTGCCCGACCCCCTATAACATGCTCAGCCTGACGCCTGTCGAAACCGAGGCGTCGGGCCCGGCCTTATTCCAGGGGCTCTCGTACCCAGGTTTCCGTTCCGACGGCCCTATGCCGCAAGACGCGTAGTGAGGGCCAGCGCTTCAAGCGTGGAACGCCGGCCTTTCCGGGGCTGCGTCTTCGACGGCGTGGACCGCCCGCTCGATCGCCGCGTAGAGGGTTTCGGGTTGCACTGGCTTGCCGATGAAATCATCCATCCCCGCCGCCGCATATTCGTCCTGTTGATGCTGCAGGGCGTTGGCCGTCAGGGCGAGGATCGGCGTGCGCTTGCGTCCCAGGAAGGCCTCTTCGGCGCGGATCGCGCGCGTGGCGGCGATGCCGTCCATGACGGGCATCTGGATGTCCATGAGGATCAGGTCCCAGTCACGCTGTCGCCAGGCCTCGACGGCCTCCTGGCCGTTTTCGACAAAGTGGCATTCCACGTCGGCCGGTTCGAGAAGAAGCTCGAGGACCTTGCGATTAATCGGATGATCCTCCGCCGCCAGAATTCGCAGCGCAGCGGGCGGGTCGCCCGGTGAGGCTTCGCTGAAGGCGGCCGCCGGCAGAGCCGGTTCCGCCTCTTGCTGCGGCCGGGGCGTGTTCCGACGTTCCGGCAGCGGGAGGACGACGTCGAACCTCATGCCCGCGTCCGGAAGACGTTCGGCGTGGATGTCGCCTTTCATCAGCGCGACGAGATCGGCGCAGAGGGAAAGGCCCAGGCCTGCGCCTCCGTGACGGCGCGTCGGGGACTCGTCGAGTTGCACGAACTTCTGGAAGAGCAGCGCCATCTGGTCGGCGGCCACCCCGGGTCCGGTGTCGGACACCGCCAGCCGCAGGCCCTGCGGGTCGGCGCAGGCTTCAACCAGTATCCGGCCATGGTCGGTGAACTTGACCGCGTTCGAGATGAGATTGGACATGATCTGGCGCACACGCGTTTCATCCCCGACGTAGACCTCGGCGAGATCTGGCGCGGCGGTCAGACGCAGCTCCAGGCCCTTGGCCGCCGCTGCGGGTTCGAAAAGGCGGACCAGACTGTCGAGCAGGTCGTGCAGGACGAAGGGGCGGCGATCCAGAACGAAGTGACCGGCCTCGATCTTGGACAGGTCAAGCATGTCGTTGAGCAGGACCGTGAGGGCTTCTCCGGATTCCAGCAGGAGCAGACTTTGCTCGCGTTCGCGCGGCGGCAGGTTCGCGCCCGCGAGCGCTCGCGCCAGGCCCAGGACGCCATTGAGCGGCGTCCTGATTTCATGGCTCATATTGGCGATGAAGGCGCTCTTGGCCCGGCTGGCCGCTTCCGCCTGACGGCGCGCGGCGACGGCCGCCGCCTCGGCGGCGCGCTGGCGCGCCATGGTCCTGGACAGTCCCCTGACGGCGGCCACGGTGGCGGCTGCCAGCAGCATGCCGGCCACTAGGAGCTGCACCGCCGCCAGCGGCGAGTCATATCTGAGGTAGAGGAAGACCGGCAGGCTGAGGAGAAGTCCGAGATGGGGCGTCAGGGCCGCCAGGGTGACGGCGCGGGAGCCGCTGGTCGCTATGGCCCCGTTGATGAGGGCTCCCGCGGCCAGGACCGCGGCGCAGACCAGCCCCAGAGCGTCCAGGGTCATGGCCTGGCGCAGGGCGAAGCTGGCAAAGACCAGGTTGCTCACCAGAACGAGGGCCAGAGCCGGAAACGTCAGGCGTCGTCGGAGACGTGGGGAGGCGCTCCACAAAGCGGTCAGGAAGCGCTCGGCCGCCTGGATGAGAAGATAGGTCCCGGTCCAGGCCAGGGCGAAAAGCGGACCCGTCATGGGCCAGAAGACCAGGGCGATAAGCAGGCCGAACCCGATGCGCGTGCGCCACTGCTCCGCGCGCCGCCTCAGGGCCTCTCCAATCCACCGTCGCTCCATGGGGGTCATGCGGTCTCTCCTGATGGCGAGGATGGTGGGACGCTCTTCCTCAACAAAAAGTTTGAGGTCTGCGGGAAGCGGAACAGAGCAGGGCTGTGGAACATTGGGGCTACGGAGCTGTGATGCGCTCCGTCCTTCGGCGGGCGGACGTGGCCGCCGCAGGGCGCGCCACGTCCGCCATCCGCCCTTGGAAAAGCCCTGCGGCTCCTGGTCGGGGGCGCCCCGCCAATTCCGGGACGCGCGCCTGTGTCGGGCTTCCGACACAGGGAGACGGCGGCCGGCGAGGGCGCTTGACGAAGGAGGCGGGAGCCGGGAGCGATCAATGCCCTATCTGGTCACGTATGAAGCCGGCGCGACAGACCTCGCCACCTGCGTGTCGGACGACCGCGCCGCCCTGCGCCTGGCGGCGTTATTCGAGGCTCAGGGACTGACAGGCGTGGCCATTCAGGACGGGGGAACTGGAGAAGTGTTTTCGCCCCTGGCCTTCCGCCTACGATGCGGGCCGGACGCAGGAATGCAGGGCCGTGGACTGAAAGGGCTTTGACATGCACGGCCCGCCGGCGACGACGCCCTGGCATCAGGAAAATGAAAGCTCGGCGCGCTCGGCGCCCTGCCGCGCGACAAGGCGCGCCGAACGGCCTCTCACCCGGAGGCGGTCGATCCTGACAGCCTCCCAGTCGGCCGGCAGGGTGATAGGGCGGCGGGCCCAGGTATCCGGCTCGCCATCGTCCACCACCAGTCCGGTCAGGCCGTAGCAGAGACCGAGAAGCATGCCGCCGAGGTTGGCGAAGAAGGGACCGGCTGCGGGTCCCTCGGCGTGATCCAGCCGATATTCAAGACACTGGTGAAACCGGGGCCGGTCGTAGGCGGCGAAGCCCTCCTCAAAGAGCTTGAGCGCCAGGTCCCGGTCGCCGGCCATCGTCGCCCAGACGCAGTAGAGAGCGGGCAGCATGGGCGATCCGACATAGTCGGGCCAGAGCTTGAGGTAGAAGGCCAGCGTTTTGCGGCTCACAGAGGGTGAGGCCGGATAGTCATAGGGAAACAGTCCGGCCAGGGGGGAGGGCGTGGCGCCCTTTTCCTCGCGGCGGTCATAGTCGTCATGGGCGGCGATGACCCCGTCGGAGCGCAACGGCAGGTAGAGGTCGTCGAGAACCGCCTTCCAGGCGTCGGGCGCGGTCTTTCGCAGGCGCTCGGCGACCCGCAGGGCGCGCCGAAGCACGTCGGCGCCGGCCATGAGACTGAAGGCGTCGTTGTCCGGAGGCGAGGGGACCTCGGCCGGTCCCATGGACCGCAGAAGCTCAAATCCCCGACCTGTCCGGCTTACCCGGCTCACGAACCAGTCCGCCACTCCGCTGAGGACCGGCCAGGCCTCTTCCTCCAGAAATCTCTGGTCGCCCGTGGCGTCGGCGAAGAGGGAGAAGGCGCGAGCCACATGCAAGGAGACATGATCCTCATGATGAGCGGCGTCGCCGGCACCGGGCGCCGCCTCCTGGCCGGTGCCGGGCGCGGCCTCCCAGGGATATTGCAGCCCCTGACGATCGGAGAGGCGCGCATTGGCCGCCGCAGCAGGCCGTCCCCGACTCCGGAAGGCCAGCATGGCGCGCGCCGCGTCCGGCTGCATGAGGATCAGGGGCGGGAGGCAGAAGGCGTCCACATCCCACATCACATGGCCGTAGTAGTAGTGGTAGTCCCGCCAGGTCGCGAGGCCGAAGATCGAGGTGGAGGCCGGCGAAGCGGGGTGGGCGGAAGCGTTCAGGTAGTAGAAGGCGGCGTCGACAAGCGCCTGGTGCCGCGAGCTCGCGCCGACAAGGACGATCCGACCCTCCCATATCTCCGCCCAGGCTGCGCGGTTGCAGCGTCTCAGGACGTCGAAGCCTTCCCGGGACGCTCGCGCCACGCGCCTGACGGCCTCCTCGTCCGGCCGTGCATGGAGGACGGAGGGGACCAGAGCCGCCAGTTGGCGGAGACGCACAGGTCTTCCTGAAGCCAGCCGGATCTCATATTCCGTGCAGAGGGGGCCGGCGTCGGACCAGGTCAGGACCTGGCGACCGGCGGCCGCAGGGGCTTTGGTGACAAGGGCCAGGCCGCATTGACCGAGCGCTTCGGCCGTTTCCCACAGGAGGCTGCCGTCACCGGCCGGCTCGGGTTCGCCGGGCGTGTCCGTGCGTCGTCGTGCGATCCGTCCGGTCAGCCCGGCGATCGATACGACAGCCCGGAACTTCAGGTCACAGGGGCCGTCGGCCGTGACCCGGACTTCCTGGGCGACGATCGAGGGGGCGTTGCGGCTGGCGAAGGTCACGACCTCCACCGAGAGGGTCCGGCTCCCGACCTGATAGGTGAAGGCGGAGTGGAGCTCGGCCGTCGCGAAATCGTAGGACTGTCGCAGATCGCCGACGGCCCAGGGCTGTTCGCTCATCCAAACCCCGTCGATCGCCAGGTCCCCGGACAGGGGGTAGGGCGCTGCGGCGGCGGCCTCGATCCCGCGCTCCGGGTGGGCGCCGGCCAGGCCGCTGACGAGAACCATGCCGACGAAGAGGGGAACCTCGCGAACCCTGATGCCGATCAGGCCGTTGCCGAGATAGGCCGGCAGATCGCCGTCCCGCGGCCCGGAAACGGGTTCGGGGCTCAGGGGCGGCGCGGGACGGTCATCCATTCGGCGGACGCTCCGCCGGCTTTTTGGGGCCGATCTCTTTCGACCGTCGTCGATCAGGCGGCCTCTTGAAGATGTCGCCGACCACCCTCGCGTCCGGGCCGTCCGGACCGGCGCGCTTGCGGGACTCACGGCCCACGCGCTCCACGGCTTCGTCGGATTCGTCAGCCTCGGGCTTGCCGCCTGGCGTCGCGGCGTTGCGCGCCCGTCCTCGGGATTGCTCGGATGTCATGGTCGTGCTCCTGACCGCCTCCCATACAGACGACCTCCCGACAGGAATGGTTCCTTTCCACGCGACAGACCCAGCTTGTGTCGGGCGCCGGTCTCAGTGGCCTTGCTCCCGGATATTGTCTGCTACGACGACCTAGGGGGCTCGTCCGTCTGTCGCCCGATACCCTGTCCCGCGGGCGCGCCTTCTATCTGCTTCAGGCGGAGCCGGGCGGCTCGGCGGCGGCCGGTTTCGTCGCCTGGATCGAGGCGCAGGTCCACGCCTGCATGGATAACGCGTTTTCTGCGAACGCGCCTTTGGGACGGTAGCGGCGGGGCGCATTCAAGCCAGGTGGTCCGCTCGATCCCCCCAACATCGGCCTGATCGACGCTGAGGGTGTCCTGCATCTGAAGGATCGTAAGTCCGCCATGATCATCTCCGGCGGCTAACCTCTACTTCCGTCGCATGCGCCCAGCCTAGGGCGAACAGGTGAACGGGGCGTACGCCGGGTCTGATCCAGCCCTGGCCAGGCCAGGCGTCTTCGCGGACCGGAGGGAGGAAAGGGCGCTCTGGGGCGCTCCGCTCGGGAGCGCAGGGAGGACTACGCCATGACTTCGCTCGTCGCTTTCGACTGCACCATTCCGGCTACGCCCTATGAGGCGGCGGATTTGGACCTGTTGTCGGCTCTCCTGGAGCGGGAGCTGCCGGGGTCGGGACGGGACGCCGCCGCCGCCCTGATCACGGACTTTGGGGGTCTGGCGGGGGTGGCGGCCGCGGACGCCGCCGCCCTGGCGCGAACGGGTCTGCCGCCCGGGGCTGTGGCCAGTTTCGCCAGCGTCAGGGCCTTGGCCCTGGCCATGGGTCGGGCCGAGGCCTGCAGGCGACCCGTCCTCTCGTCCTGGAGCGCGCTCCTGACCTATCTGCGCATCTCCCTGGCCCATGCCCCGCGAGAACAGTTTCGGGCCCTCTATCTCAACAAGCGCAATATCCTGATCCGCGAAGAGCTGAGGGCTGACGGCACTGTCGATCACGCTCCTGTCTATCCCCGCGAAGTGGTGCGGCGAGCACTGGAGCTGTCGGCCACGGCCCTGATCCTGGTCCATAATCATCCCTCGGGCGATCCGACCCCGTCACGGGCCGACATCGACATGACCAAGCGGATCGTCGACGCCGCCAGGGTCTTCGACATCACCGTCCACGACCATGTCATCGTCGGGCCGGAGGGGACAAAGAGCCTGCGCACCCTGGGCCTGATGTGAGGCGGCGATGACCAGGCTTTGCACCAGGAGTCTCCGCGACATCGTCTCCGCCCTGGGCGGGGACCTCCATCATGGCGGCGGCAGCGCCCATGTGCCGGCGCCGGGTCACAGTTCGGGGGACCGCTCCGTCTCCCTCCTGCTCGACGGCGACCGACTGGTGATCCATGGCTTCGGGGCGGCGGACTGGCGCGAGGTCCGCGCCCAGTTGCTGGGGCTTGGTCTGATCGACGCCGCAGGCCGACTGACCGGCGGGGCGGTGAGGTCGGGCCTGGGGCAAGCCGCACCGGCGCGGCCGTCGCCCCATGTCCGCATCGCCGCCGCCCGGGCGCTCTGGTCCGAAGCCTTTCCGCTCGTGGACGGCGATCTCTGCCATCGCCATCTGGGGCTCAGGGGCGTCCGTCTTCGATCCTTGCCGGATGAACTGCGTCGCCACCCGGCGGCGCCGGTGTCGGTGTTTCAGCGATCCGGACTGACCAGTCCGGCCATGATCGCCGCCATCCGCACCTCTGACGGGGCGCTCAGTGCCGTGGAGATCGCCTATCTCGGCCCGGACGGACGGACCGCCCGTCACCTTCGGCTGCCCCGCAAGATGGTCGGGTCGGCGCCGGCCGGCGTGGCGGTGCGCCTGTCTTCCCTGGGCTCCGAGATGATCGTGGGCGAGGGCGTGGCGACGACGCTGTCGGCCATGGCGCGCTTCGATCTGCCGGGCTGGGCCCTGTTGTCGGCGGACAACCTGGGCCGCTGGTCGCCGCCAGCAGGCGTGCGCCGCATCCTGATCGCCGGCGATCGCGGCCGGGCTGGAGAGGCGGCCTCTGCAGAACTGTGCGGACGGCTCAGGGGCGCTGGGCTGGCGGCTGAGGTCCGCCTGCCGCCGTCGTCCTGCGGCGACTGGAACGAGGCGACCGTCCTGGAGGAGGAGGAAGGGCGGGGCGTCGCGCCGACAGGGCGGGGATAGGCCTCGCCGTCCGGCGGGAGAAGACCCATGACCCGTTCCGCTTCAAGGAAGACCGCCGCGCCAGGCGGGGTGACGACCCCGGCTTCAGCCGCTTCTGCGCCGTCGCGCCGCCAGATGACCGTATGCCTTGGCGACCTGGATATCGCTCCGGAGAACCTTCGCCACGGCGAGGCGCCCGACGACGACATCCCGCAACTGGCCGACACCATAGCCGCCGCCGGTCTGCTGCAGTTCCCGACCGTCCGGCCGGGCACGGGCGACGAGGCCGCCCACATGGTTCTGGACGGACGCCGGCGTCTTCTGGCTCTTAGGCTTTTGCGCGACAGCGGCGCGATCAACGACGAGCATCCGGTGGAGGTCTTCGTCGAGACTGACCGGGCGCGCCAGGCCGCGGCGGTCGTCCTGACCAATACGGCTGTGCCCGTCCATGTGGCCGACGTCATCGCCGCCATCGGCCGCATGTTGAAGGCGCGGCTCGGGGTGAAGGCGATCGCCCGGGCGCTCGGCTATGGCGAGATCGAGATCCGTCGTCTGGCGGCCTTGTCGGCCCTGCCGGCCGTAGCGCTGGAGGCGCTCAAGACCGGACGCATCACCCTGCGTCAGGCCCGGCTCCTGGCCCGGCTGAAGGACGCAGAGGCCCAGGCGGAGATGGCCCAGGCTGTGCTGGACGGCTACGGCCTGCCGGAATGGCGCATCCAGGAACAGCTCGGACAGGGCCGCATCACCGACCGCGATCCCCGCTGCGGCCTGGTGACGCTCGCCCTCTAGAGGGCGGAGACGAGGTTGAAATCGAAGGCGCCGACGAGACCCCAGTTCATGGCGCCGATGATGACCAGGAGAAGGGTGACGAGATTGACGGCTTTCATGGTCTGTCCTCCGTAAGATGCCGATCAACCGGCTGGACCCCGTCCCTGTTCCGGCGAGACCGGTATCGGTCAGAGACGCGGGCATGAGCGCGCCGGGCTGCCCGTCCTCGCGAGGCGGCGCGCCTTGTCTTCCGCCCGGCTCGAACCCGAGGACGAGATCGGGGATTGATGTCATGGGGCCGAACGCCGAAGGAGGCGCAGACCGATGATCAGGAACCAAAAGTCCGATGGGGCCGGGCCCCGCAGCGAGGGACCAGGAGGGGTGGAAGAACCCGCCCAGGGCGCGCCGAAGGCCGCTGCTCAGCAAGGCCAGGCCAAGCCGCTCGCGGATATGGCCGACGACGGGGCGGACGAACTGCTTGTCGACGGTCAGGAGGAGGTGTTTTCCCGAACGGAAATCGAGAGCGGCCGGATCGAACATCATGTCGGCGAGGAGCGCGTCGCCCCAGTGTCGTCTTCCCGACGCACGCCTCCTGATTAGGAACCCGGGCTCGGGCCATGGTTTCAGATCCCATGCCCCATCCCCTCCAGGAAAAGGACGCCCAGTGGCGCCGACGCGGCCAGGGCGCCAGGCCGATCTTCGATCCCGGCGCGGCGCCAGCCGGCGCCGATGAAGAGGCCGGAGGCGCACGCTCGGTCGCCCCTGCCGAAGACGGTCCTGAGGACCCCTTGCCCACGGAGCCTGTATTCCAGCCAGGAGGACCGCGTCTCACGCCGACCTTCTGGTACGGATGCGCGGCCGCCATCGGTCTGGTCATGGTCGTACTCGGCCTCTTGAGCCTGTGAACAGGGGCGGACCGTAAAAGGCGTCGGCTATCCGTCACAGAGGCGTCTGCCCCCCATATCCCCTATGAAAAGGACCAACATGCACCGGAATCCCCATGAAGCCTCGGCCAAGGCCGTGCGGAGCAACCGACCGGTTGAGGCCCAGTACGTGCGCCAGGGCCGAAAAGGGTCGCGGATCATGGCGGTCCTCCTGGGAGGTCTGGTGCTGACGGCTGTCGGCTTCGCCCTGGTCTGGGCTTTCTGGGCGGGCCCATTCGCCTCCGCCCCCGCAGATAACGGGGCTCAGGTCGAAGACGCCGCAGCCTTCCAGGAGGAGCCCCTCCAGACATCGACGGATGAAGCCTCGGCGACATCGGCCGATCGTTCCGCTCGCGCCGAGACAATCGCCGAAGAACAGCCGACTGCGTCCACGCCGTCACGCTGACGCTGAAGATGCAGAGCTTTGTCTTCGAATCCGACGCAGGGCCTGAGGGCAGAAGGATCAGGTGGGAATCGAGCCTTGCCTCGGTGCGGGAAGCCCAGGTGGAGGCGGTGCGCACCCTGGGCGAGCTTCTCCGGGACGACGGAGTCGTTTTCTGGAGCTCGCCCGAGGCGCGGATGACGGTCTCTTCGCCGCAAGGCGAGATCCTGTTCCAGCTGGTGTTGAGCTCGATGGGGACGCCGGCCCTTGCCGCTCTTGTTCGGGACGAACGACAAGAGGACCCGGAGGCCTGCCGCAAGGCCCTGTGGGAAATGCGCGAGATCGCCGCCGCCGCGGCGCTTCAGGACAGCCCCATGAGCGATCAGGAAGCGCTGCACACGCTGGCCGCCATAGCGGCCTGGGTGCAGACCGAGGCGCCGGCCGACGGCGCGGCCTGCGGGGCTGTGATCGATCTCCTGGTTAATCTCACCGTGGGTGTCGATATCGACGCCCTGGACGACGCCCAGGCCACGACGCTGTTTCGCCGGATCGAGAAGAGTCTGGCTGTCTGACCCAGGCCTGTGGAGCCGTCAGGTTGCGATCTCTATCCAGGTCGGAGCGTGATCGCTCGATTTTTCCCAACCTCTGACTTCGCGATCGACATTGGAGGCGCGGAGACGATCGACGAGGGAGGGGCTGACCAGAAGATGGTCGATGCGCAGTCCGGCGTTGCGGGCGTAGGCGTTCCGGAAATAGTCCCAGAAGGTATAGAGGATCTCCTGCGGGTGGTGCTGCCTCAGGGCGTCCGTCCATCCCTGGTCGAGCAGACGGCTGAAGACGCGCCGTGCCTCTGGGCGAAAGAGGGCGTCGTCCGTCCAGCGCTCCGGCTTGTAGACGTCCGCCGGGGTCGGGATGATGTTGTAGTCGCCCGCCAGCACCACCGGAGCGCCGGTCTCGATCAGCCGGGCCGCGTGGACGATGAAAGCGTCCGCCCAGGCGAGCTTGTAATCGAAGCGGGCGCCAGGGGCCGGATTTCCGTTCGGCAGATAGAGGCAGCCCACGAGAACGCCGTTTATAGCCGCCTCGATATAGCGACTTTGACTCGGGTCAGGGTCGCCCGGAAGGCCCCGACGGGTCTCGTGGATGGCGGCGTCCCTCGCCAGGATGGCTACGCCGTTCCAACTCTTCTGACCCAGCCAGATCGCCACATAGCCGAGGTTGCGGAGGGCCTGGGCGGGGAAGTTCGCCTGTTGGACCTTGAGCTCCTGCAGACAGACCACGTCCGGGCGGGTCGTCTCAAGCCAGCGGAGCAGTACGGGCAGCCGGCCGTTGATCCCGTTGACGTTATAGGTGGCGATCCTCATCGCGGACCTGGCTTGGAGGGGGAGGGGCGGCGGCGCCGATCGCCAGATGGGGCCGTTTGACGGAAGGACAGGAAGGCCATGGCCTGTAAAGGCGGACGGCGCGAAGCCGTTCCTCAGGGTTCAAGTTGGCGACGACTCAGGAACCTGCGTCTGGCGGGGCGGAGGCCTTGACGTCCACGCGCCAGATTTCGCGACCGTCGGGGTTCAGAACGAAACAGGCCGAAGCTGATCGGCCTCTGACCAGACGAAGACGTCGGCGGGCAATTCGGCGGCAACCGGACCCTTCGCGGCAGGCGACGGCAGCTGTGGGAACCTCGTTGTCGAGCACGTGGTCCTTGCCCGCTGCGTGACGATATACGCCAGCATAGACATCTGTGCGCTGGAACGTGATCATCGAAATGCAGGTCAGACGCCGAAAAAGGGGCTGGCGGCCAAGAGGATTTTTCCGACTGCCTCGGGCTCTCGTCGGTACACGTGAACCGTGCCGACGTGCGGGCGACGTCGGCTCGTCAACAGTTTCCGACACGGTCCGTCATCATCGGCGTCGCGTCGCCCTCCATCAGGAGCTCGCCAACAACCCTTCCAGTGCTTCTCAGCGCGTCCAGCCGCTCTTCAGCCTGATCCCATTCCCCCGCATGCAGGCGGCAGGAAAGGGTTTTGCCCAGCCATTCGTAGTCGATGAGGAAGGTCTTGTCGGCCATGATGCTTCTCCCTGATCCGAGCTGACGGCAGCGAAGCGGGAGCGCCCGGCCTGGCGGCCGGACGCATCCCTGATTCTCAGCGACGGTTCTCCCATCCGCGGCGGGAGGCCTCGGAATGGCCGCGGGAATCTCCGAACCAGCCGCCGTGTCCACTATCCGAACGTCCCGAGCGATCGTCGTCGTCACGGTCCGAACGGCTTCTGCTCTCCCAGCCGCGCCGCGCTGCTTCGGCGTGGCCGCGAGAGTCCCCGTACCAGCCGCGGCCGTCGCCATCCTCGTCGTCCCGTCCGCGGGACGACCGCTCATCGCGATCCCGGTCGGAGGAAGAGCTCCGGCCCCCGCGACCCGATCGGTCGTCGTCGCTCATGAAGCGGCCCTGGTCGTCACGGTCGCGGTCCGAGGACGAGCTGCGTCCGCGTCCGCCGCCGCCGCGGCCCGAACGGTCGTCGTCGCTCATGAAGCGGCCCTGGTCGTCACGGTCGCGGTCCGAGGACGAGCTGCGTCCGCGTCCGCCGCCGCCGCGGCCCGAACGGTCGTCGTCGCTCATGAAGCGGCCCTGGTCGTCACGATCACGATCGGAGGACGAGCTGCGTCCACGTCCGCCGCCGCCGCCGCGGCTCGAGCGGTCGTCGTCGCTCATGAAGCGGCCCTGGTCGTCACGGTCGCGGTCGGAGGACGAACTGCGTCCGCCGCCGCCGCGACCCGATCGGTCATCGTCTCTCATGAAACGACCCCGGTCATCCCGGTCGCGGTCGTCATCGCCGCGCGTGGATCGGCGCTCGTCCCCGCCGCGCCGGGCGGCCTGGGCGTGACCGCGGGAGTCGCCGTACCAGCCACGGCCGTCCCCATCGTCGTCGTCATCACGGAAACTGCGTCCCTCGCCACGGCTGCGCGCGGCCATGGAATGGCCCTCGGAGTCTCCGAACCAGCCGCCGCGGCCGCGACCGCCTCTATCATTGTCGTCACGGCGATCGTCGTCGCGAGAGCGCGAATAGGATCCGCCGCGGCGATCATCGTCGTCATCGCTGATGAAACGGCCGCGTTCGTCTCGTTCCGGTCCTTGATTTCTGGGCATGCCATACTCCTGGGTTGGGCGATTTTCGCCTTGCAGTTGATGAAACGACACGAGGTGCGACGGGCGCAGCCGGTCGGCCTCCTTCAACAGCCGTCGCTTCCGTTCCTGAAGTCGGCGGCCCAGCGCGGCGGTGTCGACGCCGGCTGCCGTCGCCTTGGCGAAGACGCCCGTCCGGGGCGCCTCCTCCTCGGCGACATGGTGTTTGATCTGCTCGGCGAGGACCTTGAACCGGGCGGACTGGAGCGGATCGTCCTGGCTGCTGGCGAGCAGTTCGATGATCAGCAGCTTGGCGCAGTCGTGCTCGACCTGGGCTTCGTCGAGGGCGTCCTCGGTCTCTTCGCCGTCCGCCGCGCGGCAGGCGGGGTAGAAGATTTCTTCTTCGAGCAGGGTATGAAGCGTCAGTTCGGTGCAGGCCTCGCGAATGATCGCGGCCTTGCGCTGGTCGGAGGCGGATTCGAACTCCGCGAAGAGGGCCTCCACGCGGCGATGATCGGCCTTGAGCAGGTCGATGGCGTCGGCCCCCGGGTCGGATGCGATGTCCGGGGTCTTGCTGGTCTTTCGCGGCTGAGCGGGTTTTTCCTGGTTCGCGGCGGCCAATGACCCGGCGCCCGTCCCGGTGTCGTCGGGAGAGGCTTTTGCGCCTGCACCAGGCTTTCCGGACGGCGGAGATGGATCAGCCGCGCCGGCGGCCGTGGACGGTTTCGGGGCTGGAGAAGCGGCGTTGTCTTCCGGCGTCTGCATGACGGCTCCTGTCGAAAGGGGACAGGGGGCAAATCGGCCTTGCCGATGCGAGTTCCGGCCTCGCCCTTAGGACCCGGGCCAGGATCGCAACGGCAAGGCTCAGTCGATCAGTCGGCTTCTTTTCTGCTCTGCATGTGCGGCTTTGCCGGTGGAATTCCGGTCTGGCGGGCTCGCGGGCCGCAGCTTGACGGCGTCGTTCGGCATTCGCACTTCGGCGTTCTCGTCAGGGCCTCGCGCCCCGAGGCGGCTTCGAAATTATTCCTTCGGCGACGCTCTATGGAGACCTTATGTCGCATAGGCGTCTCATCCGGATCGGTCGCGAAGGAGGGCGTCGGCTGGGGGCGTTAGGATTTCGCCGCGCGGGGACCATTGTCCCTGAAGCGCCACTTCATGAACAGCACGCCCGACGCCATGGCCAGGGCGCAGGCGTTCGCGATCGTCACAGGCCAGGCCTCGGTCATGACGCCGTAGATCACCCAGAGGATGAAGCAGGTGACGGTCAGCCCATAGGTCTTCAGGCTCACCGCCGAGGCGTCCCTCTCTTTCCAGATCTTGACGCCCTGGGGCGCGAAGCTGGTGATGGAGCAGACGGCGGCGGCCGAGCCGACGATATTGGCGACGAGTTCGCTCATAGAGCCGCAACGTCAGGCGTCATCTGCTGTTCCTGGGGGCGGACGTGTGCGCGGCGGCATGGCCTCTAGGTCCGGCTCTGAAGCGTGGCCTGCTCCTGCTCGCGCAGCCAGTTATGGGCCCTGGTGGCCGCCACGGCGCCGTGGCCCATGGCCACGCTGATCTGATCCAGGCCTTCCACAAGGTCTCCTGCGGCGAAGACGCCCTCCACCCGGCTTTCGAAGACGGAGCCGGACGTCACGCAGCCTGCCTCGGTGAGATCGAGTCCGAGCTGCTCCGCCAGGATTGACCGCGGTCGGCACCCCAGGGCCGGGTAGATGACGTCGAACGTCAGCGAGGCGCCTATGTCGAGCAGGACGGTGATGTCATCGGCGCCGGGTTGGAGAGCGAGCAGGGCGCCGGATTCCAGCCGGATCCCCGCATCGGCCACGGCCCGGGCCTCGGCGGAGGAGAGTTCGGGACGGTTGAGCGGCATGAGAGTGAGGTTTTGGGAATAGCCGCGCAGGAAGAGGGCTTCAGCGGCGCCATTGGTGTCGCAGCCGATCACGCCTATCCGTTTGCCGATGTGCTCATATCCGTCGCAGACCGGGCAGTAACGCAGCACCCCCGCCCGGATGGCCGCCTCATGGACGGCTTCCGGCAGATCGACCTGGTTGAGATCCACGCCGGTCGCCAGGACGACGGCGCAGCTCCCGCGCGTGGACCCGTCTTTGAGATCAAGGCTAAAGCCGCCGGCTACGGCCTCGATGGCCGCCACCTCCGTCTCCTGGATGACCGCGCCGTACTGAACGGCGTGGCGTGTCATGCGTGCGATCAGGTCGGGCCCGCGAACGCCTTCCGGGAAACCGGGAGCATTGTGCGTGAGGGGAATGCGCAGGGCCCGGCTCTTGCCGTCATGCAGCACGAGAACCTTCCGGCGATATCGCGCCAGGTATAGGGCCGCGGTGAGGCCAGCGGGACCGGCGCCGATGATAATGACGTCGTACCGGCGCCTCGCTTCATTCGTCATGGTTATGGATCAACCCGCTTCTCAACGTCCTACAAACAGGCGGGCGCCCGGCAGCGTTCCGATCCAGTCTGACAACTCTCGCGGGAAACTCCGAAAGTCGCATCGGCGTCCGGGCCCGCCGCATCCCGGGACCGAACAGGGAGCCCTCAGCGGCGGTGGAGCGCCAACGGCCGAAAGGCGCTAGCTGTGATCCCCTGATCCGCTGGAGAAAAACTCGGTCGGGGTCGGCGGTTTCTCGTCAGCCCCCCCCCTGGAAGCGCGACCAGCGCCCATGCACCAGGACCTTCCGTATCGCCTCTATCATGGTCGGGGAGTAGCGCAGTTTTACTGTGGACGTTGCGTCGCTGATCTTGCCGTACGCGACCCGGCAGAACCGAAAAGGACCGGAGGAGACACCGAGGTTGAAGCGCGATGAACATTCGACATCAGATTCAAGGTTCCCCGCTAAGTCTCACCCGGGATAGGGCGCCTGCTTCAGCACACCTGCCAAGTGAGCGGCGTTTGCAGCGAGCATTTCTGCCGTCTTAGCAACCTTGTCGGGCGTCTGGGGGAGGTCCTTGAAGTTCACGGATCCCATGGCTTCCCCCACCCAATAACAGGCTCCCACGGCCGGAATCGTCCACCCAAGGTCGTTGAGCGCCTGAAAGAGCTGGGCTGACGTCGCGTGCGCCCCGTCCTCATTGCCGACGATGGCGGCGACGGCCACTTTGGAGTAGCTTGGCATTCGTCCCTGATCGTCCGTCTCGTCCAGGAAGGCGTCCATGCGTTCAAGGACACGTTTGGCGATGCTAGACGCCTGACCGAGCCAGATGGGCGTACCGAAAATCAGGATGTCGGCCGAGAGGATCTGTTGACGAAGCGAAGGCCAGGCGTCGCCCTCGCCTTCGTCCGAGGTGACGCCCGGAAAAACGTCATGATCCGCCATGCGCAGAGTGGGAGCGATAAGGACATCCAGCCGTTGGAAGGCTTCCGAGATCGTCGCTATCATCGCGTCCGTGGAGCTGTCTTCACCGCGGCTGCGCTTCAGGGTGCAGTTGATGGGCTGTGCTTTGAGCGTCATGTTCAAACTTCTTCCTCTGTTATGAGAAGAAGACGCTCCGATCGGACCGACGTTCCCTTCAGGTCCAGACCCCGACGAGGTTCCCGAGATTTCGATCGGAGATCGGACATCGCGCCATGGCTTCCACAACGGCCGGCCCGCTGCCGCCCCGGACTGTGCAGCACGTGGATCTGAGCGTTCGCACGGCGCCGCTGTTCGTACCGGCGGCGAGAAGGCCGCCGGTACGAAGCATGCCAAGCGGGACTTCGCCAGTCCGGATCAGCTTCCTCGGCGACGGCCGGATCGGCCGCCATCGGATGGAAGCGACGATCGCGGATAACGAGGTGGAGCCGTACCGGTCGCCGATTGGCCCAAAACAGTGCCTATGCGCGTCCCTCGGGCAATGCATAGGCGATGACGTAGTCCCCTTCACGCGTCTCCATGAAATGATGGCCGCCGGCCATGATGACCAGATACTGGCGACCGTTCTGCTCATAGATCATCGGGTTGGCCTGGCCGCCCGCCGGCAGGACGTCCGACCAGACGGTCTTGCCTGTTTCAATGTCGATGGCGCGGATCAGGTCGTCAGTCGCGGCGGCGATGAAGATCAGTCCGCCCGCCGTCACCGCCGAGCCGCCGTTGTTGGGCGTACCGATCTCAACCGGCAGCATGGAGGGGATGCCGAACGGCCCGTTCTTGCGCGCCGTGCCGAACGGACGATCCCACAGGGTGCGGCCGGTCTTCAGGTCGATGGTGCGGATGCCGCCATAGGGTGGCTGCTTGCACAGCAGGCCGGTAAACTTCACCCGCCAGCCAGCGTTGACATCGATGGCGTATGGCACCCCGATCTGCGGATCGCCGGCGCCCTCGGCCTTGGACTTGGACAGGTCGCCGCCGCGGTTGGCCGCCTCCTTTTCGCGCTCGATGTAGCGGGGATCGTCACGCGGGAACCAGCCCAAACGATCGGCCTCGGCGCGCGGCACCAGACGATTATGGTTGGGCATGTCGTTATAGTTGGCGACGATCAAGCCGCGCGCCGGATCAACGGCGACGCCGCCCCAATCCGAGCCGCCGTTATAGCCGGGATACTCGATGTAATACTGGGTCGTCGGCGGCGTGAAATAGCCCTCGTAGCTGGCCTGACGGAACTGGATGCGGCAGAACATCTGGTCGATGGGCGACATGCCCCACATGTCGCGCTCCGTCAGGTCCGGCTTCCGGAGCGTATGGAATAACGAGAAGGGCTGGGTCGGGCTGCGTTGCGAGGGCTCCACCCCGCCCTGGGGCACGCGACGTTCCTCGACCTTGTGCAGCGGCTGGCCGGTGCGGCGGTCAAGGATATAGATGTCGCCCTGCTTGGACGGCAGGACCACCGCCGGGATCAAGCCCGCCGCCGTCGGCATGTCCACCAGCGTCGCCTGGGAGCCCAGGTCATAGTCCCAGACATCCTTCCTCACTGTCTGGAAATGCCAGCGGGGCTTGCCAGTCGTGACATCCAGCGCCACCAGCGAGGTCGAGTATTCATTCTCGGCCGGACGACGCAGGCCCGAATAATAGTCCGCCGAGGAGTTGCCCATCGGCAGGAACACCAAACCCTGAGCCTCGTCCGCCGTGGCCGTGGTCCACATGTTGGGCGTTCCCGGCGTATAGGTCTGCCCTTCCGGCGGCAGGGCGGTGATGTCCGGCCGCATCATGTCCCAGGCGAAGCGCAGCTGGCCGGTTACAGCATCAAAGCCCTGAATGACGCCCGAAGCGTTCCAGCGCTTCTGTCCGTCCAGCACCTGATGCCCCGTCACCACCACGCCGCGCACGATCACGGGCGCCGAGGTGATGGAGACCATGCCCGGGTAGGGATCGCCCATGCCGGTCTTGATGCTGACCGCGCCATTGGTCCCGAACCCGGCGCAAGGGACGCCCGTGCGCGCGTCCACCGCCACCAGCCGACCGTCCAGCGTGCCCTCGATGATGCGCATGGCGCAGGGCTGGGCCGCATCGACATTCGGTTGCGCGAAATAGGACACGCCCCGGCAGGCGGCGGTATAGGGTATCTGGTCGTCGGCGACCTTGGGATCATAGGTCCACTTCTGCTTGCCGGTCGTGGCGTCCAGAGCGAACAGCCGGTTGCGGCCCGAGCAAAGATAGAGGGTGTCGCCGATCTTCAGCGGCGTCGTTTCGGCCCCCCAGCGCTCGCCCGGCAGGTCCCCGGTGCGGAAGGTCCAGGCCCGCTTCAGCCCCTTCACATTGTCCTTGTTGATCTGGCTCAGCGGCGAATATCGCTGACCGCTGTCGGTCCCGCCCCAGGCGGGCCAGTCGGCCCCGGTCTTGATCATGGCCGGATCACCGATGCCTCCCCGCCCCATGGCCGGCACCGGGCTGTCCACCCGCGCCCTGTTGGCCTGGGCCACCACAAAGCCCGAGATCAGCCCCAGCACGAGGATCAGGCCAATGCCCCCCAAGGCCAGCTTGCCGCCCCCGCCTTCACGCTTCAGCGCAGGGAAGGACAGAACCACGAGGATCAGCAGCACCAGAGGCGCGATGACCCGGGGCACAAGGGCCCAACCGTTCAGGCCGACCTCCCATAACGCCCAGATCACGGTGCCGATGAAGATGAGAATGTAGAGCCAGGCGCCCGCAGCCCTCAGGAGGGCCAGAAGCCCCCCGGCGACGATCATCAGCAGGCCGACGATCAGATAGTAGGGCGAGCCGCCCAGCATGATCAGCTGCCCCCCGCCGATGGTCAGCGTCAGACCGATCAGGGCGATGACTACCCCGAGCAATCGCACCAGAACGCTTCCGATTCCGCGCCCGCGTTCAATGGAGGACATGCCGACGACTCCGGGGTTCAGCTTGGCCTTGGCTCAACACCCCCGAAACCGGGCCGTTCCCGAGGAACGGCGTAATTGCCGTCGTGGCGGAAAGAAGTGATATGCTGGCGGCCGCTCAGAAGCAGAAGGGGAAGGTTTCCAGTTCGGCGAAGGCGCACTGGAGAAACCAACCTCGGAGCCGGACGATTGTCGACAGGAACAACTAATCGGGCCGGTCGGTCGACCGTTCGCATCGCCCACTTTCATCTCTTGAGCCCTCACCTGATACTTTAACGCGCAGCGGCGGCGGGCACCCGGGGCGTTTTGGACCGTTCCAAGATGACCGGAGGAGACAGGAGATTGCGCGAACGAACCTTCGTCGATTCCTCGCGTTGCTCAGTCATGCGCCCCGCTTCTCAAAAGCTTCTGAATATCGCCTCAGCTTGCTGCGTCGCCGTTTTCCGAGTGGCCGGTCATGACCTGAGGCTGGACTGCGCATGTCCCGCAGTTCCGCTCGTGCTCCCGAACCCCGGACAAGCCAGCCCGCCCGCTCAAGGCGAAGAATGGTCTGCGACGAACCGCTGGATGAAAGAAGTATGCGTCAGGACCTCCCGTCAAGCAGACCGGATGCGCGTCATGGCCATGGCGTCATGACGTCCCTGTCCCTTTCGTGGAGCGATCTCTGGCCATTGGTCGGGGCCGTGGCCGCTGGTGCGGCGATCGGACTGGAAAGGGAGTGGCGGGGAAGCCCGGCTGGTCTGAGAACCCATATGCTCGTCTCCCTTGCCTCAGCCCTGCTCATGTTGGCGGCGGTCCAACAACTCGCGTGGCTTCGCGATACGCCGACGGACTTGATCCGAATTGACCCGGTGCGAATGGCCCACGGTGTCCTGACCGGCATAGGCTTTCTCGGGGCCGGCGTGATCTTTCGGGAGGGCGCAAGCATACGCGGCCTGACCACGGCGGCGTCCCTATGGATCACCTCGGCTCTCGGAATGCTTTTCGGCGTGGGCTTCTACGGTCTCGGCGCGGCTGGGACCCTGGCCGCTGTGGCTGTTCTGGGCGCGGTGAGCCTGACCGAACTCCTGGTGCCCCAACGTCGCTACCTCGATCTCGTTGTACGGTTCCGGGCTACGGATGCACCGCGATCAGACGAGTTCCGACACTGGTTGAGAGGATATGGCGTGGTGGCGGATTCGCTGGAACAACACTGCGCCGCTGGTGAAAAGGTTCACAAGCTGCGTCTGCGTTGCGAGCGGGGCATGCGGCTTGAAGCCTTGGCGGCGGATCTTGAAAAACGCACGGACGTAGTCAGCTACTCCATCATCCATACCATGCGCTAGCGAAGCGCTCCGGGGGCCATGACGTTTCCGCTTCGCGCGAAAGGGAAAAGCGGAAGCGGAGGAACGGAGCAAGATCGCAGGGCAGAGGTTCGCCGGGGAGGGGGTGATGCGGCCCGCTCTAGGTTTCGACGGCTTCCAACTGACGATCCTCCTCACGCGTGCGGATGACCGGCAGTCCAGCGCCTTGAAGACGGATGGCGCGCGCCTCGACCTGTTCGAGAATGGACCGGAGATCCTTGTCGGTGAGGCGCTCTAGGCCGATGAATCGTTCGTCAGCCGTCTCGACCGCGTGGATCAGTTCATCGAGCTTCGCGTGAATGGCCGCGCCATCGCGATTCTGGGTGTTCTGGATCAGAAACACCATCAAGAATGTGATGATTGTCGTCCCAGTGTTGATGACGAGTTGCCATGTCTCGCTGAAATCAAACAACGGACCGGAAACCGCCCAGATCAAAACAAGTCCGAGACAGACGATGAAGGTCCAAGGACGCCCTGCGAGGCTGGCGGCGGCGTTTGAAAATTTGACAAATACATGTTCCATTTGAGGCGGCGCCTTGATGAATAGCAGAGGGTGCAGCGTGTCGAGTTTGTAGCCCCAGGAGCCATGCGAGGTGTTCTCCGACCTTGGTCGCGTGTCTCTGACCTGGGTCCATCGGCCGGAACATCGGAGCCGCAGAGGACGAAGCGTCTCCTCCCGGGGCATGGTGGCAGGTCAAGTGCCAACGCCACCCTTGAACGCCGCGAGCGACCCACGCAGCCGTCATTCCCCGCAAACGCCCCTCGCCGGATGGGGGGCGAGGGACGCCTGCTGTGGATCAGCGGTGGAGCGCATCCTGCTCCCTCTCTTCAATGAGCCATGCACGCGAGGGTTCCAACAGGGCGCGGTATGAGCGCTTCCTCACCAAGCTTGGAACGCAGCGGCCGATCTCGATCGGCGCAGCCCTAGGTTTCCGATTTCTACTTCGACCAGTTTGCAGGGCGAAGATTGTCTGCCGTCGACGCAGTCTGCGCCTGGCTTGGCCAGAGCGGCTGTCAGGGCAAGTTGCTCATCGGACGGGAAGGAGTTGATCTTCGTCGGGGTAGCTACGGGGGGCGTCGTTATCGGGGCCTGACGGCCGAAGCTTGCCGAATAATCGATACGCCGCCGCTCCGGACACCGAGCGTCGCCAGGAGAGAGCATCCGGCCAAGATTGGAATCCATCTTGGCCGCGCGGATTGTCCGGGCGAACCGTAGGGCGGGCTACAGCTAAGACAGAAGCCTACAAGGATAGGATTTCGAGCCAGCGTCGCCTTCGCGACAGAGGAACGGGCCATGCGGCCGGGACATTAGGTCGGCATACCAGCGCTTCTCATGACGGTCGCGCGCCTTCCAAGGATGCCCCAATGCCTGATCGCATCTCAATGCAGGATCCGCGCAACCAGTATCCCCGACCGCCCTTTCCACGTCAGCCCCAGGCTGAACCCGGCCTGGCGGGCCGGATGATCCCGCGGCCCGACCATGGCGAGGACAGCTATGTCGGACATGGTCGTCTGAAAGGACGCCGGGCGCTGATCACGGGCGGGGATTCCGGCATCGGTCGGGCGACCGCCATCGCCTTTGCGCGCGAGGGCGCAGATGTCGCCATCGGCTATCTGCCGTCCGAGGAGGCGGACGCCGCAGAAGTGGTCGCCCTGATCGAGAAGGCCGGGGTGAGGGCCCTGGCCTTGCCAGGCGACGTTAGTGACGAAGCGTGGAATGCGGCCATGGTCGCGCGGGTGGTGGAGGTTTTCGGCAGCCTGGACATCCTGGTCGTCAACGCCGGCCACCAGCAGTACCGGGAGGCGGTGTCGGAGGTCTCTACCGAGGATTTCGATGCGACGCTGAAGACCAACCTCTACGCGCTTCACTGGCTCTGCAAGGCCGCCGAACCCCATCTGCCGCCAGGCGCATCCATCATCACCACCGCCTCGATCCAGGCCTATGAGCCCTCGGACATCCTTCTGGACTACGCCACGACCAAGGCGGGGATCGTCGCCTACACCAAGGCCCTGGCCAAACAGATGATCGAGAAGGGCGTGCGTGTGAACGCCGTCGCGCCGGGGCCCTTCTGGACCGTGCTTCAACCCAGCGGCGGTCAGCCCCAGCAGAAGGTCGAGCAGTTCGGGGCCCACAGCGCCTTCGGCCGGCCGGGGCAGCCGGTGGAGATCGCTCCGGTCTATGTCCTGCTGGCCTCCCAGGAAGCCAGCTTCGTCACCGGCGAGGTCTGGGGCGTGACTGGCGGGGCCGGGATCGGCTGAGCGCGCGGGGCGGCTAGGAGAACCGAAGGCGGCAGGCCGTAAATCGAGGGGGCCGGGAGCGGTGATGCGGCCGGGAACCTTCGGGCCTCGCCCGGCGCTGGTTTGTCATGCAGATGCTCTTCGCCTTCCTTCTGGTCATTCTCGTCGCCGTTCCTGTCTCCATGGGACTATTCCTGATCAGCCGGGCGTTCAGGCGTCTTGGACGGGGCTGGATACCGGGGGAGCAGTCATGAACTTCCTGCTATTCGCTCTCGGTGTGGTCTTCGCACTCGTCGCCGCCGCGGCGATCCGATGGAGCCGTCGTCATCCGGACGGCCCACGGAAGGAGGCCGATGAATCGCGGCCGGATGCCTGACCGCAGAAGCGCGTTCGACCGGAGACAAGACGGCTTTCAGGCCTTTGACACCGGCTGAGGTGCAGTCGGATACGATCAGGCGTTTTCCTGGCTGAGGAGGTCTCAATGACCGGAACCGGACACAACCGCTTTTTCGTCTATGCCGAAGGCGCAGGCAGGGCTCATGGCCACGTGATCGAGGCCTCCAGTTTCGAGGCGGCGGCTGTCGGGTACGCCGAGCTGTATTTTCCTCCCGTGGACGCCGGTAACGACGTGCGCCTCTTTGTGGCGGATATGGAGGGCGGTCGGGAGCACTGCTTCGTTATCGACCTGGAAGACGGGCAGGCCGAAACCTGCGGCTGAACGGCCGCCTCTGAATGGGCGCTGGGGCGGGAGCGAAAACCGCCTCCTGGTGTTGATTCGGTGCGGCGGGCGC
The DNA here is from genome assembly GCF_014207965.1 of Brevundimonas bullata. Lineage (GTDB taxonomy): Bacteria > Pseudomonadota > Alphaproteobacteria > Caulobacterales > Caulobacteraceae > Brevundimonas > Brevundimonas bullata_A. The sequence continues at coordinate 520,991 of NZ_JACHLM010000002.1, forward strand.
GGCGCCCGTCCCGGAGGCTCGAAATGGCGTATCGCCCCACCTGGCAGGGACATCTGCGTCTGTCCCTCGTGACCTGCCCCGTCGCCCTTTACACTGCGACCAGTTCGGGGGGCGAGGTTCACTTCAATCTCATCAATCCCGAGACCAACAACCGTATCCGGATGATCACCACCGACCCGGACACGGGCCCGGTCGAGAGGTCGTCCCTGGTCAAAGGCTATGCCGTCGCCAAGGACGAATACATCCTCCTGACCGACGAGGAGATAAAATCCGTCAAGCTGGAGAGTACGAAAACGATCGATATCGAGCGCTTCGTGCCAGAGGAGGAGATCGACCGCCTCTACTGGGATAATCCCTACTACCTCGCGCCGGCCGGGGCGCTGGCGGAGGAAGCCTTCGGCGTTATCCGTGAGGCCATGCGTTCCGAGGGCAAGATCGCCCTGGGGCGCGTGGTCCTGTCGACACGAGAACGCCTGCTGGCGCTGGAGCCGCGGGACCAGGGAATTCTCGCCTATTCTCTCCGTACGCGAGGGGAGGTCCGCGCGATGCGCGACGTGTTCGGACCCATATCGGACAAGGCGCCCGATCCGGCCATGGTCGATATTGCGCGGCGGATCATCGAGCAGAAGGCTGGGCCGTTCGACCCCGATCAGTTTGTCGATCGGTACGAGGAGGCGCTCAAGGCTCTGATCGCCTCGAAACAGAAGGGTCACAAGCCTGTCCGCGCCGCCGAGCCGGAGGACACCAATGTCGTGGATCTGATGGCCGCGCTTCGCGCCAGCCTGAAAGGTTCGGGCGCCGAACCTCGCAGGGGCGCGCGGACGGTCAAGCGGCCTGCAGCTTCGGAAAAGGGGAAGAGGGCTACACCCCGGAGGCGGGCGGGCTGAGATTCGCCGGGACCCTATGATGCTCGGCGCTCTCGATTGACCGAAAGGCGACAGTCGCAACAATCCTCGGCCTCGCTCTTTCCGTTTTGTCGAAAAGGGAGCTCGACATGAAGACCTACATCAAGATCGCGGCGGGCCTGGCTGTCCTTGGTCTGCTGGCCGCCGCCTGCAGCAGGGACGCCGACCGGCGGGCGCGAGAAGCGTCCGGGGCGGAAGGGGAGCCTGTGGGGGAGGCGGGGACCTTGACTGATGTTCCCACTGGACCGACCGCGTCGTCATACAGCGAAACGGTTAATGGCGCGGTTGCGACCGAGGCGCCGGGCTCTCCTGCGCTTCAAGGATCGGGGACAACTACGCCGTCCCGAAGCACGACCAATCCGAGTCCGCCCGCTGCGACCAGTTCACCTCCGTCCGCTCCGGATTAAGTGAAACTGCGTCAGCCTGGATCGTTTTCACCGACGGGGCCTTTGTGGGGCCTTGCTGGAGCGTTCCGGGCAAGCGACGGCAATGCTACTATGCTTGTTCGTGGCGAATTCGTGCTTGAAACAGCCTGAAACGCCGTTTTGAGCGAGGTTTTCGGTGCCCCCCTAGCGCCCCCCTAACGAGGTCAGGCCTCAGACATCCAAGGGTAAGGGCCGGTCGATGGGCTCTATCTTGTTGTAAGGTAAGGGGAAAAATGGTGGACGCGACAGGGATTGAACCTGTGACCCCCTCGGTGTGAACGAGGTGCTCTCCCGCTGAGCTACGCGTCCAGCGCAGTAACGACCAAATCAGAAAGGCTTGGGCCGTCGGGAGGCGCGATGTAGCCCGCGATTCCGACGACGGCAAGCCTCATTCGATCAAATACCTGCGGCACGCACGCCTTCCGGCGTTTCCACCTCGGGATCTCCGGGCAGCCAGGCGACGTGACCGTTGTAGATGTCCTCGTTCAGGATGCCTTCTTCCTTGGCCACCAGGACCGGGACCAGCATCTGGCCGGTGACGTTGGTGGCCGTGCGCATCATGTCGATGATCCGGTCGATGGCGACGATATAGCCGATGCCTTCCAGCGGCAGGCCCGCCGTCGACAGGGTCAGGGTCAGCATGACGATGCTGGTGCCGGGCACGCCCGCCGTGCCCAGCGACCCCAGCACCGCCGTCAGGCCGATCAGCACGTATTGGGTCAGGCTCAGGTCGATGCTGAAATACTGGGCGATGAAAATCGAGGCGATGGCCGGATAGATGGCGCCGCAGCCGTCCATCTTCACATTGGCCCCCAGAGGCACGGCGAAGGCGGCATAGGCCTGCGGCACGCCCAGACGCTCGACCGTCTGACGCAGGGTGATCGGCAGGGTGCCCAGCGAGGATGATGTGGCGAAGGCCGTCTGCTGGGCCGCAAACGCCCCGCGGAAGAAGCTGCTGATCTTCAGGCCGTGCAGCTTCAGCAGGCCCGAATAGACAATCAGGATGTGGAACAGGCAGGCCGCATAGATGGCGAAGATGAACTTGCCCAGCGGCAGCAGGGCCTCCCAGCCATAGCCGCCGACGACCGAGCCGATCAGGCCGAACACCCCGAACGGCGTCAGCTGGATCACCCAGCGGGTGATGCGGAAGACCAGCGCCGCGCCTTCGTCCACCAGCCGCCGCGCCGTCTGCGCCCGGTCGCCCAACGCCACCAGCGCCGCGCCAACCAGCGCCGAGAAGAAGATGATCTGCAGCACCTTGCCTTCGCTCAGCGCGGCAAAGGGATTGGTCGGCACAATGCCCAGCAGCACGTCCAGCGGCGTCGGGATCACCCGTTCCTTCACCTCGCCCAGCGGCAGGTTGGACAGGCCGACGCCCGGATTGATCAGATGCCCGAACGCAAACCCGACCAGCACCGCCAACAGGGAGGTGATGGCGAACCACATCAGCGTCCGCACCCCCAGCCGCACCGCGCCGACCCCTTCGCCCAGCTTGGCGATGGAACTGGCGATGGTGAACAGCACCAGAGGCGCCACCACCATGCGGATCAGGTTCAGATAGACATCGCCTATCGGCTGCAACCAGACCACGGCCTGCTCGCGCAGGATTAGGCCAGCGATAATGCCCAGGGCGAAACCGGCGGCGGTGCGCTGCCAGAGGGGAATGGCGAAGAAGCGACGAAACATGACGACCTTTGGGGAGGAGCGGTCGGTCTATGTGTTTGCATGCGCGCGTGACGGCAACCGCGATGGGCGCAGATGGCGCGTAGAAGTTCTGTCGGGTTGTTTAGGTTTTCTGGCAACACCCAACCCGCTCATCCCGGCGAAGGCCGGGATCCAGATTGTAAGGCGCGACGCCAGAGCCCGCTGGCGCAATCCCGCCCTGGGCTGCGACCCACGGCGTTCGGCATCTGGATCCCGGCCTTCGCCGGGATGAACGAAAGAGGGCGAGCGGGGGAGGGCTTAAGGCATCACCTCGGCCAGCGCGGCCTCGAACCCGTCGTAGTGGTCGATCACGACATCCCCGCCCAGCTCGCTGCGCGGCACGTCGTTGTAGCCAAAGCCGACGACGATGCAGGGCACGCCGGCGTCCTTGGCCGCCTTGGTGTCCGTCGTGCTGTCGCCGACCATGACGCAGCGCGCCGGATCGCCGCCCGCCTTCTGCACCGCCTCATGGATATGCGTCCCGCTGGGCTTGCGGGCCGAGACCGCGTCCGGTCCGGCGATGAAGGCGAAGTGCTTCGTCAGGTCCAGCGCCTCGATCAAGGCCACCGACAGGTCGGTGCGCTTGTTGGTGGCGACGCACAGGATGGCGCCGCGCGCGGCCAGCCGCTCCAGCGCCGGGACCACGCCGTCAAACACGGTGCTCTCGTCGGCGATGTGGGCCAGATAGTCTTCGATGAAGCGCTCGAACAGGCCGGGCGCATGGGCTTCGTCCCAGGCCGCGCCCGCCTCCATGAAGCCGTGACGCAACAGGGCCATGGCCCCGTGCCCGACCAGATGCCGGGCCGAGGACATGGGCACGGGCGGCAACTCATATTGCGCCAGCATCCGGTTCAGCGTGCCGATCAGATCGGGCGCCGAGTCCACCAGTGTCCCGTCCAGGTCGAAGGCGATGGTCCAGCCTTCCAGATCGCGTTCGATGCTCATGTCGTCTCCCGGCTCGCGCAGGCCCCGGCAATGGGCTAGATCGCGCTAGACGACAAGCCGCCGGATCGATTCATGACCGCACACCATCCCCACAGTCATCCCAGGGCCGCCATCATCCTTGCCGCAGGCCAAGGCACGCGGATGAAGTCGCCGCTCCCCAAGGTGCTGCACCCGGTCGGCCAGCGCGCCATGCTGGATCACGCCATCGACGCCGCCGAGGCCCTGGGCTGCGAGCGCATCGTGGTGGTGGTCGGGAGCCATTCGCCCGAAGTCCGCGACCACGTCGTGCGCCGTCTGGGCGAGGACGCCATCGCCGTTCAGGACCCGCCGCTCGGCACCGGCCACGCCGTGCGCGCCGCCGAGGCCGTGCTGGGCGACTTCATCGGCCATGTGGTCGTGACCTATGGCGACGTGCCCTTGCTGAAGGCCGCCGACATCGAGCCGGTCTTCGCTGATGGCCATGAAGGCGTCACCGTCATCGGCTTCGAGGCGCGCGACCCCGGCGCCTACGGCCGTCTGATCCTCGACGGCGACGACCTTCTGGCCATCACCGAGGCCAAGGAGGCGTCCGAGGATGTTCTGGCGATCACCGCCTGCAACTCCGGCGTCATGGCCGCCCCGGTCGGCCTGCTGTTCGACCTGCTGGCCGAGGTGAAGAACGACAACGCCAAGGGCGAATACTACCTGACCGACGTGGTCGAGCTGGCCCGCAAGCGCGGCGCCCCGACCCGCGCCGTCTTCGCCGCCGAGGACTCGGTCATGGGCGTCAACGCGCAAGGCGAACTGGCTCAGGCCGAGGCCCTGTTCCAGTCGACCCAGCGCGAGCATTTCCTCGCGGCGGGCGTGACCATGTCGGCCCCAGAAACCGTCCACTTCGCCTGGGACACGGCTATCGGCGCCGGCACGACCATCGAGCCCTTCGTCGTCTTCGGTCCCGGCGCGGTGGTGGCCGAGGGCGCGCGCATCCGCAGCTTCAGCCACATCGAGGGCGCCAAGGTCGCGACCAAGGCCGAGGTCGGCCCCTACGCCCGTCTGCGCCCCGGCGCGGATCTGGGCGAGGGCGTCAAGGTCGGCAACTTCGTCGAGGTCAAGAACGTCCGCATGGACGCGGGCGCCAAGGCCAACCACCTGGCCTATCTCGGCGACGGTCATGTCGGGGCGAAAGCCAACATCGGCGCCGGGACCATCTTCTGTAATTACGACGGCTTCTTCAAACACCGGACCACGGTGGGCGAGGGGGCCTTCGTCGGCTCCAACTCGTCGCTGGTCGCGCCTGTGACCATCGGCGCGGGCGCCATGGTCGGCTCCGGCTCGGTGGTGACGAAGGACGTGGCGCCGGGCGATCTGGCCCTGGCGCGCGGTCAGCAGACGACGAAGGCGGGCTGGGCCGCCCGCTTCATGGCCACGATGCGCGCAAAGAAGGCAGCGAAATGAGCGACCTGCAGAAGAAGAACGCCGGCGAAGCCGCCGCCGCCTATGTCGAGGCCGGCATGGTGGTCGGTCTGGGCACCGGTTCCACCGCCGCCTGGTTCGTGAAGGCCCTGGCGGCGCGCAACCTGCCGGACCTGCGCTGCGTCCCGACATCGGAGCGCACCGCCGATCTGGCGCGCGAGCTGGGTCTGACCCTGTCGACGCTGGAAGACACCCCCCGCATCGACCTGACCGTCGACGGCGCTGACGAGATCGGCCCGGGCCTCGCCCTCATCAAGGGCGGCGGCGCGGCCCTGTTGCGCGAGAAGCTGGTGTGGGAGGCGTCGGAACGCTGCATCTGCATCGCCGACGCGGCCAAGGTGGTCCCGGCGCTGGGGACCTTCCCCCTGCCGATCGAGGTTGTCGCCTTCGGTCACAAGACGACCGCCAACCGCATCGCCGACGTCCTCGCCGACCACGACATCCCCATGCCCGCCCGCGTCCGCCAGGCCGACCGCGGCCTGATCCGCACCGACGGCGGCAACCTGATCTATGACGCCGCCTGCAAGGTCATCGCTGACCCGGCCCGCCTCGCCGCCGACCTCAAGAGCCTGACCGGCGTGGTCGAGCATGGCCTCTTCCTCGACCTCACCGACCTGGCCATCATCGGCACGGACGACGGGTTCGAGATGATTAATCCCTAGGCGCGTCTTCAGGGGCGGCTTCTTGTTCCGCGCGGTCAACCAGTCGCGTATGGGCTCGTTGAATGGAGGCGGCGATTTCTGTCTTACCCGAACGCATGTTCTTCTGTGATCGCTCAGCGTTATACAATCCGCTCAGATAAGCCTTGTCCCATTCGGTCAGGCCGAGCGAAATTGACGCATCATCGAAGACGTTCAGGATCGAGGCGTAGGCGCTAGTGTCAGCCTCGGGGTCGATCTGCGCCAGTGAGACCATGGCGATATAATCCGCCAGTTGGGTAATGCTGACTTGGCTGATGTCATCGACGTCCAGAATGACGATGGTGCGGAAGATGTTGTCGACGATCTGCGTTCTCAGTCTTGAAGCTGAGAACGTGCTGATTGCCGGCGCGTAATCCACTGGACTGGTGCATGGGGCCTGACACTCGCCCGGCAAACTGATTGCCCGTTGGCCGGTTTCAGAGTTGATGGGCATGCTGACTTGCCACCATCGGACCGGCCGGTCTGTTTCCTGGAAACGACGCAGGGCGGCGCCGCCCCGATCCATTCCGGTTCCCCCCATACGAAGGGCGCGCTTATGGCTATCAACCATATGAGCGGCCAGTGTACCGCCGTCGTCCGTAGCGATGATCATAAGATTCGGGCTGCACCCAGGGGTTCCCGGCGTCAGTCCGACATCTTCAGCGACAGTGGAAACACGATCAACGATATAACGTGCCGCATCGCCGCGAAGGTTAGCTACTCCGACACAGATGCTCCCGTCCCAGCGCGCTATCCCACGGCCTGCATTGGGAGCGGCGACTTCATCAACAAATGACCGGATCAGCGAATCCATTCGCCTGCCTGTCACCTCGAGATCATCCAGTTGAACGGCCCGTTCACTTTCCGGAGTTGAAATCTGCGGTTGCGATGAGGCTTGGCTTTCGGACAGTGCTCCAGTGGCGAACAATGCGGCTAGCACTTGAGCAATCATGACCGTCTTCTCCAAGAGTGGGGCGTTTGAGCCTATCTGTTTAGCCCAAACCAAACAGATTTCATATCTCGGAGTTTTTTGAAACGGATCGTGTGGTCAATCGCGATCAAGCTTTGATGCTCGCGCGACCATGCCTCGAGCTGATGATTGCCCCGGAGCGCTGCGACACCTAAATCGGACGTGCGCTACGGCTCAGCCGTGCGGCTTTCAGACCATTCAGACCATTCAGACCCGCTTTTTCGTCCGATCCCGGAGCCCCGATGACCACGATCTACGACTACGACCTCTTTGTCATCGGCGCCGGTTCGGGCGGGGTGCGGGCGGCGCGCCTGACCGCTCTGGGCGGCAAGAAGGTGGCCGTGGCCGAGGAGTATCGGGTCGGCGGCACCTGCGTCATCCGCGGCTGCGTGCCCAAGAAGTTCATGGTCATGGCCTCCGAGGTCAGCCACGCCCTGGAGATCGCCGAGGGCTATGGCTGGTCCTTCGATAACGCCAAGTTCGACTGGCCGACCTTCCTGCAGGCCAAGGACGTCGAGATCGCCCGCCTGTCGGGCATCTACGCCGCCAACCTGGGCAAGGCGGGCGTTGATCTGGTCCACGGTCGCGCCGTGATGAAGGACGCCCACACGGTCGAGATTGTCGGCAAGAATCAGACCTTCACCGCCGAGAAGATCCTGATCGCCACCGGCGGCCGTCCGTGGAAGCCCGAGGATCTGCCGGGCGTGGAACACGCCATCACCTCCGAAGAAGCCTTCCACCTGCCGGAACTGCCGAAACGCATCCTGATCGCGGGCGGCGGTTATATCGCGGTCGAGTTCGCGGGCATCTTCGCCGGTCTGGGCGTCGAGACGACCCTGATCTATCGCGGCCCCAACATCCTGCGCGGCTTCGACGACGACGTGCGCGCCCATCTGGCGGGCGAGATCGAGAAGCGCGGCGTCAAGGTCATCCTGGGCTGCCAGCACGCCTCGATCGAGAAGACCGAAAGCGGCCTGGTCAACCATCTGGAAAACGGCATGACGCTGGAAACCGACGTGGTCATGTTCGCCACGGGTCGCGTTCCCCATGTCAAGGATCTGGGCTTGGAGAACGCGGGCGTCGAGCTGAACGACCAGGGCGCGATCAAGGTCGACGACTATTCGAAGACCTCGGCCGACAACATCTGGGCCATCGGCGACGTGACCGACCGCATGAACCTGACCCCCGTCGCCATCCGCGAGGCCGTCGCCTTCCACGAGACGGTCTATAAGAACAACCCTCAGCACTTCGACTACGAAGCCATCGCCACCGCCGTCTTCAGCCAGCCGCCGGTCGGCGTCGTCGGCCTGACTGAGCATGAGGCGCGCCGCGCCTGCTCGGCGGGCGTCGATGTCTATGTGACCCGCTTCCGTCCGATGAAGTACGCCTTCACCGGCTCGGACGAGCGGGTGCTGATGAAGCTGGTGGTCGACGCCGACAGCCAGCGTGTCGTCGGCGTCCACATCGTCGGCCCGGAAAGCCCGGAGATGATCCAGCTGGCCGCCATCGCCGTGAAGGCCGGCCTGACCAAGGCCCAGTGGGACGCCACCTGCGCCGTCCACCCGACCATGGCCGAGGAACTAGTGACGCTTAAGGAGAAGCAGTCGCCCACGTCGATGGCGGGCTGATCGGACTGTCCGGGATGGCTTGTCAGCCGTCCCGGACACGCGCCTTATGCGGCCCAGCTTTCCCGGAGGTCGCCCCATGAAGTCCCGCCTGCTCGCCGCTACTCTTTCGGCCCTGCTGGTCGCCGCCGCTCCGCCGGTTCTGGCCCAGAACGCCGCGCCCGCCGCCTATCAGAGCGCCGTTGCTGACCCCCTGCGCCCCGCCGACGAGGTCGCCCGCGATCCGCTGCGTCATCCCGCCGAGATGCTGGCCTTCGCCCAGGTGAAGCCGGGCCAGAAGATCGCCGACATCCGCCCCGGCGCCGGCTATTTCACCCGCCTGTTCGCGCGCGTGGTGGGCGAGGGCGGTCACGTCTACGCTTTCGTGCCCAACCGCACCGCCGAGCGCGAGAACCCGCGCGCCGACGCCCTGGTCGCCGCCTATCCCAACGTCAGCCGTGTCAACGGCGACCTGGACGCCATGGCCTTCGATCAGCCCCTGGACGTGGTCTTCATGAGTCAGGAATACCACGACTTCCACATCCCCCGTTTCGGCGTGGACGTGGCCAAGATGAACGCCGACATCTTCAAGGCGCTGAAGCCCGGCGGCCTGTTCGTGGTCATCGACCATCAGGCCGCGCCCGGCGCCGCCAACACCGCCGTCGAGACCCTGCACCGCATCGAGGGCGCGCAACTGCGCAAGGAAGTCGAGGCCGCCGGCTTCGTCTTCGACGGCGAGACCATGGCTGTTGCGAACCCGGCGGACGACCACACGTTGAACGTCTTTGACGAAGCCATTCGCGGCAAGACCGACCAGTTCGTCTATCGGTTCCGCAAGCCGGGCTGAACCGGCTGAAATCACAGGAGGATCAGCCATGCGTCCCTTCCTTGCTTTCATTGTCGCCGCCTCATTGGCGGCGACATCGTCCATGATCTTCGCTTCGGGGGCCGTCGCCCAGACCGCGTCGCAGGCCTACGAAGACGCCCTGGCCAGCCCGATCCGCACCGCGGCCGATGTGGACCGCGACGCGGCCCGCCACGCCGCCCAAACCCTGGCCTTCGCCCGGGTCGAGCCGGGTCAGAAGATCGGCGACATGATCATGGGCGGCGGCTACTTCACCCGCCTGTTCTCGGCGGCCGTCGGGCCAGAGGGGCAGGTCGTCGCCTGGCAACCGGCCGAGTTCATCGGCTTCCAGGCCAGCTACGCCGAGGCTCTGGCCGCCGCCGCCGCCCTGGAGAACGTCAAGGCGCTCAGCGGATCGATCGGCGATCCGGCCTGGCCGCGCGGTCTGGACCTGATCTTCACCGCCCAGAACTATCACGACCTCCATCTGGCGGCCTTCCCCGAGGACACGGCAGACAAGGTCAACGCCGCGGCCTATCGGGCGCTGAAGCCGGGCGGCCTTTACGTCATCATCGACCATGCCGCCGCGACAGGGGCCGGACCCTACGCGCCCGACACCCTGCACCGTATCGACGTGGATCAGGTTCGGCGCGAGGTCGAGGCGGCGGGCTTCGTGCTGGATGGGTCCAGCGATCTGCTGGTCCGCACCGACGACCCGCTGACCGCCAATGTCTTCGATCCATCCATTCGCGGCCACACCAGCCAGTTCATGCTGCGCTTCAGAAAGCCAGGCTGAACCGTCTCGATTTGGTGACTGGCGAAGCGGAGCGGGGGGCGCTAACCCTGCCGCAAAATCCATAAGGGAAACGCCTCAGATGACTCGCATCGCCTTCATCGGTCTCGGCAACATGGGCGGCGGCATGGCCGCCAATCAGGCCAAGGCCGGGCATGACGTCGCCGCCTTCGACCTGTCGCCCGCCGCGCTGGAACGCGCTGCCGAGGCCGGGTGCCGCACGGTCAGCTCGGTCGCCGAGGCGGTCAAGGACGCCGAGATCGTCATCACCATGCTGCCCGCCGGGCCGCACGTGCTGAGCGTCTATTCCGAGCAGATCATCGGCGCGGCGCCGTCCGCCGCCCTGCTGCTGGACTGCTCGACCATCGACGTGGAGACGGCGCGCAAGGTCGCCGGTCTGGCCAAGGAGGCGGGCTACGCCTTCGCCGACGCCCCCGTCTCGGGCGGCACCGCCGCCGCCGACGCGGGCACCCTGGCCTTCATGGTCGGCTGCGACGAGGCCGACTTCGCCCGCGTCGAACCGGCGCTGGACCCGATGAGCCGCATCACCATCCGCGCGGGCGACCACGGCGCCGGGCAAGCCGCCAAGATCTGCAACAACATGCTGCTGGGCATTTCGATGGTTGGCACCTGCGAGGCCATCGCCTTGGCCGAGAAGCTGGGTCTGGAGCCGGAACGCTTCTTCGAGATCGCCTCCAAGTCCTCGGGCCAGTGCTGGAGCGTCAGCAACTATTACCCCTGGGCCGGCCCGGTCCCGACCGCCCCGTCGAACCGCGACTATGAAGGCGGTTTCGCCACCGCCATGATGCTGAAGGACCTGAAGCTGGCTCAGGACGCCGCCGCCAAGGCCGGCGCCACCACCCCGCTCGGCGCCCAGGCCGAGGCCCTCTACGCCCTGTTCAACGGCCTCGGCTACGGCGGCAAGGACTTCTCCGCCATGGTGCAGATGCTGCGCGGGCGCCTGGATACGCTGGCTCAGTAGGGTCTTCTTTCCTCCCCATTTCATGGGGAGGGGGACCGCGTAGCGGTGGAGGGGGCGGCGCAGACGTCAGCCGTCGAGTCGCCCCCTCCGTCACGTGCGCTTCGCGCCCGCGCCACCTCCCCATCGCTGCGCGACAGGGAGGAAAGGACTGCAACAGCCCGCGTCGGGTCGGGAGGTCCCGCAGGGCCGACGACCGCGGGCCACAACATGAGAACCGTTATCAATTAAGGGGTTGGGACGTTTTGTCCGGCTCTGAACATGGACAACGCTGAGCGGCGAGCGCAATTAGGCGCGGAAAGCTGTATAAGCGAAAGAACTAGCGCCTTGTTCGACTATAAGTCCGCCTTTCAAAGCTCTGTCGAGCAGGTTCGCAGCGAAGGCCGCTATCGCGTCTTCGCCGATCTGAAGCGCGTGCGCGGCCAGTTCCCGCAAGCGGTGCGCCGCCGCGACGACGGTTCCGAACAGGACGTCGTGGTCTGGTGCTCCAACGACTATCTGGGCATGGGCCAGCATCCGGTGGTTCTGGACGCCATGAAGGCCGAGATCGACGCCGTGGGCGCCGGCGCCGGCGGCACCCGCAACATTTCCGGCACCACCCGTTCGGCGGTCGATCTGGAAGCCGAGCTGGCCAGCTGGCACCAGAAGGAAGCGGCCCTGCTGTTCACCTCGGGCTATGTGGCCAATGAGGCGACGCTGTCGACCTTGCAGAAGATTCTGCCGGGCCTGATCATCTTTTCGGACGCGCTGAACCACGCCTCGATGATCGAGGGCATCCGTCACGGCGGCGGTCCGCGCCACATCTTCCGCCACAACGACCTGGAACACCTCGAAGAACTGCTGGCCGCCGCGCCGCTGGCTGCGCCCAAGCTGGTCGCCTTCGAGAGCGTCTATTCGATGGATGGCGACATCGCCGACATCGCCGGCACCATCGCCCTGGCCAAGAAATACGGCGCCATGACCTATCTGGACGAAGTCCACGCGGTCGGCCTGTACGGCGCGACCGGGGCTGGCGTGGCCGAGCGCGACGGCCTGCTGGACGGCATCGACATCGTCGAATGCACCCTGGGCAAGGCCATCGGCGTCATGGGCGGCTATATCGCCGCCGACGCGGTGATCGTGGACGCGGTGCGCAGCTGGGCCTCGGGTTTCATCTTCACCACCAGCCTGCCGCCCGCCCTGACCGCCGGGGCCTTGGCCTCGGTGCGCCACCTGAAGGCCCACTCCGAACTGCGCGACGCCCATCAGGAACGCGCCGAGACCCTGAAACGCCGCCTGACCCAGGCCGGCATCCCGGTCCTCCCCAGCGTCAGCCACATCGTGCCGGTGCATGTCGGCAACCCGGTCCACTGCAAGCTGATCTCGGACATGCTGCTGGAAGATTTCGGCATCTACGTCCAGCCGATCAACTATCCGACCGTGCCCAAGGGCACCGAGCGCCTGCGCTTCACCCCGTCGCCGAACCATGACGACGGCATGATCGACCAGCTGGTCGACGCGATGGACAAGCTCTGGTCGCACTGCAACGTGGCCCGGCAGCCGGTCGCCGCCTGATGCAGAACGCAGAACTGGGCGAAGTCATCGTCGAGTTCGTCCGCAACGGCACCTATGTGAAGTGCAACGCCGTCCACACAGCTACGGGCGTCGAGGTCTCCGCCATGGGTCCGGCGCTGGAGCCGCGCGCGGTCGAGCGGGTCGCCATCGCCAAGCTGAAACGCGCCCTGGCGACCCGCCGCTGACCTTTGCTGTCAGACCGCCCGACGGCGGCGGTGCAGACTCAGGGCCGCCCCGCCGGCCAGCAAGACGCTCAGCAGGATCATCGCCCATTCCGACATGGTCGGCACCGCAACCGGCGAGGGCGGAGGGGTCAGCGACAGGGTGACGCCTGTGGCCGATGCGCTCGAGGCGCCCTGACTGTCGGTGTCGTAGGCCATCATGCAGCCCGCGCCCCCGGTGTTGCCGTTGACGTTGTCGCCGCGAAGCTGACATGTGCTATTGCTCGCAGCGACCACCATGCCGGGCGCTGGCGCGCTGCTGATCCAGATATAGGATACCTTGGCCTTCGGATCGGCGTAGGAAAGCTCGCCATAGGGCTGTCCGTTGGTCTTATCGAATTTGAACTCGAACGCCGTCAGGTTCCCGGCGCTGTCCGTCGAAACCCTCGCGGATTGCGCAAACACGTCCACAAAGAACTGAGCATCGGTATAGGTGTTCTGCCCGTCGCTGATCGAGAAGCTGTCGATCCGCACATCAACGTCTTCATCGGCCAGATTCGGTTCGAAGGGCGCGACGAAGGTAATCGAACCCGAAACGCGGTGCGATGTCGTGTAGGTCGCCGTGCAGCCCCCGAGAGGGCAGGCTGTGAAGTTACTGACGGACTCATACGGTTCGCTCTGGATGTAATAGGTGACCGGGGCCGCAGCCGCCTGGGTCGCCAGAAGGCAAAGGGCCGCAACGGCGTACCCGATCAACTGTTTCATCGTGCTTCATTCCCCACCAGTTGCCAGAATGATAGCGGTTCGCAACGCGTCGCGCACGCACTTTCGAACGGTGTTTTCCCATTGGGCTGATCGGTCGCAGCGACCACTAGATGTTGTGGCTTCTGGCGGCGCGGCCTAGAAGGGAGCGCCGTTTCCGCCCTCAGCCTTCGGGATGCCCGCCAGTGACCGCCTTCACCCATGACTCCTACTTCTCCAAGAGCCTCGCCGACGCCGATCCGGCGATCTTCAAGGGCATCCAGGGCGAACTGGGCCGCCAGAAGGAGCAGATCGAGCTGATCGCTTCTGAAAACATCGTCTCGCGGGCGGTGCTGGACGCGCAAGGCTCGGTCCTGACCAACAAATACGCCGAGGGCTACCCGGGCCGTCGCTACTATGGCGGCTGCGAGTTCGTGGACGTCACCGAGGATCTGGCTCGCGAGCGCGCCAAGGAGCTGTTCGGCGCCGCCTTCGCCAACGTCCAGCCTCACTCGGGCGCTCAGGCCAACCAGGCCGTCTTCTTCACCCTGCTGCAGCCCGGCGACACCTTCCTGGGCATGGATCTGGCCTGCGGCGGGCACCTGACCCACGGCTCGCCCGCCAACCAGTCGGGCAAGTGGTTCCGTCCCGTGACCTACAAGGTGTCGGAAGACACCCACCTGATCGACTATGACCACGTCGCCGAAATGGCCCAGAAGGAGAAGCCCAAGCTGATCCTGGCCGGCGCCTCGGCCTATTCGCGGCACATCGACTTCAAGCGTTTCCGCGAGATCGCTGACAGCGTCGGCGCCTATCTGATGGTGGACATGGCCCACTACGCCGGCCTGATCGCCGGCGGCGCCTATCCCGACCCGGTGCCGCACGCCCACGTCGTCACCACCACGACGCACAAGACCCTGCGCGGTCCCCGCGGCGGCATGATCCTGACCAACGACGGCGACATCGCCAAGAAGATCAACTCGGCCGTCTTCCCCGGCCTGCAGGGCGGCCCGCTGGAGCACGTCATCGCCGCCAAGGCCGTGGCCTTCGGCGAGGCGCTGAAGCCCGAGTTCAAGGGCTACGCCCAGCAGGTCGTGAAGAACGCCCAGGCCCTGTCCGGCGTCCTCATCGAGCGCGGCCTGGCCATCGTCTCGGGCGGCACCGACAGCCACCTGATGCTGGTCGACCTGCGTCCCATGGGCGTGACCGGCAAGGCCACCGAGCATGAACTCGAGAAGGCGCTGATGACCTGCAACAAGAACGGCGTGCCGTTCGACACCGCGCCCTTCACCGTCACCTCGGGCGTCCGTCTGGGCACCCCGGCCGGCACCACGCGCGGCTTCGGCGAGGCCGAGTTCAAGCAGATCGGCCACTGGATCGCCGACGTCGTCTCGTCGATGAACGGCGGCGATGAAGCCGATCCGGCCGTCGTCGGGGGCGTCGCCGCCCAGGTGCGCGAGCTGACCGCACGCTTCCCGATCTATCGCTAAGGGACCGACTGGATGAAGTGCCCCTTCTGCGGAAACGCCGACACCCAGGTCAAGGACAGCCGCCCGTCTGACGACGGCGCGGCCATCCGCCGCCGTCGGTCCTGTCCGCAATGCAACGGGCGCTTCACCACCTTCGAGCGGGTGCAGCTGCGCGAACTGGTCATCCTGAAACGGAACGGCCGCCGCACCCCCTTCGACCGCGACAAGCTGGAACGCTCGCTGGGCATCGCCCTGCGCAAGCGCCCGGTGCAGCCCGATCAGGTCGAGCTGCTGGTCAGCCGCATCGTGCGCCAGCTGGAAAGCCTGGGCGAGACCGAGATCCCGTCCAGCATCGTCGGCGACTTCATCATGAAGGCGCTGAAGTCGGTCGATGAGGTCGCCTACGTCCGCTACGCCTCGGTCTACAAGGACTTCCGCCACACCGGCGACTTCGCCAAATTCCTCGGCGACGAGGGTTTCGACGGGAGCTCCGACGACACCGGCAAGGCCTGATGCGTCCGCGCGTCACCCTGAAGCTGGCGACGTCGCTCGACGCGCGCATCGCCACGGCCTCCGGCGAAAGCCAGTGGATCACCGGGCCTGAAGCTCGCCAACAGGGACACCGCCTGCGCGCGACCCATGACGCCATCATGGTCGGCGTCGAGACGGTGCTGGCCGACGATCCCAAACTGACGGTGCGCCTGCCTGACCATGCCGGGCCGCATCCGCTTCGCGTCGTCCTCGACAGTCGCCTGCGCACCCCCTCGACGGCCAAGGTCGCGACCGGAAACAGCCTGATCCTGACGACCGCCGCGCCCCACGCCGTCGGCCAGGCCGAGGTTGTTGTCGTCGCATCCGATGACGGCCGTCCCGCCGTCGCCGCCGTTCTGGACGCGCTGACCGCGCGCGGCGTCACGTCGCTGCTGATCGAGGGCGGCGGTCGCGTCGCCGCCTCCTTCATCCAGGCCGGCGTGGTGGACGCTATCGAGTGGTTTCGCGCCCCGATCCTGCTGGGCGGGGAGGGCAGGCCCTGCGTCGCCTCCCTGGCGCTTGCAAAGCTGGCCGACGCCCCCAAGTTCCGTCGTCTGGGCGTCGAGCCTGTCGGAGACGATCTGTGGGAACGCTACGCGCGCTTCGGCAGCTGATTTCAGACGAATTAGACTAATTAGACTCTGTTTTTTGGGTCCGAAGGGACCGGAGCTTTCATGTTCACCGGCATCGTCACCGACATCGGCCGCGTCCGCAGCGTCCGCAACACCGACCGCGACCGTCGCTATGAGATCGAAACCGTGTGGGACACGGCGACCATCGACCTGGGGGCCTCCATCAGCCACGCCGGCTGCTGCCTGACCGTCACGGAAAAGGGCGAGGGCTGGTTCGCTGTCGAGGTTTCCGGCGAGACCCTGTCCAAGACCAAGCTGGGCGATTGGGCAGAGGACACCCGCGTCAATCTGGAACGCGCTGCGAAACTGGGCGACGAACTGGGCGGCCACATCGTCTCTGGCCACGTCGATGGTCTGGGCGAGGTGATCTCGATCACACCCGAGGGCGGATCGCACCGCATCGTGGTCGAGGCGCCGGCGCCTCTGCACCGTTTTATCGCGCCGAAGGGCTCAATCACCGTCGATGGGGTTTCCCTGACGGTGAATGGGGTGCAAGAGCGCCGCTTCGACTTGAACATCATTCCGCATACGTGGGATGCGACCACGCTCGGCGGCCTGAAGGTCGGCGACAAGGTCAACCTGGAGATCGACATGCTGGCGCGCTACCTCGCGCGGTGGCAGGAGACCGCATGATGAAACTGGCCGTCCACAATACCGACAGTCCGATCAGCCCGATCGAGGACATTCTCGAGGACGCCCGCAACGGCCGCCCCTACATCCTGGTGGACGCCGAGGATCGCGAGAACGAGGGCGACATCGTCATTCCGGCCCAGTTCGCCACGCCGGACCAGATCAACTTCATGATCCGCTATGCGCGCGGCCTGGTCTGCCTGGCCGTGACCGGCGACCGGGCTCGACAGCTGCGCCTGCCGCCGATGGCCGCCGACAATCGCGAGAGCATGAAGACCGCCTTCACCGTCTCGATCGAGGCCAAGGAGGGCGTGACCACGGGCATCTCCGCCGCTGACCGTTCGCATACGATCCAGGTTGCGACCGACCCGACGCGCGGCGTGGACGACATCGTCTCGCCGGGTCACATCTTCCCCCTGGTCGCGCGAGACGGCGGCGTTCTGGTCCGCGCCGGCCACACCGAGGCCGCTGTCGACATCAGCCGCATGGCCGGCCTGAATCCGTCAGGCGTGATCTGCGAGATCATCAAGGACGATGGCGAGATGGCGCGGATGCCCGACCTCATCGCCTTCGCCCAACTGCATGGGCTGAAGATCGGCACCATCGCCGACCTGATCGCCTATCGCCGCCGCACCGAGCGCTTTGTCGAGCGGGTGCTGGAGACGCCGTTCGAGAGCGTCCACGGCGGGCCGTTCAAGCTGATCCTCTACCGCAACACCATCGAGGGCGCCGAACACATCGCCCTGGTGCGCGGCGACATCGACCCGACCAAGCCGACCGTGGTGCGCATGCACCAGATCGACTTCGCCGCCGACCTGCTGGGCCATGTCGAGGCGCGCCAGAACTATATTCCCAAGGCGATGCAGGCCCTGGCCGCCAGCGACGGTCCCGGCGTCGTCGTCTTCCTGCGCGACCCCGGCCTGCATGGCCTGGCCGAGCGCCTGGGCGGGGCGGACAAGCCGACCGCGGTGGATCGTTCGCTGAAAGCCTATGGCGTCGGCGCCCAGATTCTGCTCGACCTCGGCGTCAAAGATATGATCGTGATGAGCTCGACGCGGCCCAATCCGACGGCGCTTGAAGGCTACGGCCTGCGCATCGTGGGCTGGCGCGACATGGACGGAGAAGACCAATCCTGAACGACCCAACCCGCGTCCTCATCGTAGAGGCGCGCTACTACGACGATCTGGCTGACGCCCTTCTGGAAGGGGCCAAGGACGCCCTGCGTGCGCAAGGCGTGCAGTTCGACGTCGTCACCGTGCCCGGCGCCCTGGAGGTTCCGACCGCCATCGCTCTGGCCGAGGAGGCCGGCCGCTACCCGACCGCGCCGCGCTATGACGGCTATGTCGCGCTCGGCTGCATCATTCGCGGCGAGACCTACCACTTCGAGATCGTCTCGGATCAGTCGGCCGCCGGCATCATGCATCTGGGCCTCAAGGGGCTGGCCATCGGCAACGGCATCCTGACGACCGAGGACGAAGAGCAAACCTGGGCGCGCGCCCGGATGAGCGAAGGCGACAAGGGCGGCGGCGCCGCTCGCGCCTGTCTGGACCTGATCGCGCTGCGTAAGCGCTTGCGCGGAGGACTGGCCTCGTGACCGAGCCGACCAACACCACCCCGGCCACCGTCGCCGAAGTCATGGCCCAACTGGCCGAGGCCGATAGAGCCCGCGCCGAGCCGCAACTGACCTCGCGTCAGCGCCGGGCCCGCACCGTCGCCCGTCTGGCCGCCGTCCAGGCCCTGTACCAGATGGAACTGGCGGGCGAGGGCGTGGACGTCATCGTCAAGGAATTCCGTGATCACCGTTTCGACGGCGATATCGACGGCGCGCCCCTGGCCGAGGCTGACGAGCAATGGTTCTCGGACATCGTCCACGGCGTGGTCGAGGATCAGCGCGGCATCGACGAGGCCGTCAAGGCGCGTCTGGCCTCCAACTGGCGTCTGGAACGCCTCGACGCCACCCTGCGCGCCCTGCTGCGTTGCGGCGCCTGGGAGTTGAAGTTCAAGCCCGACGTGCCGCGTGAGATCGTGATCGACGAGTATGTTGAGCTGGCTAAGGCCTTCTTCGATGAAGCAGAGGCGAAGTTCGTGAACGCGGCGCTCGACGGCGTGGCGCGCGATGCCCGCGATTGACGTCGCTGGCGAATTCGAGACCATCCAGCGGCTGCTGAAGCCGCTGGCGCACCCGGAATGGGCGAGGGGGCTGGCCGACGACGTGGCCGTGCTGCCCTCGCGTCCGGGGCATGATCTGATCCTGACCAAGGACGCCATCATCGAAGGCGTCCACTTCCTACCCGACGATCCTCTGGACACCGTGGCGCAGAAGCTGCTGCGCGTGAACCTGTCCGACCTGGCCGCCAAGGGGGCCGAACCCTTCGGCTATCTGCTGGCCTGCCACTGGTCCGAACGCTGCGGCTGGCCCGAGCGCGAGGCCTTCGTCGCCGGGCTGCGACGCGACCAAGCCATCTTCGACATTGCCCTGCTGGGCGGCGACACGGTCAAGACGCCCGGTCCGGCCAGTTTTTCCGCCACCATGATGGGCTGGGCGCCGTCCTCCTCAACCGTCAGCCGTGGCGGAGCGCGACCGGGCGACCTGGTCTTCGTCACCGGCACCATCGGCGACGGCTGGCTGGGCCTTCAGGCGGCGCAGGCGACGCTGACGTTGGACCCGGAGCGGATGGACGCGCTGGAGACCGCTTATCGCACCCCCATGCCGCGCGTGGAGTTCGCCACGGTCGTACGCGGACTGGCCACGGCCAGCGCCGACGTTTCTGACGGCCTGCTGGCTGATGCGCGTCACATCGCCGAGGCCAGCAAGGTCGGCGTCGAGATCGACCTCGAGGTCCTGCCGCTGTCGGCCGCCGCCCAGGCCTGGTTGGACAGCCGGGTCGATACTCAAGCCGCGCTGGAACTGCTGGCCACCGGCGGCGACGATTATGAGATCATTCTGACCGTCCCCGCCGGGGCTGAGAACGTCCTGCGTCGCGAGGCCGAGCGCCGCCATCTGCGCCTGACCCGCATCGGCCGCGTGGTCGAAGGCAAGGGCATTGCGGTGCGCCATCTCGGCCAGGCGATCACACCGACGCGCATCGGCTGGACCCACGACTAGGGCCGCAACGGAATCCTAACGGGGAGAGGGCAGGGTGGCGTCATGAAACGTCGCGCCCTGATCCAGGCTGGAGCCCTTCTGACCGTTTCGGCGGTCGCCAGCGGCGCGCGCGCCAGCGAGAAGGCTGAACCTGCCGCCGCCCCCTTCCTGAACCTGCCAGGGATGGGGCTGCCTGTCATCACGGACGGCCGGGTGCGCAACTACGTCTTTATCGTGCTGAAACTGCACCTCGGCCCCGCCTATGCGGTGGAGGCGGTGCGGGCCAAGGAGGCTCACCTGCGCGACGCCCTGGTCCGCGCCGGGCATCGCACGCCCTTCGTCCTGCCGAATACCTGGGTAGCGCTGGATACGGCGGCGCTGAGCGCCAGCCTGATCCGCTCTGCCTCGACCCTGATCGGGCGCGGCGCCGTCACTCGCGTCGAGGTCGTCAGCCAAACGCCCCGTCGCCGGACCGGGATGCAGGGCGTCTAAAGCCAGACTTGGAAACCGCTGTTGCGTCACGCCTTGGCTTTTGACACAGTTGAGCCGCAATTCCCGGGGGACGTAAGGTTGCGTTCGTAGGCGCACGGGGGGACCGGAAGGCGGTGAGAGGCGAAACGCCCGCCCGCGCCAAGGATCCGTGTGCTTGTTGCACAAGGGCTTGGAAACGCCATGACGAACTATCTATGGCTGGTCATCGCGGCTGGCGTACTGGGGGTGCTGTACGGCGCTGTCCAGACCGCCGTCCTGATGAAGGCCGGTACCGGTAACGACAGGATGCGAGAAATCGCGGCGGCGATTCAGGAAGGGGCCTCGGCCTATCTGAAGCGTCAGTACACAACGATTGGTATGGTGGGGGTCGTGATCTTGGTCGCGGCCTTTTTGCTTATCGGGCCCTGGGCTGCGCTCGGGTTCCTGATCGGGGCGCTGCTGTCGGGCGCCGCCGGTTTCGCCGGAATGCTGATTTCGGTGCGGGCCAATGTGCGTACGGCCCAGGCGGCGTCTGAAAGCCTGGCCAAGGGGCTGGACCTGGCCTTCCGTTCGGGCGCCATCACCGGCATGTTCGTGGCGGGCGGCGCGCTTCTGGGCGTGTCGGGCTACTATGCCTTCATGACGCTTGGCATGGGCTTTGAGTCCACCAGCCGCGCGGTCGTCGACGGTCTGGTGGCCCTGGGCTTCGGCGCTTCGCTGATCTCCATCTTCGCGCGACTGGGCGGCGGCATCTTCACAAAGGGCGCCGACGTGGGCGGCGACATGGTCGGCAAGGTCGAGGCGGGCATCCCCGAGGACGATCCCCGCAACGCCGCCACCATTGCCGACAATGTGGGCGACAACGTCGGCGACTGCGCCGGCATGGCCGCCGACCTGTTCGAGACCTATGCCGTCACGACCGTGGCGACCATGGTGCTGGCGGCCATCTTCTTCCGCAATCAGCCCTATGTCGAAGTGATGATGCTGCTGCCGCTGGCGATCTGCGGCATCTGCATCGTGACCTCGATCATCGGCTCCTTCTTTGTCCGCCTGGGCAAGGGCGGCAACATCATGGGTGCCCTGTATCAGGGCCTGATCGTCACAGGGGTCCTGTCTGTCATCGCCGTCTGGTGGGTCATCAACCAACTGGTGCCGGGCGCGGTAGAAACCTCTAGCGGGCTGCTGATCCAGCCGATGAACCTGTTCTGGGCCGGCGTGGTCGGCCTGCTGGTCACGGCGGCCATCGTGGTCGTCACCGAATACTATACCGGCACCGGCTTCCGGCCGGTGAAGTCGGTGGCCAACGCCTCGGTCTCGGGGCACGGCACCAATGTGATCCAGGGTCTGGCGGTTTCGCTGGAATCGACGGCCCTGCCGGCGCTGACCATCATCGTTGGGATCATCGCGGCCTTCCAGCTGGCGGGTCTGTTCGGCATCGCCATCGCCACCACGACCATGCTGGGCGTGGCCGGGATGATCGTGGCGCTGGACGCCTTTGGTCCTGTCACCGACAACGCCGGGGGCATCGCTGAAATGGCCGGTCTTCCGTCCGACGTTCGCGTGTCGACCGATGCCCTGGATGCGGTGGGCAACACCACCAAGGCGGTGACCAAAGGCTACGCCATCGGTTCGGCCGGGCTGGGGGCGCTGGTCCTGTTCGCCGCCTATGTGGAGGACTTGAAGCACTTTGCGGCCGAGGCGACGCCGGGCAGCTTCTTCTACGGACTGGGCGCTGTCGCCTTTGACCTGTCCAACCCCTACGTCGTGGTCGGCCTGCTGTTCGGGGGGCTGCTGCCCTTCCTGTTCGGCGGCATGGCGATGACGGCGGTGGGACGCGCCGCCGAGGCCGTCGTGGCCGAGGTGCGCCGTCAGTTCCGCGAAAACCCGGGCATCATGACGTTCGAGACCAAGCCCGAATACGGCAAGGCCGTGGACATCCTGACCAGTGCGGCCATCCGCGAGATGATCGTGCCCAGCCTGTTGCCGGTGCTGTCGCCGATCGTCCTGTTTGTGGCGGTGCTGTTCATCCAGCCGGACAAGGCCAACGCCTTCGCCGCCCTGGGCGCCATGCTGATGGGGGTGATCGTGACGGGCCTGTTCGTGGCCATCTCGATGACCTCGGGCGGCGGGGCCTGGGACAACGCCAAGAAGCTGATCGAGGAAGGCTTCACCGACAAGAACGGCGTGGTTCACGGCAAGGGCTCTGAAGCACACAAGGCCGCGGTCACGGGCGACACTGTGGGCGATCCCTACAAGGACACCTCCGGCCCGGCGGTGAACCCGATGATCAAGATCACCAACATCGTGGCCCTGCTGCTGCTGGCGGTGCTGGCGAGCGGGAAGATCGTCTAGGGCTTCGGTTCGCCTGAAACGAAGAACGCCCCGGAGAGCAATCTCCGGGGCGTTTGTCATTCCTAGCGGCCTGTGCCTGCGACGTGGTCGTCTGCGGTTTGAGGCCGAAGAGGGCAGCGCGGGTGAAGCGGCGGCCCTTAGTCCGGGCGGCGCTGGCCGGGGACGTCGTCCTCGGTACGGGGCAGTTGGCCACGACCGACGTTGCCCAGCAGCTGTTCCAGGATTGTCAGCTGACGACCGCGGGTCGGGGTCTCGCGACGCTCCATGGCGATCTGGCGACCGTCTTCCAGGCCCAGGGTCCGGACGGCGGCGACCTTGTCGTCGGCCTTGTTGAAGGTGATCTCAGTCACCGTGCGCTGCGACACCTGGGGCTTGTTGTAGGTGTACCGCTCGGTCATCTGGGTCATATAGTACCAGACTGTGTCGGGTTCGAAGGTCGAGGTCGTCGAGGGCGAGCCCAGGCGCGCCAGGACGGTTTCCTTGGTGTCCGTGCCGGCCACGACATCCTGAGGCTTGGCGTCGATCGCCTGGAAGCCCTGGGTGGCGATGGTCGGCGCGCAGGCGCCAGCAGCGGCGGCCAGCGCAACAGCAGCGAAGATCGGTGTAATTCGGGGCATCCGCGTCCGCCTCAGCATAACAAGGTCTTTGACCTAACCGGCGCTGCGTCCTAGTGCAACGGCGCGGCGAAAAAGGGGCTGTTGCTCATGCTTAGAAATCTCTTCCGACAACGACCTGATGAACGCCAGGGCGACGCCCTGTATGCCCTAGCGGTCGGACAGGCCCGCCAGCCTGAATTTTACACCTCGCTGGGCGTGACCGATCAGATCGATGCCCGGTTCGAGCTCTACACCCTGCACGTCCTGATTCTGTTTCTGCGCCTGAAGGGCGACGGCGAGCGTGGCGAGGTGGCGGCGCAGCGTCTGTTCGACACCTATATCTCGTCGCTGGACAACACCCTGCGCGAACTGGGCGTTGGCGACGTGTCGGTCGGCAAGAAGATGCGCAAGCTGGGCGAGTCTCTTTATGGCCGCATGAACGCCTATGAAGGCCCACTGCGCGCCGAGGACGTCGACGCCATGGCTGCGGCCCTGGCCAAGAACGTCTATGAAAGCGAGGACGCCGCGACCGGACACGCTTTGGCGCGTTACGCCGTGGCCTCGCGTCAGAATCTGTCGACGCAGTCGTTTGAAACCGTGTCCAAGGCTCCGGCCTGGGCGGAGATCACCGCATGAACGACTTCCCCCCGCTGCCCTACAGCGAGCCGCTGAGACTGCACCACATCGGCGCGGGCGTGCAGCGCCGCCTGACGCCGGACGCCGACGCCATCAAGCGGATCGTTCGCGCCCTGGACTTACAGGCGCTGGACCTGTTCGAAGTGGACATCAACCTGGTCCCTACCGTATCGGGCTGGCGTCTTGACGGTCGCGTCGTGGCCGACGCTGTCCAGACCTGCGGTCTGACCCTTGACCCACTGCCGGTTCACATTGACCGCAAGTTCTCTGTGCAGATGGTCGAGGCGACCGAGCGCGAGCCCGAAGAGGACGCCGAAATCGATCTGGAGCTGGACGACGATTCGGCGGATCAGATCGAAGGCGGTAGTCTGGACTTGGGCCAATACGCCGTCGAACAGTTGGCGCTGAGCCTGGATCCCTTCCCGCGCAAGCCAGGAGCTGTGTTTGAACAGCCCAAGGAGCCGGGCGAAATCTCGCCCTTCGCGGTTCTTAAGAGCCTGAAATCCAAGGACGGTTCCGGCGAAGGTTGACCTGACGTCGGGCTGGTAGCATCCCAAGGGTGCGACATTTGCGTCCTGCATCCCTATATGAAGCGCCGCGACAAGACGGCGACGGAGTCCATTTCCACTTGGCATCCCCAACACTGATCTCGCTTGACGCCATGGGGGGGGACCACGGTCCCTCGGTCGTGGTCGGCGGCGTGAAAGACTATCTCTCGCGGCATGACGGCGAGGGCGTACGTTTCCTCCTGCATGGCGACGAGGCGGCGATTCGCGCCGAGATGGCGCGCTGCGCCCTGACCGACGCCGTCTGCGACGTGCGCCACACCGACAAGGTCGTGGCTATGGACGAAAAGCCGGCCCAGGCCATGCGCCGGGGCAAGGGCTCCAGCCTGTGGAACGCCATCGAGGCGGTGAAGACCGGCGAGGCGGCGGCGGCTGTCTCCGCCGGCAACACCGGCGCCCTTATGGCCATCTCCAAGCTGCTGCTGCGCATGGCGGCGCCGGGGCTGGAACGCCCGGCCATCGTCGCCAGCTGGCCGACGACGCGCGGCTATACGGCGGTGCTGGATGTCGGCGCCAACATCGGCAGCGACGCCAAGCAGTTGATCGAATTCGCCATCATGGGCGAGGCCTTCCAGTCGGCGGTGCATGGCGTGGCCAAGCCCACGGTAGGCCTGCTGAACGTCGGCTCCGAAGACATGAAGGGCCACGACGAGGTGCGCGAGGCCCACGCCATCCTGCGCGAGGGCGGTATTCCGCTGAACTATCACGGCTTTGTCGAGGGCGATGACATCGCCAAGGGCACGGTGGACGTGGTCGTCACCGACGGCTTTACCGGCAATATCGCCCTGAAGACCGCCGAAGGCACGGCGCGCTTCATTTCGGGTCTGCTGAAAGAGGCGCTGACCTCCGGTCCAATCGCCAAGCTGGGCGCCCTGATCGCCATGCCGGCGCTGAAGCGGATGGCCGCCAGGATCGACCCCAACGCCATCAACGGGGGACCTCTGCTGGGCCTGAACGGCATCGTCGTGAAAAGCCACGGCGGCGCCACGCCGCGCGGCTATGGAAACGCCATCCGCATCGCCGTCGATCTGGCGCGCAGCGACTACATGGCCAAGGTCGGGGCCAACCTGGGACGGCTCGCCGCCCTGGAGCAGCCCGCGCCCGCCGCCGAAACCCTTGGGGAGACCCACCAGTGAGCGTCATCCGTAGCGCCGTGACCGGCGTCGGCTCCTTCCTGCCGGAGAAGGTCGTCACCAACGCCGACCTGGCCAAGTTCGTCGACACCTCGGACGAGTGGATCGTCGAGCGCACCGGCATCCATCAACGCCATCAGGCCCGCGAAGACGAGCCGACCAGCGATCTGGCCGTCGAAGCCGCACGCCGCGCCCTGGCTGACGCGGGCAAGACGGCAGCGGACGTCGACCTGATCATCGTCGCCACCACCACCCCGGACCAGACCTTCCCCGCCACCGCCGCCATCGTGCAGGCCAAGCTGGGCGCGCCGGTCGGCATCGCTTTCGACGTTCAGGCGGTCTGCTCGGGCTTCGTCTACGCCATGAGCGTGGCCGACGGCTTCGTCGCGCGCGGCATGGCCAAGTGCGCCCTGGTCATCGGCGCCGAGGAAATGACCCGGCTGATGGACTGGAGCGACCGGACCACCTGCGTTCTGTTTGGCGACGGCGCCGGCGCCTTCGTCGTCGAACCGCGCGAAGGGCAGGGGACCAAGGCCGATCAGGGCGTGCTGGGCTTCGCCCTGCGTTGCGACGGCTCCAAGTCGGACATGCTCTATGTCGACGGCGGCCCTTCCACGACCGGCACGGTCGGCCATCTGAAGATGCTGGGCAATCAGGTCTTCCGCCATGCGGTCGTCAACATCGCCGAAGCCATTGTTGGCGCGACCGAAGCGGCGGGCGTCGAGATCCCCGAGATCGACTGGTTCGTGCCGCACCAGGCCAACCAGCGCATCATCCGCGGGGTCGGCGAACGACTGGGACTGGACGAAAACAAGGTCGTCTCGACCGTGGCTCTGCACGCCAACACCTCGGCGGCGTCGATCCCTCTGGCCATGGATGCGGCCATCAAGGACGGGCGGATCAAGCGCGGCGACCTGGTGGTGATCGAGGCCATGGGCGGCGGTCTGACCTGGGGCGCCTGCGCCTTCCGTCTCTAATCTGCATTCAGGGCTTTGATTCGCGGCGACTTTGCCCTTCTATGCGTGCGGATTGAAAGCGGAGAGACGCAGTGACGGGACAAGACACCCTGACCCGGGCGGATTTGTGCGATGCGGTGCATGACGAGGTGGGACTTTCTCGCCAGGAATGCTCCACCTTGGTCGAGCGCACGCTCGAACTGGTCGTCGAATCACTCGAGCGCGGCGAGACGGTGAAGCTGTCTGGCTTCGGGGTCTTTCAGGTGCGCGAGAAGCGCGCCCGGATGGGCCGCAACCCGAAGACCGGCGAACCGGCGGCGATCAACCCGCGTCGGGTGATCAGCTTCCGTGCTTCGCAAATCATGAAGAGCCGGGTCCACGACGCGGTCGTCGAGGACTGATCTGCAGTGGCCAAAAGCCCGAACGCCTTTCGCACCATTTCCGAAGCCGCTGACGAAGTCGGCGCACAGCAGCACGTCCTGCGCTTCTGGGAAACAAAGTTCGACTTCATCGCCCCCCTGAAACGCGCGGGTGGGCGTCGTTTCTATCGCCCGGAGGACATCACCGTCCTGAAGGCCGTGCGGCGCCTCCTGCACGACGAGGGGCTGACCATTCGTGGCGTCCAGCGTCTGCACAAGGAACAGGGCATGGCCCGTCTGGCCGCCTATGGCGACCCGACGACGGCGCTGGAAATCGATTCGGATATCGAGCGGGAAGAGCTGGGCGCAGCGGCGTCTCAAACCTTCGCATCCGCGCGTCTGGGCGCTGTTTTGGCCGACCTGGAGTCGGCGAAGGCCCGTCTTGAAGCCGTTCTGCAGCGCTGAGGCGAACTTGTTGTTCAAAGAGCGTTTTAGCGTTTGCGGAGAGCGAAATCGCCCTCTATAGGGAGCGTCTTCGGAGCGTGGCGCAGCCTGGTAGCGCACTTGACTGGGGGTCAAGGGGTCGCAGGTTCGAATCCTGTCGCTCCGACCATTTCCTCTAGGGAATTGGTTGGTTAAAGGGGTCGCTTTCGAGCGGCCCCTTTTGCAATTCGGCGAGCTATCTCGGAATGAATGCGGTCCGGCCTCAAGTAGGCCGGAGCTAACTCGAGCATAGACCGATTGGAGCTCTACGTTTTTTACCGAGACTGCACAGGTTTGGAAATCGTTGCAGCCATAAATGGCTGATTTAACGATAAAAACAATGCAATTGGAGATAGGCGGGTGTTGCGCTCGGCGACAGCGCTTCTGTTGCAAGCCCAAAAGCGTTGGGGGGGGCGGTGGCGCGTTAGCTACCGAAACACTAGGCGTAGATAGGTTGTGGATAAACGCCAGAAGCGAAGGCGGATGGCAGTCTCGTGAAGGACTACAATGCTCGCTTTAGCCGAACCTCTATCAAGAACAGAGAGGGCAGTGCCGATCATGCCACCGTTCACACCGAGGATCGGGTTCTGACTTGCTCGAGGCGGCCGCTTTCAAGTCGATAGACGCTGTCTGCCGCCTCCAGCAGGGCGGGCCGGTGGGCGACCACCAGCCGCGTGATCGACAGACCTCTGACAAGGCTCGTGATGCTCTTCTCGTTCGCGTCGTCGAGGCTTGCAGTGCCCTCATCCATGACAAGGACATCGGGTTGCCGATAGAGAGCCCGCGCGAGCAACAGTCTCTGACGTTGCCCGGCGAAGATCGAATCGGCCAGTTCCCCGATTTCGGTTTGATAGCCTTTGGGCATCAGACTGATCTCCCGGTCGATCCCGGCCTGGTTCGCGACCTGTCGCATGAGGGCTTCGTCCGCTTCAGGACTGAACAGGGTGATATTGTCGGCGATGGATCCGGCTAACAGGCGGTCGTCGAGCGGGCCATCGCCATTGATGCCCGCGGCACTCGACCGAACGACGATACAAGAGTGGCCGCTTCACAACGTTCAATTGTTGTGCCGACAAGTTGTCACTGGAGGCTGGAACGCCTTTGCGGTGCGGTTAAATGTCGTGGGGGTCGAACGCTCTCTGTTTCAGGGACGAGCACCAGCGACATTTTCGAGGCCGCGCTGGAGGATCTCGTCGCGACCGGCGGACACCCCGGCGATTGTGCGCGAGGCTGGGACGGTCGGCTGCACGCCGTGACCGCTGAGGTCAGACCCATCATGGTTCAGAACCTCCATTCCGGTCCAGGTCAGGGCGTAGCCGCCCGGGACGACGAAGGTATTGGAGTTGCCGTTTGTCCCCGCCGTAGGCTCTCCGACGATGTCGGCCAGCCCGTTGCCCCGGACCATCGCCAGCAACGTCTCCGAGTAGCTGATTGCTCGCGTGTCGGTGAGGAAGGCGACCCGTGATCCCAGATTGGGAGCCTGCGGTGCGACTGACCATCCGACAGAGTTCCAGTCGCGATCGTGTCCATCAGGCAGCATATGCACTGGAACGCGAAATGGAGGCGTTTGGATCACATGGTCTGTGAAGCGCCCCAGAAACGCAGGCCGGATATCACGCGGGTAGCCCCGCAGGTCAAAAACCACGGGTTGACCGGGCTCAACTTGTCTCAAACCGTTCTGCAAGGCGTTGTCATCGAGCCGTGTCAGATCGAAATACCACGCGCCGACCGGAAACCAGGTGATCGGGGCAGGGCGAGTCTCGCGATCAATATGAGGAATCTGGGCGGATGGAGATGGTAAAACCTCCTGATCACGTTCCGTCCCGTCGATAGAACGCAGACGCAATTGCACCGCTGCGTCGTCTGCTCGCCACAGCATGTCTTCCGCAGCTCGCCACTGGCGGAAAGCGGGGGTGGAGGCTGATACATAAGGAACCGTCGCATCCAGTGCGCTTGCCGTGGGTGTTCCGTCCACCGAAAGTACAACGTCGCCGACGGTGAGACCGGACGACGCTTCACCAGCAAGGCCGGTTATCACCAGCTCTCCCTCTATGGGCTGCCAGACCAGCGGCAGCCGATGCGTTTCGGGTCGGAGGCTGACATCCCCATGTCCATCGTGCAGGTCTGCAACCATCCGTCTGAGCACATTACGGAAGCTCGCCGGGTCCACCTCCGTCGCACCAGCGGCGAGGCGGTCCTGCAGGGCAGCTTCCCACGCCGCGCCTTCATCTTCGAAGCCGGGATAGAAGTGACGAAAGACGTTCCATGCGATAACCACCGCGCCCAGGCGCCTCGCCCGACCCTGAGATCCGAGCGAGGTCGATGTAGAGGGGAGAGGGGCGGTTCGGGAAGGTTTGACGTCGGCGGCGCGCGCTGTGAGCGGCATCGAGATGACAAGGCCCTCGGCGAGTTCCGATGTCCAGACGGCCGACTGACCGGTTGATACCCGTTCACTCTGATAGACTGAGCTGGAGAACTTCACGCCTGTATGTCGCCAGCGCACGAAATTTCCGTCCGTGGATCCGGTTTGTGACGTGCCTTGGTTTGATCCTGCGAACGTCAGGCCAGGCGCCAGCGGCCTGAACCATTTTTTCCAGAACGTCGATCAACTGCCTTTCGGATTCGGCAGTTTCCGCCTCAACCGCGCCCTGGGCTGCGATTGCTGCCCAACGAGGATCGTCCGGCTCTGACAGGGGCGAAAACCAGCGAACATAACCGTAGAGCTTGGTGAAGGCTGCGAGATTGCGGAGTCCGGAGCGTGTCGGCGCTGCGCCATCATCCACGTCACTGGGAATCTCGCCCACAATCTGAAGGCTAGACGCGTCAATCCATGCCGAGCCTGTGCCATGCAGTAGAAGTCCGACAGTCAGTTTGGTCGCGTCGTGTGCGACGGGACCAACAATCTCGTAGATGCTCCAGTCGCCGGATCGGATCGGCCGATCGCTCATGTTGTCGAAGAATCCGGGGCTCCCGCCTAACCTATCGACACGGAACCATAGTCCCGCCCCACCGCCTCCGGTGCCGGCGCCTGTCCTGACCGCAGCGCGGAAGCGGACCACTTGACCCCTGAAGGGTGCGGCATCAAGCGCCTGAGCCAACGCCGAAAAGCCCGTTGGTGCCCCGCTACGTGCGATCCTGTAACTGGACCTGCCTTCGTAAGGGTCTTGTGTATCCGCGATCACATCGAGGTTGACGGGAATGGCGCGCCAGTCGTCCAGGCCCGACATGGGGGCCAGTTCAAAATCAGGGTTCCTGAGATGACCAACAGCGTTCTGGGCGTACGATGGAGCTGCGATCACCAGAACGACGAACGTCAAGGCGAGTATACGAAGCCGACCGGCGACATTCCCACGGGCGAACGACATACGAAGCACAGGAACCTCCAGACGACTAGGCGCATCATCAGGTTGTGCTGTTGCGACATGAACTGTCAAACCCCTACCGCGGAGTTTGACGCCATCTCTGACGTTCCTCCGAGTTTTCATCCAGCGGTGACCCCAGGCTCTACTGCCGCCTTGGCCCCGCCCCCGAGTGTCGGGTCGAAAAAGGGATTTCGATCACTCTCTGGGTGAAAGACGTCGTAGAGATCTTCCAGGGCTAGCGCCGGAATAGCCCGAACTCCACTTGACGGAATCCGTGGTCGCACGCTGATTTGCGAAAATCGTTGACGCATGAAGCGCAAGCGCTGCGCCATGTCTTGGCTGTCGGATCCGACTATATTTTCAGGATCGAAAAGACAAAACTACAGGACAATTTCCAACGCCGTAGATCATGGTCGGCTTGGCGCGTGAGCAATTAGCTGAAAGAATGGCTTCAATTTCAGGAAAATTTGGAGCCATGAGCGCTGCGTCAAGGTCTATTGGAGGCACCATGCTCTCGGCTTGTCGATAGAGAGCTCGAGCAGCGCTGACGTACTTGTCTCGTGTGGAGGGAGCCAAATGCCCCTTAAGGACATCAATCCATATCGTGGAGCAGTAGCGAGGCAGTCCGCTTGGATCGGAGCAGTAAGGCCCGGCTAAGGCCTAGGGAAGCTTGGCTGCGCAGCGGGGCATCGAGCTATGTTGCATGGAGTGGTGCAACACTATCGAACTGGCGCTCCCTTCGCATAATATATCTTAGGCGCTCACTGGGCTATTGAATACCGGGACAGGACATTTGTGACTGGTCGAATACGCCCAAGGGATATCTTTCGCATCAGACAAGCCGCAGCGGCTGACCGAGCTGATAAGGACGTCGCGTTCATCGGCGATCGCTCTCACGCGCAACACCAGCGGCCTAGCCATTGCCATTGCCATTGCGCGCGTGTGCCGCTTTCGGGCGCAGCGCCCAGACGGCAAAGGCATTGGAAAAGCCCTCATCCTCAATGTCCTCGCCGTGCATGGTGCCGCGCCTCCAGGGAGAAAAGCGGCGGCCAAGTCGGCGATTGCTGCGACCAATCGGATCTGTATGCGCTCGCCTCAACCCTGGGCGGGATCAAGAACCCCGCCAGGCGCTACTCTGTCGAGGCGAACAAGGGTTCCCATCATGACGCTTAGCACCGCCCAACTCAACCGTCCCGCCGCCCGCTTCAATGGCGTTCGGGTCGGCCAGCGGCCCGCCAGCCTGGCATGAGCCTGGTCAGCATCGCCGCCGCGCGTGCCCGCCCCGGCGGCCGCACTTCAACGAGAACCCGACGCCCGACCATTTTGCTGGTCGATCTAAGTGATGGCGACGACCGCGATCTGGCGGTCTACCTCGATCAACAGGGCCTTTCGGTTCACGACGCGCCTTTGGCGAGGACGGTCACAACCGACCGGCCTGAAACAGAAGGCTTTGACGCGGTCGTGCTGATCACCTGCCTTCCGGATTCGACCGCTTTGGCCGCCATACGTCGGATGACGGATCTGAATGCCCCTCCCCTGCTCGTTATCGCTCGGTCGGGCGAGTCCCTTGAGCGCGTCCTCGCCCTGGAGATGGGCGCCGACGATCTCGTGGGTGAGGAGGCGACCGAGCGCGAAGTGCTGACGCGCCTTCATGGCTTGATGCGCCGACGTCGGATCGAACAGGATGAAAAGGATGATCGAGCGCCCCCCCCAGGACGGCGCCTGGCGGCTGAACTCGGCGTTTTGCGCCTTGGTCTCGCCCGAGGGGCGGCGGCTAGACCTGTCCAGCGGAGACGAAGCCATTCTGGCGGCCTTCGCAGAGAGCTTTGAAGGTCTCATTCTCGATCACGACTATCCGAGAGGGGACGTTCGCACGGCGATCAGCCGCCTGAGGCGCAAGGTCCGCCGCAACACAGGCCTCGAGCTTCCTATTCAAAACATTTGGGGCCGCGGCTATCGCTTCGACGCCCCCCTGATCAGAACATGAGGCGCCTGGATCGAGTTTCACAGGCTGAAGCCGACAACGCACGGGCGGCTTCGAACCGTCCGGACGCGAAGGTCCGGCCGGAGCCGCGCCCTGTACGACGCAAGGCGGTCATAACCGTCGAATTCGACGCCGAAGACTATTTTTGCGCCCAGGCGCAGGAGGGAGAAATCCGCCGCGTCCTCTCAAGGTTGCAGGCTGACTTCAAAAGGATCGACATTCGCTTTGCTGATCGCCGTCCCCGGTTGGCGCCGCGCGCCGCGCCGCCTCAGGCGACATGGCCACGAGCCTGAACCCCAGACCTTCGCCAATCAGGGATTTCGCCAGAGCCGCTCCGAGGGTCGTCGGGACCAGGTGTCTGGCCCGGGCGTCGCCGCCTCTCAAAATCTCAACCAGGCCATAGGCCGGGGGCAAGGAGCCCGGTTCTCCTGCCATCGTCATCGCCCGTACGCCGCGTGAGACGCGCGATTCGCTCCACCCGCCGAGACGGGAGAGGTCGGAAATGCGAACCCCTTCTCGGCGGACCACGTGCAGAAGCATGGTCAACTGCCCCAGGGTAAGGCCTGGCGCGACGCGCTCAACCTCGGCCAGGGCGGCAAGGAGAAGATCTGCGGCATGGTCGGCGTCGTTCATGTTCTTTGTCCCCTCCACATGACCCCCAAGTCTGTCCGGGAACGTCGCGATTTCGTCGCGCTAACCCACCGCTTCATCGATCAGGCTTTGCGATAGAGCGACAGGTAGTGCTTTGGTGCAGTGAGGGGGTGCTGATGATCGATAACGACGAGCTGGACGACGAGGGGAATCGGCCGCGCGGCTTTAACAGCCTGGACCGCATGGTCGTCGTTCTGACCATTGTCTTCTGGACGCTCAACGCCCTGCAGCTCGCCGCTCGGGGGATCATCTCGCCGAACGCGTTCAACCAGCTCGCCGGCGTCGGCCTGGCCAGAACGGCCAGTCTTCTGACGGGGATCACCCTGACCCTGGGCATGTGGCTGATGCTGCGGCGTCTGAGCGAGACGCGGGCCTTGGCCTGGTTCTGGCGCGCGGCGATCATGGGGCTAGGCGTCTGCCTCATCCACACCACGCTGAACGCCGTCTATTTCTGGAGCCTGACCGAATACCACGAACTGGCGGGCGAGCGTTTCCTCGATCCGCGCAAGTTCGTCTCGACATATCTTTCCTTCCTCTACCCTATCATGACCTGGGCCGCCCTTTGCGCCGTCATGGTCGCCGGCGACAACCTGCGTCGTCAGCAGGTCCGCACCAGCCAAGCCCAGGCTGCCGCCCAGCAGGCGCAGCTTTCAGCCCTCCGGCTGCAGATCCAGCCGCACTTCCTTTTCAACGCCCTGAACGCAGTCTCCAGCCTCATCGGTCAGGGCCGCACCCGCGAGGCGGACGATGTCCTGATGCGCCTGTCCGCCTTCCTCAAACATACCCTGGCGGCGGCGCCCCGGGAACTGGTGAGACTGGACACTGAGCTCGAGGGTCAGGGCCGCTATCTTGATATCGAGGAGATTCGATTTCCGGACCGCCTCCGTCGGCGGCTTGTGGTGGAACCGCAGACGGCGCCCGCCATGGTGCCTGGCCTCATCCTCCAGCCCTTCGTCGAAAGCGCCGTCAAGCACGGGCTGGCGCGGTCGATTGAACCCGTGACGTTGGAGGTCGGCGCCCGCCGCCTGGGCGACCGGCTGCATCTCTGGGTTTGCGACGACAGCTTGGCGGCGTCGTCTCCAGGTCAGGAAGGCCTTGGTCGCAGCCTGGAGAATGCGGGCCGCCGTCTGGCGCTCATCTATGGCCCCGCCGCCTCCTTGGCGTACGGGCCCGACCCGGACGGCGGATGGCGGGTCGATCTGGAATTGCCGTTCGAGGTCGTGGCGTGAAGGTCCTGATCGCCGACGATGAACCCCTAGCCGTGGCGCGCCTGCGGCAGGCCCTGGCCTGCATTCCGGAGGTCGAGCTCATCGCCGAGGCTCGCTCGGGCGACGAGGCTCTGCGCTTGATTCGTCAGTTCAAGCCGGACGTCGTCGTTCTCGACATCGAGATGCCAGGCCTCGATGGCCTGGCCGTGGCGGCGCGGCTGCGCCCGACCGATCCTCTCCCCGAGGTCATCTTCGTCACCGCCTTCACTCACCACGCCGTCCAGGCCTTCGAACTGGATGCGGCCGACTACCTGACCAAGCCCTTCGATTTCGAACGCCTGCGCGCGGCGATAAGGCGCGCGAAAGGGCGGCTGGAGGCGCGTCACTCCGACCAACGCTTCGCCGAGCTTCAGACCCTCGTCGTCTCTTTACAGCAGGCGTCCGGGCCCTCCGCATACGAGACCGAGATCTGGGTCCGGCGGTCGGACGGTCTTCACCGTCAACCTCTGGAGGAGGTCGATCACATCCTCGCCCAGGGCGATTATGTCGAGCTTCACGCCGGCGGCGTCGCCCATCTCGTGCGCGACACCATCAGCGCGCTGGAGCAGAGGATCGATCCCGCACGGTTCGTCAGGTGTCACAGGTCGGTCATCGTCAACCTGAGCTTCGTGCGCGGGATGCGCCGCCGAAGCGGCCGCAAGCTGGTCCTCACCCTCACCGATGGAAGGGAGATCCTGGTCGGCCCCAGCCACATTGATCGCGTCACCCTGGCCATGAAGGTTCGCCCGTGGCGCCAATCCTGAATATGATCGCAAATATACTTGCGATCATGCAATTAGTTTTCATGTGTTTAATTTGATCCTAGAACAGGACATTCTCTAAATGTCCAGGCTATAGATGTTGTTGCACGCCTCCTCATAAGTAGTGTCCGGTCATTCCCTGTCCAGTCTAGCGACATGGGAATATTCTTACACGAATACGCGCCCACACAGGCGCGTCGGGAGGGAAACCATCTTGCGAAATCACCTGTTCCGCCGGCGACTGCTGGCCACCACCATTGTCGGCGGCGCGCTGGCTTCAGCCTTGCCCGTCATGGCCCAGATAGCCGATACCCCCGCCAGCGCCGACGAACCCACGGCCCTGGAAGAGGTTGTCGTCACCGGCTCGCGGATCGCGCGCCCCAACCAGGACTCGCCCGTTCCGGTGTCGGTGATCACCGCCCAGCAGATCGAGGCCACAGGCCAGATGAACACCGGGGACATCCTGCGCACCCTGCCGGAAGCCGGCGTCTCGACCTTCACTCCGACCACGACGACCTTCTCGACCGCCAACAACGGCGTCACTACCGTCGACCTGCGGAACCTGGGAGAGAACCGGACCCTGGTGCTGGTCAACGGCCGCCGTCATGTCGCCGGCATCGTCGGCAGCCAGATTGTCGACTTCAACACCATCCCCACCGACTTCGTGGACCGTATCGACGTGGTGACGGGGGCGGCTTCGGCCGTCTATGGCTCGGACGCCCTGGCGGGGGTGATCAACATCATCACGCAGAAGGATTTCGAGGGCCTGGAACTGTCGACCCAGGGCGGGATCACCGAACGCGGCGATAATGAAAACTACAAGATCGGCCTGAAGTTCGGCTCCAACTTCTCAGATGATCGCGGCAACTTCGTCGGCTCGCTGGGCTGGCGGCGGACCGGCTCGGTCTATGGCCGAGACCGTTGCGACCGCGACATGTGCATCGACGCCGCCGCGACCACCGCACGTCAGCAGACCGTCGGCGTCTTTTCGTCCTTCATCCCGCGCGGCACGGCCCTGGTCCCTCGCGTCGGCGCCGGCAACCTGACCCGCGTAGTCAATGACGCCGGGGCGGTCGTGCCCTACACCAACGCCGGCTTCGGCTATAACCGGTCCGCCGAGCGTCAGCTCTATGTTCCCGAGGAACAGATCCGCTTCAACGGACAGGCGACCTACGACTTCAACGACAATCACCGCTTCTTCTCGGAGATGTCGGTCTTCCACGGCCGAACCTCGAGCGAGATCGAGGGCAACCCGGTGGGCTCTGAAGCCATCTACCAGGACCAGTTCGGCATTGATCAGTTGCCCGATTGCCGCGACTTCGACGGCGATGGCGACAACGAGTGCCGTTACGGCGTGCCAATCACCAGCGCCATCGTGCCGACGGCTCTGGCCGCCGCTGTGCGCGCCCAGCATCCGGGGATCGCCGACGAAGACCTGGTGGTCGGCTTCCGCCGCCGCATCAGCGATGTGGGCAATCGCGGCAATGAGTCCGAGCGTTCGATGGCCCGCCTCGTCGCCGGCTTCGAAGGCGAGCTGACCAAGAATCTCAGCTACGAGCTCAGCCTGAACTACGGTCGTTCCGACTATGACCAACGCTCGAACGGCGACGTCATGACCGGGCGCTTTCGTCAGGCGCTGGACGCGGTCGTGATCGACGGCGAAACCGTCTGCCGCGACTCCGCCGCGCGCGCCCAGGGTTGCCGGCCGATCTTCATCTTCGAGGAAGGCGGCATCTCCGAAGAGGCGGCGACCTACTTCACCGCCGCGACCGGGCTGGACGCCTTCCAGGAGCAGTACATCGTCAACGGCTTCGTCAGCGGATCGCTGCCGAACGTGTCTCCGGCCGGCGACATCGGCTTCGTCATCGGCGGCGAATACCGCGAAGAGTCCGCCCGCTCGACGCCTGACCCCCTGACCCAGCTCGGCCTGGCCACTGGCAACATCACGCCCGAGACGCGCGGCGCCTTCAATGTCCGCGAAGCTTTCGCCGAACTGCGCATCCCGCTGCTGGCCGACCTGCCCTACGCCCAGGCCCTGGACCTGAACCTGGCGGGCCGCGTGTCCAACTACAGCACCGTCGGATCGACCACCGCCTGGGCCGCTTCGGTTGAATACCTGCCCACCAGTTGGCTCAAGCTGCGCTCGCAGTATGCGGTCGCCGTGCGAGCGCCCAACATCAACGAACTGTTCAACCCCGGCTCCCAGACCTTCCCACAGGTCGGAGATCCCTGCGAAGGCGTGACCCTCATCGGCGGTAAGGCGGCCTTCCTCAACACCCGCTCCAACATCGCCGATCCGGATGTCGTGCTGAACAGCGGCGTCGACGCCTCGACCATCGGCGACGCCGTGGCTCAGGCCTGCATGCTGGACTCAGCGATCGCCGCTCGTGTCGCGCGCGACGGCGGCTTCGCCCTGACCCAGCCCGAGTTCCAGGGCGTGTCGGGGTTCAACACCGGCAACCCGGACCTGACGCCGGAAACGTCCAAGACCTTCACCATCGGCCTGTTGTTCAACCCGCGCTGGAACGACTGGTGGTCGCGCCTGTCGGTGTCGGCCGACTACTATGACATCTCGATCGAGGACGGCGTCGGCACCTACGGCCGTCAGGTTTCGGTCGATCGCTGCTACGAGAACGCCGCGTCGTTCGACCCCACCTCGCCCTTCTGCGGCGGCATCCAGCGCTTCAGCGGCGGCGCCTCGGTCGGGGCCCTGCAATACGTCAACATCCGCAACCTGAACCTGGCCGAGATCAATGTCGAAGGCCTGGACCTCAAGGCCAGCTACAGCCTGCCCCTCAATGACGCCTTCTCGGCGCCGTCGATGGACCTGGGCAGCCTTTCGGCCTCCCTGACCTACAGCCACCTCATCGATTTCAGTTCGACGGCCTTCCCCGGCGCGGCGCCGCAGACCTTCTCCGGCACGGTCGGAGCGCCTGACCATGAAGCAGTGCTGAACCTGCTCTACGCGCGCGGCCCGCTGCAGGTGACGATGGGCGTGCAATATGTCGGAGAGGCGGACGTGGGCTTCTTTGACCCCGACCTGGAATCCCTGCTGCCCTCGATGACCTTCGTCAACGCCCAGGTCCGCTACGACCTGAACGACCGAGCCAGCATTTACGCCGGCGTCGACAACCTGTTTGACGAATACATGTTCGTCGCGGGCACCAACGGCGACATCGGTCAAGCCACGGGCTGGACCACCTTCCCCGACGTCTATGACGGCCTGGGCCGGCGCTTCTACGGCGGCTTCCGGTTCAGCTTCTGAATCTCTGAGAGGGCCAAGGAGGGGGCAGGCTTTGCTTGCCCCCTCTCTTAATTGTCTGACGAGATCGCCCCAAGCTTGCATCCGGGGCTGGACAACTAGGTCTATTGACGAAGCGATCGGATCGCGGACACCGTCGGATTCTGGGTCTCGCCCGGCCCGCCAGCACAGATCAACTCGCGGGAGCCGCCGCCAGCCAGCCCTCTTCGCGCAAGGCTCCGATCCGCGCGCGCGAGACGGGCGCCTCCAGACCGCCAGTCAGACGCAGTCGCACCTTGCGACCGTCCTCGACCACGCCGGCGATGGCTTCACGCGCCACCCACCACGAGCGGTGGGTCTGCACGCCCTCCACGTCCTTCAAACCCGCCATGGCCTGGGACAGGGACATCAGCACCAGGGCTGAACCCTGCGGCGTATGAACCCGGACATAGTGATCCTCCATCTGCAGGCACAGCACGGTCCGCCCAAGCCGGGGCGGCAGCCGGTCACGCGGGTCGGCGGACGACGTGTCGGGTCCTGCGGGGACGGCCTCTCGCGATCGCGTGGCCCACAGCATGCCCAGGGTCGCCAGGGTGCTGATCACCAGGCCCTGACCATACCATTCCAGCCAGCCGACCTGACCGACTACGGGCCACAGCCTGACCGCCAGAACCCGGCTGAGCACGGCGGGCAAAAGGGTCAGAACCGCGATGGCCGGCGGCGTCCACAGCCAGGCCGAAACGCCCCGACCGTTCGCCCACCGCGTCAGGATCGGCAGGCTGACGCCGAAGGCCAGCCATCCGCCCCACAGACAGACCACCCAATAGGCCGTGCGCACCGGCAGGGTTCCAGTCAGATAACTGCCGAACGGACCGATCGCACCCAGGGTCAGGCCCACGACGGTCGAGACGGCGAACCCCGTCGCCGCCGCACGCCACCGCCTGTCTTTCAGCCACGTCGATTCCATCCCCCACCCTAGCAAGCGTTGCGGGCTATTGCAGCCGTTCGCCCGACCACGAACCCGTTCGCCCGTTCGCCCATCTCAGCTGGCGCGACGACAGGGAGCGGCCTCACACAGCCTCATCACCTGCCGCTTAGAAAGCTCGTTCGAATGTCCACCGCCGCCCTGATCGCCGCCGCCTCCATCCTGCTGCCCCCCGGCGCCACAGCCGCCACGCCAAGCCTGCCTCAGGCCGTTCCGCAGCCGACCGCGCAAGCCGGTCCGACGATCCGCGACGGCGTGGCCTATTCTCGCCTGACCGTGAGCGACGGCGATCAGCCTGCCATCGAGGCGGGGGTCTGGTATCCAGCCGAAACGGCCACGGCGCCGCGCCCGCTGATCGTCGTCTCCCATGGCAACGGCGGCGATTTCCGCAGTCACCGCGACACGGTCCAGGCCCTGGCAAGGGCCGGTTTCGTTGTCGCGACGTTGACCCACACCGGCGACAACTGGCGCGACCAGAGCCGCGCCACCGATGTCGTCGGCCGCGGCCGCCAGCTATCGGTGCTGATCGACCACATGCTGGGCCAATGGGAAGGCAAAGCCGGGATCGACGCAGAGCGGATCGGGGCCTTCGGCTTCTCCGCCGGCGGCTTCACCGTGCTGGCGGCGGCGGGCGGCGATCCCGACCTGATGCGACTGGTCGATCACTGCCGAGCCAACCCGGCCTTCTATGATTGCCGCCTCGTGGGCCGCTACTCAGAGACGATGAACAATGGCCAGGGCGCGCCGCGCCTGCCGCACGACGCCCGCCTCAAGGCCCTGGTCGTCGCCGCCCCGGCTCTGGGCTTCACCTTCACCCGAGAAGGCCTGGCCAAGGTGACCCAGCCGATCCAGCTGTGGCAGGCTGGGGCCGACCAGATCCTGCCCTCGCCCTTCTACGCCGAGCCGGTGCGCGACGCCCTGCCGCGCCCGCCTGAGTACAAGCGTATCGACGGCGCCGGCCATTTCGACTTCATGCCGCCCTGCCCGCCGGAACTGGCCGCCAACGCCCCCATGATCTGCGCTCCCACCCCAGGCTTCGACCGCGCCCTGTTTCACGAGACCCTGAACCGCGAAATGATCCGCTTCTTCAAGACCCATCTCTGACCGATATTGGGCGGCGGCATGAGAAGGTAGTGTCAAACTACACAGAGGGCGGCGGGGATCGACATGTGAAAGGCCTGGGAGACCGCCACCCCGCCGATGGACTTGCAGGTCTTCAACCGCGCTGACCCGTTCACCATCGCGACCAGGTCGGCCGGACTGCATAGCCAGGCATCCGAACCTCAACCAAATTGCGCCCCCCCCTGACATGCGGGAGACGGCGCAATCGCAGCATCAGAAGCTGTATCGAAGCCCCACGACATAGGTCGCCGGGGCGCCGACCAGCCGCGACGCGCCGTTCAGCTGCGGGAAATAGACCTCGTCGCTGATGTTGCGACCATAGGCGAAGACCGCCCCGTTTGGCCGCCGCCTGCAGGTCCACGCGCGCGTTCACAAGGGTGTAGGCCTCGGCGGCATTGCCCCCGGCGCGGCGTTCAGGCGGTTACTCTCCTCGCCGTGGTGCGAAACCGACAGCCGTGTGCCCAGACGCCAGCCATTGGCAAGCATCAGCCAGTGGTTCAGCGAGGTGGTGGCCGTCAAGTCCGGCGCGCCCGGCAGGGGATCCCCGGCGAATGTGAGCGCCCGCAAAGAAGGCTCCAATGCCCCTGCTGACGCCTCCAAATCAATGATCTAGAACCAGGCCTTGATGCCGACAACGAAGCTCGTCGCAGCCACGTCGTCGCCGCGAACCTTGACGTAATCGGCGGTGTCGCCAAACGAACGGCTCCACTCGACCCCGACATAGGGGGCGAACTCCTTGCGGATCTCGTAGCGCAGGCGCAACCCTGCCGTGACCGAGGTCAGGCCTGAACCGATCTCCAGCTCGGGGATGTCGCTGGCGGAAAAGGCCACCTCGATCGCCGGTTGCAGGATCCATTTCTGGGTGATGCGCTGGTCGTATTCCGCCTCGACGCGAGCGGTCAGATCACCCTGGGTCGACAGGAAGGCGGCGGCGCTCATCTCGAACCAGTAGGGCGC
This sequence comes from Brevundimonas bullata, assembly GCF_014207965.1. GTDB lineage: Bacteria > Pseudomonadota > Alphaproteobacteria > Caulobacterales > Caulobacteraceae > Brevundimonas > Brevundimonas bullata_A. The sequence continues at coordinate 562,957 of NZ_JACHLM010000002.1, forward strand.
GACGCCCTGGACCCCGACGGTCAGGTGGGTCGTGTCGTCGCCGTCGGGGCGGAAGTCCTGGCGCACACCGGCCTGTAGGTCCCAGAAGGGCGCTACGGCGCGGCTGTAGAGGGCCTGGACCTCGGCGTCGTGCAGCTTGCCGTCGAACGCGCCCTCGCCCTCGGTCTTCCACCAGAAGCGGTTGATGTCGCCGCCGGTCCAGCCCTGGGCGTTCCAGCTGTAGCCCTCCTCGCCGTCGCCGAAGCTGGCTTCGAGCGTGTCGATCAGGACCGCCGTGGTGCGCACGTCGCCGTTCTCGGCCAGCAACTGCTTGCGCGCCACCGCCATGACGGCGGGATCGAACAGCAGGTCCGCCGCATGGGCGGGCGCCGCGCGGGCGGCGGCGGGCGGCGGCGTCTCGACCATGCGTCCTCCGATCGCGTCCACGCTGGTCGGGATGTTCGGCGGGCCGCCGGTCATGGCCGACATGTCGTGCCCCGCATGAGGATCAGCGGCGGGCGTCTGGCCCATGTTGTGACCTGCATGAGGATCAGCAGGTGCCTGGGCCGGAGGCATCTGCATCCCGCTCATGTCATGACCAGCATGAGGGTCAGCAGGAGTCTGCGCCGGAGCCATCGGCATGGCGCCCATATCGTGGCCGGCGTGCGGGTCGGCGGCAGGAGCCGGGGCCGTAGCCGGAGGCGCGACGCGGCGCGGCTGAGGCGCAGCTGCGCGCGGCTTGGGCTTGGGGGCGGGTCGGGCTTGCGGCGGACGCGCAGGCGCAACGTGGGCGCCGTGACCGGCATGACCGCCGTGGCTCTGGGCGGCCGAACCGGCGGCCAGGATCAAGGGTAGGACCGCGACAGCGGCGAACAGGGCGCGGCTCATCTGGCGGCTCCTTCCAGCGGACGAACCGTGACGACGTTGAACATCCCCGCGTGCATGTGCATCAGCAGGTGGCAGTGGAAGGCCCAGTCGCCCGGCGCATTGGCGGTCAGGTCGAACGTCACCTTGCCCCCAGGCGCGACGTTCACCGTGTGCTTCAGCGGCTGATAGCCGTCGTGGCCGTTGACCAGCTCGAAGAAGTGGCCATGCAGGTGGATCGGGTGGGCCATCATGGTGTCGTTGACTAGGGTCACACGCACCCGCTCGTTCAGCTCGAAGCGGATCGGCTCGACCAGCTCCGAGAACTTGCGGCCGTCAAAGCCCCACATGAACCGTTCCATATTGCCGGTCAGGTGGATTTCCATCGACCGGGACGGCGGGCGCGCATCCTTGTTGGGTTCAAGGGATCGCAGGTCGATATAGACCAGCACCCGGTGATCGACGTCCTGAAGGCCCTGAGGCCGTTCGCCCAGTCGGTTGGCCGGGGCTGGCGAAATCATGTCCACCCCGACGCCGACCGCCATGTCGGCGGGGGCTTTGTTCGGGTCGCGCATGCTCATGGCGTCGTGGTCCATCGGCGCGGCGGCGGCGGCTCCCGCCGCTGCACCATGAGCCGAATGGTCCATCCCCGCCATTGAGCCGTGATCCATGCCCCCCATGCCCATGTCGGCCATGGTCAGGTTGGGAACCTTGCGCAGCGGCGGGACCTCCGCCGTCATGCCCAGACGCGGCGCCAGGGTCGCGCGGCCCATGCCCGAACGGTCGATGGCTTCGGACACGATGGTATAGGCGCGGTCCTCAAGCGGGCGGACGATGACGTCATAGGTCTCGGCCACCGAAATCTGGAACTCGTCGATCTCGATCGGGCGCACGTGCTCGCCGTCAGCCTGGACCACGGTCATCGCCAGACCGGGGATACGGACGTTGAAGATCGACATGGCCGAAGCGTTGATGACGCGCAGACGCACCCGCTCGCCGGGGCGGAACAGGCCCGTCCAGTTCTCTTCCGGGCCGTGGCCGTTGACCAGATAGGTATAGGTCGTGCCGTTGACGTCGAGGATGTCGCGCGGGTCCATCCTCATCCCCGCCCACATCCGGCGCTCGGCCAGATCCATCCCGTCCGACCCGTCCAGCAGGCCGGCCAGGGTGGTCTTTTGCATGTTGAAGTAGCCGGGGCTCTTCTTCAGCTTGGCCAGAATTTCGTGCGGATGGAGGAAGCTCCAGTCCGACAGGACCAGAACATGCTCGCGGTCATAACCGACCGGATCGACGCCCGCCGGGTCGATGACGATGGGACCATAGTGGCCCATGGCCTCCTGCATCCCCGAATGGCTGTGATACCAGTACGTGCCCGACTGCTTGATCGGGAACTCATAGACGAAGGTCTCGCGCGGCTTGATGCCGGGGAAGCTGATCCCCGGCACGCCGTCCATCTGGAACGGCAGCAGCAGGCCGTGCCAGTGGATCGAGGTGTCCTCGTCCAGGGTGTTGGTCACCGACAGACGCACGTTATGCCCCTCGCGCATCCGCAGCAGGGGCGCGGGCAGCAGGCCGTTGACGGTGAAGGCGTGGCCAGTGCGGCCGCCGACGGTGAAGTTCGAGTGGCCCACCGTCAGGTCGATGTTCGGCCCCGTCAGCGTCGGCAGGTCGGCGCGCAGGCCCGGCGATCCGGTTTGCGCCCAGGCGGGCAGCAGGCCCTGAAGGCCGAGCATGCCGCCTCCCAGGGCGGCGCCGCGCAGCAGGGACCTGCGATCAAGGACGCTCTGGGTCATGTCTCGGCTCATCCTTCTGGAAGCAATCTGACCGGCTGAATAAACCATCATGCTCAGGCGTTGACCTTCCCATGACAGGAAGGTTTAGAGAGGAGAGGCTCCAATGACGAAAGGCTCCGCCCATGTCCGCCGCCTCCCCCAGAATCCTTGATCTGCCTGTGGTCGGCATGACCTGCGCAAGCTGTGTCGGTCGCGTTGAGAAGGCCATTCGCGCTGTGCCCCGCGTCAATCGGGCGCACGTCAATCTAGCGACGGAGCGGGCCCACGTGGTCATGGACGCCGATGGCTCGCCCGCCGCAGTCGCCGCCGCCATCCGCACCGCCGGCTATGAGCCGCTGGAGGAAGAAGTCGTCTATCCGGTCCGGGAAATGACCTGCGCCAGCTGCGTCAGTCGCGTGGAAAAGGCCCTGGCCGCCGTGCCCGGCGTGCTGAGCGCCAGCGTCAACCTGGCGACCGAACGCGCCAACGTGCGCTTGCTGTCCGGCGCCGTCGTCTTCCGCGATCTGGCCGCCGCCGTGCAGCAGGCCGGCTATGTGCTGGAACAGCCCGAACGGGGCGACGCCGAGGCAGGCGACCGCGAACAGGCCGCCCGCGCCGCCGAGATCCGCAACCTGGGCCGCGCCGTCCTGATCGCCGGGATCGCCACCCTTCCCCTGTTCGTGCTGGAGATGGGTTCGCACTTCATCCCCGGCATGCACCACTGGCTGGCCGAAACCGTCGGCGTGCAGAACTGGCGGATCATCAGCTTTGCCCTCGCCACCTTCGTCCTGTTCGGACCCGGCCTGATCTTCTTCCGCAAGGGCGTGCCCGCCCTGCTGCGCCGCGCGCCGGACATGAACTCCCTGGTGGTGCTCGGCGCCAGCGCGGCCTGGGCCTTCTCGACCGTGGCGACCTTCGCCCCCGCCCTGCTGCCCGAGGGCACGGCCAACGTCTATTTCGAGGCGGCGGCGGTGATCGTCACCCTGATCCTGGTCGGCCGCTGGATCGAGGCCCGCGCCAAGGGCCAGACCAGCCAGGCCATCCGCCGCCTGATGTCGATGCAGGCCAAGACCGCTCGCGTCGTGCGCGACGGCTTCGAACAAGACGTGTCGATCGACAGCGTCCAGGCGGGCGACATCGTCGTCGTCCGTCCCGGCGAGCGCGTCCCCGTCGACGGCGTGGTGACCGAGGGTTCCTCGTATCTCGACGAATCCATGCTGACCGGCGAACCCATCCCGGTCGAAAAGGGCGCGGGCGCCCAGGTGGTCGGCGGCACCCTGAACACGACCGGCGCCTTCCGCTTCGAGGCTCAGCAGGTCGGCGCCGAGACGGTGTTGGCCCAGATCGTCCGCATGGTCGAAACGGCCCAGGGCGCCAAGCTGCCCATTCAGGCCCTGGTCGACCGCATCACCGGCTGGTTCGTCCCTGCCGTCATGGCCATCGCCGTCCTGACCTTCGCCGCCTGGTATCTGTTGGCGCCCGAGCCGGCGCTGGGCATGGCGCTGGTCGCCGCCGTGTCGGTGCTGATCATAGCCTGCCCCTGCGCCATGGGTCTGGCGACGCCGACCTCCATCATGGTCGGTGTGGGCCGCGCCGCCGAACTAGGCGTGCTGTTCCGCAAAGGCGAGGCGCTGCAGGCCTTGCAAGGGGTCCAGGTCATCGCCTTCGACAAGACCGGCACGCTCACCGCCGGCCGTCCCGAGCTGACCGACCTGAGCGTAGCCGAAGGCTTCGTGGAGGCCGACGTCCTGGCCCTGGTCGCCGCCGTCGAGGGCCAGTCGGAGCACCCCGTGGCCCGCGCCCTGGTCGAGGCCGCCGCTGCGCGCGGCCTCACCGTCATCCGCCCTGACACTTTTGACTCTGTACCCGGCAAGGGCGTGGCGGGCGTGGTCGCGGGCCGTCGCATCGCGGTCGGCGCCGACCGCTACATGGCCGAACTGGGCCACGATGTCGCCGTCTTCGCCGAAGACGCCGCCCGTCTGGGCGACGAGGGCAAGACGCCGCTCTACGCCGCCATTGACGGCAAGCTTGCCGCTATCATCGCCGTCGCCGACCCCATCAAGCCAACCACGGCCGCCGCCATTCAGGCCATGCACGGCCTAGGGTTGAAGGTAGCGATGATCACCGGGGACAACCGCCGCACCGCCGCCGCCGTCGCCCGCCTGCTGGGCATCGACGAGGTTCATGCCGAGGTCATGCCCGATGGCAAGGTCGCCGCCATCAACGCCCTGAAGGCCGGCGGTCGCCGCGTCGCCTTCGTCGGCGACGGGGTCAACGACGCCCCCGCTCTGGCCACCGCCGATGTCGGTCTGGCGGTCGGCGGCGGCGCCGATGTGGCTATCGAAAGCGCCGACGTCGTCCTGACCGGCGGCGACCTGCGCGGCGCGGTCAGCGCCATCGGCCTGTCGCGCGCCACCATGAGCAACATCCGCCAGAACCTGGCCTGGGCCTTCGGCTACAATGTCCTGCTGATCCCGGTCGCGGCGGGCGTCCTCTACCCGGCCCTCGGCTACATGCTGTCGCCCATGCTGGCGGCGGGGGCCATGGCCCTGTCCAGCGTCAGCGTGGTGCTGAACGCCCTGCGCCTGCGCGCCTTCAAGTCCCACATCCACGGAGCCGCCTAATGAACATCGGCAAGGCCTCCCTCGCCACCGGCGTCTCGGCCAAGATGATCCGCTACTACGAAACCGTCGGCCTGATCCGACCGTCTGAGCGGACCGAGAGCAATTATCGGGACTTCAGCGAACGCGACCTGAACGACCTGCGATTCATCCGCCGCGCCCGCAGCCTGGGCTTTTCGGTTGAGGAGATCGGACGCCTGCTGTCGCTATGGCGGGACCGCAACCGGCCCAGCCGCGAGGTCAAGGCCATGGCCGAGAAGCACGTCGCCGACCTCGACGCCCGCATCAAGGAGATGCAGGCCATGGCCGACGCCCTGCGCGACCTGTCGCACTGCTGCGCCGGCGACGACCGCCCCGACTGCCCCATCCTGTCCGACCTCGCGGGTTCGCCTGCCGCCGCTTCCCAAGGAGACACCCCATGATCGCCCTGACCATCCCCAAGATCCGCTGCGGCGGCTGCGTCGCCTCCGTCGAGAAGGCCATTCACTCCATCGACGCCTCGGCCCAGGTCATCGCCGACATCGAGGCCCGCCGCGTCGAGGTGACGACCGACGCCGACCGTCAAACCCTGCTGACCGCGCTCGACGCCGCGGGCTATCCGGCCGAGGCCGCCTGACCATGAACAAACTCAAGCTTTCCGCTCTCGCCGCCGGGGTCGCCTTCCTGGGCGGCGCGGGCTTCCTGCTGAACGGCCTCCCCACCTCGGCCGAGGCCTCGGAGATGACCGTCTACAAGAGCGATTCCTGCGGCTGCTGCGGCGGCTGGGTCGAACATATGCGCAAGGCCGGCTACGCCATCCGCGTCGTCCCGACCGATGACCTGGTCCCGGTCAAAATCCGCCTCGGCGTACCGGAACCCCTGTGGTCCTGCCACACAGCCGTCGTCGATGGCAAGGTGATCGAGGGCCACGTCCCCGCCGCCGCCGTCAACGCCTTCTTGCGTGCGCCCGGCGCCTCGCGCGGGATCGGCGTCGGCGGCATGCCCACCGGCTCGCCGGGCATGGAGGCCCCCGGCTACGCCCCCGAACGTTACGATGTCATGCGCTTCGGGCCCGGCGCCCCCGTCCCCTTCATGACCTTCGTAGGAGGCACGGCCGTCAGATCATAAGGTCGGCGGTTTAAGCCATATGCAAAAGGCGAAGCACGGAGTTCGCAGCAGCGAACAACGTGCCAAGGCTCACGATCATTCCGAGGATCAGAACGACCTTGAAATGCCGATGCAGGAAATAGAGAATTTCACCCGCCATTTGCGCCTGTCCAGTGTTTGCGGCCCAGATTGGCACAACACTGGACAAACGCAGCAACAAGCGTGCGTGGCGCCGGGTGTTAAACCAGACGGCTCTGCACCACGGCGGCCCCGATGAAGCTGGCGAACAGCGGGTGCGGTGCGAACGGACGGCTCTTCAGTTCCGGGTGGTACTGGACGCCGATGAACCACGGATGGTCCGCGCGCTCGACCGTTTCCGGCAGGACGCCGTCAGGCGACAGGCCGGCGAAGACCAACCCCGCCTTCTGCTCGATCGCATCGCGATAGTTGATGTTCACCTCGTAGCGGTGACGGTGGCGCTCGCTGATCTCGGTGGAGCCATAGATCTCTGCGATCCTGGATCCGGCCTTGAGCGTCGAGTCATAGGCGCCCAGACGCATGGTGCCGCCCAGATCGCCGCCCTGCTCGCGCTTGACGCGCTCATTGCCCTGGGTCCACTCGGTCATCAGACCGACGACGGGTTCTTCCGCCGGGCCGAACTCGGTCGAGGTTGCCTTGGGGAAACCAGCCAGGTTCCGCGCCGCCTCGATCACCGCCATCTGCATGCCGAAGCAGATGCCGAAATAGGGAATCTTGCGTTCACGAGCGAAGCGCGCCGCCTCGATCTTGCCCTCGGCCCCGCGCTCGCCGAAGCCGCCGGGCACCAGGATGGCATGGGCGCTTTCCAGCCGCTGGGCGCAGGCTTGCGGATCCCCCTCGAAGGTGTCGGCCTCGACCCAGTCGATATTGACCTTGACGTTGTTGGCCACGCCGCCGTGCTGCAGGGCCTCGATCAGGGACTTATAGGCGTCCTTCAAAACCGTGTACTTGCCGACCACGGCGATGGTGACTTCGCCATCCGGGTGCAGGCGACGACGCACGATCTCTTCCCAGCTTGTCAGGTCGGGCGCGGGGGCGTCGGTGATGCCGAAGTGGGCCAGGACTTCGCTGTCCAGACCTTCGTTATGATAGTCCAGCGGCACGGCGTAGATGTCGGCCGAATCCATCGCCTGGATCACGCCGCTCTCGCGCACGTTGCAGAACTGACCGATCTTGCGCTTCTCCTCAGCGGGAATCGGCTGCTCGCAGCGGCACAGCAGGATGTCGGGCTGGATGCCGATGGAGCGCAGTTCCTTGACCGAGTGCTGCGTCGGCTTGGTCTTCATCTCGCCGGCGGTCTTGATGAACGGCAGCAGCGTCAGGTGGACGAAACAGGACTGGCCGCGCGGCAGGTCCTGGCCCAGCTGGCGGATGGCCTCGAAGAAGGGCAGACCCTCGATGTCGCCGACGGTGCCGCCGATTTCGACCAGGACGAAGTCTACGTCGTCACCGTCATCGGTCTTGGCCGGGCTGAGGCAGAACTGCTTGATCTGGTCGGTGACGTGCGGGATGACCTGGACGGTCGCGCCCAGATAGTCGCCGCGACGCTCCTTCTCCAGGATGGTCGAATAGATGCGGCCGGTCGTGACGTTGTCAGACTTGGCGGCGGAGACGCCCGTAAAGCGCTCATAGTGGCCCAGATCGAGGTCGGTTTCAGCGCCGTCGTCGGTCACGAAGACCTCGCCGTGCTGATAGGGGCTCATCGTCCCCGGATCGACGTTCAGATAAGGGTCCAGCTTGCGCAGACGGACCTTGTAACCTCGTGCCTGCAAAAGAGCGCCGAGAGCGGCGGAGGCGAGGCCTTTTCCTAGCGAGGAAACCACGCCGCCGGTGATGAACACATAGCGAGCCATGGGGGGTCACCTTACTCCATGATTCGCGGCGGGAGCATGGCCCGACGCAAAACAACTGTTGAACATAAGAAGAAAGCGCGCCCTGCGGCGCGCTTTCGAGGATTTCTTGGCTGTCGGCGGTTTACTGCGCCGGAGCAGGAGCCGGGGCCGGAGCGGAAGCGGCCGGGAGGCTGGCCTCCAGATCGTCCAACGAGGGCGCGACCGGGGCCGTCGGCGTCGGGGCCGCTTGCTCGGCCGGTGCGGTTTCCTGCTCGGAACCAACGGCAAGAGCGCCCACGGCGTCGGCGTCGATGACCGAACGCGAACCGCGCGCGAAGTTGCCCGCGATGGTCAGGCTGATCGCGCACACGAAGAACAGCACCGCCAGAATCGAGGTGGCCCGCGTCAGCAGGTTGCCTGCGCCCCGCGCGGTCATGAAGCCCGAAGGTCCGCCGCCCATGCCCAGGGCGCCGCCCTCGGAACGTTGCAGCAGGATCACGGCCGTCAGGGCGACCGAGATCAGGATCATGGCGACGAGCAAGATGGTCTGGAGCATGGTGTCAATCATGTGGGCGCGAAGATGCGCCGATCAAGCGGCGGCGTCTAACACCGATGCGAGACCGGGGCAAACGCCGAACGAAACAGGGCTGCAAAATCGCGACGCTTAGGCCGCGCGGATGATTCCCAGGAAGTCTTCGGCCTTCAGCGAGGCGCCGCCGACAAGAGCGCCGCCGACTTCCGCCACGGCCAGGATTTCCGCGGCGTTCGACGGCTTCACCGAACCGCCGTAAAGGATCGGCGCGACACGACCGCCCTCTCCCAGCTTGGCCACCATGGCCGCGCGCACGGCTGCATGGACTTCTTCGATCTGCTCCAGCGTCGGCGTCAGGCCGGTGCCGATGGCCCACACTGGTTCATAAGCGACGGCGAAGGCCTTGCCCGACAGGCCGTCGGGCAGCGAGCCAGCGACCTGACGGCTGACGATCTCGACGGCCTGCCCGGCTTCGCGTTGCTCCAGGGTCTCACCGATGCAGATGATGGGCTCCAGACCGGCGGCCAGAGCTGCTTCGACCTTGGCGGCGACATCGGCGTCGGTCTCCCCGAATCCAGCACGGCGTTCCGAATGCCCGAGAATCACCAGGGCGGCGCCGGCGTCGACCAGCATGCCGGCGGACACGGAACCCGTGAAGGCGCCCGAGGCTTCGGCATGGCAGTCCTGACCGCCCAGTTCGACGGCGCTGCCCTCCAGGACGCGCGCCATACGTTCCGTCAGCGTCGCTGGCGGGCACAGAGCCACGCGGCACGCTGCGGCCTGTTCCTGCAAGGCTTTCGCCAGAGCCTCAGCCTCGCCCAGGCTCGCGCCCAGACCGTTCATTTTCCAATTGCCGGCGACCAGCTTCACAGATTGTTTCATAGGGCCTGTTTAGGTCCCGTTGTCGCGGAAGCCAAGATGTTGGGGTGCGTCCGCTTGCGGCGCCCTAGGGACTGCCCGTATAGGCGAGCGTGGCGCCCCTTTGACGCCGGCCCTCGTCAGGTTCTGTCTCGATGATCACGCTCTTCCGCAACTTCTCCAAGTCGAAATGGGCTGCAGGCCTGTTCGCCTTGATCATCCTCAGCTTCCTGATCGTGGGCGCTCAGTCGGATGTCTTCTCGAGCTTCGGCCCGAAACACGTCATCGACGCGGGCGAACGCAGCATCGGCGCCGCTCAGTTCCGCTCTGATTTCGAGCGCGTCCGTGCCAATCTGCAAGAGCAGGCCGGTCGCCCCGTGTCGTTCGACGACATGGTCAAGGAGAACATCCACACCCAGTATCTGGAAAGCCAGACGCAGCGCATGGGCTTCCTCGCCTGGGCATGGGACGCCGGCATCCGGCCTGGCAAGGAACTGGTGCTGAAGGAAATCCGCCGCATCCCGGCCTTCTTCAACCAGGTGTCGGGCCAGTTCGACCAGGACCGCTATGAGCAGGCCCTGGCCGCTCAGGGTCTGACGTCCGAAATGTTGGAGCAGGACCTGCGCGACCAGTATGTCGCCAGCCAGTTCGGCGCCGCTGTCTTCGCCGGCGCCCGCGTGCCCCGCATCTATGGCGCCCTGCTCGCCGGCCAGGCGCTGGAAACGCGCGACGGCCGCTGGTTCACTGTGACCCAGGCGATGGCTGGCGCCGCCGGCGCCCCCACCGACGCACAGCTGACCGCCTTCCTGAACGAGAACGCCGCCCAACTGCGTCGTCCCGAGTTCCGCATGATCTCGATCGTGCTGTTCAACCCGGCCCCCAACAGCCAACCGGCTCCGATCAGCGAGGAGCGCATCCAAGAACGCTTCGAGTTCCGCAAGGCCGCCCTGTCGAACGCCGAGAAGCGTTCGTTCGTGACGCTGACCGTCCCGACCAAGGCCGCCGCCGACCGCGTCGCCGCCGAACTGCGCGCCGGCAAGACCCCGGCCGAAGTCGCCGCCGCCAACAAGATCGAAGCCGCCACCTATAACGACACGCCGCAAAGCGCCCTGGGCGACCCGGCGGTCGGCGCGGCTGTCTTCGCCCTTCCGGCCAATCAGGTCTCGAACCCGATCCAGAGCCGCGTGGGCTTCACGGTCGCCAAGGTGACCGACGTGACCGCCGGCGCGCCCGCCACCCTGGAAAGCGTGCGCAACGCCCTGGTTCAGGAGCTGCGCGCTGAAGACGCCAAGGGCGAAACCTACGCCAAGGTCGAAAAGTACGAGAAGGCCCGCCAGGAAGGTAAGAACCTGGCCGACGCCGCCCAATCGGTCGGCGCCCGCCTGGTGCAACTGCCCCCCTTCACCGCTGATGGCCGTCTGCCCGACGGTCAGCCGCTGAACGCTCCGCGTCAGATCTTCGAGTCGGCTTACGCCCTGTCCAAGGGCGGCGAGAGCGACATCATCGACGCCGGCGACGGCCAGTACTTCGCCGTCCGCGTCGACGACATCCGCCCAGCTTCGCTGCCGACCCTGGCCGAAGTCCGCGCGCCGCTGGCCCAGCAATGGACCCTGCGTGAAAACGCCCGTCGCCTGTCGGCCAAGGCCGAAGAACTGGCCGGACGCGTCCGCGCTGGCGAGGACATCGCCAAGGTCGCCGCGTCGGCTGGCGCTCAACTGACCGCCCGCACCGGGGTTCAGCAGAGCCAGGCCAGCCAGACCGAACTGGGCGAAGGCGTCCTGCGCGGCCTGTTCGGTCAGGGCAAGGGCCAGGTCTTCACCGGCGCCCAGTCGGCCAGCAGCTTCGTGGTCGGCCACGTCGACGCCATCCACGCCGCCGTCCCGGCCCTGGCCGCGCCCCTGGTCGAGCAGGTCCGTCCGCGCCTGACCCAGGCGATGGCCAACGCCATGGTCGAGCAAAGCTTCGCCGCCGCCGCCGCCAAGGTGAAGGCCAAGAACGACCCCGCCGCCGCCATCGCCGCCTTGGGCATCGAAGCTCCCGCAGCTGCCCCGGCGGCTCCTGCCGCCCCTGCGCCCGCCAAGAAATGAGCGCAGGCGTCGGACAGGAAGCTGAACGCGCCGCGTTTGTCTCTGGCCTGAAATCAGGCCGCCCCCAGGTCGTCGTTCGCCGTTTGATCGACGACCTGGAGACGCCCGTCTCGGCCTTCCTCAAGGTCGGGCACGGTCGGCCCTACGCCAGTCTGCTGGAGTCGGTCGAAGGCGGCGCCGTCAACGGCCGCTATTCGATCGTCACCCTGGCCCCCGACGTCGTTTGGCGCTGCCGCGACGGTCAGGCCGAGCTGGCGCGCGGCGAGGCCGTTCTGGCAGACCGTTTCACCGCTGAAGACCGCCCGGCGCTCGAATCCCTGCGCGCCCTGATCGCCGCTACACGGTTCGATTTGCCCGATGACCTGCCGCCCATGGCCGCCGGCCTGTTCGGTGTCTTCGGCTACGACATGGTCCGGCTGCTGGAGCCTCTGGGCCCGGCCAACCCCGACCCGTTGAACCTGCCGGACGCCGTCATGGCGCGCCCGTCGCTGGTCGCCATCTTCGATTCGGTGAAGCACGAGATCGTCCTGATCGCCGCCGCCTATCCCGACGGCGGCATCGATCCCGACACGGCATTCTCGGCGGCCATCGGTCGCCTCGACGATTTCGAGGACCGTCTGCGCGGGCCCCTGCCGATCCAGCGTGAGACCGAACCGGTCCCGGCCCCCGACTTCCGCTCGCCCGTCGACGCCGCCGGTTTCGACGCCATGGTGGCCAAGGCCAAGGACTACATCGCCGCCGGCGACATCTTTCAGGTCGTGCTGTCCCACCGCTTCTCGGCGCCGTGGAGTCAGGACCCGTTCGCCTTTTATCGCTCGCTGCGTCGCGGCAATCCGTCGCCTTATCTCTTCTTCCTCGACTACGTCGACTTCCAGCTGGCGGGCTCCAGCCCTGAGATCCTGGTCCGGTTGAAGGATGGTCGCGTCACCATCCGCCCGCTGGCCGGCACCCGCCCGCGCGGCGCAACGCAGGAACTGGACAAGGCGCTGGAGGTCGAGCTTCTGGCCGATCCCAAGGAACGCGCCGAACACCTGATGCTGCTCGATCTGGGCCGCAACGACGTGGGCCGCGTTTCATCGCCCGGCTCGGTCGAGGTGACGGAAAGCTTCGTCGTCGAACGCTACAGCCAAGTCATGCACATCGTTTCCAATGTGCACGGCGCCGCCGATCCCAAGCTGGACGCCGTGGACACGCTACTGGCCGCCCTGCCCGCCGGCACCCTGTCCGGCGCGCCCAAGGTCCGGGCCATGGAGATCATCGACGAACTGGAAACCGAGAAGCGCGGCGTCGGCTATGGCGGCGGCGTGGGCTATATCTCGGCCAACGGCGAGGCGGACATCTGCATTGTCCTGCGCACCGCCATGTTCGCCGACAACCAGATCTTCGTTCAGGCCGGCGCCGGCGTCGTCGCCGACAGCGATCCTGCCGCCGAATACGCCGAAACCCTGGCCAAGGCCCGCGCCCCTATGAAGGCGGCCGAGGACGCGTGGCGATTCACCGCGACCACGCGTGGCCAGGGCGCCGACGGCAAGATCTAAGGATTGGAAACCGTGGAACCCTGGTCGAACGACACGCCGGGGCCCACGACCATGGTCCCCGCCAGCATCACCGCCGCCGTTGCGGCGAAGGCGGCTGCCGCCAGCAGGCGCAGCGGTTTCGGCTGCTCGACAGGCGGCTCGTTCAACAGGGCCTGGGCGTCGCGGATGGCTTCTAAGCGGGTCAAGACGGATTTCTTCCGATGGCGATGCTCCTGTATCGCGCGGACTGCTTAACGTCCGCTTTCATCCCGCCTTCGCTTGGCGCGTCGTCCCTCCCGTCCTAAGAACCCTGCCATGATCCTCGTCGTCGATAACTACGACAGCTTTACCTACAACCTCGTCCACTACCTCGCGGAGCTGGGCGCCCAGACGCACGTCGTCCGCAATGACGACCTGACGGTGGACGAAGCCTGGGCCTTGAAGCCCGAGGCCGTGCTGCTGTCGCCCGGCCCCTGCGCCCCGGATCAGGCCGGCATCTGCCTGCCGCTGATCACGACCGCGCCGCTGGATATGCCCATCTTCGGCGTCTGCCTGGGCCACCAGGCCATAGGGCAAGCCTTCGGCGGCGACGTCATCCGCGCCAAGACCCTGATGCACGGCAAGACCTCGCCGATCGAGCATGAGGGCCGCAGCCTGTTCAAGGGCCTGCCCTCGCCCTTCACCGCCACCCGCTATCACTCGCTGGCCGTGCGTCGCGAGACCCTGCCGGATGAGTTGGAAGTCACCGCCTGGACCGCAGATGGCGAGATCATGGGTCTGGCCCACCGGACCCGACCGATCCACGGCGTTCAGTTCCACCCGGAATCCATCGCCACCGAGCACGGCCACGCCATGATCGCCAACTTCCTCGACCTGGCGGGCGTCAAACGCGCGGCGACGGTCTGAGGCCATGGACGGTTTCAAACCTTTGCTGGGCAAGCTGGTCGACGGTCGCGTCCTGACGCCGGATGAAGCCCACGCCTTCTTCTCCGCCTGCCTGCGCGGCGAGCCGACCCCGTCCCAGGTCGCCGCCGCCGTCACCGCCCTGCGCATCCGCGGCGAGACAGTGGACGAGATCGTCGCCTTTGCCACCGCCATGCGCGACGCCGCCCTGTCGCTGGATCATCCGTTCGACGAGGTGATCGACACCTGCGGCACAGGCGGCGACGGCCAGCACACCTATAACGTCTCGACGGCCGCCGCCTTCGTCCTGGCGGGCGCCGGCCTCAAGGTCGCCAAGCACGGCAACCGCGCCATCAGCTCCAAATCCGGTTCCTCCGACGTCCTGGCGGCGCTGGGCGTCAACCTGGACGCCACCATCCCGCAACAGGCCCTCGCCCTGGATCAGGCCGGCATCGCCTTCCTGTTCGCCCCCACCTATCACGGGGCCATGCGCCACGTCGGGCCGGTGCGCGCCGAGATCGGTTTCCGCACGGTTTTCAACCTTCTGGGGCCGCTTTGTAATCCGGCGCATGCGAACCGACAGGTCATGGGCGTCTATGATCCCGCCCTGCTGGAGCCTCTGGCCGAGGTTCTGGGCCGCCTCGGCGCGCGCCGAGCCTGGACCGTCCACGGTCAGGGTCTGGACGAGCTGACCACCACAGGTTCGACCGAGGTGGCCGAGTGGAAGGACGGCGCCGTCCGCCGCTTCACCGTCATGCCCGCCGACGCCGGATTGCCGCTGGCCACCCTGGACGACCTGCGCGGCGGCGACGCCGAGCATAATGCAGCCGCGCTAACCGCCCTGCTGGCTGGGGCGCCCGGCCCCTATCGCGACATCGTCGTGCTGAACGCCGCCGCCGCCCTGGTGGTGGCCGACCGCGCCGCCGACCTGCGTGAAGGCGCCGAACTGGCCGCCGCCGTCATCGACGACGGCCGCGCCGCCGCCGCGCTGGAAACCCTGGTGCGCGTCACCAACACCCCCATCGAACCCGAGGCCGCATGACCGACGTTCTGGCGAAAATCGCCGCCTACAAGCGCGACGACGTAGCCGCCCGCAAGATTGCGACCCCTCAGGACGCCGTCGAGGCCCTTGCCGCGCAGGCCTCAGCCCCGCGCGGCTTCCGCGCCGCTCTTGAACGGGTCGCCGAGGAGACCGGCCGCCCCGCCCTGATCGCCGAGATCAAGAAGGCCAGCCCGTCCAAGGGCCTGATCCGCGCCGACTTCGATCCGCCCGCGCTGGCCAAATCCTATGAGCGCGGCGGCGCCACCTGCCTGTCCGTCCTGACCGACGGCCCCAGCTTCCAGGGCGACGACGCCTTCCTGGCCGCCGCCCGCGACGCGGTCGCCCTGCCCTGCCTGCGCAAGGACTTCCTGGTCGACCCCTGGCAGGTGGCCGAGAGCCGCGCCCTGGGCGCCGACTGTATCCTCATCATCCTGGCCATGGTCGACGACGCTTTGGCCGCCGACCTGCTGGCCGAGGCCGAGCGCTTCGGCATGGACGCCCTGATCGAGACCCACGACGAGGCCGAAATGGCCCGCGCCTGCAAGCTGGGCGGCGATCTGGTCGGGATCAACAACCGCAGCCTTCGCACCTTCGAGGTCGACCTCGACGCCACCGAGCGCCTGTCCATGCTCAGCCCGGTGAAGGCCCTGCTGGTGGCCGAAAGCGGCATTTTCACCCCCGACGACGTCGAGCGCGTCGCCGACGCCCACGCCCAGGCCATCCTCGTCGGCGAAAGCCTGATGCGTCAGGAGGATGTGGAAGCGGCGACCCGGGCTCTGCTGTCCTTCATTTGACTTCATCAGCGCATCCGGAAGTCTGATTTTCGGGCTTTTTCAGCGCCAGGAGCGCTCGACGCTTGACCGCGGCGTGAGTCGCCCCTATTCGCCCCTTCTCCTCCTCGCGGAGGGGAATGCGGGTGTAGCTCAGTTGGTTAGAGTGCCGGCCTGTCACGCCGGAGGTCGCGGGTTCGAGTCCCGTCACTCGCGCCATTCTCTTCACTGAAGAAAATGGCGCGCCCTGCCCGCGGATGGCGATGTCGCCCCTTGTTTAAACTGATCAGTCCCTCGCCGCTAGCTTTTTGCTGCTAGTTCAGCGGCGCGGTTTCTTGCGGTCTGACGAACTCGGAACGACCGCTCAACTCACCATAAAGCATCGACAGATCCTCAAAGACCCGACCCCAGGCGAACTGTTCGACCGTCTTGACCCGCGCCGCCTGACCCAAGGCCTCCACGTCGCGGGCGAACAGCGCCTCGACGGCCTCGGCGTAGTCGGCTGGATCTGCTGATCGCGCCAGTTGCCCCACACTCAGGTCGACCGTCTCGGCCACCCCGCCGGCGTCAACGCCAACGACCGGGCGTCCGCAGGCCATAGCCTCCAGCACAATCAGACCGAATGGCTCCTTGTCATTGGCGTGAACAAAAGCGTCGCAGCTGGCGATGATCCGGGCCACAGCCTTGGGGTCCTTTTCATAGGGCAGCGAGATTACCCGATCTTCGGCCGGCATGCCCGCCCCGGCGCCGACCAGGACTAGATAATAGGGCGCGCCCAACCGCTGAACGGCGTCGATCAGAACGTCGACGTTCTTTTCCTTGGCCGGACGGCCCGCAAAACACAGCAGACGAGCATCCGCCTCAAGGCCAAGCTTTTTCAACAGCCAGTCGCGGTCCCGACGATCGGGATGAAAGGTGCCCACCTCGACCCCGAGAGGCCGAATTACAATGTCGCCTACGCCTGCCTCTTCCAGCCGTCGCGCGATGAAGCGGCTGGGTGATACGACGCGGTCGAATTGAGAAAAGAGCTTGGCCCAGCGTTTCTCGACCGGCTTCTTGGCCCACTCGCCGAAATGCAGAGCCGCCAGTCCCGCCGGGTCAGAGTGGCAGAAGCCGACCACTGGACAACCGGCGCGTTGCCCGGCTTCCAGTGCGCCCTGCCCGGGGGTATAGGGATCACCAGCCTCGATCACGGTCGGGTTCATGGACGCCACCCAGGCACCCCAGCGCCGCACGGAACTGGGCCAGCGATAGCCGTCGCCGAATGGCAGCTTGGCCGCATGAAGCTGGACGATTCCGCTGCTATCTGCCCGATGCTTGGCCCCCGGCACGACCAGGGTATGCGCGACCGAAGGGCGGTTCGCCTCAAGCCAAGCCTTCTTGGACAGCAGGTACCGCTTCACCCCGCCCGAACGAGGAGCGAACAGCATGGTGGTGTCAACCAGTCGCGGTCGGGGATCAGCCGTGGAAGCCTTCAAGACGCGTAGCGTCTCCGCGACCTCTTCGTCCAAGCCAGGAAACAAGCGCAGTTCACTTTCCTGGACGTCGATGTCGCTGATTCTCATTGATAAGCCCCCACCAGAGTTCGCCCCCTCAACGCGGCCGGCTCTGGATTGGATGCGACTTGCGCGTTTGGAATTGACCATGAATCGGCCCTAGCCTCGGAAACTCCTGCGCTCAAGCACCCATTTACCCAAGCGCGGCCATATCGACGAAAATCCTGATTTTCATCTCCCGTTCAGGTTCGGGGTCTTAACCACGGCCTTGCATTCGCCTCAAATTCGAGAAACTTGGGGCATGGTGTCGTCGAGCCTGTTAAACGGGCGACTGGCGTCCTTGCGCGTGTGTCCTCGAGGGGTTTCTATCTAATGCGTATTCTACTCGCGACCGCTGTGGCGATCGCCCCCTTGATGGTTGCTGCCGGCGCTCACGCCGAGGAAGTGATCTCGACTGCTCGCACCACACCCATAGCGACGTCCAAGGCTACAACAGCCGGCACGCCCGACAGCATTAGGCTAGCCAGTGGTGGTTCCATCTCAGTGACTAGCGGCGCCGCTGTCACCATTGATTCGAACCATAGTGTGGACCTGGACGGCGGGTCCTCGATCACGATGACCAAGGCCGCCGACGGCGCAACCGGTATCCTTGCCCAGGGCGGCACGACTGGTCCGATCACCATCGGCGGCACGATCTCGATTTCTGATGACATCGAGGAATACAAGGACACTGACAAGGACGGCGACCCTGACGGCCCGCTGGCTTCAGGCACCGGACGCTACGGTCTTCGGGTAACCGGCCCCGGCGCCAAGACCGGCGACATTCTGATTGAGACGGGCGGGGCGATCCTCGTCGAAGGCAATAACTCCTACGGGGTTTCGATTGAGGCGCCGCTGGTGGGTAACCTGACCAGCTTCGGCAACGTGAGTGTCACGGGCGATAACACCAAGGGTGTCAGCGTCACCGGGCCGGTTACCGGCAACGTAAGTCTTCTGGGCTCAGTCTCGGCCCGTGGCGAGAACGCTGTGGGCGTGGCCGTTGACGGCGCTGTCGATGGCCGCCTTGCTATTCAGGGGACGATCACGTCCACGGGCTATCGCTATACCACCCGGCCGCAGAACAAGCCGACCAGCGGCACGGTTCCGGCCGAAGTCCTGTTCCTCGAAAACCTGGACGCTGACGACCTGCTGCAGGGCGGTCCCGCCGTAAGCATCGGCGCAAACGTCGCCAAAGGCGTGTTGTTTGACACAGGCCCTGCTTACAGCGCCGCGGGGATCGACGGCGACGACAACGGCAACGGCGTCAAGAACGGCGACGAGGATGATGACGGCGACGGCGTCAAAAATCGCGATGACACGGATCGCGACGGCGACGGTCTGCCGGACGCCAACGAAGGCGTGGCCAAGGTCACCTCGTATGGCGCCGCCCCGGCAGTGGTGGTTGGCTCGACCGCAAATGCTGTCACGCTCGGCGTCGCTGGCACGGGCAACAATGCCTATGGATTCGTCAACCGCGGCGAAATCTTCGGCATCGGCGTTTATGACAAGGTCGCACCCACAGCGCTGCAGTTCGGTGTGGCTGGCGGTCAGGCTGTAACCATCCAAGGTGGCGTCCGCAACGAAGGTTCTATCGCGGTTCTGGCCAACGAAGCCGACGCTACGGCCGTTCGCTTCGCTGCGGGCGCTACGTCGCCAACCATGATCAATACTGGCACCATCAGCGCGGCCTCGGCCACGCAAGGCGCCAACCAGGTCACGGCCGTTCGGATTGAGGCCGGAGCGAATGTCGCCTCACTCAACAATGATGGCGTGATCGCGGCCACGGCGGGTGGCGGCAAGGCCAACACGACAGCAATCGCGGACCTGAGCGGCAGCCTGACCTCGATCACCAACACTCGGTCGATCCAGGCCAATGTTTCGGCCAACGCTGATGGCAGCGCGATCACCGGGAAGGCGACCGCCATCGACGTCAGCGCCAACACTTCTGGCGTCACCTTCACCCAAAAGGGCATCGCCGGGACGGCCACGACTGCCGATCCGGACACTGACGGTGACGGCGTGACGGATTCGCGCGAGCCCACGACCTTCGGCGACATCAAGTTGGGTTCGGGTGCGGACCTTCTGGACATCCAGAACGGGGTTGTTGTGGGCGACATTTCGTTCGGCGCAGGCGCCGACCGCCTCTCGATCTCGGGCGGGTCCGTCGTGCGCGGCGCCATCACCAACTCCGACGGCCTGCTGGATATCGACATTACCAAAGGCACGCTCGACGCTCGCCAGGGCGGGGTGACGACGATCAGCAACCTCAACATCGGCGCCGACGGCGACTTGATCGTCACGCTTGATCCGGCCAAGGGCACGAACAGCGGCTTTAAGGTTGACGGCGTCGCCAACATCGCGACCGGCGCGGGCCTGGGCGTGCGTTTCAACTCGCTGCTGCAGGACCCCACCCGCTTCACCATCATCGACGCCAACACTCTGAATACAGGCGCGATCGATCCTGACTCAGTCCAGGCTAACTCTCCCTACGCCTTCGTCGTGAAGGCCGGAGCCGACGCCGCTGCGGGCGAGATCTATGTCGATGCACGTCGCCGGACGGCGGAAGAGGCCGGCATGATCAAGGTCGAGGCCTCGGCCTATGACTCGATCTATGACGCACTCGGCCAGAACGAAGTTATCCGCAACGCCATCCTGAACCAGACCGGCCGCGATGGCTTCTTCGACATCTACGAGCAGATGCTGCCTGACCACTCGGGCGGACCTCTGCTTTCGCTCGCAAGCGGCGTCGATGCCGTGACGCGCGCCCTGACTGGCCGCAATGCCTCGGCCGCGCCGGGCGAGACCAGCGCCTGGGTCCAGGAAATCAACTTCTACGCCGACAAGGACAAAACTGACTCATACGGCTTCCGTTCGGAAGGCTTCGGCGTCGCCGGCGGCGTGGAGCGTGGCACCAACATGGGTGCGGTCGGCCTTACCGCCGCCTTCACTTCGTCGGACCTGGAAGATCCCGAATCTGCAGCGGAAGAAGTTCTGTCAGCCAACCTGCTGGAACTGGGGCTCTATTGGCGTGCTCAGGGCCAATACTGGACGACCTGGGCCCGCGCCGCAGGCGGCTACGCCTCATTCAACGCGACCCGCAAGCTGGTCGCCGACGGCATCAACCTGAAGAACGAATCTGACTGGCACGGCTTCACTCTGGCTGCCGCGGGCGGCGCCTCGTATGAGCGCAA
Organism: Brevundimonas bullata; assembly: GCF_014207965.1. Taxonomy (GTDB): domain Bacteria; phylum Pseudomonadota; class Alphaproteobacteria; order Caulobacterales; family Caulobacteraceae; genus Brevundimonas; species Brevundimonas bullata_A. The sequence goes on from NZ_JACHLM010000002.1 coordinate 583,585, forward strand.
CTTCGGTCGCGTGAACGTCCGTCCTGAAATCTACGCCGAGTACTTCTCGCTCAGCGAAGACGCGCGCACTGAAAAGGGCGGCGGCGATGGCTTCGATCTCAAGATCGACGAACGCGACGGTCACATGTTCTCCGGCGTCGCCGCAGTGAACATCGGCTACGGCTTTGGCAAGGACGGCTGGATCCGCCCGGAAATCCGTGCGGGCTGGCGTCAGAACTTCTCGGTCGATGCCGGCACCACCATCGCTCGGTTCGCCTCGGGCGGCGACGCCTTCACCTTGGATCCTGCCAGCATCGAGGGCGGCGGCCCCATCCTCGGCTTCCGCCTGAATGTAGGCAACGACCTGGGCATGTTGTCGATCACCGGAGACGCCGAACTGCTGGAAGACTATGTCCGCTACACTCTGTTGTTGCGCGCCAGCTTCAAGTTCTGATCGGCCAACGTCGAACAGCAAAGAGGCCGCTGGGTTCGCCCGGCGGCCTTTTTAATAACGACAGCCGCGTCGTTACTTTTGTCCCTGTCGGCGCTAGACACCTCTTCAAACCGAGGAGCGGCGCATGGCCCAGGACTATGACGATAACGAAGAAGACGGCGGCGGCTTCGATGTGGACGACTGGGCCCGCCTGAAGCCCTTCATTGGCGCCGTGGCGACGCTCGAGGACGTTCAAGCACGCCGAGCTATTTTCGCCCTAGGCGACACGGAAGACGCCCGCACGCTCGACATGGACCTGCCCCAACCCATCATCTGGTGGGAAGATGACGGGGAGCAGGCCGCAGTGGTCGTTCAGGCCGAATGTCACATCGGATCCGACGGAGAGCCCATGGAGGTGCTGGGGCTGATCCTGCCCGATGGCAGCGGAGCTGTGGCCTTGATGGACGACGTCGATATCGTGGACGACACTGATCCGACATGGCGCGACCTTGTCGCCAATGCAATCGACGCATCCGACGCTGACGACTAGGTCTCTAGCCAGATAGCCCCCTCCTGCGAAACTTACAGCAGGGGGTAAAGGCTGAGATCCACCCGGGGTCGAGCTTCACCGCTTCGTCTTTCCTTTATACGACGCCTGTTAGCCGAGCCTCGGTTCAGAACCTGATCGAGAGGAGCGCGCTAGAGGTCGAAACGGCGGCTCCAGCCGTCGAAAGCGACTTCAACGTTGTCAGGAAGAGATGCTGACAAGGCATTGTAATCCAGATCAATATGCAGGTTTGTCAGCACTGCCCGACCAACCCCGGCCTGGGAGACCCATTCCAGCGCCTTGTCGACATGAGCATGAGTCGGATGGGGCGTGTAGCGCAGGGCGTCGATGATCCACAGGTCGGCGCCGCGCACCGCCCCCAACGCCGCCTCATCCAGATCGGATACGTCGCTGGAATAGGCGACCGGCCCGACCCGATAGCCAACCGAACGGATCGGCCCATGCGTCTGATCGAAGGTCACGACGGGCATTTCGCCGCCCGCCCCGTCGATACCCCAAGCCTCGCCATGAGCCGGAATGCGATGGGCCTCTAGAATGGCCGGATAGCCGTGCTGGCTCTCGAAGATGTAGTCGAAGCGCTTGGTCAAGGCGTGATGGGTGGCGGGGTCCATCCAGGCCTGGATACGTCGTCGCGCATGGATGGCGAAGACGCGCAGATCATCGATGCCGTGCGTCTGGTCGGCGTGGTCGTGGGTGTAGAGGACAGCATCAACATGGGTGATCCCGGCCATCAGCGCTTGGCTTCGCAGGTCAGGCGAGGTGTCGATCAGGACGCTCGTGGTTCCATCCGGCCCATGACGCCGCGCCAGCATGGAACAGCGGGTGCGTCTGTTTCTGGGCTCATTGGGATCGCAGTCGCCCCAGTCGCCGTCGCCGCGCGGCACGCCGCCGGACGAGCCGCAACCGAGGATGACAATCTCTAGTTCTCCCGGCTTGCTCATTCGGCGGGCCGGGGAATGCGGTCGAACAGGGCGAAGAAGGCGTCGGTCGTGCGCCGGTCAGCTTCTTCGAGCGACCAGCCTCGGATTTCAGCCAGCTTCTGCAACACCAGGCCGACATAGGCTGGTTCATTGCGCCGCCCGCGATGGGGGATGGGCGCCAGATAGGGGCAGTCGGTTTCGACGATGATCCGGTCCTCGGGCATCCGGCGAATGACCTCGCGCACGTCCTCCGCCGCCTTGAAGGTGGCGATGCCCGAAACGGAGAACCAGGCGCCGAGTTCCGCTGCGGTTTCAGCCAGTTCTATGCCGCTGGTATAGCAGTGCATCAGGAGCTTGAAGGGGCCCTTGGCGTGCTCCTCGCGCAGGATGGCGGCCATGACGTCGTCGGCCTCACGCGTATGCACCACCAGCGGCAGGCCAGTTCGGCGCGCAGCGTCGATGTGCTGGCGGAAGACCGCCGCCTGCTCGTCGCGCGGGCTGAGGTCGTAGTGGAAGTCCAGGCCGCACTCGCCGATGCCGATGACGCGCGGCCGCTGGGCCAGGGCGACCAGTTCGTCGGCGGTCATTTCGACGTGGTCCTTGGCTTCGTGCGGGTGGGCCCCGACCGTGCACCAGATGTCGTCATGGGCCATGGCCAGGGCGTGCGTCGCCTCAAAGGTCGACAGCTTGTCCGAAATCTCGACCATCAGGCGCACGCCCGCCTCGCGGGCGCGGGCGATGACGTCGTCGCGGTCCTCGTCGAACTGAGGGGCGTGCAGATTGACGTGACTGTCGATGATCATCTCAGGGCCTTGGTGCGGGCGATGTCGGCCAGGGCGCCGGCCAAGACGTCGGCGCGGTCAAGGTTGATGGCCGCCGTGCGGTCCGGCAACTCGGCCAGGCGGGTCCACAGCTCGGCCCAGCGTGCGCCCTGCCCCGCCGGAGCCTCGAGCGCGCGCACCTTGACCGCCGCAATCAGCCGATCCATCAGGGCCTCGAACCGCGCCTGGCCTTCAGCCCCGCGAAAACCGTCGGCGACGGCCAGCTGTTCGGCACGATCGACAGCGTCGCCCAGAACCCAACTGCGCGCCACAGCGTCGACTTCCTGCATGGCGCCCGACGACAGAGCCAGGGCCGCGCCGGGCGATCCGCCCGCCATGTCGGCGGCCAGTCGTGCGTCGTCGGGATCGGCGCCGGTGCGATTGCGCACCAGGGTCTCCAACTGATCCGGGGTCCAGATCGGGAAGCTTAGACGGCGGCAGCGCGAGCGGATCGTCGCCAGCAAGCGGCCCGGCGCATGGGTCACCAGCAGCAGGACGCCGCGCTCAGGCGGCTCTTCAAGAATCTTCAACAAGGCGTTGGCGGCATTGATGTTCAGGTCGTCGGCGGCGTCGATAATGGCCACACGATACTGAGCCTGGGACGGGCTCTTGGCGAAGAAGCCCGGCAGGTCGCGGGCCTGATCCACCGAGATGGTCTTCTTCTGCTTGCCACCCTCGACCAGCCGCTCCATCACCAGCAGATCTGGATGGGACTGGGCCGAAACCAGCTGGCTGACCGGATCATAGGGCGCGGCGCCCAGCGGCCCGCGCGTCGGATCGGACGCGGCCCCCAGCAGGCGGCGCGCGGCGCGATAGGCGAAGGTCGCCTTTCCGCTGCCCTCGACCCCGCACAGCAGCCAGGCGTGGTGCAGTCGTCCCCGGCTCAGGGCGTCAAGAAAGGCTTCTTCGGCGGCGACGTCCGGGACCAGGTCGAACCGGTCGCGCGGGTGTTCGCTCACAGCAGCCGCTCGGCGACGGCGCTCCGCAGGCGTTCGGAAACGGCCTCAAGCTCGCCCGTGGCGTCGATCACGACGCAGCGTTCCGGGTGGCGGCGCGCCACGCCGAGGAAGCCTTCACGGAGCTTCTGATGGAAGGCCAGCCCCTTGGACTCGAACCGGGTCTCGAACAGGCCGCGACCGAAGGCGCGCTCCAGCCCGACTTCGACCGGCAAGTCGAACACCAGTGTCAGATCCGGTTGATCCTCGGCCACGATGGCGGCGTCCAGAGCCTCGATCAGGGTTTCGGACGCGCCGCCGCCCGCACCCTGATAAACACGGCTGGAATCGGCGAAACGATCGCAAACTACCCACTTGCCGGCGTCCAGAGCCGGACGAATGGTGCGCTCCAGATGATCCGAGCGCGCGGCGTACATCAGCAGGGTCTCGGTACGCGGCGACCAGCGCTCGGCGTCCCCGGCCACGACAATGTTGCGAATAACCTCCGCGCCGGGCGAACCACCCGGCTCGCGCGTTTGGATGACGTCGATTCCAAGCGAGCGAAGGTGCTCGACCAACAGGCGCGCCTGCGTGGTCTTGCCAGCTCCCTCGCCGCCTTCGAATGTGATGAACTTACCGCGCTGCACCCGCGCACAATGGCGAGCCCGGCGCGTCAGGCAAGCCTTAACCGCCTGATATCAACAGGGCGTCGCCAAACCCGCGTGCGATAACCGCCTGACGGGCCTGTTCAGCGGCGTTAGCGTCGGGCCAGGGACCAACGATCACCCGAAACTGGGCCTGGCCGACGCCGTTCAGGTCCTGAACCGTCGCGCGATCGCCCAGACGGTCAGCGATTCGCTTGGCGGCCCGACGGTCCGAAAAGGCTCCCGCCTGAACCCAATAGGCGGATGCGCCCGAGACCACAGGTGCCACCGTCGTCACGGGTTGAATATAGGGCCTCGGCTGCGGCGCCGGCTCCACTTCTGCTCGCCGCATCGCCATTCCGCCCCCTGTCCTCGGCGCGCGACCGACATAGCGCACCCTCACCTCGCCTACGCCCTGCGACAACAGGCCCAGCTCCTCTGCCGCTGCACGCGACAGGTCGATGATCCGGCTGTCCACGAACGGCCCCCGGTCATTGACGCGCAGGATGACACGGCGCCCATTGGCGCGATTGGTCACCTCCACCAGGCTCGGCAACGGCAGGGTCTTGTGCGCCGCCGTCAGGGCGGTCATGTCGAACCGCTCACCCGTCGAGGTCGGGCGACCGTTGTGCTGCGCCCCGTACCACGACGCCATGCCGACCTCGTCATAATTGGGCTGTTCGACCGGACGGTACCAGCGGCCCTTGATCTGATAGGGCCGCATCGTACCGGAAACGATGGGCGCGGGATCGGTCACGACCGGCGGACGCAGTGGAGCGTCGCGCCCGCCACCGATACTGGCGCAGGCCGCCAAGGTGGAAAAGGCGACGGCAGCCGCCGCGCCCTTCAGCATTCTCGACATCATGGTCGTACGCACTCCGGTTCACTCAAAGTGATCGTCGCAGAGGAGGTTTCCGGTTTGGTTAACAAGGTGTTTGAGGCTATGCGTCCGCACGTCGCGGCGACGCCTTCGCGCCCGCGCCCTGTTCTTGAAGCGAGCGCCTTGAAACCCTCCCTCTACCAGACCCGTTCGGGCGTCTTCGCCTTGGCGACCCTGTGCTGCATCCTGTGGGGCAGCGCCTATCCCGCCATCAAGAACGGCTATGCCCTGCTGCACATCGCCCCCAGCGACATCGCCAGCCAGATGCTGTTCGCTGGCTGGCGCTTCGCCCTGGCCGGCGCGATCCTGCTGATGGTCGCCACGGCGATGAAGAAGCAGATCCTGGCGCTGAGCCGTCGGCAGATGGGCCAGGTCGCCCTGCTGGGCCTGACCCAGACGGCGATCCAGTACGTCTTCTTCTATATCGGCCTGGCCCACGCCAGCGGTGTGAAGTCGTCCATCATGAACGCCACGGGCGTCTTTTTCAGCGTGGTCCTCGCCCACTTCATCTATGCGAACGACCGGCTCAGTGCGCGCAAGCTGCTGGGCTGCGCCGTCGGCTTTCTCGGCGTGGTGGTGGTCAATCTGGGCGGCGGCGCCCTGGGTTTTGATTTCAGCCTGCTGGGCGAAGGCTTCGTCATCATCGCCGCCTTCGTGCTGGCGGCCGCCTCCATCTATGGCAAGCGCCTGTCGGCCAGCATGGACCCCATGGTCATGACGGGCTGGCAGCTTCTTGTTGGCGGCCTGATTCTGACCGGCGTCGGCATGGCGGGCGGCGGGCGGCTGGAAGGGTTCAACCCCCAGTCCGGCGCTCTGCTGCTCTATATGGCCCTGCTTTCCTCGGTGGCCTTCGCAGTGTGGAGTCTGCTGCTGAAGCACAACCCGGTCGGTATGATCGCCGCCTTCAACTTCCTGGTCCCGGTCTTCGGCGTGGCCCTGTCGGCTATCTTCCTCGGAGAATCTCTGTTGCGGTGGAGCTATCTGGCGGCGCTGGCCCTGGTCTGCGGAGGCATCTGGTTGGTGACCCGCCCGCCGGCGCCTGCGAGGGCCTGAGATGTTGCGTGGATAGCCTGCGCTTTGTGCTTGGGCGGCGGCGAACTTGACGCTATGCACGCCTCCGCGCGCTGTCTCGACTCGCGCCGACCGGTCACCAGAACCAGACCGGCTCGATGTGGAAGTGTGGCCGAGTGGTTTAAGGCACTGGTCTTGAAAACCAGCGACGGTGAGAGCCGTCCGTGGGTTCGAATCCCACCGCTTCCGCCACTCCCACTCGAAAAACTGCATCGAGATGCATCGACGCCGGCATGTCTGAGCACAAGCTCGAGCGACAGCTTCACGGGCCCCTAGATGGCGAAGCGCCACCCGCCGCTCCAACCTTGCCTGGCGGGCGCTAACCGATGAGGTTGACGCCCGCCTTCCTCCAGGAAGTCAGCTTAATCAGTGGGGCTGCCCGTCCCTCCTCCTATGACTTCGAGATCAGGAACAACGCGGCGCTTCATCGTCCAGGCTGAAAACGTCGGAAGCACCAGAAGCGTCAAGGCCGTGGCGGTCAGCAGACCTCCGATGACCACGGTGGCCAAAGGCTTCTGGACCTCGGCGCCCGCCCCATGCGCCAGCGCCATAGGGATGAAGCCCACGATGGCCACCAAGGCTGTGGTCAGCACGGCTCGAAGGCGGCTGGACGCGCCCTCGATGGCCGCAGACGCGGGGGGCTGGCCTGCCCGCAGCCGTTCCTGGATCGTCTGCATCAACACTAGTCCGTTCAGGGTTGCGACGCCGGACACGGCGATGAAGCCGACCGCCGCCGAGACCGAGAACGGCATTCCTCTGAGCAACAAGGCCAGCGCCCCTCCGACCAGAGCCAGGGGCACGCAGGCGAAGACCAGTCCCGCCTCAGTGAGCGACCCCAGCGCCATGAACAGCAGGACGCCGATCAGGACGAAGACGATGGGCACGACAAGACCAAGGCGTTGCTCCGCGCGCTTCAGGTTCTCGAACTGACCGCCCCACTTGAGGCGGTATCCGACCGGCAGAGCGACTTCGGCGACCGATCTTTGCGCCTCGGTGATGAAGCCGCCCAGATCGCGGTCACGCACATTGGCCTGGACCACCATGCGCCGGCTGCCGTTCTCGCGGCTGATCTGGTTCGGCCCTTCGGCGATGTGGATGCGCGCCACCGAAGATAGAGGCACGACGACGCCCGAGCCGGAAACAATCGGCAAGGCCGCCAGGGTGGCCGGATCGTTTCGCTCATCGTCGGGCAGGCGCACGACGACGTCAAAGCGACGGTCGCCTTCAAAGATACGACCGGCCTCGGCTCCTCCTATGGCGGTGGAGACTGTCTCGGAGACATCCGCGGCGGACAGGCCATAGTTGGCGGCGGCGAAACGGTCGACGCTGATGGTCAGGGTCGGCAGACCGGACGCCTGCTCCACCCGCACGTCGGCTGATCCGGGCGTGGCCCGCAGCTTGGCGGCCACCGCCTCCGCCGTTTTTTGAAGGGTGGCGAAATCGTCGCCATAGACGATGACGGCCAGGTCGGTGCGGACCCCCGAGATCAGTTCGTTGAAGCGTAACTCGATCGGCTGGCTGAATTCAAAGCTGTTGCCGATCTGCTGGTTGGCTACCGCGTCGATGCGGGCGATCAGGTCTTCCTTCGACAACCTGGGATCAGGCCAATCCTTGCGGTCCTTCAGGATAATGACCGCGTCCGAGATGTTGGCGGGCATGGGATCGACGGCGGCCTCGGCCGTGCCGGTGCGCGAGAAGACGGTCTCGACCTCGGGCTGCGTCTTGATGGCGCGCTCCAGAGCCATCTGCATGGCCAGGGATTGCTCCAGCGAGGCGGAAGGCACGCGCAGGGCCTGCATGGCGATGTCGCCCTCGTCCAGCGTCGGGATGAACTCCCGGCCCAAACTGATGAAGGAGACGGCGCCCACAGCCAGCGTCGCCAGAGCGGCGATCAGAACCACCTTGGGACGCGCCACCGCCGCGATGATGGCTGGCAGGACCCAGCGGCGGGCGAAGCGCAGAACCCGCGTCTCGTGCTCCACGGCCTGACCTTTCGGGTCCAGATTAACCGTCTTCGGTTCGCGCACGAACAGGGCCGCCATGGCCGGGACGAAGGTGAAGGAGAGGATGAAGGCGCCGACCAGGGCCAGCATCACCGTCGCCCCCATGGGCACGAAGGTCTTGCCTTCGACCCCTTCCAGCATCAGCAGCGGGGTGAAGACTAGGAGGATAATAAGCTGGCCAAAGGCCGCCGGCTTGACCATCCGGCGCGCCGCCAGCATCGCCACGCCAAGGCGTTCGTTGCGGGTCAGCATGCGCCCCAGCTCGGCCCGTTTCTGGGTCAGCATCAGCAGGGTGCTCTCGATCACCACCACGCCGCCGTCGACCATCAGGCCGAAGTCGAGCGCGCCCAGGCTCATCAGGTTTCCGCTGATGCCGAACCGGTTCATGCCGATGACGGCGAACAGGAAGGACAGCGGAATCATCAGCGCCGTAATCGCCGCCGCCCGGAAGTTTCCGAGCAGCAGGAACAACACGACAATGACGAACAGGGCCCCTTCGATCAGGTTGCGGGCCACCGTTGAAATGGTCGAGTTGACCAGGTCGCTGCGGTTCAGGACGGGGGCTGCAACAATACTGGGCGGCAAGGACGCCCCGACCTGTTCCAATTGCTTCGCGGCGGCCTGAGCCACGGTGCGGCTGTTCTCTCCGGCCCGCATCAGTGCCGTGCCGAGCACGGCCTCGTGGCCGTCGCGGCTGGCGGCGCCCAGACGCGGCGCCTGGCCGATTTCGACGGTGGCCACGTCGGCGACACGAACGACCAAGCCGCCGCGGTTGACGACCGGCGCCTGAGCCAAATCTTCGACCGTCGCGGCCAGCGCGTCGGTGCGAACCACCAGGGCCTCCCCCGCCCGCTGGACATAGCCGGCCCCGGCCTGGGTGTTGGCGCGTTCCAGCGCCAGCACCAGATCGCTCATGCCCAGACCATAGCGGGTCAGTGCCGCCGCGTCGGGACGAACCGCGTATTCCTTCACATAGCCGCCGTTGACGTCGATCCCGGCCAGACCGGGCGCGGTGCGCATTTGCGGAGCGATGATCCAGTCCTGAACGGTGCGCAGATAGGTGGCGCGCTGCTACGGCGTGGTCAGTCGCTCGCCTTCTGGCGTCAGATAGGCACCGTCGGCCTGCCAGCCCGGCTTGCCGGCAGCGACCGTGGTCTTGAGGCTGAAGGGGACGTAATCGACCGTCCACATCAGCACCTCGCCCAGACCCGTCGTGATGGGCGACAGGTCGGGCTCGACGCCTTCGGGCAAACTGTCGGACGCCTGTCGCATCCGCTCAGCCACCTGCTGGCGGGCGAAATAGATGTCGGTCTGGTCCGTGAAAACGACGGTGACCTGGCTGAAGCCGTTGCGCGACAATGACCGAGTGCTGACCAGTCCGGGGATGCCGGACATGGCTGTTTCCAGCGGATAGGTGACCTGTCTTTCGATCTGTTCGGGCGCCAGAGCCGGGGCGACGGTCGTGATCTGGACCTGTCGGTTGGTGATGTCGGGAACGGCGTCGATCGGCAGCTTGGTCAGTTCGAAAAGACCCAGCCCGGCGACCAGCGCCACGGCCAGGACGACGAACCAGCGGAAGCGGATGGACGCCTCGATGAGAGCCTTGAACATGATCCTTCGCCCCTAGTGGCCGTGCTCGGCATCGCCCTTGGCGAGCTCGGCTTTCAGCAGGAAGGCGTTGGCGCCGGCGATGCGTTCGCCGCCGGTGAGGCCGCGTACGATCTCGGATCGCCCGCCCGCCTGGCGACCGACCAGAACCGGCGTCGCACGGAAGCCGCTCTCGGTGCGCACAAAGACGACGGTCGCGCCCTCGACGGTCTGCACGGCTTCGGCGGGCACGGTAACGCCGCCGACGGCTTCTCCGGTCAGAACCGTACCTGTGACCGCTGATCCAGCGGGCGGCAGGACGCCGCCTGTCGGGCGTGCGTGGATGACGGTGGCGCCGCTTTCGACGCCGCCGCCCGCCGCCACGCCGGTCACGACGCCGCTCACTTCGCCCGAGGGCGTCGTGACGCGGATCGCGCTGCCCGCGCGAACATGGTCGGCCACCGCCGGTGGAGCGCTGAACACCATTTCAAGACGTGCTGGATTGGTGATCTCGGCGACCACGCCGCCCTGGGCCGCAAAGCCTCCCGGGCCGACCAAGACGCTGCTGACGACGCCCGAAATGGGGCTGGCGACGCTGAGGCGGCCCATGGCGTCAGGCGATCCCGCCGCGACGGAGCGGGCGCGAGCGGCGCGAGCGGCGGCCTCGGCGCTCAGGGCCTGGGCGTGGGCGACCTCGGCGTCGCGCCGTGCGACCACCCCCTGATCAGCCAGGTCTTCTTCGCGGCGATGCGCCTGCTGGGCGGCGATCGCCGTGGCCTGGGCCGCGTCGGCGTCAGCTCTCAAGGCGGCCGCGTCGCCGCTGACCAGGATGGCCAGCGTCTGGCCCACGCGCACCGACTGCCCTGGCGCCACCAGCACGCGCTCGACACGGCCAGCCACGGCGGCCGCCACGGCGGCGCGAGCGTCCACCATGGGCGCGACCCGGCCGGACAGGCGGACCTCGCCCCCGCCGCCGCCGCCCACGGCGACGACCGTGATGCCCACGGCCTCGATCTCAGCGGGCGTCAGTTCCACGACGCCCTCCTCTGCGACGTCCTCTGAAGGTCCGTCAGCATGGCTGCCTTCGGTGGCCTCGACAGGCGCGGCTTTCGGTTGGCTGTTGAGCCTATAGAGACCCGCACCGCCCAGCAGAACGACGGCGGCGGCTCCGGCCATCAGCCAGGTCTTGTTCAGTCCAGTGGCGCGTTTCATTGAACAGCTCCAAACGGGGCGCGGCCTTGCAGGCGCGCCAGATCGATTTCCGCCCGGACTCGCGCCAGGCGGGCGTCGACGGCGGCGTTGCGGGCGGAGATCAGGGCGGCGCGCGATGAGCGCAGCTCCAGTTGCGAGATACGCCCGGCGTCAAAGCCGATGCGCGACAGGCGATAGGCTTCCTGCGCCGCCGCCACCCCGGCGTCTGTGGCCGAGACCCGGCTGGCCGAGGCGTTCAGCCTGGCCTTGGCGGCGTTGCGATCCGCCTGCGCCTCTTGGCGCGCGCTCATCAGGCGGGCCTCCGCGGCGCGATATTCCGCCTGGGCGGCGTCGATATTGCCCCGGTTCTGGTCGAACAGAGGCAAGGTCAGGCTGAGCCCGAAGGTCAGGGCCGTGGCGTCCTCAGCCTCATAGCGGCGCATGCCGACCGAGGCGCTGACGTCCGGGCGGGACTGAATGCGCTCGATGGCGATCCGCCGCTCGGCGGCGTCGCGTTCGGCCTCCGCGACGCGCACGACGGGCGTGGCGTCGCCGCCGACCATGGAAGCCGGCGGAACCTGATCGATCAGGCTGGCCTCAATCCCCGTCACCGGCGTCGGCAGCATGGCGATCGCCGTCAACCGCGCGAAGGCGGCGTCGCGTTCAGCCTGAGCTTCATCCAGACTTGCGCGGGCCGTGGCGGCTTCGCTCTCACCCTGAAGGGCGCGAACCATGGGCTCGCGGCCTTCTTCGACCAGGGTCAGGGCCGCACGGGCGTCGGCCAGGGTGACGCTCAACGCCTCTTCGGCCAGATGGAAGCGGCGCTCGGCGGCCTCGGCCTCGGCATAGACCAAAGCCAGGCGACCGGCGGCTTCGACCAGAGCGAGATCGCGACGAAGCGCCGCCGTCCCGGCCTCGGCTCGGGCGACATCGACCCGAGCACCGCGGCGGCCCCAGAGTTCGAGCTCCTGAGTAAGGCCCAGCGTCGTTTCGGCGTTGCCGAAGCCCTCGAAAGGCCCGCTGCCGAACGCGTTCTCGACGTCCAGAGCTAGGGTGGGGTTGGGGCGGACGCGGGCCTGCCGGACGCGGGCCTCGGCGGCGTCACGTAGGGCGTCGGCCTCTACCGTCGCAGGAGCGGCACCCACCTGCTGCAGCAGGATTTCGAACGCGGGCGCGGGATCGGCCCAGGCCGGGCCGGCGAGTGCGGTCGCCAAGGCGACCATGGCGCAGCCCGCCGCGAGACGCGGCGGACGACGATAAGGGGATGGCATATCCTGTTTCCCGGAATGTTGACGTGAAGGGCGCGCGAAGGCGCGCGATCACGTCAGCCCCTGGGAGGGCGCTCTGGACCGGCGGGCGGGTGCGAGATCAGCCGATGGGAAGGACGGGTCAGCAAGACTCCGCGCACAACCACGCGATCAAGCGTGGCGTCCTGACGCGCGGGCGTCGAGACGCCGCCATGATGACAATGCCCGTGGGAACAAGCCGGATGGTTTGCTGCGTCTGCGGGATGAGGGTCGCTGCTGTGGTCGTCGATGACCAGTACGGCGGCTTCTGACGGCTCGCCTTCGGTCCCGCAACTCATGGTGTCAACGGTGGGAACCAGCACGAAGAGCGCCAGGAACGACGCCATGAACGCCGTCAACACCCCTCGCCTGATCGCGTTGAAGTCCATGGCGCCTTCTAGCACGCTCCTTGCCCCCTACAATCGCGTGATTGTCGCAGCAGCCCCGCTTGATCTCATCGGGGCGAAGAGCGCATAAGGAACAAATGAGGAACAAATGTTCGCAGCCCGACGCGCTCGCAGCGCTGAAGATCAGACTGGAGGCGCTGGATCGCACCGGCGGCCGTCGGGTCGATACGGCTCCACGCGAGGGTCGCGACAATGCCTTTTCGCCTCTGGCTGCGGGCGTATTGCATGACCTCTATGCGGCGACGCCAGCAGACGCCGTGGCGGTCAACGCCTTTGGACTGGGAATGGCGCTGCGGGCGGCGTCGGGACGACCCATCGTGTGGGCTCTGCATGAGATGATGGGACAGGAGGCGGGTCGTCCGCACGGGTCGGGCCTGCACGAGATGGGCCTAGCGCCGCGCGACCTGCTGCTGGTGCGGGCGCGCGACGCGCAGTCCTTGCTGGCCATAGGCGAAGAGGCCCTGCGCAGTTCCGCTGTGGGGGCAGTGCTGCTGAGCGCCTGGGGCGAGGCCAAGGCCTTTAGCCTGACGGCCAGCCGGCGCCTGGCGCTGGCGGCGGAGACCGGCGGGGCGACCCTTTTTCTGGCGCGGGCGGGGGCGGCCCCCTGTCCCAGCGCCGCCGAGACCCGCTGGTCGGTAGGGTCTTGCGCTTCGGAACCTCTGGAAGGCGGAGCGCCGGGGCGACCGTGTTTTTCCGCGACCCTGCTGCGGCGACGCGGCGGCGGGGCGACCGGAACCTGGATCATGGAGTGGGATCGTGACGGGCGAACATTCCGCGCACCGGCGCCGCTATCTGGCGGTCTGGTTCCCCTGGCTGCCCAGCGACCGGCTGCGGCGTCAGGAACAGGACAGAGACGCGCCGCCTGATGGTGCGCCGCCAGCGGAAGGGCCGCACGTTGTTCTGGTTGAGAAGGTCAAGGGCGCGCTGCGTCTGGCCGCCGTCGATCCCGCAGCGGCGCGGGCGGGACTGACGCCCGGCCTGACCCTGGCCGACGCCCAGGCGCGTACCCCTGCCCTGTGTGCCGTCACCCACCGACCCGACGCCGACGCCGCCCTGCTGGCGCGGGTTCTGGAGGATTTCGGCCGCTTCACTCCTATGATCGCCCTGGACCTGCCGCACGGTCTGATGCTGGACGTGACCGGCTGCGCCCACCTGTTCGGCGGGGAGACGGGCCTATTGCGGGCGGTCCAGACGCGGGCGGGCCGTATAGGCTTGCAAGTCCGCAGCGCCTTGGCCGGAACGCCTCAGGTCGCGCGCGCTCTGGCCCGCTTTGGCCCCGGCGGGATCTTCTCAGAGGGTCAGGACCGCGCTGCAGCGCGGCGTCTGTCGGTTGCGGCGCTGGAGTTGTCGGACAAGGAGGAACAGGCCCTGCGCCGCGCCGGGCTGAAACGTCTGGCCGATCTGGACGACCGCCCGCGCGCGCCCTTGGCCGCTCGCTTCGGCGCCGACTTCCCCGCCCGCCTGGCGCGGGTCCTGGGCGACGAGGACGTGCGCATCACCCCGCATCGCCCGCCCGCCCCCGTCGTCGTGGACCGCATCTTCTTCGAACCCGTCTCGGCGCCTGAGGACATCGAGCGCGTCCTGTCCGACCTGTTGATCGAGACCATGGACCGGCTGGGTCAAACAGGCCTGGGGGGACGGGCCTTCGAGGCCGGCTTCTATCGTGTGGACGGCGAGGTGCGCCGCGTCGTCGTCCGCACCGGTCGCCCGATGCGTGATGCGCCCGCCACCTTGCGGCTGTTTCGCGAACGGATGGCGGCCCTGTCCAACCCACTGGACCCCGGCTTCGGCTTCGACCAGATGCGGATGTCGGTTCCCTGGACCCAGACCCTGACGCCGACCCAGCAGGGGCTGGAAGGCGAGACGCCGGGCGAGGAAGCCTTCAGCCGCCTGATCGACCGCCTGACGGCCCGTCTAGGCCCTGAGGCGGTGCTGCGCTTCGAGCCCTTCGCCTCGCATATTCCCGAACGCGCGGCGCGGCTGATCCCGGCCTCGACCCGCCCTAGCGGCGAGATCTGGCCCGACCTCGACCCCGACGATCCGCCCTTGCGCCCGCTGCAGATGTTCGCCCCGCCCCAGCCGGTCGAGACCTTGGCCGAGGTGCCCCACGGCTACCCTCTGAAGTTTCGCTGGCGCCGCGTTCTGCACGAGGTGACGCGCGCCGAAGGCCCCGAGCGGATCGGCGGCGAATGGTGGCGCGCACCGGACCAACGCACCCGCGACTATTACCGGGTCGAAGACCGGGACGGCCGCCGCTTCTGGCTGTTCCGTCAAGGCCTTTATGGGGAAACGCCCGAACCGCGCTGGTTCATCCACGGTCTGTTCGCATGAGCGCGCCATGAACACCTTGGCCCCTTGCAGCGCCTACGCCGAGCTCGCGGCGGCCAGTAACTTTTCCTTCCTGCGCGGAGCCTCGCATCCCAAGGACCTGGTGCTGACGGCCATTTTGCAGGGTCACGCCGGCCTCGGGCTGGCCGACCGCAACACCGTGGCGGGCGTGGTGCGGGCCTGGAGCGCGCTGAAAGAACTGCGGGCCGTGGGCCTGAACCCGCCGGAAAAGGTGCGCGACGGCGGTAGTCCCGGCGAGGTCGCCTTCATCGAGGACCCGCTGAACGATCCGGCCCTGTCCGAAGAGGTGAAACAGCGGGCGACGGATTTCCGTCTTCTGACCGGCGCCCGGCTGGTTTTCAACGACGGCACGCCCGACATCCTCGCCTATCCCGAGACGCGAGCGGGCTGGGGCCGACTGACCCGGCTGCTGACCCTGGGCAATCGCCGGGCGAAGAAGGGCGAGTGCGAGATCGGCCTGCGCGACCTGCTGACCGATCCCGAGGACCTGCTGTTGATCCTCGTGCCATCGGACCGGCTGAGCGGGCTTGAGGACGCGCTGGTCCGCATCATCGAGGCGGCGCCCGGCGCCGTCTGGCTGGGCGCCGCCATGCACAGGCGCGGCGACGACCGGCGCAGACTGGCCCGATTGAAAGCCATGGCGGCTCGGACAGGCGCTCCCATTCTGGCGCTCAACGACGTCCTCTACGCCGCGCCCAAGGATCGCGACCTGCAAGATGTCCTGACCTGTATCCGCGAAGGCGTGAGCATCGAAACCGCCGGCCGCCGATTGGAGGCCAACGCCGAACGCTGGCTGAAATCCGTCCCCGACCTGGCTCGCCTGTTCCGCGACGCGCCCGAGGCGATGAACGAGACCGTCGCCTTCCTGTCGCGCGCCGCCTTCGATCTGTCTGAGCTCAGCTATCAATACCCGGAGGAGCCGATCCCGCCCGACCGGCTTCCGCAGGAATGGCTGGAAGAACTGACGAGCCGTCACGCCGCCATGCGCTATCCCAACGGCGTTCCCGACAAGGTTCAGGCCCTGTTAGACAAGGAGCTGGCCTTCATCGCTCGCAAGGGCATCGCCCCCTACTTCCTGACCATTTTCGACATCGTTCGCGTGGCGCGCGACAAGCGCATCCTGTGTCAAGGACGGGGTTCGGCGGCGAACTCGGCGGTCTGCTATGTTCTGGAGATCACCTCGGTGGACCCGATGGAGTCCGATCTGCTGTTCGAACGCTTCCTGTCCGAGGACCGTAACGAACCGCCCGACATCGACGTCGACTTCGAGCACGAGCGGCGCGAAGAGATCATCCAGCACATCTACGAACGCTATGGCCGACACCGGGCCGGCATCGCCGCCACCGTCATCCACTTCCGCCCCCGCAGCGCCATCCGCGAGGTGGGAAAGGTTCTGAGCCTGACCGAGGATGTGACAGCCCGTCTGGCTTCGACCCAATGGGGCAGTTGGGGGACCGAAATCGGCGACCGTCATGTCGCGCAGGCGGGACTGGACGCGACCAATCCTATGATCGCCCGCGCGGTCGAAATGGCGGTGCGACTGCTGAACTTCCCACGCCACCTCAGCCAGCATGTCGGCGGCTTCGTCCTGACCCAGGACAGGCTGGATGAGATGGTCCCCATCGGCAACGCCGCCATGCCGGACCGCACCTTCATCGAGTGGGACAAGGACGACATCGACGCCCTGCGCCTGATGAAGGTCGATATCCTGGCGCTCGGCATGCTGACCTGCATCCGCAAGGCGTTCGACCTGATCCGGGCGCATGAGCACGAGGATTGGGAACTGCACACCCTCCCGCGCGAGGATCCCGCGGTCTACGACATGCTGTGCCGGGGCCAGTCCATCGGCGTCTTCCAGGTCGAGAGCCGAGCTCAGATCAACATGCTGCCCCGGCTGAGGCCTCGCTGCCTTTATGACCTCGTCATCCAGGTCGCCATCGTCCGCCCTGGCCCGATCCAGGGCGACATGGTTCATCCCTATCTGCGGCGTCGCAATGGAGAAGAGGCGGTCATCTATTCCTCGCCCTCGCCCGAACACGGCCCGCCCGACGAACTCGAACAGGTTCTGCACAAGACATTGGGCGTGCCGCTGTTCCAGGAGCAGGCGATGAAGCTGGCCATCGTCGCCGCCGAGTTCAGCGATGGTGAGGCCAACGGGCTGCGCAAGGCCATGGGCACCTTCCGCGGCGACGGCAGCCTCCACACCTATGAGACGCGAATGGTCGGGCGGATGGTCGAACGCGGCTATGATCCGGCCTTCGCCCAGCGTTGCTTTGACCAGATCAAGGGCTTCGGCTCCTACGGCTTTCCCGAGAGCCACGCGGCCAGTTTCGCGCAACTGGTCTATGTCTCTTCCTGGATCAAGCACCGCCACCCGGCGGCCTTCGCCTGCGCCCTGCTGAACAGCCAGCCCATGGGCTTCTATGCGCCCGCCCAGATCGTGCGCGATGCGCAGGAGGTCGGCGGGGTCGAGGTGCGCCCGATCGACGTCTCGCACAGCGACTGGGACAACAGTCTGGAAGGGCCTGAGAAAGCGCCCGCCCTGCGTCTGGGCCTGCGCCAGATCGATGGCTTCAGGCAAGATTGGGCCAAGGCCATGTCGGCGGTGCGGGCCATGGCGCCCTTCGCCGATATCGAGACCCTGGCCCGGCGCGCCGAACTGCCCGCCGCCGCCATGCGCAAGCTGGCCGACGCCGACGCCTTTCGCTCATTGGGACAGGATCGGCGCGAAGCTCTGTGGGAGGTGCGCCGCCTTCCCGACGACGATCCCCTGCCCCTGTTCGCCGCCGCCGAAGCACGCGAGCGCGGCGCCCGCGAACTGGGGGCTGAGCCCGACGCGCAGTTGCCCTTGATGCCGCTGGGCGAGCATGTCGCCGCCGACTACCAGACCGCGCGCTTGTCGCTTAAGGCGCACCCGATGGGTATCCTGCGCCCCATGTTCGCCGCCGAAGGGGTGCTGACCTGCGCCGCGACCGAGGCCAAGCGCGGCGGCTCTGTCGTGCAGGTCGCCGGCGTGGTGCTGGTGCGTCAGCGGCCGGGCAAGGGCAACGCAGTCTTCATCACCCTGGAAGACGAAACGGGCATCACCAACATCGTCCTGTGGGCGCGGATGCTGGAGCAGTTCCGGCGCGAGGTCATGAGCGCTCGGCTGATGCAGGTCGAAGGCGTGGTCGAGAAGAGCCCCGAAGGCGTAGTTCACGTCGTCGCCCGCCGCGTCATCGACCGCAGCGGGCAACTGGCTCGCCTGTCGGAGGACCATGACACCGACATCCAACTGGCCCGCGCCGACATTGTCGCCCACCCGCAACCGCCGCGCCATGCAACGCCCCGCCATCCGCGCGATGTCCGCATCTTGCCCGGCTCGCGCGATTTCCATTGAACGGAAATTGTCCGTCATTTTCGGCCGGAGATCTCGGTCTCTATGTCCCCAACATACTTGCGAACAGGCCCGGACCAATGGTGCAGGCTGCCGCGGGATGGTGCTCAGGCTTCGCATCTCGCTGGTGCGCGAGGGCCAAGCCTTCATGGCGCGAACCTACGCACCCGCCTTTCGCCCTCACAGATCCGCCAATGCGACGATACGTCACAGAAGCGGCGCCTCGCTTCACTCGACGTTAGTGAACGCTGTGATATCAAAATGCCATCGTTCAGCAACTTGCTAAGCGAAATACGATCCGGGGGGATCATGAAACTCAAAGCCATCGTAGCGTCGTGCGCGGCGCTGTCCCTTGCAGCGTGCGCCACATCGCCGGACAAGATTTCTGCGGCCTATGTCTCGCCGCTCCAGTATCAGAGCTACGACTGCGGCCAGATCCGAATGGAGTTGGTGCGCATCGGCCAGCGTGTCGACGAGGTCACGGGGCAACAACGTCGCCAAGCCAGCAACGACGCCTGGGCGATGGGGGTTGGCCTGGTCCTGTTCTGGCCCGCTCTCTTCTTCCTCGCCGGCGGCAACGACAAAAAAGAAGAGCTCGGTCGTCTCAAGGGCGAATATGACGCGCTCCAATCTGCAGCCGTCCAAAAGCAGTGCATGAACCAGCAGGCGTCAACCAGTGCCTACTCCAACCGAACAGAGCTGACGCCGCCCACTCAGCAAGCGCCGACGCCTCAGCCCCAATAGGGCGACAAGACCAGTAGACCACAGCGGCGGCTCAAGTCAGAGCCGCCGTTTCTAATTGCGCCGCCCTATCGGCCTCAAAACAAACGTTGTAACGTCACGGTTGGGGGAGAGGAGCTGTCTATGCGACGTAGCGTTCTCCGTGCTGATTTGATCAGTTGCATCCTTTTGGGATTCGCCTCCTCCTCGGCGTTTGCCCAGACGCCAGAGCCCATAATCCTGCACAAGAGCGACGACCTGACGGTCACCGGCCATTTTCAGGGCGGGGTGAACCTGGTCGCCGAGCATAATCTGTTCTGGAAGTTTGCAGAGACGGTGGCCGGCGTCACCGATTTCGACCCGAACGCTGAATGGTTCGAGGCCTATGTGAAGCCGGGCGTGACGTTCGAGCGGCGTATGGGCGACCAGGCGACCTTCTATGGCGGCTTGTCAGGCGTGGGCTCCATGACCATCGGCACAGACGCCTTCGATGCGGGCGACACCGGGCGGGTGACGCTGGAGGAAGGCTATCTGGGTTGGCGCTACAAGGTCGACGAGACCACCTTCGACCTGTCCGTCGGACCTCGAGATTTCAAGGCTGGCACAGGAATGCTGATCGAAGCGGGCGGCTCCAGCGGGTTTTCGCGCGGGGCGTTGAAGCTGGGTCCGCGCAAGGCCTGGAGCTTCGCCGGCCTGGGCGCGGTCACTCGCGGCAAATTCAAGGGAACGGCCTTCTATCTGGATCCTAATGAGTCGCCGGACAACGACGGCCACAACCGGCTGGCGGGCGTGGATTTCCGCTATGACTCGAACCCCAACGCCGTCATCGGCCTTACGGCGGGCAAGGTGCTCGAATCCGAGTCCCCCTACCCCAAGGCCCCGCCCGGCGGGATCGGCGTGCCGACCATTATACCCGGCGCGCGCGACGGGCTGCAGTTCGCCAATGTCTACATCCGCTCTCCGCTCATGGGCGCTCCCAACGCCTTCATGGCGGCGGATCTGGCGTTCGAGCGCAACGACCGCATCAACCTGCGCGCCTGGGCGGGCCGCGCCCAGGTCGGCTATACCTTCGCCGAGCATCGCTGGAAGCCGACCTTCACACTAGGCTATCAGACCTTCTCCGGGGATGATCCGGACACCCCCCGGCTGGAACGGTTCGATCCCCTTTATTACGAGGGCAACCCCTCGGCCTGGTCGACCGGAACCAAGTCGTCGATGGTCTTCATCAACTCCAATGTGAACTCCTGGCAGGTCGCGGCCAGCATTGCGCCGACGCCGCGGGACACCTTCACCGCGCGCGTGCACCGGATTGAAGCCGATCAATTGCGCAGCCCCATCCAGTTCGGCCAAGCCACCCGGGTCGTAGTTCAGAACGGCGTGAACTCGCCCATTACCGGCGTCACGCGCCACCATCTGTCTGACGACCTCTACGTCGAATACTTCCGCGCGATGTCGTCCCACCTCTTCCTGACGGCGGGCTTTTCCGTCTCCGTGCCCGGCGCGGGGATCAAGTCAATCGTGGAGGACGCGCCCATCTGGGCCGGCGCCTACGTCAATCTGATCGCAAATTACTGAACCGAACGAGACGTCCATGACCCTGCTCGCACCGCCGACCAATCGCCGCAATCTGCTGGCCGGCGCAGGCGCCCTGGCCGGGGCGACACTGATCGGGGGGCGTTCCGCCATGGCCCAGTCAGGTGGGACGTCCATGATCTTCACCGGCGGCCCCATCCTGACCATCGACGACGCCACGCCGACGGCCGAGGCCATGGCCGTGCGCAACGGCGTCATCGTCGCCGTCGGGTCGCTGGACGCCGCCCGCGCGGCTGTGGGCCGCAACGCCCAGGTGGTCAATCTGGACGGCCGCACCCTGCTCCCGGGCTTCTTCGATCCTCACGGCCACGTCTCCATGGTCGGGCTGCAGGCGCGCTACGCCAACCTGCTGCCCGCGCCGGACGGTCAGGGCGACGACATCCCGGCCCTGCAAGGCATCACCCGCGACTGGATGAACGCCCATGAACAGCTGGTCCGCGACACCCAGTTGGTCATCGGCTTCGGCTACGACGACTCCCAGCTGAAGGAGCATCGCCATCCAACGCGGACCGAACTGGACGCCATCTCCGACAGCGTTCCGATCCTGTTCATGCACCAGTCCGGCCACCTGGGCGTGGCCAACAGCGCGGCCCTTGAGGCCGCCGGGATCAGCGCCTCGACACCCAACCCCGACGGTGGGGCCTTCCGCCGCGAAGAGGGCTCGCAGGAGCCCAACGGAGTCATGGAGGAAACCGCCCTGTTCGCGGTCATGGGCGCCCTGTTCACCCGCCTGGACCTTCAGGCCAACCTCGAGATGATCCGCGAGGGCGCGCGCTTCTATTCCAGCTTTGGGTACACCACGGCACAGGATGGGCGCTCCTCGACCGACACCTGCCGCATGATGGCCATGCTGGCCGAGCGTGGCGAGCTGCCCATCGACATCCTGTCCTTCCCCGACATCCTGACCTCGACCGACGTCATGGCAACGCCGCTGTATCGCAAGAACTACGTCGGCAAATACCGCATCGGCGGGGTCAAGCTGACCATTGACGGCTCGCCCCAGGGCAAGACCGCCTGGCTATCGCAGCCCTACTACATCCCGCCCGAGGGCAAGCCCGCATCCTATCGCGGCTATCCCGCCGCGACCGAGCAACAGGTTCTGGACGCCGTAGAACTGGCCTTCAAAAATGACTGGCAGATCGAGGTCCACGCCAATGGGGACGCCGCGATCGATCTGCTGATCGGCGCGGTGCGTGACGCCACACGTCGGCACGGCGCCAAGGACCGTCGCCCAGTCCTCATCCACGGCCAGACCGTCCGCATGGATCAGTTGGATGACCTCAAAACCCTGGGCATCGTCCCGTCCCTCTTCCCCATGCACACCTTCTACTGGGGCGATTTCCACAGGGACTCAGTGCTGGGGCCGCGCCGGGCCGAGTTCATTTCGCCCTGCGCCTCGGTCGTGCGGCGCGGCATGCGGTTCACCAGCCACCACGACGCGCCGGTGGCCAATCCCGACGCCATGCGGGTGCTGTCGGCCACGGTCACCCGCCGCACCCGATCGGGCGACATCCTGGGGCCCGACGAATGCGTGCCGGTCGAGGTCGCCTTGAAGGCCATGACCCTGTGGGCCGCCTGGCAGCACTATGAAGACGCCAGGAAGGGCTCTCTGGCGGTCGGAAAACTGGCCGACCTGACCCTGCTGGGCGACAACCCCATGACCGTCGATCCCGGCAAGTTGGCCGACATCAAGGTCCAGTCGACCTACAAGGAAGGCCGCGAAGTCTGGCGCCGGTCTTAGCCGCCGTAGCCGCGCCCGCCGCCACCGAAACCGCCACGTGAGACGACCGTCGTGCGGCTCTGGACCCGGCTAGGAGCCTGACGGGCGACGTCGCCGTGCTCACGGCCGTTGGTCAGCGTCTTGCCGGTGCGGTAGTCGCGGTAGGTGTAGCCGCCGCCGTAGCCGTTAGAATACTGGCCGTCACGGTCACGATACAGCGGTCCCCCGCCGCGATAGCGCCCGCCGTCCAGCATCTGACCGATGATGAAGCCCGTCAGCAGCGGCGTGAAGAAGGACCCGCCGCCGCTCTGGTTGGGCTGGCACTGCGACGGGCCCCACTGGCCTTCGCACTCGGACTGGGTGGCGTAGCGCGGCGCGGTCTCGGCGGCGGCCTTCTGGGCGGCGGCCTGGGCGGCGTCGCACTCGGCGTCCGAGATGTCGTTGGCGGCGCGGCACTCTTCCAGCGAGGTATAAGCCTGAACCGGCTCGGGCTCGGGCGCCGCGACCTGAGGCGCGCCGCAGGCGGCCAGCGAGAAGCTGGCGGTGGCCATCAGGCTGCTGACATGCAGGACGCGCGATCGCTTGAGCTTGCGCATGGTCTTGGTCAGAGGCAGGTCCTTGGGATCGGTCATCGCGCTTACGCCGTCATGCAGGCGGCGTTCAGCAGCCCGACGCAGATGGAGATGGCGGCCAGATATACCGCCGCCGCGATCTCGCCCGCCTCGATGCGAACGACCAGGTTGCGAAAGGCCATGCGGCTGATGGTGACGAAGACCAGGATCTGGATCACGCCGGCCAGCAGGGCCCAGGCGGCGAACTCCATCAGGCTGACGGTATGCGACAGGGCCGAGGCCAACGGCAGGACGTAGCCGATCAGAGCGCCCCCGAGAGCAATGGAAGCGGCGGTGTTGCCTTCCCGGATCAGCGTATGCTCGTGATAGGGCGTGACCCATTGGTAGATCAGCTTGAACGCCAGGGTGAAGGCCCCGGCCATGGCGAAGGCGATCAGGAAGGCGATCGCCCCCTGCTGAAACGTGAACCAGTCGAACATCTGCTGCATCTCCCCAGGCGCCGTCAGGCGCGAAACTCGGCCATTTCCAGCGGAATGCCGATCATGATTTCGTGTGTCGTCTCGCCGCCCTCGGGCTGCTGCTCCAGGGCGATCATCAGTTCGCGTCCGCCCGCCAGATCACGGCCGTACAGCATGCAGGTCTGGAAGATCTTCGCATAGGGCGTAACCGCCGTGCGGTCGTCCCAGATGGTCTCCCACAGGGTGACGGGCGGCTGGACGGCGTCGCTTTCAGAGAACCAGAAGCGCGGATAGTCGGGTAGGTCCTCAGCCGCGCCATGAAACACCGGCGCCGACAAGCGGTCGCGCCAGATACGACGCTCGCGCTCGCCCGGCGGATAGGCCGAGGTCCAGGGGATGAACAGGCTGAAGTCGTAGCTTTCGGCCCCCGCCTCGTCGTCGCTCATGGCCTGAAGCATGACGTGGTCGTCGGTATAGAAACGGTGGACGAACTGCCCGCCGTCCAGCGTGACCAGACCCTGGGCCGTGATGTCCAGCACGTCCCGGTCCAGGGTGAAATGAGTCTCATCGCCCAGTCGACGCCAAGCCAGCGGGTCCAGCGCCACGGTGCGGCCCACGGTGATATTGCGCACCGTCGCCAGGCGCGATGCGGGCGCGGCCTTGTCCGACTGTCCGAAAAGCTTCTTGAACATGGGTGACTATCTAGGCCTGCCGCGAGCCGACTGCGAGCGAACACAGATGGTGCGACCGAATGATGCGGGTCATGGTCTGAAATTCCGTCCTGCATTGCCCGATGTCAAGCGTTCATGTTACGCGTTACATGAAACATGACCAAGCCCCCCGCCCCTTCCTCCGCCGCGACCGAGCGCATTCGTGCGTGGCGACAGGCGCGCCGCGAGGCCGGGCTGGTCAAGCTGGAGCTCTGGGTGCCCGAGGCCGCGCGCGACGACGTCAAGGCGGCCGTCCGCGCCATCATCACCGATTCGACCCGCGGCCCCCATCTTGCCGGAAGAGACCTTGCCGGCCGGGCGCGCCGCCCCAATTCTGACCCCATCACTTCTGGAGACGACCACCACATGGACGCCGTGATCGAAACCCCCTGGACCGTGCCGGCCATCAAGGAGGCGATGGACGCCTCGCCACTGATCCGCGAGGGCGAGATGACCCTGCGCGTGCTGGAAGGCGCGGACGCCGTGCTGCTGGCCACCATGCACGAATACGGCGACCTGCCGGTCTATCTCAGCGTCGGCGGGGCGCAGATCGTCTGTTCGGTGCTGCTGTGGCCCGTGGCCGAACAGGCCGACCGCCACGCCTTCAACGAGTTCCTGCTGAAGGCCCAGCGCGTGGTGCCCCTGTCGAACTTCGCCATCACCAACGTCGGTGGCGAAGATGTCTATGAGCTGATGGGCGAGCTGTCGTGCAAGACGACGCTGCAGACCATCCTGATCGAGTTGCGCACCCTGGCGGAAAACGCCATCGACGCCACCGAACTGCGTGAAACCTTCGGCGCCGACGCCGCCTGATCCCGGAGACCCACCATGTCCATGCTCAGAAAACTGTCCGCCCTGTTTCGCGGCACCGCCCACGACGCGGCCCAGGGCGTCGTCGACGCCAATGCGCTGAAGATCCTGGATCAGGAAATCCGCGACGCCGACAACGCCCAGGGCAAGGCGCGCGACGACCTGGCCGGCCTGGTGGCGCGCCGTCGCATGGCCGAAAACGAAATGGCCAGCTTCCACGACCAGATCGCCAAGTATGAAAGCTCGGCGCGCTCGGCGCTTGGTCAGGGCAAGACCGATCTGGCGCGCGAAGTCGCCGGCCGCATCGCCGAACTGGAAGTCGAGATCAACAGCCGCGGCCCGCTGATCGAGGACATGAAGACGGCTGAGGCGCGACTGCGCACCGCCATCGCCTCGACCGACCAGAAGATCGAGACGCTTCGTCGCGAGATCGACATCGTCAAGGTCAACGAGTCCGTGCAGCGCGCCCAGACCTCGGTGGCGCTGAACTCGGCCGGCGCCAACTCGCGCATCGGTTCGGCCGCCGACAGCCTGCAGCGCATCAAGCAGCGTCAGGCCGTGCAGGAAGAAAAACTGCGCGAGAACCAGGCCCTGGAAGACCGCCGCACCGGCGCCGACCTGGACGCCAAGCTGCGCGACGCCGGCATCCTGCCTGGCCATTCCTCGGCCGACGACGTCCTGGCCCGCCTGACCCAGAAGGACGTGACCATCGTCACCCCGCGCATTGGTCAAGCGACGCCCGACAAGGACCCGGCCTGATCCATGCAACGTCTGCGCTTTGATCCCCGTCCCGACTGGGACGCCCAGGCCGAAGGCCTCGGCTTCACCTGGCGTCACACCGGCGGCGAACTCTATTGGGATGAAACCGCCGCCCATGCGTTTACGATGGCCGAGGTCGAGGACGGGATCGAGGCGCCGACCGAGGAACTGCACTCCATGTGCCTGGACCTGGTCGCCGAGGCGGTCCAGTCCGAACGGCTGATGGAGCAACTCGACATCCCCGAGCCGATGCGTGACTACGTCGCCGACAGCTGGAACCGGGGCGATCCGTCGCTCTATGGCCGCTTCGACTTCGCCTATGACGGCACAGGCCCGGCCAAGCTCTATGAATACAACGCCGACACCCCCACCAGCATCTATGAGACCGGCGTCTTCCAGTGGCTGTGGCTGGAGGATCAGATCAAGGCCGGCGTCCTGCCCGCCGACGCCGACCAGTTCAACAGCCTGCACGAAAAGCTGGTCGACCGGTTCCGGGCCATCTTCCCCAACGGCGGCTTCGTGCATTTCAGCTCCGACGCCGACTTCGTCGAGGATCGCCAGACCGTGCGCTTTCTCGAGGACCTGGCGCGTCAGGCGGGACTGGACCCGCAGTTCGTGGCCATCGATCAGATCGGCCTGAACGCCGACGGCCAGTTTGTGGACCACGAGAACTGGATCATCCAGGCGATGTTCAAGCTCTATCCGTGGGAGCAGATGCTGCGCGACGACTACGCCGCGCCCCTGCCGACGGCGGGGGTGACGGTGCTGGAACCGGCGTGGAAGAGCATCCTGTCCAACAAGGCGATCCTGCCCCTGCTGTGGGAACGCCACGCGGGCCACCCAAACCTGCTGGAGGCCTATTTCGAGGACGATCCGGCCCCTTCAGCCCTTGGATCATCCTACGTCCGCAAGCCCTTGTTTTCACGAGAAGGCGCCAATGTCGAACTGATCGACCAGGGCCGCAGCGTCGCCGAGGTCGTGGATGGCGGCTACGGCGGCGGACGATGGATCCGTCAGGCCCTCTGCAACCCGCCCAGCTTCGACGGTAACCACGTCATCGTCGGCTCCTGGGTCGTCGGCGTCGAGGCCGCCGGCATGAGTCTGCGCGAGGACACCAGCCTGATCACCCGCAACACCTCGCGCTTCGTGCCGCACTTCATCCGGGACTAGGTCGGCGTCACGCCGCCCTGTCCAGGGTCAACTGGATCACATCGGTGCGTCGGGACCTGAACCCCGCCTCGCAATAGGCCAGATAGAAGCGCCACAGACGGTGGAAGCGTTCGTCAAAACCGGCGCCGGCGCGGCCAATCTCGCTGCAGGCCGCCTCAAAACGGCGGGCCCATTCGGCGAGGGTGTCGGCATAGTCGCGTCCAAAGCGCTCCGTCTGGCCCCAAGTCAGACCGGCGCCGGCCACCACGGGCGCCAGCTTGGCCTCCGAAGGCAGTGAACCGCCAGGGAAGACGTACTTCTGAATGAAGTCGGTTCGGGCGTCGTACTCTTCAAACAGCGCGTCCTGGATGGTGATGATCTGCAACCCGGCGCGTCCTCCGGGCTTCAGGGCGCTGCGGACCTTGGCGAAATAGGTCGGCCAGTATTCCCGTCCCACCGCCTCGAACATCTCGATCGACGCCACCCGATCAAACTGCCCCGCGACATCGCGATAATCGATCAGTTGAATGTCCGTCTTGTCCGCTAGTCCGGCCTGGAACAGGCGGCGACGGGCGAAGTCGTATTGCTCCCGCGAGATTGTCACACCGGTGACCGTCGCCCCGATCTCGCGGGCGGCGAACTCGGCGAAACCACCCCAGCCACATCCGATCTCCAGCACGCTATGGCCCGGCTGCAGGTCCATCATACGGGCCAGAGACGCGTACTTGGCGCGCTGGGCCGCCTCCAGCGGCTGGTCCGGCCGTTCGAAACGCGCGGCGGAATAGGTCATCGAAGGATCCAGCCACGCCGCATAGAAGGCGTTGCCCAGATCGTAGTGGGCGTGGATGTTGCGGCGCGACCCGCGACGGCTGTTGCGATTGAGCCGATGCCCCAGCCAGTTGATCCCGTTCACAAGGGGATTGCCGTCGAACAGGCGTCGGATGTGATCGTAGTTGTTGACCAGGGTCTCTAGCAGGACCGGCAGTTCGGGCGAGTCCCACTCGCCCGCCATATAGGCCTCGGCGAAGCCGATATCGCCGCCCTTCAGCACGCGCGCGGCAAAGTTGTAGCTGCGGATGTTCATCACCGCCGCGTGGCCGGGCTCCTTGCCGCTCAGTTGTCGACTGGAACCGTCAGGCAGCACCAGCGTCAGCCGCCCCCAGGTCCAGTTGGAGGATAGAAGGCGCAGCAACAGCCCGAATACGGCCGACGACGGTCCTGCTTCTCGGGCTCCGTAGAAGGTCGTGGTCATGGCTTGCAGAGGTCTCTGTTCGGGAAAAGGTTCATTGCGGGTCTTCATCCTGCGAGCGGCCGGCCAGGGTTTTCAAGGCGTCCAGCGCCCGCTGCCGCGCCTCGGCGTGATCGACAATGGGTCGGGGGTAGGTCTTGCCCAATCGAACGCCGGCCTCGGCCAGGACGGCGGCCGGCGCGGTCCAGGGGGCGTGAATCCAACGGTCCGAGAGCGCCCGAAGCTCGGGAACCCAGCGCCGGA
This sequence comes from Brevundimonas bullata, assembly GCF_014207965.1. Taxonomy (GTDB): domain Bacteria; phylum Pseudomonadota; class Alphaproteobacteria; order Caulobacterales; family Caulobacteraceae; genus Brevundimonas; species Brevundimonas bullata_A. Next base: position 612,018 of record NZ_JACHLM010000002.1, read on the forward strand.
CATAGCGGCCGTCGGCGTCGAACTTCTGCCCCTGGATGACGGGATTGAAGATGCGGAAATAGGGCGCGGCGTCGGCCCCGGAACCCGCAACCCACTGCCAATTCTGCACATTGCTGGCCAGATCCGCATCCACCAGCGTGTCCCAGAACCAGGCCTCGCCCTCGCGCCAGTCGATCAACAGGTGCTTGACCAGGAAGGAGGCGACCACCATCCGCACGCGGTTGTGCATCCAGCCGGTCGCCCACAGCTCGCGCATGCCGGCGTCCACCAGGGGATAGCCCGTCCGCCCCTGCTTCCAGGCCGCCAGCGCGACGGGATCAGCGCGCCAGGGCATGGCGTCGAACTCGGGCCGGAAGGCGCGGTCGGTGATGTAGGGAAACTGGTGCAGCAGATGAGCCGAGAACTCGCGCCAGCCGATCTCGGCGACGAACTTGTCCGCCTGAGCGGGGGCGACGCGCCCTTGCGCCGCCGCCTGACGCGCAGCCTGCACCGCGCGCCGGGGGCCGATCTCGCCCCAGTGCAGATGCGACGACAGACGCGACGTCCCCTGTCGCCCCGGAACATCGCGACCGGCGGCGTAGTCTTTGAGGCCGTTTTCAAGGAAGGCGGCCAGGGCGGAGGCCGCGCCCGCCTCGCCCGGAGACCAGTCGAAGCCCCCGGACCAGTCAGGGGCGGTCGGATGCAGGCCCCAGTCGTCGATGTCGTCGCTGGCCGGGTCTGAAGGCGTGAACACGACTTGGGGCGCGGGTGCGGGGGGCCGGTCCGGCATCGCCTGCAACAGCGCCTTCATGAAGGGCGTGAACACCTTGTAGGGTTTTTCCGCGCCGGTCACGACGGAGCCCGGACGGGTCAGCAGGCTGGCGTTGAAGCCATGACACTCGACCCCATCGTGACGCAGGGCGTGGGCGATATCGACGTCGCACGTGAAGGCGTCAGGCTCGAACCGACGGTTCATGAAGACCTGATCGGCGCCCGTCTGATCAATCAGACGGCGCAGCTCAGCCTCGGAGTCGCCCCGGCGCAGAACGAGCCGCCCGCCGCGTGTGCGCAGGGCGGCGTCCAACGCCCGCAGCGACTTGTCCAGCCACCACGCGGACGCGGCGCCGAGCGCACGCCCCTCCCCCATCTCGTCCAGGATGAAAAGCGGCAACAGGGGCCGCCCGGTCGCTGCGGCGGCGTTCAGGGCGGGGTTGTCTTCCAGTCTGAGGTCGCGGCGGAACCACAGGATGACCGGACGCGCGCTGTCATCGACCAAGGCGGCTCTCCCGCGCGCGATGCTGGATCGTGAACGGCTCCGACGCCGGAAGCGGCTGGCGCGTCAGACGCACACCCTTGATCCACAGCTTCAGCGCCTCCCAATGGATTGCGGCCACGACCTTCAGGGTCATGAGGGGCAAGGCGACGGCGGCGGCCAGAAGGTCGCCATCGTCCAGCGGGCGACGCTCAGCGGACAGGGCCGCCGTGATCAACAGACCTTCGGCGTCGATGCCGTCGATGGTCAGATCCAGACGTTGACCCGGCGTATGGCCGCGGAACGCATAGTCCATTTCCATCCCCATGAAGGGCGAAACATAGAGCGCCTTGGCCGCGCCCTGGCGGATCAGACCCGCCGCCTGATCCTCGGTCGGCACGGGGATGACATAGGCGTGGCGCACGCCGAAGGTGCTGGTCACCTCATAGACCATGGCGACCAGCCGGCCGTCGGCCTGATGGCAGTAATAGAGGCTGATCGGATTGAAGACGTAGCCCAGGACCCTCGGCATGGTCAGCAGACGGATCGGCCCGTCACCGATATCGATGTCGGCGCGCGCCAGCAGGGCCTCTAACTGCGATCGCAAGGCCAGGCACGAGCCGTCGCCATGATCCCGGTCGTGAAAGGACAGAAGGTTGAAACGATTGCGCGAGAACAGACGCAGCCGACGATCCAGCCCGTCGATCTCGTCCAGATCCAGCAGCAGCCAGAAGACCCGATAGTTCAAGCGATGCGCCTTGGGCCGCACCCGTCGGTGCATGACCTGGCCGCGATAGAGGGCCGAGGCCTGAGTCACGCAGCCTTCTCCATGGCGTCGGCGGTAGGGGCGGACAGATGGATGCGGCCGCTCTCGTTCTCCACCGTCCAGGGACGGCGCACCCCGCCCAGTTGCTCGGCTACGGCGAGGCCGGATTGCAGGCCGTCCTCGTGGAAGCCTGCGCCGAAATGGGCGCCGCAGAACCAGACCCCGCCCTGCCCTTGCAGGCTCCACAACTGCTTCTGCGCCTGAATGGCGGCGGGGTTGAAGATGGGGTGCTCGTACAGTTCGCTGCGCAGGATGGTGTCGGGCTTTGGCGGACGCGGCGGATTCAGGGTGACGAACAGGTCCTGGCCCGGCAGGCCCTGAAGCTTGTTCATCCAGTAGGTGACGCACAGGCCGTCATCGGCGCCGATGTAGTTCCAGCTGGCCCAGGCGCGACGGCGTTGCGGCATCAGGCCGGCGTCGGTGTGCAGAACGGTAAGGTTGCGGCTGTAATGGAAGGCGCCCAGAACCTCCTTCTCTCGCGCGGTCGGCTCGTCCAGCATGGCCAGGGCCTGATCGGCATGGGCGCCGATCACGGCATGGTCGAAGCGCTCGACGCCGCCCTGGCTGTCGTGGACCACGACGCCCTGATCGGTGCGCCGCACGGCCGTTACGCCGTGGTTCAGCCGCACGTCGTCGATCTGCCGCGCCAGATGCTCGACATAGACCCGGCTACCGCCCTCGACGGTGCGCCACAGAGGGCGTCCGACCAGTTTCAACAGGCCGTGGTTGCCGCAGAAGCGGATGAAGGCCTCGGCGGGATAGTCCATCAGCGTATGAGTCGGCGAGGACCAGATCGCCGCCGCCATCGGCAACAGGTGGTCGTCGCGGAAGGCCTCGCTGAAGCCCTCGCGCTTCAGATAGTCGCCCAGCGTCAGGTTGGGGTCCGTCAACCCGCCCAGATCGATCGGCGCGGTGCGATAGAAGCGCATGATCTCACTCAGCATCGACCAGAAACGCGGACGAAGGAGGTTGCGGCGCTGGGCGAAGAGGCCGGGCGCGGCGTACTCGAACCGACCGTCGTCCAGCGACACGGCGAAGGACATGTCGGTTGCGCGCGTCTGGACCCCCAGATGCCCGAACAGGGCGATCAGATTGGGATAGGTGGCGTCATTAAAGCAGATGAAGCCCGTATCCACCGCGACATCGCCGGTCGCCGCCCCCGCCGTCACCGTATTGGAGTGACCGCCCAGACGCTCGGCCTTCTCATAGATCGTCACCCGATGGCGCTGCGAAAGCAGCCAGGCCGATGACAGGGCGGCGACGCCCGAGCCGATGACGGCGATTTTCAGACTATCGGGGGAGGAATGAGGCATGAAACTATTACGAACCTGGACCGGTATCGGATTGCGAATGATCCAGACATTTCCGCGAAGCGTACTAGGGTTCATGCATGCTGAGGCTTCAACTTCCATATACCCTGAACGGCGGTCGGCCTGCATGAGCCCTGACGCGCTTTCGCCCGACCCGTTCGCGCACGATCGTCTCATAGAGGCTGTGGCGCTGCGTCGCGACCGCGAGGCCTTCGCTCAGTTGTTCAGCTATTTCGCGCCCCGGCTGAAGGCCTGGCTGATCAAGTCGGGCGCGACGCCCGGCGCGGCCGAGGACTTCGCCCAGGACGCCATGCTAACGGTCTGGCGCAAAGCCGACCTTTTCGACGCGCGCAAGGCGAGAGCCGCCACATGGATTTTCACCATCGCTCGCAATCGTCGTCTCGACATGCTGCGTCGCGACGCCCGGCCGTTGCCCGTCCCAGAGATCGAACTGGCGGAACAGACTGTCGAGCGGCCCGACGACATTGTGGCCTTGTCCCAGGACGCCGCACGGGTTCGCGACGCCCTGTCACAACTCAAGCCGGATCAGGTCGAGGTGCTGCGCCTCGCCTTCTTCATGGACAGCCCCCATTCCGAAATCGCCCGTCAGCTCGACCTGCCGCTGGGCACCGTCAAATCCCGCATCCGTAACGCTATGATCAAACTGCGCCTGATCCTCGAACCCTCTGAAGAGGCCGTGCGATGAACGCGCGTCTCCATTCCTCCGGGGGCAATCCCTCCGAAGAACGCCTGCTCGCCTATGCCGCTGGCAATCTCAGCCCGCCCGAAGCTGTGGTTGTCGCCGCCCATCTGGCTCTGCGCCCCGTCAACGACGCTTGGGTGCGCCAGTTGCAGACTGTGGGCGGCGAGTTCCTCGACGAAGCCGCGCCCGCCCCGATGGCGGAGGACGCCCTGACGCGGGCGATGGCGCGGATCGAGACCGATGCCGGCGAGGTGAAGCCCCAGCCGCCGCTGAACGACATGCCCGAGCTGCCGGAACCGCTGCGGCGCTACGCGCTCGGTCCGTGGCGCTGGATCGGACCAGGGATGCGGGTGCGCGACGTCCACGCGCCACGCGACGGCGACTGCCGGGTCATCCTGCTGGAAATCGGCCCCGGGCGTGAGACGCCGCGCCACACCCACGGCGGGGTCGAGCTGACCTGCGTGCTGTCGGGCGCCTACGCCACCGAGACCGAGCGGTTCGACGTGGGCGATCTGGAAGAGGCCGATCCCGATGTGCTGCACCAGCCGCGCGTGGTGTCGGATGAAGCCTGCCTCTGCGTCGTCGCCCTGGATGGCCAGATCGAGCTCGACGGATGGCTGGGCCGGCTAATGCAGCCCTTCGTGAAGCTCTGATCTAACTGCTGCCGCTGTAGGGCGCGGCGTTCTTCTTGACCGTGGTCATGGCTGGGCTTGGGTGCGGCTGGGGTCAGCGTGGCGCTGTTTCCAATAGATGGCGCAAGACCTTCAGCTAACGGGCGACTGCTCCGCCTCGACCCGCTGGTAGCCCGCCTCGATGACCGCGAGCATGGCTTGGGCGGCGCCCGCTTCGTCGCCGGCGGCGATCCGGTCGACGATATTGGCGTGAGCTTCGACCGTCTCCTGGTGCAGGTCCGGGGCCTTGGTCGGAGGGCTGAGTGTGAAAGCCTCCAGCAGGGCCGTCTCTATGACGCCCGCCACCGATCGGATCATCGGGTTCTGCGAGGCTGCGCCAATGGCCAGATGCAGGGCCAGATCGGCGCGTGCGAAATCATGAGCCGAAGCGCTTTCGCGTCGCATCCACGCCAGGGCTTCATGCATCGCCGCCAAGTCCGCCGCCGTGCGGTGACGGGCAGCCAGCGCGGCGGCTGTGGGCTCCAGACTGCGCCTCACCTCGGCCAGATGCTGGCGGAACTGGGCGTCCATGCCAATCGCAACGCGCCAGGCTAGGACCTCCTTGTCGAAGAAGTTCCAGTGAACCCTGTCGCTCACCCGCGTGCCCACGCGGGTTTTAACGTTCAGAAATCCCTTGGCAGACAGAGTCTTGAGCGCCTCTCTTAGAGCTGTGCGCGACACGCCGAACCGCTCCAGCAGGTCGGCTTCCAGCGGCAGCTTGTCGCCCGGCGCCAGAGCGCCCGTGAGGATCTCCTGCGCCAAGGCGCGCACAATCTGATCGTGGGCCGAGATGACATGACCGCTGGTCCGGGACAGGGCCGATGGGGGATTGTGAGAAGACATGTCCATAGCTTGAACCTCTAGCGGGCCGGTCGCGTCGGCGCAAAGGCGCTGGCCAATCATTAGTATTATGATATTCAAAATATGTCGCCACCATCGGCGGCGCTTATCTTGCCGCACGCTCATGACCCAGACATCGCCCAAGCCGCTCCGCAGCCGGGCCTGGTTCGACAATCCATCGAACCCCGACATGACCGCCCTCTATCTGGAGCGGTACTTGAACTACGGCCTGACTCTGGAGGAATTGCGCTCGGGCAAGCCGATCATCGGCATCGCCCAGACGGGATCTGACCTGAGCCCCTGCAACCGCCATCACATCGAACTGGCCAAGCGGGTGCGCGAGGGCATCCGCGAGGCGGGCGGCATCGCTCTGGAATTTCCGGTCCATCCGATCCAGGAAACCGGCAAGCGCCCGACCGCCGGACTGGACCGCAACCTGGCCTACATGGGTCTGGTCGAACTTCTCTATGGCTATCCGATCGATGGCGTGGTCCTGACTATCGGCTGCGACAAGACCACGCCCGCCTGCCTGATGGCGGCGGCGACCGTCGACATTCCCGCCATCGCCCTGTCGGTCGGCCCCATGCTGAACGGCTGGCACCGGGGCGAGCGCGTCGGTTCCGGCACCATCATCTGGAAGGCCCGCGAGATGATGGCGGCCGGCGAGATCGGCTATGAGGAATTCATCGATCTGGTGGCGACCTCGGCGCCCTCGGTCGGCTACTGCAACACCATGGGCACGGCGACGACGATGAACTCGCTGGCCGAGGCCCTGGGCATGTCCCTGCCCGGCTCGGCCGCCATCCCCGCCCCCTATCGCGAACGGCCCCAGGTCGCCTACCTGACCGGCAAGCGCATCGTCGACATGGTCCACGAAGACCTGAAGCCATCGGACATCCTGACCCGCCAGGCGTTCGAGAACGCCATCGTCGTCAACTCGGCCATCGGCGGCTCGACCAACGCCCCGATCCACCTGACGGCCCTGGCGCGCCATGCGGGCGTCGATCTGCCGCTCCAGACCTGGGAAGAGGTCGGTCACAAGACGCCGCTTCTGGTGAACCTGCAGCCCGCCGGCAAGTATCTGGGCGAAGACTTCCATCAGGCCGGCGGCGTGCCCGCCGTGGTCGCGGAACTGATGCGGCGCGGCCAGATCCACGAGGACGCCCTGACGGTCAACGGCCGCACCATCGGCGACAACTGCCGGGAGGCCAAAGTCGTGCTGCCCGACGTCATCCGCGACTTCGACACGGCCCTGGTAAAGGACGCGGGCTTCCTGGTCCTGTCAGGCAATGTCTTCGACAGCGCCATCATGAAGACCAGCGTCATCAGCCCCGAGTTCCGCGACCGCTACCTGTCCGATCCGACCAGCCCCGACGCCTTCACCGGCTGCGTCGTCGTCTTCGACGGACCTGAGGACTATCACCGCCGCATCGACGATCCGGCGGAAGGCATCACCCCCGACAGCATCCTGGTGATGCGCGGCGCGGGTCCCGTCGGCCACCCCGGGGCGGCCGAGGTCGTCAACATGCGGCCGCCCGCCTATCTGATCAAGCAGGGGGTTCATGCCCTGCCCTGCATCGGCGATGGGCGCCAGTCCGGCACCTCGGGCTCGCCCTCGATCCTGAACGCTTCACCCGAAGCGGCGACGGGCGGCGCCATCGCCCTGTTGAAGACCGGCGACCGGATGCGCATCGACCTGAACACCCGCCGTGTGGACGTCCTGATCGACGCGGCTGAAATGGCCGAGCGCCGCGCCGTCTTCGAGGCGGCGGGCGGCTATCAGTATCCGGCGTCTCAGACGCCCTGGCAGGAGTTCCAGCGCTCCATGATCGGCGAGCTGGAAACGGGCGCCGTGCTGGAGCCCGCCGTCAAATATCACCGCATCGTGGACACCCTGGGCCTGCCCCGCGACAACCACTGAGCCGCTTTTAGGGGATCAGGAGCCGCCGCATGGCGGGCGCGACCTCGATCAGGTCGCGCGTGACCAGGGCCGAGAAGAAGTCCGCCCCTTCTCGCCCGAGGTGGGTGTAGTCGAACGCCACCCGGGCCTGTCCCAAAGGCTCGACGGCGGCGTTGTTCGGGGCGACAGCGGGAGCGCCGGGCGCAGCCGGGACCCCGGTGTTCGCGGCGATGGTCGTGCCGGTCAGCAGGGCGGCGGCGACCTCGGGCGACGGCGCCGCCTGGGCGAAGCGCGCCGACAGGACCGGGCCCAGGGCCTGCACCGTCTCAGCGCTGGCGCGGTTCAGATCGACCAGGGGCGTGTTGGTCTCGCGCGCCACGCCCCGCACCGCCTCGGCCCAGGGCTCCAGATCGTTTTGCAAACGACCGTCGATAAACTGGCGTCGGGTCAAGGGCGTCAGCAGGATCGGCGTGGCCCCGCGCGCCCGCGTCTCGGTCACATAGCGTTTCAGATTGGCGGGAAACCCGGTCGCCAGATCGGTGGAGCGTCCCGGCTTGCCCGGCTGGTCGTTGTGACCGAACTGGATCAACACATAGGTTTCGCTGAAACCCGGCGTCGCCATCTCGGCCAGGGCCAGATTCCACGAGCCCTCGGCGATATAGCTGCCGGAACTGCGCCCGCCGCGGGCCAGGTTCACGCAGGCCGCGAACGAGGTCACGTGATAGGCGCAGAAGCTCGGCCCCCAGCCGCCGATCACCGCCGTGGTGGAGTCTCCGACCAGAACGATCTTGGATGCGCGGATCGGCTGGACAGCAGCCGCTTCAACCGTCGTCGTCTGGGCTGCGGCCAATGTCAGGGCGGCGGTCAGGGCGGCGAGCATCTCAAATCTCCGAGGCGGTGATACGGGCGGTCATCGACAGCGACTCTCCGGGCTTGAGCACCCTCAGACCGCTATCTTCGGTCGCGGGTGCGTTGTGAGCGTCCGGCCTGTGAGTCACGGGCTCAACGCAGACGAAGGCTTCGGCTCGCGGCGCATAGATCTGGACCCATCGCGCGTTCGGCGAGGCGGTCAGATCGACCCGCCAGCCGTCGTGCAGCAGCGCCGCACGCGCGGCCCAGTCGGCATAGGCGTGATCGACGAGGGGCGCCTCAGCCACGGCCACACCTTCGCGCCAGTCGATCAATTCGCCAGCCGCCGCCAGCCGCTCCGGGATTTCACGCGCATCGGTCAGCCAGACCCGGGGCGCCGACAGCTGCAGCCGCGTCGCCGCCTCGACGGCGAAATAGGGATGCAGACCCAGTCCGGCGGGCATGGCGGCTGCATCCGTGTTGACGAGGCCCAGGCTCATCTCCAGCCCGTCCTCGCTCAGCGTCAGCCGATGCGTGGCCGTCCAGGCCCAGGGCCATTCCGGCGCGGCCTCTGCGGCCAAGGCCAGTTCGATCGTCCGGTCGTCGAGGCGGAGGACAGTCCAGCGCGAACGCCAACCGACGCCGTGCAAAGCGTGAGGCTCAAAGCCCGGCATGGCGGGAAGGCGCACCGCCCTTCCCTCAAACGCAAAGGCGCCGCCGTCGATGCGGTTGGCGTAGGGCGCCAGCGGAAAGCTGGACGCCGCCAGCGGACTATCCAGATCGTCCGGCGCCGGGCGCAGCACGTCGCGCCCGCGCCAGGTCAGGGACGTGATCGAGGCCCCGAGATCGGGCCGCAGACCGAGGGCCCAGTCGCCGCGTTCGATCCTCACAGGGCGATCCGATGTTGCGGCAGGCCCGGCGTCTCGACTCGCAGATGATAGAGGCCGCCCAGCGTCGGCTGAGCTGCGCGCCTGTCGGCGTTCCCCAGCCAGGCCGTAGTGCAATAAAGGTCGCGCCCGTCAGCGCCGCCGAAGGCCGCCTTGGTCACCGTCTGGACGGGGAAGCGGATCGTGCCGAGGCGCTGGCCGTCCGGCGCAAACCGCGCCACGCCCCAGCCGTTGAACAGGCAGACATGCAGCACCCCGTCCGCATCCATGCTCGGCCCGTCACAGTAACCGTCCTCGGTCGTCGCGAAGACCCTTCGGTTCGACAGCATGCCGTCCTGATGGTCGAAGGCCAGGACCGTCTTCTCCAGCGTGTCGTGATGATAGAGGGTTCGCCCGTCCGGGCTTAGACAAGGCCCGTTAGTGACGCCGTAACCGTCGTCGTGCCGCGTCAGCTCGCCCCTGAACCAGCGATAGAGGGCGCCGGTCTTGCCTTCCTCACTGTCGTCCATAGAGCCGAACCACAGCGAGCCGTCGGGCGCCACGAAACCATCATTGAGCCGGTTCTGCGGACGGTCCGTCTCGACGGGCTGGAACAGGGAGAAGTCGCCCATGTCCACGTCGAAGCGATAGAGACCGCCGCGGACGCCGCAGATCAGCGACCCGTCCTCGGCTGGAAGGGCGAAACCGATCTGCTCGGGCGCCTCCCACGACGCCTTGTCATTCGTCGAGGCGGTATAGCGATGCAGCCGCCGCCCCTTGATATCGACGAACCACAGGCAGGCGCGGTCCGCGTCCCACACCGGCCCCTCGCCCAGTTCAGCCTGAACGTCCCAGACGAGGGTCGGCGTGCTCATCCCGGTCAGCTCGCCGAGTAGCTGGTCTTGATCTGGGTGTAGAATTCGACGGCGGCGAAGCCCTGTTCGCGGGGGCCGTAGCTGGACTTCTTCGTGCCGCCGAAGGGCACGTGATAGTCCACCCCGGCGGTGGCCAGGTTGACCATGGTCATGCCGGCCTTGGCATTCCTCTGGAAGTCGCGGGCGTATTTGAGCGACTGGGTGACGATGCCCGCCGACAGGCCGAATTCAACGCCGTTGGCCACAGCCAGGGCCTCTTCGTAGCTGGCCACGCGAATGGTCGAGGCGACGGGGCCGAAGACTTCCTCGGTGTTGATGCGCGCGTCCGGCAGGGTGTCGGCGATCAGGGTCGGCTGGACGTACCAGCCCGGCTTGTCGAACTTTAGCCGCTCGCCGCCAGTAACGATCCGGCCGCCGCCGTCCTTGGCGATGTCGATGTAGTTGTACGACACATCACGCTGGGCCTCGGTCACCGCCGGCCCCATCTGGGTGTTGGGGTCGAGCGCGTCGCCGACGCGAAGCGCCGCGACCTTCTCGGCCAGCAGCGCCACGAAGCGGTCGTGGATGCCGTCCTGCACGATCAGGCGGCTGGACGCCGTGCAGCGCTGGCCGGTAGCGAAGAAGCTGCCGTCGAGTGCGATGTTCACCGCCCGCTCCAGATTGGCGTCGTCCAGGACGATCAGCGGGTTCTTGCCGCCCATCTCCAGCTGCACGCGGGCCTGACGCTTCATCGCGCCCTCGGCCACGCCCGCTCCCACGCCCTGCGAGCCGGTGAAGGAAATGCCGTCCACGCCCGGATGGGCGACGATGGCCCGGCCCACGTCGCCGTCGCCGATGACCAAGTTGACCACGCCCTTGGGCAGGCCCGCCTCATGCAGGATGGCGATCAGGGCCTCGGCTGTGGCTGGCGTCGGACCGGCGGGCTTGATGACGACCGTGTTGCCGAAGGCAATGGCGGGGGCGATCTTCCAGGCCGGAATGGCGATGGGGAAGTTCCATGGCGTGATCAGGCCGAAGACCCCGACCGGCTGGCGATAGGTCTGGATCTCCACCCCCGGACGGGTCGAGGCCAGGTTCTGACCGTGCACGCGCAAGGCCTCGCCGGCGAAATACTTCAGAACGCGCGCCGCGCGCATGGTCTCGCCTATGCCTTCGGGCAGGGTCTTGCCCTCCTCGCGCGACAGCAGGCGGCCGATCTGCGGCGCGCGCTCCATCAGCAGGGATCCGGCCCGGTCAAGCACGTCGAAGCGCACCTCCGGCGAGGCGTCGGCCCATCCCGGGAAGGCGGCCCGCGCCGCCTGCACCGCCTGATCGACCTCGGCGGCCCCGCCCTTGGGCGTGCGGGCCACGACGTCGCGCGTGTCGGACGGGTTCAGGCTCTCGCCCGACAGATCGCCGCCCACCTTCTCGCCGCCGATCCAGTGCGAAAGTTCAAGCGTGTCCGTCATGGGAAAGTCCTTTCAGAGAGGCTGCGGGGGCGACAAGAGAGCGCCGCCCCCGCCTTCGGGGAGATCAGATAGCAGAGCTTTCGGGCGTCAGCCCATGTCTTCCAGTTCGCGTCCGCGCGTCTCTTTCACCCAGGCCTGGACCAGGAAGAAGGAGATCAAGGCGCTGACGGAGTAGAAGCCGTAGGTCACCACCAGCCCGAGGCTGGCCGCCATCCACGGAAAGCTGACGGCGATGGCGAAGTTGGCGATCCACTGGGCGAAGCCGGCGACGGCCAGGGCCGAACCGCGCATCTGATTGGGGAACATCTCACCCAGCATGACCCACATGACCGGGCCCCAGCTGAGGTTGAAGAAGACCACATAGGCGTTGGCCGAAATCAGCGCGGTCAAGCCCGTCTGGTCGTCCAGATGCAGGGAGCCGTCGATCATGGTCGCCTTGGAGAAGCACCAGGCCAGGACGCCCAACGTGACGAACATCCCGACCGAGCCGATCAGCAGCAGGGGCTTGCGCCCGATCTTGTCGATGACCGCGACGGCGCCGAGGCAAGCCGCGATCGACAGGACGCCGGACAGGATGTTGATCTGCAGGGCATCGCTCTCGGAGAAGCCGACCGACTGCCACAGCACCGCGCCATAGTAGAAGACAATGTTGATGCCGACCAGTTGCTGGAACACCGCCAGGATCAGACCGGCCCAGACGATGGGGCGCACCTTGCGCGTCGCCGGGTCCAGAAGATCGGCGAAGCGGGGCTTGTGGTCGGCGGTCAGCGAGGCGCGAATTTCGGCGACCTTGCGCGCGCCTGCGTCGGGGCCGAACAGCTTGGACAGCACGGCTTCGGCCTGGGCGTCCTTCTTCTTGACCACCAGGAAGCGCGGGCTTTCAGGGATGGCCAACAGGGCCAGGAAGTAGATCGCGGCTGGCACGACCTGCAGCCAGAACATCCAGCGCCAGGCCGGATAGCCGAGCCAGAACTCGGCGGTCGATCCGCCCGCCGTCTTGGCCAAGGCATAGTTGGCGACGAAGGCCCCGGTCAGGCCGGTGATGATCATGATCTGCTGAACCGACGACAGCCGCCCCCTGATCGAGGCCGGGGTCACTTCGGAAATATAGGCCGGCGAAAGCACCGAGGCCGCGCCGACGCCGAGGCCGCCGATGAAGCGGGCGATGATGAAGTGAGCCGAACTGTCCGCCGCTCCGGCCCAGACGGCCGAGATGATGAACATGACGGCGGCGATCTGCATCACCGTGCGGCGGCCGACGGCGTCCGCCAGTCGTCCCGCCGCGAAGGCCCCGAAGGCGCAGCCTAGCAGGATAGCGCCGACGTTGAAGCCGGTCCCCAGCGCCGACAGGTTGAAGGCCGCCTCCAGCCCGTCCTGCGTGCCGTTGATGACGCCGGAGTCATAGCCGAACATGAAGCCGCCGATGGTGGCCACGGCCACGATCAGGGCGATGAAGGCCATGTTGACCCGGTCATTCCCCGCGATATCCGGGCCTGAAGCCCCTGTCGGTCCCGCCATTTTCGTCCCTCCCCAGGTCCGAGTGGTTGACCGCCCGTCGTTGATCGCGGGCGGCGATGAAATCAGATTTGCGTCAGCGCCAGCCCGCGTCCACGAAATACTCGTGCCCGGTGATGAAACGGGCGTCGTCGGAGGCCAGGAAGAGGGCCAGGGCCGCGACGTCACGCGGCTCGATCCGGCCCTTCAGGCACTGGGCGGCGACGATCTCGGCCTCGCCCTCCGGCGTGTACCACTTCATCTGACGTGGGGTTTTGACGTTGCCGGGCACGATGCAGGCGACCCGCACCCCGTCGGCCCCGAGCTCGCGCGCCAGCGCCCGCGTCATGCCCTCGATGCCGGCCTTGGCGGTTTCGTAAATCGACAGGTCGGGCAGACCCAGATGCCAGCTGATCGAGCCCAGGTTCAGGATCACCCCCCGTCCCTGCGCGCGCATGGCGGGAGCCACAGACTGGGCCGCGAAATAGAGGTGCCGCAGGTTCACCGCCACCCGCTCGTCCCAATAGGCGGGCGTGACATCGGCCAGGGCGTGGCGGTCGTCGCTGGCGGCGTTGTTGATCAGAACGTCGATCGCACCGTGACGCGCCGCCACGTCCGTTAGACAGGCCTGCATCGCCTCGACCCGCGTCAGGTCGCAGGCATGGAAGACCGGCGCCGGGTCCAGATGCGCCAGCAACGCCTCCAGCGCACGCGAGTCCGCCTCGGCCACATCGAAGAAGACCACCCGCGCGCCTTGTCGGGCGAAGGCCTCGACCAGGCCCGCGCCTATGCCCGAACCGCCGCCGGTGACGACGACCAGCCGCCCCTTTAGCGAAGGATAGACCGCGCCGCTCACGCCGCGCCGCCCAGCAGACCGCGCCCGGCCAGATTCCGCATGAGGCCGCCGACGCCCAGCGCCCAGGGCGGCGCCTGATCGCAGGTGGCGACGATGTTTTCGAGCACGCCCAGCCTGTCCGACGAGACCCGCACCCGGTCGCCGACCTTGTGCGTGAATCCCTTGCCTGCTTCGCCGCGATCCTCGACCGGGGCGAACATGGTGCCGAGATAGAGAGCGAAACCATCGGGGTATTGGTGGGCGCTCAGGGTCTGGGCCGCCAAATCCTCGGGATCGCGGCTGATCAGGCGCATCGAGCTTTCGCCGGTCATGACGAAGCCGTCCTCGCCCTCGACCTCCAGCCGCACCGTGGCCGCGCGAACGTCGTCCATGCTGAAGCCCTCATCGAACAGGCGGATGAAAGGGCCGACCGCCGCCGAGGCGTTGTTGTCCTTGGCCTTGCCCAGCAGCAAGGCCGAGCGCCCCTCGATGTCGCGCAGGTTGACGTCATTGCCCAGGCTGGCGCCGACCGGCCGCCCCGCCGGATCACAGACGATCACCACCTCGGGCTCGGGATTGTTCCACGCCGAGTCCGCGCGTACCCCGACCGCCGCGCCCGCGCCGACCGAGGCCAGGACCGGGGCCTTGGTGAAGATTTCGGCATAGGGGCCGATGGCGACCTCGAGATACTGCGACCACAGGCCATCGGCGATCAATTGCGCCTTGACGGCTTCAGCCTGAACCGAGCCCGGCTTCAGGTCCTTCAGCTCCCCGCCGATGCGCTCCAACAGGCCCTGACGAATGGCGTTGGCGGCGGCGGCGTCACCGCGCGCCCTCTCTTCGATCACGCGTTCCAGCGCCGAAACGGCGAAGGTCACACCCGAGGCCTTGATGCATTGCAGGTCCAACGGCGACAGCAGCGCCAGCCCCTCGTCGCCCCAGGACGTGGCGACCATCAGGTCCTCGACCGCGCCCAGATCGCGCCCCTCGGCGGCGGCGAGATCGGGTCGCGCCAGAGCCATCGCCGTCGTCGGAGCGAAGGCGGAAATGTCGAGTAATCGGCCGCGCCGCAGCAGCACGGGCGTCGGTCCCTCAGCGGTCTCGATCCGTCCCAGAAGGACAGCCGCGCGCCAATCACGCGGCAGAATGGCGGTCATGTCCAAGGCGCGTCTCCCACACGATCTGCCATCGTGTTAGCGCTAACATTCCCCACCCGGAAACCGGTGTCAACCTGGTGGCGCGGTGCTTTCGCGTTCAATCAGGCGATGTTCGACGAATTCTGTTTCGATCTCCTCCCGGCTCGCCAGACGCAGGACCGCGCGGCGCGCCATCTCGGCCACCGGCTGGCGGATGGTCGTCAGGGCGGGCCAGACGCTGGCGGCCAGGTAGGTGTCGTCGAACCCGGCCACCGAAACGTCGGCGGGCGTCTGAAAGCCCTCGGCGTGGACCGCCGCCAGGGCGCCGGCGGCCATGTCGTCGTTGCCGGCGAACAAGGCCGTGGGGCGCGGGCGCGCCGCCAGCAGCCGCCGCGCCGCCTCGAAGCCTGAGCGATAGGTGAAGTCGCCGTGATCGACCAGCAGTTCGACGCCCGACGCCGCGTCGACGGCGGCCTGCGCGCCCCGGCGGCGGTCGGCGCTGGCGCTCTGGTCGGCGCGGCCCTCGATCAGGCCGATGCGACGATGGCCCAAATCGATCAGCCGTTGCGTCATCTCGGCCGCGGCGCTGACGTCATCCACGCGCAGGGCGCCCGCCATGCCCTCGGCGGGCGGCGCGGCCAGCAGCACGGCCTTGAGCCCCGCCCCCCGGATAGCGTCCAGGGTCGCGACGGATTCGCCCAGCGGCGGCGGCACGATCAGGCCCTGCGCCCCGCCCGCCGCCAGCCGCCGCACGGCCTCGGCCTCCTGCGCCGGATCGCCCGCCTGCGAGGGCTCGATCATCAGCAACAGCCCCGCCGCCCGCGCCCCGGCCAGAGCGCCTGACAGGACCTCGGCCAGATAGGCGTTGCTGGGGTTGGCGTAGAGCAGACCGATCCGCCCCGCCCCGCCCCGCGCCAGAATCCGCGCCGCCGGATCGGGCGCATAGCCCGCCGCATCGATCACCGCCTGGACCCGTTCGCGCGTCGCCGCGCTGACCCGCACCCCGCCGTTGATGACGCGCGACACCGTCATGGCCGACACCCCCGCGCGGCGGGCAATGTCGTCAATCGTCGGGTTGCGGTCGTCTGCGGCCATGGCGCAGTGGTTGCGGCAAGCGCCGCCGCCGTCAAGACGCGGGCGCGATCCACAAGGCCAAAGGTCGTCCCGCCAAGGCCGGCGGCGGGGCCAGACGGGATCCCTCCGCCGGCACGTGCGCCTCACTCACGCCGTCTTCCACGATCCATTTGAGCGAGCGCCCGGCCGCAACGGGTCGCACCAGTTCAACGGCCGCACCGTCGAAGCTGTAGATCAGGGCCGCGCTGTCCGGGCCTGACAAGCCCCAGGCTGCATCGGTCGGCGCGATCAGATCCCCATCCGGCCTCAACCTCGCCCGCGCCTCAGCGCCGACCGTCGCCTCGACCGCCCGCCCCAGCCCCGGACAGGCGTCGTCGCTCAGGACCACCAGATCCGCCCGGCGGTCGCGATACTCTCGATAGGCGCGACAGCGCATGGCCGGGCTCGAGCGCCACAGGGCCCGCCGCACCTCGCCCGCGTCGGCTCTGTCCGCCAGATCCTGCGGCCGGGCGATGCCGTCCACCTGTTCACGCGGCGCCTTGTCCAGCCCGCCGCGCACCGCGAACAGCGTGCCGTCGGGGCGATAGACCCAATGGTGGAAGCCGACCGCATCCACGACCCGCGAACGCGCCGGATCATCCAGGATGGCGTCCATCTGATCCTTGGGGATTTCCAGCGCCACACGGACCTCGGCGCCGGTCTCGGCCTCCCAGTCGGCGATCTCGTCCAGCCAGAACCGCACGAAGGACAGGGGGCCAGTGTATTCGGGATCCAGACCGATCACGACATTGGACCGCCCCTTCAGCGTGTCCAGCGTATGGCGGATGTAGCGGCGATGCAGATCCCGGCGCACCGGATCGGACACGTCCCAGAAGACCTCCGCCGCCGGAACCTCGTTGGGCAGTTCCGTCGCTTGCAGGGCGTTGACCGGCCGCCAGGGGAAGTCGACGTAGTGGGACCGGCTCTCCAGCAGCCAGTGCTGCAGATAGAGCTTGTGATAGAGCACCACGCCCTGCTGCTCGGCCAGGTCGGCGAAGCGGGCGATGCGGTCGAAGAACCAGGGGTTAAAGCGTTCCAGATCAAACTTACTGAGGCCGTCCCAGGCCCGCCCTTGCCCGCTGCGCGCCCAGGGCAGTTCCATGAAGGGCCCCCAGACCTCGCCGTCGCGCTGATCCGGCGAGCCGTAGAAATCATGATCGACGCGGCGGCGGTCGTACCAGAGGCCATAGTTATGGTGAACCACGTCGCCCGTCTTCAGCCCGGCGGCGAAGGCGTCCAGATCATCGGTCAGGCCTCGTCCTTCCAGCCCCGGCGCGAAGCGGGTGATGAAAGGGCCGGACGCCTCGGCCAGGGCCGGGATCATCTGGCCCTGGAAGAAGGCGAAGCCGATGCGACGACGCCAGGCCGGCTGGCCGTCGATGACGAAGCGGCCGTCCACGACCGTCAATGGATGGCTGGCGACCGGCGCCGCCGTCGCCGCGCGCCAGGCCACGACCTCGGCCTCGGTCAGACGCGGGGCGTGAACCTCAACCGGATAGACTGCGGGTTCCAGCGCCTCCAGACCGGCTGCGCCCAGTCGCCGCTCCAACTGCATCCGATAGAGACTGGCCGGGTCCTGCGGCTGGGCGCGGTGAAAGTCGCGGCCGGGCATGACGCGGGCGTCTTCCAGCACCCCGTCGCCGACGCGCTCGCCGCGACAGCCGACGGCGACATTGGCCGCGCCCGGCGGACTGCGGACCTCGACGACCGTGGCCTCGCAGTTCCACAGGACAGAGTTGGCGGCCGACCAGCCGACGCCCTGCCCGTCTCGCCCTCGATGGGTCAGGGTCAGGCCCCCGCCGCGCACCTTGACCCCGTCGAACAGGGCGCCGGTGGCCCAGCTTTCCTGCGTGCCGCTGTCGCCGCGCGCATCGGTCGCTGTGCAGTCGAGGAAGACATTGGGCCCGGCGGCGGCGTGGCCGATGGAAAAGTCGTGAATGCCGTCAGCGCTGGCGCAGCGCTGGAACAGGGTCTGCTGGCCCGCCGTGTAGAAGGTGCGACGGCGCAGACCGCCGATCTCGGATATGGGGCGGCTGGCGGCCACGTCCTGCACCGTGACCCGGCGACTATCCGCCCCCAGATCGATGACCGAACCGACGAAGCCCTCGAAAGCGAGGTTCCGCAGCCAGACATCCTCAGCCCGATCCACAGCGATCCCGGTCCAGCTGTGGTCCTCGTCGGCGGGCCGCGCGGGGTCGTGACGCGAGATCAACGTCAGCATCTCGACCCCGACCTCGCGCAAACGTGGCGTCGAGGCGACGCGCCGCAACGTGGCGCCGTCGCCGACCGTCAGAGCCATGGTCAGGGGCGCGTCCAAGACCACGTTGCGCCCGTCCACGGCGAGGATGCGCCGATCCCAGATCACGTCGCGCGAGCCCGGCTTCCAGTTCAACCGGGTTTCAGGCCGCCAGCCGACAAAGGCGTCCATGCCGAGCGCGGCGATCCATTCGGCGGTGCTGGGACGGCGAATGGTCACCGCGTCGCCAACGCCCAGCCCCTCGGTCGTTTCCAGGGTCAGGCGCACGGCCCCGACCGGCGCCTCGCTCACGATGCGAAGCGCCGCGACAGGCGAAACCTCGGGCGCGAAAGAACGCGCGCCGATCGCGATCAGAGACCGCCTGTCCACGCCGGTGGCGACGACGACGGTCTTCCCCTCTCCCGCGCCGCGCAGGACCACCCCGCCCACCTTGAGTCGAATCTGCCCCTCGACTTGAAACTCGCCCGCCGCCAGCAGCACCGCGCCGCGTCGCCCCTCAGCGTCCGGCTTGGCCTTCCCCGCGCGATCCAGCGCGGCCATGATGCGATCGGTGTCGTCGCCCTCGCCCGGCTCGACCCGGATCACGACCGGCAGGACTGGCGGCGCCACGCCCCCGCCTCGATAACCCGCGTGAGAAAAATCGATGGTCGGCGTCAGCGCGACGAAGTTCGCCTGCGTCTGAGCCTGCGACGCCCCCGCCAGCGACGCTGCGACGATCAGCCCCGCGATCCAGAACCGGACCATGTTTTCCTCCCCCTAGGCACGACCTGAAAAGTATTATTATATTGATTGACGAGTCCAGCGGTCGCTCAGGCGACCCGCGCCGACATCAGAGCGGCAGGACCGGGGGAGGAGAATTTTCAGGGATGCTGACCCGACGCGCCTGTCTGGCCGCCGCCGCGGCGACGCCCTTGCTGACCGCCCCCCCCGTCGCTGTGGCGGCCGATGTGGAGGCAGCGCGTAGCGCCATGCGCCGCGCCACCCGCTTCATGACCGAGCAGGCGGCCACCAACGGCGGCTATGTCTGGTCCTACCTGCCTGACTTCTCGCGCCGCTGGGGCGAGATGGAGGCCTGGCCGAGCATGATCTGGACCCAGGCGCCGGGCACACCCGAGATGGGCCAGATCTTCCTCGACGCCTGGCGCGCCACCGGCGAGGCCCAGTATCTGGACGCCGCCGTCGTGGCGGGCGACGCCCTTATCCGGGGCCAGCACCCCAGCGGCGGCTGGAACTATGTCATCGACTTCGACGGCGAGGCCTCGCTGCGCCGCTGGTACGAAACCGTCGGCAAGAACGGCTGGCGGCTGGAGGAATTTCAGCACTACTACGGCAACGCCACGTTCGACGATCACGCCACGGTCGAGTGCGGGCGCTTCCTGCTTCGGCTGGCCCTGGCGACCCACCTGCCAAGGGTCCGCGCCGCCGTGGACCGGACCATCGCCTTTGTTCTGGACAGCCAGTTGCCCAGCGGCGGCTGGCCCCAGCGTTGGCCGCGCGCGGACGAGTTCCACAATCACGGTCGCCCCGATTATTCCGGCCTGATCACTCTCAACGACGAGGTGATGGACGAGAACATCGACTTCCTGCTGCTGGTCCTGCAGCAGTGGGGCCGGGCGGACGTGGAGCCGGCGATCCGTCGCGCCATGGCCTGCTATCGCGGCCTTCAGCAGCCGGCGCCGACGCCCGGCTGGGCGCTGCAATACACCCCTGACTTCAAGCCCGCCTGGGGCCGGACCTATGAACCCGCCGCCGTCTCGCCCCACGTCACCGCCGTGGCGATCGAGCGGATGCTGGACTTCTATCGCCTGACCGGCGACCGCGGTTTCCTGACCCGGCTGGACGAGGCCCTGGACTGGCTGGCGCAGGTCGAGGCCCCGGCCGCCGCCCATCACGAGGGCCGCAACTATTTCCGCTATGTCGAGCCGGAGACCAACCGCTTCATCGCCGTGCATCGGCGCGGCTCCAACGCTCAGAACGGCGAATACTACGTTGACTACGACATCACCGGTCAGCGCGGCGAGAAGCATATAGACCTGCCCCGCCTGCGCCGTCGCGTCGAACAGGTCGCCGCTCTGACGCCGGAGGACGCCGTGCGCCAGTCCGCCCTGCTGGGGCGCGGCCCCAGCCTGCTGCCCGACTACGTCATCACCCGTCCGCAAGGCGGGTCCGACCTCAACGTTGCGGCCTCGCGGCCAGGAATGACACCGGTTACATTGCTGATCGAAGAGCTGAACGCGGAGGGGTATTGGCCGGTGGAATTGCGAACGACCAGTCATGCCTATCGCGGCGACGGCCCCGTCGCACCGCCGCCCGGCTTCGTTGATCGCGGCCAGGTCGGGGATGAATGGGACACGTCGCCCTTCACCGAGGACAGCGGACCGATGGGGATCTCGACCGGGGCCTATATCAACAACATGGCCTGGCTGATCGCCTGGGTCCGCCAGGCGAAATCGCCGTGAGCATCACGCCCTTGATCCCGCTCCAGTTTGCGTAACGCATAATCAAAGAGGAACCGTCCATGAGCCCCATCAATCGCCGCACCGCCCTGAGCGGCCTGCTGGGCGGCGTCGCCGCCTCGGCGCTGCCGGTCGGCGTCGTCTTCGCCCAGACGAACGAAGAGGCCGCGCCCCTGGGCCGTGAATGGGCCGGGATGAAGTGGCGCAAAGGCGTCGAGGGCCAACGCATGGCCGACCTGGGCGACGGCACCTTCCTGAACCCCATCATGTCGGGCGACCACCCGGACCCGTCGATCCTCAAGGACGGCGGCGACTACTACATGACCTTCTCGTCGTTCGAGTCGGTGCCGGGCATCCACATCTGGCACTCGCGCGACCTGGTGAACTGGCGACCGATCACGGCGGCCCTGACCACCAACATCGGCTCCGTCTGGGCGCCCGAGCTGATCAAGCATGAAGGCCGCTTCTACTGCTATATCCCGGCGCGCTTCCCCAATTATCGCTCCAACTACGTCATCTGGGCCGACAAGATCGAAGGGCCTTGGAGCGAGCCGATCGACCTGAAAATCCCGGCCAACATCGACCCGGGCCACATCGTCGGCGAGGACGGCAAGCGCTACCTGTTCCTGAACGGCGGCGACCGGGTGCGGCTGACGGACGATGGCCTGGCCACCGACGGGCCGCTGGAGCAGGTCTATGACGCCTGGCGCTATCCCGAGGACTGGATCGTCGAGGGCCACGCCCAGGAAGGGCCCAAGCTGCTGCGCCACGGCGACTACTTCTACATGATCACCGCCATCGGCGGCACGGCTGGGCCGCCGACCGGCCACATGGTCATCGCCGCCCGCTCCAAGTCGATCCATGGCCCTTGGGAGGAATGCCCCCACAACCCCATCGTCCGCACCCGCACCGGGGCCGAGAAGTGGTGGTCGCGCGGCCACGCCACCCTGGTCGAAGGCCCGACCGACGGCGACTGGTGGATGGTCTATCACGGCTATGAGAACGCCTACTGGAGCCTGGGCCGCCAGACCCTGTTGGACCCCATCGAATGGACCGACGACGGCTGGTTCCGCGCCAAGGGCGGCGACCTGTCCAAGCCTATCGCCATGCCGCGCGGCGGTCAGCCGGTGCCGCACGGCATGGCTCTGTCGGACGATTTCACCACCGACAAGTTCGGCGTCCAGTGGAGCTTCTACGATCCGCAGCCGAACGAGAAGGACCGCCTGCGCCGCGAAAACGGCGTCCTGCACATGAAGGCCAAGGGCAAGGCGCCGGTCGACTGCTCGCCCCTGACCTTCGTCCAGGGCGAGCAGGCCTATCAGATCGAGTGCGAGATCGAGATCGACCCCGGCGCCGTGGCCGGTCTGATCCTGTTCTACGACCGCGCCCTCTATGCCGGGCTGGGATTCGATGCGACGCGCTACGTGACCCACCAGTACGGCATCGAGCGCGGGCGGCCCGCCAATCCGCACGGCCGTCGCATGTTCATGCGCCTGACCAACGCCTATCAGAACGTCTATTTCGACACCTCGGCCGACGGGGTGAACTGGAACCGGTTCGACCGCGGCATGGAGGTGTCCGGCTACAACCAGAACGTCCGCGGCGGCTTCATGATGCTGCGCCCGGGCCTCTACGCCGCTGGCGAGGGCGAGGCGCGATTCAAGAACTTCAAGTTCCGCGCCCTGTAATGCCACGGGGCGGAGCGGCTGCGCTCCGCCCCTTCCTTCAGCCTGGCGCGCCGTCCTTGCGCGTCAGGGTGGGCAAGTCCCAGTCGGCCTCGACGAAGGGACGCTGCGTCTCGGCCATGACCGGATAGCCGCCGACCTCGGCCTCATCGTCGATGATGCGGCCGGTCCCGTTCCGAACCTCCCGCAGAATGCGCTGATCAACGACGTCGCGCGCCCAAGGCCGCGCCCCAGCCTCGGAGAAGACCCAGGCCTCCACCTGATCCGAAGGCCGCGCCTCGAACCCGGCGGGCCAGTGCGGTGAGGCGTTCAGCCGTCTGATCTTTGGCTCGCGGTCAGAGATGACGCCGATCTCCTGCATGGCCCGCCCGTCGGCATGGCGGGCCGGATTGTCGAGGGCGTAGAGATCCAGGTCCCCCTGCCCCTCCACGATCAGGAAGGGCAGATCGGCCCGCGTCGACGGCCCGCCACGCGTCACATTGCCGACGATGGACAACTGGCCGACCTCCCACGGATGGTCGCCCCATTCCGAGGCGTTCAGCGCATAGTGCATGCAGCGGTTGCCGGGGTTGTAGATCAGGTTGTTGGCGCTGACCGCGTGGACGCCGCCCTTGAACAACTGGTTCCGCTCATGGTCGTGGGCGTAGAGGTTGCCGACGATCAACACCTGGGTGGCGTTGTCGTGGATCAGCGTCCCCTTGGAATGTTCGCCCTTGGCGTGGCTGGCGTTCGACAGTCCTTCGGACACAATGTTGCGGCTGAAGGTGATGCGGCGCGAGGTGTGCTGTCGCCATTGCTCGGCCGTAGCGCCGCCCTCGAATCGCGGGCCTGAGGCCGACAGGTTCTCGTCGGTCGCCCAACTGAAGGAGCACTGGTCCACGATCACGTCGTGCGCGCCCGAGGTGGTCAGGCCGTCGACCTCCCAGCCGCTTTTCGGGGCCGCGCCGTCCACGCCGGGGCGGATCCGGATGTGGCGCGCGATGACGTCATGGGTGCGCAGGCTGATCCCGCCCCGGATCAGGCTGATCCCCGGCTCGGGCGCCGTCTGGCCGGCAATGGTCAGGAAAGGGTTGGACACCCGGATGTCGCGGCGCTGCAAGTCGATGATCCCGCCGACCTCGAATACGACGATGCGCGGCCCCTCGGCCTCCAGCGCAGCCCGCAGCGAGCCCGGCCCCTCGCCCGCCAGGGTGGTGACGCGGATGATCCGCCCGCCCCGTCCGCCGGGTGTTGAAGCGGCCCAGCCCATGGCGCCGGGAAAGGCGGTCGCGCTCCCAAAAGCGGGCACGGGCACAGCCCCGGCCGCAGCCGCGGTCAGCATCAGTCGCCGACGATCGATCATGACAACGACTCCAGCGGCGGCAGGGGTTTGGCGAAGGGCTGATCCTCGGCGACGACGATGCGGCCCTCGGCGTCGAAATCCACGCGGATCAGGCCGGGCTTCTCGCGGAAATGGCTCTGCTCGTCGTTGCCGAAGAAGGTGGACCACCATCGGCCCTCGCGGTCCTTGAAGACATTGCCGCCCCCGGCGCAGGGCGCGGCCTCGTGCTTCATCCGATAGGGGCCGTGCAGGTTTTCAGACACCGCGAAGACGAAGGAATAGCGCCCCTCCACATTGCCGACCGCGCCCAGATAGTAGAGGCCGTCCTTCCTGAAGAGGGTCGCGCCTTCGTAGCCCAGAGTATTCTCGCCCTTCAGGCAGCGGGCGCGGTCGCGCGCCACGACGCACTGGGTGTCAGCGAAGCTGATCCGCTTCCAGTCCTCGGCATAGCCGGACAGATCGTCCTTCAGCCGCACGATCTCGTCGCCCGAGCCGTAGGTCAGATAGACGGCCCCGTCGTCGTCCTGAAACAGGGTGGCGTCGATGCCCCTGCGCAGATGGGCCTCAGGCGAGAAGGCGTATACGTATGGCCCCTCCGGCCTGCCCGTGGTGCTGCGCAGGATGCCGAGGCCAGCGCGGCTGACGCTGAAGCAGAGGAAGTAGTTGCCGGCGACATAGTGAACTTCGGGTGCCCAGATGGCGCGGAATGGCACACCCCGGCGCATCCGCCATTCCCTGGCCCAGCCGCCTTCACGGTCCAGGCTCCAGACCAGACCCAGATAGGTCCAGTCGACCAGGTCGGTTGAGCGCCACAGCTCGATCCCGTCGTTGAAGGCCCAGATGTTGTCGCCGGTCGAGCCGGTCATGTAGTAGGCGCCGTCTCCGCCGATGCAGATTTGCGTGTCGCGCAGATGCAGCTCCATCAGGGGATGGATCGACGGCAGCAGGCCCTTGTCCACCGCCGAACCCGTCGCCGCCTCGCCCCAGGGCAAGGTCGGATAATCCATGGGGCGCTCGCCGCGATAGCGAACCCCGGCCAGACCAGACATCCAGCCTCCCCGCGCACTTGCAGTGGTCACAGTTGCGCCCGCCCCGCTGATGCCTCGATAGGGATATGGGTTGCGCACTGGCGTGGTGATCAGCCGCCCCGAATCATCCGCCGACTGACCAATCGCCCGCGACGCAAGCAATGCCCCGATCGCGGCTCCAGCCCACGCAAACAATGTTCTGCGATTCTGCATCGCCATGCCCTCCCCCTCTTGCGCATACAATTCAGACATGATCATCAATGACATGACACCGGTATCAGAAAACGCTTGGCGACCTAAAAATATTATAATACTTTTCGATTGAAGCCGGGCGATCGCCTGGCGGCTGGATGATCGACAGGCCCGTCAGAGGCGCTGAGATCGAGGAGGAGGGACACCTATGACGAACAACTCGACGCTACAGTTGCGCGCAGCCGCATCGCCCATCGCGCTTTGCCTGGCCGCCATGCTGGCCGCCTCGCCTGCCGTCGCGCAGGAGCAGTCGAACGATCAGGCCACGACTGTGGACGAGGTCGTGGTCACCGGCCTGCGCGCCTCTCTGGCCAGCGCCCTGAACGAGAAGCGGCGCTCGAACACCATCGTCGACGTCATCAACGCCGAGGACATCGCCGACTTCCCCGACGCCAACCTGGCGGAATCCCTGCAGCGCATTCCCGGCGTGTCGATCGACCGCGAGAATGGCGAAGGCAACAGCATCTCGGTGCGCGGCCTTGGCGGCGACTTCACCCGCGTGCGCCTGAACGGTCTTGAGACCCTGTCGACCTCGGGCGCCAGCAACGCCGACGGCGCCCTGCGGCGCGACCGCGGTTTCGCCTTCAACACCTTCGCGTCTGAGCTGTTCAACTCGTTGAAGGTGCAGAAATCCGCCGACGCCATGACGGACGAAGGCTCGCTGGGCGCGACCGTCGATCTGATCTCGGGCCGCCCCTTCAACTTCGGCGACCGGCGCTTGGCTCTGACGCTGCAGGACGCCTACTACGAGAACGGCGGCACCCATAACCCTCGCGTCGCCCTGCTCGCCTCCGATCGCTGGAGCAGCAAGATCGGCGAGTTCGGCCTGCTGGGCTCGGTCGCCTACAACAAGCGTGATCAGTCGATCGACAGCTACTCGCGCGGCGTCGGATCGAATGAATATCTGTATCGCGGGGCTACGTTCAACAACGTCGGAAGCAACGCCGCCGGTGACCATCAGGGCTTCGCTCTGCCGACCGGCACCAACCCCGCCACCGCCTTCCCGCGCGTGACCAACCCCGAGGCTCTGGGCTATCTGATCGGGTCGGACCCCGCCGCCTACGCCCTGCTGAACGGCGCCGGTACCCGTGGGTCGCTGGTCAAGATCCCGTCGTTGGCCAGCCTGAACCACCGCGAAGTCGAGCAGGAACGCCTCGGCGTGACCCTGTCGGCCCAATGGCGCCCGACGGATCGCACCACGATCAGCTTCGACAACCTCTATTCGGAGATGACCCAGGTCTCGACCAACTACCAGATCGGCGCGGTCGGCCTGAACCGGAACAACACCAACGGCAACCGCACGACCTCAGCCTTCAGCTATCAGACCTATCCGACAACCAGCGCGGCGAACAACAGCTACCGCAACCGACGCGGCATCTACGCCACCTGCGCCGCCCAGGAAGCGAACGCATTCCGCGACGCCATCGACTGCGGCCAGAGCCTATACGGCAACACACCCGTCTTCTCGACGGCGCCGGGCGCCAACGTCAACAACCTGCTGGCGGGCACAGGCAGCTTCAACCCCAACAACCTCGAAGTTTACGACTACTACAACCAGCCCGGATCGGTCGGCTACGTCGCCCACCCCAACTATCTGGCCATGCGCGGCGCCTTTATCGGTCGTCCGTCGGTGCGGGTTCTGGACGCGGCCCTCAGCCCCAACGGCGAGAACGCCGACTATCTGAAACTGGCCAACGTCGACATGCGCTCGGGCGTCGACCAAGGCGGATACACCACGGAATTCCGCCAGAACTCGATCAACTTCGAACACAACTTCAACGACCGCTTCCGCATGACGGCGCTGATCGGCGACTCCAAATCCACCAATGAGAACACCGGGCTTCTAGCTGACTTCATCCGCCTGGATTCCGGTCAGGGCGTGGCGGGCAACGACTACTTCGTGTTCGACGCCCGTGGCGGCGGCGACATGCCCTTCATGGACTTCGGCTTCGATGTCGCCGATCCGACAAAGTGGGACTTCGTGAAGGGCTACTCGGCCTTGCGTCACTTCAAGACCATCACCGAGAACGGCTATCGTACGGCCAAGCTCGACTTCGCCTGGGACTATAACGACGACATCACCTTCCGCTTCGGCGGGGCCATGCGCGAATTCGACTTCTACTACACCCGCTTTGAGCGCCTGATCGGCGACACGATGAACCCCAGCCTGCTGGAGGGCGTACGCTCTGGACTGGCGGCGGCCACCACGGTCGGCCAGATGGGTCAGGTCGTCGATTGGGGCAAAGGCCTGAACGTTCCCGACGGCATGCCAACGCGGTTCTTCGCGCCAAACCTGCAGGCCTTCCAGAACCGCTTCGGCTTTGACTGCAACTGCATCAACGAGTGGGGCGACTGGCGCCTGTCCGACCTGCGCAACGGCGGGGTCAACACCTTCTGGGTCGATGAAAAGTCGAGCAGCCTCTACGGTCAGGTCGATTTTAGCTTGCCGCTGTTCATCGGCGATCTGCGCGGCAACGCCGGTGTGCGCTACGCCAAGACCGAAGTCGATGCTCGCGGGCGCTCGCCTAGCGGTCGCCCGGTCGAAAACGCCAACGAATATAACGACTGGCTGCCCTCGCTGAACCTGGCCTGGGAGCCGACAGACCAACTGATCGTCCGCTTCGCCGCCGCCAAGGTCATGGCGCGGCCGCAGATGACGGCGCTGCATCCCGGCGTCACGGCCTTCAACGTGCCCGCCGGCATAGGCACGGCCCCCGCCGACTTCGACGGCAGCAACGCCGCCATCACCCTGGGCAACACGAAGCTGAAGCCCTTCCGCGCCACCAACCTCGACTTCAACGTCGAATGGTACTTCGCCCGCGACGCCATCCTGTCGTTCGCCTACTTCTGGAAGGAGATCGAGAGCTTCCCACAGGTCGTCTTGCGTGAAGCCAAGCTGAGCGAACTGTTCGACGAAGCCGCCATCGCCAACCTGCGCGCCACATGGGACGGCCTGGTCGATGAGGCCTCGGAAAGCCGCCGCGCCTACCTGGACGGCGACCGCCCGTTCCAGATCCGCCAGTACAATGATGCGCCCGGCGGAACGCTGGACGGCTTCGAGATCGCCTATCAGCAGAACTTCACCTTCCTGCCGGGCCTGCTCGAAAATACGGGCGTGCAGCTCAACTACACCAAGATCAACTCCGAGCTGGAATACATCCTGGACCCGGCGCGCGGCCTGACCGGCACCGCGCCCTTCCTCGGAGCCTCGCCGGAATCGTTCAACGCCACGGTCTTCTATGAAGATCAGAAGCTCAGCGCTCGCGTCTCGGCCGCTTACCGCGCCGCTTATCAGACCACCTATCCGCTCGCATCGGGGGGCTGCGATCCGGGCGTCTGCGACTCGCCGCTGATCAACGACTTCGTCGGCAGCGACGAGACCCTGAACGTCGACGCCTCAATCTCCTACAAGCTGACCGATAACGTCACCTTCACCGCCGAGGCGCTGAACCTGACCAATCAGACGGACAGCCGCTGGGCCTATCAGAACGACCCCGTTGTCCAGAACTACGCCAGCACCGGGCGTCAGTACTTCGTCGGCGCACGGTTCACCTTCTGATTTCCAATCGACAGAGCCTCCTCCCGGAAGAGCTGTCGCACTTGAAGCGCCGTGGAGACACGGCGCTTCCTTTTGTCCGCTTGCCAGGCCGCCCAAGGAGTTGTCGCCGTGATTTCACATTCCTGGCTCGCCGCCGCCGCTGCTCTGGCCTTGTCTTCCACCGTCGCGCCGCCCGCGCTGGCGGCGGACGCGCCTGTCGCCTGGAACGCGGCGGTCCTGACCCGGGCGGCGGACTGGTATGCGAGCCCCGACGCGCGGCGCATTGCAGACAGCGTCCTCAGTCACCAGTCGCGCGAGGGCGGCTGGCCCAAGAACACGCCGTTGACTGACCCTGCCCGTCGCGGCGCCGACCCGGGCCTGGCCAACACCTTCGACAATCAGGCCACCACGCTGCCCATGGCCTTTCTCGCGCGCGTGACGACGGCGACCGGAGATCCGGCCTACGCCGCCGCTTTCCAACGTGGCCTCGACTACACCTTGGCCGCCCAATATCCCAACGGCGGCTGGCCCCAGTATTATCCGCTGCGGGGCGGCTACCACGACCACGTCACCTTCAACGACGACGCCATGATCAGGATCCTGGACCTGTTGCAGGACATCGCAGCAGGTAGCGAACCCTATGGCTTTGTCGATCCCGCCCAGCGCGCACGCGCCGCCGCCGCAGTATCGCGCGGGATCGACGTCATCCTTGAATCCCAGGTGCGCCAGAACGGGGTGCTGACCGCTTGGTGCGCCCAGCACGACGCGGTCACCCTCGCCGCCGCCTGGGCGCGCAAGTTTGAGCCGCCGTCCCTGTCGGGCAGCGAAAGTGTCGCCATCGTCCGCTTCCTGATGTCGATCGACAATCCCTCGCCTGAAGTCGTCCTCGCTATCGACGGCGCGCTCGCCTGGTTCGAGCGATCTGCGATCCGCGACGTTCGACTGGAGACCTACACCAACGCCGAAGGCCAGCCCGACCGACGCCTGATCTCCGCCCCCGGCGCTGATCCCCTATGGGCTCGCTTTTATGATCTGAAGACCAATTCGCCGATCTTCATGGGCCGCGATTCCGTCGCCCATGACGATCTGGCGGACATCGAGCGCGAACGGCGCATGGGCTACACCTACATCGGAACCTGGCCCAGCGTGCTACTTCGCAAACGTTGAGCGGGGAGTCGCCAACCGCCTCCTCAGCGCTTGTCGAACTTCTTGTAGTATTTCTCGATCAGGGCACGGGCGGCCTTGCCGATCTTGGCGTAGTCGGCCTCGTTGAGGTTGGCCAGGGACACCCGGCCCGCCGGGGTCTGGGCCCCGAAGCCGCCGCCGGGTAGCAGGACGACGCCCGATTCCTCGGCCAGCTCAAAGAGCAGGGAGCGCGGCTCGACTGTTTTCAGCAGCCAGTCGCTGAACGGCTTGCCGAAAGCCTTTTCGCTGAGGTCGCCCAGATCCAGCAGGGTGTAGTAGCCGACGTCGTTCGGGTTGGGATCGGGCGCCACGCCGATCTCGCGATAGAGCGCATGTTCGCGATGGCGGATCATCCGCTTCATCGCCGCCTTGTAGGCCTGCGGCGTGTCCATCAGCGAGAACAGCGAGAACAGCACCATCTGCACCTGCTGCGGCGTCGACAGGCCCGCCGTATGGTTCAGGGCGACGGTGCGGCTGTCGGCCACCAGCCGGTCGATGAATTTCAGCTCGCGCGGCGTCGTCGTGATCGACGCGTAGCGCTCGTCCAACTCCTTCTTCGCCGCCTCGGGCAGCTTGGCGATCAGCCGGTCCAGCACATTATCCCTGTGCGTGGCGACGGCCCCCAGCCTCCAGCCGGTGGCCCCGAAATACTTCGAGTAGGAATAGACCAGGATCGTGTTGTGCGGCGCGACCGCGAACAGGGAGACGAAGTCGTCGGCGAAGGTCCCGTAAACATCGTCGGTCAGCAGGATCAGGTCCGGCCGGTCCTTCACGATGGCGGCGATCCGCTCCAGCGTCGCGTCGTCGATGCGCACCGACGGCGGGTTGCTGGGATTGACCAGGAAGAAGGCCTTGATCGACGGGTCCTTCAACTTGTCGATCTCGGAGGCCGGATACTGCCAGCCCAGGTCGGGATCGGCCTCGATATGGACCTGCTCCAGCCGATAGTCGTTCAGCTCGGGGATCTCGATGTAGGGGGTGAAGATCGGCATGCCGATGGCGATCTTGTCGCCCGGCGACACCAGATGGTTCTCGCGCAGGGTGTTGAAGATATAGGTCATCGCCGCCGTCCCGCCCTCTGTGGCGAAGATGTCGAACTCTCCGACCAGACTGTGCGATCCGGCCATTTCATCGCGCAGATAGTGGCCGACGATGACCTCTGACTGCTTCAGCATCCGGTCGGGCACCGGATAGTTGCAGCCCAGAATCCCCTCGCACATCTCATAGAGGAAGGCCGAGGCGTCCAGACCCAGCTGGTCGCGGACATAGGAGACGGCGCCGGCCAGAAACGCCATGCCCTCGGCCCCGGCGTGCTCGCGCGCATAGATCTCGAAGCGGTCTTCGATCCCCGCTAGACGAGGAAATCCGCCCAGTCCCTCGGGCATGTAGGCGAAGGTCCGTTCCGCCTCGCGCATGGCGAACAGGCCCAGCCGCCAGAAGCCGTGTCGCGGCGTCGTGGCCAGGAAGTTCGGGTTGCCGCGCCCGGCGTTCAGCATCAGCCGGTTCTCGACACTGGAGGCCAGCTTGATCAGTTCATCCTTCAGCTCAAACGGGCTGAGCTGGGCGAGCTTGTCATCGTGGGAATGCATCTCAAACGTCTCCAGGGGGGCTAGACCAAACCGACCACGAGCGGGCCGAGCAGGGTCAAAAGGACGTTGGCCAGGGCATAGGTGATGGCGAACGGGACGGTCGGCACGGAACTTTCGGATTTGGACAGGACCTCGCCGAAGGCGGGGTTGGCGCTGCGCGATCCCGACAGGGCGCCAGCGAAGACGGCCGAGTTGTCGTAACGCAGGACGTAGCGGCCAAAGAGCATGGTCAGCAGCAGCGGCAGCAGGGTCACGATCACGCCAAGGATGAAGATGGTGATCCCATGCTCCTGCACCGTCTGCAGGGCCTGACGCCCCGAGTTCAGACCGACCACCGCCACGAAGGCGGCCAGGCCGAAGTCCTGTAGCAGCTGCCCCGCCGCGTGGGGCATGGCCCCGAACATGGGCCGCTTGGCGCGCATCCAGCCGAACACCAGGCCGGACAGCAGGGCGCCGCCCCCTGCCCCCAGAGTCAGCGGGACATTGCCGATCTGCACGCTCAGCAGACCAATCAGCAGGCCGACCAGAACCCCGAGCCCCAGATAGACGAAGTCAGTCTTGTCGCTGGGAACCAGTTCATAACCCGCCGCCTTGGCCGCGCGCTGGGTATCGGAGGCCGATCCGTAGAAGGTGACCACGTCGCCGTGGACCAGCCTGGTGTCCGGCAAGACGGGCAGAGGCCGCCCCATGCGCGTGATGCCCTCGATATAGACGCCGCGCCGCATGTCGCGATCGACCGCCGCCTGCACCTCGGCGATGGTCATGTTGTTCATGTCCTTGCGGGTGAAGACCGCCTGACGCGATTGCATGACCGGGTTTTCGCCCTCGTCGGGCAGGACGGTCTCGGGACCGATGTCAGAGGCCATGTCGACCACCTGATCACGCCGCCCGACGACCACCGCCACATCCCCGGCCTGAAGCCTAAGGTCGGGTTTCAGCGGCACGACCTGACCTGCCCTCAGGACGCTCTCGATGGTGATGGCGTCCTGGGCCGCGGTCTCGATCTCGGCCACGGTTCGCCCCTCGGCTTCGCGCACCTGATAGGCGCGGCCGACCAGACGCGGCAGGGCCGGCGTCGCGCCGGGGCCGAACGCAGGCGTGCCGCCGCGCAGTTGCGCCTCGACCTTGGCCGCGTCGGCCTTGAGGTCGCCCTTCATGAAGCGCGGCAGGATGTTGACGCAGACGATGATGGCGCCCAGCGAGCCAAAGACGTAGGTCACGGCGTAACCGATGGCGACATTGGCCTGCAGGGCCTTGATGGCTTCTGGCGACAGGGGCAGACGCGAGATGGCGTCGCCCGCCGTGCCTATGATGGCCGACTGGGTCAGGGCGCCGCCCGCCAGACCGGCCGCCAGCCCCTTGTCCAGGTGGAACAGCTTGGCCAGCACCACCACGGTCACCAGGGCGGTGATCGCCAGGAAGACCGCCAGGATGATCTCGCGCAGGCTGGACTTGTTCAGCGAGTTGAAGAACTGCGGCCCGCTGTTGTAGCCGACGGCATAGATGAAGAGGGCGAACATCACCGCCTTCACCCCTTCGTCGATCTGCACTCCGACCTGGCTGACGACGACCGCCGCCAGCAGGGAGCCTCCGACCCCGCCCAACTGGAACCGGCCGAAGTTGATCTTGCCGATCGCATAGCCGATGGCCAGCGTCAGGAAGAGCGCGGCCTCCGGCGAGCGTGCGAACAGGTTATGCAGCCAGTCCATGACGCCTCTCCTCCTCTATCCCAGATGCGCCGCCAGCCCGACGACCACCGGCCCCAGCAGAGGCAGCAGGACGTTGGAAATGGCGTAGGTGACGGTGTAGCCGACGACCGGCGTCGAGTTGCCCGAGGCGCTGACCAGGGCGCTGATCGCCGGCGTGCTGCACTGCTGTCCGGCGATGGCCCCCAGCAGGATCGGCGTCTCGATCTTCAACAGGCGATGGCCGATGAACAACGACAGCGAGGCCGGGATCAGGACCGCCAGAATGCCCGCCAGCGGCAGGGCCAGGCCGTATTCCTTGATCAGACGAATCGCGTCCGGCCCGGCGGAAAAGCCGACAGCGGCGATGAAGGTGGCCAGGCCGAAGTCCTTCAGGATCTGGGCCGCTGACGACGGGAAGGCCGCCGATCCCGCGCGCCGCGAGGCGTACCAGCCGAACAACAGACCCGACAGCAGACAGCCGCCCCCCGCGCCCAGGGTTACATTGATGCCCGCAACCGTCGCCCCAAGCATGCCGATCAGGATGCCGACGAGGACGCCCAGCCCCAGCATGACGAAGTCGGTCTTGTCGCCCAAGGGGATGGCCCGGCCCAACTCCTCGCCGGCGCGGGCCACCGCGCGATCGGCGCCATACAGGTCGATGACGTCGCCGCGCTCCAGCTTCGTGCCAGGCAGGACCGGGACGGCGTGGCCCAGTCGCTGGATGCCCGCGATATAGACGCCGCGATGGGACTCAAGCGGAGCCAGGGCGCGCAACTGCGCCACCGTCTTCCCGACCAGTTCGGCCCTGTTCATCACATAGGACCGGCGCGCCAGCGGCATGTCCAGATGGGTCGCGACGGTCTCAGGCCCCAGCACGTCGGCGGCCCTCAACACCCCGTCGCGCCGCCCCACGATCAGCAGAACGTCGGAGGGCCGAAGCACGTCGTCAGACGCCGCCTCGCGGACCTGATCGCCGCGTCGGATACGCTCGACCGTGGCGTCATAGCCCAAACGCTGCTCGAAGGCGGCGACCGTCTCGCCCGCGGCGGCCCCGGCGGCGAAAGCCCGTCCGACCAGGGGCGGCAGGGCCGGAGCCCCGCTCCCGCCCTCCCCGCCCATGCGGCGCGCCAGGTCGGCCGCCTCCTTCTTCAGGTCGATGCGCAGGATGGCCGGGGCCAACTGGCTGGTGAACAGGACGATGGTGATCAGGCCGAACAGGTAGGTGACGCTGTAGGCGGTGGCGATCTCGCCTTGCAGGGCCTCGATCTGGCTCGGCGGCAAGGCCAGCCGGCTGACCGCCTCGGACGCCGTGCCGATGACGGCGGACTCCGTCGCCGACCCCGCCAGCATCCCCGCCGCCGCGCCCGGATTCAGGCTCAACAGCACGGTCGCCGTCATCACCACGGCCATTACGGCGACGACCTCGACCAGCGACAGCATCCCATAGCGCCAGCCCTTGCCAACATTGGCGAAGAACTGCGGCCCGCCTGTGAAGCCCAGGGCGAAGATGAACAGGGCGAAGGCCACCGCCTTCAGGTCAGCATCCAGTTTGACCCCGCTCTGCCCCAGGATCAGCGCCACGATCAGGGTGCCGCAAACGCCGCCCAACTGGATCGGCCCGACCTTGACCCTGCCGATCAGGTGCCCGATCGCCAGCGCCAGGAACAGCGCCATCTCCGGGTTCTGAACCAGCAGGGCGCTCAACGGACGAAATCGTATTTGAGGCTGGCCTGCAGCCGGGTGACGTCGGCGTCCTGCCCGTTCTGCAGCTCATGACGCCCGTACAGGGCCTCGACCCCGACCGAGAAGGTCGAGCTGACCGCCCAGATCAGGTTCAGCGCGCCATAGCCGCTGGACCGGAAAGCTGTCGGCGCCAGCAGGGCGTCGCGCTCAACCACCACCATCCCGCCGACCAGATTGGATCGCCAGCGCGGGCTCCAGTGGCGCGTATAGCCGAGATAGCCGCCATAGACGGACAGGGTGCGCAAATCACCGTCCGGCTGGATCAGACCGTCATAGCCGCTCCCGCCCAGGTCGTTGAAATAGCGCGCCGCGCCATCGCCATAGGTGAAGCCCGCCATGGCGAAATCACCGCCCAGCTTGAACAGGCCCGACAGGTTCAGCCCATAGCCGAAGGCGCCGTCATGCCGATCGCCTTGGTTGTAGCCCAGCCGGCGCAGCGCGGCCGACGTCTGGACATGACCCCACGAGCCTTGCAGCCGCACGGCGCCGACCACGTCCGGCGCCGGTTGCGCCGAGGCCTGTCCCGCGCCCAGAATCAGTTCTGACGACGGGTCCTCGACCGACAGGGTCGCCGTCGCGCCGCCGCCCAGCTTCCAGATCTGGCGGATCGCCGCCACGCGCAGCAGAGCCCCGGCATTAGGCCCCTCGTCATCGAGGGTCTCAGGCAGGGCGTCGGAATCAGTAAAGGCGCTGTAGCCGTAGCCGGCGTAGGTGTTGCCGACCTGGCCGTGAGCCTGACGCAACCGAAAGGCCGTGCTGCCCGCCCCGCCGTAGAAGTCGTTCTCCAGATAGAAGCGCAACGGCCCCAGGGCGCTGGGGCGCCGCACATCGAAACTGAAGCGAGTGGCGGTGGCGTCCAGATTGGCGTTGTGCGCATCTCCGCCGCCAATCGGAATGGACGAGGTGATCAGCTTGTCCGGGTTCCCTGCCGGGCCCAAGTCATAGATGGCGTTGACCTTGGCGAACCCGCTCAGCTTCACCATCGTCCCGGTGCCGGGAATGGGGATGAAACCCCGAAGTTGCGGGTCGTTCGGCGGCGCCGCCGTGTCGGCGCGGGCTGCCCCGGTCAGTTCGTCCCCGATGGTGTTGCGGGCTGGCGGCCCGGTCGTCGTCGAGGCGGACGTGGTCCAGCTTGCCGTCGGCGCCGCTCCGGGAGACGCGACCGCAGATGCGGCGGAATCCGAGGCTGACGGCAATGATCGGCCCGCCGCCTCCATCGCGTCGATGCGGGCCTGAAGGGCGGCGACGGCCTGACGCAGGGCCGCGACTTCGGTCGCCAGGGCCCGTCTGCCCGAACAAGGCGGGCCTGTGCAGCGGTTTGAACGCTCCAGACCAAGCGCCTGCGTTTGAGTTGACATTGAGCAAGAACACTTACAGAACATCCTCAACGGTTCACGCCTTGTTCTGGAAGCCTTGCGCCCATGCTCACCAAGAAGCAGCACGAACTCCTGATGTTCATTCACGAACGCATTCAGGAAACGGGCGTCTCGCCCTCCTTCGACGAAATGAAGGAGGCGCTGGATTTGGCGTCCAAGTCGGGCATCCACCGCCTGATCACGGCGCTGGAGGAACGCGGCTTCATCCGCCGTCTGGCCCACCGCGCCCGCGCGCTGGAAGTCGTCAAGTTGCCGGAACAGGCCACGGCCGGTGCGCCGCGCGGGCATGCGGGCTTCAAGCCCGGCGTGATCGAAGGCGGCGGTCGCCCCCGAGCCGCCGAGCCGGCCAACGACACCCGCGACCTGGCCCTGATGGGCAAGATCGCCGCCGGCACCCCCATCGACGCCATCGAGCATGAAACGGCCCGCTATCCGGTGCCGGAAGCCATGCTGGGCGCGGGCGAACACTACCTGCTGGAGATCGAGGGCGACTCAATGATCGAGGCGGGCATCCTCAACGGCGACATGGTCATCATCAAATCGACCGCCGACGCCTCGTCGGGCGAGATCGTGGTGGCGCTGGTCGAGGGCGAACAGGCGACGCTGAAGCGCCTGCGCAAGAAGGGCGCCTCCATCGCCCTGGAGCCCGCCAACCGCAACTACGAGACCAAGATCTACGGCTCGGATCAGGTCGCGGTTCAGGGCAAGCTGGTCGGCCTTATCCGCCGCTATCACTGAAGTCGGGATCGGCCTGACGCGTCCAGGGCCTCTGCCCCCGCACGTCGGCCGCCCACACCGCCCTCCAGCCCGTCCCGACGCGCCACAGTTCGACCGAACCGCCGCGGGCGTAGTCCAAGCCGTCCAGCACAAGCCGGTCGATGCATGACGATGGCAACGTCGCCAGTTCAGCGCGGCTGCTGACGACCTCTGCCGAGCGGCACATCGCGTCCAGTTGCTCGGCCGTCGGCGCCTTCTTTCCCCACCACAGAGCGATCGGCCCAGCCGCTTCCGGCGCACAGAAGGATCGCTTGCAGGTCCAGCCTTCTTCCGGCCTTGGCGTCAGGTCCAGCCCGCGCCTCCGCGACCACAGGTCCGCAGCGAACTGTCGCACGCCAGGACGCACCACGACCGCCGCCCCTGCCTGATGAAAGGCCGCATTGGTCCCTCCATCGCCGATCCACAGGTCGGGCGCCGCCGGCCTCGGCCAGATCAGCACCGCCGCCGCCAGCGGCAGGCCCAGCCACCTCAACCGCCCGCGCCACAGGCAGATGAACAAGATGCCGAGGAAGGCCGCCGGCAGAGCCGCCGCCGGCGCGCTCGCCACCGTCTGCACCGCGCCCGGCAGACCCGCGGTCCAGTGGCCGATGGCCAGCATCATCTCCACCCCCTTGCCCGCCAGCCAAAGGAAGGGCGCGCCCAGCCCCAACGGCTCCAGCGCCGCCCCCAACGCCAGCGCCGGCATCAGGATGAAGTCCGCGATCGGGGCCGTCCCCAGATTGGCGATCAAGCCATAGACCGCCGTCCGGTTGAAATGCTGCATGGCGAATGGGCCCGTCGCCATGCCCGCCACCAGACTGGCGGTGCAGGCGACCACCAGCCAGTTGCCCAGGCGCTGCGTCGCCACAATGGGCCATGGCGCCGAAATCTCCTTGATCCGTCGTGGCCAGACCTCGACCAGCGCCACCAAGGCCGCCGTCGCCGCGAACGACATCTGGAACCCCGGTGTGACGATGGCCTCGGGCTGTAACAACAGCACCGCGAAGGCCGCCACCGCCAGAGCGTGCATGGTCACCGCCTGCCGATCCAGCAGGATGGCGACAAAGGCGATGGAGGCCGTGATCGCCGACCGTTCCGCCGGCGGCGGCGCGCCCGACACCACCAGATAGGTCCCGACCGCGATCAGGCCCGCGACCGCCGCCACCTTCTTGCCCGACACCCGCAGCGCCAGCCAGGGCCAGGCCGCCACGCCCAGCCGAACGGCGAAGAAGACGAAGCCCCCGACGATGGCCATGTGCAGCCCCGAGATCGACAGGATGTGCGCCAGCCCGGAATCGCGCATGGCGTCCAGATCCTCGCGCCCGATCCAGGTCTCGTGCCCCGTGGTCATGGCGGCGGCGATCCCGCCTGTCCTCTCGCCCAACCGAGCCACGATACGCTGCGCCAGAGCATAGCGCGCCGCATTGATTTTCATCGTCATCCGCACTCGCCACGGCGGCTCGCGCAGGACCGTTGGCCGCGTCTGCCCCAGAGCGAACAGCGTCCCGCTCATGCCTTGGAAATAGGCGTTGCGGCCAAAGTCATAGGCCCCCGGACTGGCTGGCGACGGCGGCGGGTTCAGAATACCAAACAGTCGCACCGCCGTCCCCGGCGCCGGCGGCTCGCCCCGCACCGTGGCCCGCAAGCGCACTGGCGTCGCCTCGGGCGTCAGCCCTCTGATCCGCACCGGCGCCACGACGATTCGCGCCCCGCGTTCGCCCGGACTATCGACGTCGATGACCCAGGCCTCGACGACGGTCGGCTCGGCCAAGGCCGGCGCAATCGGCCCGCTGACCGCCTCGGTCCTCAGCTTGGCCACCGCCGCCCCGCCGCACAGACAGGCCAGCATCAGCAAGATCAGCGTCCAGCGCCTCGCCAGACCGAACCGCCGCGCCGCCAGCCAGGCCCCGCCGCTCAGCCCCGCCGCCCCGATCAACGGCCAGAGCGCCGGTTCGCTCTTCAAGGCGAAATAGGCCGCGCACCCGCCGCCAAAGAAGACCGGCGCCCACAACCGCCAGCGATCCGTCTGCGCCGCGGCTTCGGCGCGCACGGCGTCAAGAACCCTTAAGGCAAGGCTTCGCTTTGGCGCGCGCGGGCGTATAAGGACCTCCGCAACGGACCCCTTGTTTATGACCTCCTCTTCTTCGACAGTCGTCACCCGCTTCGCCCCCTCGCCGACAGGCTACCTGCATATCGGCGGCGCGAGAACCGCGTTATTCAACTGGCTGTACGCCAAGAGTCGGGGCGGAAAATTCCTGATCCGCGTCGAGGACACGGACCGTGAACGCTCGACCGACGATGCCGTGAAAGCCATCTTCGACGGCCTGTCCTGGCTGGAACTGTTCGGCGACGAAGATCCCGTCTTCCAGTTCGCCCGCGCCGACCGTCACCGCGAAGTCGCCGAGCAACTGCTGGCATCGGGCCATGCCTACCGCGACTACCTAAGCGCCGAGGAAACCGGCGCCCTGCGCGACGCCGCCAAGGCCGAGGGCCGCGACTTCGTTTCGCCCTGGCGCGACCGTGAACCGAGCGTCGATGACCTGGTCAAGCCATTCACCGTCCGCTTCCGCCGCCCGCTGGACACCTCCGTCCTGGTCGAGGATGCGGTTCAGGGCGCGGTGCGCTGGGATTCAGGCTCTCTGGACGATCTGGTCATCCTGCGCTCGGACGGCGCTCCGACCTATAATCTCGCCGTGGTGGTGGACGACCACGACATGGGCGTGACCCACGTCATTCGCGGCGACGACCACCTGAACAACGCCGCCCGCCAGAGCCTGATCTACGACGCGCTCGGCTGGACCCGGCCGACCTTCGCCCACATCCCGCTGATCCACGGCCCCGACGGCGCCAAGCTGTCCAAGCGCCACGGCGCGCAGGCGGTGCATGAATACGCCGAGATGGGCTACCTGCCCGAGGCCATGCGCAACTATCTGGCGCGCCTGGGCTGGGCCCATGGCGACGATGAACTGTTCAGCGACGAGCAGGCCATTGAATGGTTCGACCTTCCCGGCATCGGCAAGGCGCCGGCCCGCCTCGACTTCGACAAGCTGGCCCACGTCAACGCCCACTGGATCCGATTGGCCGACGACGACCGTCTGGCCAAGCTGACCCTGGACGCTCACCTGACTAAGGGGCGCGCCCTGCAACCCGATGACGAGGCCCGCCTGTTGCGTGCCATGCCCTTCGTCAAGGATCGCGCCAAGACCATCGTGGAACTGGCGACCCAGACCGATTTCGTGCTGAAGGCCCGCCCGCTGGCGCTAGACGACAAAACCCGCGGTCTGCTGGACGGCGAAGGGGGGGATAGAATTTCACGACTCCGTGAGCGACTACGCCTTTTCCAGAGCTGGGACGTCTTCGCCCTTGAAACCGAGCTTAAAGTTTTTGCAGAAGAAGAAGGCGTAGGCTTCGGAAAAATAGGGCCTTCAATGCGAGGCGCTCTCACGGGCGGTTCCGTCTCGCCGGACATCGCCCGAATTCTGGCGGCATTGGGGCGCGACGAAAGTCTCGGGCGCTTGGATGATGCGCTGCAACAAGATAAGTGAACACCCATAACCACGCAGGCTGGACGCCTCCCCGCGCCCGGCCGGAAGAAAAATAAGGGGCCTAGATGACTGAACAAGCGAAACCCGCCGGTACGGCGACCTTCTCGTACGGCGACAAGAACGTCGAACTTCCCGTCCTTTCGGGCTCCACCGGACCGGACGTCGTCGACATCCGCAAATTGTACGCCGCGACCGGCGCCTTCACCTTTGACCCCGGCTTCACGTCGACGGCGGCGTGCGAAAGCGCCCTGACCTTCATCGACGGCGACGAAGGCGTTCTGCTGCACCGCGGCTATCCGATCGACCAACTGGCGTCGCAGTCGAACTTCCTGGAAGTCTGCCACCTGCTGCTGCACGGCGAACTGCCGACCGCCGCCCAGTTCGAGAAGTTCGAAGAGAGCGTCACGCGGCACACCATGCTGCACGCCCAGTTCGACCGCTTCTTCGAAGGCTTCCGTCGCGACGCCCACCCGATGTCGATCATGGTCGGCACCGTCGGCGCCCTGTCGGCCTTCTACCACGACAGCCTCGACATCCATGATCCGGTGCAGCGCGACATCTCGGCCATCCGTCTGGTCGCCAAGATGCCGACAATCGCCGCCCGTGCGTACAAGTACCACGTCGGCCAGCCCTTCATCTCGCCGCGCAACGACCTGTCGTACGCCGAGAACTTCCTGCGCATGTGCTTCGCCGTCCCGGCCGAGGACTATGTGGTCGATCCGGCCCTGGTTCGCGCCATGGACCGCATCTTCACCCTGCACGCCGACCACGAGCAGAACGCCTCGACCTCGACCGTCCGTCTGGCCGGTTCGTCGGGCGCCAACCCGTTCGCCTGTATCGCCGCCGGCATCGCCTGCCTGTGGGGCCCGTCGCACGGCGGCGCCAACGAAGAGGCGCTGA
The DNA here is from genome assembly GCF_014207965.1 of Brevundimonas bullata. GTDB lineage: Bacteria > Pseudomonadota > Alphaproteobacteria > Caulobacterales > Caulobacteraceae > Brevundimonas > Brevundimonas bullata_A. Next base: position 653,434 of record NZ_JACHLM010000002.1, read on the forward strand.
ACATGCTCAAGGAAATCGGTACGCCGGACCGTATTCCCGAGTTCATTCAGGGCGTTAAGGACAAGAAGTACAAGCTGATGGGCTTCGGCCACCGCGTGTACAAGAACTACGATCCGCGCGCCAAGGTCATGCAGCAGTCGGCCTACGAAGTGCTGGCCGCCACGGGCCGCGAGAACGATCCGCTGTTCCAGGTAGCCAAGGAACTGGAGCGCGTCGCCCTGTCGGACGAGTACTTCACCTCGCGCAAGCTGTTCCCGAACGTCGACTTCTATTCGGGCATCACCCTGTCGGCCATGGGCTTCCCGACCACCATGTTCACCGTCCTGTTCGCCCTGGCCCGCACCGTGGGCTGGATCTCGCAATGGCAGGAAATGATGGCCGACCCGTCGCAGAAGATCGGTCGCCCGCGTCAGCTCTACACCGGCCCGACGCAACGCGATTATGTGCCGATCGAACAACGCGGCTAATCACGCCGTGTCGGGTCGAGAAGGCTGAGCCTTCTGACCACGGCCCTACAAAATCAAGAACGCCGGGGCGAAAGCTCCGGCGTTTTTTGTTCTCGGAACACGCCGCCGAGGCGGCTGCGATGTGCTAGGAACCCCGGATGAGCGACCACAACGACGACGCCCCCGCCGCAGAAACCCCGGCCCAGAAGGCGCTCCGCCTGAAACAGGCCGCCCTGAAAGCCCGCTCTGGCCCGCCCCAGAAAGGCGGCCTCAAGCGTGACCAGTCGGTCACCGTGAAGTCCGGCTCCAACAAGCCGTGGATGACGCGCTAGATCGCTGAAGCTCTCGAACGTGGGCAATGGTTTGATGACTCGATCGCTGTAGGGTCTTCATCGGTCATTGCTAAGCTGACCCTAGTTCATTTCTGGAGAGCCGCTCATGATCGTTCTAGTCGCCGCCATGGCCCTCCAAACTCAGGTCGTGACGCCGCCTCGTGGACCTCAATCCGTCGAGGAGATCCAAGCCATCTCGCAGTACATCGCGGCGATCAGCATGAAAGCCTCTATTCTTCGGGCATGTGAAGGATTCGTGGCGCCCAACGCCCTCGATGATCTACGATCTGGCCTGACCGACTTGGCCGAGATCGCTCATGTAAAACAGCGTTTTGCTGAAATGGCCGACACGATGATCGCCGCGTCCGCCAATCAAGCGCCCCCTTTCGAGGGAGAAGCTTCAGAAGCCAAGTGTAAAACCTACCTTGGGCTCGCTGACGGCAGCCTTGAGGAATACCTCCCCCGCTTCCGCGAAATCCTGCCCATCTTCGTCGGTGAAGTCAGGTCAGTTTCGGACAGTCTCTAAACTGCCTTAGACGGCGCTGGCCGCGATCACCCGCAGCACCGCGTCCGCCGCCAGTTCGGACGGATCAGGTCCGCCGCGCCCCATCAGGTCCAGCGCCGCCGTCTGGCGCGCGGCCTGATCGGCGGCGGCCTGGGGGTCGGACAGCAGGCGACCGACAGCCTCGGTCAATTTCTCGGGCGTGGCCTCGTTCTGGATGAACTCAGGCGCGATGCGGTCGTCGGCGGCGATGTTGAACAGGGTGATGTGCTTGGCCGTCACCAGGTTCTTCATAAGGGCATAGCTGAGCCCGTCGATCTTGTAGGCTATGACCATGGGCGCGCCAGCCAGGGCCAGCTCGGTCGAGACCGTGCCGCTGGTGGCCAGGGCGACATTGGCGGCCTTCATCGCGTCGTACTTGTCAGCCTCCTGCACCAGGTGGGCGCGGAAGGGCCAGGCGGCGACACGGCCGGCGACATCGGCGGCGACGGTGCCGGCGGCGACGACAGCCACTTCCAGGGACGGCGTCGTCGCCTTTAGTCGCTTCACCGTCGCCTCAAAAACAGGCGTCATCCGACTGATTTCACTAGGACGACTGCCCGGCAGGACCAGCAGCAGAGGCGCATCGGCGGCGATGCCGCGCGCGGCGCGGAATCGGGCGCCGTCAGCGCCGGCCATATCGACGTGCAGGGCCTGAGACCCCACGACGGTGGTCGGCAGGCCCTCGCGCTCGAACCAGGGCGCGTCGAAGCTGTAGAGCGACAGCAGGTGATCGACGCTGGCGGCCAGGGTCTTGGCCCGCCCCGGACGCGAGGCCCAGACCTGGGGTCCGACGTATTTGATCAGCGGCACGCCTGGCAGGACTTCCCGCAGCGCCTTGGCCACGCGGATGGTGAAGCCCCAGCTGTCGATCAGGACGACGGCGTCCGGCTGCTCGGCCTTGGCCAGCGCGACCGTGTCGGCCACCCGCCGCTTGACCAGACCATAGGCCTTCAGACCCTCGATCCAGCCCAGAATGGACAGTTCGGCGATGTCGAACGGGCTGGCGACGCCTTCAGCCGCCATCTTGGGGCCGCCAACGCCGACGAAGCTGACGTCCGCGCCCAGCCGTGTCTTCAGGGCCTTCGCCAGACCGGCGCCCAGGGCGTCGCCCGAGGCCTCGGCGGCGACCAGCATGATCTTCAGCGGACGGCTCATTGCGCCACGCCCCAGACGAACAGGCCCAGACGGTCAGCCGCCTCGACCAGAGCCTCGTGATCAATGATGATCAGCCGCCCGGCGAAACCGCCAATGCCCGCCAGCCCGGCGGCGGCCGCCAGCTCGACCGTGCGCGGCCCGATGACGGGCATGTCCACCCGCAAATCCTGGATCGGCTTGGGCGCCTTGCCCAGCGCCCCCTTCAGCGCCCCGGGTGCGCCATGCAGGTCAGCGGGCAGCCCCGCCACCCGACGCAGCATCTCGTCGGTGCCTTCCTGCGCCTCGACCGCCAGCACCAGTCCGTCGCAAACGACCGCACCCTGGCCGATATCCAGTTCACCTGATTTTTCCGCGACGTGCAGCGCCTTCTTCAGGTCTTGAAGCTGCTCGACTGTCGGCGTGACCGCGCCCAGGGCCCCCGCCGCCAGCGCCTCTCCGCCCAGTATGTCGTCCGCGCCCTCGACCGCATAACCCTCGGCCTCGAACACCGACAGGATCTTGCGCAACAAGGCGTCGTCGCCCTTGGTCGCCGCCGCCACGATGCCAGGCAGCAGGGTCGCCCCCTTGAAATCAGGCTTCAGGGTCTTGAAATCAGGCCGGTTCACATAGCCCGCGAAACAGACCGCCTCACAGCCCTCGGCCTTCATCGCCTTCAGGATACGGCCGATCTCGGCCATGCCGAACTCTTCGCCCGGCCAGCGCACCAGATGCTCGTCGGCGAAGCCCGCCAGACGGATGATGAAGACCGCCCGCCCCTCGGCTTCGCACCGCGCCGCAATACGGATCGGCAAATCACCGGAACCCGCGATCAGAGCCAGCTTGGGCGCCCCAGAAGCCGGGCTTGTCATTCCGCGTCCGGCAAGCAGAGCGGCCGCTTGGCGCCGTCGCGAATGAAGGCGACGATCTCCATGATCTCGGGCAGGTCGGCATAGGCGGTCTCGACCCGGTCCAGACGCTCGGCGAAGACGCCCTCGCCCTCGAACAGGTCGCGATAGGCGGCCAGCAGACGACGCACCGCGTCCTTGCCGTAGCCCTTGCGCTTCAACCCGATCAGGTTGAGGCCGTGCAGGCTGGCGTGGTTGCCCCAGGCCGAGCCATAGGGGATGACGTCGCGCGTCACGGCGGCCAGACCGCCGACGATGGCGCCCTGCCCCACCCGACCGTTCTGGTGCACGGCGCACAGGCCGCCCAGGAAGACCTTGTCGCCGACGTGGGCGTGACCGCCCAGGGTGGCGTTGTTCGCCATGACGACATTATCGCCGACGACGCAGTCGTGACCGACGTGGGCGCCGGTCATGAACAGGCCGTTGGAGCCGACCCGCGTGACGCCCGTTCCCTGCGGCGTGCCGCGGTTGAAGGTGGCGTGTTCGCGGATGACGTTGTCCGCCCCGATCTCCAGCCGCACCGGCTCGCCCTTGTAGCCGTTATGCTGCGGGTCGCCGCCGATGACGGCGAAGGGATGGATGACCGTCCGCGCGCCGACGCTGGTGTCCTGCTGAACAACCACATGGCTGACCAGCTTGACGCCCTCGGCCAAAGTCACGCCCGGGCCGACGATGCACCAGGGGCCAATCACGACACCGTCGGCGATCTGGGCCGAGGCGTCGACGACGGCGGTCGGGTGGATGGTCACTGGGCGGGTTCCGCCACGGTGACGACCATGGCCATGAACTCGGCCTCGGCGGCCAGCTTGCCGTCGATGAAGGTCTCGCCACGGAACTTGTAGGCGTCGCCACGCGCGCGGATCACCTTGACCTCCATGCGCAGCTGATCCCCCGGACGGGCGGGCTTGCGGAAGCGCACGCCGTCGATCGACATGAACATGATGACCTTGTCGGCCACCGCCACGTTCAGCGACTTGGACATCAGCAGGGCGCCCGTCTGGGCCATGGCCTCGACGATCAGGACACCCGGCATGACCGGGTCGATCGGGAAGTGGCCGGGGAAGAAGGGTTCGTTGTGCGTGACGTTCTTGATGCCGACGATCGAGGTCGCCGCCACGAAGTCCTCGGCCTTGTCGACCAGCAGGAAGGGATAGCGATGCGGCAGGCGACGCATCACCTCGGCGTAGTCGATCTTGTTTTCGTCGCTCATGATTCTTTCGCGCCCTTTTTCTGGGACGCCTGTTTGGCCAGCCAGATGGCTTCGCGCAAGGATTGGCGCAGGGGTTTTGCGGGATAGCCGGACCAGGTTTCGCCCGGCGGAATGTCGGCCAGGACGCCGCCGCCCGCGGCGACGCGCGCGCCCTCGCCGATGGTGATGTGGTCACCCACGCCGGCACGCCCGCCAAAGATGCAGTTGTCGCCGGTCGTGACCGAACCCGCCAAGCCGGCGTGGCCGGCCATCAGGTTGTTGCGGCCGATGACGCAGTTGTGGCCGATCATGACCAGATTATCGATCTTGGTGTTCTCGCCGATGACCGTGTCGCCATAAGCGCCGCGGTCGATGCAGGAGTTGGCGCCGACCGTCACGCCGTCTTGCAGGATGACGCGCCCGAGCTGCGGAATGTCCACCGGGCCAGCCCTGGACGCGGCGGCGCCGAAGCCCGCCTCGCCGATCCGCGCGCCCGACAGCAGCTTCACCCGGTCGCCCAGCAGGGCGAAGCCGATGGAAACGTTGGATCCGATCAGGCAGTCGCGACCGATCTGAACGCCGGGACCGACCACGGTATTGGCGCCGATGCGCGTGCCGCGACCGATGCGAACGCCCTCGCCCAGCACGACGCCGGGCTCAATGACGACGCTGTCGTCCTCGACCGCATCGGCCACGCTGGCGGCGCGATCCAGACGGATCGGTTGGTGCAGCAGGGCCGAGGCGCGCGCCCAGGCGGCCTGGGCCTCGCCCGACACGATCACCGCCGCACCCGCAGGCGCCGCATCGACGGCCGACGAAGGCACGATGACGCATCCCGCTTGCGTCTCAGCCAAGGCCGACGCGAATTTGCGGTCACCCAAAAACGCAATCGCGCCCCGGTCCGCAGTGGACAGGGGCGCAACGGCCGAGATGACGACTTCGCCGCCCCGAGCCACCTCCTCGCCGATGTGCTCGGCGAGGGCGGCGACCGTGAGGGGCGACAGGGTCTGAAAGAACCTCGGATCGGGCATGTGGCCCGTCTTACGACTGCGGCTGAGCCGGAACCGGCATGCGGTTGAAGCTCAGCGTCGGCAAGGCTGCATTCAGACGCTGGATAACCAGCGACGTCACATCCATGGCTGGATTCATGATGAAGACGCTTTCGCGGTCAACCAGGATGCCGCAGCCCTTTTCTTGATAGACGGCGACCAGAATCGGCTCGATGGCTTCCGAGATCTTCTTGCGCTGCTCACCGAGAGTGTAGCGCAGCTCGTTGTCGCGGGTCTGTTCCAGCTGTTGAGCTTCCTGGGCGCGCTGCTGCAGAGCCTGACGGCGCTGGTTCAGTTGGTCTGCCGGGATGGTGGCCGCGCCTTGCTGCAGGGCCTGATACTCGGTCTGCAGCTGCGTGGCGTAGGGCGCGATCTCACCCTGAACTTCCTGGGCCAGTTGTTCCATTCGCGTCTGAACGGCCTGGCCGACGGTCGATTGAGCCAGGGCCTGCTGGTTGAAATAGACGCAGACGCCGGGGATCACCGGACCGGGGTTGGCGGGGCCTTGCGCCTGAGCCAAGGCCGACGACGCGGCGAGCGAAGCGATAGCGAAGGCGCCGATAGCAAACAGTTTCATCTTGAACCTTTGAGCAGTCTGGGAGGCTGCGGTTAGAACTGGGTCGAGGTGGAGAAGCGGAAGGTCTCGGTCTTGTCGTAGTCTTCCTTCGACAGAACCTTGGAGAGGTCGAAGCGGATCGGTCCCATGGGCGACCGCCAGTGGATGCTGACGCCGGCCGCTGCGCGCAGGGCCAGGTTGTCGACGATGTTCGGGTTGGGCTGACCGGTGACCGAGTTGACCATGTAGCGGTCGTCCAGCATGCCCAGGGTGCCGACATCGGCGAACAGCGAAGTCTTGATGCCGTACTCTTCCGGCAGGTAGTTCGGCACCGTCAGTTCAACCGTGCCGATGGCGTAGAAGTTGCCGCCCAAGGCGTCAGTCGTCGTCAGGTCGCGTGCGCCCATGCCGGCCGTCTCGAAGCCGCGGAAGGTGTTTCCGCCCTTGAAGAAGCGGTCGTTGATGCGAATAGGGTCGCCGTTCCAGCCGCTGACATAGCCCGTCGAACCTTGCAGGCTGACCACCCAGCGCGGGCTGAAGCCGTGATACCAGGAGGCGTCCGCCTCGGTCTTCAGATAGTTCACGTCGCCGCCGATACCGGCGAAGTCCTGACGAAGCGATGCCGACCAGCCGCGCGTCGGACGGACCGGATCGTTCGTCCGGTTGACCAGAAGCGTATAGCCCGCCGACGAGTTCATGAAGGACCCGGCCTGGTCACATAGCGCTGACGAGCCGGTCCCGTTGCAGTAGCCGGACGGGATGATGACTTCGTCCGACTTCAGGAAGTAGCGCACGCTAAAGGACGAATAGCCGTTCAACGGGTAGCTGAGACGCAGACCTCCGCCGGTCGAACGATAGTCGTAGGAGGAATACTCACTCAGGTCGTAGCGGGTATGGAACAGGTCAAAGCCAGCCCGCAGATCGCGCCCCAGGAACTTAGGCTCAGTGAAACGGAAGTCGATCTGCTGACGCAGCGACCCCCATTCCGCCCGCGCCACGAAGTTCTGACCACGACCGCGGAAGTTGCGCTCGGTGATGCCCAGGTTCAGCACGAAGGAGTCGACCGAGCTGAACCCGGCGCCCACGGACAGTTCGCCGGTGGGCTGTTCCTCGACGGTGACGTTCACGATCGAACGGTCGGGCGCGCTGCCGCGCGTCTCCTCGATCTTGACGTCCTTGAAGAAGCCCAGGGCGCGTAGGTTGTTGCGCGAACGCTCCACCAAAGAGCGGTTGAAGGCGTCGCCCTCGCCGACCATCAGCTCGCGACGGATAACCGAGTCCAGAGTCCGCGTGTTTCCGACCACGTTGATACGGTCGATATAGACCCGCTGGCCCTCCTTAACGTTGAAGGTCACGTCGACCTGGTCCGTTTCGGGATTGGCGCGATAGGTCGGGTTGATCTCGACAAAGGCGTAGCCAGCCGAGCCCGCCGCGAAGGTCAGGGTATCGACTGCGCTTTGGATCCGGTCGCTTTCATACAGGTCGCCCGTACGGATCGGCAGCAGACGCGTCAGGAAGTCGGCGTTCAGACGGTCGCTTTCGGTGACGACCTTCACTTCGCCAAAGTTATAACGGTCGCCCTCATCCAGCGTCAGCGTCATGCCGAAGGCGCTGTTGTCAGGCTTCAATTCGGCCACCGACGACAGGATGCGGAAATCGTAATAGCCCCGGTTCGTATAGAATTTCCGCAGTTGCTCGCGGTCGTAATCCAGACGGTTCGGGTCGTAGTTGTCGTTAGAGCTGAACAGACGCCACCAGCTGGACTCCTTGGTGACCATGACCTCACGCAGATCACTGTCCGAGAAGGCCGTATTGCCCAGGAAGGCGATGGCGGCGACGCCGGTCTCTGGCCCCTCGTCGATCTCGAACACCACATCGACGCGGTTCTGGTCCAGTTGAACCAGCTTGGGCGTGACGGTCGCTGAAATACGGCCGGACAGGCGGTAAAGCTCGACGATCTTGCCGACGTCCTCCTGGACGCGAGCGCGCGTGTAGATGCCGCGCGGCTTGATCGTGACCTCGTCAGTCAATTTCTTGATGGCGAGGGCCTTGTTACCCTCGAACGTGACCTGGTTGATAATCGGGTTTTCAGCGATCTCGACAATCAGGTCGCCGTTGGGCTGAAGACCCAGTTGCACGTTAGCGAACAGGCCGGTGCGCGAAAGGGTGCGGACCGCGACGTCGATGGTCGCAGCGTCGATGGTGTCGCCCGGCTGGATCGGCAGATAGGACAGGACCGTGGTCTGATCGATGCGCTGATTGCCGCGCACCACGATGCGGTTGACGACGGCGCGATCCTCGGCCGGAGCGGCAACGACCACCTGCGGGTCCTGCTGGGCAGCCGCCGGCGTGGCGACCGGCGCTGACTGGGCCAGGGCGGGTCCAGCCAGACCGGCGGCGACGACCAGAGCCAATGCGCTGGGTCCAAGGATACGGCCACGGGTTCGGATCATGAGGCGACTGTCGTTCTGAATCATTCGGGGAACCATCGGGGGCTGGCGTCGGCTCACGAGACGAGCCCGCCGAGGAATTTGAAGAGATTGAGTTTCTGCAGGTCGTTCCAAGTCGCGAACAACATTAAACTGGCCAGCAAAGCAAGACCGACACGATATCCCGCTTCCTGAACCTTGGCCGCAACCGGCCTGCGCGCCACCGCCTCATAAGCATAGAACATCAGATGCCCCCCATCCAAAACCGGAACGGGCATGAGATTTAAAAAACCGATTCCGACCGAAAGTATGGCGGCGAAGCTGGTCAGCGTCAGCAGAAGATTTCCAACCATAGCCAGCGGATCAGGGTTCGCGGCCACCGCCGCGTTGGTCAGAGCGCCAGAAGCCTTGGCGATTCCCAGCGGACCGCTGAACTGATCACCCGATTCGCGCCCCGTGAAGATGCGGCCGATGTAGGTGAAGGTGGTGCTGAGGATATTGCCAGTCTCCTGGAACCCACGGCCGACGGCGGCGATCGGCCCATAACGGACATGACGCACTTCATCGCGACTGGATCCCAGGGCGAGACCGATACGGCCAACCGAGACCCGTCCGGCGATGGGGTTTTCTTCGATCTTGCGTTCCGGCGTCGCCGTCAGCTGCACGTCGGCGCCCGCGCGTTCGACTGTGAAGCGGACTGGATCGCCGCTGCTCAGCGCCACGACCTGGGTCACCTCACCTCCGTCAGCGATCAGCTTGCCGTTGACGTGAGTGATGAGATCGCCAGGCTGGAAGCCCGCGGTCGCAGCCGGAGAATCCGGTTGAACCTGCATGACGCGAGCAGGACGAAGCTCCACCCCGACCAGGCTGAACAGCAGGGTGAAGATGACGATGGCCAGCACGAAGTTGGCGATCGGACCGCCCGCAACGACCAAGGCGCGTTGCCACAAAGGTTTGAAATACAGGTAGTCTTTTTCAGCACCAGGCCCGTCAGCGGCCACGAGCTCCTGTTTCAGCGCATCCAGACCCGCCTTGTCCGGCACGCCGGTCGCATCCAGATCACCGGCGAACTTGACGTAGCCGCCCAGCGGAAGCCAGCCGAGACGCCATTCGACGCCCTGCTTGTCCGTGCGCTGGAAGATGGCTCGACCAAAGCCGATGGAGAACCGCTCCATCTTCACGCCAAAGGCGCGCGCCGTCAGGAAGTGGCCCAGTTCGTGAATGGTGACGACCAGGGTCAGCACCAGCAGGAACGGCACGACATAGATCAGGGCCTGCCCAAGAACACCTAGCATCCCAGTCATGTCTCCTGTCGCCCTCAGGCAGCAATCGCGAGCGAGGCGATGATGTCGTTCGCAATCCGTCGGGCCGCCGCGTCCACGGCCAGGGCCGCATCGCAGGCGTCGTCGGAACCGGAACTCACCCCCGAAATCGTCGCGCGTTCCAAGGTGTCGGCGACGACTGCGGCAATATTGAGAAAGCCCAGCCGCCGGTCAAGGAAGGCCAGGGCCGCCACTTCGTTGGCCGCGTTGAAAACAATGGGCGCCGCGCCCCCCGCCGCCAGGGCTTCGCGCGCCAGCTTGAGCGCCGGGAAGCGCGCCATATCTGGTGCCTCAAAGGTCAGACGACCCAGCGCCGCAAGGTCCAGCCTGGGCGCGGGCCAGGCCATCCGGTCGGGCCAGGCCAGGGCGCAGGCGATCGGCGTCTTCATGTCAGGCGGGCCCATCTGGGCCAGGGTCGAACCGTCCACATATTCCACAAGGCTGTGGATGATTGATTCGGGATGGACCACCACGTCGATCCGCTCGCCCGACATGGCGAACAGATAGGCCGCCTCGATCAGTTCCAGACCCTTGTTGGCCATGGTGGCGCTGTCGACCGAGATCTTGGCGCCCATGCTCCAGTTCGGATGAGCCACGGCCTGTTCCGGCGTGATCCGGCCCATTGCCTCGCGCGGGAGGGTGCGGAAGGGGCCGCCCGATGCGGTCAGAACCAGCTTCGACACCTGTTCCGGCGACTCGGCGGGAAAGACCTGGAAGATCGCGGAATGTTCGGAGTCGACCGGGATCAGTTTGCCGCCGCTGCGCTTGACCCGCTCGATCAGGGCCGGGCCGCAGCAGACCAGGCTTTCCTTGTTGGCCAAGGCCAAGGTCGCGCCCGTTCCAGCCGCAGCCCAGGCCGAGCGCAGGCCGGCGGAACCGACGATAGAGGCCATGACCCAGTCCACGGGCCGCGTCGCAGCCTCGACGATGGCTTCGGGTCCAGCGGCGATCTCGACGTCCGTTCCGGCCAGGGCTTCACGCAGTTCCGACAGCCGAGAGGGATCAGCCGTCACCGCCAGCTTGGGTCGCCAGCGGCGGGCCTGTTCGGCCAGACGGGCGATATTATTTCCACCGGTCAGAACCTCGACCTGAAACGCGCCGGAACCGGCGGCCTCGGCCTGATCCATCAGGTCCAGCGTCGAAGTCCCGACCGAGCCGGTCGAGCCCAGCACGCTGACCTTGCGGGTGATCATGTCCCCTGCCCCAGCATCAGGACGATCACGCGCCCAGCAGCCACGACCACGACCGCGAACATCAGGCCGTCGACCCTGTCCAGCAGGCCGCCGTGGCCGGGAATGATGTTGCCCGCGTCCTTGACCCCAAAGCGGCGCTTCAGCGCCGACTCCCACAGGTCGCCCGCCATGGTGGCCAGAGCCGCCGTCAAGCCCAGGACGCCGCCCCAGAAGGCGTTCAGACGGCCCATCTCAAGCCAGCCCGCCATGGCGGCCCCGGCGATCATCCCGGCGACCAGGCCGCCGATGAAGCCCGACCAGGTCTTGTTGGGTGAAAAGCGCGGCCACAGCTTGGGCCCGCCCACGGCGCTGCCGACCAGATAGGCCAGAATGTCCGCCGACCAGGCCACAGCAAAGACCAGCACGGTCCAATAGAGGCCCTGAGCCTCGTTCAGATCGCGCAGCCAGATCAACAGGACGCAGGGCCAGCCGATGTAGAGCACGCCATAGGCCGCATCCAGAGCCTCGGCCCCGCGCGACCGGGCGAACAAGCCTGCCGCCAAAGCGCCGAAGACCAACAGGATCAGCGCCAGCGACATCTGGCCGATATGGGCGGCGATCACCGCGGTAATCAGCGCCAGAGCGACAGCAGCGCCCACCGAGCGCCAGAAACGCGGCGCGCTCATCCGCGCCCACTCAAACGCCAGCAGGCCGCAGGCCGCGACAACCAGAGCGCAGAACCAGCCGCCGCCGGCCCAGGTAGCCAGCACCGCCGCGGGTGCGAGCACCACGGCAGAGGCCGCTCTCAGGCCGATGTCACCGATCTTCAACGCCATCAGCCTACCGCCGTCTTCGCTGTAGCCGCGTCTGGCAGCGCTTCGCGTCCGCCGTATCGCCGCTCGCGATTACCATAGAGAGACACCGCCTCGCCCAGCGCCTCAGCGCCATAGTCCGGCCAGAGGATGTCCTGAAACACCAGTTCAGCGTAGGCGGCTTCCCACAACAGGAAGTTGGACAGCCGCTGCTCACCCGAGGTCCGCACGATCAGATCGACCGGCGGCGCGCCGGCGGTCGACAGACCCGCGCCGAGGTCATCCTCGGTCACGTCGCGGCTGAGCTGCCCTGCATGCGCCTGATCGACCAGCCGCTGAGCCGCGTCCACCAGATCGGCGCGACCGCCGTAGTTGAACGCCACCTGCAGCAGGAAGCGTTCATTGTGCGCCGTCTGCGCCTCGGCCCGATCCACGATGGCGGCGATGTCGCTGGGCAGACCCTTGCGACGGCCCAGGACACGCACCCGCACGCCCGCCGCCTCTAACCGCTTCAGGTCGCTGCCGACAAACGAACGCACCAGACCCATAAGGTCCGACACCTCGTCCGCCGGACGGCTCCAGTTCTCGGTCGAGAACCCGAACACCGTCAGGCAGCGGATGCCGAAATCCGGCGCCGCCTTGATCGTACGACGCAGCGCCTGGACCCCCTCACGGTGGCCCATGACGCGCGGCAAGCCGCGACGCTCGGCCCAGCGACCGTTGCCGTCCATGATCAGGGCGACGTGACGAGGCCCCTTCTCAGGCGCCATGGCGACGGTCTCGGCCGACATTGCTTAGCTACCTCCCGACGCTAGCTTGCGTCAGACCTGCATGATCTCGACTTCCTTGACCTTCAAGGCCTCGTCGATCTTCTTGATGGCGGCGTCCGTGTCCTTCTGGACCTCGGCTTCCATCTTCTTCTGTTCGTCCTGGCTGATCTCAGTCGCCTTCTCGGCCTTTTTCAGGTCGTCGTTGGCGTCACGACGCACGTTGCGCACAGCGATCTTCTGCTGTTCGGCGTACTTGCCGGCCAGCTTGACCAGGTCCTTGCGGCGCTCTTCGGTCAGCGGCGGCACCGGAATGCGCAGGGTCTGGCCGTCGACGATCGGGTTCAGGCCCAGGCCGGCGGCGCGAATGGCCTTCTCGACCGGCCCCACCATGCCCTTGTCCCAGACGCTGACCGAGATCATGCGCGGTTCAGGCACGCTGATGGCGGCCACAGCGTTCAGCGGCGAGCTGGTGCCGTAGGCTTCGACCTGAACCGGATCCAGCAGACCCGAGTTGGCCCGACCCGTGCGCAGACCGCCGAAATCTTCCTTCAGCGAGGCGACGGCTTTTTCCATCCGGTCGCGATAGGTCTTGAGGTCGGGCTTGGCCATGGTGATTGTCCTTGGTCTGTCGTTCGGGTCGAGAGCCGCTTAAGCGGCCTTGTTGGTAATGACGGTGAAAGTGCCCTCGCCGCGCAGCGTCCGGCGCAGCGAGTCTTCTTCCTGGATAGAGAAGACAACGATGGGAATGTCGCTGTCGCGCATCAGGGCGATGGCCGAGGCGTCCATGACGCGCAGGTCCTTGGCCAGGACTTCCTGATAGGTCAACGTCTCGTAACGGGTGGCGGTCGCATCCTTCTTGGGGTCGGCGGTATAGACGCCGTCCACGCTGGTCCCCTTCAAAAGGGCGTCGCAGCCCATTTCGGCGGCGCGCAACGCGGCCCCCGAGTCGGTCGTGAAGAAGGGCGCGCCCACGCCGGCGGCGAAAATCACCACCCGGCCCTTTTCCAGATGCCGCATGGCGCGGCGACGGATGTAGGGTTCGGCGATGGCGGCCATGGGAATGGCGCTCTGGACCCGCGTATCGACGCCGATCTTCTCGAGCGCGCCCTGCATGGCCATGGCGTTCATGATGGTGGCCAGCATGCCCATGTAGTCGGCGTTGGCGCGGTCCATGCCTTCAGCGGCCTTCGACAGGCCGCGGAAGATGTTGCCGCCGCCGATGACCAGGCAGATCTCGACGCCTTCGCGCGCCACCTGGGCTACAGCCGCCGCCACGACGTCGACGGTCTTCATGTCGATGCCGTAGGCTTGATCGCCCATCAGGACCTCGCCCGAGACCTTGAGCAGGACGCGCTTATATCGGAACTCGGAAGGGGCGTCGGGCATGGGTCTGGGTCCGTGGATACTGGGGTTAGGCATCCGCGCGAGGTGAATCGGCGGTTCATCATAGACGAAGGGCGCGTCAGCCATCAAAGCCGAACGCGCCCTTTTGAAAATTCTTCCCTTTCAGGAAGAAACTTCGGTGTTAGTTGCCGCCCGTCATCGAGGCCACTTCGGCCGCGAAATCAAGAGCCTCAACCTTCTCGACGCCTTCGCCCAGAGCCAGACGGACGAAGCCGGCCAGCTTGAGGTTCGAGGAGCCGAGTTCCTTGGCCGAGTTGGCGACCAGTTGTTCGATGGTCACGTCCGGGTCCATCACGAACGGCTGCTTCGACAGCACCACGTCCTTCTGGAACTTGTTGATCTGACCTTCCACGATCTTCTCGATCATGTTTTCCGGACGGCCTTCTTCCTTGGCCTTTTCGGTCAGGACCGTACGTTCCTTCTCGATGGCGGCCGGGTCCAGGTCGTCGGTGTTCAGCGACAGCGGCGCCGTGGCGGCGACGTGCATGGCGATCTTGCGGCCCAGTTCGCGCAGAGCAGTCTTGTCGCCCTCGCCTTCCAGAGCCACCAGCACGCCGATGCGGCCGAGGCCCGGCGAGACAGCGTTGTGGACGTAGGTGGCGACGACGCCTTCCGACACCGACAGGCGGGCGGCGCGACGCAGCTGCATGTTCTCGCCGATGGTGGCGATCATGTTCGTCACTTCGTCCTGGATCGTCTTGCCGGCTTCCAGTTCGGCGCCGTGCAGGGCTTCGACCGAGTGGTGGTCCAGGCCGTGCTGAGCGAACGACTTGGCGGCGTTCTGGAACAGGTCGTTACGGGCGACGAAGTCGGTTTCGGCGTTGAATTCGATCGCGGCGGCGACTTCACCCTTGCCGTCTTCCTTCGAAGCGACGGCGACCAGGCCTTCAGCGGCGACGCGGTCAGCCTTCTTGGCGGCCTTGGACAGGCCCTTGGCGCGCAGCCAGTCGATCGATGCTTCGATGTTGCCGTCGTTTTCGACCAGCGCCTTCTTGCAGTCCATCATGCCGACGCCCGAACGCTCGCGAAGTTCCTTCACGAGGGCGGCAGTGATCTCGGCCATGTTCAGTCTCCTGGAAAATCAGATGAGCGGCCGGGCTTGAATAGCCCGGCCGCATGTCAGTTTAGCGGTAGGCCCGATCACCGACCGGGCCTGGAGAGCGTCTTAGCCCTCGGCCTTTTCTTCAGTCGCCAGCATTTCTGCGGCTACAGCTTCCGTACCGGCCGGAGCAACTTCGGCTTCAACCGGAGCGGCAGCGGCTTCACGCAGCATGGGCTCAACCGGAGCTTCCGAAGCGCCCAGGTCGATGCCCGAGGCCGAAGCGCCGGCAGCCAGACCGTCCAGGACGGCATCGGCGATCAGGTCGCAGTAGGTCTGGATGGCGCGGGCGGCGTCGTCATTGCCCGGGACCGGGTAGGTGATGCCGTCCGGATCCGAGTTGGTGTCCAGGATAGCGATGATCGGAATGTTCAGCTTGCGAGCTTCCTGGATCGCGATCGCTTCCTTGTTGGTGTCGATCACGAACATGATGTCCGGGATCGAACCCATGTCCTTGATGCCGCCCAGCGACAGCTCAAGCTTGTCCTTCTCGCGCTGCAGCGTCAGCAGTTCTTTCTTGACGCGGCCTTCGCCGCCGTTGGCCAGCAGGCCTTCCAGTTCACGCAGACGAGCGATCGAGCCCGAGACGGTGCGCCAGTTGGTCAGCGTGCCGCCGAGCCAGCGGTTGTTCATGTAGTATTGAGCGCAGCGCGTGGCGGCTTCAGCCACCGGGCCAGCAGCCTGACGCTTGGTGCCGACGAACAGAACGCGACCGCCCTTGGCGGCGACGTCACGCACAGCCACCAGAGCCTGGTGGAACAGCGGCATCGTCTGCGACAGGTCGATGATGTGGATGTTCGAGCGCGAGCCGAAGATGTAGCGGTCCATCTTCGGGTTCCAGCGGTGCGTCTGGTGACCGAAGTGAGCGCCGGCTTCCAGCAGCGTACGCATCGAGAATTCTGGCAGTGCCATGATCGTGGTGTCCTTTTTCCGATCAAACCTAGCGTGGGCGAGTAAAAGGACCTGCGGTCCCTCGGAACGGTGCAGGCCGGGATGTCTCCCCGGACCGCGCCACGCCCACGTGCGAAGTGCGCGCGCTCTCTAGGCGGATTGAACGGAAAAGGCAAGCCAATCAGTCAGAAGCTGCGCCCGTCCACCCGCTTGGCGGTCCAGCCCCAGGGCTCCACGTCCGTCAGCGTCCGCACATTGATCGCCGCCACCTCGGACCCGTCCGGCGCCACGCCGTAACCGAACGGCTGAACGCCGCAGGTCTTGCAGAAGCGATGGTCGATCTTGTGCTGGTTGAAGAAGTAGGAGGTTGTGGCCTCCTCGCCCGCCATCAGCTGAAAAGCGGCGCGCGGCGCGAAGGCAAGAACGAAGCCTTTGCGATAGCAGTGCGAGCAATTGCACTCGATCAGGCCCTCCAGCCCGACCTCGACCTCATAGGCCACTGCGCCGCAGTGGCAGGAACCCTTATGCACGGCCATGGTCGATCCTCCTTCAGGATGTCGGCAGACTGTATTCCAGATCGTAGTTGTGAACACCGTCCGTGATGGTCAGGTGAAAGACCCCGGCGATCCCAGTCAGATCTCCTGCCCCCGACCCCGGCACGATGGTGATCAGCAGTTCCTGCGCGCCTCGATCCATCAGACCCCGATGCACCAGGGTGAATGCCCCTTCGCGACCGTCGATGACGCCGCGCACCCGGTCGAGCGCCACATAGGCGCCTGATCTCTCGGGGCTCATGGTCGCCAGCATTTCGCCGGCGGCGGTTCCGATCAGATCCCCATGAAAGGTCTTGGCCAACAGCATCCGGCCCGGTGCGTCCGACGCCGCTCCTTCCGCCGGCTGAACCGGGGTGATGACGACATCGAATGTTCCGCGCGCATGCCGCACCATCTGTCCCTCGTTCATCACGCATCCTCCAGAATGATCACGCCAGGCGCCGACTTCAGCGCCCCGCGCAGGGCCGCGTCCAGGCGATAGCGCCCCGGCAGCTTGATCTCGACCTCGGTGCGACCGCCCAGCGTCGCCTGCAGCCAGACCTCGCCGCCCTTCCCTTGCGCCCGCGCCCGGTCCAGTCGCGCCTTCAGCGCCTCGGCGTCCGCCGACTGCGCCGACAGCACCACCCGCAGCCCGATCTGGGTGTCGTCCAGCAAGGTCTCCATCTGGCTGGCGTCGTCGCCAAAGAAGCGCACCTCGCCGTCCGCCGACTTGGCACGCACCTTGACCAGAACCGAGGTCCCGACCTCCAGGATATCGCGGCAACGCCGCAGTTGTTCCGGCGGGAACAGGCATTCGAACTCGCCTGTCGGGTCCGAGAAGGTGACAAAGGCGAACTTCTCGCCGCTCTTGGCGCTGGCCCGCTCCTGACGACGGCGCACGACGCCCGCCATCATGAAGGCTTCGTGCCCGGCCTCGGCCAGGCCCTGCGCCTCGGCAACAAAGGTCACGCGCTTGCGCCGCAACGCCGGCATCAGGTCCTCCAGCGGGTGACCCGACAGGTAGAAGCCGACCGCCGAGAGCTCATAATCCAGCTTGTCCGGCCCGGCCCAGGGCTCGACGCTGCGCAGACGCGGACGCGAGGCCCCCGCCTGATCCGCCCCGAACAGGCTGACCTGCGACGAGGCCCGTTCTGCGGCCACGCTCTGGCAATAGGCGATCAGGATGTCGGCCTGTTCGAACAACTGCCGGCGGTTGGGGTTGAGGCTGTCAAAGGCGCCCGCCTTGGCCAGCCCTTCAAGCGCCCGCTTGTTGACCGCCTTGGGATCAACCCGTTCCAGGAAGTCGAACAGGTCGACGAACGGTCCGCCCGTCTCGCGCACCTCGACGACGTGCTTCATCGCCTCCAGACCCACGTTGCGGATGGCGCCCAGAGCATAGAGGACGCTGCCCTGCCCGTCCTTCCACTGCACGTCGAAGTCGGCCGAGGATCGGTTGATGTCAGGGGCCAGGACCGGCACCTCGAAGCGACGGCAGTCCTGATAGAAGACCGCCAGCTTGTCAGTGTTCGAAAGGTCGAGGCTCATGGAAGCCGCGAAGAACTCGACCGGATGATTGGCCTTCAGCCAGCCCGTCTGGAACGAGATCAGGGCATAGGCGGCGGCGTGCGACTTGTTGAAGCCATAGCCCGCGAACTTGGCCACCAGGTCGAAGATCGAACCGGACTGCGCCTCCGGTACGGACTTCTCGGACGCGCCCTTGACGAAGCGAAGGCGCTGGAAATCCATCTCCTCCTTCTTCTTCTTGCCCATGGCGCGGCGCAGAAGGTCGGCTTCACCCAGGCTGTAGCCCGCCAGGACCTGGGCGATCTTCATCACCTGTTCCTGATAGATGATGACGCCGTAGGTCTCGGTCAGAACCTCGGTCAGGGACGGGTGCAGATAGTCCACCTCGGCCCGGCCGAACTTCCGGTCGATATAGGTGTCGATCATCTCCATGGGCCCCGGCCGATAGAGGGAGATCAGGGCGGTGATTTCTTCGATGGAGCCGCAGCGCATCTTGCGCAGGGTGTCACGCATGCCCTGGGATTCCAGCTGGAACACCCCGACCGTCTGGCCCGAGGCCATCAGTTCATAGGTCTTCGCGTCGTCCAGCGGCAGCAGGTTCCATTCCGGCGCCGCGCCGCGCCGCTCCAGATACTCCCGCGCCCGGTCCAGCACCGTCAGGGTCTTCAGGCCGAGGAAGTCGAACTTGACCAGGCCCGCCGGCTCGACCCACTTCATGTTGAACTGGCTGGCCGGAATGGTCGAGCGCGGGTCCTGATACAGCGGCACCAGTTCGGTCAGCGGTCGGTCGCCGATGACGATGCCGGCGGCGTGGGTAGAGGCGTTGCGGTACAGCCCCTCCAGTTCCAGCGCCGTCTCCAACAGGGTCCGCACCGCCGGTTCGGCGTCGCGCGCCTCCTTCAGCCGCGGCTCCAGATCAATCGCTTGCGCCAAAGTCACCGGGTTAGCCGGGTTGTTCGGCACCATCTTGCAGAGCCGGTCCACCTGGCCCAGCGGCATCTGCAGCACCCGGCCGACGTCGCGCAGCACGGCGCGCGCCTGCAGGGTGCCGAAGGTTATGATCTGGGCCACCCGGTCCTTGCCGTAGTGGTCCTGCACATAGTCGATCACCTCTTCCCGCCGCTCCTGGCAGAAGTCGATGTCGAAGTCGGGCATGGAGACCCGTTCTGGGTTCAGGAAGCGCTCGAACAGCAGGCCGAACCGCAAGGGGTCCAGATCGGTGATGGTCAGCGACCAGGCCACCAGAGAGCCGGCGCCGGAGCCCCGCCCCGGTCCGACCGGAATGCCGTGCAGCTTGGCCCACTTGATGAAGTCGGCCACGATCAGGAAGTAGCCGGGGAACCCCATCTGCTGAATGATCCCGACCTCCCATTCGAGGCGGGTCCAGTATTCTTCTTCCGGGGCGGCGGGCGTGACCTGTTGCAGGCGGGCCTTAAGCCCCTCGCGCGCCTGGTGCGCCAGTTCGTCGGGCTCGGAACGACCGGCGCCGGTGTCGAAGCGGGGCAGGATGGGCGCGCGCGTGGGCACCAGGAAGGCGCAGCGGCGCGCGATGTCGATGGTGTTGTCGCAAGCCTCGGGCAGGTCCGCGAACAGCTGGCGCATGGCCTCCGCCGTCTTGAACCAGTGCTCCCCGGTGATGCGGCGACGGTCTTCCTGGCCGGTGAAGGCGCCGTCGGAAATGCACAGCAAGGCGTCGTGCGACTTCGCCTGCGCGGCCTTGGCGTAATAGACGTCGTTGGTGGCGACCAAAGGCACGTCGTTGGCGTAGGCCCAGTCGACCAGGCCACGCTCGGCGACCGGCTCCTGCGGCAGACCGTGGCGCTGCAACTCTACGTAGAAACGATCACCGAAGACGCGCTTCATCTCTTCGAGAGAAGATAGCGCATCATCGCGCTTGTTCTGGACGAACAGAGGGTCGATCGGGCCGTCGGGACCGCCGGACAGCAGGATCAGCCCCTCGGACTTATCCACAACCTGCGCCCAGGGCACGCCCGGCTCCGACATCTCGCCCGCATCAAGATAGGCGGCGGACGACAGGGCGCACAGGTTGAGCCAGCCCTGCTCGTTCTGGACCAGCAGGACCACGGTCGAGGTCTTGGCCCAACGCTCGGCGACCTGGCCGCCGATGCCCAGCACAGGCAAGGCGCAGGCGACGATGGGCTGTACGCCCGCGTCCTTGGCGGTCTGGCTGAATTCAAGGGCGCCGAACAGATTGGCGCGGTCGGCCACGGCGACGGCGGGCATGCCCGCGTCCGCAGCCATCTTGCCGATCTTGCTGGCCTTGATCGCCCCTTCCAGCAGGGAATAGGCGCTGCGGACCCGCAGATGGACAAAACCCTGACTGTTCGCCGCTTCCGCCAAAATCTACTCCGCTGATCCCGAAAACCGGGACCTCTCATATCCGACCGCCGCACGGCCGAAGTTTGATCATGCAGGGAGTCGATGCGGCGATCACGTCACCAGGAAAGACGCCTGCCAGATCATCCAGACGAAGCCGCCGCACGACGCAAGCGACAGCATATCCCTCACCCAACGCGACATCGGCTTATCCCCAGTTAGCGTGTTCCTGAAACGTTCTATATTCCCGGTTTGTTCTCATTGCAAGACCCCTCAAATGCACACAGCCATCCGTCTTCCCGGCTTGCGCGTATGTTGAAGGGAATGACCGGGAGTGTCCTATGTCGCGCCTTCTGCCTCTCATCGGCCTGATTCTGACGGCGGCCTGCTCGCCCAGCGAAGCGCCCGCCAGCGCCGCGCCGCTGGAGCCCGTGCCGCCGGGCTATCAGACGGCGGTCTTCGCCGGCGGCTGTTTCTGGTCCAGCGAAAAGGCGTTCGACGGCCTGCGCGGCGTGCGCTCGGCGGTGTCGGGCTTTGTCGGCGGCACGCGACCCAACCCGACCTATGAGCAGGTGATCCGAGGCGGGACCGGCTATCGCGAGGCCGTGCAGGTGACCTTCGATCCCGCCGTCGTCAGCTATCGTACCCTGGTCGACCGCTACTGGCGCACCATCGATCCGACCGATCAGACCGGCCAGTTCTGCGACAAGGGTCCGTCCTATGTCACGGCGGTCTATGCCACAGAGGCCCAGACGGCGACCGCACAAGCGTCTCGCACGGCGGCACAGGCCGCGCTGGGCGCCAAGGGTTCGCGCTTCACAACCCCGGTCTATCCCGCTATGCGCTTCTGGCCCGCCGGAGCCGAGCATCAGGACTACGCCCGCCGACACCCGGCCGCGTACGAAGCCTACCGCATCGGTTGCCGTCGCAGCGTCAGGCTGCGCGCCCTGTGGGGCGACGCCGCCGTCGGCTGATCAGCGAACCTGGTCTCAGTAGGCTGGCCTCAGTAGGCTTGGGCCTCCGCGGCGCGTTCTTCCAGATGGCCGTCCTTCAGGGCGAAGACACGGTCCATATGGCCGGCCAGCTCCATGTTGTGGGTGGCGATCAGGGCGGCCACGCCCGTGGTCTTGGCCAACTCGCGCAGGGACTCAAACACCGCATGGCTGTTGGTCGGGTCCAGGTTGCCGGTCGGCTCGTCGGCCAGCAACAGACGCGGGCTGTTGGCCAGGGAGCGGGCGATGGCGACCCGCTGCTGTTCGCCGCCCGACAGCTGGGCTGGTTGGTGCGTAAAGCGCTCGCCCAGACCGAGGCTGGTCAGCAGGGCCTCGGCCCGGCGGCGAGCTTCGGCCTCGGAATGACCGGCGATGCGCATCGGCAGGGCGACATTGTCGCGTGCATCAAATTCCGGCAGCAGGTGGTGGAATTGATAGACGAAACCGATCCGCGACAGGCGCAGACGCGTGCGCGCCCGCTCGTCCAGACCGCCGACGTCCTCGCCGTCGATCATGACCTGGCCGCTGGTCGGACGCTCCAACAGGCCGGCGGCGTGCAGCAGGCTCGACTTGCCCGAACCCGAAGGTCCGATCAGGCCGACAACCTCGCCCGGCATGATGTCCAGGTCGACGCCCTTCAACACCGTCAGGCCGCCGGAAGCGGTCGGATAGGTGCGGGTGATGCCGCGCAGGCGAAGCGTCGGCGTGGTGTTCAGCGGACTATTCAAAGCGCAGGGCCTCCACCGGGTCGATCCGCGACGCGTTCCACGACGGCGGCAGACTGGCCAGGCAGCTCATGAGGAAGGAGAAGACCGCCACCCAGGTCACGTCCCACGGATCGACCAGGGCCGGGATGCCGTCCAGCATATAGACGTCGGCGTTGAACAGCTGGACCCCCAGCAGAGCCTCGAGGAAGTGCTGAATCGCGCCGATGTTCAGGCAGAACAGCAGACCCAGAATCAGGCCAGCGATGGTGCCGCCGATGCCGATGGCCGCGCCCGAGACGAAGAAGATGCGCAGGATCGACGACGGGCTGGCCCCCACGGTGCGCAGGATGGCGATGTCGCGGGTCTTGTTCTTCACCAGCATGACGATGCCGCTGATGATGTTCATGGCGGCGATGGCGACGACCAGACCCAGGATGATACTCATGGCCACACGCTCGACCTTCAGCGCGCCCCAGAAGGCGGCCAGGCGCGTGCGCCAGTCAGTGACGACATTGCCCGCTCCGGCTGCCTGTTGCACGGGGGCTAGCATCTTCTCGACCTGATCCGGCTCGGCGACCTTCATCTCGATCACCTCCCAGACGCCTTCCTTGCCGAAGAAGAGCTGCGATTGTTCCAGCGGCATGAAGATGTAGGCTCGGTCGAAGTCGGCGGTGCCGGAGCTGAAGATGCCGCCGATCCTGTAGGTCTTTTCCAGCCCGCCCAGATTGCCGAAGGCGCTGTCGGCGCCGGTCGGAGAATAGATAGAAAGGGCACTACCCACGGTCAGACCCATCTGGTCGGCCAAAGCCTTGCCGATCAGGATATTGTCGCCGCCATAGGCCCCCTGACCGAAGGAGGCGCGCATTTCGGGCGTCAGGCTGTCATAGACGAACTTGGTCGAGGCCAGATCCTGGGGCCGCACGCCGCGCACGACGCCGCCCGTCATCTGACCGCCAGCCCGGAACATGGCCGGGGATTCCGTCAGCGGCGACACCGAAACCACGCCCGGCACATCGCTAAGACGCTTCAGCGCCGCCTCGCGGTCGGGCGAGGTCAGCACCGGCCCCTGCACATACATATGCCCGTTGAACGACAGCATCCGCCCCAGCAGTTCGCTGCGGAAGCCCGCCATGATGCTCATCACGCTGATCAGCACCGCCACGGCCAGCATGATGCCGATGAAGCTGATGATGGCGATCAGGGCGACCCCGCCCTCCTTGCGCTTGGCGCGCAGGTAGCGAAGGGCCAGTCCGATCTCCCAGGCGGAGAAGGGACCGGCGGGCTTTACGGCAGGCGGCGCTGAGGCCGTCGCGGCGTCGGTCATTGCGTCAGCAGCTCCAGGGCGGCGTCCAGCGGCAGGGTTTGCTTCTCGCCCGTGGCGCGGCGCTTCAGTTCGACCACGCCGTCAGCCAGGCCCTTGGGACCGATGGTCAGTTGCCACGGCACGCCGATCAGGTCGGCGGTGGCGAACTTGCCGCCCGGACGCTCGTCGGTGTCGTCGTAGAGGACGTCCTTGCCCAGGGCTTCGAGTTTGGCCACGGCCTCTTCACAGGCGGCCGAGACGGCTTCGTCGTTGGCGCGCAGGTTGATCACCACCACGTCGAACGGGGCGACCGAGTCCGGCCAGATGATGCCGCCGGCGTCATGGCTGGCCTCGATGATGGCCCCCATCAGACGCGACACGCCGACGCCGTAGCTGCCCATGTGGACCTCGGTGTCCTGACCGTCCGGTCCGGCGACCTTGGCCTTCATCGGGGCCGAGTATTTCGTGCCGAAGTAGAAGATGTGACCGACCTCGATGCCGCGCGCCGACAGGCGGTCGCCCTCGGCGGTCTGGCTCTCGAACTGGGCCGCGTCGTGCATTTCCTCGGTCGCGGCGTAGAGAGCCGTGCGCTCGTCGAACACGCCTTCCAGCTGCTCGACGCTGAGGTTGTGGCCCGGCGCGTCCATCTCGACCAGCTTGCGGTCGCAGAAGACCTCGCTCTCGCCGGTCTCGGCCAGAACGATGAACTCGTGGCTCAGGTCGCCGCCGATGGGGCCGGTGTCGGCGCGCATCGGCACGGCCTTCAGGCCCAGACGCGAGAAGGTGTTCAGGTAGGCGGCGAACATCCGCTTGTAGGCGATGCGGGCCGAGGCCTCGTCCAGATCGAAGGAATAGGCGTCCTTCATCAGGAACTCGCGGCCGCGCATGACGCCGAAGCGCGGGCGGCGCTCGTCGCGGAACTTCCACTGGATGTGGAAGAGGTTCAGCGGCAGGGCCTTGTACGACTTCACATAGGCCCGGAAGATATCCGTGACCATTTCCTCGTTGGTCGGTCCGTACAACAGCTCGCGCTCATGACGGTCGGTGATGCGCAGCATCTCCGGGCCGTAGGCATCGTAACGCCCCGACTCGCGCCACAGGTCGGCCAGTTGCAGCGTCGGCATCAGCAGTTCGACCGCCCCTGCCCGCTCCTGCTCCTGACGCACGATGCCTTCGATCTTGCGCAGGACACGCAGGCCCAGCGGCAGCCAGGCGTAGATGCCGGCGGCCTCCTGTTTGATCATCCCCGCGCGCAGCATCAGCTGGTGCGACACGATCTGGGCGTCGGAAGGGGCTTCTTTGAGGGTCGGCAGGAAGTAGCGCGACAGGCGCATGTGAGAATCTCTGCAAAATCAGTCTGGCCCGAGGTTAACCGGGCGAATGGGGCGAAAGCTAGAGCGCAGGTCCGCGCGAAAAGTCCGGCAGCGGCATCCACCCCGTCCAGACGATGAAGACGATGAAGGCCCAGACGATGGCCGACACCCAGGTCGTGGTGATGAACTTCTTCTTCAGCTGGGGATTGGCGGGCGCGCCCCACTGGCTGCCGTCGGTCGGCGGCGTCTCGACCTGCTTGGACGAGCCCAGCGGCAGGATCGTGAACAACACGATCCACCACGAGGTCAGATACAGCGCCACCAGGGTGAAGGGGCCAAGAGGCATCGGGGCATTCCATCCATCAGTTCGTGCGCCCTTCGCATTCCGCCCGCGACGGCGGCAGGCTAAGGAGGGGCGCGAAACAAGGACGCCCTCATGCCACAGATCACCCTGGAACACTCCCCCCATTTCGACGGGACAGATTGGCGCGCCCTGGCGCTGGAGATCCACCAGCTGTGCGTGGATGTGGTCGGCGCCACGACCCAGGCCTGCAAGACGCGCATCGTGCGCTGCGACGACCTGATCATCGCCGACGGCGATCCGGCCCAGGCCATGGTCCACTGCGACCTGCGCATCCTGACCGGACGGACACAGGAACAGAAGACGGCGCTGGGCGAGGCCGTTCAGGCGGCGCTGCTGGCGGGGGTGAAGCCCTATGACGGTCCGGCGCAGATCTCGGTCGAGATCGGGGCGCTGGACAAGGACAACTATCGGAAGGTCACGCTGGGCGGGTGACGAGACAGAGCCCTCTCCCGCTGGGAGAGGGCTTGAGCCTCCAAGAGCGTAGCGATTGGTCAGGCGAAAGGGTGAGGGTAGAAGGCGTCCGTCGGAATCAGCCGCAGCGGCTTACGCCGACGGATATCGCCAACCCTCATCCGGCCCTTCGGGCCACCTTCTCCCATCGGGAGAAGGACAGCGTTAGGGATGCGGTCGCCCGATGCCGTAGCGGGCCGCCCAGTAGGGCAGGATGTCGTCGTCCTGCAGGAAGCGGGCGCCGGTCTCTGCGCTGACCTGAGCGTCCGGCCAGTCGAACTCGCCATCCAGAACCAGCAGGGGGCAGCTCTGGTTGGCCTCCCCCACCTCGGCCACCACGGCGGCGCGCGGAAGCGGGTGGTCCAGGTGCGTGACCTGGACCTGCTCCCGCAGACGGGGATAGAGGCTCAGAACGCCCTCGATCCGGGCGCCGGGCGGGCAGTACCAGGGCCCGCCCTGATCATCGAACCAGTCGGCGTTCAGCAGATAAAGCCGGTCCGTCATTACAGGCGCAGGATGACGGTTTCGACGATGGGACGGCGATCCCAGATCTGCTGGCTGGCCTTTTTCAGCACGCGGCTGACGGCCTGTTCGACCACCAGTTCATCGTCCAGAGCCTCGCCCTTCAGCTTGCGCACCGCCTGTTCGGCGCGCTCGGCCAGATCATCGAGGATGTCGCCCAGAGGACGGTCTTCGTCGCCCGGCAGGCCGATGCCGCGCACGTCGATGTCGCTGACGATCTTGCCGCGCTTGTCCATGGCGAAGCTGACGACCAGAACGCCGTTGGAGGCCGCGTGCCTACGCTCGCGCAGGGCCTCGCCCGCCTCCTCGACCAGCATGCCGCCGTCGACGAACAGACGGCCCGAGGGCACTTCGTCGATGATGGCCGCGGGTCCGGGGGCCAGACGCACCATGTCGCCGTTGCGCGGGGTGACGGTTTCCGGGACCAGCATCTCCTTGGCCAGGATGGCGTGCTCCATCAGGTGGCGGCGCATGCCGTGGGTCGGCACCGCGATCTGCGGACGGGCCCAGCTGTACATCTGGCGCAGTTCGTCACGGCACGGGTGGCCGGAGACGTGGATGCCCGGATGGTCCTTCTCGGTGTAGAGGCGGACGCCCTTGTCGGCCATCTTGTCCTGCAGGCGGCCGATCGACAGTTCGTTGCCGGGGATGACCCGCGACGAGAAGATGCAGTGGTCGCCCTTGCCCAGGCGGATGAAGGGGTGGGTTCCCTCGGCCACGCGCGACAGGGCGGCGCGGACTTCGCCCTGGCTGCCGGTGCAAAGATACAGGATCTCGTCGGCGGGCCAGACGCGGGCTTCCTGCTCGCTGAGGAAGGGTTTGACGTCGCTGAGCATGCCGACCGACTTGGCGGCTGCGGTGATGCGGTGCATGGACCGACCGGCCAGAGCCACGCGACGGCCAGCCGCCTCGGCGGCGCGGATCACGCTGTCCATCCGAGCGACGTTGGAGGCGAAGCAGCCGACGGCGACCCGCCCCTTCAAATCCTTGATCAGGTCGGCGATCGCCACCTTCACATCGCCTTCGGACCCGGCCGAGCCCTCCACGAAGACGTTGGTGCTGTCGCAGACCATGGCCAGCACGCCCTCGTCGCCGAGGCGTTTGATGGCCTCCACGTCCGTGCGGTCGCCCACGACGGGATCATCGTCGATCTTCCAGTCGCCGGTGTGCAGGATCGTGCCCAGCGGCGTCTTGATCGCCAGACCGTTCGGCTCGGCGATCGAGTGGGTCAGCGTCACATAGGTCACGTCGAACGGACCCAGGTTCACCTCGCCGCCCAGCGGCACTTCGTTCAGTTCGACGTCGTCGAGGATATTGGCGTCGCGCAGCTTTTCACGGATCAGATAGGCGGTGAAGGGCGTCGCATACAGCGGCGCCTGAATGCGCGGCCACAGCCAGCCCAGGGCGCCGATGTGGTCTTCGTGGGCGTGCGTCAGCACGATGCCCAGGATGGTCTCGCCTTCCAGGAAGGAGGGATCGGGCACGATCACGTCCACGCCGGGCGTGGAGGGATCGCCGAAGGTCACGCCGACGTCGACGAGAATCCATTTGCGGTCATGCGCCGGGCCGAAGCCATAGGCGTTGAGGTTCATGCCGATCTCGTTCGAGCCGCCCAGCGGCAGGAAGACGAGTTCGTTGGAGTCAGATTTTTTCATATGGCCCTAAAGGTGGGTATTCCGCCGCCAGATTTCGAGTAGGCCGCGGATGGTCAGGTCCGGATCGAACCGGTCGATTGATTGTGTAGAGCCCTCAAAGAGGGAGGCGACGCCGCCGGTGCCGACGACCGTCATGGGCTTGCCCCACTCGGCCTTGATGCGGTCCACCAGCCCTTCGATCAGGGCGATATAGCCCCAGAAGACGCCGGATTGCATGGAGGTGACGGTGTCGCGCCCGATGACGACCTCGGGCCGTTGAATGGCGATGCGCGGCAGCTTGGCCGCCGCCTCGTGCAGGGCTTGCAGCGACAGGTTGATGCCCGGCGCGATCAGTCCGCCCTCGAAGGCGCCCTGCCCCCGCTCGGCGCCGCCCGACACCACGTCAAAGGTCGTGGCCGTGCCGCTGTCGATCAGCAGGAGGTCGCCCTCATAGACCTGCAGCGCGCCGATGGCGTTGACCAGACGATCGGCCCCGGCCTCGCTGGGCTTGGGGATGCGAACCTCGATGCCGAGGTTGACGTTCTCGCCGATCACCAGGGGTTCGACATGAATATAGCGCCGCGCCAGGTTGCGCAGGTTGAAGATCGACTGCGGCACCACGCTGGAGATGATGCAGCCGTCGAGATCCTTCATGCTGAGGCCCGAGCTCAGCTTGGCCCCGCCCATCTCGAACAACTGGTGCAGCCAGACGGCGTATTCGTCGGCCGTGCGCATGGCGTCGGTCGCAGTGCGCCACTGGGCGATCCACTCCGTGCCGTCGTGGACGGCGAACAGGGTGTTGGTGTTGCCTTGCTCGATCGCCAGCAGCATCAGGCGGCCTCTCCGAAAAAGACGTCGCCGGCCGAGATCACGCGCAGCGATCCGTCCGACAGTTTCAGACGCAGCGATCCGTCAGCCTCGACCCCGTCGGCCGTGCCGGTCAGGGTCTCGTTCGTCAGCCGCGCCGTGCAGGGTCCATATAGACTGGGAGTTCGCGCGATCCAGGCGTCGAGAACGGGCTGGAAGCCGAACGTCATCCAGCGATCCAGCCAGACGCCGAAGGTCTCGGCCAGGGCCTGGGCCGCCTCATCGACGGACGGGGCGGCGGCGACGCCCTGGCCAAGGTGTTCCGCGATGCAGGTGGCGGGCCGTTCGGTGCCGCCCGGCGTCCGGCTCAGGTTCACGCCGATGCCGATCGCCAGCCACAGGCCCCCCGCCGTCATCCCGAACGCGGGCGCCGGCCCGGATTCGATCAGGATGCCCGAAGTTTTGCGACCATCCAGCAACACGTCATTGGGCCATTTGATCGTGACCAGGGCCGGCGGGACATAGCGGTCCAGCAGGTCGGCCACCGCCAGTGAGGCGGCGAAGGTCAGTTGCGCGGCCTCAGCAGGCGACTTCTGCGTCAGCAGCAGCAGACTGGAGGCCAGGTTGCCGCTCTCGCTCTCCCACTTGCGCCCGCGACGGCCACGACCGGCGGTCTGACGTCGCGCCGCGATCCACAGCGGCCCGACCTCTCCCGCCTCGGCGCAGCGTCGCGCCTCGGCGTTGGTGGAGTCGGTTTCGTCGAGGATCAGAACCGGGGCGGCCAAACGCCCTTACCCGGCCCCGACGCCCGAGGCGGCGGCGCGGGTCAGCGGCTCCAGCCAGGTCAGGGCGACGATCACCAGCGGGAAGCAGAAGGCGGCGGCCGCGAGGGCGACCCACTTGGCTTCCAGCGGCGACTTGTCGGTGGCGACCTCGGTTTCGGCGGCGTCGAACCACATCACCTTGATGATGCGCAGATAGTAGAAGCCGGCCACGACCGAGGCGACCAGACCCGCAACGCCGGCCATCCAGTAACCCGCGTCGGCGGCGGCGCCGAAGACGAAGAACTTGCCCCAGAAGCCCGACATCGGCGGAATGCCGACAGCCGACAGCGACAGGATCGTCAGGGCGACCGCCATCAGCGGACGATCCTTCTTCAGACCGGCCAGATCGGCGATCTTGCGGATCGGACGACCATTGCGGCTCAGCGACAGCAGGACGGCGAAGAAGCCGAACTGGTCGATGACGTACAGGGTCATGAACATCAGCGTGGCTTGAACCCCCGCTTCAGTGCCCGCCGCCACGCCCAGCAGGGCGTAGCCGATGTTGATGATCGAGGAATAGGCCAGCAGACGCTGGATGTCCTTCTGCATCAGACCGCCGAACGAACCAACGGCGAAGCTGATCAGCGAGATCAGGATGATGACCTGGGCCCACTGAGCGTGCGCGACGCCAAAGCCCTCGATCAGGACGCGAACGATCAGCACCATGGCCGCGACCTTGGGCGCCGTGGCGAACAGGGCCACGACCGGGGTCGGGGCGCCTTCATAGACGTCGGGCGTCCACATGTGGAACGGCGCGGCCGAAACCTTGAACGCCAGACCGCAGATCAGGAAGACCAGGCCGAAGATCAGGCCCGGACCGGGGTTGGCGGTGGCGAAGGCGGCGATGTCCTCGAAACGCATCGAACCGGCGAAGCCGTAGATCAGGCTCGCGCCGTAGAGCAGCAGGCCCGACGACAGGGCGCCCAGGACGAAATACTTCAGGCCCGCTTCCGAGGCCTTCAGGTTGTCGCGGTGGAAGGCGGCCAGGACGTAAAGCGCCAGGGAGTGCAGCTCGATGCCGATGTAGAGCGAGATCAGGTCGCCCGAAGACGCCATCATGCCCATGCCGGCCGAGGCCAGCACGATCAGGATCGGATATTCGAACTTGGCGATCCGGGTGCGATGCATCCAGCCGTCGCCCAGGACGATGGCAACCGCCGCTGAAAGGAAGATGACGACCTTGCCGTAAACGGCCAGCGGGTCGGCCACGTAGGCGCCGTTGAAGGCAGAACCCAGAGGGCCGACAGCCGTCAGGGCGGCCACCACGAACAGCAGCAGGACCGACAGGCCCGAGATCAGGCGAGCCGACTTTTCGCCTATGAAGGCGCCGGTGAGGAGCAGGACCAGGCCGCCGGCCGCGAGGGCCGCTTCCGGGGCTGCAAGGTGAAGGGCGGACGATAGATCAGTCATTATGCTCTCACCCGCCAATGGCTGCGCGATAGGCGGTCGTCAGGGCCTCAACGGTCGGCCCGGTGTAGTCGAGGACGGCGTTGGGATAGAGACCCAGCCAGATGGTGCCCACGATCAGCGGCACGAAGATCAGCAGCTCGCGCTTGTCGATGTCCATGATGGTCTGCAGCGCCGGGTTCTTGATCTCGCCGTACATGACGTTGCGGAACAGCGTCAGGGCGTAGACCGCCGAGAAGATGACGCCCGAGGCGGCGATCAGGGCGGCCCAGGTCGAGACCTGATAGGCGCCGGTCATCGTCAGCACTTCGCCGATGAAGCCCGAGGTGCCCGGCAGGCCGACGTTGGCCATGGTGAACATCAGGAAGATGGCGGCGTACCAGGGCATGCGCGCCGTCAGGCCGCCGTAGAAGGCGATCTCACGGGTATGCATCCGGTCATAGATGACGCCGACGCAGAGGAAGAGCGCGCCCGAGATCAAGCCGTGGCTCAGCATCTGGAAGACCGCGCCCTGAACGCCGGTGTCGTTGCCGGCGAAGATGCCCATGGTCACGAAGCCCATGTGAGCGACCGACGAATAGGCGATCAGCTTCTTGATGTCCGTCTGACGGAAGGCGACCAGCGAGGTGTAAACCACGGCGATCACCGACAGCGTCAGCACCAGAGGCGTGAACATCTGCGACGCGACCGGGAACATCGGCAGGTTGAACAGGATGAAACCGTAGCCGCCGAGCTTCAGCAGGATGCCGGCCAGGATGACCGAACCCGCCGTCGGAGCCTGAACGTGGGCGTCGGGCAGCCAGGTGTGCACCGGCCACATCGGCATCTTGACCGCGAACGAGGCGAAGAAGGCCAGCCACAGGATGGGCTGAACAGCGGG
Organism: Brevundimonas bullata; assembly: GCF_014207965.1. Classification (GTDB taxonomy): domain Bacteria; phylum Pseudomonadota; class Alphaproteobacteria; order Caulobacterales; family Caulobacteraceae; genus Brevundimonas; species Brevundimonas bullata_A. The sequence goes on from NZ_JACHLM010000002.1 coordinate 685,085, forward strand.
GTCGAAGGCGTACTTCTTCAGCTCGGGGATGCTGGTGGTGCCCGTCTCATGGGCCATCCACAGCATGGCCAGCAGCATCAGCACCGACCCCAGCAGGGTGTAGAGGAAGAACTTGTACGAGGCGTAGATGCGGTTCGCCCCGCCCCAGATACCGATGATCAGGAACATCGGCACCAGGGTGCCTTCGAAGAAGATGTAGAAGAGGAACAGGTCCAGCGACGTGAAGACGCCGATGACCAGCGTCTCCAGCACCAGGAAGGCGATCATGTATTCGACGACGCGCGTCTCGATCGACTTCCAGCTGGCCACGATGCAGATCGGCATCAGGAAGGCCGTCAGCAGGACGAACAGGATCGAGATCCCGTCCACGCCCAGGTGATAACCGGCGCCGGCGAACCAGGCGTAGTTTTCAACGAACTGATAGGCCGGGTTCGACGGATCGAACTGGGCGACCAGCAGGACGGACACGGCCAGCACGACAAGCGTGGTGCCCAGGGCGATCCAGCGCGCGGCCGGGGCCGCGGCGTCCTGGCCGCCCTTGTTCATCAGGCTGGCCAGCAACAGCAGGCCGGCGCCGACCAGCGGCAGGAAGGTGACGATGCTCAGAATGTGAGGCACGAGGCTCAGGCTCCCCACGTGAAGATGGCGAAGGCAAGGAACGCAGCCACGCCGATCAGCATCACGAATGCATAGAAATAGACAAAACCGGACTGGAAGCGGGCCAGCCAGCCGCCGGACTTCATCGACGCCCAGGCGGCGCCGTTGGGGCCGAGGCCGTCGATGATCTTCACGTCGCCGATCTTCCAGAAGAAGTCGCCGAGCGCCTTGGCGCCCTTCACGAAGACGGCGTCATACAGCTCATCGAAGAACCACTTGTTGTAGAGGAAGGTCCACAGCGGTCCCTTGCGGTCGGCCCACTGCTTGGCGACGCCTTCCTTGAGGACGTAGATCCAGAAGGCGGCGAAGGTGCCCAGCAGGGTCACGACCAGCGGCGACCACTTCACCCAGGTCGGGACGTTGTGGCTCTCGTGCAGGACGTGGTTGTCCGCGCCGATAAAGATGGCGCCGCGCCAGAACTCGGCCTCATGGTGACCGATGAAGTGCGGGGCGAAGATCATGCCCGCGAAGACGGCGCCGATCGAGAGGATCAGCAGCGGCAGAACCATGGGCAGCGGGCTCTCATGCGGCGACAGCGGACCATGATGATGGTCGTCGTGCGCATGATCATCACCGTCCAGCGGCTCGGAGTGCGTCTCCAGCTGGGCGTGCGAGGCGTGGTCGTCGGCGGCGTGATGGCCGTCGTCTTTCCACTTGGCCGTGCCGTGGAAGGTCATGAAGACCAGGCGCCACGAGTAGTAGGCCGTCAGCAGGGCCGCCGAGATACCGATGACGAAGGCGAACATGCCCGCTGCCGAATGGCCCGACGTCGCCGCCGCATAGGCGCTCTCGATGATCGAGTCCTTGGAATAGAAGCCGGCGAAGCCGCCGACGCCGGGCAGACCCAGGCCGGTGATGGCGATGGTGCCGATCATCATGACCGCATAGGTCACCGGCAGCAGCTTCCACAGGCCGCCCATGCTGCGCATGTCCTGCTCGTGGTGCATGCCGTGGATCACCGAACCGGCGCCCAGGAAGAGCAGGGCCTTGAAGAAGGCGTGCGTGAACAAGTGGAACATGGCGGGCTGATAGGCGCCGACGCCAGCGGCGAAGAACATGTAGCCCAGCTGCGAACAGGTCGAATAGGCGATCACCCGCTTGATGTCGTTCTGCATCATGCCGACGGTGGCGGCGAAGATGGCCGTGATGCCGCCGATGATGGCGATGAACAGCGACGCCGTCGGCGCGTGCTCATAGAGCGGCGACAGCAGGCAGACCATATAGACGCCGGCCGTGACCATGGTCGCCGCGTGGATCAGGGCCGACACAGGCGTGGGGCCTTCCATGGCGTCCGGCAGCCAGGTGTGCAGGAAGAACTGGGCCGACTTGCCCATGGCGCCGATGAAGAGCAGCAGACCCGCCAGGTCCAGCGCCGACCAGGTGTAACCCAGGAACTCCCAGCCCGTGCCGACCTTGCCGGCGATCTGCGGGAACAGCTCGGCGAATTGGATCGTGCCGAACATCCAGAAGATGGTCATCATGCCAAGCAGGAAGCCGAAGTCGCCGACGCGGTTGACCACGAAGGCCTTGATGGCGGCGGCCGAGGCGGTGTCCTTCTTGTACCAGAAGCCGATCAGCAGATAGGAGGCCAGACCAACGCCTTCCCAGCCGAAGAACATCTGCAGGAAGTCGGCGGCCGTCACCAGCGCCAGCATCATGAAGGTGAACAGCGACAGGTAGGCGAAGAAGCGCGGCCGGCTGTCGTCCTCGGCCATGTAGCCCCAGGAATAGAGGTGAACCAGCGACGACACCGTCGTCACCACGATCAGCATCGTGGCCGACATGGCGTCCACGCGGATCGACCAGTTCGACTGGAAGTCGCCGACGTGGATGAAGGGCGCGATGTGGACGGTGAAGGCTTCGAGCCCGCCCCAGGTCCACTGGCTGAACACGATCCAGGAGATCGCGCACGAGAAGAACAGCAGGCCGGTCGTGACCGACTGCGAGACGATGTTCCCGATCCTGCGACCGAAGAAGCCAGCGATCATCGCCCCCAGAAGGGGGGCGAATACGCCGAGAGTGACGAGAGTCTGGATAGTCACGTTCCGATCAGCCCTTCATCACGGAGGCGTCGTCAACCGCGATGTCGCCGCGGTTACGGAAGAAGGTCACGAGGATCGCCAGGCCGACGGCGGCTTCAGCCGCAGCGACAGTCAGAACGAACATGGCCATCAGCTGACCCGACACATCGTTGAGATAGGTCGAGAAGGCGACGAAGTTGATGTTCACCGCGAGCAGGATCAGCTCGACCGACATCAGGATGATGATGACGTTCTTGCGGTTCACGAAGATGCCGAACACGCCGATGGTGAACAGCATGGCGGCGACCGCCAGATAGTGCTGGAGCGAGATGTCCATCACAGAAGCTCCTCGGGGGTGACGCCCTGCCCGGTCGGCGCGGCCTTGACCTCGACCGACTTGGTGCGGTCGCGGTTGACCTGCGAGGACGGATCCTGGCGGCGAATGTTCGGCTTGTGACGCAGGGTCAGGACGATGGCCCCGATCATGGCGATCAGCAGGACGATGCCCGCAGCCTGGAAGAAGTAGACGTAGTCCGTATAGAGCACGCGACCGATCGCCTCGATGTTGGTGGCGTCAGGCCCCGCGACAGCCGGGGCCAGCGCGGCCTTGGCGGCCCCGCCCTGAACCACGGTGATCGACACCATGATCATCTCGGCCAGCAGGACGCCGGCGACAATGGCCGCCAGAGGCAGATAGCGGGCGTAGCCTTCGCGGAGGCGGACGAAGTCGACGTCCAGCATCATGACCACGAACAGGAACAGCACCGCGACGGCGCCGACGTAGACGACGACCAGCAGCATGGCCAGGAACTCGGCGCCCAGCAGGACGAACAGGCCGGCGGCCGAGAAGAAGCTGAGGATCAACCACAGGACGGAGTGCACGGGATTGCGCGCGGTCACGACCAGAAGGCCCGAAACCACGGCGACCGTCGCCAGAAGATAAAACGCTATGCCTTGCAGCATGGGTGGGACAAAGCCCCCTTCAAAATCTTGCGCTGCGATCCCATGGCGGAATCGCGGCTCGGTTTAGCGATACGGAGCGTCGAGTTCCAGATTCTTCGCGATCAGCCGTTCCCAGCGGTCGCCATTGTCCAGCAAACGGGCCTTGTCATAGAGCAGTTCTTCGCGCGTTTCGGTGGCGAACTCGCTGTTCGGTCCCTCAACGATGGCGTCCACCGGGCAGGCCTCCTGGCACAGGCCGCAGTAGATGCATTTGACCATGTCGATGTCGTAGCGCGTCGTGCGGCGGCTGCCGTCCGCGCGCGGTTCGGCCTCGATGGTGATGGCTTGCGCCGGGCAGATGGCCTCGCACAGCTTGCAGGCGATGCAGCGTTCTTCACCGTTGGGATAGCGGCGCAGGGCGTGTTCACCACGGAAGCGCGGCGACTGCGGGTTGCGCTCGAACGGATAGTTCACCGTCGCCTTCGGCTTCATCATGTACTTCATCGACAGGCCGACGGCGCCGAACACGTCGGTCAGCATCGCGCCCTTGGCCGCCTGAACGATACGGGTCAGCATTACGATTTCACTCCGGCGCAGTCGCGTTGATAGCGCGCGCTTTCCTTGTCGAGGGTCTGGCAAAGGCGCTGGCGTTCGGCGTCCTGCCGCTGCACCTCCTCCACCTTGCGCTCCCACTGATAGACGGACACCGGCTCGGCCTCATAAGAGGCGCAGCCGCCGGCCGCGCCCGTGAGAACCAGCGCGATCAGTGCTGTGGCGCGAACGCCCATCACGCACCCACCGCGAACACGCGCCAGGCCGCCACGACGACCACAGCCACCAGCGACGCGGGCAGGAAGACCTTCCAGCCCAGGCGCATCAGTTGGTCATAGCGGTAGCGAGGCACGAAGGCCTTCACCAGGGCGATCATGAAGAACCAGAAGACAATCTTGGCCGCGAAGACCAGGAAGTAGAACAGGTTGGCGACGAAGGTCGGCCAGCTGTCCAGGAAGTCCGTCGGGAAGCCCGGGTTCCAGCCGCCGCAGAACAGAAGGCTGATCATGGCGCACATGAAGACGATGTTGGCGTATTCGCCGATCATGAACAGCAGGTAGGGGGTCGAGGAATATTCGACCTGATAACCGGCCACCAGTTCCGACTCCGCCTCGGGAAGGTCGAAGGGCGGGCGGTTGGTCTCGGCCAGGGCCGAGATGAAGAAGACGATGGTCATCGGCAGCATGACGATGATGGTCGGCAGGGTCTCAAGACCGCCGCCGAACATGTTCCAGTTCCAGATCCACCCGTTCTGCTGGGTGACGATCTCGGTCAGGTTCATCGTCCCGGCCAGCAGGATGACGTTGATGATGATGAGGCCCATCGAGACCTCATAGGACACCATCTGCGCCGCCGAACGCAGCGCCCCCAGGAACGGATACTTCGAGTTCGAAGCCCAGCCGCCCATGATGATGCCGTAAACACCCAGCGAACTGATCGCGAGGATGTAGAGGATGCCGACGTTGAGATCAGAGATCACCCAGCCCGGCGCGAACGGGATCACAGCCCAGACGATGAACGCCAGGATGAAGGTGATCAGCGGCGCGGCCAGGAAGACGACCTTGTCGGAACCCGACGGGACGACGATTTCCTTGAGCACGAACTTGAAGAAGTCGGCGAAGGACTGCAGCAGGCCGAAGGGGCCGACCACGTTGGGGCCTTTGCGCATCTGCACGCCGGCCCAGATCTTGCGGTCCGCCAGCAGCAAGAAGGCGAGCGAGATCAGGATCCCGACCGTGACGATAAGGATGCCGCCGATGGTGACGAGGGTCCAGCCGAGGGGCGTGGTCCAGAAGGAGGTCGCAGCGTCCATGATTTACTCCGCCGCCAGGGCGACCGGCGCCGTCCGCTCAGCGGACAGTTGGGCCATCGTTTCGCTGGCGCGCGCAATCGGGTTGGTCAGATAGTGATCAGCGATGGTCGAGACGAAGGCGACGTCGCCCAGGTCGCCCTTGACGCCCAGAGCCGCCACGTCGAACGACTGAGCCGGCGCCAGATAGTCGATGCGGCCGAAGGTCGGATGGTCGCCCATCAGCTTGGCGCGCAGTTGCTCCAGGGTGTCGAAGGGAAGCTTGTGGCCGACACGTTCCGACAGGGCGCGGATGATGGCCCAGTCTTCCTTGGCCTCGCCCTTGGGGAAGACGACGCGTTCGGCCATCTGCACCCGACCCTCGGTGTTCACGTAAAGGCCCGACTTCTCGGTATAGGCGGCGCCCGGCAGGATCACGTCGGCGCCGTGCGCGCCGCGGTCGCCGTGCGAGCCCAGATAGACGCGGAAGGCGCCCGAAGCGTCAGCATTGACCTCGTCGGCGCCCAGCAGGAACAGCACGTCCAGCGCGCCCGGCTTCAGCATGCCGGCGACGTCCAGTCCGCCCTCGGCCGGGACGAAGCCCATGTCCAGACCGCCGACCCGGGCGGCCGCCGTGTGCAGGACGTTGAAGCCGTTCCAGCCGTCCTTGACCACGCCGACCTTCTTGGCCAGCGCGCCCAGGGCGTTCAGCACGGCCGCGCCGGCGTCGCCGATCAGGGCGCCCGCGCCGACGATGATCGCCGGGCGTTCAGCCTTGGTCAAGAAGTCCACGGCCGCCTTGGGCAGCTTGCCCAGGGTCTTCGAGCCGGCGCCCAGGTAGTTGTAGTCATAGGTGAGGTCGACCTGTTGGCCGATGACGCCGATCTCGGCGGCGCCCTTCAGCCAGATCTTGCGCAGACGCGTGTTCAGCAGCGGCGCTTCCGCGCGCGGGTTGGACCCGACGATCAGAATAGCGTCAGCATTTTCAATGCCTTGCAGGCCGGAGTTAAACAGCCAGCCCTCGCGAGCCCCCTGCCCGATCGCAGCGCCGTCCTGGCGGCAGTCGGTGTTGGCCGAGCCCAGGGCGCGGAACAGGTCCAGCGTCGCCTTCATCGACTCGGCGTCCTGCAGGTCGCCGGCGATGACGCCGATGCGGTCAGCCGAAGCCGCCTTGATCTTGGTCGCGACCGCGTTCAGCGCCTCGTCCCACGAGGCGACGCGCAGCTTGCCGTTCTCACGAACGTAAGGACGGTCCAGACGCTGACGGGCCAGACCGTCGACCGCATAGCGGCTCTTGTCCGACAGCCACTCTTCGTTGACGCCCTCGTTCACGCGCGGCAGCACGCGCATGACCTCGGCGCCGCGCGCGTCGGCACGGATGTTCGAGCCCAGGGCGTCCATGACGTCGATGGTCTCGGTCTTCTTCAGCTCCCACGGACGATAGTGGTACTGCCAGGGACGGTGCGTCAGGGCGCCCACCGGGCACAGGTCGTTGACGTTGCCCGACAGTTCGCTGTCGATGTTCTTTTCCAGATAGGTCGTGATCTCGGCGCTTTCGCCGCGCGAGATCATGCCGATGTCCGGCACGCCGGCCACTTCGGTGATGAAACGAACGCAACGCGTGCACTGGATGCAGCGCGTCATGAACGTCTTAACCGTCGGGCCCATGTTCTTTTCTTCGACCGCGCGCTTGTTCTCGCCGTAGCGCGAGCCGTCACGGCCATAGCCGACAGCCTGGTCCTGCAGGTCGCACTCGCCGCCCTGGTCGCAGATCGGGCAATCCAGCGGGTGGTTGATGAGCAGGAACTCCATCACCCCTTCGCGGGCCTTCTTGACCATCGGCGTGTCGGTGAAGATCTCCTGACCCTCAGCAGCCGGCAGGGCGCAGGAAGCCTGCGGCTTCGGCGGTCCGGGCTTCACTTCAACCAGGCACATCCGGCAGTTGCCGGCGATGGACAGACGCTCATGGTAGCAGAAACGCGGGATCTCTTGTCCGGCCAGCTCTGCGACCTGCAGAACCGTCATACCGGGTTCGAACTCGGTTTCGACGCCGTTGACCTTGGCGATAGGCATACGATTACTCCGCCGCGATCGCGTGGCCGGCGAAGTTCGCGCGGCGGCTGCGGTAGGTTTGAATTCGGTCTTCGATCTCGTGACGGAAGTGGCGGATCAGGCCCTGAACCGGCCAGGCCGCGGCGTCGCCGAGGGCGCAAATGGTGTGGCCTTCGACCTGACCGGCCACGTCGAGCAGCAGGTCGATTTCCGACGGATCCGCATCGCCGACAGCCATGCGTTCCAGCACGCGCCACATCCAGCCCGTGCCTTCGCGGCACGGCGTGCACTGGCCGCAGCTCTCATGCTTGAAGAAGTAGCTGATGCGGGCGATCGCCTTAACGATGTCCGTGGACTCGTCCATCACGGTCACGCCGGCGGTGCCCAGCGACGAACGCATTTCGCGCATGGAGTCGAAGTCCATCAGCACGGTCTCGGCCTGTTCGCGCGTGATCACCGGGCAGGATGCGCCGCCCGGGATGATGGCTTTCAGGTTACCCCAGCCGCCGCGAACGCCGCCGCCGTGATCCTCGATCAGCTGGCGCAGCGGGATCGACATGGCTTCTTCGACCACGCACGGCGTGTTGATGTGACCCGACAGGGACATCAACTTGGTGCCGGTGTTGTTCGCACGACCGAAGCTGGCGAACCAGTCCGCGCCGCGACGCAGGATGGTGCCGACGACAGCGATCGATTCCACGTTGTTCACGGTCGTCGGGCAGCCATAGAGGCCGGCGCCGGCCGGGAACGGCGGCTTCAGACGCGGCTGGCCCTTCTTGCCTTCCAGAGATTCCAGCAGGGCGGTCTCTTCGCCGCAGATATAGGCCCCGGCGCCGTGGTGGATATAGACGTCAAAGTCCCAGCCGTGGACGTTGTTCTTGCCGATCAGCTTGGCCTCATAGGCCTGCTTGACGGCGGCTTCCATGCGCTCGCGCTCCAGCACGTACTCGCCGCGCAGATAGATGTAGCAGGCGTGGGCCTTCATGGCGAAGGAGGCGATCAGCGCGCCTTCGATCAGCAGGTGCGGATCATGACGCATGATCTCACGGTCCTTGCAGGTCGCGGGCTCGGATTCATCGGCATTGATGACCAGGTAGTGAGGGCGATCCTTCACTTCCTTGGGCATGAAGGACCACTTCAGGCCCGTCGAGAAACCGGCGCCGCCGCGTCCGCGCAGGCCCGAGTTCTTGACGTTGGTGATGATCCATTCACCGCCAAGGTCCAGCATGTCCTTGGTGGCGTTCCACGCGCCGCGCTGCTTCGCTCCCTCCAGGCCCCAGTCATGGAAGCCATAGAGGTTGGTGAAGATGCGATCCTTGTCTTCGAGGATTCCGACCATGAGCCCTTAAAGTCCTTCCGCCAGACGGCGCTTGTGGTGGCGGGTGCGCATGAAAACAGCAGTGACGACCAACGCCCAGCCCGCGGCCAGTAGGCCGTAGGCGATCAGCAGAAGGTCCTCGGACAGCCCGAACTTGCCGTCCTTCACCGCCAGCACCAGTCCCGCCGCAACGACGATCAACGCCAGTCCGCCCCAACGCAGGGGCCAACCGACGCGTCGCAGCTCGGCCCGGTAGGCCGCCCTGCCCTCATCGCTGTCGAGGTTCGGTCTTGTCATCAGGCCGGAGCCTTCTCAGCCGCCGGCTGGGAGTTCGGCAGCGACTTGATCTTCTTGGCCCGCGAGCCGTCGTACAGCGTCGGGTCCGTCAGGACCTTGGCGCCGCCCTCAGGCTCGGAGGTGTGACGACCCACGCGCGAACCCGGCTTCGGCGACTGGCCGGCGGCGAAGTCGTCGATGATCTGGGCCATCGTCTCGGGCGTCAGGTCTTCGTAGTAGTAGTCGTTGATCTGGGCCATCGGCGCGTTGGAGCAGGCGCCCAGGCACTCGACTTCCTGCCAGGTGAAGCGACCGTCGGCGGACAGCACGTCCTTGTCGCCGATCTTCTCCTTGCAAACGCGCATCAGCTCATTGGCGCCGCGCAGCATGCACGGCGTGGTGCCGCAGACCTGGATCAGGGCGACCTTACCGACCGGCTCCAGTTGGAACATGGTGTAGAAGGTCGCGACCTCCAGCACCCGGATGTAGGCCATGCCCAGCAGTTCGCCGATGGCGCGGATGGCGGGTTCCGAGACCCAGCCTTCCTGCTTCTGGACCAGCCACAGGATCGGGATCACCGCTGATTGGCGGCGGCTCTCAGGATACTTCTTGATCCACCACTGCGCCTTTTCCATCGTCTCCGTTGAAAAGGCGAAGGATTCAGGTTGCTCTTTGGCGAGACGACGAACGCTCATCGGTCCACTTCTCCGAAAACGATGTCGAGCGAGCCGAGGATGGCGGACACGTCAGCCAGCATGTGGCCGCGGTTGATCCAGTCCATCGCCTGCAAGTGACGGAAACCGGGAGCCGAGATCTTGACCCGGTAAGGTTTATTGGTGCCGTCCGAGACGACATAGACGCCGAACTCGCCCTTGGGCGCTTCGACCGAGGCATACACCTCGCCCTCGGGCGTCTTGAAGCCCTCGGTATAAAGTTTGAAGTGGTGGATCAGCGCTTCCATCGACCGCTTCATCTCGCCACGACGCGGGGGAACAACCTTGTTGTTCTCGACCATGACCGGCTCGCCCGGGCAGTTGCGCAGCTTGTGGATGCACTGCTCCATGATCCGCACCGACTGCTTCATCTCTTCGATGCGCACCAGGTAGCGGTCCCAGCAGTCGCCGTTCTTGCCGACGGCGATGTCGAACTCGAGGTCGGCGTAGCACTCATAGGGCTGCGACTTGCGCAGATCCCAGGCGATGTCCGATCCGCGGACCATCACGCCGCTGAAGCCCCAGGCCATGGCCTGGTCCTTGGACACCACGCCAATGTCGACGTTGCGCTGCTTGAAGATGCGGTTCTCGGTGACCAGGCTCTCGATGTCCGCCAAAGCCGCCGGGAATTCCAGACACCAGCGGCCGATATCGTCGACCAGCTCCATCGGCAGGTCCTGATGAACGCCGCCCGGACGGAAGTAGTTGGCGTGCAGACGCGCGCCGCAAGCCCGCTCATAGAAGACCATGAGCTTCTCGCGCTCCTCGAAGCCCCACAGCGGGGGCGTCAGGGCGCCGACGTCCATGGCCTGCGTCGTCACGTTCAGCAGGTGCGACAGGATGCGGCCAATTTCCGAGTACAGCACGCGGATCAGCTGCGCGCGGTACGGCACGTCCACGCCCAACAGCTTTTCGATGGCCAGGCAGAAGGCGTGTTCCTGGTTCATCGGCGCGACATAGTCGAGACGGTCCAGGTAGGGGATGTTCTGGAGGTAGGTGCGCGCCTCCATCAGCTTCTCGGTGCCGCGGTGCAGCAGGCCGATGTGCGGATCGACGCGGGTCACGACTTCGCCGTCCAGGTCCAGCACCAGACGCAGCACGCCGTGCGCAGCCGGGTGTTGCGGGCCGAAGTTGATCGTGAAGGTGCGGTCGTCCATGGCCCGGGCGTGGGCGGTCAGACCGTCTTCATAGTCCTCAAACGCATCGACGCCCGTGGGGGCCGCCGTCGCGGGGGTGTTGGCGCCGTCGGCCATTACTTAGCTCCCGCTTTCTCATCGCCGGGCAGGACCGGAGCCGGATACTCGGCGCCTTCCCACGGGGAGAGGAAGTCGAAATTGCGATACTCCTGAGCCAGCTTCACCGGCTCATAGACCACGCGCTTCTGCTCTTCGTCGTAGCGGACCTCGACATAGCCCGTCATCGGGAAGTCCTTGCGCAGGGGGTGCCCCTGGAAGCCGTAGTCGGTCAGCAGACGGCGCAGATCGGGGTGGCCCGAGAACAGCATGCCGTACATGTCGAAGGCTTCGCGCTCGAACCAGTCAGCGGCCGGATAGACCGGGATCGCGCTGGGCACGGGCTGGACTTCGTCGGTCGTGAGCTTGACCCGGACGCGCGCGTTCCGCGTCAGCGACAGCAGGTGATAGACCACCTCGAAGCGCTCGGCGCGGTCAGGATAGTCCACGCCGCACAGGTCGATCAGCTGCTGGAACCCGAAGCGGTCCCGCAGCGTGGTCAGAACCTCAATGATCCGGTCCCGCGTGGTGACCAGGTTCAGTTCGCCGTAGGCGACCTGGGCCTCGACGCCCAGCGCGGCGACCATCTCGGCCCCCAGCGGCGTCAGGGCCGTTTCCATTTCAGCAATCTTGGCGAGGGCGTTCATCGCTCGATCGTCCCCGTGCGACGGATTTTCTTCTGCAGCTGCAACAGGCCGTACAGCAGGGCCTCGGCGGTCGGCGGGCAGCCCGGGACATAAACGTCCACCGGCACCACGCGGTCGCAACCGCGCACGACGCTGTAGCTGTAGTGGTAGTAGCCGCCGCCGTTGGCGCAGCTGCCCATCGACAGGACGTAGCGCGGGTCCGGCATCTGGTCATAGACCTTGCGCAGGGCCGGAGCCATCTTGTTGGTCAGGGTGCCGGCCACGATCATCAGGTCCGACTGACGCGGACTGGCGCGGGGGGCCATGCCGAAACGCTCCATGTCGAAGCGCGGCATCGACGCCTGCATCATCTCGACGGCGCAGCAGGCCAGACCGAAGGTCATCCACATCAGCGAACCGGTGCGGGCCCAGGTGATGACGTCGTCCAGCGAGGTCGTCAGGAAGCCCTGCTCGCTCAGCTCGGTATTGACCGCTTCAAAGAACTTGTCGTGCAGCTTGGGGTCGTAACCTTCGACCATCGAGCGTGCGCCCGAACCATAGGCGCTGGCGCCAAGGTTAACCGTGCTGGTGGGCGCCAGAGGGCTGGCGGGGGTGATCAGTCCCATTCCAGGGCTCCCTTCTTCCACTCATAGATGAAGCCGACCGTCAGCACGCCCAGGAAGACCATCATCGACCAGAAGGCGAAGACCATGCCCGCGTGCGACAGGTCGAACATCGACACGGCCCACGGGAACAGGAAGGCCACTTCCAGGTCGAAGATGATGAAGAGGATCGACACCAGGTAGAACCGGACGTCGAACTTCATCCGTGCGTCGTCAAAGGCGTTGAAGCCGCACTCATAGGCCGACAGCTTTTCACTGTCAGGGTTCTTGGGCGCCAGCGCCCAGGCGGCCAGCATGAAGCCCAGGCCCAGGACGGCGGCGATCGCCAGGAAAACGACGATCGGGAGGTATTCCAAAAGAAATGCGTTCATTCGAGCTGCCTCGCCCGCCGAGGGAGGGGGCGGATTCGGGGCTTCTTAGACCCAACCTCGCCGGGGTTCAAACCCATGTCGGCAAAGGTTTTTTATTGAGAATGGTTCGCAAGCGTTTGCGCGTTTTGCCGCAGGCTCCGCCGTTGGCGCCCGCACCGATGATACGCGTAAATGGCAGCTTACCCATACCGCCCTATTGAAGGTCTAAGCATGAGCCTGGCAGCCCGCTTGCTGAACACCATTGAGCGCGTCGGCAATCGCCTGCCCGATCCCGTTTTTCTCTTTCTGTGGCTGATCCTGGGCCTGATCGCGCTGAGCCTCGTCGGCGCAGGGCTGGGCTGGTCCGCCGTCAACCCGGTGACCGGCGACGTGCTGCAGGCCGAGAGCCTGCTGTCGCCCGCCAATCTGGAGCGGCTGTTCATCGGCATGCCGCGCACCCTGGCCGATTTCCCGCCCCTGGGGATCGTGATCACAATTATTTACGGCGCCTCAGTCGCCGAACGGACCGGCATGTTCTCGACCGCCATTCGCGGCGCCCTGCTGAATGCGCCGCGATTCATCCTGACGCCCATCGTCGTCGTGACCGGCATGGTGTCGCACCACGCCTCTGACGCCTCCTATGTCGTGGTCATTCCTCTGGCCGCCGTCATCTTCGCCGCAGCCGGTCGCCACCCCCTGGCCGGTCTGGCCGCCGGATTCGCCGCCGTCTCGGGCGGATATGCGGGCAATCTCTTCCCCGGCGCCAGTGACGCGCTGATTCTCGGCATCACCGAGCCAGCCGCCCACCTGATCGATCCGTCCTACGCCGTCAGCATCGCCGGAAACTGGTTCTTCATCGTCGGCGTCGTCTTCGTGTTCACTCCCATCGTCTGGTTCCTGACCGACCGGGTGATCGAGCCCCGCCTCGGGCCGTGGGTTCCAACGTCCGCCGCGCCAGCCACCGCCGAAGAGAAACAGCCCCTCTCCAGCATGGAAAAGCGCGGCCTGATGTTCGCCGGCCTCACCATTCTGTCGATGATCGCCCTGTGGACCCTGATCACCCTCCTGCCCGGCTCGCCTTTCGTCGACGCGGACGCCGAGCCCGCCCAACGCTTCAATCCCCTGTATCGCTCGCTGGTCGCCTTCTTCGCATTGACCTTCTTCGGCGCGGGCGCGGCCTTCGGCGTCGGCTCCGGCTCGATCAAGAGCCACCGCGACCTGGTGCGCATGATGCGCGAGGGCATCAGCCAACTGGCCCCCTATATCGTCCTGGCGTTCTTCGCCGCCCACTTCGTGGCCATGTTCAACTGGTCGGGCCTGGGTCCCATTCTGGCGGTCAACGCCGCCGCTTCCTTGCGTGAGCTGGCCCTGCCCACGCCCCTGCTGCTGATCGTCGTGGTCCTGGTCTCCTGTATCTTCGACCTGTTCATCGGTTCGGCCTCGGCCAAGTGGTCGGCTCTGGCCCCCATTGTCGTGCCCATGTTCATGCTGCTGGGCATCAGCCCCGAGATGACGACCGCCGCCTATCGCATGGGCGACAGCGTCACCAACATCGCCACCCCGCTGATGAGCTACTTCCCCCTGATCCTGACCTTCGCCCAGCGCTGGGATCCCCGGTTCGGCCTGGGCTCCTTGATGGCCACCATGCTGCCCTACGCCGGGGCCTTCCTGGTGGCGGGCCTGATCATGGTGGCGGCCTGGGTGGCGCTGGACCTGCCGCTGGGGCCGGGCGTGGGCGTCCACTACACCCCGCCCCCGCCGTCCGTAGCCTCGCACCTGCCGACCGACGGCGGGATCACCGGCCCCGCGGCCCCGCCGCAGGCCGCCGCTGCGGCCAAGTAACGGAGGTCTCGCGGTATTTTCACTTATCCACAGGCGGCCCGCTTGACAGTAACCGGCCCGCCCGCCTAAACGACGGCCCTCGCCGAGACGCATTGCTTCTCAGCGAGAGACGCGGGTGTAGCTCAGTTGGTTAGAGTGCCGGCCTGTCACGCCGGAGGTCGCGGGTTCGAGTCCCGTCACTCGCGCCATTTTCTCCAGCAGAGAAAATGGCGCGCCCCGCTTCACCCAGACATTCTCGTTCAGCTCTGATCCCTATCTGGCCCACATTCGCATCACGCACGCGCGGAGCCTTGTCCGGAGCGCGGGTGGGCGAGCGCCATAATCCCCCCATTACCAAGGCGCCGCTTCCGACCCGCGGTGTCTGAGCGACCCGGCCCCTTTCGAACCAGGTTCTTCTCTGTCAAAATTATATTGACCATTTTGTCAGTATGGCTAGATTTGCCGAACTTGATCGTCGCTGCACCGCGGTATTCTGCAGTGACGTTAGGTACTGTTCCTGCTGCAATTCTCGACCTCCCGCCCAGTCCTCTGGGCGGGTTTTTTCGTCGTGAATCATAGCCGCCGACCTGCCGTGACTGCCAGCCATGCCTCGGCCGAGGCGGTTCTCGTCGATCCATGCGAACAGCGCGGCGCGATTGCGGTTGATTCTGATAATCGTTCGCAGTAATTGCGCAGCCCTCTCCAACCGGGGCTGTAACCATGCGCTCGATACTGATGTTTTCCGCTGGGCTGACCGCCCTTTCGGCCGCCGCCTTCCCTGCGTTCGCCGAAGAGGCCATCGATTTGCAGAAGGCCGTTCCCGTCGCCCCGATCACCGTGGTCGGCACCCGCACCCAGCGCCGCGTGGACAATGTCCCGGCCAGCGTCAGCGTCATCACCGCCGAGACCATCGAGAACAATCTGGTCACCGACATCAAGGACCTGATCCGGTTCGAGCCGGGCGTCAGCGTCCCGACCAGCCCCGCCCGCTTCTCGGCCGCCCTGTCGGGCGCCGGTCGAGACGGCAACTCGGGCTTCACCATTCGCGGCATGGGCGGCAACCGCGTGCTGATCATCCAGGACGGCGTCCGCGTGCCCGACGGCTTCGCCTTCGGCGCGCAGAGTGTAGGGCGCGGCGGCTACAACGACCTGGACCTGGTCAAGTCAGTCGAAATCCTGCGCGGCCCGGCCTCGGCCCTCTATGGCTCGGACGGCATCGCCGGCGCGGTGAGCTTCACCTCCAAGGACCCTTCGGACTTCATCGCCAGCGGCGAGAACTTCGGCGCCCGCGCCCGGGTCGGCTACAACTCGGCCGACGACGGCTGGACCGAGGGCCTCGCACTGGCGGGTCGCACGGGCTCTCTGTCCGGCCTGCTGGCCTACACCCGCCGCGACGCCCATGAGACCGAAAACACGGCCGAGGTCGGCGGCATCGGCTCTGCCCGCACCCAGCCCAACCCGCAGGAATTCGCCTCGAACGCCATCCTGGCCAAGCTGGTCTGGGACGCCAACGCCAACCATACGATTCGCCTGACCTATGACCACTTCGATCAGAACATGGAGGGCGAGGCGCTAAGCAGCTATTCGGCCACGGTGATCGGCCTGACCGCCCACGACGAGACCCAGCGCGACCGCGTCAGCCTGGACTGGCGGTTCAACGACGTCTTCGGTCTGGATGACGGCTCGGTCTCCTCCTATTGGCAGGACGCCACGACGCGTCAGTTCACCTTTGAAGATCGCACGCCCGCCGTGGACCGCACGCGCGACGTCACCTTCGACAACTCCGTCTGGGGAATGGCCGCGCAAGGGTCCAAGACCTTCGGCGGCGAGACGGTCCAGCACCGCGTCACGGTCGGCGGCGACTGGTCGCGCACCACCCAGGAAGGCCTCCGCGACGGCACGGCGCCGCCGATGGGCGAGCCCTTCCCTGCCCGCCCCTTCCCCAAGACCGACTATGATCTGGCGGGCCTGTTTATCCAGGACGAGATCGAACTGCTGGGCGGGCGCCTCAGCATCATCCCGGCCCTGCGCTACGACTGGTACGAGCTGACGCCCAAGGCCGACGCCCTGTTCCCGGCCCCGTCGGCAGGTCAGAGCGACAGCCACCTGTCGCCCAAGATCGGCGCCATCTACTGGGTCGACGACCACTTCAGCGTCTTCGCCAACTACGCCCAGGGCTTCAAGGCGCCCTCGCCGATGCAGGTGAACAACTTCTTCGCCAACCCGGTCTTCGGCTATGAATCCATTCCCAACCCGAACCTGACGCCGGAAACGAGCGAGAGCATCGAGGCGGGCTTGCGCTTCCGCAACCTCGACATGTTCGGCGGAAACCTGTCGCTGTCGACCACGGCCTTCCACACAGACTACGACGACTTCATCAATCAGATCGTGGTGCGGGGCACCGGTGTGCCCGGGGTCGATCCGCTGATCTATCAGTACGTCAACCTGACCGAGGTGAAGATCTGGGGGCTGGAAGCCCGCGGCGACATTCACTGGGACAATGGCTTCTCGGCCATCGTCGCCGCCTCTTTCGCCAACGGGAATCAGGAAACCGACGGCGCCAAGGGCAAGCTGACCAGCGTTGATCCAGTCAAGGTCGTGGGCGGTCTGAACTACGCCGCGCCCTCGGGCGCCTGGGGCGGCTCGGCCACCGTCACCTGGTCGGACAATAAGACCCGCGCAGGCTGCGGCGGCGGAAACTGCTGGCAAGGCGAGGAATTCGCCATCCTGGACCTGACCGCCTTCTGGAACGTGACCGAGAAGGCCACGCTGCGCACCGGCGTCTTCAACGTCTTCGACGAGAAATACGCTTGGTGGAGCGACATCCGCGGCCTGTCGCGCACCAGCACCACCCTGGACGCCTTCACTCAGCCGGGCCGCAATTTCGGCGCCTCGCTGAACGTCCGCTACTGACCCCGGAAGCCAGATGACAACCTCATCCAAAAAGGACCGCTCCATGCGCGCCATCCTCATCGCCGCCGCCCTGTTGGCGGGCGCTGCGCCCGCCGCTGCCGCCCCGGCGCAGACCGCCTCAAGCGTCACGGCGCCCGCCAGTGCGTTCGAGCAGGACCGCCAGTCGATCCTGGCTCAGGCCGGCCAGTACCGCGTCCACTTCGACATGCGCGAGAACGTCAGCTTCAACGCCGACTACGATCCGATGGAAGGCAAGCTGTCGGGCGGCAGCGAGATCGTGCGCGTCGTCTATGACCAGGGCGACCGCATCAGCCTGCAGCACATCCTAGTCATGGAGCACGAGGGCAAGGCCATCGTCATCAAGCACTGGCGTCAGGACTGGGTCTATCAGCCGGAAGCGGTTTTGGCCTACGTCGGCGCTAACGAATGGGCGCTGACGCCGGTGACTGCCGACCAACGCGCGGGCGCTTGGTCGCAAACCGTTTGGCAGACGGACGATTCGCCTCGCTACGGGGGCGTGGGTCGCTGGACCTACGCCAACGGCATGAAGGTGTGGACCTCTGAGCCGACCTGGCGTCCGCTGGCGCGTCGCGACGCCGTGCTGAACCCGGTCTATGACCGCTATCTCGGGACCAACCGCCACGCCCTGACGCCGAACGGCTGGGTCCACATCCAGGACAATATGAAGATGAACGGCCGGGCCGGCGGGGAACCCATCGCCATTGTTCAGGAAGACGTCATCAACACCTACGACCGCTCCACCAGCTACTCGCCCAAGGCGGGCGACGACTACTGGGCGGCGACACAGGAGTACTGGGCTGCTGTCCGCGACGCCTGGGACGCCGCTATCGCCGTCAGTGGTCGCGTCTATGTCGAGGAAGAAGCCCAGACCGGCGTCGTCACCGGCCCGCCCCTGATGGAGTTGGCGCAGAGAATCCAGGACGGCGAGATCACAACCGAGGCGGCGATCATTCAGGGCCGCGCCATCATCGAGACAGCCACCAAACGCTAGGCACTGGGAGGAAAAGCGACCTCTCTGACCCTTGCCGGGCCAGAGGGGTTGCTTGGTTTCCTGCAACTCGCCCGCGCCCACGGCCTACTGAATCTGACCGTGAGGCAGCCGTGCAATGAAGTGGCCCTTCACGCCTTCCGGCCACTGCCGGTAGGGCACCGCGCCGCTCGGACTTGCGGCATACAGGCGAGCGAAGGCGACAATCGCGTCGGCGCTTTCTGTGGTCGGCGCAAACTGTCCAGCGAGATAGGCAGGCTTGCCTTCTTCAGCCAGATACACCGAACAATAGCTGCTGCAGGCCCACAGACAGGCCTGCTCCTCGACCCGCAGCGCGCTGTCGCCCGCGACCAAGGTTGAGACCGCACCTAGCAATCCCTGCCCTCCGGATCGGCCTGCGGCGTCCACAGCTTCTTCTTTAGAGAAGCGACAGGTCGTGCAGATCACCAGACGCGCCGTCATCAGAACTCGACCCCGGCCTGGGCCTTCACGCCGCTGCGGAACGGATGTTTCACCATCTGCATGTCAGTGACCAGATCCGCCGCCTCGATCAGCTCGGGCGGCGCATTGCGGCCGGTGATGACGACGTGCGTGTCGGCCGGGCGGGCGGCGAGCACCGTCAGCACCTCTTCGACCGGCAGGTAATCATAGCGCAGGGCGATGTTCAGCTCGTCGCAGACGACCATCTTCCACTCCGGGTCCATGATCCGCGCCTTGGCGGCGTCCCAGGCGCGGCGGACATTGGCGATGTCGGCAGCCCGGTCCTGGGTGTCCCACGTGAAGCCCTCGCCCATGGGCCGCATCTCGACCAGATCGGGAAAGGCGTCGAACAGGTTCTGTTCGCCCGTCTCCATCGCCCCCTTGATGAACTGGATGATCGACGTCTTCATGCCGTGGCCGATCATGCGGCAGACCATGCCCAGCGCCGCCGTCGACTTGCCCTTTCCGGTCCCGGTGTGGACGATGATCAGACCACGCTCGACCGTCTTGCCGGCCATCATCCGGGCGCGGGCGGCCTGAACCTTCTTCATCTTCTCGGCGTGGCGGGCGTTCAGTTCAGCTTCGGTCATCGGCGCGATTCTTCTTCAGGCGACAGGTCGAGTTCAAAGGCTTGGCCCCAGGCGGTCTCGGCCCCGCGCCCGATGGCGGCGACGGCGCGGGTCATGGCGCCGTCCCGGTTCAGAAGACGGTCGGCCAGGGCCACGATCAGCGGATTGGGCGTGGCGGTCGGGGCCAGGCTGCGCAGGCGACCGGCCCAGTGCGCCTCGCGGCCAGGCGCGGTGCGGTCGCAAGCGATCACATAGGCCGCCGCCGTCGAGCGGCTGACCCCGGCCCAGCAATGGACCAGCAGGGGCCGGGTCCCGTCCCAGCTTGCCGCAAAGGCCAGAAGGGCGGCGACATCCGCCTCGGTCGGCGGCGTCAGGCTTTCACGCGGCTCGACGATGTCGTTGAACCTCAGGTCCAGGCGGTACGGCGGCGCCTTGGTCAAGGGCGCATCAACCTGGCCGGGCGAGGCCAGGCTGATCAGATGCGACGGCTGATGACGCGCGACCAGACCCGCCACCTCATGCAAGGGCGCGACGATCAGCTTCATCGCACCGCCAGCCCGGCGACGGCCAGCAGGAAGCCGACCTCGAACGCCTGCTCGACCGCGCCCAGAACATCTCCGGTGCGTCCGCCGAGCAGCCGCCAGGCCAGCCAGGCGGGAATGGCGGCTGCCGCCAGTCCCAGCGCCACACCCCCTGCCCCCGTGGTCGGCGAGAAGAAGATCAGCGGCCACAGGGCGATCAGAACGGCCACGGTCAGCCCGACCCAGGAGGCGCGATCCGGACGCCCCTCCTTGGCCATGCCGGGGTCGCCGCCATAGGGCATGATCGTCATGGCCCCAACCGCCGCCGCCCGCCCAAGACCATGCGAGGCCAACAGCGCAACCGCCGCAAACAGGGGCGAGGTCTGGGTCAGCATGGCCAGAGCCGCCACGCGCAGGGCCAGGGTCAGCCCCAGAGCCAGCGCCCCGTAGGAGCCCAGCCGGCTGTCCTTCATGATCTCCAGCCGCCGCGCACGGGTCAGGCCGCCGCCCAGTCCGTCCGCCGTATCGGCCAGCCCGTCCTCGTGAAAGCCGCCGGTCAGCACGACCCCCGCCGCCACCGCCAGCAGGGCCGCGATCCACGGGCTCCAGACCTGGGCCGCGCCATAGAGGATCAGAGCCGACATGCCTCCGACGAGTTGGCCCACCAGGGAGTAATAGCGCGCGCTCTGCTGGATCCATTCCGGCTGGAACCCGGCCAGTTGGGGCGTCGGGATGCGGGTCAGGAACTGCACCGCGCAGACGAACAGGCGCGCCTCATGCCGGATCACCATGCGGCCTCCAGCACGTCGGTCAGTTCGGCGACCTCGGACAGCAGGGCGCAGGCCGCCTTGACCAGCGGCACAGCCAGAAGGGCGCCCGTCCCCTCGCCCAGCCGCATGTCCAGTTCCAGAAGGGGCCGGGCGTTCATCGCGTCCAGCATCAGGCGATGCCCCGCCTCGGCCGAGGCGTGGGCGAACAGGCAATAGTCGCGGGCGGCGGGGGCCAGACGCACCGCCAGCAGGACCGCCGCCGTGCCGATGAAGCCGTCGACCAGAACCGGGACCCCGGCCCTGGCCGCCGCCAGCAGGGCGCCGGCCATCATGGCGATCTCATAGCCGCCGAACTGGGTCAGGACCTCGAACGGCGCCGTAACGTCCGACCGCGCCGCCGCCTGGGCCAGAACCGCGCGCTTCCTAGCCATCCCCTCGGCCGAATGTCCGGCCCCCTGTCCCACGCAGGCGTCCAGCGGCTCCGAAGCCAGCCGATGCATCAGCAGAGCCGCCGAGGCGCTGTTGCCGATGCCCATTTCGCCCAAGGCGATTAGATCGGCGCCGTCGGCGATCGCGCCTTGCGCCACGCGCGCGCCCGCCAGCAGCGCGGCCTCGGCCTGAGCGGGCGTCATGGCGGGCTCTAGCGAAGCGTCCTGCGTGCCCGAAGCGACCTTGGCCTGGATCAGACCGACCCGGTCCGATAGGTCGGCGGCGACGCCCGCGTCGATCACGCGAACCTCGGCCCCGACCACGCGGGCGAAGGCGTTGGCGCTGGCCTTGCCCGTCAGCAGGGCATCGACCATGGCCACAGTAACGCCGGACGGAAAGGCCGCCACGCCCGAGCGCGTCAGGCCGTGGTCCCCGGCGAAGACCAGCAGGACCGGGCGCTCCATGATCGGCTTCAACCGTCGCTGGATCAGGCCGAGCGTCAGGGCCAGTTCCTCGATCCGACCCAAGGCGCCGGGGGGCTTGGCCTTGCCGTCCAGCGCCTGCTGCAAGGCAGGTGCGAGGGACCGATCCAGCGCGGGCACGGCGAACAGGTCAGTCAGGGTCAACGCGGCCATACGAAGCCTCCCACGATCAAAATCAACATCAGTGCAGCGCAGGCGACGCCATAGACGCGAAGACCCCGTTGCAGGTCATGGGCGCGCGGGGGCGCCCAGTCGCCGATATCAGGGCGATAGGTGATCTCGCCGTCATAACGAACCGGCCCGCCCAGCCGCACCCGCAATGCGCCCGCCATGGCCGCTTCCGTCCAGCCGGCGTTGGGCGAGGCGTGCTTGCGGGCGTCCCGCCACATGATGCTCCAACCCTGCCATCCGCCGAGCGCGATCAGCGCCCCGGCGATCCGGGCCGGGATCCAGTTCATCACATCGTCGGTCCGAGCCGCCGCCCAGCCGAAGGCCCGCCAGCGCGCCTCCATATGGCCGATCATGCTGTCGGCGGTGTTGACGGCCTTGTAGACGAACAGCCCCGGCAGGCCGCCGACCACGAACCAGAAGACCGGCGCGACCACCCCGTCGCAAAAGCTCTCGGCCAGACTTTCCAGGGCGGCGGCCGCGACCTCGCCTTCGTCCATGGCCTCGACGTCGC
Source organism: Brevundimonas bullata (assembly GCF_014207965.1). Classification (GTDB taxonomy): domain Bacteria; phylum Pseudomonadota; class Alphaproteobacteria; order Caulobacterales; family Caulobacteraceae; genus Brevundimonas; species Brevundimonas bullata_A. Next base: position 707,411 of record NZ_JACHLM010000002.1, read on the forward strand.
GACCGACGATCATGCCGACGGCCAGGCGCGCGGCGGGCAGGTCGCCTGCCGCCAGCGGACAAGCCACGGCGCGGACATGGTCGAACAGGCTGCGCGCCGCCAGCCCCGTCGCTCCCCAGATCACTAGTATCGCCAGTCCCGGCCAGACGGGCGCCTTAGCGGCCAGGCGTTCAAGGCCCCAGCCTGCGCCGCCTGCCACGACCATCAGGATCAGAACCGTCAGGACGCCCAGCGCGCGCCGTGACTTCGCTGGCCACGCCGCGCGGTTCCAGCGCCGTTCCAGGGTCGCGATCAGACCGCCGATCCAGACGACCGGATGGCTGAGGCGGCGCGGCCAGCCGATCGCCCCCTCGACCAGCAGGGCGCCGGCGACGATCCAGGGCGTCGGTACGCTAGCGGGCACGACCGACCATCTCCAGCACCGGGCCACGCAGGCCGTCCAGCGTGCGGGCCTCGACGCCATAGGCCGCCCTCAGCACCTCGGGCGACAGGGCCTCGACCGGCGCAGCGTCGGCCAGCCCCCGCCCCTCGGCCAGAACGATCACGCGGTCTGCAACCCGCAGGGCGGCGTCGAGGTCATGCAGGGTGAGGATGACGCCGCGCCCCTCTTCATCCGCCAGCCGCCGGAACAGGTCGCAGGCGTCCAGCACATGGCCGGGGTCCAGCCCCGCCAAAGGCTCGTCCGCCAGCAGCCATTGCGGATCCCCGGCCAGGGCGCGGGCGATCAGGACACGCGCCCGCTCGCCGCCTGACAAGGTCGAAACCACACGGTCGGCGAAGGACTGAACGCCTGTGACGGTCAGGGCGCGATCCACGGCGGTCCGGTCCTCTGCGGTCAAACCCCAGGCGCCGACATAGGGGGTGCGGCCCAGACCCACGAAGGTCCGCCCGTTCACCGCCCAGGCGATCTCGGCGTTCTGCGGCAGATAAGCGATCCGGCGGGCCCGTTCGCGCGACGGCAGGTCGCGCAGAGCCCGACCATCCAGCGTCACCTGGCCCGCATCTGGCTTTCGCAGGGCCGCCAGACAGTCCAGCAGGGTCGACTTACCCGCCCCGTTCGGCCCGACCACCGCCGTCACCAGGCCCGGCGCAAAGGCCGCGCTGACGCCGCTAAGAACCGTCTTGTCGCCCAGTCGGACGGACAGGTTTTCCGCGCTCAGAAGGCTCACGCCAGCTTCCTCCTCATGCTGATCAACAGGGCCAGGAAGAAGGGCCCGCCCAGGGCCGCCATGGCCACGCCCAGCTTGATCTCGGCCGCCGACGGGGTCAGCCGCACCAGAATATCCGCCGCCAGCACCAGGGCCGCCCCGCCCAGCGCCGAGGGCAGCAGCAGACCGCCGGGCCGGGTGCCGATCAGGGGCCGCAGCAGGTGCGGTACGATCAGGCCCACGAAACCGATGGACCCGGTCACCGACACCGCCGACCCGACCGCAAGCGCCGCGCCCAGCGCCAACATCAAGCGCCCGATATCCAGACGAACCCCCAGCGAACGCGCCCCGGCCTCGCCCAGGGTCAGGGCGTCCAGCGTCCGCCCCTGGGTCATCAGCAGCAGGCAGCCGAGGATCATGCCGGGCGCCGCCAACTTCAGCTCGACGACGCTGCGGTCGGCCAGAGAGCCCATCAGCCAGTTGACGATCTCGTTCACCGCCCAGGGGTTGGGAGCGAGGTTGAGCGCCAAGGCCACCCCGGCCCCGGCCATGGTCTGGATCACCACGCCGGCCAGGATGAAGGTGACGACGCTGCTGGTCGCCCCCGCCAGCGCCAGCAGCAGGACCACGCCCAGCCCCGCGCCGACCATGGCCGCGCCGGGCAGCACCCAGGGCGCGCTCGCCGCCGCACCCAGATAGAAGGTCAACACCGCCCCCAGGGCGGCCATGGTCGAGACGCCGAGCATCCCCGGATCGGCCAGAGGGTTGCGCGTATAGCCTTGCAGCGCCGCCCCGGTCAGGCCCAGCACCGCCCCGACCATCAGGGCCAGGATGGTGCGAGGCAGGCGCAGTTCGAACAGGATGGCCCAGGCCGGATCGCCACGCTGGGCGGCCCAGCCGCTCCACGGGACCCAAACGCGCCCAGCGCTCATGCTGGCGACGGACAGGAGGGCGATCAGGGCCAGCAGCCCCAGCATGATCAAGGGTCGCGGCGAGATCTTCATAGGGCCTCCAGCGCCGTGCGGCGCGCCTGAGCCAGTGCGGCGGCGGTCTGGATCAGCACCGGGCCGCCGCAATAGAGCAGATTCTCGTCCAGCTGCGCCTGGACCATCCGACCGGACAGCGAGGCCAGCGCCGGGTGGCGCATCACCCGGTCGGCCCAGGTGCGCGAGCCCAGGGCGGGTGTGCCGCTGAGCAGGACCTGCGGCGGATCGGCCAGCAGACGTTCGACCGGGACATTGCCCCACTTGCGGAGGCCGTACCGCCCAGCCACGTTGTCGAACCCGGCGCGGGTCATCATCTCGTCCATCAGGGTGCCCCGCCCGGCGGCGAAGCCGTTGGGCTGATAGATCAGGGCCTTCAGCGGCTTCCCTCCAGGCGGCGGCGCGGCGGCGGCGATGGCGGCCTCGGTGCGGGCGATCAGGGCCTCGCCTCGCGCCGGGCGACCGACCAGACGGGCGACCTCACGCACCTGATCCAGACTGGCCGCCACGCTGTCGGGGACGGCGAACAGCTCGGTCGGGATGTTCATGCGGCCCAGAGCATTGCGGGTGGCCAGGGCGCTGTGGCGGCTGGTCAGCACCAGGTCGGGGCGCAGGGCGATGACCTCTTCCGCCGTCTCCCAAGTGAAGGGCAAGGTCTTGGCCACCTCGGAAATGGTCGAGCCGAGCGGCTCGCGCGCATAGTGGCTGAGGGCCGCGATCTGCCCTCGGTCGGCGACGTGGACCAGGATGGCGTCGAGGCAGGCGTTCAGCGAGACGATGCGACGGGGCGCAGGATGCGCCACGGCGGGCGCGGCGATCAGGGCCGCTGCTGCACCGACCATTGCGCCCCGCCGCGTCGTCCTCACGAGAAAGTCTCCAACGCACGAGCCAAACGAGCCAGATCGCGTTCGGTCGGCACGCCGAAACGCAAGGCGTCCGGCGTATGGTCGAACGGGCGGGTCAGGACGCCCGCCCGACACAGATGCTGGAACCAGGGCGCCGCGTGCGGCGTGCGCGTCATGCGGAACAGGCTGGTTCCGCCGACGATGTCGAAGCCCGCTTGTGTCAGTTGCTCATCCAACCGGGCGGCGCGTTCAGACAACGTCGCCTCGGTCCGCGCCCGCCACGCCGCATCGGCATAGGCCCCGCGCCCCATGGTCAGGGCGTCGGCGCCGACCGGCCAGTCGCCCAGCAGGGCGCCCAGGCGTGAGATCAGGTCCGGCGCGGCCAGCATGAAGCCCAGTCTTACCCCCGCCAGGCCATAGAACTTGCCGAACGACCGCAAGACGATCAGGCCCGGTTCGACCACGTCCGAAACGCTGTCGTCGGGCGCGCACTCGATGAAGGACTCGTCCACCACCAGCCAGCGCCCCTTCGCCGAGCGCGCACGCGCCATGGCGATCAGGTCGGCGCGCCGGGTCAGGCAGCCGTCGGGATTGTTCGGGTTGACGATCACCAGCACGCCCGCCTGAGACGTCGCCGCCTGATCGGAAGCGATCAGGCGCGTCGCCACGCCCGCCGCCCGCCAGGCCTCGGCATGGGCGCCATAGGTCGGACCGACGATCTCGACCGAGCGCACGCCCAGCAGCAGGGGCAGAAGGCGTATCGCCGTCTCGGCTCCGGCCGTCGCCGCCGTCCGTTCAGGCGCCGCGCCGAAAGCCAACGCCGCCGCCGTCTCCAGCGCCGCCAGGGCGCCAGGATCGGGCAGGCGGTTCAGTTCCGCCTCCGCCGCACGCGGCCCGCGCCACGGCTCGGGGTTGATCCCGGTGGACAGGTCCAACCACGGCCTCGGCGCATCAGGATAGGCGGCGGCGGCCCTCATCAGACCGCCGCCGTGCCGGGTCGCCGTCGTCAGAAACGCGGCGTCATGCATCGGATCAGAACCGGACGCGAACGCCGCCGAACACGCCGCGATCCGCCGTGCCGTAGTTCAGGACCGTCTGATACGCCTCGTCGAAGGCGTTCTCGACCCGACCATAGACTTCGAGGTTCTCGCTGATCGGATAGGAGGCCCGGATGTCGACCAGGGTGTATTCGCCGACGACGACGGTGTTGGCGTCGTTGTTGAACGTCTCGCCGACGTAGCGCACGGCGACGCCCGTCTTCAGGCCCACCGGCCAGATGTAGTCGGCGGCGAAGTTACCCATATGCTCGGGACGACGCGTCAGGCGCTTGCCGTCCGTCGCGCCCGAGGCGCTCTTTGCGTCGGTCCAAGTATAGTTGGCGCTGACATTCAGGCGCTCGGTCACATTGACGCGGCCGATCAGTTCGACGCCTTGCGCCTCGGTCTTCTGGACATTGCGGTAGTAGCCCCAACGGCCGACGCCGTTGACGGTGCACAGCGGATCGGTCGAGGGCGTCGAGCAGCCGTTGTAACGGATCTCGTTGTCGGCCTGACGGTTGAAGTAGGTCGCCGAGACCACGGCGCGATCGAACAGGCGCTGTTCGACGCCGACCTCCCAGCTGTCGAACTCTTCCGGTTGAAGCGTCAGGTTGCCGTATTCGCTGTAGAGCTCATACAGGCCCGGCGCGCGGAAGCCCTGGCCCCAGCTGGCGCGCACCACGGTGTCGCCGTCGTTCAGGGCCCAGGCCGCCGCGAGCTGACCCAGCAGGTTGTCCCCGTATTGGGCGTGATCGTCGTAACGAAGGCCCCCGGTCAGGGTCAGGCCGTCCAGCACCGTCCACTGCACCTGGGCATAGGCGCTGTCGAGGTCCGCCTGACCGCGTGCGAAGGCCGGGTTCAGGTTGAAGGCCGACGGCGAACGCGTGCGCATTTCCGAACGCTCGCTCTCGATGCCGAAGGTGGTGTTCAGCGTCTCGGTGACAGCGAACGTACCCTGGTATTCCCAGCGACGATTTTCGCCGGCCGCGTCGAAGGTCAGCGGCTGGACCAGGGTCGCGGGGTTGTAGTTACGGCGGTTCGTGTCGGTGTAGGCATAGCCGACGCGGTTGCGGAAACGGCCGTCCAGCAGGTCGAAGTTCAGCCCGGCGTAGCCGACCAGTTCCTTGGTCTTGCCGTATTCGCGGCTGTCGCCGTTGAAGGCGTCAAAGTCGTTCTGGCCGTTCGACCAGACCGAGCGCAGGTCCAGCGACACGGCGTCCGTGATCTTCAGATTCAGGCGGCCCGACAGGCCGGTGTTGGTGTAGCCGTCGTCCTCGGTTCCCTTGGCGAAGGCCGAGAAGCCGTCGGTGTCATAGCGGCTGGCAGCCAGACGCCAGCTCAGGCGCTCATTCGCCCCGCCGATCCCGCCGCGGAAATAGGTGGTGCCGCGTGCGCCGGCCTCGGCGTCGAGCGAGCCTTGCAGGGCTTCGGTCGGTTCGGCGGTGACGATGTTGACAACGCCGCCGATGGCCTGGCTGCCCCACAGGGTCGACTGGGCGCCGCGCAGCACCTCGATGCGCGCCGTGTCGCCGACCAGCAGGTTGCCGAAGTTAAACCCGCCCTGGGTCGAGGACGGATCATTCAGCTTGACCCCGTCGATCAGGACTACGGTGTGCTGGCTCTCGGCGCCGCGAATATTGACGCCCGTGGACGTGCCGACGCCGCCGTTGCGGGTGAAGCTGACGCCCGGCGTCTGGGCCAGAAGCTCTGCCACGGCCGGAGTCTGGCGCGCTTCGATGGCGGCCTGGGTCAGGACGGTGACGGAGGCGCCGACGCGCTCGATCGGCTGGGCCGAGCGGTTGGCGGTGACGATGACGTCGGCCAGGGCGGTGGCGCCGGCGCGGCCCGCCACGTCAGGCGCGGCGGCCTGCTGGTCGGTGATCTCGGCAACGGCGGGGAATGCGGCCAGCAGGCTGGCGGCAGCGAGAGAGGCATAGGCGATCCGGTTCATCCGGCGGCTCCTTTGACGACGCCGGCCAACGACCTGCCACACGCCCATCGGACACGCGGAAGGGACCGCTGGCGCGGCTGGTTTCCACTTGTCGTCACACGAGTCACCTCGACCGCTCGGCACATCCCGACCGCGCGGAGAACGACGGCGACAGGCAGGTCTCCTGGCTCGCGGATCAACGCCGGTGCACGTCGCCTTCCCAGAAGTCGTTCAGGCCGTGGCCTTCCGGACCGCCAGTGGCGTATGACGCGCGGGCTAGCCGCTTACAGTTGCGGGAACAGCCGGAGTTTCACACTCCGTTCCCTTTTGATCCCCTTTCGGGGAACCTGACGCGACCGTGGCAGTAGGACCGCGCGCCCCTCAGGTCAACCGGAGACGATCAATGAGCATAACCCTGGTCCTCGGCGGCGCCCGTTCGGGCAAGAGCACCTATGCTCAGAAGCAAGCCGAACAGGCGGCGGCGAAGACCGGCCGCCCTCCCCTGATGATCGCCACAGCCGAAGCCTTCGACGACGAGATGCGCGACCGCATCGACCGACACCGAGACGAACGCGGCGACGGTTGGCGCACGCTAGAAGCACCGCTGGACCTGGCCGCTGCGGTCCGCGACCTGACGGCCGAGGACATCGTGGTGGTCGACTGCCTGACCCTGTGGCTCAGTAATCAGATGCTGGGAGATCACGACGTGGATGCAGCCATTGAGGAACTGGCCCAGGCCTTCTCCGCCTGCCCGGCCACTGCATGGGTCGTCAGCAATGAGGTTGGATGGTCGCTGGTCCCGGAAAACGCCCTGGGGCGCCGTTTCCGCGATGACGCAGGACGACTTAACCAGCGCATCGCGGCCGTCGCCGACAAGGCTTGCCTGATCGTCGCAGGCATGCGGCTGGATCTGCACAGATACTAGACCACAGGCGATCAGCCGATTGGACCAGCGGCAGAGCCGCGCAGCGCCAAGATATCAAAAAATAATGGTAGGCGGCGACGGGTTCGAACCGCCGACCCTCTCGGTGTAAACGAGATGCTCTGACCAGCTGAGCTAGCCGCCCTCATGACGTGTGCGTCAGGCGCGCTTAATGCCCGTGTACGCTCAGCCGTTCAAGGCGCTTTTCAATCCTTCCCCAACCCGGAAGCGGGCGGTGCGCGACGCCGGGCGGGCGATGGCCTCGCCGGTCTGAGGATTGCGTGCGGTTCCGGCCTTGCGGTCGACGGCGATGAAACTGCCAAAACCGACCAGGCGCACGTCGCGCCCCCTCGTCAGCGAGGCGGTCACATTGTCGGTAAAGGCTTCCAGCGCCAGCTTGGCTTGATCGCGGCTGATGCCCGCCGCCTCGGCCATGACGCCAATCAGCTCAGTCTTGTTCATTGGTTCTGCTCCCCAGCATTTCCCCGGGGCGCACTTAAAGGCTTCTGGCCCCGCTCGTCAAAGAACGTGGGCGCGCAAACAGAAACGCGGCCCGGGTCGCCCCGGGCCGCGCACGTCTTAATCGTAGCGAAAACCCGCCTAGTGGCTGACGGCGGTTCCGTCCTGCGCCGGCGTCGCCTGCGGCGCGGGCAGCAGCGGCTCGGCCGCCTCGTCCCACTCCACCGGCGTCAGCGTGCCGGTCAGGGCCCACTTCAGCGCCTCGTCCGCGGTCGAGATCGGGATGATCTCCAGCGCCGACTTCACATTCTCCGGCACATCCTCCAGGTCCTTCTCGTTCTCCTGAGGGATCAGCACCGTCTTCACGCCAGAGCGCAGAGCCGCGAGCAGCTTCTCCTTCAGACCGCCGATGGCGGTGACCCGTCCGCGCAGGGTGATCTCGCCGGTCATGGCGATGTCCTTGCGGATCGGAATGCCCGTCAGGACCGAAACCATGGCCACGGTCATGGCCACGCCAGCCGAGGGGCCGTCCTTGGGGGTGGCTCCGTCCGGCACGTGGACGTGGATGTCGGTCTTCTCGAACACCGGCGGCTTGACGCCGAAGCTGAGCGCACGGCTGCGGACATAGGAGGCGGCGGCGGAGATCGACTCCTTCATCACCTCTTTCAGGTTGCCAGTCACCGTCATGCGACCACGGCCCGGCATCTTGATCGCCTCGATGGTCAGAATGTCGCCGCCGAACTCGGTCCAGGCCAGGCCGGTGACGATGCCCACCTGATCCTCAGCGTCCGTCTCGCCATAGCGGAACTTCTTCACGCCCGCGTATTCGGCCAGCTTGGCCGCATCGACGGTGATGGAGACGGCCTTGGTCTTGGCCATTTCGCGCACCGCCTTACGGGCCAGTCCGCCCAGGGCGCGTTCCAGCGAACGCACGCCGGCTTCACGCGTGTAGTAGCGGATCAGGTCGCGGATCGTCTCTTCCGGGACGATCAGTTCGCCTTCCTTCAGGCCGTGATCCTTGAGCTGTTTCGGCAGGACGTGACGCTTGGCGATCTCGACCTTTTCGTCCTCGGTGTAGCCGCTGACCCGGATGATCTCCATCCGGTCCATCAGGGGCTGAGGCATGTTCAGGCTGTTGGCCGTGGTCACGAACATGACCTGCGACAGGTCGTAGTCGACCTCCAGATAGTGATCGCCGAAGGTCGAGTTCTGGGCCGGGTCCAGCACTTCCAACAGGGCCGAGGACGGATCCCCGCGCCAGTCGGAGCCCAGCTTGTCGATCTCGTCCAGCAGCACGAAAGCGTTGGTCGTCTTGGCCTTCTTCATCGACTGGATGATCTTGCCGGGCATGGAGCCGATATAGGTCCGGCGGTGACCGCGGATTTCGCTTTCGTCGCGCACGCCGCCCAGCGACATACGGACGTATTCACGCCCCGTCGCCTTGGCGATGGACTGGGCCAGCGAGGTCTTGCCGACGCCCGGAGGGCCGACCAGGCACAGGATCGGGCCCTTGAGGCTGCCGGTGCGCGCCTGAACCGCCAAATACTCGATGATCCGTTCCTTGACCTTTTCGAGGCCGTAGTGGTCCTCCTCGAGGATGTCCTCGGCCTTCTGCAGGTCGATGGGCTTGGTCTTGGCCTTGCCCCACGGCACTGACAGCAGCCAGTCGAGATAGTTGCGCACCACGGTCGATTCCGCCGACATCGGCGACATGTTGCGCAGCTTCTTCAGCTCCGCCTCGGCCTTGGTGCGGGCTTCCTTGGACAGCTTGGTCTTGCGGATACGCTTTTCGAGTTCCAGCAGTTCGTCGCGCGTGTCGTCGGTCTCACCCAGCTCGCGCTGGATCGCCTTCATCTGCTCGTTCAGATAATATTCGCGCTGGGTCTTCTCCATCTGGCGCTTCACGCGCGAGCGGATTTTCTTCTCGACCTGGAGGACGCTGATTTCGCCCTCCATCAGGCCATAGACCTTCTCCAGGCGGGCCGGCACGTCGATGGTTTCCAGCAGGCTCTGCTTGTCGGCGATCTTCACCGACAGGTGGGCGGCCACGCTGTCCGCCAGCTTGGACGGGTCGCTGATCTGGGGAATGGAGCTGAGGGCCTCGGGCGGGACCTTCTTGTTCAGCTTCACATAGTTTTCGAACTGCTCGATCACCGCGCGCAGCAGGGCTTCGCTCTGTGAGGCGTCGCCTTCTTCATCGGCGATCTCGACGGCCTCGGCCTCGTAGTAGTCCTCGCGGTCGGTGAAGCGGGTAAGGCGCGCACGCCCCTTGCCCTCGACCAGCACCTTCACGGTGCCGTCGGGCAGCTTCAGCAGTTGCAGGACAGTGGCCAGAACGCCCGTCTGATAGATGGCGTCCGCCGCCGGATCATCGTCGACGGAGTTCTTCTGGGTGGCGAGCAGGATCTGCTTGTCGCCCTTCATGATCTCGTCCAGCGCCCGCACGGACTTCTCGCGTCCTACGAACAGCGGCACGACCATGTGCGGAAAGACGACGATGTCTCTCAGCGGCAGGACGGGGAGGATTTTGCTCTCGGTCATGATGCGTACTTTCCTGGGCCATCGGAGATCTCCGGCCCGCCGCCCCGAAACGCCCCGGCGCGAATGCCAAGACCCTCCTGAACGACCCGCCGATTCCGGCGGCTTTCGTGTGAGTATGTGGTTCGTGCGACGCGGTGTTCAAGCGTGGCTGGCGGATGGCCCACAGAAGCGTGGTTCAGCGGCCACGGTGGACGACCTGTTCGGACCTCACCAGCCCTGAGACTGGTTCATGCTCCGTTGGCCTCCAACGCAGCAATCCCGCCCTCTCGCCGCTGTGGCGCCAGGGCCGCAGATCAGGTCCGGAATGGAAAAGGGGGCGGACCGTCGCCGGCGCCGCCCCCTTCAGACTTCGTATCGCCCGATCAGGCGGCGCCGTCCGCCGTCTTCTTCTTGGTTTCCGAATAGATCAGCAGAGGCTGGGCCTTGCCTTCAATCACCTCGGCGTTGACCACGACTTCTTCGACGCCTTCATAGGTCGGCAGTTCGAACATGGTCTCCAGCAGGATGCCTTCCAGTATGGAACGCAGGCCGCGAGCGCCGGTCTTGCGCGTGATCGCCTTCTTGGCGACGGCGTTCAGCGCGTCGTCGGTAAAGGTCAGCGTCACATTCTCCATCTCGAACAGGCGCTTGTACTGCTTGACCAGAGCGTTCTTGGGCTCGGTCAGGATGGTGACCAGCGCCGCCTCGTCCAGGTCTTCCAGCGTCGCCAGAACCGGCAGACGGCCGATGAACTCGGGGATCAGGCCGAAGCGCATCAGATCGTCCGGCTCGACGCCCTTGAGGATGTCGCCCGTGCGGCGCTCGTCGATTTCCTTGACCTTGGCGCCGAAGCCGATCGAGGCCCCTGCCCCACGGGCCGAGATCACCTTTTCAAGGCCGGCGAAGGCGCCGCCGACGATGAACAGGATGTTGGCGGTGTCGACCTGCAGGAACTCCTGCTGCGGATGTTTACGGCCGCCTTGCGGAGGCACGGAGGCGACGGTGCCTTCCATGATCTTCAGCAGGGCCTGCTGCACGCCTTCGCCCGACACGTCGCGGGTGATCGACGGGTTGTCCGACTTGCGCGAGATCTTGTCGATTTCGTCGATGTAGACGATGCCGCGCTGGGCCCGCTCGACGTTGTAGTCCGACGCCTGAAGCAGTTTCAGGATGATGTTCTCGACATCCTCGCCCACATAACCGGCTTCGGTCAGGGTCGTGGCGTCAGCCATGGTGAACGGCACGTCGATGATGCGCGCCAGCGTCTGAGCCAGCAGCGTCTTGCCCGAGCCGGTCGGCCCGATCAGCATGATGTTCGACTTGGCCAGTTCGACGTCGTTGTTCTTCGTCGCGTGGTTCAGGCGCTTGTAGTGGTTGTGGACGGCGACGCTCAGCACCTTCTTGGCGTGGCTCTGGCCGATCACATAGTCGTCCAGGACGTCGCGGATCTCCTTCGGAGTCGGCACGCCGTCCTTGGTCGTCTTGAAGGCGATCTTGTGCTCTTCGCGGATGATATCCATGCACAGTTCGACGCATTCATCGCAGATGAACACGGTCGGTCCCGCAATCAGCTTGCGAACTTCGTGCTGGCTCTTGCCGCAGAACGAGCAATAGAGCGTACTTTTAGCGTCTGTGCCGGCGGCTTTGGTCATAGACCCTTCTCACTCCCGCGATCCGGCCCGACATGGGACGGAAGGCGCATACCTCGTCATTGATCCGTGAATCTATGCACGAAGGTCTTCAAAAAAAGACAATCACCCATCACACGTTCCGCCACAACCCTGTTGCGACACGACAATGTCGCTAACACGGACGGACAATGCAGTTTCTAAGGGGATCACGGCTAATGGCAGACATGGGCGCCGCACAATCGTTTCGCCAGTCCCCCGTCGGGGACCGTCAGATCGTCGCTTTCGATTTCGACGGCACCCTGACGATTCGCGACAGTTTCACCGCCTTCCTGCGCTGGCGGGCGGGCGCGGCGGGCTGGGCCATCGGTCTGGCCCGGATGGCCCCCGCGCTGGCGACCTACATCGGCGACCGCGACCGGGGCCGGATCAAGGCCGCCTCGGTGCGTGAATTCCTGCACGGCGTGGAGCGCGCGGCGCTGGAGGCCGAGGCCGAACGCTATGCGGATCAGGTCTGGGACCGCTTCATGCGCCCCGACGCCCTCGCCTGCTGGAAGGCCTGGGGCGAGAAGGGCGCGCACCGCGTCATCGTCACCGCCTCGCCGGAAACGACCGTCGCCCCCTTCGCCCGTCGCCTGGGGGCCGAAGGCCTGCTGGGCACCCAGCTGGTGTTCGACGCCCAGGACCGCGTCACGGGCGCCTTTGCGGGCGAAAACTGCCGGGGCGAGGAAAAAGTGCGCCGTCTGCGCGCCGCCTATGGCGACGACATGTCGCTGGCCGCCGCCTATGGCGACACCTCGGGCGACACGGAAATGATCGCCATCGCCGCTGAAAAAGGCTTCCGGATCTTCACCGCTCGTCCCTGACGCGCGGAACGGGCGGTCAGTGACCGTCGGCGTCCACGTCGAAGACCATGGGTTTACCGCGCGAAGTCGGGTTCCAGCCCGCTTCCATCGCCGAGACCACGGCATTACGGACCGCATCGACGTTGACCCGCTGCTTCTCCACGTCCGGCCGGCCGTTGGGGCGCAGCGGCGGCGGAAACTGGATGATGGCCTCCCGCTTGAAGTCGACCAGGCACAGGGTGACGGCCATCCCCTCCCACTTCCCGCCCGACTTGGGCTGAGGCTGGCGACGGATCTCCCACTCATAGATGTCGCCATCGACTTCGACGGAGCCTTTGGAATCGCGCGTGTACTGCATGGCCGCCTGATAGCACGGGCGTTGAAACGATTCGAGGCGGAGCCCGTCACCGGACCCCGCCTCGTTCATCTCAGGACCTAGCTGTTAGGCTCAGACCGTCTTCACGCCGTCGTCTTCGGCTTGGGTACGCTTGTCATAGACGTGGTCGACGATGCCCCAGGCCTTGGCTTCTTCGGCGGTCATGAAGTGGTCGCGGTCCAGGGTGCGCTCGACTTCTTCATAGGTCCGCCCCGTGTGATGGACGTAGATTTCGTTCAGGCGACGCTTGGTGGCGATGATGTCCTCGGCGTGGCGCTCGATGTCCGAGGCCGTGCCGCGGAAACCGCCCGAGGGCTGGTGCACCATGACGCGCGCGTTCGGCAGGGCGATGCGCTGGCCCGCTTCACCGGCCGTCAGGATCAGCGAACCGGCCGAGGCGGCCATGCCCATGACCACGGTCGAGACCGGCGACTTGATGTATTGCATGGTGTCGTAGATCGCGAGCGCCGAGGTCACCTGACCGCCGGGGCTGTTGATGTACATGCTGATTTCCTTCTTCGGGTTTTCCGATTCCAGGAACAGCAGCTGGGCGCAGATCAGCGAGGCCATGCCGTCCTCGAACGGACCGGTCAGGAAGATGATCCGCTCGCGCAGCAGGCGCGAAAAGATGTCGAACGACCGTTCGCCGCGGCTGGATTGCTCCACCACCATCGGCACCAGGTTGTTGGAGATGTAGTCGATCGGATCGCGCATGAAGGCCTTTTTCGAATTCTGTCGGCGCGACTCGCTGCCGCGACCTTAACCTGCAAGATATCACCACCCTACCCGCAAGGCGCAAGGCCGACAGCCTCATAAGAACAGACGATCAGTCGGGCTCAGGGGCTGTCTCTTGGGCACGCTTCTGAGCCCGCGCCATCAGACCCTGTATCTCACCCGCCTGCTGGTTCGCCGCCGACTGATTGAGCTCGGCCTTATACAGAGCCTTCAAGTAGGTCATGTCCCACTCGGTCAGGTGCGGCGTCGTCTGCGGACGGCCAAACAAGCTTAGAATCGAGTCGTAGTCTTGGGTATCCGCATCAGGGTCGACCTGAGAAAAAGCGACCATGGCCGCGTAGTCGGCGATCTGACGCAGATCCAGACCATCGATCTTGGTCACGTCCAAGATGATGATGACACGGCCCAGATCATTGCGAATGGTGGTGCGCAGCCGTCCTGAAGTCGTCCGGGCGACGGTTGGCGGGGCCTCGCCGGGCAATCGGACGGCAAGCGCCCCAGTCTGGGAATCGACAGGCAGGCTGATATGCCACCAACGGATCGCATGATCATTGGTCTGGAAGGCCTCCAGGGCCGACCGGCTTCGGCTCATTCCAGAGCCGCCTGGCCAAAACACGCTCCGTCGCGCCGCCACCAAACCACGCGCCATGCCGGCGCCGTCATCGGTGCCGATTATCAGGACGTTGGGCTGACATCCCGGCTCCCCCGGCTCCAGGCCGATGTCCAGCGCGACTTCGGAGACGCGATCGGCGAGGTATTGCGCGGCATCCCCCCGTAGATTGGCGACGCCCACGCAAATATTGTCACGCCAACGCGCCGGCCCTCGCCCCGCAGGGGCCGCCACGACCTCATCGATGAAGCCGCGAACCCGCTCATCGATCCGTCGCCCCTGAACCACGATATCTTCGAGTTCCGTCGCCTGCCCGTTATTGACAGACCCCGATGGCCCTTGCTCGGGAAGCGACGCCAACATCGCCAGCCCCATCAAGCCCGCCGGAAACACTCCGCCCATCTCGCCCCCTTAAAAATATCGTCGTTATTCAAATGATCCCAGCATATCGGCAAGAATAAGGCCGAAGCCATGCGTCAGGTGAACCCTTGAACGGCTCATGAAAAAAGCCCCCGCACCAAGGTGCGGGGGCCTTCATCGAGGCGCTTAAGGCCAGAAGGACCTTAACCCTCGTCTTCTTCCTTCAGCAGCTCTTCCTTCGAGATCGGCGTGTCGGTGACGTCGGCGACGCCGACGATCAGGTCGACGACCTTCTCTTCATAGATCGGCGCACGCAGCTGGGCGGCGGCGTTCGGGTTCTGGCGGTAGAAGTCCAGGACCATCTTTTCCTGGCCCGGGTAGTTGCGGGCTTCAGCCATGATGGCGCCCGACAGCTCCTGGTCCGTCACGCCGACGTTGTTGGCGCGACCGATTTCAGCCAGCACCAGACCCAGGCGCACGCGGCGCTCGGCGATCTTGCGGTACTCGGCCTTCAGTTCGTCTTCCGACTTCTTGGCGTCTTCTTCCGGCAGACGGCCGGCGTCCTTGTCAGCCGACACCTGGGCCCAGATGCCTTCGAACTCGGCGTCCACCATCTTCGGCGGCAGGGCGAAGTCGTGGGCTTCGTCCAGTTGGTCCAGCAGGGCGCGCTTCAGCTTGAAGCGGGCGGCGCCGGCGTACTGCTGGTCCAAGTTGGCCTTCAGCAGCTCTTTCAGCTTGTCCAGCGATTCCAGGCCGATGCGAGTGGCGAACTCGTCGTCGATCTTGGCTTCGGCTTCGGCCTTGATGGCCTTGACCTTGACGTCGAAGGTCGCAGCTTTGCCGGCCAGGTTCTTGGCCTGGTAGTCTTCCGGGAAACTCACTTCGATCGTGCGTTCTTCGCCGACCTTGGCGCCCTTCAGTTGCTCTTCGAAGCCCGGGATGAAGCGGTTGGAGCCGATCACCAGGTCGGCGTCCTCGGCCGAGCCGCCTTCGAACACTTCACCGTCCAGCTTGCCGACGAAGTCGATGGTCAGCTGGTCGCCTTCAGCGGCCTTGACCGACTTGCCCGTCTTGTCCTCGTAGGACTTGGCCTGCGAGGCCAATTCCTTCAGGGCTTCTTCCAGATCTTCGTCCGAAGCGGTGTAGGTCGGGCGCTCCAGCTTCAGGGTCTTGGGGTCGACCGGGGTGAAGTCGGGCATGACTTCCAGCGACATTTCATAGGCCAGATCTTCCTGACCGGCGATGACCTTGTCCATGTCCGAGGTCAGCTTCATCTCGGCCGGGGCGGCCGGGCGCAGCTTGGCTTCGTCCAGAGCCTTCTGGCTGGTTTCGTTCAACGCGGCGTTGATGATTTCGCCCATGAAGTCACGGCCGAAGGTCTTCTTGACGTGGGCGGTCGGCACCTTGCCCGGGCGGAAGCCCTTGAGCTTCATCTGGGGCGCAACTTCCTTGATGCGCGCTTCCAGCTTTTCGTTCAGCTCGGCTACCGGGATGGTCACCGCGAGCACGCGGCTGAGGCCTTCGTTCGACTTTTCGACGACTTGCATGGTCGGGATTCTGACGCTCTGTGGCGACGCCGAACGGCGCGCGCGGTGGATAAAGCAATAGGGCCGCCCTTTTGGAGCGGCTCCTCGAAGCCCGCTCTTATGTCGAGAAGGGGCCGAAAGGTCAACGCGCGCGGGTTCCTTTGCCGCCATCGCCTCGCTATCTGAGGACCATGAGCCAGCCCGCCTCCCCCATCGGCGTCTTCATCACGCCCGTCACACCTCTGCAGCAGAACTGCACCACCGTCTGGTGCACCCGGACGAACAAGGCCGCCGTCATTGATCCCGGCGGGTCGGTGGATGCGATTCTGGGCGAAATCGCGCGGCGCGGCCTGACGCTCGAAGCCATCTGGATCACCCACGGCCACCTCGACCACGCCGGCGGCGCCGCCGAGATGCAGGATAAGACCGGCGTCGACATCATCGGCCCCCAGGCCGAGGACCAGTTTTGGATCGACCTGATTCCCACCCAGGGTCAGAAGTACGGCCTGCCCGACGTGCGCACCTTCACGCCCACACGCTTTCTGGCCGACGGCGACGTTCTGACTCTGGGCGAAACGACCTGGGAAGTCGTCCACTGCCCCGGCCACACGCCCGGCCATGTCATCTTCTTCAACCGTCAAGCCCGGTTCGCTCAGGTCGGCGACGTCCTGTTCCAGGGTTCGATCGGTCGGACGGACTTTCCGCGCAGCGACCACGCCGCCCTCCTGCACGCCATCACCACCAAGCTCTGGCCCCTGGGCGACGACGTGACCTTCGTGCCCGGGCATGGCCCCCACTCGACCTTCGGGGCCGAGCGGCGCACCAACCCCTATGTGTCCGATCAGGCGATGTCACGGGCGCCCATCGCACGACCTGCGTCCGGCCCCTCCTGACCTAGCGCGCGGCCAGAAGGCCGATGATCACGCCGATTCCCAAAGCGTAAAGCGTCGCCCTCGTCGGCTCGTCGCGAATGGCGTCGCGCGCCCTTTTGACGCGCCTCTCGGCCCAGGCCCGCGCCTCTGCCGCATCTTCGCGAACGGCCTCGTGGATCGGGCGCGGCTGCACCCCCTTTGCGAGTATCGCGTCGGCTTCCCGTTCGAGCCGCAGGCTTTCCGGCGCGGCGCCGTTGATGATGTCTTCAGGCAAGACGGACGTGCGGGGCTCTGCCATGGGCGATCTCCATTGATGAGGGGTCGTTTTTCAACCCGTCGATCCGCCGCAGGTTCCTGATCGAACCGTCTTCTCTGCCCGTGCGTTGGACCGGGCCAACACGGAGAGACGCATGACCTATATCGAGCCCGATACGCCTGACGGCGCCCCCGAGATCGAGCCCCCCGCGACGCCCGCGCCCGACATCCAGCCCGGCCAGACGCCCGACGAACTGCCTCCCCTCGAACCGGGCGGCGGACAGCCCGGCGATTCCCGTCCCTACGACTGACCGTCCACAGAACAAGGAAATCGTTCTTGTTCGGAACCACGGCGGCGGCGCCGGGTTCTTTCCGGCAAGCGCCACCGTCTTTGAAAGGAACAGCCGAATGGCCGAAGGTCAGCCCACCCGCGGCTCCGGTGTTTCCAAACGAGGCTTCGCCTCGATGGACCCCGAACGCCAACGCGAGATCGCCCGCAAGGGCGGCGCCAGCGTCCCCAGCGAGAAGCGCAGCTTCTCTCAGGATCGCAGTCTGGCGGCCCAGGCCGGCCGCAAGGGCGGCGAAGCCTCGCACGGCTCGCGCAACAAGACCGACAGCGACACCCCGCCCAAGGGTTAAGCTTCACCCGTCGGCCATCAAGGCGGCGCAGCCCTTCGGCGCGCCGCCTTTTTGTTGCGCCTGGCCCAGCGTCAGGCCACCAACAGAGCCAGACCGACCGCCGGGTCGGGGCCAACCTCGAACGCCTCCAGACCCCACCCCGCCGCCTGCGCCAGCACCTTCACCGACGCCTCATCGAACTTGCGCGAGCTTTCGGTATGGACTGTCTCTCCCGCATTGAAGCGGAAGGCCAGCTTGCCCAGCCGCACCGTCATGGGCCGCGTCGCCTTCAGGTGCATCTCCATCCGCGAATGCTCCGGATTCCAGAGCGCCACATGGTCAAAGGCCTCGGGCTCGAAATCCATGCCCAGGTCTCGATTGGCGCGGACTAGGAGGTTGCGGTTGAAGGCCGCCGTCACGCCCTGGGCGTCGTCATAGGCCGCGACAAGCACCTCGGGCGACTTCACCAGATCCACGCCGAGGATGAACAGGCTGCCCTCGCCCAACACCTCCCGCGCCGATCGCAACAGGGCGATAGCCGCCTCGGGCATCAGATTGCCGATGGTCGATCCGGGGAAGAAGCCGATCCGTCGCCCCTGCCCCGCCTCGCGCGGCGGCGGCGAGAGATGCTCAAAATCCCCGACCACCGGCAGGACCTTCAGTCCCGGATAATCGGCGCAGATACGCTCGGCCGCCTCGTTCAGGGCCGAAGCGCTGATATCGATGGGGACATAGGCCGCCAGATCCCGCGCCGCGTCCAGCACGATGCGCGTCTTCTCGCTGGCCCCCGATCCCAGCTCCACCAGCACCGCGTCCGGCCCGAAACGCCCGGCCCATTTCGGCGCGACCCGCCGCAGCAAGGCCGCCTCCTGCCGGGTCGGATAATATTCCGGCAGGCGGGTGATTTCCTCGAACAGCCGTGAACCCTCGGCGTCATAGAACCACTTGGGCGGCAGGGCCTTCACCCGGCGCGACAGGCCGTCGATCATGTCCTGGCGAAAAGCGTCGTGCGCGCCCGTTTCCTCAATCAGGGCGCCGTCCGCCGCCAAGCGCACCCCGGCGAACATCCAGCGCTGATGCGGGTAGTAGAAGTTGCGATAGCTGGGCCGCGCATGGCCTTCAGGCGTCGCGAAGGCCCCGCCGCGCAGGACCATTTGATTGGCCATGAACTTGCCGTTGTATTCAGCCGCCGTCCCCTCGGTCGGGCAAAATCCCGGGTAGGGGGCGTAGGCGCTGCCGGTCCACTGCCAGACCTCGCCGCTCAGGTTCGAAAAGGCGGCGGGGTCGCTCCTGGCCGCGTGCTCCCACTCTCCCTCAGTCGGCAGCCGCCGCCCCGACCACCGGGCAAAGGCGTCGGCCTCATAGAAGCTGACATGGCGCACGGGCGCTGCGGGATCGACGGGACGCCGCCCGGCCAGCGTCATGACGCTCCAGCCCGCGGCTTCCTGGCGCCAATACAGCGGCGCGGCCCAGCCCTCAGCCTTCACCCGCGCCCAGCCGTCCGACAGCCAGAACTCAGGCCGCCGATAGCCGTCATCGTCAATAAACTCGATCCAGTCGGCATTGGTGGACAGATCGGCAGCCAGTGAATACGGCTCCAGCCAGACCCTGTGCGCCGGCCGCTCATTGTCGAAGGCGAAGCCTTCATCGCCGGCGCCGATCTCGGTCAGCCCGCCCTCGAAAGAGCCCCAGCCGCCCCGTCGCCCCTGAACCGCGCCCGCTCGCGGCTCGGCCTCATAGGCCGCCGGGTCCAGCGGAGAGCGCGCCATCAGGTTCAGCATGTCCATCAGGAACAACTCCTGATGCTGCTGCTCGTGATGCAGGCCCAGCTCGAACAGGTAGCGTTCCAGACCATCTCCCAGCCCCTCCGCCAGCCGCGCCTCCATGCGGCGGTCGATCTCGTCGCGATAGGCCATGACCTGATCCAATGAAGGTCGCGTCATCAGCCCGCGCTCTGCTCGATCAACCCGTTCGCCAAGCCCCTCGTAGTAGGAGTTGAACAGCCGGTTCAGACGCTCATCGACGGCGACATAGTCCGGGCGGCGCCCCAGGATCATCGTCTCGAAGAACCAGCTGACGTGTCCCAGATGCCACTTGCCGGGACTGGCCTCGGGCATGGCCTGGGCTGTCAGATCCTCCGCAGACAGGCCAGCGGCCAGCAGCGGTAATCTGGCCCTGACCCGCCGATAGGTTTCAACATCCTGCTCAACGATATCGGACGACCGAAGAGGTTGGCTCATTCGCTATGGTCTCGCTGAAGATTGGGGCCGCCAATCCTTTTGAATGCCGCCTGACGGCGCAGGTTCCGCCGTCAGACAAGACCCATCAGCGCGGAACAGTCATGCAGAGACAGCGTTCCTGCCACGCGCGTTCCATCGTCGGAGCGCCGCCCAGAGTTCAGGACCCCCGTTGCATGCCCCATGTTCGCGTGCCTGACGGGCCGCAGGACAAAGGCCCGCGTCACACTGCCTCTCACCGCCCTGTCGGCATTGTCGATTCCATGGATTGGCGTGACGCGATGGCTGGCTTTCTTCCCTCCCTGCGCGCCTTCGCCTTCTCCCTGTCGCGCAATTCGGCCGACGCCGACGACCTGGTTCAGGAAACCCTGACCAAGGCCTGGGCGCATCGGGAGCGGTTCGAACCCGGCAGCAATCTGCGGGCTTGGCTTTTCACCATCCTGCGCAACAGTTGGTACACCGGCGCCGCCAAACGCCGCCGCGAAGTGGCTGATGAGGAAGGACGCTACGCCGCCGGTCTGACCGCCGAGGCCAGCCAGGAATGGACCGCCGAACTGACTTCGCTTCAGGCGGCGCTGAACGCACTGCCGCCCGAACATCGCGAGGCCATCGTCATGGTCGGCGCCGTGGGCCTTTCCTATCAGGAAGCGGCCGATATCTCGGGCTGCGCGGTCGGCACGATCAAGAGTCGCGTCAACCGTGCACGTCACCGGTTGGCCATTCTACTGGACATGGAAGTTCCTCTGGATGCTGTCCAAAATGTAATCGATGAAGGCAGCTGAGCAGGGGGAACAGCGTCTCTTCTACCCGGTTTTAGGTACAGACCCGGGAGAGTCGATCATGATGAACCCAATGAATACCCAACCCCGCCAACCGTCCGATCAGGACAGCCCGACCATGGAAGCCTCCGAAGAGGGGCAGGTCAGAGAAAGTGGATTCATGGGATGGATTCACCGCCATTTCGGCAGCGAACATCCCCACAGACAGGGCGCCAACTTCTTCGTCAGCGATGTCACGGACGGCGGTGTCGGCACCCACCATCACCACCGTCAGGACAAGCGGCACTGACGACCTGAACAACCCCACAGCGTCGTGAACAACGGGGCCATGGCGAACCGCCACGGCCCTGTTCTTTTTAGCGACGCAGGCCGCCGTGCTTGGCGTATTCCAGCCGCGCGATGGTGCGGTTGTGGACTTCGTCCGGGCCATCGGCGATCCGCAGCGTGCGAACCGTGGCGTAGAGTTCCGCCAACGGCGTATCGCCCGATACGCCCGCCCCGCCGAAGGCCTGGATGGCGTCGTCGATGACCTGCAGCGCCATCTTCGGCGCCGCCGTCTTGATCTGGGCGATCTCGGACTTGGCGTTCTTGGCGCCCACCTCGTCCATCATCCAGGCGGCCTTCAGCACCAGCAGGCGGCACATCTCGATATTGGTGCGCGCCTCGGCCACGCGCTGCTCCCAAACCGAATGCTCGGCCAAGGTCTTTCGGAAGGCGGTGCGCGTCAGCAGCCGCTCGACCATCAGCTCCAGCGACCGTTCCGCCGCGCCGATCACGCGCATGCAGTGGTGGATACGGCCCGGCCCAAGCCGCCCTTGCGCGATCTCGAAGCCTCGCCCCTCTCCCGCGATCAGGTTCTCGACCGGGACGCGGACGTTCTCCAGCACCACCTCAGCGTGGCCGATCGGCGCCTCGTCATAGCCGAACACCGACAGCATCCGCTCGACGCGGAAGCCGGGCGTGTCCACCGGCACGATGATCTGGCTCTGCTGCTGGTGGGTGGCGGCGTCTGGGTCGGTCTTACCCATGACGATGGTCATGGCGACGTTGGGGTGGGCCATATTGGTCGACCACCACTTGCGGCCGTTGACGACATAGTGGTCGCCGTCGCGGACGATGCTGGTCTGGATGTTGGTGGCGTCGGACGAGGCCACCTCGGGCTCGGTCATCAGGAAAGCCGAGCGGATCTCGCCCGCCATCAGCGGTTTCAGCCAGCGTTCCTGCTGGGCGGCGTCGCCGTACATGTGCAGGACTTCCATATTGCCGGTGTCGGGGGCGTTGCAGTTGAACACCTCGGCCGACCACAGCCGCCGTCCCATCAGCTCCGCCAGCGGCGCGTATTCCAGATTGGTCAGACCCGCACCGTGCTCGCCCGGCAGGAACATGTTCCACAACCCGGCGTCCTTGGCCTTGGCCTTCAGCGCCTCCATCACCGGCGCCTGGACCTTGGGATTGGCGTGGACCTGGGCGCGGTACTCCGCCTCGGCCGGGACGACATGCGCCTCGATGAAGCGCGACAGACGCTCGCGCCACATCAGGCCGCGCTCGGAAGGGGCGAAATCCATGATCCTGTCCTCAAACTCTTAGCCGCGCTTCTGCGAGCGCCGATAGCAAAACGGCGCGGCCCCGAGGGAGCCGCGCCGTCCTTGTTCTGGTCGTCAGAAACGCATCAGCGCTTCAGCAGCGGCGCCAGCTTCTGGGCGATCATCATGTCGCCAGCGATCTTCAGCTTGCCCTGCATGAAGGCCATCATCGGGTCCAGCTTGCCTTCCGACAGGGCGACAAAGTCGTCCCACTTCATCGAGACCGTAGCGTCGGCGGGCTTGTCTTCGTTCGACACCGAGTTGGGCACCGAGGCGCCGTCGATGAAGATCTTGCCGACATCGCCCAGGTCCAGCTTGACGGTCTTGCCGAGGCCCGAGTTGTCGCCGACGGCGGTACGGATGTGGTCAGTGACAGCGTTCAGATCCAAGTGCGTCTCTCCCAAGAGCAAGATTGATCCGAAGGCGTAGCCCGCCCCGAGGACGGCGCCAAGATCACGCTAGGGAAAGCGGCGACCGGTCGCGCCCTGTCGCCGCCCCGCAGTTCCTAGAAGTTGGCCTTCAGCCCCACCACAAAGCGGTCATCGGTCAGCGGCCCGTCCACGTCCGAGTCGTGATAGCGCACGTCTACCGCCAGATGATCGGTCAGGTCATAGGCGACGCCCAGGTTCCAGGAGAGGTAGTCGTCGTTCACGTCCAGCCACTGTTGGCCGACTGCCCCCGAAACCGTCCACTTGTCGGCCAGAGCATAGGCGGCGTTGGCCTCCAGATAGGTGGCCTTGTCGTCCACGCCGAAGAAGTCGGGCGAATAGTAGAGGGCTGCGCCCAGGGTCGCCGGACCGATGGCGCGCGACGCCGCCGCCTTGAACTCCACGTAGTTGAAGTCCGCGCCGCTCGGCTCGTTGACGTAGAAATAACCGAGCACGCCGACGTCCAACGCATAGCCCGCCGCCTCGGTGCGATAGCCGCCGTACAGATCAACCTCGGCGTCGGTTCCGTCGCCGAAATCCACGTTGGACGCCCAGGTCCCGGCGTAGAAGCTGCCGAACGTGGCGTCGATCCCCCCCTGAATCGCTGGGTCTCCGTTGGTCTGGGTGGCCCCGCGGAAAACGTAGTCGCTGACCACGCCGATGTTGAACGCCACCTCAGGCTGGCTTTGCGCCTGGGCCGAACCGGCGCCGAACAGGGCCAGCGCCGAAGCGCCGATAAGAGCTAGTTTCATGACATGATCCCCTCAATGTCGGTTGTTGCCGCACGTCTGCCCGCAAGTCGTTGATGAAAAGCGACTATCGGGCCTTATCCGGTGGATTGGCTGGCTGACGGAATGCAGCGGGGAGGCGCCGCATCCCGCCTCCTGCTGTCAGACGCCGTCCAGCACTTCGCCGTGCAGATGTCCGTCCAGACCATCCTCTTCCTGCGCATCAGTGACCCGCAGGCCCGTGGTGTATTTGCAGATCAGCAGGATAATCAGCGTGCCGACCGCGCTCCACAGGATGGTCCAGACCAGTCCCAGGGCCTGAACCCCGATATTGGCCCCTTCCGACAGGCTGTTGATCGCGGTGGAAGCGAAGACCCCGGTCAACAGAGCGCCGACCAGACCGCCTGCCCCGTGCAGGCCAAAGGCGTCCAGGCTGTCGTCATACTTGAGCAGCTTCTTCAGCCAGACCGACGAGACATAGCAGGCCGGACCGGCGATCAGGCCGATGACGACCGCTCCCTTGGGATCAACGAAGCCCGCCGCCGGCGTAATGGCGACCAGGCCCGCCACAACGCCCGACAGCGCCCCGATCAGCGACCACTTCTTCTTGTAGACGACCTCGACGAACTTCCATGTCAGCGAAGCCGCAGCCGCCGCCAGCAAGGTGTTGATCAGGGCCGCGCCCATCAGGCCGTTGGCCGCCCCCGCCGAACCGGCGTTGAAGCCGATCCAGCCGACCAGCAGGAGCGAGGCGCCGATCATGGTCAGCACCGGGTTGTGCGCCGTGATGGGCTCGACGCCGTAACCCTTCCTCGGCCCAAGGAACAGGGCGCAGACCAGACCCGCCACGCCCGAGTTGACGTGAACCACCGCGCCCCCGGCGAAGTCCAGCACCCCTTGCGCCCCCAGGAAGCCGCCGCCCCAGACCCAGTGGGCGATGGGAGCATAGACCACCAGCGACCACAGGGCCGTGAACAGCAGCATCCCAGAATATTTCAGCCGCTCCGCAAAGGCCCCGGTGATCAGCGCAGGGGTAATGATGGCGAAGGTCAGTTGAAAGGACACCCAGAGGAACTCTGGAATGCCCGGCAACAGGCTGTGGGCCGTGTCCACCGTCACGCCGTTCAGGAACAGGGCGTCCAGACTACCGAAATACTGATTGATCCCCGCGTCGCCGTTCGTGCCGAAAGCGATGGTGTAGCCGGCGACAAACCAGGTCAGCGACACCACCGCAAAGGCGGCGACCGACTGGGTGATGGTGGCGATCACGTTTTTGCGTCGCACCATGCCGCCATAGAAGAGCGCCAGACCCGGCAAGGTCATCAGCAGGACCAGGGCGGTGGAGGTCCCCAGCCAGGCCGTGCCCGCCGCATCCAGCTCCAGCGGAACCTGATGTGAAAACAGCGCCGGAGCAGGCTCCGACGCTGTTACAGCAGCACTGGCGATGTTGGCGACTGGCGCGGCGTCCGGCGCCGCAAGCGCCGCTCCGACGGCGAATAACCCGCCCGTCAGACAGAGAAGGGCCAGAAGCCCCGGTAAGCTGTGTTTGAACTGCGTCATGCCTGTATCCCCTCATGCTTTTCGCAGTTGCGAACTGTTTATCGCAACCGCGAAGTCGGCAAGGGGAAAAATGCAGCTGGCTGAGAATTTTTCACCCGTACGTCACCGACCCGTCGGCAACACAAAAACGAGAACCTCGAATCTTGGCCAAACCTAGAAAATTCGACCCGTAATCCACAATGTCCGCGACACAACGCGCCAGCCTGCCGAAGTTACAGCCTTTTACGATGACGCGGCGCTGTCCGCCCTAGGATGGCTGCGCACGACACGCGAGGCGCACCATGAGAACTCAGTTGTCCCCTGACGACGCCCACCTGAACCGTCTGTGGCTCGAAACCTTCGGCCAGCCCCTGCCCCTCATCGGCGCGCCCGAGATCGCCCGACGCATTCTTCGCCAGAACGGCGTGTCCGCACGCGACCTTCAGCCCGCGCTCGCAGAACCCGCGACCACGCATGCCCCGAAGGGCGTTGCTGTTCAGCAATAATGGGAAGATTCTGGCGGAGACGGAGGGATTCGAACCCTCGGTACCCCTTACAGGGTACGACGATTTAGCAAACCGTTGCCTTCAGCCACTCGGCCACGTCTCCGGCAGGCGGCGTGGATAGCGAGTCCTTTGACGCTGCGCAACGGGGAAACGCAAACTGTCACGTTAACGGGGGATAGACGGCCTGTATGCGAGGAAACAGCCATTATCTAAGCCAGTGGATCACACCGTTCGCCTCATGACGTCCGCCGAAACCCTCCTTCCCGCAGCGGATAGCGCCCGTCTCAGAGCGAAACGCGTGCGCGATTCGGCTCATTCGGCGCGTGATTCGGCTGCCGTTCCAGGGAGAGCCCGCCGCGGTCCCTTCCGGCCCGACCTCTGGCTGAACACACGTCAGCGCAACGCCACACGGCGGCGCGTCTTCTATTTCCGAGGACTGGACATTCTGGGCGTCGGGGCCGTCACGCTTGCCGGGTTCGCCGTCCTCTCCGGCGGCGCGCCTCTGTCCGCCCGTCTGATCGATGCGGCCCCGCTCGGCTTGGGCGCCCTGGCCATTCTCGTGCTGCTCCGATCGCTGGGTCTTTACAGGTTCGACAAGAGTCACGGCCTCCTGTCCCATCTGGCGTCCGTGGCCTGTGTCGTCGCCATCGGCGCGGCGGCCGCCGCCTGCCTGGGGTTCGGCTGGCACGGCGCATCGACGCCATGGAGCAGCTACGGCAGCTGGGCCGCGGGCGTTCTGGCCCTGCTGCTGGCGACCCATGCGGCGTGGAGCCTTCTGGTTTCAGATTGGCGGCGCAGGGGCGCTTTGACGCCCAATATCGTCGTCGTCGGCGCCACCCGTCATGCCGAACGGCTGATCCAGGAAGCCCTGCAGCGCCGCGACCTCAACGTGCTGGGCGTGTTCGACGACCGTCTGGCGCGCTCGCCGGACGCGGTGGAGGGCGTGCCGGTTCTGGGGGAAGCCGACGCCCTGCTGAACCATCGGCTGACGCCCTATGTCGACCGTATCGTCCTGGCCATCGATCCCAAGGCCGAGGCGCGCGTGCGCGACCTGACCGCCCGCTTGGGCGCGCTGCCGATTCGTTTGACCTTGCTGATCGATCCCAAGACAGCCGAGCAGCGCAACGCCGCTCTGGAGGACCTGGCCCAGGCGCCGATGGCCCCGCTGGACGGGCCCGCTGATCCAGAGCGCCGCGCTTTCAACAAGCGGCTACAGGATGTCGTGCTGGCGTCCATCGGCCTGACGCTGCTGTCGCCAGCCTTGCTGATCGTCGCCCTGTTGGTCCGACTGGACAGTCCGGGCCCTGCGCTCTTTCGCCAACGCCGGCACGGCTTCAATCAGGAAGAAATCGTGGTGTGGAAGTTCCGCACCATGCGGCACGCCGACGCCGACGCGACCGCCAGCCGTCAGGTCACGGCTGATGACGACCGCATCACCCGCATCGGTCGCTTCCTGCGCGCCACCAGCCTGGACGAGCTGCCGCAACTGCTGAACGTCATCCGGGGCGAGATGTCCCTGGTCGGCCCTCGCCCTCACGCCATCGGCATGAAGACCGGCACGGTCGAGTCAGCCCGTCTGGTGGCGGACTACGCCCATCGCCACCGCATCAAGCCGGGCATGACCGGCTGGGCCGCGATCAAGGGTTCGCGCGGCCCCATGCACACCGCCAGCGAAGTACGCCGCCGCGTCCAGCTCGACATCGACTATATCGAGCACCAGTCCTTCTGGCTCGACCTCTGGATCATCGCCGCGACCATTCCAGTGCTGCTCGGCGACCGGATGTCGGTGCGCTGATGTTCTGGCGTGGGGTGCTGGGCTATCTGCCCGCGAACATCATTCAGGGCGTCGTCGGTTTCCTGGCGATTATCGTCTATACGCGACTATTGAGCGCCGAGGATTTCGGCCGCTACGCTTTGGCCTTCTCGGTCATGACCATGGCGCACGTGGCGACTTTCAGTTGGCTGGAGGCCGCCATGGCCCGGTTCTGGGCCGCTCAGCGCGACGGCGCCGACATGGCTAGCCATTTCGCCAGCCTGTATCGCACCGTCTTCATCATGACCGGCCTGTTTCTGCCTTTGGCGGGTCTGGTCATCTGGCTTTGGCCCATGCCGGACGGTTTCCGCCTGCCGATCGCCGTCGCTCTGCTCGGCATCCCTGTTCGCTGCCTGACCAAGCTGGCGCAGGAACGCTATCGAGCGGCCGGCGAGGTGCGCAAGGCCGCCACGCTCGACATCTGGAATACGCTTGCCGGCTTCGGCGTCGGCGCCGCCTTCGCCCTCTCCGGCGGCGGCGCGACATCCCCGTTGGCGGGCCTGTTGATCGCCCCCCTGTTCGCCCTGCCCTTCATCCTGCCCGCCGAGCTCAGCGAAGCCCGCAAGGGCCGGCTCGATCGCGAGCGGCTGAAGACCTACGCCGCCTATGGCTATCCCATCGCCGCCTCGCTCGGCCTGGCGCTGGTGCTCGCCTCCACGGACCGTTTCCTGCTGGCCCTGTTCATGGATGAGGCGGCGGTCGGCGCCTATCACGCGGGCTACAGCATTGCTAACCGGACCCTGGACGTCATGTTCATCTGGCTGGGGAGCGCGGGCGCGCCCGCCCTGGTCATGGCCCTGGAGCGCGGCGGACACGAGCAACTGGTCAAGGCGGCGCGTGAACAGGCGTCCACCCTGATCCTGATCGGCCTGCCCGCCGCTGTCGGCGTGGCCCTGGTCGCGCGTCCCCTGTCAGAGTTCATGATCGGCGAGGATCTGCGCGACGCCGCGACCCTGGTCACGCCCTGGATCGCCTTGTCCGCCCTACTATCGGGCATGACGGTCTATTACTTCCATCAGGCCTTCACCCTCGGCCGCCGCACCGGCTGGCTGCTGGCGGCCATGAGCGTCCCAGCCCTGTCCAACATCGCGCTCAACGTCTTGCTCATTCCCCCCTTCGGCGTTCTGGGCGCCGCCTGGGCCACGGCAGCCAGCTTCGCCATAGGCCTTGTCGCCTCCTGGGCGATCGGCCGTCGCATCCTTCCCCTGCCGGTGCCGTGGACGACCCTGGTCCAGTCCGGTCTGTGTTGCATCGTCATGGCCTGCGCCGTCTGGTTCCTGCCGACGATCGGCGGCTTCCCTGAGCTGATGCTGGACGCCTCGGTCGGGGCGACGGTCTATGGCCTCTGCGCCTTCGCGATCAACGCTGGCGGGGTCCGCGATCTGGCCCGGCGCCTTCGCCTCGCCGTCCAGGCCCGCAGGGCCGCCGCATGAGCGCCGCCGTCCACGACAACCTCGCCTGGCGCTCGGCCCAACCGGCCTTGTCGGTGCTGATCCCCTTCCTGCGCGATGACCCCGAGGCCTTGATCGGCCTTCTCGACCGGGAGGCTCCGACTCTGAAGGGCGCGGCCGAATTGATCCTTCTGGATGACGGCACGAACGACAGCGACCTGACGGCGCGCCTGACCGCCCGGATCGAGGACAGCGCCCTGCCGATCCGCCTGATCACCCTGGCGAACAACGAAGGCCGCTCGGTCGGACGCAACCGGCTGGCCGCCTCGGCGCGCGGGTCCAGCCTGCTGTTCCTCGACAGCGACATGCGCCCTGACCACGAGCGGTTCCTGAAGACCTGGGCCGACCTGGCGGCGACGGGCGAGACCGCCGTGGCCTTCGGCGGCTTCTCCCTCTTGCAAGCGCCGCACGACGCCCGCTTCGCCGTTCACCGCAGCATGGCGACGCGCTCGGACTGCATCCCCCATGATCAGCGCGCTTTACAGCCGGAGAAGTACGTCTTCACCTCCAATCTGCTGGTCCGGCGCGACGTGTTCGAGGCCGAAGCCTTCGATCCCGGCTTCAGCGGCTGGGGCTGGGAGGACGTGGAATGGGCCATGCGCGTCTCGCGCCGGTTCAAGGTCGAGCACATCGACAACCCGGCCACCCACATGGGCCTGGATACGGTCGAGAGCTTGGCCGCCAAATATGAACAGTCCGCGCCGAACTTCGCCCGCGTCGTCGCCCGCCATCCCGATTTCGTCGCCGCCTATCCCAGTTATCGCGTCGCGCGACGGCTGAAGCGCGTGCCGGGTCTGAAGGCCTTCCGCCCCCTGTTCAAACAGGCGGCCCGCCTGCCGCTCCTGCCCGTCGCCTTGAGGGCGTTCAGCCTTCGCCTATATCGCGTCGCCCTCTATGCGGAGGCGATATGATCCAGCCCTACACCCCTGATGTCAGCCTGATGGGAAAGCTGCGTCGGCGCTTCGCCCGACTGACCCACCAACGCCCGGCGCGGCTCGATCTGGCGCGGCCGACCGTCAGCTTCACCTTCGACGACATTCCCGCCAGCGCCGCTCACGCCGGGGCCGAGGTGCTGGAGAAACACGGCGTGCGCGGCACCTTCTATGTCTGCGCAGGCCTGTTCGGGCAGACGGGGCATATGGGTCGCTTCGCCGACGCCGCCGAGATCGGCGCTCTGATCCGGCAAGGGCACGAGGTCGCCGGCCACACTCTCAACCATGTGGACTGCCACCGCGCCTCGCCCA
Source organism: Brevundimonas bullata (assembly GCF_014207965.1). Classification (GTDB taxonomy): domain Bacteria; phylum Pseudomonadota; class Alphaproteobacteria; order Caulobacterales; family Caulobacteraceae; genus Brevundimonas; species Brevundimonas bullata_A. Next base: position 737,388 of record NZ_JACHLM010000002.1, read on the forward strand.
CGGATCTGGACCTCGATCTGGACGCCAACGACGCCGCCCTGCGTGGTCTCGGCGCCGCCCCGATCCACTTCGCCTTCCCCTATGGCGAGGTCTCGCCTCGCGCCAAGAAACAGCTCGGCGCGCGCTACGCCTCCCTGCGCGGCGTCCATAAGGGCCTGGTGCATGACGGCGGCGACCGCAACCAGTTGCCCGGCGTCGGCATCGAGGGCGCGGAGGGCGAGGCGATCGCTCGCGCCTGGATCGATCGCGCCGTGGCCGAGAACGCCTGGCTCATCCTCTATACCCACGACGTGCGCGAAACGCCCTCCTCTTGGGGCTGCACGCCCGACGCGCTGGCGCGGCTGATCGCCCACGCGCGCTCCACCGGCTGCGATGTCCGGACCATCGGCGAGGTCCTGAGCGCATGACCGCCCGACCGGACGTCGCGATCATCATCCCCACCCTGCGTCGCCCCGAGAGCCTGGAGCGCGCTGTCCGCTCGGCCCTCGCCCAGACCGGCGTGTCGGATCGCCTGAGAGAGATCGTCGTCGTCGATAACGACCCCCAGGCCAGTTCGCGCGACACGACCGCGCGGCTGGCTGCGGAGGCCTCGACGCCGATCGTCTGGCGTCACGCCCCAAGCCCCGGCGTCGCGACGGCCCGCAACGAGGGGCTGGCGGCGACGACCGCGCCGCTGATCGCCTTTCTCGACGACGATGAAGCCGCCTCCCCCGGCTGGCTGGCCGCCCTGCTCGCAGCTCAGACCCTGACCGGCGCCGACGCCGTCTTCGGCCCCATTCGCGGCCGCGTACCGGACGGGACCGGCTGGACCCGCGCCTATCTGGAACGCTTCTTCGGTCGAGAGGGCCCTGACGGCGCCCGCTTGATCGACGCGCCTTACGGCTGCGGCAACGCCCTTCTGGTTCGGGCGACCGCCCTGCCCGGCGACGCCCCTTTCAGCACCGACGCCGATCAGTCAGGCGGCGAGGACGACGTCCTGTTCGCTGGGCTAGCGGCCCGCGGCGGACGCTTCGGCTGGGCCGCCGACGCCTGGGTCGATGAGTTCGCGCCCCCACACCGCGCCACCCTGCGTTATGCCCTGACGCGGGCCTTCGCCTATGGCCAGGGGCCCAGTCAGACCGCCGCCGCCGCGCGCGACTGGCCCGCAGTCGCCCGCTGGATGGCTATCGGCGCCGCTCAGGCTGTCGTGTGGGGCCTCGTCGCCCTCGGCCTGACGCTGGCCGCCAGCCCGCGCCGCGCAGACATGATGGATCGCTGCGCGCGTGGAATAGGAAAACTCTTCTGGATGAAGGGCTTTGAACCGCACTTTTACGGCGTTCGCGAGCTGGCTAGGCTGGACCGTCAAGCGGCCGCCAAGACCGTCGCCTAGCCCGCCAGACGGCTCAGGATCGACGGCGGCGCCCAGGTCGAGCGGTTCATCACCACACCGGCGATATTCCCGCCCACCGCGTCAATCTCGTCCCGCAGGTTCACCGTCTCGCCGGCAGCGGTGGTTTCAGCCGCGATGACCAGAATGGTCGCATCGATGAACGGCGCCAGGGTGATCGCCATATCGCTGCGGTCGGCGGCGGGCGTATCGATGACCACGGTATCCGCATGCGCCCGCAATCCAGTCCAATAGCGAGCTTCGCCCAGCGGCTCGACTCGCTGGCCGGCGCGCGTCAGTTCCATATGGAAACGGGTCACGAACAGCCGCCCCCCCAGACAGGCCCGGGCCGTCATGAGCCGCGCTGGCGCGACCGGTCTCCCGTCGCGGCCGCGCATGGGGGGTGTCACGGCATAGAAGGCTGAACCATCCGGCGACGCTTGAACGGGCGCCGCCAATCGCCCGAACCGTTCTGGCTCTGCGGCGATCACGTCCATCTGGCCTTGCTGGGCCAGATCGCCGTCGATCAACCAGACGGGCTTTCTGGCTCGCACCGCCGCCAGCCGTGCATACTCACGCGCCACGGTCGAGACGCCCTCGCCGGTCGTCGCCGAAACGAACTGAATCACGCGGCCGCGATGGGCCGGCGCTGGCCCCAGCGCCGCCCACAGTCCTGCCATTTCCGTCGTCAGATCGACCATTCGAATCGGTTACGCGTCCGCCCTCAGAGGTTCAGCCTAGCATGGCCGTTCGTCGATCAGGCGCGCTTCATGGGCGCAACCGCCAGCACCGGCAGCTGCAACGTCCGACTGGCGGTGGAAGGCATCGCGAATCCCTTGCGCATGAACACGCGGAACAGACCGACGCACAGGGCCGTGAACCCGGCGAACAGGAACACGGCGATCAACAGAAGGGCCTTCATACTCTTGCCCCTGGACGGAGGCTGGGCGCGCTCGATGACCGTGACATTGTCGGCGCCGGCCTTGACCAGTTCATTGTCAGCTCGGCTCTGCGTCTCGCGCAGTTGGAACTCGCGGATCGAGGCGGACAGCACTTCGCGATTGCCGGCCAAGGTTGCGTTGCGCGATTCCAGCTCGGTCAGCCGCGCCTGGCGCTCACGCAGATCAACAACCTGCCGATCCAGAACCGACAAACGCGCAGCCAGAGCGTCCCGCTCTGCCTGTGCGTTGATGCGGGTGGTTTCCAGCTCGACCCAGACCGGGTTCGGCCCCGTGCGGACCTCCTTGGCGCCGACCGCCGTTCCGGTGCCGACATAGGATTGCAGCTGCGCGATCTGGCTCTCGATCTCGCGCACCGGCTGGGCATCGGGCTGATAGCGCGCCAGCAAGCTCTCACGCTGAGTGCGCAACTGCAGGATCTGGTCCTGGGCCGAGATGTTCAGATCCTGTTGCAGGGCAATTTCCGCCGGCGTGCGGCTCTGTTGCGCCACCAGCGTCGTCAGCCGTTGCGACGCCTGGTTCAACTGCGCCTGCACGTTCATCCGCTCGCCAAAAATCGACTGATAGGTCCCGGCCAGGGTCGCCTTGGCGGTAGCGAAATCACCAATGTTGTTGCTGCGCAAAAAGGCCTCATAGGCGCGGTCAGCGTCGGCCAGCTCGCCTTCAAAGGTCTGTCGTTGGGTCTGGATCGCGGGCGTCGCGCGGTCCTGAAACACCTCGCGCCGATAGGTCAGATACTGATCGATGACCGTGTTCAGAACCCTCGCCGACAAGGCGGGATCGTCGCTCTTGTAGGTCAGGCTTACAACCGGGCTCAAGGGCGCCGCTGTCACGTCCAAGCCAGCCCCTACCGCACGCACCGCGGCGGCCTCTTGCTCCAGAGGCGTTCCGGTGGCCGACCCGCCGTCCTGGAAGGTCTCGACGCCCAGGGCGCGGACGACCCGCTGTTTGACCTCAAGACTGTTGATGATGGCGGCTTCAGACTGCGCCACCTCCCCCGCTGCAGGCGGAGCCCCGCGATCCGTAGCGCCCACGCGCGGCTGATAGACGTATTCCTGGCCCACGCCGACGAACAGGCTGGCTCCGGCGGTATAGGTCTTCTTCATGGTCAGGGCCGCCGCCACCCCAATGGCGAACAGGACCGCGAACACCAACGCCATCACCCACAGCTCGCGTAACAGCAGCGCCACGACATCCATGACGCCGTATCGCGGCCGGGCTGCTGCATAGGCTGTTGAACGCATGAAACCGGGCGAATCCATTGAAACGATCGTTCCGCCACCTTTGCGGGTCGGGCGTTAACCACGCGTTACCCATAAGCGTTCAGCTTCACGCTAATCTGAATTCAAGCTCGGTCGTCGCCTCCATGATCCCTGATCGCCGCCTCGTCCTGATGGGTCTGGCCGCCGGCCTGACCGGTTGCGCCAGCGCGCCCTCCAGTGACGCGCGCCGCATTCAGGGCGTGCCCGCCAGCCAGTTCCCCGAGGTTCCCTTCGCCGACTGGACCGACATCGAGCCGGAATACGTCCTCTATCCCGGCGACGAGATCGAGGTGGCGACCCCGACGGCCGGCGAACTGACCCGCCAGCTCAAGGTCGGTCCCGACGGTCGCGTCTCGCTTCCCCTGCTCGGCCACGTCATGGCGGCTGATCGTACGCTCTCGCAGCTCGAGGGAGACATCTCCGCCGGTTACGCCACACAGCTGCGTCGCCCCGAGGTCGAGGTCACCCTGCGCCTCGCAGGCCCGCTCAAGGTCTGGGTCGATGGCGAGGTTCGCAATCCCGGCGTTTTCGACATGCCTGGCGACATCGACGCCTATCAGGCCGTCATCATGGCCGGCGGAGCCCTGCCCACGGCCAAAACCCAGCAAGCCGCGCTGATCCGGCGCGGGCCGGGCGGGGTTCGGATGATGCGCGTGGTCGATCTGCGCCCCCGTCAGAGCGAAGTCGTGGCCCTGCGCCGCGGCGACATCATCTTCCTGCCGCGCACCACCCTGGGCGAACTGGCCGCCTTCTTCACCCAGGTCAGAGCGGCCATGCCGATCGGATTCAGCTACTCGCTGAACGGCGGCTACGCCTCGACTTGATTCGATCCGGACCACTGGCGGCTTGGCGGTTCCAGCTCCGCCCTCGCTGCCTTGACAGTACCGAGAGCAACCCGCCTACTTCTGCTTCGTCCAAGGGGTACGCGCTATGGTTCTAACCGCATTGATGGCCGGAATCGCGGTTCAGGTCGCCCAGTTCGCCCACCCCGCGACGCCCCAGCAGTTCTCCGGCCGCCGATCCACCTTTGTGCAAGGCACACTGAACATCGCCGCTGGCGAGCGGGCGACCCTTCGACGGAACCCGGATGGAACCTATGACCTGATCAAGGTCGACCGAATACAGGTTCGCGACGTCCTGCCCCCGGCAGAAGGCACTCGCCAAACCCTTGATAAGGTCGAGCAGGGAACCATAAGCTTCGGTTTGCACGCTCGGCAGGATGTAGGCTCCCTGCTCAAGGTCGAGAACGGCCAGGATCAGGGCCTGAAGTATGCCGGGTTTGTCGTACGCTTCGTCGGCGGCCGGTCACGAGGCCCCGCCGCGACTTCGGTCTGCTCGGTACCGCCCGGCATGGCGACCTTCGAGCACTGGTCAGAGCCCGTCATTCAGGTCTTGGTCGGCAGCTTGGAACGGTCAGACGACACCGTCCCGAAATGCCCGCCTCATGTCGAAGATTGACGCAGGCCTCAGTGCATTGAGAAATGCCGCTACCTCGCCGCCGCGTTGTTGAACGCCTCTGGCTCGCGAAGCTAAATCCATGGTCGGGGCGAGAGGATTCGAACCTCCGACCCTCTGGTCCCAAACCAGATGCGCTACCAGGCTGCGCTACACCCCGAACCGATGGAGCGCTCTATTGGCACGGCGGGCCCGGCGCCGCAACGCATTCAACGCCTTAATCTGCGTTACGGTCGAAAGAAGCTGTGCCTAACCTGATCGCCTGGCTTGGCGCCGATCTCGTCGGCTCGCCCCGCGCGCAGCTCCAGCACGCCGTTCGCCGCGCCGTTCGAGGGCAGAGGCGTTTCCGAATAGGGGGTCGCGTGGCTGGCGATCGAGACGATCCGGCCTTGCGGGTCGATGTAGATGATGTCCAACGAGCTGGGCGTGTTCTTCATCCAGAAGCTCTGCTCGGTCGCCGCCGGGAACTGGAACAGCATTCCCCGGTCGGCTTCCAACGGTGGGCGATACATCAACCCCCGCGCGCGCTCTGCGTCGTCGTCAGCGATCTCCACCAGGAACTTGTGCTCGCCCGAGCCCGTGACGATGCTCAACGGCTCCAGCGCGCGTCCAGCGGCGTCCACCGGCCCGCTCTGCGCACAGGCGGAGACCAGGCCTGCGCCCGCAAGGACGCCCGCAAGCAGAATACGACGCGAGAAACCCATGACTTCGCCCCTCAAAGGGCGAAACCTATTCGCCCGGCCTGATCTCGGCCACCACAAGACCCTTGGGGCCGTCGGCGAACCGCACCTGCACCGCATCACCAGGAACCAGATCATCCAGCCCGCAGCGCCGCAGCGTTTCAACATGGACGAAGATATCGCCAGCCGCGCCGTCGCGCACCACGAAACCGTACCCCTTGGTGCGATTGAACCACTTGACCACTGCGCCCTCCATCGGGCCGCCAGCCTCCAGAACAGCGCGCGGCGCCGCAGTCGAACGCGTGACCTCACGGCGGATCGGCGAAGGCGCTCCCTGCCCCAGATCGATAACACGCACCACCTGCCAGCCCTTGGCGCGTCGCGCGCATTCGCAGGTGATCGGAGCGCCCTCAGCGGCAGCCTCATGGCCGCCATCGCGCAGGCTGCTGACGTGCAGAAGCACATCTTTCAGCTGTGTCAGGTCGGGCTCATCCGGCACGATGAAGCCATAGCCCTTGCCCGGATCGAACCATTTCACCGTGCCGGCGATGAGAACGATGTCCGATGCTTCAATCTGGTCGAAATCCGACAACTCACAACCCCCGCCTGCAACGCGCACAGCGGCTATGATTAACACGGTTCTGTGAACCGCGGAAAATCAAAAATGACAATTTTAAGCCCAACGCCAAACAAAGCCTGCGCTTGTCGCGGGAATGTCGAAAATAATGATTTGGGGATAGCTCCGCGTGGCAGTCCCTAGGGGAGTCGAACCCCTCTCTTCAGGTTGAAAACCTGACGTCCTAACCGATAGACGAAGGGACCGCTGCGCGGAGGAGCGGCCTATTAGCACCCCTGACGGATGACGCAAGCCTGTTTTTCAACTTTCCGAACAAACACGTCACATCGACGCCGTACGCGCGAAAACGCGAGCCCGATCAGGCGCGTAGATGATGACGATGTCCGGGAGAGGAAAGCTCCGCGTGGCAGTCCCTAGGGGAGTCGAACCCCTCTCTTCAGGTTGAAAACCTGACGTCCTAACCGATAGACGAAGGGACCGCTGCGCGGAGGACCGGGTATTAGCCGCCGATTTCTGCGGTTGCAAGCGTCTGCTGCGCAGTTTGTGCATTTTTTCAAAGACCTGCGCTCGGTCACGATCGAGATCTAGACCATGCGCGGGTCGGCCACGTCCTCGATCTCGAATTGCACGCCGCGACGGCCGTTCCAGTCGTCCGCCTTGAGACGCCCGACCAGGTTCAGCCCGCCCTGCCCCGCCAGCAGCGCCTTGCCGCTGGGCAGATCGGCGCAACGCCAGGCGATCGCCCGCACCGAGGCCCCGTCCGCACCGACCAGACGGCACCGCACATGACCGCCGTTCATCGCCACCGGCTCGCGCGCCTGCACGCCCTGCAGGGCGAACAAGGGCTCGGGATTGGCCGGGCCATAGGGGGCCAGTTGCTCGAAGGCCTCGAACAGATCGCGCGTCGCCGCGCTCGGGTCGATCAGCGCGTCCACCTCGACCCAGTCCTGGGCTACGGCCTCGGCCCGCTCGCCCGACAGCCGATCATTGAGGAAGGCCCTCAGTTCGTCGATGCGATCAGCCGCCACCGTCAGGCCCGCCGCCATGGCGTGCCCGCCCCCGGCGATCAGCACGCCCTCGTTCCACGCCGCCTGCACCGCGCGGCCCAGGTTCATGCCCGGCTGCGACCGACCTGAACCCTTGCCCAGACCATTGATGGCGTCGACGCCGATCACCACCACCGGCTTTCTCCAGCGTTCGCGCAGACGCCCGGCCACGATGCCGACCACGCCGGGGTGCCAGTCCTCGCCCGAGACGACGACCAAGGCCGACTCGTCCGCGTGCGCGCCCGTCGCCTCGACCCGGCGCACCGCCTGTTCGGTCACCTGGGCCTCGACCTCGCGCCGGGCGATGTTGAGGGCGTCCAGTTCCTGCGCCAGCGCCCGCGCCTCGTCGGCAAAGTCGGTGGACAGCAGACGCGCCCCCAGATCCGACTTGCCGATCCGCCCGCCGGCATTGATGCGCGGGCCCAGGATAAAGCCCGCATGATTGGACTTGGCCGGTCCCGGCTCGGCCCCGGCGGCGGCCAGCAGGGCCTTCAGACCCGGATTTTTCCAATCCGACATGACCTTGAGTCCCAAACTGGTCAGGGCCCGGTTGAAGCCCGTCAGGCCGGTCACGTCGCAGATGGCGCCCATGGCGGCCAGATCCAGCCACTGGCGGATATCCGGCTCGGCCTTGCCCTCGAACAGGTTCCTCGCCCGCGCCTCACGATTCAGCGCCGCCAGCAGGACGAAAACCACCCCTGCCGCCGCCAGGTTGCCCTGCCCCGAGTTGCAGCCCGGCCGGTTCGGATTGACCACAGCCAGACAGGCCGGCGGCTCCTCGCGCATCATGTGATGGTCGATGACCACGACGTTCAGCCCGATGGCCGAGGCGTGGGCCACAGCCTCGTTGGCCGCTGCCCCGCAATCGACGGTGATGACCAGATCGGCGCCGCGCGATTTCAGCGTATCGAACGCCCGCGCGCTGGGGCCATAGCCCTCGGTCAGACGGTCGGGGACATAGATGGGCAGTTCCGCGCCCAGCGTGCGGAACCAGCGCACCAACAGCGCCGCACTGGACGCCCCGTCCACGTCGTAGTCGGCGAAGACATGGATGCTGCTGCCGGCCTGAAGCGCGTCGATGATGGCGGTCGCCGCCGTGTCCATATCCATGAAGCTGGACGGATCGGGGAACAGGGCCCGAAGTGTGGGCCTCAAAAAGTTCTCGCCCTGATCCGCCGCCACGCCGCGTGCGGCCAGGGCCCGCGCCATTGGCTCATCCAGATCGAGCGCCTGCATATGGGCTCGAATAGTACCCGCATCAGCCGGACGCTGACGCCAGGCACGGCCCGACAGCGAGCGCGACACGTCGAGGAAGGCGGGAGCGTTTCCACCGTCAGCCATGGGCAATCCTTATTGGCCCGAACATCATTCCGGGATTCTGTCGGCCAAACGACATTGGCCAGACGACAGGGTGTGCTTTCAGGGACGCGGGCGGTCGATCGGCGGCGGCGAAGCGGCGCGGCGACGTAAGGCTGCGGCGAAGGCCTCGACCTCCTCCGGCGTCTGGGCGCCGATGGGGGCCATCTTGACCGGGTCGAAGCGTTGCCGGATCGATTCGATAAAGGCCGTCGGATCCCTGTCCAAGGTCCAGTCGATCTTCGCCACCTGACCGGCAAGAGCGCCGCTGTCGGCGTTCAGCGCCTGAACATTGGCCGCCACCTGGGCCGGTTGCGGCAGGTCCGTCGGCGCGGCTGGGAAATCGGCCCAGCGCGGGTACTCCCGATGGGATTCGACCAGTTCCTGAATGCGCGGCGCCAACGGCGACGTGGCGTCCGTCTCCGGGTCAAACGAGCCGACACAGCCGCCCGTAAGCAACAACAGACCGGTCATCGCCGGCAGGATCGTCTTTTTCGACAGGAACACGTTCATCTCACCCCCGGTCATATGCCATCATCGATCCCGGAGGAAGGCTCGCGGCCGCACGCGCGCCGGTTCCGGAGGTTCGCCCATGGCCAAGCGCCCGACCAAGGCTCCCCCCGCCCCGCTGGCGGTCGCCGCCACGCCACGCAAATCGGGCCGCCCGACCTCGGCCAAACCCCGCCCGAAGAAGGCTGCTAAGCCCGCGCTCGCCACCGAATCACCCGCCGCAGCCCCGACTGAGGCCGCGCCTCCGCCTCAACCCGAGACCGCCGATCCCTTCGCCTTCGGCGCCGATCAGCGCCATCTGCTGGAAACCCTGTCGCTGAACCTGGCCAAGGCGGCCATGACGGCCCAGTCGGCCATCGCCGAGGCCGCCCTGTCGCAAGCCGACCGTCCCGCCGCCCTGTCGCCTGATCCGTTCAACGTCGCCCCGGCCATGACCTCGGTCATGACCAGCCTCGCCGCCCGCCCGGAAAAGCTGTTCCAGGCCCAGGCCGACCTGTTCGGCCGCTACATGGACCTGTGGTCCAGCACCTCGCGCCGCGCCATGGACGAAGAGGTCGCCCCCGCCCCTTCCACAGACAAGCGATTCCGCGACCCGGCCTGGAGCGAAAACCCCGTCTTCGACGTCATGCGCCAATCCTATCTGGTCACGTCGGAATGGATGAACGGCCTGGTCTCCAGCGTCGAGGACGTCGATCCGCGCGTGAAGCGCAAGGCCGAGTTCTTCACCAAACTGCTGACCGACGCCTTCTCGCCCGCCAACTTCCTGGCCTCCAACCCCGCCGCGCTGAAGGCCCTGGCCGAGACGGGTGGCGAGTCGCTGGTCAAGGGAATGCAGAACTTCGCCGCCGATCTGGAGCGCGGCGCCGGCAAGCTGAAGATCAGTCAGGCCGACTACGGCCAGTTCAAGGTGGGCGAAAACGTCGCCACCGCCCCCGGCCAGGTGATCTGGCGCGACGAGCTGTTCGAACTGATCCAGTTCGACGCCGCGACGGACGCCCAGCACGCGATACCGTTGCTGATCATCCCGCCGTGGATCAACAAGTTCTATATCATGGACCTGCAGCCGGCGAACTCGCTGATCCGCTGGCTGTCGGCTCAGGGCTTCACCGTATTCGTCTGCTCCTGGGTCAACCCGGATCAGGACAAGGCCGAGTTCGGCTTCGAAGAGTACCTGAACAAGGGCATCTATCGCGCAATCGAAAAAACGCTGGAACAGACCGGCCAGAAACAGCTGAACGCCGTCGGCTACTGCATCGGCGGCACCCTGCTCGGCGCGGCCCTGGCCCATATGGCGGCGCGCAAGGACGCCCGCGTCGCCTCGGCCACCTTCTTCGCCGCCCAGCATGACTTCGCCGAGGCCGGCGATCTGCTGCTGTTCACCGACGAACACTGGCTGGCCGAGATCGAACAGCAAATGGACGCCGCCGGCGGGGTCCTGCCCGGCGCCGCCATGGCCGACACCTTCAACGCCCTGCGCGCCAACGACCTGATCTGGTCCTTCTTCGTGTCCAACTATCTGATGGGCAAGGCGCCGGCGGCCTTTGACCTACTGTTCTGGAACGCTGACCAGACGCGGATGCCCAAGCGCCTGCATCTCGACTACCTGCGCCAGATGTACGGCCACAACGCCCTGGCAAAGGGCGAGTTCGAGATTGGCGGCCAGCGCATCGACCTGTCGAAGGTGACCATTCCCCTCTACTTCCAGGCAAGCCGCGAGGACCACATCGCGCCGATGAACTCGGTCTATCGCTCGGCGCGCCTGTTCGGCGGGCAGGTGACCTACACCCTCGCCGGATCAGGCCATATCGCCGGGGTCATCAACCCGCCCAGCGCCAACAAATACCAGCACTGGACCAACCCCGCCCTTCCCGACACGCTCGCGGACTGGCAAGCGGAGGCGGAACAGCATCCAGGCAGTTGGTGGACCCACTGGTCCGCCTGGCTGCATGAAAAGTCGGGCGATCAGATCCCGGCGCGTGACCCCAAGACCGGCCCGCTCAAACCCCTCGAGCCCGCGCCCGGCGCCTATGTGAAAGTAAAGTCTTGAAGCGTATCGAACCCAACCTGCTGCTGGCCATCACGACCGGCATCGCCCTGCTGCTGCTGATCCTGACGGCCAGCGTCTTCGGCCAGCCGGGCGGTGCGTTGAAATACGGGATCATCGTCCTGGTGGTGGTCGTCGCCTTCATCCCGCTGAACGCCCTTCTCGCCCGGAAGATGGGCTGGGCTCGCCCGCCGATGATCCATTCAGACGCCGCCTCGACCGCCGCCTGGGCCAGTCTGTTTCCCATGATGGTGATCATGTCGGCGGCCATTCCCGTCTTCTGGCCCGGCCACGACTACGGTCTGCTGGTCATCATCGCCAGCCTGTGGTTCGGCGTGACCGTGGAATCTGCGCTCAAGGCTCGTCAGGCGGGATGAGGCGTCTGGTCGTCGGGGCCCTGGCCGGCCTCATGCTGGCCGCCGACGCGGCCTCCGCTCAGGACACGCCGATCCAGGCCGACAAGATCATACTGGTCGGCGATTCCACCACGGCGGTCGGCAGCGGCTGGGGCGGCGCCTTCTGCGGCCAGCACGTCCTGTCGGCCCTGGCCTGCGTCAACCTTGGCCGTCAGGGGCGCAGCACCTCGACCTATCGCGCCGAGGGCTCGTGGGATCTGGCGCTGAACGAGATGGCGACGCCCGGCTATCAGTCGGTCTGGGTGCTGATCCAGTTCGGCCACAACGATCAGCCCGGCAAGCGCAGTTCCACAGACCTGGCGACCCAGTTCCCCGCCAACCTGCGCGTCTATGTGGCCGAAACCCGCGCTCGCGGCGCTCGACCGGTCCTGCTGACGCCGCTGACCCGCCGCCACTTCAAGAGCGGTCAGCTTCAAAACACCCTCGTCCCCTGGGCCGACGCCATTCGCGCCGTCGCCTCAGAGACAAACACGCCCTTGATCGACCTGAACGCCAGCAGCGCCGAACTGGTCCAGCGCCTCGGCGCGCTGGACGCCGCGCGTCTATCCCCCGGCGCCCCGCCGCCAGACTTCGCGCCTGCCCTGCTCGCCGGAAACACGCCCCCGACGCCGCCCGCCTCACCCCCGCCCGCGACCGCGACCGCGACCGCGACCGCGCATGGTCGCCATGTCGATGATTTCGACTATACTCACCTCGGCCTCGAAGGCGCCGCCGTCATCGCCGCTCTGGTCGCCCGCGACCTGATCGCCGTCGCCCCGGAACTGGCTCCCCGCCTCGTCCCCTGAGCTGCGTCAGGCCGGCCGAAAGGTCAGCGCCGCGCCGTTGTTGCAGTAGCGCCGCCCGGTCGGCGGCGGCCCGTCCATGAACAGATGCCCCTGATGCCCCAGGCAGCGGGCGCAGTGATACTCGGTCCTGGGGATGCCGATTCGGCGGTCGGTCTTGGTCCCGATATTGACCTCGATGACGCGGAAGAAGCTCGGCCAGCCGGTGCCGCTGTCATACTTCCACGCCGACTGGAACAGCGGCAAAGCGCAGCCCTTGCAGACAAAGACCCCGCGCCGACGCTCGTCGTTCAAACGGCTGCTGAAGGGCTGCTCGGTGCCCTCATGCCGCAGAACCCGCCACGAGGCGTCGCCCAGCCGCCGCCGCCACTCCGCGTCGCTGATCCGGCGAAACGGTGAAGTCGCCCACTGCCCTTCCGAAGCGTCCGCCGCCTCGGGCGCACAGCCGCTCAAGGCGACAGCGACGCCGCCCAGCAGCACGGATCGGCGATCGAATACAGCGTCCATGCCCCCCTATACGGTGGCCTGACGCTTTTGGTTCAGACCAGGCTCGTAGCTTCGTCCAGACCCAGCATGATGTTCAGGTTCTGCACCGCCGCGCCCGAGGCGCCCTTGCCCAGGTTGTCGAGCAGGGCGACCAAACGCGCCTGCTCCCCTCCCCGGTCGCCAAAGACGTGCAGCCTCATCCGGTTGGTGCCGTTCAGGGCCTCCGGCTCGATGCCGGTCATGGCCTCGGTTTCATCCAGGTCGGCGACCTCGACGAAGCGCTGACCGTCATAAGCCTCTAGCAGCGCGCCGTGCAGCCGCTCGACCGAGGGCGTTTCCGGCAGGACCGAAAGGTGCAGCGGAACCTCGACCAGCATCCCCTGGCGATAGGCGCCGACGGCGGGCGCGAACAGGACGTTGCGCGACAGACCCGTGTGCAGGGTCATCTCCGGCACGTGCTTGTGCTTCAGCGTCAGGCCATAGGCGCGGAAGGCGGTCGATGCTCCCTCGGCCTCGAACTCGGCGATCATCGCCTTGCCGCCGCCGGAATAGCCCGACACAGCATTGACCGTGACCGCATGCCCGGTCGGCACCAGACCCGCCCGCACCAGCGGCCGCATCAGGCCGATGAAGCCCGTCGGATAGCAGCCGGGGTTAGACACCCGCGTCGAGGCGGCGATGGCCGCGCGCTGACCCGCGTCCATCTCGGCGAAACCATAGGTCCAGGCCGGATCGACCCGGAACGCCGTCGAGGCGTCGATGACCCGCACGCTGGGGTTCTCGATCATCGACACGGCCTCCTTGGCCGCATCGTCAGGCAGACACAGGATGACCGCATCGGCGCTGTTCAGCGCCTCGCGCCGCGCCGCGACGTCGCGCCGACGGTCGCCCAGCAGGATCAGCTCAAGATCCGTGCGCGCCTCCAGACGCTCGCGGATCTCCAGCCCCGTGGTCCCGGCCTCGCCGTCGATGAAGATGGTGTGGGTCATGTCGTCGGTCTGGTCCTGTTTTCGGACAGAAAAAGGGCGCTCCGGGTTTCCCCGAAGCGCCCCAAATCCAAATCGCCTGAAAGCGATTAGCGCTTCGAGAACTGGAAGCTGCGGCGTGCCTTGGCGCGGCCGTACTTCTTGCGCTCGACGACGCGGCTGTCGCGGGTCAGGAAGCCGTGCGGCTTCAGGACCTTGCGCAGTTCCGGCTCAAAGTGAGTCAGAGCGTGCGACAGGCCGTGGCGGATGGCGCCGGCTTGACCCGACAGGCCCGAACCTTCGACGGTGCAGATCACGTCGTATTGCGTGGCGCGGTCCGAAACGGTCAGCGGCTGGGCGATCATCATGCGCAGGACGGGACGAGCGAAGTAAACTTCCTGGTCCTTGCCGTTGATGGTGATCTTGCCGGTGCCCGGTTTGATCCAGACGCGAGCGATCGCGTTCTTGCGCTTGCCGGTCGAATAGGCGCGGCCTTGCGCGTCCAGCTTTTGCTCATAGACGGGGGCGTCGTTTTCGACGGTGCCCAGGCTCTTCAGGGCGTCGAAGCCGGTGGCTTCAGCAGTCACGTCGGTCATGCTCAGGCGCTCCGGGTGTTCTTGGGCGACGCCGACTTGAAGTCGATGGTCAGCGGCTGTTGGGCTTCATGCTCGTGGGCGGCGCCGGCGAACAGACGCAGGTGCGTCATCTGCTTGCGAGCCAGCGGGCTTTCCTTCGGCAGCATGCGCTCAACGGCCTTCTCGAGCACGCGCTCGGGGAAGCGGCCGTTCAGGACCTTCTCCGGGGTCGTCTGCTTGATGCCGCCCGGGTGGCCGGTGTGGCGATAGTAGACCTTGTCGGTGTTCTTCTTGCCGGTGAACACCACCTTGTCGACGTTGGTGACGATGACGTAGTCGCCCATGTCAACGTGCGGGGTGTAGGTCGGCAGGTGCTTGCCGCGCAGACGGTTGGCGATGAAGGTCGCAAGACGGCCCACCACGACGCCTTCGGCGTCGATGTGGATCCACTTCTTTTCGACCTCTGCCGGCTTCATCGAAGCCGTAGTGCTCTTCAGCATATTGAGGGTCCTGAAAGACGAACGGTGCGGCTCATCCCAAGGCAGGAATGAGCGGAAGGCGTGCTGATAGAGGGTCATCCACAGCAGGTCAACACCAGTTCCCGACACCATTTCAGGTCAAAGCATTGATTTAAAACGATTTATATTAAACGGTATTAAAATACCCAACGTTTGCAGGCGTGATCAGCCTTCCACCCCTTGCTGCAAGACGAACGCCGCCGCTCGGCACGCCACAAAACAGGGCGCCATCGGGCTCCACGCCGTGGCAGCGCCGGTCATCGCCTGGAAGGCGACGAACCGGCGTCAAACCCACGGTTACGCGGGCTCGGCCTCGGTTTCTTCGGCCCGGTATTCCTCGGCGGAGACGAAGGCGGCGCCCTCAAGATCCAACACCCACATGCCGATGAAGGCGGCGTGTTCGGGCTCAAGATCTTCTTCCAGCAGGTCGCCGTCATAGAGGCTGACATTGCTGTAGTCGAAGTCCAGCAACAGCTGGCCGGCCATGCCGATCATCTCTTCGGCCATGCGGCGCGAATAGCCTACGGCTTCGCTCTCGTTGGCGAAGTCGTCCGTCAACGTGTTGACCTCGGCCGCCTCGCTGCCTTCGGTCGCGCTGGTGGTGACGATTGTATAAGCAGGCATGGTCATCTCTCTTGGGGGTGGAGCCCCACCCCTAACCCGTTTGCCGACCGATGCCGCCTGATTTCGGCAAACGATCCGGTGATCGCGGTCGATTAGTCCCGCGAGCCCCGGTCATTGCGCTTGGTGGCGCGGTAGTGTTTCTGCAGCCCCGCCAGACGACGGCGCTCGACGTCCTTGGCCAATCGATCCGCCTTCTCGTCTGCTGCCGCCAGCTCCAGCTTCAGCTTCTGGAAATGCGCCCAGCGGTCAGGGTCCAGTGTTCCGCCTTCCAGCGCAGCGCGTACGGCGCAGCCCGGCTCGTTGGCGTGGCTGCAGTCGCTGAACTTGCAGTTCTGCGGCAGGTTTTCGATGTCGTCGAACGCGGCGCTGACCCCCTCGTCGGCGTCGATCAGACCCACTTCGCGGATGCCGGGCGTGTCCACGATCATGCCGCCGCCGGGCAACCGGATCAGCTCACGGTGACTGGTGGTGTGGCGTCCCTGGTCGTC
Source organism: Brevundimonas bullata (assembly GCF_014207965.1). Classification (GTDB taxonomy): domain Bacteria; phylum Pseudomonadota; class Alphaproteobacteria; order Caulobacterales; family Caulobacteraceae; genus Brevundimonas; species Brevundimonas bullata_A. The sequence continues at coordinate 753,497 of NZ_JACHLM010000002.1, forward strand.
GGACTCGCGAATAGCCTGGGTCGCCATCCGATCTTCATTCAGGAAGGCATTGACCAGGGTCGACTTGCCGACACCCGACGACCCGATCAGCACGCAGGTCTCGCCCGGCTTGACCTCGGACAGCAGGGCCTCCAGCCCCACGCCCTCCCGCGCAGAGACCAACAGGACCGGACAGCCGGTCTCCAGGGCGGCGATCTGGGCGGCCAGTTCGTCGGCCACGGCCTGAGGGTCGTCGCTGAGGTCGGACTTGGTCAGCACCACCACGGGCCGCGCCCCGCTCTGCCAGGCGGCGGCGAGATAGCGCTGGATCCGACGCGGATTAAGGTCGGCGTTCATCGAGGTGACGATAAAGGCCACGTCGATATTGGCGGCGATGATCTGCAGGCCGCGCGTGCTGTGCGCCGCCCGGCGCACAAAGGCGGTGCGGCGCGGCAGGATGGCGTGGATGGTGGCCGTGCGTTCGTGCGGGTTCTGCGACAGCGCCACCCAGTCGCCCACCGCGGGGTGGCCCAGCTCCTTGGCCTCGTGCAGAAGCCGCCCGGACGCCTTGGCGCGCACCTCGCCCGCACCCGTGACGACCAGATAGCCGTCGCGCTGCTGCAGCACGATCCGTCCGGGCGTGTGGCCCGCTCGCGCATGCGGCGCAAAGGCCGCCGCCAGCGGATCGGACCATCCATATTGCTCGATCAAGTCAGGGGCATCCCTATCGTCAGGCGACCTGCCGCCAGTTGGCCATGAACCACTCTATGAGGCTGCCAGCCCGCGACGACCAGCCACGTGACGGACGCCTTGCAAATGACTTGCCCAGAACCTCTTCGCAAGGCCCTCTGCGCGCAGCCGGCGTCGCCCCCAGAAGCAGATCTGCGATCAGCGCCGGAAGACGCCGACCAATTCAACGTGGGTCGACCACAGAAACTGGTCGATGGGCGTTACCTTCTCCAGCCGGAAACCAGCGTCGATCAGGATGCGGGCGTCACGGGCGAAGGTCTGGGGATTGCAGGATACGCCTACGACGACGCTGGCCTTGGTGCCCGGCAGTTGCTGGGTCTGCTCCAGAGCCCCGGCGCGGGGCGGGTCAAACACAATGGCGTCGCAGCCTTTCAGATCGAAGGGCGACAGCGGCCGACGGAACAGGTCACGCGCCTGGGCGTCGATGGTCTTCAGCCCCTGGGCCGTGGACACGCCCGCCTTCAGGGCGGCGATCGACGCTGCCGACGAATCCGCGGCGATGACGCTGGCCACTTCGGCCAGAGGGAAGGTGAAGGTGCCGGCGCCGCAGAACAGGTCAGCGACCTTCTTGGCCCCCCTCACCGCTTCCACCGCCCGGCTGACCATGGCCGCCTCAGCGGCTGGCGCGGCTTGCAGGAAGGCGGCGGGCGGCAGGGGCACGGTCGCCCGGCCAAAGGTGATGCGCGGCTGACGCGCCATCACCAGGGTGTCGCCATCCAGGCTGAGCCGCGCCAGATCGGCCTCATGCGCCGCCGCGATGGCCCGCGCCTTCACGTCCGCCGTCAGTCCGCCCGACTTCTTCTCGACGCCGGTCACGTCCACATCCAGCCCGGTGTCAGTCAGGGTGACATGCAGGGTCGGCGCCGACTTTGGATGCCCCAGGAAAGGCGCCGCCACCTTGGCCAGACCCGGCAGGGCGGCGATCAGCGCCGGATCAGACACAGGGCAGTCGGTCAGTTCGACCAGCCGCCACGACCGCCGCGCCTTGAAGCCCAGCAGGACGCGCCCGCCCGGGCCGCTGCGCGCATGCAGCGCCAGACGGCGGCGGCTCGCTTGCGGCACGGCCACGGTCGCCTCGACTTCGGTTTCGATACCTTCACGCGCCAGCGTCTGGATCACGACGTCGCGCTTCCACGCCAGATACGGCTCGTCCGCCCAATGCTGCATCGGCGCGACGCCGCATTCAGCATAGGTCTCGGAATGGATCGGGCGACGGTCAGGGCTGGGTTCGAGCAGGTCGAACTGCTCGGCCCGTCCGTCCTTGACCTCGGCCGAGATCACCTCGCCCGGCAGGGCGCCCGGCACGAAGACGAGGCCATTGGGGGTTTCGGCGATCCCGTCGCCCTGGTGGCCCATGCGGGCGATTGTCAGCGTTTGCGTCATGGCGCGGCTTCTACCCGCTCTCGCGCCAAATCTGAAACCTGAACGAAGATGAACGACACGATCAAAAGCCGTTCAGCTTCGCCCCCCTATTTCTCGATGCAACAGACAGCGTAGCGAAGCCGTTCAGCTTCGGGATCTGTCACAGGAACACGAACGATGATCGGTCATCTGTCCAAAAAAGCATCCGCCGCTGCTGTCGCCGCCCTCGCTGTGGCCGGTTCGCTCATGGCTCCGGGCGTCGTCAGCGCCCAGACCTATGGCTACGGCTACCCGCCCGCCTACAACAGCTACGGCTCGCAGGGTCGCTATGACCCCTGCGTCGGCGATGCGCGGAACCGCGCGACGACCGGCGGCGTGCTCGGCGCCACCCTTGGCGCCGTGGCCGGCTCGCAGTTGGCGGCGCGTGGCCGTCGCACCGAGGGCAGCGTCCTGGGCGGCGTGCTCGGCGCGGCTATCGGCGCCGGCGTGGGCAACAGCTCCGCCAACTGCGACAGCCGTTATCGGTCGAACTCGGGCTACAGCCAGCCCTATGGCGGAACCTATGTCCCCCCGGCATACGGCTACGACAACTCGGGCTATGACCGTCGCTACGACGACAACTATGGCCGAGACTATCGCGAGTACGACCAGGGCTACACCCAGCCCGCCCCGGACTATCGCTATCAGAATCAGAACAACGACCAATGCCGCCTCGCCGAGAGCGTCATTCGTCTGCCCGACGGTCGCAGCGAAACGCGCTACGTGCGCACCTGCCCCGACCAGAACGGCCGCTATCGCGTCGTCGATTAAGTTTCAGCCCCCCTGTCGATCGACGACGTGAAGAGGGCCGCCGGTTATCCGGCGGCCCTCTATTATTTGGGGATCAGGTTCGCCGCGCCCACATCAGGAACTCGATATTGCCGTCACCGCCAGTGATGGGGCTTTCGGTCGTTTCACGAACGGTCCAGCCGACCAATTCCAGCCACGCCCGGACGCTGTCGACCGCCGCGGCATGAGCCTCGGGGTCCTTGACCACGCCCTTCTTGCCCGCGTCCTGAGGACCCGCTCCTTCGAACTGCGGCTTGACCAGGGTGATCAGGTCCGCGTCCGGCGTCGCCAGGTCCAGAGCCGTCAACAGCACCTTGGACAGGCCGATGAAGCTGACGTCGCAGACGATCAGCGACGGCGCTTCGGTAACGGTCGCAGTGGTCAGATCGCGCGCATCCGTCCGCTCCAGATTGACCACGCGCGGATCGGCGGCGACCTTCGGGTGCATCTGGCCGAAGCCGACATCCACCGCAAAGACCTGCGGCGCGCCCCGATCCAGGCAGACCTCGGTAAAGCCGCCGGTCGAGGCGCCGACATCCAGAACCGTCCGTCCCTCGACCGCGACCGGCCACAGGTCCAGCGCGTGTTCCAGCTTCAGCGCACCGCGTCCCACCCAGCGGTGGGCGGCGGCATAGCCGATCTCGACGTCGTCACTGACCGACTGCGAGGCCGACTTGGCGGGCGCGCCGTCCACGGTGACGCCGCCCGCCTCAATGGCCGCCTTGGCCTTGGACCGGCTTTCCGACAGGCCCCGCGTGACCAACAGTTGGTCCAGACGGACCTTCCTCATGCGCCGGCCATCGCATCCAGACGGGCCAGCGCCGCCTGCAGCTTGACCTTGCCCTCTTCGGCCTCGGCCAGCTTGGCGCGCTGCTCATCGACGACTTCCGGCGCGGCGCGCGACACGAAGTTGGGATTGCCCAGCTTCTTGTTCACGTGGCCGATGTCGCTCTCAAAGACGGCGATCTCCTTCTCCAGACGCGCGCGTTCGGCGGTCAGGTCGATGATCCCGGCCAGCGACAGCGCCGCCGTCGTGGAGCCCGAGACGAAGGTCACGGCCCCGGCGGGCGCGGCCTCGGCCGAGTTAACCTCGGACACGCGGCCCAGGGTCAGGATCAGGTCGCGGTGCCGCGCAATCCGCTCGGCGGTCACGGCGTCGGGCGCGACGAAGGCCAGCGGCGGCTTGGCCGACGGCGGCACGTTCATCTCGGCCCGCAGTGCGCGGATTTCACCGACCAGATCGACCAGCCAGCCGATCTCGGCCTCAGACGAGGCGTCAATAAAGGCGTCCGGCAGCACCGGCCATTCCGCGCCGATCAGCAGGCCGTCGCGGGCCGGGCCTTCCTTGCCCAGTTCAGCCCACAGTTCTTCGGTGATGTAGGGCATGACCGGGTGCAGCAGCTTCAGCGTCTGGTCGATGGTCCAGGCCGTCATAGCCCGCGTCTCGGCCTTGGCCGCTTCATCGGCGCCGTTGAACACCGGCTTGGCCAGTTCCAGATACCAGTCGCAGAAGACGTTCCAGACGAAGCGGTACAGGCCGCTGGCGGCGTCGTCGAAACGACCGCCCTCGATGGCTTCCGACACGGCGCGCTCGGCCTTGGTCAGCTCGCCGCGGATCCAGCGGTTGATGGTCTGCTCGACGGTCGCGGGATCAAAGCCCTCGACGCGCTTGGCCTCGTTCATCTGGCTGAAGCGGGCGGCGTTCCACAGCTTGGTGCCGAAATTGCGATAGCCTTCAATGCGCTGCTTCGACAACTTGATGTCGCGCGTGCCCGACAGGATGGCCATGGTGAAGCGCAGCGGGTCGGCGCCCAGCTCGTCGATGATGCCCAGGGGGTCGATGACGTTGCCCTTGGACTTCGACATCTTCTGGCCCTTCTCGTCGCGGACCAGACCATTGATGATAACGCGCTTGAACGGGACCTCGCCCATGAAGTGCTGGCCCATCATCATCATCCGGGCGACCCAGAAGAAGATGATGTCCGCCGCCGTCACCAGATCGCTGGTCGGATAGAAGCGCTGCAGATCCTCGGTCTTCTCGGGCCAGCCCATGGTCGAGAAGGGCCACAGGGCCGAGCTGAACCAGGTGTCCAGAACATCCTCGTCCTGCGTCAGGGCCTTGCCGCCCGCCTGGGCGATGGCCTCTTCCTCGGTTTCGGCGACGTAGATCTGGCCGTCAGCGTCATACCAGGCCGGAATGCGGTGGCCCCACCACAACTGACGCGAGATACACCAGGGCTCGATGTTGCGCAGCCATTCGAAATAGATCTTCTCGTAGCTCTTGGGCTCGAAGACCGTGTCGCCCTGCTCCACCGCCTTCAGCGCTGGTTGAGCGAGTGTATGAGCGTCAACGTACCACTGGTCCGTCAACCACGGCTCGATGACCACGCCCGAGCGGTCGCCGTGCGGGACCACGTGCCTGGTCTTTTCGATCTCGCGCAGCCAGTTCTCTTCCTCGGCGCGGGCGACGATGGCCTTGCGCGCGGCGAAGCGGTCCAGGCCGACCAGATCGGCGGGGATTTCCGGCACGTCCTCGTTGGTGATGCGCGCGAAGGCGTCCATCACGTTCAGCGCGGCCAGGCCGGCCCGCTTGCCGACGCCGAAGTCGTTGAAGTCGTGCGCCGGGGTGATCTTCACCGCGCCCGACCCCTTGGTCGGATCGGCGTAGTCGTCGGCGACGATGGGGATGCGACGGCCGGTGATCGGCAGGATGACTTCCTTACCGACCAGACCCGCGTACCGCTCGTCCTCGGGGTGAACCGCCACACCGGTGTCGCCCAGCATGGTCTCGGGACGCGTGGTGGCCACGACGATGAAGCCGCGCGTCTCGAACTCCGTGGCCTTGCCGTCCTCGTCGAAGGCGACCGGGTGCTCATAGGTCACGCCATCAGCCAGCGGATAGGCGAAGTGCCAGTAGTGGCCGTCCTGCTCGCGCTGCTCGACTTCCAGATCGGAAATGGCGGTCTGGAAATGCGGATCCCAGTTCACCAGACGCTTGTCGCGATAGATCAGACCGTCCTGATGCAGCTTGACGAAGACCTTGCGGACGGCGGCGTTCAGCCCCTCGTCCAGGGTGAAGCGTTCGCGCGACCAGTCGCACGACGCGCCCAGGCGGCGCAGCTGGCGCACGATGGTGCCGCCCGATTCCGCCTTCCACTCCCAGACCTTCTCGATAAAGGCGTCGCGGCCCATGTCGCGGCGTCCCGGCGCACCCGCAGCCGCCAGCTGACGCTCGACCACCATCTGCGTCGCGATGCCGGCGTGGTCCGTGCCGGGCAGCCACAGCACGGCCTTGCCCTTCATCCGGTGATAGCGGGCCAGGATGTCCTGCAGCGTATTGTTCAGCGCGTGGCCGATGTGCAGCGAGCCCGTCACGTTCGGCGGCGGGATGACGATCGAATAGGCGTCGGCCGCGCCATCCGTGGCCTTGGCGTCGCGCGGCTTGAACAGGCCGCTCTCTTCCCACTGGGCATAAAGACGCGGTTCGGCGGCCTGGGGTTCGAAAGTCTTCTCGAGCATGGGTCTTCTCTTTAGGTCCCTACCGCTCCGCACGCGGTGCGTCGCTGCATGAGGGGTGGGTTTCTTCAAAAGCAAAAGGGCGGCCCCGCCGGAGCCGCCCTCAATGACTTAGTGTCTGGTGAAGCGAAGGGCTAGCCGGCGTTGCGGGCGATGCGTTCTACTTCCTTGCGTACCTGGGCCTCGACGATGCCCGGCAGGTTGGCGTCCAGCCACTCCTTCAGCATCGGGCGCAGCATGGCCTGGACCATGGCCTCGACCGTATTGCCGCTGACGAAGGGCATATCCTGCGGCGCGGCGACCGGGGCTTCCGGCTTCTGGAAGGTGGCGGCCAGACCGGCGAAGGCCGAGGCGGCGCTCGCGGCGGCGCTTTCGCCGACCAGGGAATCGTAAACGGGTGCTGCAACCGGCTCGGCGGCGGCTGGGAACGGGGCCACGTCGGCGACCTCCAGATCGCCGATCGATTCCGCCGCGGGCGCCTCATAGCGCTCAGTCAGTTCCAGAACTTCTTCTTCGACCAGCGCAGGCGCTTCGGCCGCAGCCGGGAAGATGGGTTCCGGCTCGGGCGCGATCTCAACGACCGGCTCCGGCGCAGCGGCGGCGGTTTCCGCCGGGGCGTCGTCTTCAGAGATGATCCGGCGAATCGACGCCAGAATCTCTTCCATCGTCGGTTCTTGGGCGGTCTGGTCGGTCATGGCAGAACCTTGGGCGAGCGGGGCTTAACCTTGGGGACCGCCGACAGGCGCCGAATGGCGCGCGACGGTCAGGGGCTGGACAAGCAGACTCGCCCTCCCCCTGTCCTGTCGTCGCACCAACGACCGTCGGAATCAACGGACGTTTTTCGCCTGTCAGGCTAATCCGGTCTTAGTTGCCGGGCGCCGTGCGGACGATTTCGCTCTTCAGCTGGGCGTCGATCGGGGCGTCCTCGACGTCGGCTGCGGGCTGGATCGAAGGCGATGCCACGCGATCCAGCGCCTCGACCACGCCGTCCCACGGCAGACCGCCACGATTGCGCACGGACGAATAGTTGGCCTCGGCGTCATAGGCGGCGATCGTCGGGTCCAGGTTCGGCCCGCCCAGACGCCCCATGGCGGCCAGCAGCTGAGCCTGGGCCACGTACTGATTGCGCCGGGCGCTGGCCAGCGTCACCTGAGCCGAGCGCAGCTCCAGCTCCTGGTTCAGCACATCCAGGGTGGTGCGCAGGCCCACCTGAGCTTCCTGACGCACGCCCTCGGCGGCGACCGATGCCGCGCGAACGGCCTGCTCGCCAGCTTGCAGCGTGGATTTCGCGGCGACAGTCTGGGCATAGGCCGAGCTGACGCTCTGCAACACGCCGCGACGCTCGCCCTCGACGCCGATCTGGGCGGCGTTGGCGCGCTCAAGCGCCTGGGCCACCCGCGAACGGTTCAGCCCGCCGGTGAACAGCGGCACCGACACCGTCGCGCCGGCGGTGAAGTTGGTGCGGTCGGTCAGGTCGAAGCCCGACAGGTCGTTCGCCGTGCCGCCATAGGAGGCCTGCAATCGCGCCGACGGAAGATATTCTGCGCGAGCGGCGGCTACGTTGGCTTCAGCCGCCTGAAGAGCGTAGGCGGCGGCCCGCACGCCCGGATTCTCAACCAGAGCCACGTCCAGAGCCGCATCGAAGTCGCTGGGCAGACCCGGCAGGACCGGCAGGGTTTCCATATTGGCGGGCGCCTGGCCCACCACGGCGGCATAGGCCGCGCGCGACACCGACAGTTGCGCCTGGGCGTTGGCCAGATCGGCGTCAGACTGGGCCAGACGCGCTTCGGACTGGGCCACGTCGGTGCGCGTGATCTCGCCCACTTCGAAGCGGGCGTTGGATTCGTCCAGTTGGCGACGCAGGACGGTGATGTTCTCCTGACGGATGCGCAGGATCTCCATGTCCCGCACCACGTCGGCATAGGCCTGAATAACCGAGGCCATCACCTGCTGCTCGACTTCGCGCAGGTTTTCACGACCCGCCCGGACATTGGCCTCGGCGGCGTCGATCCCGCGCGCCGTGCGGCCGGCGGTCCAGATATTCTGCGACAGGCTGATGCTGGCGGTGGCGCCGTCGCTTTCCGTCGTGCCGCCAGTCGTTCCGCCGGGCAGCACGCCGAAAGCGTCCGGGATGCTGTCGCCGTTGGTGTCGATCGGAATCGACTGTCCTGCGGTCGTCACGCGATCGGCGCGGGTGCGGCTGTAGTCGACGCCTGCCGAGGCGCTAATGGTCGGGCGCAGCCCCGAACGGGCCTGAACGATGGTCTCGTCCAGCGCCCGCTGGTTGGCGCGCTGGGCCAGCAGCGTCGGATTGGTGCGATAGGCCAGGCCGATCGCATCCTGCAGGGTCTCCGCCCACGCGGGCGCCGCACCGGCTCCCATGACGAGAGTGACGAGAGCGACCGAAGCGAGCGCGCGCGAGCGTTTCAACATGAACCTGTTCCTGCCTGACACCCCCGACGAGGGCGCCTGTGGTGCCTTGAACGGCGTAGTTGGAGGCAAGCCTCGCTTTACGCCAGTTAAGATTTTTTCACGCTGACGACGTTGAACTCCGTCGCCCTGCCCGCAAACCTACAAAGCGAAGGCGGGGGTACGAATCAGTTCAGCCAGAACCGGCGGCATCGCATCGAAAAGTTCTCGCCGCGAAACGCCGTCCCGACCGCGTACATATAGCACAGCCTTGCCCACAGGACCCGCACGCTCGACCACGGCCAGGCGACCGCCCGGACGCAACGTCGCCAGCCAGGATTCGGGACGCTCCGGCACAGCCGCTTCGCTGACGATCAGGTCGTAGCCTTCGCCCTGCGGCTCGCTCAGCGGGGCCACCACGGTCGAAACGCCCTCATCGGCCAGGGCCGCGCCCGCAACCTCGAACACCGCCGCGTCCGACTCCTGGGCCGTGACCGTCAGACCCATGCGCGCCAGAACGGCGGCGGCGTAGGGCCCGGCCATGACCAGCGCTGTTTCGCCTGAACGGGCGTCCACGGCCTGCAGCAGCTTGGCCAGATCGCGCGGCAGCATCAGCTGACGGTCGCCCGTGATTTCGGGTTCGATGTCGGCATAGGCGGCGAAGGCGCGCTCAGCGGCGCAGAATCGCTCGCGCTCGACAGCGCCCATGGCGGCTTGCAGGTCACGGTCCGTGACGTCGTTCACGCGGACCTGTGAGTCCACCATGACCTTGCGCGCAGCGGCGAAATCCATGTTCCGAGGTCCTTAAGTTCAACTAAAGCGAAGAAATCTGCGGCGCTTATAGGTCCGTGCGTTGCAGCCGACAATCCGATCTGATAGCTGACGCCCCTCGCGATGGTTCGGGTTTCGATTTCGAGACTCAATGGCCTGATGGCGGAGTGGTGACGCAGAGGACTGCAAATCCTTGCACCCGGGTTCGATTCCCGGTCAGGCCTCCATCGCGAGAATATCCCTAAAATAAAACAACCCCTTAGGGGGCCGATTGTCTAACCGTTTCGGGTTCGGTTAGACACGCTTGTTCCCCGTCCGTGCTGGTCTTCACCCGTTCCATAGCCGCCCCAGCAAGCGCCTTCTGGGCTGCGGCGCGGGTATATCGCTCCACCTCCTTCAGCGTCTTGTGTCCAGTGATGGCGGCGATTTGGTGCGAAGTGCAGCCCGCTTCGGCCAGGCGCCGTGCCGCTGACTTCCTCAGGCCATGGGCCGTCCTGCCCTTCTCAAGGCCCGCCGCGATCGCCGAATCGGTGAACCAGTTGCCGAAGCCGCGAGCCGTGTAGGGGTCGCCGTGCTGGGTGGCGATGAAGATCAGCTGACCGCTGTGGAAGGCCTTGATTGATTCGCTCAGCCGCGGATGGATCGGGATCTCGAGCGGCTGACCGGTCTTTTCCTGCCGAACGACGACATGGCCGTCCAAAATATGCTGTCGGCCCATCTGGCGGACATCGCCTGACCGCTGCGCCGTATAGAGCAGCAGGTCGAAAGCCAGCCGCTCGCGGGTGCCCAGCGGCCATTTCGCCTCATAGGTCGCGATCTCGGCCTCGGACCAGGTGTGATGCCCCTCGGTCTTGTTCTTGACCGGGCGGACGCCAATCGTCGGATCCGCCTTCACCATGTCTCGCTCGAGGGCGAAGCGCATCAGGGCGCGGAAGACCTTCAGGAAGGTGTTCGCCGCAGCGGGACGATCAGCGCGGTTGTCGACCCACTTCCTCACATGCGCGGGCGCGATCTTGGCGACAGGCAGGGCACCGGCCGTGTCGCGGAACCGGTCGATGATGTTGCGGTAGGTCTTCTGCGTGACCGGCGCCAATAGCTTGAAGTCGGCCGAGGTGTAATAGGCCACGGCCACAGCGCTGAGGCTTCCGGGGATCGTGCGCTTCTCACCCACCGAGACCTTCTTCGCGCCCTCGGCTGCCGCGTACCAGGTCCACCACGCCTCAGAGCCGAACAACTCCCGGCTCTGGCTCTGTGGAAGGCCGGGCCGCCGATACCGCCAGCGCAGGACGCCGTGTCGGTCCCGATAGGCCGAGACGTACTTCGGCTTCTTCACGCAACCTGATCCCAGGGGTTGTCTTCCTCGATGTGGGGAAGGTTGGTGAAGGCGGCATCAAGCTCCAGGCGGTCCCAGACCTTGCGGCGGTCGATCGGCCGCGGCGGCGGCATCCGGCCATCAGCGACCATCTCGTCGAACTTGCTGACGCTGATGCCGATGTATGCCGCGCCCTCGACGCGGGACAGGCCGCGCGGCGGGCAGCTCATTGGCAGGACGTTGCGGTTGGTCATTGCCAGATACCCCTTCCCTGCTCCCGTGCCTGACGCTCTTCGCGCCGATAGGGGTCGCCAAAGTTGGTTTCCGAGATGGCCAGGCCTTCGCGGACGAGGATGGAGCCCAGGTCGCGCCCGTTGACCGTGCAGACCGCCACGTTCCGCCGATAGCGGTCCGTGTCTGTGATGGTGCAGCGGGCGCCGCTGGCGGCGAGTTGGACAGCCCGAGCCTTCGCACGGTCCGCGGTGGACCGGGCGGCCGGCGAGCAGGCCCAGACATCGGGCCGCTGGCGGCACCGCGTGAACGGCGCGACCTCCCCGGCGTCGATCCCGGCAAGGCGGACGCGGTGGCGCGTGCCGTCGTCGGTGACGCAGCGGCCGCTGTCGCCGTCGCTCATCAGGAGGGTGGCGCAGATCAGGACGATGGGGCTCATGCCTCACCCCCATCGGTCGGCGCCGCCAAACGCGTCTGAAGCCCGACCTTCTCGCTGGTCGCGTTGAACTTCCGCGCCACTGCAGCTTCCAGATCGATGCCGTAGTGCATGGCGATCAGGTCGGCGCAGATCAGGACGTCTGCGAGCTCGTCAGCCAGTTCGCCGACCGTCGCGCGCGATCCCAAGATGTCCAGCCGCTCCCGCTCCAGCTTCTTGATGACATTGCACGCCTCTCCGACTTCGCCCGCCAGCTCGTTGCCCCGATAAGCGGCGGTGATCTGGTTGTCCTGGTCCCACTCGTTCTGGCGGGCGAGGTTGGCGGATCGAAGCGTCGGATGCGTGGTCATGCCGTCGTGCATAGCAAAGGCTGTCGCCTCCCGCGCTGGGGCTTCCGGGGATAGGGCGGCGAGAGCGATTTTCGCCCATCGTTCCTGTTGGGAGGCGGGCATCTCGCCCCACGTCCACATGAGGGACGTACCATTCGCTCCGCTGGTCGCAGCCCATGCTGTGAAGGCGCGCTCTCCTGCGGACAGCACCTCCCCACCCGCCAGAGATGACGGGGCGGGGGCGGATCTCAGAAACTCGGTGATGACGGCGCGTGCAAACCGCTCTTGACCGGACACGAAAGCCGGATCGAAGTCGTGCAGCGAGCACAGGTTGAAGGCTATCTGCTCCATCGCGCGGTCCGGCACGACGACGCTCTGGGGGGATGGGGTGTGTTCAGCGGCGCGGGTCATGCTGCGTCCTTCCGCTGGCGCCGCAGTTCGCGGGCGCGGTGATCGATCTTGGCGATGGTGAGAAGCGCGGGCTTCAGTTCGTCGGGCGCCGTGTCGTAGGCCATGATCCGCGTGGCCCTGCCGCCGTTGAGGCGAGGCAGCACGCCGCGAGAGATGGCGGTCCAGTTGGCGGGATCGGTGTTCGTCTTGTCGCCATCCAGGCACTTCAGGCAGAAGCCCTCAGGGACCGGCCCGTTCAGCGCCTCCCAGAGGTGAACGTGCTTGTGGACGTAGCGCCGGCCATAGCCGGTGTGCGGGTTCGTCTCGGCGACACTGATCTCGACATAGCCGTCGACGTTCAGCCGCTCATGGCCCAGGTGCTTGGTATTGTGCGGCTCCTGGCCCCGCTTGAACTGCGTCTTTCGAGCGTTCGGGTGCCGCCCGCCGACGCCCTCGGGGCAGCGCTGGCCCTTGTTCGGCGGGGTCTGCCCCTTGGCGAACTGGCCGGTCCTGCCCGTCTTCCAGCCCATCCGCTTACGCAGGGCGTGGAGGTTAGCAGGGCGCACGTCTTCGCGCGGGAAAGCGGCGATGAAGGCGCCGTGATAGTCCGAGATCGGCAGAAGGCGGTTGGCCTCAAGCCACGCCATCTCCGGCGCGCTGAACTTCCGGTGACGCCCCTTGTAGCGGTCGCCCTCTCGCCCGGTCTTCCAGCCCTTGCGCTTCCGAAGGCCGTGCAGGTTCATGGCCGAGATGTCAGGGCGCGAAAACGCCGCCTGGAACGCCCGGTGAAAGTCGCTGATGACCATCGTCCGGTTGGCTTCCAACCAAGCCATCTCGGCGGCGCTGTAGATGATCCTGGCGCCCCTCATCGTGGGGCCTCGATCATCGTCAGTTTGTCGTGGAAACGCTCGCCGTGTTCAGCGATCAGTTCGACGGCGCGAAGGTTGAGGTTCTGAGCGCTGACGATCTGAGCCGCCACGCCGATGATGGCCTTGGAGCGGTTGACCTCCTTGTCAATCTGGTCGGCGGTCAGGTCTTCCTCGCCTAGCCGCTCCAGTTGAGCGAACAGGTGGTTGTTCAAGTCTGAGAGCTTGTTCTTCATGCTGCTGCTCCGAAGAGGTCGCGTTGTTCGGGGATGAGGGTGTCGAGCCATGCGATGTGCGCGGCCATTTCGCGGGTGCGCTTGGCCCAGCGGACGCGGGCACAGGCGATAGCGGCGCTCAGGGCTTCGTCACGGCTGGCGGCGCCAGGCTCGCCTTCGCGGAAGCCGATCCCGCCAAATGAGCCCCACATGTCGCCGGTGCGCTGCTGATGGCTCAGAGCGAAGAACCAGCGCCCGCCGTGCTGACCGAGGGCGATGACGGCGATCTCCCCCACCTTGTCGCGCAGGGCCAGCCGTTCAGATTGCTCGACGCGGATGTAAGTCACCCCTCGTCTCCGTCCCGGCGGTGGATGGGTTCGGCGTTGCGGGTCTCGCCTGCCGTAGCCTTGGCGATGGCTGCGTCGCATTTCGCGCGGGCAAGCTGGAGCGAGACGGCGTCTTCTGGCTCGCCGTCCCAATCGACGTAGTGCTGGTGGAGCGCGTCGCGGGCTTCGCGCAGAGCCTCCAGCAGATCAGGCGCGTCAGCGGTCAGACCGAGCGTTTCGGGGTGCGCCTTGGCGTCAGCAAGGCCGCGATCATAGCCCGCTTGCTCAACGGCTACCATTTGCTCGCGATGGCGCGAGTTCTGCGCGTAGTAGGCTTGGGCCGCCTCGGTGCTTTCGTTGTGGATCGCGAACCACGCATCGCCCGCATCCTTCTCCGCCCGGCGCAACGCCTCGACCAGACCCACCTCGCTGCCCTTGATCTGGCAGGCCGGAGCGGCGTCCTCATCCGCTCCGAAATGAGCGGCGGCGCAGCGGCGATCCGTGAAGGTCTCGTCGCAATGGAAGCACCTCCAGCCCGCCCCGCCAGCGACAGAACCGCCGGGGGTCACGCTCTTTGCGCCGGAGTGAGGAACGGAGGTCATGCTGCCACCCGATGGCGCGCAGCCCATTCGCGCTCAGCAGCAGCGAACTCGCGAGGAAGGATGACGGTGCGATGGGCGGCCTTGAGCTTGGCGCTCCGGCGCTTCGCCACGACCCAGTCAGGTCCGCACCGCTCGGACACGAAGTCCTCCAGCGGCTTCGGATAAGGTGCGAGACGGAAAGTCTGGCCAAGGCCGGGGAACAGCCCGTCTTCCTCGGGGGCGATCACGCCGTCTTCAAGCATCTTCTGGCAGAGATCGGCGCGAGCCATGCGCCCGTCTTCAAAGGCCCAGGTGACGCCCTTGGCGGCGTCGGCATCCATGGTCTTGATCAGACGGGCGCCGTCAAACAGGCGGCTTTCGATTTGAACAGTACTGCTCACAGGATCTTCCTTCCGACTGGCTTGTGGGTGAAGCAGAAAAGGGACTTGCTGCCCTGCACGCGGACGACGCCGGGAGCGGTGCAGCCGGGCTCAGAGCACGGCAGCGGCCGCTTCTGGGGCTGACCACCCATCAGGCTTTCCCCTCTTGAGAGCGGCGGACAACTGAGCCGTCGAACTTCTTGGTCATGGTCTTGTCGAAGCCGGGGCTCGGGATGGGCTTGCGAGGGCGGCGAGTGCCGTTCAGGCGCGCCTCGATGCGCTTCACCTTGGCGATGGCCGGGGTGTCCTTCTGGTCGGTCTTCTTCCGGGCGCAGGGCTTGCGGAACAGGTGCCGGTTGGACAGGTCGTTGGTGCCGCCGAGCGCCAGGGCGACGCGGTGTTCATCGATGACGCCCTCAGTCATGGGCTGGAGCTTCTCTCCGCAGCCGCAGGCGCAGATGCCTTTTTGCTCCAGCATGAGGTGGAGGCTTTCGCGGCGGGACAGCGGCTTGCGCTTCTCGATGACGACGCGTTCGCGGGTCATGCGGCCACCCGTTCGGGCTCGGCGTCGAAGTGCTTGATCGTCAGGCCCTGCTCTGCAGTCCAATGCAGGATCAGCTCAAGCAGGTCCGAGAACTGCGCCTTACTCAGGTGCGACGACCGATGGCCGAGCGGGAAGATGCGCTCACCGTCCAGGCTGGCGCAGTAGTCAACCTCGTGGCCCAGAGCGTCCATGAAGACGGACTTCCAGAGGTCGGCGGTCATTTTCCGTCCGTTGTGGAGCGGGCGCTGCTTCGTGATCTGGCCGAGCAATGACCAGAGCGCGGCGTTCTGTTCGTCGGTGCGCTTCGGCTCCCGGATTTCGAGAAGGAAGGGCTTACCGGGCGTCCAGAGGGACAAGGCCTTATCCACCCACAGATGGGCGTCGCGGCGGGCGCCGGGCGTCAAGCGGAGCAGGTTGCGCGACATCAGTAACGCTCCTCGCGGAAGGTCACGCCCTTGGCGGCGCGGCGGTTCTGGCGCGCGTCGTCGTCGGCCAGCTTCTGGATCAGGTCAGCAAAGGCCGGACGGCTCTCGGTCCAGTAGTGGCGGACAGCAGCGTCCAGATCGGTGACTTCGGCCAGCACGCGGGTGCGCAAGCCTTGGGCCCGACCGCCACCATGAGCGTGAGCCCTGGCGTTGTCCGCGATCTTGGCGGCGCGTTGAGCGTCCTCGGCGGCTTTGATCTTCGCGTCGACAGCCTCACGCTGCTCCAGGTCGGCGGCGTTGGATTTTCGTGCAGCTTCGGCGGCGGCCTGAGCAGCAGCCTCAGCTTCGGCACGAGCCGCGCTGCGCGCCGCCTCCAGTTCGGCTTCCCGGGCGACCAGGAAGGGGCGCTTGGCGGCGTTCAGCGCATCGATCGCTAGCGGCACCTTGCCCTTGACCGTCTTGTTCGACAGCGGGGCGAGGTAGACGTTGTAGCGGTCCTGGATTTCCTTGACGGCTTCGTCGAGCGGCTTCTTCTCCGCCACGCGCTCGGCCTCCATGGCCTTGGCGCCAGCGTTCAGATCATCGATCAGCCGGGCGATCTCATCGACCTGCGCCTGGGTAGCGGCTGGTTCGCCGTCGGCCCAGTTACGGGCCTCGACCAGAAGGTCGTCGAGGTTGATGCGGTGCGCGTCGAATGGCGTCGGCGGCTCGTTCTTGAGGTGGATGACTTCGGCGGTCATGCGCGGAACCCCTCGCCGGCTTCCTCGGCTTCGGCGCGCTGGACATCGCGCGCGGCGATCTCTGCCGCCATGGCGTCGATTTCTTTCTGGCGCAGGCCGTCGCGCTGTTCGCGAACCAGCTTGGCGTGAGCGGAGCACAGGTGCGGATACGCCATGGAGGAGATCTCAACGTCCTGGCCCTTGGAGTTGACGTAGAAGGTCATCAGGCGGCCTCGTCCTGCTTGTCGAAGGGGGTGTCGCCGGGGAAGTCGTTGGCGGTCTTCTGGTCGGCGGACGTGTCCGCTGGCTTGTCGACGGCGAAGCGCTTGGCTTCGGTCTGCATGACCTTCACGACGTGGGCGTAATCGCCGTCGTTCAGGCTCTGGCGCAGGCCTTCCTTTTGGCTGTTCCAGAAGTGCTTGAACTCGTCGCCGGTCTTGGCGTTGCGGAGTTGGTCGGCCGCAAACTGAGCCGCTGCGCTCGGCCCGGTGTCGGCTTGGCGGCCCCGAACTTCATGCGTGGTCGCGTCGGCGTCGTTGTCGCCCTCGGTCGGGATGCAGAAAGCCTGCATGGCGGCGTATTTGAACGCGGCGCTCATCGCCTTGTTCGTGGATTTGTCGGCGCTATCCATCGCTTCGCCGTAGGTGGTGACGACGTGCGACGACCCATCCTCGGCGGCAACCAGCGTGAACTCGACCTGGACGGTCGTGTAGAATATCGCGCCGCCCTTGGCCGTGGTGCGCTCCACGCATTCACGGCTTACGACGCGAGGCAGAATGATCAGGCCGCGCTTGGCCAGAATGGGCGCGAGCGCGTTGTAGACGTCGTCGATCCCACGGAAGTTGTAGCCCTGCTGGGTGTTCCGCTTGTCCTTGCCGATGCCCTCCACAGCCATGTCAGCCATGACAGAGGCGATGGCGCGGTAGATGGCAGGCCCGGTAGTTGTGACTGCGGTCATGATGCTCTCGGATTGTCCCGCGCCCTCCCCCGCGCCGTTATTGGCGACGCGAGGGCTCTGGGCTGCGGAGGAAGGGGTTGCGTCGGTCACAGGACCACCTGCGAGCGATGGTCGATGCGGAAGGTCAGAGCCTCACCGCACAGGCGCAGCGAGCGAGCGCGCTTCCAGGCCATCTGAGCCGCCTCGACGGAGGTCCATGCGGCGTGGCGTTCGCGACGCTGTTCGCCCTGACGATCCAGCCACGACAGCGTCGCGGTGTGCTTGATCAGGGACTGAGCGTGCGCCGGGCGCCGGAACGGGACGACCGATCCCATCACGCGGCCTCAGCCAGGACGGGTCGGGGCGCAGCCGCGCGAAGGGCTGCACGCACCGCTGCGCTGTCGATCGGAGGCTCGTACCCCATGGCCTCACGCCAGAGGCCTTCCTTGCCCTCGAAGTTGGCGAAGATGGCGCCGGTAGACATACCGGCTGCAGTGGCGATGACCCGTATGGTGCCGTCTTCGTAGGAGCCGGGCTCAGCCCAGACCTTCTGAGCGGCGGCGATGATGCGGGCGCGAGTCTGCGCCTTAGCCAGTTGGCGGCGGTTCACTTGGCAGTCTCCCGGAAAATCTTGTTGAGCATCAGATCGGCGCGCGCCTGCGCGGCGCGGGCCAGCAGCTTGGCGGCCATCGCCTGCTCAGGAGCGTCGTGTTCGGAGAGGGCTTCAAAGCTGCCAGCGTCATCCACGAGGGCGACGCGGTAGAGCTTGTTGAAGCCCGGGCAGATGATGACTTCCATCATGCCGCCACCGTCGTGAACATGGCGGCCTTGCAGATCAGCAGGTCGCGTTTCCAGAGGTCGGCGGCGCGCTGGGTGTCGTCCCGGCGCTGCGTCCAAGCGATCAGGCCCTCGCCCTTGGCGACATCGACGATCTTCTGGCAATCGGCGATCGCCGAGCCGTTCTCGAGCGACAGGAGCAGGTAAAGTTCGTGGCGCAGATCGTGGGCATCATCGCCATTGATCGGGCCGAGGACGTTCAGCGCCTGAGCGGCGGAACCGTGGGCCAGCGCGACTTCGCGGGCTTGGCTCTTGGGGTCTTGGGACATCGGGTGGTCTCCCTTGGTGTTGGGAGGACTGTGCACGTTATGCACTTTCATCGTCAAGGGGAAATGTGCGCGTTATGCACTTTTGTGCTACACCACCTTCATGACCCAGCCGAACACTGGACTCACTGAGATGGCTTTGAATAGGGTTGCCCCTTGCCTGGGGGACGACATGGCCTGGACGGCGCCGCCTTTACGCGCAGACGTCATCACGGCGGGGGATGTACTGCGTGCCAGCATTCCAACCGACCGGATCGACGAGGCCGCCGCTCACTTCAGGACCGCGCACGACTGGCGCGCCTCGCACTTACTTCCGCTTCACAGCCTGCGCCTGAGCCTGCATCAGCAAGCTAGGGCTGTGGCCTCGGAGGCCGTGGTCGCGGGCCGTATTAAGCGCATGGCGTCGATCCGCAAGAAACTACAGCGGTCGCGGATTAACCTGTGGGACGTTCAGGACATCGCCGGGGTCCGGGCCGTTATGCCTGACATGCCCGCTGTTGAAGCCGTCATAGGGCGGTTTCAGGAAGGGCGCTCACGGCACAAGGTCGCCAAGATCGACGACCACATCGGATCGCCCAAGGCCTCAGGCTACCGGAGCGCCCACCTGATGATGCGCTATCAAGGTGATGACGAGGCTTTCAGAAACCGAGCAGTCGAAATCCAAATTCGCACCCAGTTGCAGCATGCCTGGGCCACTGCGCTCGAAGCCGTGGGGTTCATGCGCGGCGAAGACATGAAGGCGGGCGTCGGCTGCGCTGATTGGCTCCGGTTCTTTGTTCTCATGTCTGCGGAAATCGCGACACATGAAGGCCTACCGATCCCGTCAGGTGCCCCGGACGACGCCAAGGCGCGCCTTGAAGAAGTCGCGGACCTTGAGGAGCGCGTAGAGGCGATCAAAACCCTGGAGAGCTATCGGAGTGCGATAAACCATCTGCACCAGGGCGCGCGCTCATACAGCGGACGATACGTCATCACCCTTGATCGGTCGGCCATGAGGGTCACCGTCAAGCCTCTCAACAACCTGGACACAATCCTGCTGGGCATCACAGCGGCCGAAGGCGCGAGTTCCGACTCGGTCGTGGTCGAGGCTGACAGCGTCCAAGGACTGATCGCCGCCTATCCCAACTACTTCATGGATGTCGGCAGTTTTGTCGATCAGATACGCAGGGCGCTCGGACGCGCGTCGGTGGGCAAGCCATACCTCACATGGCTGCGCTATTGGAAATGGCGACCAGCTTAACCTGCACCGACCAGGGCGACACCTGGACCCAGATAGATCCGCTGGCTGCTGACGGACGAGACGAAGAGGCGGCCTGACAACACGCCAGTCGGTGATATGGTCGAGCCATGGAAGCGCTGACCGTAAAGTCCCTCGCCGCCGCCCCGACCGTGGATGAAAGCCACGGCCTGTTCAGGTTCGAGACTAAGGAGGCTGGCCGGATCGCCCTCGCCATACCCCGCGAGAAGCTGCCCGGTCTCGCTGGCCTGGCAATCGCCTACTCGACCAAGCAAACGCCGGGGACCACAGAGGAGCGTAACGTGACCGCGCTCGAAATCGACGGCTTCGACCTATTGGCAGATGACGCCGGCGGCGTGGTCCTCTCGTTCCTCATCGAAGGCGTCTCGCATCAGATGCCGTTCCACCTCACGCGCGAGGCGGTGGAGGCGTTGAAGCAGCAACTAGCACTAGCCTGACAGCAAAAACCCCGCCCTTTCGGACGGGGTTCGATGTGCTCAATGAGCTGGGCTTCAGCTTCCTGTGCCGAAGCCACCAGGACCGCCTGCCCCGGCAGCGCCTTCGCCGCCCGATGCTGGCGCCGGATCTTCCTGACCTGGCTGACGCTGAGCCTGCTCCCGAAGGTGTTCCCGCTGCTGGGGGTTCTCGTCCGGCTGCGGCGTCGTGGTTTCCAGATCCTGTTCGCGATCCGGGTTCGGTTGAACGTCGGTCATGTCGCATCTCCCTGCTGGTTACGGGAGATGAAGCAGCTGCGGAAACGGGCGTTCCTACGGCTGAGCTACACGATAATGTTGAACAACTTTAGGGAACTGCGAGGTCATCCAAGCCCTCAGACGGGCCGTATCGGCGACAGGCTCAGGACTTGCCCTGGAGCCAGTGCCCGACCGCAGTAGCCGAGTTCCGCTTCACAATGACCCGTCCCTCCCGAGTATCGGAGCTTCGCCAGCTTCAGCGCAATGCCGAGAACATGGCCAGGCTTTCACCCTTCAAGGCAGATCGCGAGCGGTTCGGCCGGATCGCCGACGAGTATCGGGAAGAGGCGGACACGCTGGAGCGGGAAAGCAAAAACCCCGCCCGGTGAGGGGCGGGGCGGGGCGGGGCGGGGCGGGGCGGAGCCAATGCTACGAAGTAAGTACTTCGACTATAGCATCGGCTATTCTCTGGGAATCGACAGGATTACCATCAATCCACAACGACAAAAACGCCGACGATACGATTTTGGTAGGAACCAAACCGCTGCGAAGTCCGATTTGAGAAAACAAGAGATGCGGGTCCCGGTTTGTATTTGACACGTCCTCCACGACCTTTCGCACTGTGCCCTCCTTGTCCGGAGGAAGGTGCATCGACACAGCGAGTCTCATGGAGAGGGAATCGATGTTGTTTCGGACGTAATCAAACACCACTGCCTCGGGTACCCGCCCAGGCAACTTCAATACCCCCGCCGCACCGTCTTCAATTTTTTCACTGTCACCATCTAAGACGCACAGAGATTTTAACCGGTCTGCAATAGCAGGGTTATTCCGATGCGAAGTGTGTATCGCAAATGCTTGCGAGTCCCCGCTTACTGGATAAACGCCAATTTCTTCCATGTTTTGGGGTAGCTTGAACCTCACAATGGCTTCGACCCACTCTTTAGCAAAATCGTCCTCGACGAAAATTGCTAGCCGTTCGTCCACGCGACCGGTGATGGCGCGAAGCGCCTCAATCGATATCTTTCCTTGCCGAGTTCGCCCGTCAATGGATGACCAAATCGCTTCGGGCGGTAGCGGCGTCAACGCATCCTCAGAGTGGGTGGTGAAAATGGTCTGGATCGATCTACGACTTGCCACATCAATGAGGTACTCGACCATTCGCCGGGTCGCGACGGGATGAAGTCCGTTCTCGATTTCCTCGATCAACACAATTGCGTTTTCGGGGGCGGCCTCAATTTCACTTACCATCCGCAGGATAGAAGATTCACCGGCTCCAAAATGGAACTCTGAATAGGTGATATTCCCATCACCACCAACGTAGAAACTTTGGGTCGTCGAGACGGCAGCTTGCTCGAACTTAGATACGTCTTTACCCAATATTCTAGCGACTTGCTCTTGGGTGGTCCCACTAAGTTCTGTTCTAACCCCCTTAAACTTGTAGCTGAACGTCGCGAATTTTTTGAATTCTCGTCTCTCGCTCGCCGGAACAGTTCGTTGGATTCCGAAATATAGGACCGGCCGATCAATCAGATCGTCCCGCACCCACTTCGAATTTCTAAATCTCGCATTGCGAGATATTGGTTGAGTGGGATTCTTTTTCTTTTCAATTATCTCATACCCGATACCCCAGTTCGACATCGACTGGTCGCCGATGGAACTTTTTGGGAAAAACAGCCCAGGTTTGACGGACTTGTGGGCGATGGCTGCCGCGCCGAGAATGGTCGACTTCCCGCCTCCGTTCGTCCCGATCAGCGCGGTTACCGGAAAATCAAGATCAACGGACTGATTTTCAAATGCTCGAACCTTGTTCAATTTAATACGCCGAAGATACGACCCGACGCTCTGCTTCTTGATCTTGTCAAGCAGATCTCTGACTACGCTCTCGCGGATTTCAGATTGATACTGTGCTGCCATCTATGTGCCCCGCTTCCATTTTCCGGCGGCACGACCTCGCGCCGCCGGTACGTCGTGGCATCGCCACATTAATCCAATCATCACCCCTCCCCCGAGGCATTCACCTTGGCCGCGCGGAGGCTCAGCAGCCAGAGCAGCGCCCCATAGGCCACCAGCGCCCCGCCTATCCCCATGGCGGTCGCGACCAGCCAGTCAGGCCAAGGGCGCCAGATCAGCTTTTTCGGCCAAGACAGGATAATTACGAACGCACCGCTGGCGACCCAGTCGAAAGGCTTCAGTTGGGCAATGCGGTGGGCCAGGCTCCTCGCCTCGCGCATTAAGAGCTTGCGGTTCATGCCGCTGAACCCACCGCCACGATGACCATCACGATCCCCAGCAGAACAGCCAGCCCGATGATCACGGCGACCGCCACATTGCCCTGCGCGCGAAGCCACTGCTTGTCGGCGTCCAGATCCACGTAGAACAACCCGTCCCCGGCAGGGATCAGCACCTTCTGCTTGATCAGAGCGTCCACAATGGAGCGAGAACTCTTGGCCGGGAGCGGCAAGGCAGTCTCAGGGCTCAGCGCCCCGGCCTTCTGGAAATGCTCAATGACCTTGCTGCGAGCCAGTGTCGCGATGATCGCGGCGTTGGCGCCGGCGCTGGCGGCTATGTTCATTTTGCCCCTCCCCCGAGGTTATCCGCCCGCCCCTACTTGGCAGATGACCTATGGCCGGCCACTTCGTTGACGGCCTCGATGTAGCTGGCTGGGATCTTAATAAGGGCCGTCGAGGTGTCTTGCGCCCTCACCTGGATGTCGATGACACCGTCTTGCGTGTGATCGCGGATTTGGGCGGGCGCGAGGTCAATAGAGAAGCCCTCCCTCAAGTTACAGCCGCCGCCGTATCTGGAGCCGCTGCAACTTACCACCTCTCGGCTGCCGGCATTGTAGCTGGCCTCTGCACCGCCTCGGAACAAGGCGGTGCTGTAGCGCCTCCACTCACCCCGATATGAGAGGCTCCCTTGGATGTTGGTCTTCGGGGTGATTCCGGGGCGGACGATCCTCGCGACCAAGGCGTAGCCGTCAGGGAAATTGATCACGGGGGCCGAATATTCATATCGATTTGCAAAATCGTCAGAATAGACAGTCACGACCACGCCATTCGTCGCTGTGACCTCGCTCTTAACGGACTGAGCCGATGCTGGAAGCGCAAACGACGCGGCCAGTGCAATACCTACAAATAGCTTATTCATTATGCCCCCCAAAGGCATTCACATTCAGCTGTGATTGTTAATTCATCGTGGACGTATATCTGTGACCTTGGCGGCCCACGCCACAGTCTCATTCAGAAGCGGCGGCTCGGACGAGTTTGAAAGTAGGTGGAACCGCCCACTGTCACCAGGCATGAGCTGCTTCACGACGACACGCCCGTCCTCCAACCCAACGACGCACATCTTGCCGTGCAGGTCTGCCGTCACCGGCGAGCGCACGTCGTCATAAAAGATCAGCGCTTCGTCCAGCAGGGGGCCGAGGCTGACGCCCTTCACCGAGGCGGCGACGGTCGAAGGCTTGCTGTCTCGCGGCGGTGACACGTAGTCGAAAGGCCCCTGCCCTTGGTCGTACAGCGCCAGCTCGGCGCCCGCCGAGACGTAGCCAACGACAGGGACAGTTTCGGTCGTATCGGCAATTCCATGCCCGGGAATCTGCATAAGTGCGGACTTCGGGATCCCATACAAATCCGCCAAAGGCTCTAGATAGGTCTCGCGCAGCTCGACGCCGCCCCGTTCGATCTTGCCGTAGTTCTGCCCGGTCATCCCCAAAGCTTCGCCGACCTGGTCAAGAGTAAGGCCGCGCTCTTGGCGCCATGCCTTCAGCTTGAAGGGCGATTCAATGGGGGCCTTAGCTTTTCGCGCCATGCCCCTAGTGGCCACCAACGTGCATATCACGCCAGCGCACGATATGCACATTCTAGCTTGACTACCATCGTGCATATCATGCACTTTCCACCCATGACCAAGCTCAATACCTGGATGGACGCCAATCGTCGGGATGACCGATGGCTAGCCAGTGTCATCGACTGCGACCGCTCGCAAGCCTCCCGCATCCGGCGAGGCCGTAGTCGCCCGTCGCCAGCACGGGCATTCCAGATCGAAAGACTGACGAAGGGCAAGGTGAAGGCGGCAGACCTACTGACCGCGCCCCTCTGCCCCGCCAACGACACCGAAGACCCCGAAGTCCGACAGCGAGCCGCCTGACCATGGGGGGCGAACATCATCAAGTGGGGTCTGCGATGGCTGACCACGACCTGAACCCGGTTCGCGCCGAGGCTCTTCGGCTGGCCGTTCAGCTTTGCGGACATGGCAACTGGGAGAACATCTCTCGTCGTTCCGATGCAACCTTGGCCGTCGCCGATCTCTTCGTCGCATGGCTCGGCAAGCCGCCCAGCCGCGAGGCAGCCGCTAACGCCATCAGCGCTCGCAAGGCCGGCTAGCTCATGACCGACGCGGACCAAGCCCAGATCGCAAACATCGTGCGGGCCGTCCTGATCCAGACGCTGCACCCGAGCGTGCTGCGCCCTGCGCCCGCAACACTCCCTGTCCCCGCCAACGATCCTGAACCCGACCCACCGCTTCATGCCGCCTGAGTAGGCCCGCGCCGACGAAGCGTCACCTTGCATGCCTCTGGATAACCGCAATGAACGAACATGGAACATTCGACTACGGACGTCTCAAGGCCCTGTTCGCCAAGCTGGTGATCCGGGCCGGTCGTCAGGACGCTGCAGCCGCCTATCTCGGCATAAGCCGCCAGCGCGTCTCACAACTCGGCAGCGCCAACCCCGAACACGCACGTGACATCCCGACCTGGGAACAGGTGTGGACGCTGGAGGACGCGTGCGGCCAGTCAGTCGTCTTCGGCGCCCTGGCCCTGTCGATCGAGCCGCCGACGGTTTCGCCGGCCGCCTGCCCCCTCAAGGAAACGCACGACGTAGTTCAGGCCTCCGCGGCACTCCTGCCGATTGCTGCCGCGCTGCAAGCTGGTGACTTCGAGGCTTTCGACGCCCTGATGGAGGGCGTGGACCGCCTGAAGAATGAGGCGCGCGAGCTGCGCACGGTCGCCACGAACGTCACGCGTCTGCGGGAGGTTCGCTGATGTTCGGCATTCGCAGAGCCCGCGCCGCCATGCGCCTCGACGCGGCCAACCGAGCCTTCGCCAAGGCCTATGCCGCTCGCCGGGCCGCTGAGGACCGGGGCGACACCCGTCGCATGCATGAAACACGCACCGCGCTCATCCATGCCCGCGCCGAGCAGATGGCCGCCGAGCTGGCCTACGCCGCGGTCGCGCCGAAACCCCTTCACGCCTGATCCGAGAGAACCCCATGACCGATACGACATTCGACGCATCATCCGATGTTCTGACATCCGCAGCCCAAGGCCGTCTGCGCTCCATCATCGAGCGCGTTGAGCGACTTGAGGAAGACAAGGCCGCTGTCCTTACCGACATCAAGGAAGTCCTGAGCGAAGCCAAGGGCGAAGGCTATGACGTGAAGATCATCCGTCAGGTCGTCCGCCTGCGCCGCATCGACAAGGCCAAGCGCCAAGAGGCCGAAGCCGTCCTCGACCTCTACCTTTCCGCGCTCGGGGAGGTCTGATCATGGCCGGCAGCGTCAACAAGGTCATCCTCATCGGCAACCTGGGCCGTGACCCGGAGATCCGCACTTTGAACAGCGGCGACCGCGTCGCCAACCTGCGCATCGCCACGTCCGAAAGCTGGCGCGACAAGGCGTCGGGCGAGCGCAAGGAAAAAACCGAGTGGCATCAGGTCGTCGTGTTCAACGAGCACATCGTGAAGACATGCGAGAACTACCTGCAGAAAGGCTCGACCATCTACGTCGAGGGGGCCCTCCAGACCCGCAAATACACGGATGCACAGGGCGTCGAGAAATACTCGACCGAGGTGATTCTCCAGAAGTTCGGCGGCGTCCTGACCATGCTCGGCGGCAAGCCGCAGGATGAGGGTGAGCGCAACAAGGGCGACGACTATTCGTCCGGCTTCTCCGCCGGCGGCGCCAGCAAACCTTCAGGTCAGCGCGAGAGCTACGACCTGAACGACGACATTCCGTTCTGAGGGCTGGACCATGACCCGAACAGTCAATGTCGCCTCCTGCACGCA
The DNA here is from genome assembly GCF_014207965.1 of Brevundimonas bullata. GTDB lineage: Bacteria > Pseudomonadota > Alphaproteobacteria > Caulobacterales > Caulobacteraceae > Brevundimonas > Brevundimonas bullata_A. The sequence goes on from NZ_JACHLM010000002.1 coordinate 779,899, forward strand.
ACGCCGCGACGGCCAGTACATGGTGGCCTACAAAGACGCGCGCGGCACCGGCTATGCCGTGTCAGAGCATCCGATCCCCGAGGGGAAGGACGTGCGCATCCGCGACGGGCGGGTGATCCAATGACCCGCGCCACCAACGCGGGTGGAAGCCTGTCCTCAATGGGCCACGCCCCCAAGTCGCGCCGCCCCATCGTCGACGCCCCCCTGATCCACCGGATGAAGGCCAAGGGTCTGGGCGCCCAGCATATCGCGCAACAGACCGGGTTCAGTATGGAGGACGTGCGCCGGGTGCTGGCGCCTGCGCCGGCCAACGACGCGACCCCCGCCGCCGTGCCGCCGACCGTGCAACCCGAACGTCGCCCCGCCAGCGGCGCGGCGCCCCGGGAATTGACGGAGGCCGATCACAGGACCCTCGCCCTGGTCGAAAAAGGCGAGATCACCCAGGCTGCCGCCTCAGCGATCATGAACTGCTCGACCAAGACAGTGCGCCGCTGCCTTGAGCGGCGCGCCGACGAAGCCGCGGAGCGGGCGGCATGACCGGGCGCATTATAGCCCGCGACGTGGCGGACTTCGTGGCCGAGCGCCACGGCATGACATTTGAGCGCCTGTGCGTCTCCAGTCACCGCCGCTCGCTCGCACGGCCTCGGCAGATCGCGATGTACGCTATCCGCCAGCTCTGCCCCCACATGAGCTTGCCCCACATCGGTCGCCTGCTCGGCGGACGCGATCACACGACCGTCTTGCACGGTGTGCGCAAGATCGAAGGCCTCATGAACACCGACGACCGTATCGCGCGCGTGGTGGACGAGGTCATGGTGCATTTCTACGCTGAGCCAGAGCACCCGGTGGACACCCTGCTGGCTGTTCAGATCGACGCCGCGTCAAAGCACCTCGGCGCGCTCCTGCATGCCCGCAGGACTGAACTGGTGCGAGCGGCATGAGCCCGCTGGAACGCCTCGGCCTCGAGGTGGCGGCCTTCCAACTTCTGGGGAGCCGCACAAAGGCGGCGATGCTGTGCGCGCTGCTCGATGCCAACGGTCGTGCGTTGTCTGTCGATCAACTTGCCGGGGCTCGTCCTTGGATGGACCAGCACATCACCGACGCCCGCAACGTCATCAAGACCCGCATTTGCCTCCTGCGCGAGGCGCTGGATGACGTCGGCTTGGGCTCTCCGATCATCACAGCCAGCGGACGCGACAAAGGCGGATACTTCCTACCCGAGCCCGGCCGCGCCGCCGTTCTGGCTCGTCTGGTCGAGGTGGTGGGATGAGCGTCATCGCGACAGCATTGAAGCATCTGATCGCAGCCGGAGTGTCCGGAGACGACCTGGTGCGCGCTGTCGCCGAGATGGAGGCCGCAGTTGCGCCCTCGCCCCCAGCGCGCACCGCCCGCCAAGAGCGCAACCGCCGCTATTATGAACTGAGGTCCCAGGGGGTCAGTGCCAAGTCTTGGGGCGTCATCCGGCGCGCAGTCATCAAGCGTGACGGCTACCGCTGCAGGTACTGCGGGGTCTCGGTGACCGTCCCCCAGATTGATCACATCATGCCCTTGTCGAGAGGAGGGTCGAGCCGTCTGAAGAACCTCTGTGTGGCGTGCAAGCCCTGCAACTCCAGCAAGCGCGACATGACCGCGTCCGAATGGGGGGGCGTTCAATGAATCTCTCCGCGCTACGAAAAATGGCCGACTTCGGGCTGACCCTCGAACAGGCAATTGAGGTCATGGAGGCCATGAACGCCGAGACACCGCGCTCGTCCGGCGCTGAAAGGCAGGCCCGTTACCGTGCCCGCAAAGCTGAGGTCGCCGCTTGTGACGTAACGGGTGACGTAACAGGTGACGTCACTTCACCTCTCCCCCTCCCTTCTTCCCCCCAGACCCCCCAACAACCCACCCCCACACCTGGTGTGAGACTCCCCGCGCGTAAGGGCCCCTCCAAGGTCGATTTGGCGAGAGGCTTCCTGGCGTTCTGGCAGGCCTACCCCCGGAAGGTCGGCAAAGACGCCGCAGCCAAGGCGTTCGCGAAAGCCATGGGCCGGATCACCGAGGACGACCCGCTGGCCGTGATCCTCGCCGGGGTTGAGCGCGCACTGCCCGGCTGGACCGACCCTGATTTCACTCCGCACCCCGCCACCTGGCTGAATGCCGGCCGCTGGGACGACGAACCGCCTCCGATCCGTGAGAACCGCAATGACCGCCCTGCAAACGATCACCGCTCCTCAGCTTCCTACGCCCAGCCTTCCCGTGCCGAGCGTGACCAATCAGCAGCTCTTCGCGTCCTTGCTCGCCGGGGGGCTCTTCCGGGACAGGGTGAAGGCGGGGGAGTTCACGATCTCGGACCTTCCCGCCCTGCGGCAGCTTGAGGCGCAGCTTCAACCGGCCAACGAGCCCGCCAAGACGTGGGATGCGGCGGCGGTGATGGAGCGGCTGTTCGCCCACTACCCTCGACCCGATCTGCCCGAGAGCGCCGCCGCCACGCGCCTGGACGACTGGTACGACGATCTCGAAGGGCTGCCCCTTGCAGTGATCGAAGCCACTGCGCGCGACTGGCGCCGCAGCAACGCCCGGTTCGCCCCGACGCCCGGCCAGTTCCTCGAGAAGGCCAAGCGCTATTCCGAGCCGCACAGCGTCGGCCTTGGCTTGGTGCGCCTGGCCATCCGCGTGTTGGCTGAGCAGGTCCCCGCCAACGACACATCGATCCAAGGAAGTGCAGCATGAGCCGGAAGAAGAAACACAAGGTCACCATTCGGAAGATCAGCGCCGCCGAAGCGCCATCCGCGCAGGTCGTGGCCAACGACGTCCTGCGCGACCGCCGCGCCGAGGCCGCTCGCCTCAAGGCCCAGGGCGCCGAGGTGAACGCCGACAAGCGGACTGGCGAGATCCTTGGCGCTTGGCGCCAGGATGTCTTCACCATCATGCGCAGCCGCAAGGGAAAGCCGTCTGCCGAGTACCCGAAGGGCAAACCGTCCCTGTCGCAGCGCGCCTATGAGGCGTTCCGCGCCCATGAGACGGACATCCAGCTTGCTGCTGGCGCCTCAGGTGGTGAGCGCCGGCCCGACTTCATCCGCGCCACGACCGACGGCGCTCCCGGCCAGAACATCACCCAGGAGGCCATCGACGCAGCAACGCGCGTGAAGAAGACGCTCCAGCACCTCTGCCCTTCGGATGCCCGTCTGCTCTCCATCCTCATGACTGGAGAGAAGGCGCTGGCGAAGAACTGGCGCGCCACCGTGGAGGCTGAGACGGGCGAGACGGCGGACGAGGGCCAGACGGCGCGCATCCGCGCCTTGGGCGAGAACTTGATCCACGCTCGCTGTGTCGCCAGCGCCAAGCCGAAGACGGTCGCGAACGACGCGCAGCCGGTCGAGCCTCACCAGAAAAAGGTGACGTGGTTCAGGGGGCCAGATTTTGGCTAGGCGGTCCTTGTTCGACCGGTCGGCGCAGGGTACCAAAAGGCAGGGTCGCTTCGCGCGTCCAAAAGATAAGCCCCGCCTCTTTCGAGCGCGGGGCCTTTTGTTACCAGCCCCTGCCCGGTCGGTTCAGCCACTCAGCGCAGCCGAAGTTCAACGAGTTCCAGGTTTGGTTCAATCTGACGACGAACACCTTGTCGTTGCCGTCAACGCGCTTTTGCAATTCGTCGCGGATCGTTTGGGTGGATGTGGTCGTGTCGAGCAACCAAACGCTCTCAAGGTCTTTGCACCACGTGAACGACTTCAGATAATCGTAAACGGGCTGGTAGTTTCGCCCTGGCGCTTTCAGGTCGTACGTAACAAGCACAACAGCCATACTTTCCTCCATGTTAATGGCTACCCACTCTCACCACAGATCGATGGTTTGCGAAAGGGGTGTCCCTTGGTCCTCATGAAAGCCCTCGTCGGCTTTTCCGTGCCTGACGGAGCTGCCGCTGCTGGCGCTCCGTTCACTGCTTCGGACGCCAAGGCTGCCGACCGCCTAGAAGCTGCTGGTGTTGCCGAGCGCGTGAAGGCTGAACCCAAGGCCGAACCGAAAACTTCTGCCAAAAACTAAGCGGCCGGAACCTCGCCCCGGAAAACTGCTACTTCCCCAGGAAGCTCATAGATGTACCGAAGGAACGTCTCAGTGAAGAGACGCAAGGGTTTGGCATCAGCTTCCTCGAACTCATCAGGATCGTGGAGGGCTTCGTTCCCTTCAACCCGGACGTGATCGGCCCAGTCTTTCATCTGCTGCGTGATGTGATGATGTTCGTGGAGCCACTTCAGGCGATTGAAGAAGCTCAACCCTTCCGGCACACCCGGCATCGTTTTTGTACCGATATCAAGCGCTGATCGGTACATCGCTACGGCGGCGTTCCAGCTCTGACGTCGGTACGCCTCTTCGCCTTCTAGGTATCGACGCGCGACATTTTGGGGCGTGTGTCGAGGAGCTGAAAGTTCGGTCTGGGCAGGCCAAACGTCTACCACCTGCCATCGGTCTGTAAGATCTCCAGCGAACTTCTCGGGACTGGTCTCGTAGCCATACAGGTAGGTGGTCAGGGGCAGTCGGCACTTACCGCAAATGCCAACAGCTACGCGATGCGCGTCGTTGATCGCGTAGCTCCAAGCGACATGGAACGCCACGCTGTCAGTTCCGCAGTGCGGGCAGTTGTGTGAATGGACGGCCATCGTTCCCCCCAGAACGGCTAAGAGCGCCATGCTGAGGCGCCTCTGAAAAACAATCAAAGGAAATCAAACGATGGCCCGAGGAGGCGCACGTCCCGGTGCTGGCCGTCGTAAGGGCGCACCGAACAAGGCGACCGTGATCGTCAAGGACGCGGCCCAGGCCTTCACCGCCGAAGCTCTGGAAACGCTCGCTGGGATTATGAAGGACGTCCTTCAGCCCGCGGCCGCCCGAGTCGCGGCCGCCAACGCCCTGCTTGATCGCGGCCACGGCAAGCCGAAGCAGGCCCTCGACATTGACGCCCGAGTGACGACACCCAAGACCCTGAACGACTTCTATGGCGGCGACGCTTAACCCAGCACTGCGGGACTTCTGGCAGACGCCGGCCCGCAACCGCGTCCTGAAGGGCGGGCGGTCATCGTCAAAGAGTTGGGACGCCGCTGGCTTCGCGATCTTCCTGGCGGCGAACTACCGGGTTCGTTTCCTCTGCACCCGCCAGTTCCAGAACAAGATCGAGGAGAGCGTCTACACGCTCCTCAAGATCCAGATCGAACGCTTTGGGCTGAAGGCCGAGTTCACGATCACCAACAACCGGATCGTCCACAACGCGACTGGCGGCGAGTTCATTTTCTACGGCCTCTGGCGCCAAATCGACGAGATCAAGTCGCTCGAGGACATCGACGTGTGCTGGATCGAGGAGGCGCACAACCTCACGGCCGCGCAGTGGGAGATCCTGGAACCGACCGTTCGGAAGGACGGGTCGCAGTTCTGGATCATCTTCAACCCGAGATTGGTGACGGACTTCGTCTATCGCCGCTTCGTCACAAACACTCCGCCGGACACCATAGTCCGGACCATCAACTACACCGAGAACCCCTTCCTCTCCCGCACCATCCTGAAAGTCATTGAGGCAAAAAAGGCTGAGGACGAGGAGGAATTTCGTCACGTCTACCTGGGCGAGCCCAAGGAGGACGACGAGGCGGTGATCATCAAGCGATCGTGGATCATGGCCGCGATCAACGCACGAGCCGTGCTCAACCTGCCCTCCTCTGGTCGTCGTCGGATCGGCTTCGATGTCGCTGACGGTGGCGACGACAAGTGCGCGACGGTCGAGGCCTACGGCATTGAGGCTGTCCGCGTAGACGAGTGGAAGGCAGGGGAAGACGAACTTCTCAAGTCAGCGTCTCGAGTTCATGCTCAGGCGGCCGAGGCCGGCGCCGAGATCGACTACGATAGCATCGGCGTTGGCGCATTCGCCGGGGCCCACTTCGCCAGCCTGAACGACCAGAAGAAAGCGCAGATCGCCTATCACAAGTTCAACGCCTCGGGCGCGATCCTGAACCCCAAGGCGCGGATTGATCCGAAGGACCCGCAGAGCCCAGCCAACGAGGACTTCTACCTCAACCTCAAGGCGCAGGCCTGGTGGGAAGTCGCGGCCCGGTTCCGGAACACCTTCAATGCCGTGACCAAGGGCATGACGTTCGATGAGGGCGAGCTGATCAGCATCGCCCCTGACTGCGATCACCTGGACCTGCTGATCGACGAGCTTTCGACGCCACGGCGCGACTATGACGGGAGCGGCAAAGTGAAGGTTGAAAGCAAGAAGGACCTCGCCAAGCGGGACATCCCCTCCACCAACAAGGCTGATGCCTTCGTAATGGCGTTTGCGCCTCGGGCCGAGGGCTCGACCGTCGCCATGTTCTTGAAGAACCGGCACCGCTGATGAGCGCCCGCCACCTACTCGTCAACGTGGCCCAGCGCTCGCTGCAGGCTATGTTCCCCGGCTATTTCTTCGGCGCCCAGAAGCACAACCACGCGGCTGACTTCGGATACCCCAACCAGATCAGCTTCGAACTGGCCTTCGACGCCTACTGCCGCAACCCGCTGGCCCGCGCGGCCGTGGACAAGACCGTCGGCAAGACCTGGGAGGACAACCCCTTCCTGCAGGAGTTCCAGCGCGACGGGACCGAGGGCGGTGACCAGGGCGAGACCAAGGTCGAGACTGACATCCGCCAGCGCTTCGCCGACCTGCGCATCTGGCAGCACCTAGCCGAGTGCGACAGGCGCGGCCTCGTCGGGGCCTACTCGGGCCTGATCATGCGCTTTGCCGACAACCAGCCGTTCAAGGCGCCGGTGACACGCGTGCCTGGTGGCCTGCTGGGGCTGGTCGAGGTCATCCCAGCTTGGGAAGGCCAGCTGACCGTCAACGAGTGGGACACGGACGAGACTTCGGACACCTACGGCCAGCCGAAGATGTTCAGCTTCGCCGAGAGCGCGGTCGGCCAGCAGAAGCAGCCCCGCACCTTCGAAATCCACCCCGACCGGGTCATCGTCTGGTCGCGTGACGGCACGCTGAACGGCCGATCCGCGCTGGAGCCCGGCTACAACGCCCTGCTGGACATGGAGAAGATCCGCGGCGGCGGCGGCGAGGGCTTCTGGAAGAACGCCAAGTCCGGTCTGAGCCTGGAGATCGACAAGGACGCCAAGATCGAGAGCATGGCTGCGGCCATGGGCGTCGGCGTGGCCGACGTGGTCGACAAGATCGACGAGCAGGTCGAGGGCTTCAACAAGGGCTTTGACAAGTCGCTGCTGCTCCAAGGCATCAAGGCGACGCCCATGCAGGTCACCCTGCCCTCGCCTGAGCACTTCTTCGCCGTGGCCGCGCAATCGTTCGCCGCGTCATGGTCGATCCCCATGAAGGTGTTGATCGGCTCCCAGACCGGCGAGCGCGCCTCGACCGAGGACAGCGAGGAGTGGGCCAAGGTCAACATGGGGCGCCGGACCAACATCGTGGTCCCCGCCATCATGACCTTCGTCAACCGGCTCGAGAAGTTCGGCATCCTGCCCGCGAAGGACTGGTTCCTGTCGTGGACCGACCTCACCGAGTCCTCGATGGGCGAGAAGATCGACCGCGCTGTGAAGATGGCCGACGTGAACTCCAAGCAGCCCACCGGCGAGATCGTCTTCACCGGCGACGACATCCGCGCCGTGGTTGGGATGGAGCCACTGTCTGACGCAGAGCGGTTCCGCGACGAGCCGGGCGCCGACGATGAGCGGGACGCCCTCGGCGACCCTGAGAACGACCCGGCCGCCGAGGCCTGACCACTCCCACAATCTTAAGGAGGCCGCCCATGCCCAAGAGCATGAACGCCTACACGCCAATCGTCTGGTGTGGCTGTGGCGCCTGCGCCGGCACGATGGGCCGCAAGCGTGGGCATAGCCCCGTCATCCCCGTTCCTGCGGCCCGTTCGTTCGTCGTGAACCGCGACCTCGCCGCTGGCGACCAGGTGCGCGTGAACATCCGCACCCTCGCCAACACCGCCGCGATCCGCCGCGAGAAGCGCAACGGCCGCGACGTGATCATCGTCCCCTCGGCCACCCTGCCCGACGACGTCGTCATGAACGACATCCTCTATCCGGCAGCCGAGATCGCGAAGTCGTTCAAGACCCTGGAGCGAACCCCGGCACCGCTGGGCCACCCTTCGGTCAACGGCAAGTTCCTGTCGGCCCGTGACCCCGAAGGCCTGAACCAAGGCTGGATCGGCGCCTGGAACGAGAACGTCCGCCAGGAAGGCGGCCGGGTGCTGTTGGACAAGGTGATCGACGTCGAGCGAGCCAACCAGTCCGAGGGCGGCAAGCGCGTGCTGGCGGCCATTGAGGCGGCGGGGCCCATCCACACCTCCACCGGCCTGCTGGCCATCATGGACGCGGCCAACGGCGATGTGGCCCACAAGTTCACCGCTCGCGACATCGAGTTCGACCACGACGCCATCCTTCTGGATGAGGAAGGCGCGGCCACCCCGGAACAGGGCGTCGGCATGATGGTCAACTCGGCGGGCAACGAGATTCAGGTCGTGAACTCCGTTTTCCAAGAAGAAGCGGACCGCGAGCTTGGATGGGCGGTCGAAAGCGCCGTCCGCGCCATCGAGAAGAGCCGCAAGGCCTCGCTCATGGAGCGCATCAAAGCAGCCCTAATCGAGGCCCTAGGCACCGAGCGGGAACAACCCTCCACCAACAAATCGAAGGATGACGACGAAATGGATAAGGTCCAGTTCGACGCGCTTTCCCAGAAGGTTGACGCCCTCTCGGAGAGCATGAAGCCCGATGCCCTGGCAACGGCCATCGGCAACGCGGTCGCGGCGGCTATGAAGCCGATCAACGACCAGCTGGAGGCGCAGGCCAACAGCGCCAAGGCGAAAGACGAAGCCGAGCTGACCGAACTGGTCGGCAAGATCGTCGCCGCCAACCTGATGGACGAGGCCACGGCGAAAGAGCTGACGCTCAACGCCGCCCGCGCCCTGGTCAAGCAGGCTGAACCCGGCAAGGCCGCACCGCTGGTCAACGGCTTCCAGCCGCGCACCGGCGAGAAGAAGGGCCACGTCGCCCCGAAGGCGGTGAACTGATGGCCCGGCTCAACAAGATCTACGCCGGCCCCGTCACCGAGGTCACCCCGCAGGTTCAGGAACGCATCTGCGCCGCCGCGATCCTGCCGGGCACGGCGCTGGTGGAATCGGGCGCCAACTTCGCTCAGGCCGGGGCCAACTCGGGCGAGAAGCTCTACATCGCTCAGGACAACTATCTGGCCCTCAAGGGCACGGATGACGCCTGGCCGGCCGGCGACACCATCATCGGCATGGAAGCGCTGGACGAGCAGTTCTTCAACGTCCGCGTCCCCACCGGCGTCAACGTCGCTCGCGGCGCCAAACTGACCACCAACGCGACCGGCCGCTTCGTCCTCGCGACGACCGGCCAGAACGTGGCCGTGGTTGCCGAGGAAGCCTTCAACAACACCTCCGGTTCGGACCAGCTGGTGCGCGTGCGCATTGCTCGTCGGAACACGGCCGTCGCCTAAGGGAGACCCGGCACATGCGCTACTTCGATGAGAACCTCATCGCCAACTCCCGGCCCCACGGCGAGTGGTGGGACCAGCTTGGCGTCTCGCGCGACTACTTCCACCACGTGGAAGACCACTTCGCGAGCTTCCAGGCGAACGCCTCGGCGATCCTGCCGCGCGACGCCTGGCTGGAGCTGGACACCATCACCACCCGCGTCATGCGTGACGACGGCGGTCAGGTGTTCATGTCCGACCTGATGGCCCTGGCCAAGCCGGTCAACATCGGCACCATGGCACACCTGACCCGCGTGGCGTCCGACACCAACAACCCGGTCCACCGCTCGCTGTCGGGCCAGGTCCCGGTTGCGATGGACAAGACCATCTACGACTACCGCGGGACGGTCGTGCCGATCTTCGCCGACGGCTATGGCCGCGAGTGGCGCGAGTGGAACACCCTCCGCTCTGCCAACTTCGACGCCCTGGCCGACGACCAGGAAGGCGCGCTGGACAAGATCAATCGCAACATGGCGGACTACGCGCTGGACGGCGATGCGACGATCAAGTTCCAGGGCTACACCGCCTATGGCCTGCGCAACTCGCCGCTGACCAAGCTGATCAACCTCGGCTCGGCTGCCGGCGGCGCCAACATCGACCTGACAACGGCCACGTCGGACGAGCTGGAAGCCTTCTTCGTGGGGCCCTTCGGCGCCATGCTGGACGCCAACCTGATCACCGAGGCGGTCAACCTCTACATCTCGCCGGACATCGCCCGCGCCTGGGACAAGTCGTATTCCAACGCGGCCGGCTTCAAGGACGGCACGATCCGCGAGTTCATCGCTCGCAACCGCCGGATCAAGAAGATCGAGGTGACCTGGAAGCTGACCGGCAACCAGTTCTTCGGCTTCGTGCCGAACGCTCGGTACGTCCGCCCGCTGATCGGCATGGCGGTCAACACCACGGCGATGACCCGCCTGAACCCCACCGACAACTACCAATTCCTGGTGATGGGCGCGATGGGGATCGAGGTCCGCGGCGACTACAACGGCAAGTCGGGCGTCTTCGCCTCGACAGTCATCAACTAAGGCGGCGGGGCCAGGGCTCCGGCCTTGGCCCTTCCTCCTGATGGAAGGAGATCGCCATGAGCGACACCCGCATCAAGATCACCGCCGGCGGCATCCACGACGGCGAAGGCAAGGAAATCCCGGTCGGCACCGAACTGACCGTCCAGGGCGAGCCCACGGCTTGGGCTGGTCGCTACGAGACGATCTCGGCCGGCGAGAAGCCCGGCAAGACCCCAGTGACCAATCCCAAGGCCGGCGAGAAGCCCGGCAACGACCAGCCCCCCGCCGAGTTCGTGCCCCCGGTCGGCCCGTTCACCGCCAAGGAGAAGTCGCCCGGCTGGTGGTCGATCTTCGACGGCGCCGACCAGCCCGTCGGCAAGTCGGTTCGCAAGAACGACCTGGACGGCTTCGACAGCCTGTCGGACGACGACAAGCTGGCCTTCGCCACCGAGAGCGCCAAGGCTGCTTTCGACAAGGCTGCGGCCTGATCATGGCCTACGGGAGCGACAGCGGGTTCACGGCATGGCTGGCCCTCAACGGGCTGACCCTGCCTGCTGGCGCGCCCGTCGCCGCCATCCTGCGCCAGCGCGGGAGCCAATACCTCGACGGGGTGTATAGCTCCCGCTTCTGGGGCGCTCCTACCCTCGGCATTGCCCAGGAGCGCGCATGGCCGCGTGCCGGCGCCAAGGCCTACGGGCAAGACATTCCTGACGACATCATCCCGGTTGCGGTCGAGAACGCCTCGTATGCTGCGGCCTATCAGGAAGCGATCAAGCCCGGCAGCCTGTCTGTGTCTGCCACCGCCACCGGCGCCGTGAAACGCAAGAAGATCGGCCCCATCGAAAAGGAGTTCTTCGAGGGGTCTGGCGACGTGATCGCGGACGGAACCCTGAAGCTGAGCGCCGTGGAAGGCCTGCTCGCGCCCTATCTGAAGCCGGAAGGCACCTTGGCGAGCCTCGGCCTATGGGCGGTTGGCTGACATGCAGTCCTGTGCGAGCTTACCCCCCATGAGCGGCAACAGCGATGATCCGCGCTTCACGGCGCACAAGATGCCGTCCGCCATGGCGACGGAGACGCTGCTCGACATCATCTCGTCGGCCGACCTCCTGCAGAAAGCCATCCTGCACGACAACCCTGTCGAGCAGCAGCAAAAGATCATCGAGACCGCAAAGGCGCAGTTCGAAGCCTACCTCGACCTGATGGCCGAGGCCGCGCGCCTCACTCGGGCCCTCAAGCCCTAACCCAATGGCCAGACGCCCGACGCAACAACGGCTCTTCCGGGAGCTGATGGCGAAGTATGGCCTGGAGGTCGCGCAGGCCTTCATGGCGGCGATCAACGACCTGCGCAGCAACGTCGAGCTGCAGAAGGTCATCGCAGCGCTGGAGCGCGGAGATTTACAAGGCGCCATGGATGCCCTGCATCTAAGCCGTGCCGCGTTCGCCGGGCTGGAAGCAAAGATCACCGAGGCCTTCATCGCTGGCGGCCAGGGCGCCGTCGCATCCATGCCCGCCGCCGTATCTATCGGCTTCCGCTTCGACCCCGGCAATCAGCGCGCCGCCAGCTGGATCCGCCAGTTCTCGGGCAACCTGATCACCGGCTTGGTCGATGGGGAGCGCCAGCAGGCCAGAGATTTCATCGCCGACGGCATGGCACGCGGCGCGCATCCCCGTTCGGTCGCTCTTGAGTTGGTCGGGCGCATTTCAAGAGCGACAGGTCAAAGGACTGGAGGTCTCATTGGCTTATCCGCCCCGCAACGGGCTTATGTCCAGGCGGCTCGCATCGAACTGGCCTCGGCCGATCGGAAGCTGCTGAAGCACTACCTGACCCGCACCCGCCGCGACCGCCGCTATGATCGCACGGTTCTGAAGGCGATCCGGGAAGGCAAGGCCATCGACCGCGACACCGCCTCGCTCATGGTCACCCGCTATTCCGCCCGCCTCGTACAACTCCGCGGCGAGGTCATCGCCCGCACCGAGGGTCTGCCGGCCATCCGCGCCGCCAAGCACGAAGCCTATCAGCAGCTGGTCGACGACGGCCGGGTCGCCGAGACCGACATCGAACGCGGCTGGCACACCACCCAGGACGGACGCCAGCGGGACACGCACGACGCCATGGGCGGCCAGACGGTGCGCGGCCTCTCCCAGCCCTTCCAGAGCCCGAGCGGCGCGCTGCTGATGTTCCCAGGCGACACCTCGCTAGGCGCGGTAGCCGAAGAGATCGTCGCATGTCGTTGCGATGAAAGCATTTCCGTCCGGAGGGCCGCATGAGCATCATCACCGGCCTTCAGGCTGAAGCCTATGAGGACTTCGCCGAGGACTTCGAAGACGGCACGCTGATCGTGCCCGGCGCGCAGGTCTCGGACGGCCAGGGCGGTTACATCTCGGGCCCGCCGACCTCGCACCCCTGCAAGGCGCTGGTGACCGACTACAGCGACTTCCGGCGCGCATCGCTGGGCATCCCTGGCACTGACCGTCTGGTTCTCGTCCTCGGCGGCAGCCTCCCCGCCGGCGTCATCCCGGCCAAAGGCCACAAGATCACCGCGCCGGACCCCGCCAAGGGCCTGACCCCATCCACATTCGAAGTCATCGCCAAGACCGGCGATCCCGCCGCGGCCCTGTACGAGCTTCAGGGCCGCTAGATGGGCAAAGTCACGCTCTACGACGGGGTCATCGCCAAGATCGCCACCGACGCGGGCGAGGCTGGCCTCCGGGGAGCGCTGGGCAAGGGTGAGCAAATCCTCAAAGGCGACATCCTCAACCGGCCCGGCAGCGGCAAGGTCTACGGCAAGCACCAGGCCTCAGCGCCGGGCGAGCCTCCCGCCAAAGACACCGGCGCACTTTCGGCCAACACCAACGCGGACGAGCAGATCAGGCGCGAGGGCGAGGACGTGGTCGGGCGCATCGTCGCCAACTCTGCCCAGGCAGAGGCTCTGGAGAAGGGCACGGAACGCATGGCCGCCCGCCCCTTCCTGACCCTGCTGGCCACCGACTACGCCGACGAGCTGCGCGACGCGTTCATTGCTGGAGCCAAGGAATGAACTCGACCGCCACCATTTTCGCCCGGCTGGCTGGCCTCGCGTCCTCGCTGGCGACGTACAACGGCGCCCCGGCCATCTTCTCCGAGCGGGCGCCGGACGACTTCCTCGACACGCCGCCAACCAAGCCGTTCCTGATCATCGCCGTGCCGACGCGCGACGAGCCTATGGAAACCTTCACCGAGACCGGCCGCCTGATCCTCCAAGACGTGCGCGGCTATCAGCGGGACACCGGCTCCGGCGCCGACCTCGACACGCTGATGCGGGCGGTGCGCGACCTCTTCCATAACCGCCCCAGCGAACTGACCGTGACCGGCGGCAGGTGCGACGTCTGCCGGGTCAACGGACCCATGCAGTCCCCGACGACCGACCCGTCCCTGATCGGCCGGCGCGTTTCGATCCGCCTGGATCTCGTCAACACCTGACCTTCCCCCATCCGCGACCGTGGCAGGCGGTTCGCGCGCTTCACGCCCTCGCGGCGCCCTGATCCCCTGCCTTTTCGATAGGAGAACCACCCATGGCCACTCTGGTCCAAGGCTTCCTGAAGCTGCACCTCGGCACGGGCGAGACCCCGACCTATGCAGCGATCCCCGGCGTCACCAACCTGAACGGCGGCGGCTTCTCGCCGAACAAGATCGACGCCACCGACTTCGACACCACGCCGGGCACGCGTGAGTACATCAACGGCCCCCGCGAGCCCTCGGCCTACAGCTTCGAAATGCACTACCAGCAGGGCGACACCCAGCAGGAAGCCCTGTTCACCGCCGAGGCGACCAACACACCCCTGCCGTTCCGCGTCGTCCTCGGCGCTGGCGCTGGCGCGAAGCAGATCAGCTTCAACGCTGTCCCGAACCTGACGCTGGGCGCCCAGGTTGACGGCAAGGTCATGTACTCGGGCACCCTTGAGCCGGTCGCCGCCCCGGTTCGCGCCACGGCTGCCTGATGACGCCGACCGACGAACGCCTCGGGATCGTCCGCCTGTCCCTGCCGGATGGGCGGACGGTTCCGCTGCAACTGACCTACGCCGCGCTGGACGCCAAGGGCCATGACTGGTTGCTGGAGCAGTTCAAGGCCATGCAGCGCGGCCGTGCCGGCTCCTCGACGGCTATGGCCGAGGCGCTGGACGTCTTGTCTGACGGCGAGATCAGCGCTGCGGAAGTGCTGGCCGCCCCCATGGCCGAGTATCCCCTCGCCGTCTGCCTCAAGGCTGCCTGGGGCGCTTGGGAACTGGCGCAATACGGTCCCGCCGGGAGGTCCGTCGAAGCCGACACCGCCAACCCTCAGAAGAGCGCCCGGCCGACGTGGTCGAGGCGCATCTTCGGGCGGCGATCCGCGCAGGTCTGACTGAGGCCGAATTCTGGAGGCTGACGCCCTACAACCTCTCGCTACGGCTCCAAGAGATGGGGCGCGGCCGGGTCGAGGCCGGTCTCTATGCTGGATGGTTCAGTGAGCGGTTCGCCCGCGCCAAGGAACTGAGAGGCCCGGCCCACTACATCAGCGAGTGGTTTCAGAAGCCCGATCCGAAAGGCGATGAGGCCCTCGCCGCAGCCGTATTCGACCGGATGGCCGCCGATTGGGGGCTGGAGGTTGAGCCGGCCGAGGATGCGGAATAGCCTTTCGGTAAATCGGGAGGGCGTATGAAAGTTCGATCACTGGTAGCCATTCTGGCCTTGGCTTCGTGTTCGCCGTCTGCGGCACCTCCCAAGGATGCCGCGAACGCCACGAATGCGGCTCATTGCGTAAACGCCCTCTATCTCGCTGCCGCCGCAGGCAATGCCGATCCTGAACGTTCGTCCCTGATGTTCCCATGGCGCATCACAAGCACTGCCTCACCTGAAGGCCGTTTAAGGCTCCGCTGCGAGGTTCGAAATCGCGATACGCGGGCTTGGGTAACAGCGGACGTGCTTTGCAACGACAGTGAGCGGGAAGGGTGCGTACGTGTCGTCGGCTACGAGGCGTCAGAGGAGCTGTCTATTCCAAGCCAGCGATAGATCGCATCGAAAGTACAGCGAGGGCGGCTCTTTCGGGCCGCCCTTTTTCATGGAGTTGGCTATGAAAGTTTCCCTTCAACCCATCCAGGCCGGTGAGGCCGTCCAGCTCAGCGACGGGGGCCGCGTCGTTCAGGGTTATGATCCGCGAGAGGATTCCAGCCTCAATCTCGCGGCTTCATCAGCATCTCTTTTTGACCCTGCTCATAGTGCCATTGAAGAGAATCCGGCTCCTCTTCCGCGAGCCGCACTAGAAGGTCGCGTGCAGCGGCTAGAACGAGCTTTTGAGCGTCTCTCATGCTCATGTCAGGCGAAGCCGCCACAGCGACGCCAACGGTAAGGCCCGGCCCAAAGGGCGAGCCGTCTGACGCCTGTATGTTGATCGATATGGTTCCGCCGATGCCCTCTTCGGGTTCGCCGCCGGCCAGCGGGTCGAGGATGACCGGTTCCAGCGCGGTAATGGAAACCCGTCCGATCGCTCGGTCGTCGTAACGTCCAGCCATGTCGCCCTCCCAGAATGAGGCGGCACCCTGCCCGGTTCGCAGAACGCCGTCACCCTGAACAGAATTCGAACATGGCTCGCTTCGGCGGGCCTTTTTCTATGGAGGCTCCATGGCTGACGGCACCGTAGTCGGCTCGGCCGAATTCGAGCTTCGAGCGACCCGCCAGAAATTGGGTCAAGACATCAAGGCCGCCGAGCGCGACTTAGACGTGTTCGTCGATCGAGCAGAGAAGAAAGCCAGCACCGGCGCGGGCAATATCGGCTCCGGCATTGAGAAGATGACGCGCGCGGCAACGGCCGGCGTTCTTGCCCTGACCGCCGTACTTGCAGCAGCGGCAACCTTCGCATTTCAGGCGGGCCAAGCCAGCCTTAAGATGGCCGATGACATGGCGAACAGCGCCCGCCGGATCGGCATCGGCACGACCGCCCTTCAAGAGTGGCGCTATGTGGCCCGCAAGACCGGCGAGGATGCGGCCGCCGTCGACGCCGACCTGGAGAAGTTTGCGACGAAGTTCGCCCAGGCGCAGGCCGGCATCTCGAAGGAGGCAATGAAGCCCTTCACTCGCTTGATGTTCGATGAGGATGACCTCCGCAAGATCAAGGATGCAGATCAGGCTCTTGAGCAGGTGATGGACCGCATCTCGGCGCTGAAGAACCCGAACGATCGTCAGGCTATTGCCGAACAGATCGGGCTGGGATCGCTGGCCACAGCGGCGCGCGAGGGTGGAGAAGAGGTTGCCCGCCTGCGCGATGAAGCTGCGGCGCTCGGCTTCGTTATGGACGCGGACATCATCAAGAAGGGCGCCGACGCACAGGGTCAGCTTGAGGACCTTTCGCAGGTCATCGGCATTCAGATGGCTGAGGCGTTCATCAACCTCAGCGACGAAGTGCTGAACTTCACCTCCCAAATCGCCGACGCCATCAATGCGCTCAGCGATTTCATCGATAAGTCGCAGGCCGCCAAACGCGTCACTGGATTCGGGCTCGGCGACGCCCTGGGCACAGCTGCTTCGCCCCTGGGGCTGGTAAAGGGCCTATGGAAGATGGGTCGTTTCGCTGTGAACGGCCCGAACCTCGTGAATACCGACGCCCTGGAAGACTTGGCGAGCGGAACGGGACGCTATGCGCCAACCCGTACTCCGCGCCGGTCCTCCTCTAGCGGCAGCCCGACGCTGGGGAGTGTGCCCGGCCGCTCGACCACCAACAACAACGCTGAACGCGCAGCCGAGCGCGAAGCCCGCCGCGCCGAACGCGTCGAGCAAGAGATCTTCCGCGCCCGCCAGCGCGCCCTAGGCATTGCCGACGAAGAGGTGATGACCGTCCAGGAGCGCTTCGACCTTGCCCAGGCCCAGGTGAAGCTGGAGCGTGAAGCCGAGGCCTCTGAGCTGGAAAGCAAGCTTGCCCGCGGGGAATACAAGCAGGCCGAGTTCGACCAGTTCAAGCTGATCCAGACCCAGACGGCGACCCTGGAGGATCGGGTGTCCGCAGACATCCTCGCCCGCGACCTGGCCGACGAGCGGTTGGCGAAGGAGCGCGCCCTCACCGACCTGACGGCGGACCTGCTGTCGCTCCAGTCCAGCGCCGCCCGCACCGCCAAGGAGCGCCGGGAGATCGAGCTACGGCTGCTGGCCATGGCTCAGCGCCGCGCCCGGGAAGACCTGGAGACGGAACTCAGCCGCACGCCGGGCCTGACGGACGGCGACAAACAGGCGCGCCGTGACGCGCTGGGGCAGGTTCAGGCCGCTCAGTCGGCCGCGGTAAACCGCCAGACCATGTCGCCGCTGGAGGCCTGGCGCGACCAGAGCCTGAAGACGGCCGGCGAGATCGCGGAAGCCTATGAGAACGTCGCGGCCCGCGGCCTCGATGCGCTGAATGATGGGATCGTCGATGCGATCATGAACAGCAAGGACCTCGGCGAGACCTTCTCCAACGTCGCCAAACAGATCATCGCTGATCTGGCCTCTATCGCCGTACGCCAGTCGATCACCGAGCCGCTGGCCAACATGCTCTTCGGCGGCGGCTCCTCGCGCGGCGGCGACGCCAAGGCTCTGGCTCGTGCGGCCAAGGGCGGCGGATCATCCGACTGGCTGTCCAAGGCCATCGGCTTCGGCCGCTCGCTCTTCGGCTTCTCGGAGGGCGGTTACACCGGCGCCGGCGGCGTCATGGAGCCTGCGGGTATCGTCCACAAAGGCGAGTTCGTCCTACCGCAGCGCGCCGTGTCCCGCATCGGCCTGCCGAAGCTGGAAGCCATGCGCCTCGGCACCCTGCCCGGCTACGCCAACGGCGGCTTGGTCGGGGGCGGTTCATTCGGCAGCGTCGGGCCTCGCCCCGGCAACGCGCCCTACTTCGACCTGCGCGGCGCTGTCCTGACGCAGGAGCTGCTGGACCAGATGAACGCCATCGGCTCGCAAAGCGAAGACCGAGCCTACGGGCGTGCCGTGAAGGACGTCCCTGCCTTGGCCCAGAGCCAGACCGCCAAGCAGCAGCAACACGCCGTCGGCCGCCGGAGACGATAATGGCCGCATTGGTCCTGCCTACCCGTCCCGCGCCGTCCTCCATGACGCCGCGGCCCATCAGCTCGCGCAATGAGCAGCGCCCGGCGTCGCAGGGTCCGGTTAACCGCTACATGCGGCCGGGCACCCGCTGGGCCTGGGACATCACCCTGGCTCCGCAGTCCTACGTGGCCAGCCTGGAGTGGGACGACCTTCTGTCGGAATCCGACACGGTCATCATGAAGATCTATCAACCCGGTCTGGACACCGGCGCACCGGGATCGCCCTTGATCGACGGCGCCAACCAGATCGGCCGGACTCTGAACCTGAAGGGGCTGACGCCCGGCTACGTCTTCCGCAAGGGCCAGTGGATCAGCTTCCCGGTACTGGGCCAGCTGTTCGCCTACAAGGTGCGCACGCTGACGACCGTTGCCGGTGACGGCCAGGTCGCCCTGCCCTTGCTGACGCTGCTGCGCCTGCCGCCTGCGAACAACGCTGTCGTGGACGTGGCCCAGCCGCGCGCCGAGGGCTTCGCAACGGTCGATCCCCAATCTCTGGAAGTCGGGACGGATCGCTTGGTCCGCCTGCGGTTCACCCTGGAGGAGCGCGAATAATGGACGCCGCCTCTATCGCCGCCCGCAAGCAGCCCGTCGCGTGGATTGTCCAGCTGCTGAAGTGGGAAACGGCAGACTTCACCCTGCGGCTGTCGACGGGCGGCTTCATCCCCTGGGGAAGCGAAGTCTTCCTCGCCCGCGATCCGACCTATGGCGTGCTTGGCGAGCTGCCGACCTTTGAAGACGGCATCGACAGCCAGACGACCCGTGCGACGCTGACGATCATCCCCCCCGACCAGGCCGGGTTTGCAGCCGTGGCGGATGGGAAGCACGCCAAGAGCCTGATCCAGGTGTGGGACGCGACCCTCGACGGCGACACTGGCCTGCTCATCGGCACGCCCGACCTGCTGTTCCGGGGGATCGTGGACTTCCCGCGCGTGATCAACGGCGAAAGCTGGGAGGTCGTGCTGGAGTGCGGCACCGAAGAGGCGCTGCTGAACGAGCCGAACGAAGACCGGCGCCTATCGAACCCCTTCCATCAATCCGTCTGGCCCGGCGAACTGGGCCTCGCCTACGTCACCGGCCTGGGCCGCAAGGTCTATTGGCGCGCCAACTCCCCGGCGGGCAGCGGCGGCGGTGGCTACGTAAGCGGCGGCGGCAATGGCGGCGGCGGCGGCTTTGCAAACCAGGCGTCCTACTGATGATCGACCCGAGAGAACGCCGCAAGCGCGCGGCCGAGGCCTGCCGCAAACGCTTCCATCACAAGCCCTACAAGCCCGGCACGCGCGATTGTCCGTTGCTGGCCCTGCATGACCTTCGTCAGCTCGGCGTGTCGGTGCCTTGGGCCAAGGGCCTGCGCTGGAAGTCCGAAGCCGAAGGCCTGAAGACGCTCAAGGCGCTGGGCTTCGCCAACCTGATCGAGGCGCTGGATAGCCTGGACTTGGCCCGGATTGCCCCGGCCATGGCGCGCACGGCCGACATCGTCGCTCTGCCGACGACCCACAAGCTGGGCGCCTTGGCCATCTGCATGAAGGACGACGGCGGGCGGACCCTGCTCGGTTACACCGAGGCCAGCCCCGACGCCGAGATCCTGACGAACGTCACCGACTTTGCCCGCGACGAGCTGGGTTACTGCGCCTGGAGGGTCATCTAATGGGTAAGGCCCTCAAGACGGTCGGCGTCATCATTGGCGCCGCAGCCCTGATCGCCACCGGCGTCGGCGCCCTGGCCATGCCGGCGCTGGCAGGCACGACCACCCTGTTCGGGGTTTCGGTCGGCACACTGAACACCATCAGCTCGGGCCTCGTGGCTGTCGGAGGGATGCTGGACAAGCCCAAGAGCCAGGGCTCCGCGTCGCCGGACGAGTGGACTTCCAACCCGGACCAGCCGATCCCCTTCCTGATGGGGCGCATGGGCGTCGCGGGGAAGATCGTCCAGCGCGACGAGTTCGGCCCCGACAACATGTATCAGGGCATCGTCGGCATCCTGTCGGGCGCAGGGCCGATCCGGGGCGTGACGAGCTTCTCCGGCGACAAGCAGCCCGTCACCTTCGGCGCCAACGGCATCGCCGTTTCGTCGCAGTGGCAGGGCGAGATGTGGATGGTGCGCCGGTCGGGCGCGCAGCCTGACACCGCGCTCACGGTCCCGGTCGGCCTGAAGCTCGGCGGCTCCTCGTTTGAATGGTCGAGCGCGGCGCGGCTCTCCGGCAAGGCCTGCTACCTGCAGGTGCTGGGCGAGAACTCCAAGGGCACGGCCTTCCCTGCTGGCATCCCAGACCCGGTCCATGTGGCCGAGGGCATCTTCGGTTACGACCCGCGATACGATGACACCTATCCTGGCGGCGCCGGGCCTTGCCGCCTGGGTGTCCGCTCGACCTATCGCTGGATCGAGGACGGCGGCATCGGCGCCCTAAACTGGGCTCTTGGCCTGGTCGAGAACGGTCAGGTTGTCGGGGGCATCGGCGCATCGATCGACGGCATCGACGTCCCGGCCTTTGTCGAAGTCGCCAACATCGCCGACGCCAATGGCTGGAAGCTCGCGGCCTGGCCCGACACGTCTGAGGACGTTTCGGCCGTCCTCGACCAGTTGCTTCAGGCGGCCGGCGCCGTGCGGGCTCGCCACGCGGGCAAGATCAGCTGCGTCAGCCGGGGCGCCCCGCGCGCTTCGGTCGCCACCATCACCGCGCGCGACACCGCTGGCGACATCGAACTGGACACGGCGCCCAGCCTGTTCAACCGTCTGAACACCATCACGCCACGCTTCATGAGCGAGGCGGCCGGCTGGGTGCTGACGCCGGCCAACCCCGTGGCCTTCGCGCAGTACGTCACCGACGATGGTGGCAAGCACGGCGACCAGATCGACTATCGGTTCGTGCCTCTGCTGAAGCAGGCGGCGGAACTGGCGGCCTACGACATCCTCGATGCTCGAGAGCCCTTCTCCGGCACGATCCCGCTCAAGGCGCACATGCGCCACCTCAAGCGCGGCGACACCTTCGACATCGACGAGCCCGGCTTCCTGATGGACGGGGTGAAGTGCATCGTCCTGAGCCGATCCTACGACCCGAAGACGGCCCAGGTCCGCATCGGCTTCCGCTCGGAGACGGACAGCAAGCACGCCTTGGCGCTCGGCAAGACGACCACGCTGCCTGCCTTCCCGGTCCTAACGCCGACCGACCCCACCTTCGTCTCCCCGCCCCTGCCCGAAGACTGGACCATCATCGTCCGTCCGCCGGCGCCGGGCGGCACGCAACTGCCTGGCTTCGATCTGACGGGCATCGTCTCCAACTCGACCGCCACGGCCATCATCGTGGAATACGGGCCGACGCCGGACGGTCCCTGGAAGCAGGTCTATCAGGGTCCGCCGACGGTCGAGACCATTCCCATCGACGCGCTGCAGCCGGGGCAGACCTACTACGTCGCGGTCCAGTATCAGCGGAACCAGAACTACTCCGACCGCCATATCTACGGCCCGGAGACGGCGCCTGGGCTCGTCGCCGAAGACACCACCCACCTGAACGGCAAGCCCGTCACCGAGATCACCGACCGTCTGCAATCCGTAGAGGCGGTGGCGTCGGCGGCGCAGCAGGGCGTGGCCGATCTGGAAGCGGTCTATGGCGACACGGTCAGCGCGGCGGCGAGCGCGGCGGCGGCGGCGGACAGCGCGGCGGCGGCGAACCAGGCCAAGGCGGACGCGGTCATCGCCCAGGGCGCGGCCCAGGCGGCCCGCGACGTGGCCTCGACCAAGGCGGGCGATGCGGCGGGTTCGGCGGCGTCGGCCCTGACCAGCAAGAATGACTCGGCGGCGAGCGCAGCCACGGCGACGACCAAGGCGCAGGACGCCACGAACGCGGCGGCCACGGCGACGCAACAGGCCGGGCTTGCGGCGGGCAGCGCCACGGCGGCGGGCGGCTCGGCCACGGCGGCGGCGGGCAGCGCCTCTCAGGCGACGACGAAGGCCAATGAGGCCGGGAACAGCGCCACGGCGGCCAACGCCTCCAAGGTGGCTGCGGAAAGCGCTCGGGACGCGTCTCAAGGCTCGGCCACGGCGTCGGCGGCGAGCGCATCCAGCGCCGCGACCTCGGCCGATGCGGCGGGAACCTCGGCCAGCGCGGCGAACACCGCCAAACTCGCAGCTGAAACCGCACGCGCCCAGGCCCAGACCTTCCGTAACGAGGCGGCGGACAGCGCCACCAATGCGGCGGGGTCTGCGGCCACTGCGTCCAGCGCCGCCAGTCAATCCGCCACGGCCCGCGACCAGTCGCAGGGCTTCGCCAATGCGGCCAACACCTCGGCCCAGAACGCGGCAGGGTCGGCCACGGCGGCGGGCAACAGCGCCTCGGCGGCGAACACGTCGAAGACGGCGGCGGAAGCGGCCTATGGCGCCTCGCTGGCGGCGGCCATCGCGGGCTTCCCGGACGTTATTCAGGCAGATTTGTTGTCGCGGGCGTCCGTTGGAAGTCCTGCCTCTATGGCCAGTCTTCCCCCGTCCGATGTCGTCAACGGTGTGTGGAACACAGTCACTTCAGCGGACAGTTTTGTCGCCTTCAAGGGTGTAGTTCCCTGGAAACAGGGTGAGATCTACGAGCTATCTATCGCTGTCGAGGGCCTTACGGACACCAATGGCCCGCCTCATGCGCGGCTATACATCAATACACTGAACCCCGACTATACGTCGAAATCAGCAAGCAACGGCTCTGCGAGTTTGGTTACGCCCGTTGGAACCAAGACGACCATTACTGGTCGTATCGGTTTCGGCGTTTCAGGTGTTACAGGTATTTGGAATATTACCGGAGCAGTGGGCGACTGGGTTCGTTTCGGCTCACTAGTCAACCGCAATCCTACTGGCGCGACCGTCTTAACCGGTGCCAGGTCGCGCATCTCCAGCCTTACATTGCGGAATGTGACCGCGCTGGTCGCCGCCGAAAAGGCCCGCGATAACACCATCATCACCGGTGGCAACCAAGGGTTCGAGGATGGGCTGACGGGGTGGCAGTCTGGCTTGTCTGCGACTATTCCTGGGACCCCTTTGAGCACGGCCCAGGGCACCTACTATGTGTCCTATAATGGCGCCTCAGGTGTATTTCTTCCCACTCCTGGCGTCCGTCGTGACATCGCCACCGAGAAGCTGTTCCCTGTAGATACGACGAGGAAGTATCGCATCCGCACCCGCTTCTTCGTCGGGCCAGATGCTCCCGTGCAGGTCTATGTCGGCAAGTCGTCACGACTGGCTGACGGCTCGGCTGCAGGCTTGAACACCGGACTGGGTTACGACGTTGTCACCGGGACCACCTTCCCCGCCGGCACTGGGTGGGTGGAGCGCACGTCCGGAATAATTACTGGAGAGTCTGCTGAAGGCGGCAACGGCGAAACCAACAAGTTCCGGTTTGGAACCAAGTTTGTCCGACTGATCGCGCTCCTGAACTACGCGCCAGTCACAGGGGCTTTTGCCGCGCTCGACGGCATCTGGATCGAGGACGTCACCGAAAGCGAAGCGGCCAAGGCTCAAGCCACGGCCTCGGCCACGTCGGCGGCCAACGCGGCCGCATCCGCCACCCTGGCCGGTGAGAAGGCCATCGCGGCGCAGGCCAGCGCCACGGCGGCGGACACCTCGCGCGCTCAAGCGCAGACGGCGGCGAGCCAGGCCTCTCAGTCCGAAACCAACTCGGCCGGATCGGCGGCTTCGGCGTCCTCGGCCGCCCAGAACGCGGCCACCTCGCGCGATCAGGCTTCGGGCTTCGCCACGGCGGCTTCGGGATCGGCCTCCACCGCTTCGACCAAGGCCAATGAGGCGGGCAACTCTGCAGCGGCGGCAGCGGCGTCTCAGGTGTCTGCGTCGGCGGCCAAGGATGCGGCGGTGTCGGCGGCCGTTGCGCTCATGCCGGACGTGATCGCGGCGGATTTGCTGACTAGTGCGGGCGGGGCTGGTGCACCCGCGTCAAAGCCAAACCTGCCGTCAGCGCAGGTCGCGAGCGGAACGGTCACCTCTCTGGTTGGCGCCAACCAAAGCGTGCTCTTCAAATCTGTCGTCCCGTGGAAGCAGGGCGAAATCTATGAAGTGACGATTGATGTCGAGGGGCTGGCGGGGTCGGTTGCTCCGACAGCTTCTCCCTATGCGGTGCGGCTGACGGCGAACTACAACGCCACTCCGGCACCCTACGAATATTACATCTGGGCCAATAGTCCGGTTGGCCAGACGACCCGTCGCGTCATCCGCTTCGGTCTTGGCGTGACCCCTGCCGCCTTCAGCGGTGGAGGGGTTCAGACAATCGCGGCTCACGCCGACGCCGCCTTCGTCCGGTTCGGCGCGCTCCTTAACTTCGGCACAGCGGCGGATCGCCAGTCGCGTCTGAAGCTGCTGACCATCCGCAACGTGACGACGCAGCTGGCCGCCGAAAGCAGCGCCTCTGCCGCCGCCACCTCGGCCAGCAGCGCCAGCGCCTCCGCCACCACGGCGGGAGAGAAGGCGACGGCGGCCAGCGGCTCGGCGGCCACGGCTGCGACCAAGGCGGGCGAGGCTTCGACCTTCGCCAATCAGGCGGCGTCGTCGGCGTCTGGCGCGGCGGGCTCGGCTATCTCCGCGTCTCAGGCGTCGGGCACGGCGGTCACAGCCCGTGACGCCGCCATCGGCGCCCGAAACGACGCCCAGGCGGCGGCGGCGACGGCGGTGGCCCAGTCCTCCAGCGCCTCGGCTTCGGCGGCGTCGGCCTCGATCAGCGCCAGCCTGGCGGCCAAGGTCGGTCAACAGAACGAGTACGCCAACGCGGACCTGTCGCAGGGCACCTATGGCTTCACGCCGATCTGGGGCTTTGGCGGTCCGTTGCCGTCTGTGTCCGTCACCCCGGGCGGCGAGGCGATCCGCTTCCTGAAGACCGGCGGCGAGTTCGACGGATCGTCCACCCGTTACGGCATCATCGCCATGGACGGCGGCGGGGTGTCGAAGTCGGCGGGCGGCGCCCCGGCGCGCAAGATGTGGCCTGTGGCGTCCGGTGAAAAGATCGGCTTCGCCATGGACGGTCGCACCCGTGCGGGATCGGCCCGCTGGTTCATCGACGTGCGCTGGTGCGCCAAGGACGGCACCGGCTCCACCTCGCTAGGAAATGCTCAGAGCGCCCACGGTGAAACAGCATGGCAGCGCATCGGCGTGATCAACACGGCGCCGGGCGATGGCTTTGTCTGGGCTGAGGCTACGGTCATTCTCGGGTGGGACGGGTCCAGCGGCGTGGCCGACATGGAGTTGCGCCGCCCGACTTTGGCCCGCCTGATCGCCACCGCCACCGACCTGCCCGTCTTTAGCGCTCCGGCAGGTGGAGGCGCGTTGTCGGATCTGTCGGCGTCTCTGAACATCACCGCCGCCGCCGTCGCTGACGCCCAGACCCGCCTCTCGACGGTGCGGTTCGACGTGACCGGCGGCGCGGGGGGCGATCCGTTCCAGATCTGGGCGCGGGCGGATGCTTCCGGGTCTGCGGCTGGGATTGTCGCCACCGAGCTGTCGCTGTCCAACGTGGTCGGCGGCGCGGTCGTCACCGCCCTTAAACTGGTGGGCGGCCGGGCCGTGTTCGCCGCCCCGATCAGCATCGTGCAGGGCGGGCGCCGCACTACGCTCGGCCCCGGCTTTGGTGTCGGGTCTAATCTGCACCTGTGGTCGGGGCCCGATACCGTCGCCTATGGGGCTGAGACCTACGACAACGGCATCTTGGGGATCAGCGACACCGAGGGCTTCTTCGGAGGTAAAGTATCCAACGGCCCTTTTGACTCGGGCACCCCGAGCGCGACATCCATAGGTCTGAGTTCGGGGTGGACGACGGTGGCGACCGTCGCCAGCAAGTACCTCTACAACACCGGGTCATTCCTTTTCCGCGCCGATTGGCAGGCGATCCTTTCGCCTAAGGCCCCGCCTTCGGAGGCCCCGGTCTATGGCCTGAACTGGCGGGTTGTTTCGACCAACAAGAGTGGCGGCGATCTGCGGATCGTTGCCTCGGGCTACGTCACGGCGCCGGTCGCGAACGCGAACATCGCAATGGGCCAGCCCTACACCCTGGTCGAGGGCCACGTCAGCCAACGCGGCGACCGCAAACTGCTGCTGCAGCTGGGCATGAGCGGGACGGACGACGTGACAGCCGCCTCCACCAGCAACGCTCGCCTGAGCGGCGTCTATTATCAAACCTAGAGGAGCGATCCCCATGCCTAACGCCATCCTGACCAAGCACGACGGCACGATCACCAGCATCCCCGCTGACAGCGTCGTCGCCATCCTGGCCACCGCCCTGGACGCGCCAAACGAACAGAAGCCGATGCTTCGGTCGGTCGTCATGTCCACTTTCCGGGGGCTGACGGGCGACTTCCTTCAGCACACCGCCGACGACGCGGCGACCGAGATCGAGAAGGCCCGCGCGGCTAAGCGAGGCGGGAAAAAGCGCCCGCCGGAGCCCAAGGACTGGCTGATGCTCGACTGCGGCGACGACGTCACCCGCCTGCTGCCCGGCAGCGTCCCCGGTTACGAGACCATCAGCGAAGAGCGCCTGCGGATCTACTGGGGGCGACCGAACGGCGACGCGGTCCCGCTGGACGTGAACAACACCCCCGAAAACCTCGCGCGTCTCGACGCCGACATCGAAGGAGCCTGACCCATGCCGACGAACCAAACCCCCACGGTCCCCACGCCGGAAGAAATCGAAGCGGCCCGCCTGATGGTGTCTCAGGCCGACGCCGCTGCGGCTGAAGCGAGCAAGTCCGCCAACCGCGCCAAGCTGTCGCCGCTGCTCGATCTCGGCCTCGGCGGCGCTGGGCCGCTGACCTGTTCGGCCAATGATCTGGCGGCATGCCTGCGCGCCAACGCCATGGCTCTGGCCGACATGGACGCCACCCTGCCCAACCTCGCCTTCAGCACGGCCCAGGTGCTGGAAACGATGAACGACCGCATTCGGTCGCTGGCGGCGCAGAACGCGGCGGCGCCGGAAGTCTGACGACCCCGGGCCGTCCCCTCCCTCAATCCATCTCGCAGGAGCCCGCATGTCAGCAGGCCACCACATCTCCACGCCCTTTGCGTCGTGGGAGGGCATCGTCACGCTCTTGACCGCCCTTGGTCTCGGGGGCGTGCTGACCGCCTGGGTTCAACGCCCATCACGCCGAGCGGTTGACGCCACGGCCGCCAAGGATGAGGCGACGGGGGAAGCGGCCGTCATCACCGCCATCGCCAGCGCCCTGACCGGGACAACGGCGTCTCTTCGCGAAGAGATAGAGCGGATGCAGGACACGCTGAACGAGTTCCGCCAGCGCGTGGCCGAAGCCGAGGCGGAGGTGCGCGCCGCCGTGGCGCGGGAGGCGGAACAGGCGCGCCTGGTGGCCGATCTGAGGAAGCAGCTCGAGATCTCCCACGCCGATGTCGTCCGCCTGCGCACCGA